>NZ_JAGEPF010000014.1 GCF_017573465.1 Actinomadura violacea
CTGCGTCGGCCGTCCACTGCGTCGGCCGTCCACTGCGTCGGCCGTCCACTGCGTCGGCCGTCCACTGCGTCGGCCGTCCACTGCGTCGGCCGTCCACTGCGTCGGCCGTCCACTGCGTCGGCCGTCCGCTTCGGTCGTCCACCGCCTTCGCCGTTCAGCCCCTTCGCGGTCCAGCCTCTTCGCTCACCACCCGGCATCCCATCGCCGCGCCAGGCGGCCTGCTCTGACCAGCCGTGCTTTGAAGCCGGAGCTACCGGTCTGCGCCTTGCGTGATCACCTGGTTGCGCGTGCGGTGTGGTGAGCGGCCGTGCCGGAAGCGGGATTACTGGCTGCGCTTCCAGAACGGACGGCGGGCCGGGGACTTGGCGGCTTCGCCGGTGAAGTCGCCGAGGACTCGCAGTGTGCGAGACCAGAGTCCGCCGACCTGTTGCGCCTCGGTGCCGGGCGAGAGGCGGATCAGATCATCGCGGAGCGCCTCCAGTGCGCGGAGCGGTTCGGCGCCGGGAGCGAAGAGCGGCCGCATGCGTTCGATGACCGACATCAGGACCGGGAGGACGTCCTGCCGCAGGCAGATGACGCGGCGGGCGTGGTCGTCCGGGGTGCTCCGCATCGACTCGAGCCGCTCCGCCAGTTCCCGCTTGAGGACGCTGAGGTCGGGAGGGGGAGGCGGCGCGCCCGTTCCCAGGAAGTCGGGGACGTCGAGGTCGTCCTCCGGAGCCATGTAGCCCCCAAGCCGGCTCCTTGCCGGGGATCCGCCTGCGGGTGCCGGCGGTTGCGTGGGCAGGGCCTGCGGAGGCGGCGGGCCGGAAGGCGCGCTCGGAGTAGGCGGGGCGAAGGTCGAGGGGGGCGGACCGCTTGCGGGCTGGGCGGGAGGCGGTGCCATCAGCGGACTCGCCGCTCCGTACGACGCTGCGGGGGCGGCCCAGCCGCTCGGCACCTCCACGGGTTGGACGACCTGGTGCGGCGCCGCCGAGTCGGTGACGACCCGGCTGTCCACGGCGACGAAGGCGGTGAAGCGGCACAGGACCCCGAACCGCAGTGAGGTCTCGACGATGTGTTGTTCGAGGTCCGGGGGCCCGCCAACGGTGTAGCGGTCCTCAAGGTCGCGCAGGTGCGCGCGCGCCCAGATCGCCGTGGCGGCGGGGTTATGGGCGATCGTGCCGGACGCATGCTGCCGCCAGGCGGCGCCGTCGGCCGCGGTGCCGTGGACGGTCACCGACCCGGTGGGCTCGCCGCGGAAACGGCCCGCGATCACAAGGGGCACACCTGGGAAGAGGGCGCCCAGGCGGGCGGGGGCCACGGAGCCGGGGACGACCTCCAAGCCCTCGGCCTGCAAAGAGAGGTCGGTGGCGACGGGCGCACCGATGCGGTGGTGGATCTGGTCCATGGCCGCGTCGAGGCGGTCCTCGGACTCCACCAGCTCGCAGCGGCCCTGGCCGATCGCGGCCAGGCGGTTCAGGAAGCCGGCGTTCACGGCGCGGTCGATGCCGACGGTGTGGACGCGGACGCCCCGCAGGCGCGGAGCCAGCTGAGCGAGGATCTGGTCCTCGTTGCCGACCTGCCCGTCGGTGATGAGGACCACCACGCGGTCGCGTTCGGAGCCGGCGAACAGGCGGCACGCCTCGTTGAGCGGGGTGAGCATCTCGGTGCCGCCGCGGGCGTCGAGTGCGGCCAGGTGCTCGACGGCGCGGAACCGGTTGCGGTCCGTGCCCGGGACCAGGCCGGAGCCGAGGTCGCGGGGGCGCTCGACGACGGTGTCGAACGACAGGACGGCGAACCGGTCCTCGTCGCGGAGCGTGTCGACGATCCGCGCGGCGGCCCGCCGCGCGGCGACCATCTTCCAGCCGTGCATGCTGCCCGAGCGGTCGAGGATCAGCACCACGTCGCGTGGGCGCGGCCGGGCGTCCCCGGAGGGCAGGACGGTGAGGCTGAAGGTGCCCTCGTCGCCGCTCTCGTCCGGAACCAGGGACAGCGCCGCGCTCTCCTGAGGGGCGAAGCCCAGCCGCAGGACGAAATCGCGGTCGAGGCGCTCGCCGGGACGGAGCCGGACCGTGGTGCGGCCCGCGTCGCTCTCCTCGGTCACCACGTGCAAGGCCGACCGGATCTCGGTGAGCGGCAGGCCGGACGGGTCGATGTCGGCACTGATCGCCAGGCGCACCGGGTTGGGGAACCCCGGCAGCAGCACGGGCGGGCTGATCCGGGACGCGTCCGGCACCGCGTCGGTGTCCTCGGCCGCTCCGCCGCCCGCGGCCTCATCGTCCAGCGGCGTTCCCGGGATGTAGCGGGGCGCCACGACCAGCGGGAAGCGGAACGTCGCCGTGGAGGACGACTCGTGCGGCAGCGGCTGGGTGAGCGCGAGGCTGATCGTCACGCGTTCCCCGGGAAGGATGTTGCCCACCTGCATGGTGAACACGTCCGGCCGGTCCTCTTCGGCGAGGGCGGCGCGCTGCCCGGCCGCTATGGCGGCGCTGTAGTCCTGGCGGGCCTGGCCTCGTTCCTTCAGCGTTCCTTCGACGACCCGGTCGTCCGCCTCCATCCGCATCGCGGTCACGGCGGCGCGGTCGGGCAGCGGGAAGATGTAGGTCGCCTCCAGCGGTACGTCGAACGGGTTGCGGAAACCCTGGACGACCTCGACCCCGGCGGCCAGTCCGGTGATCGATGCGCGCACGTCGACGGAGTCGAGCGGGAGGTTGCCCCGGTCGGTGGCCAGTGCGCCGAGCCCGCCCTCGGGGGCCGCGGGCTCGTCGGTCTCGGGCAGGGGCAGTATGCGGACGGTCATTGCGGCCTCCGGGGAGGGTCGGCGGGCGTGCGAACGGAGTCTGCGGGGGAGGCGATGAGCCCGCGTGCGGCCAGTTCGTCGAGCAGCGGCCGCGCGGCGGTCTCGATGGCCTGGAGGTCATCGGCGCTGAGGGAGCCGGTCTCCAGAAGGAGGGTGAGGTCGGGGGCTAGACGGACGCCCTGTACGACGGGGAGCACGGGGCGGGGACGGTTCTCCACTACGGCGGCGCGGCCGTAGGACACGTCGGGACGAGCGCTCCAGAAACGCTCTCTAGGTCGCGTTCCGTGGTCCTCGGGCTCTGTGCCGTCGGTGAGCGGCGCGGTTCCCGCTGACTTCGCGGGAGCGGCGGCGCCGTCCTGAGAGGCGGCCTCGGGGTTCCTCGGAGGCGCTTCTCCTGCCGGAGTACCCGAGGGCGGCAGGGCGGGTGCGGTCGTGGCCGGGTCCTGCATTGCGGCGTCCGGATCCGCCGCGCCCGGCGGGAGGGCCGCGATCCCTTCGAGGGTGGCGTCGGTCGCCGCTGCGAGTTCGAGCTGGATCTCGGCGATCGAGCGGCCGGCCGCCTGGCGGCGCTTGATCGCGACGAGCTGGAGGAGGTGGCGCGGGCCGTAGAGCGCGGTGCGGCCGCGCCGACCGGCGGGCGGGTCGACCAGCCCGATCGTGGTGTACCAGCGGATCAGCCGCTCATTGGGCAGGTCGCGCACCCGGCCGTTGACCTGCGCGGATTCGCCGACGGCGAGAACCGCCGCAGCGCGCTCCGCCAGCTCGCCGATCGTCCAGGTGACGTCCATGGCTCGATGATGACACTGTCACGATGACAGTGTCAAATCCGCAAGATGACAGCGGTGGTCGGCTTCGCCCGCCGGTCGGACGGGAGGGCAGGAGGTCGGACGAACCCCGCCAAAACCTCTAAATGCAACACTAAGGAAAAGCGGCCAAAAATGCGGAAGAATTGAGTTCGACTGTCGAGTTCGATCTCTTGGAATTGCCGGTAAAGCCCTGCGGGAGGCTTTACCTTTTCCGGTATGAACGACCATCTCCTGGTCGAGGCGCTGCGCGTACGCGACGCCGGCGCCCCGGCCGACATGTACGCGGCCTACGCCGACAGGCTCTACGCCTACTGCTGGTTCCAGTTGCGGGAGCGGGACGCCGCACAGGTGGCGCTGCGGGACGCGTTCGTCGTGGCAGAGGCCCACATCGGCAAGCTGCGCGATCCCGACCGGTTCGGGCCATGGCTGTACGCCATCGCCCGGTTGGAGTGCGCTCGGCGGACGCCTGTGCGGGAGCGTCCGCCCGATCTGCCGGTCGCCAGCCACGATCAGGAGGACGTGGATCAAAGGATCACCGCATGGGAGGCCGTGGCCGCGCTTAGGGCCGTCTCCAGAGAGATCCTCGAGTTGCGCGTGCGGCACCAGATGTCCATTCCGGATCTGGCCGCCATTCTCGATGTCTCGGCCAAGGAGGCCGAGGTCGTTCTGGAGCGCGCGCACGCAGAACTCGAAGCGGCACTGACCGCGGAGATCCTCGCGCAGCAGGGGCCTTACGGGTGCGCGGAACGGGCCCGGCTTCTGCGGCAGCGGCACGGTGACCTCACCGCAGATCTGAGCGAGCAGCTCTTGGCGCACGCGCAGGAGTGCGCCGTCTGCGGCGCCTTCCGGCCGCGAAGCGTATCGGCGGCCAAGGTGTACGGGCTGCTCCCGGACGCGGACCCGCCCGAGGAGTTGAAGGTCCGGGTGATGAGCTGCTTCATGGATTCCGAGCTCGTCGGCTACCGGCTCTTCGTCGCCACTCGCGTCACCGAGTTCACGTCGGCCGGCTTCCCTGTACAGCCGGGGCAGTCCGCGGGCCAGTTGAGGGCGCCCCGTCCCAGAGGACGGTTCTCGCCGCGAAGGCGGCCGAAGGGCGACCGCGGTCTGTTACCGCCGGACGGCTTGGCCGCACAGGCCGCCCGTGCCTTCGCCGTGCTCGTGCTAGTGGCGGTCCTGTTCGGAGGCGGCATCACCGCCGTGCGCGGCCTCTTCGGCCAGTCGGAAGACGCCGGGCGGGCGGGGACTCTAGCTGGACCGCGGCCCAGCGCGGTTCTCGGCCTTTCTCAGAGCCCGACACCGGGCGGCCATCCAACAAGGGGAGGCGGGGCAGGGACCGTCGATGTCGCACCCGTCTCGGCCACTTTTCCGTTGGGCTCGTTAGGCTCCTCCGCGCCGCCCACCGCCCTGTACCCGTCGCCTCCCGCGCCGCCGATACCTGGAGGTCCTCTTCCCAGCCCGATGAGCCCATCGGGCGCCCTCGTCGTTTCTCCGCTGTATCTCGACATGGCCGGAGGCTCGGACGGCACGGTGGAGCTACAGGCAGTGGGTGCGCCCGTGTCGTGGAGTGCCAAAGCCTGGGGTGCGCTCCGATTGGACAAGACCTCGGGGCGGCTAGAGGCCGGTCAGACCGCGACCGTTGCCGTGCACGCGTCCCGCCAATCGCGCGCGCGTGGCGAAGGCGGCATCACGTTCCAGCCCGGCGGGACGCAGGTGTGCGTGACATGGCGCGCCGACACTCCGCCCCCGCCAGGGGGCGGTTCAAGCCCCACTCCTACACCGACCGGGCCCGGCACCGGCGCACCGTCCACGCCGCCGGAGACGCAGCGGCCCGGTGACCCGCCCACATCGTCCGACCCGAACCCGCCTTCGTCGTCCGCGCCGCCGCACTCGGATTCGCCGACGCCGTCCGATCCGCCGTCCTCGGGTGGGGAACCGGATCCGCCGCCGTCCTCGACACCACCCGCCTCTTCGGCGGCCCCCGGCTCACCGTCCGCGTCGGACGGAAGTGCGACGCCCGCGTGACGGACGTTCCGATTGTTGCCCGTCTCAACTACGCTTCGTAGGTGATCATTTGCGCTAAGTAAAACACGCCAGGGGGAGGACGTGTTCATGGGACCGAGCGCAGCAGAGCCTCGTCGTCGTGGACCGGCCTCCTCCGCGCGGAACGCGACCCTCCGGTTGATGGTGTTCTCCGCCGGAATGGCGGTCGGCATGAGCTGGCTTGTCCCGCCTGTGTCGGCCCGTACGGCGCCGCGTGCGGCGGGCAAGCCGGTGCCGAGCGCGCACGATGTCGAGAAGAGCCGGCAGCTGGCGAGGGACCGCGCCGCGGACGTCGGACGGACGAAGGCGGAACTCGCCCAGGCGGATGGGGAGCTGGACGGCCTGAACACCGCGGCCGAGGCTGCGGTGGAACGGTACAACGGAGAGCGGCTCAAGCTGGAACGTTCCCAGCAGGCCTACCTCGACACCCAGCAGCGACTGACCGAGGCGGCCCGCCGCGTGGGTCAGGCCCAGGACGAGCTGGCGTCGTTCGCCGCGCGCGTGTACCAGGACAACACCGGCTATGACCGGGTCTCCTCGGCGATCTCCGGCAGGGGCGGCCCGCAAGGCTTTATGGACCGGGCTGGGATGGTCGAGGTGCTGGCCGAGCAGCGCACCACGATGGTCCGCCGGGTCAAGGCGGCCAGGACCGTCGCGGACGTGTTCCGGCGGCAGGCGCAGGCCGCGCTTCAGGACCAGACCGCGGCGACCAAGAACGCCGAAGCGGCCAAGGGCCAAGCGCAGGCGGCGGTGGCGAAGCAGCAGGCGTCCATCAAGAGCATCGCGGACCGGAAACGCGTGCTGGAGAAGCGGCTGGGCCAGGCCCAAGCGCGCGCGGACCGGCTCGCACGTGAACGGGAGCGTGCCCTCGAAGCGCGCGCTGCCCGCAAGGTCCGTGCCGGCCTGGAGCATGCCGGTGCCGGCGTGGACACCGCCAATGTCGTCAGGCGCGGCGCGACCGTGGCGCAGGCGGCGCTCGACTGGCTCGGCACCCCGTACTCCTGGGGCGGAGGCACCTTCGGCGGGCCCAGTCTGGGAGTCGACCAAGGAGCGGGCACGCTCGGCTTCGACTGCTCCGGGCTGACCATGTACGCGTGGGGCAAGGTGGGCGTCCGGCTCGACCACTGGACGGGCACGCAGTGGACGTCGGGCCCGCACGTCCCCCTCGACAGGCTCCGCCCCGGCGACCTGGTGTTCTTCGCCACCGACACCTCGAACCCGGACACCATCCACCACGTGGGCGTGTACATCGGCGGCGGCAGGATGGTGGAGGCGCCCTACACGGGTGCGCGCGTTCGCATCTCCAGCATCCACCGCACCGGGCTGATCGGGGCGACCCGTCCTGCGGGCTGAGCGCAGCGCCGCAGAGCACGCACAGGCGACCGGGCATGGCCCGCACCGAAGCGAGCACAGCTCGTGCGGAAGTGAGAACCGCTCGTGCGGAAGCGAGAACCCTTCCGCACGGTCTCCCGTACGGAAGGGTTCTGCGCAAGCCCTGACGCGTATACGGCGGGGAGCGGATCTACGCCGTTGCGCGACTTCCGGCCCCGGCCCACAGCGGGCCGGCAGCGCCGGACATGGATCAGTGGCCGCTCTGGTCGACCGCGCGCTTGCGGGAACGCTCGATCTCGGCCTCGGCCTCGACGCGCCCCACCCAGCTGGCGCCCTCGACGGACTTGCCGGGCTCCAGGTCCTTGTAGACCTCGAAGAAGTGCTGGATCTCCAGCCGGTCGAACTCGGGGACGTGGTGGATGTCGCGCAGGTGCTCCATGCGCGGGTCCGTCGCCGGGACGCACAGGACCTTGTCGTCACCACCGGCCTCGTCGGTCATCCGGAACATCCCCACCGCGCGGCAGCGGATCAGGCACCCTGGGAACGTCGGCTCCTGGAGCAGCACGAGGGCGTCCAGAGGGTCCCCGTCCTCGCCCAGCGTGTCCTCGACGAACCCGTAGTCGGCCGGGTACTGCGTCGAGGTGAAGAGCATGCGGTCGAGCCGGATGCGGCCGGTCTCGTGGTCTACCTCGTACTTGTTCCGCTGGCCCTTCGGGATCTCAATGGTGACGTCGAAATCCAAGATGTCCTCCGCTCCCTGCGCGGTCGCAGTGAATAGTCTTTCGGGGTCTGCGCGGGCGAGGCCGACCCCACGGGGGTGGGTTCCCTTATATAAGGATGTCGCACGTTGGTGAGTGCTGAGTGGGAGAGGGGCGGTCACGTGCCTGCACGCGGGCGTGCCCTTGCCGTACTGTCGCTGTCCCTCCTTAACGTTTTCATCGTCGCCGCGGGGCTGGCAGTGGTGAAACTCACACCGGACAGGCACCTGTCCCCGCAGCCGCCCGGCGTCGCGGCGCGCGATCTGGTGCGTGCGTCGGCCGAGATCCCCGCGGCGGATCCCGCCGGGGGGCGCGCGCCGAGCCCCCAGGCCCTGGGCGGGCGGCTGGCGGCGCTCATCGGCGGCCCCAAGGCGAAGATCAACGCCGTGGTCGTGGACGTGAAGACCGGTCGCACGCTGTTCGCGCAGCGCGCCGACCAGCCCGCCACGCCGGCCTCCACGACCAAGCTGGCGACGACCGTCGCCGCTCTGGCCACCGTCGGCCCCGCACACCGGATCACCACTCAGGTCGTGCGCGGTACCGGCGGCGGGATCGTCCTGGTCGGAGGCGGGGATCCTACCCTGACGGCACTTCCCGCGCGCACGGACGAGGGGCACCCGCCCTACGCGTCGCTGCTGGACCTCGCCAAGCAGACCGCCACGGCCCTCAAGGCGGCCGGTGTGACGCAGGTACGCGTGGACTACGACGCATCGGCCTACCAAGGGCCGCGCACTGCGGCCGGGTGGAAGCCGAACTACCTGCCGGAAGGCGAACTGGCGCCGGTGACCGCCCTGACCGTCGACGAGGGACGCGTCTCTCCGGCTGATCCCACCAAGCGCGCGCGGGTGTCCGACCCTCCGTCCGCGGCCGCGGCCATCTTCGCCAACCTGCTGACCAGGGACGGGGTGAGGGCGAAAGCGGGCCGCAGGGCCGCCGCGCAGAAGAACGCGACCCGCCTAGGCGCGGTGCAGTCACCACCGCTGTCCGCGCTCATCGAACACCTGCTGACGGAGAGCGACAACGACGTCGCCGAGGCGATGGCCCGGCAGGTGGCCATCAAGCTGGGCCGTCCGGCGACGTTCGCGGACGCGGCGCAGGCCGTGCGGCAGACGCTGGCCAAGCTCGGTGTCACCCAGGGCGTGTCGGTCAACGACGGCAGCGGCCTGTCGCCGCGTAACCGCATCACGCCGCTCGCGCTCGCGCGCATCATCGCCCTTGCGGCGGACCCGGCGCACCCGCAGCTGCGTTCGGTCATCACCGGACTGCCCATCGCCGGGTTCTCGGGCACCTTGAGGCCGCCGCGCTACACCGTCGCGACGAGCCAGGCGGGCGCGGGCGTCGTGCGCGCGAAGACGGGCACGCTTTCCGGCGTCAGCACACTGGCGGGGCTCACCTACGACGCCGACGGACGGCTGCTGACGTTCGCGTTCATGGCCGGGGACGGGAAAGGGCCGGTGGATCCGGGCAAGCTCGACCAGCTCGCGGCGGCCGTGGCCGGGTGCGGCTGCTGATCGTCGCGGGCCGCGGTGGCCGATCGGAGTGTGGGCGGGGCCGTACGGGAGATAACCAGAACGGTTGTTCGTTGAACGATCGTGCAGGGGCGCTCCGGCGCCGTGTCCGAAAAGTACGGTGGAGCACATGAGCGCCTCAATGATCGACTGGAACGTCGCGGTCCAGGCGGGCACCCGGCTGGTGCGTCCAGGACCGCAGGTCAGCCACGAAGAGGCCCGTGCAGTGGTGGCGGAGCTGCGCGAGCTGTCCAGGGACGCGCACGGGCACGTGCGGGACTTCACCGGGATGGCCTCCGAGGTCGATCCGGCCCCGGCGACGATCGTGGACAGGCCCGGATGGATCCGCGCCAACGTCGACGGCTTCCGGGTCGTGCTCGAACCGCTCATGGAGCAGATGACCGAACGCCGCGGCCCCGGCCCGCTCGGCGGCGCCGGCAATGTGGTCGTCCAGGCGGTCGGTTCGCGTGTGACCGGAATGCAGGTCGGTGCGATCCTGGCCTACATGGCGAGCCGTGTGCTCGGCCAGTACGAGCTGTTCCTGCCGCCGGACCCGTCCGGGCAGGCGCCGACCGGACGCCTCACCTTGGTGGCGCCCAACATCGTGCATGTGGAGCAGGAACTCGGCGTGCACACGCGCGACTTCCGGCTGTGGGTGTGCCTGCACGAGGAGACGCACCGCGCCCAGTTCACCGGTGTTCCGTGGCTGCGCGAGTACGTGCAGGACCAGATGACCCAGTTCCTGCTGGCGTCCGATCTGGATCCCGGCGTGATGCTGGACCGGATCCGGGACGCGGCCGAGGCCGTGGCCGACGCGGTGCGCGGCGGGGACGCCAACCTCATCGACGCGATCCAGAGCCCCGAACAGCGCAAGATCCTGGACCGGCTCACCGCGGTGATGACCCTGGTCGAGGGGCATGGCGACTACGTCATGGACGCGGTCGGGCCGGAGGTCGTGCCGTCGGTCGAGCAGATCCGGTCCCGGTTCCAGGGGCGCCGCGACGGCGGCTCCAAGCTGGACAAGACGATCCGCCGCCTGCTGGGCATCGACCTGAAGATGAAGCAGTACGCGGAGGGCTCGCGGTTCGTCCGGCGGGTCGTCGCGGAGGCCGGCATGACCGGGTTCAACCAGGTCTGGGAGTCCCCGGAGTCCCTGCCGACGCACGACGAGATCAAGGAGCCGGCCCGCTGGATGAACCGGGTCATCGGCCCGCGCGCCATCGACGTGGCCCCGCCTGAGGCCAGCGAGGCGTGACGGGATCGCAGGAGGCGCACGCGTAGCCGTCGGCCAGAGCGGGCTGGACACCGCCTCCGCGGGGCTGTACCGCCCGGTGATAGACGTTTGCCATGGGTCCTGATCCGGCGGTGGCGGCAGTGCGGCTGGCAGTGCGGCGCGTGCTGGCCGGCCTGCCCGCGCGCGGTATGACGCTCGTCGCATGCAGCGGCGGCGCCGATTCCCTGGCGCTGGCGGGAGCCCTCGCTTTCGAGGCGCCCAGGGCAGGGCTTCAAGCGGGCGGCATAACGATCGACCATGGCCTGCAGGCAGGTTCGGGCGCGCGCGCGGACGCGGTCGTTCGCACCCTCGCGGATCTGGGGCTGGACCCGGCCGGGTCCATCGCGGTCACCGTGGACGGTGAAGGCGGCACGGAGAACGCGGCCCGCAACGCCCGCTATGCGGCGTTGGACCGTGCAGCCGGTCGGCTCGGCGCGGCAGCGGTCCTCCTAGGCCACACCCGAGACGACCAGGCGGAGACGGTCCTGCTGGGGCTGGCGCGCGGCTCCGGAGCCCGCTCCTTGGCGGGAATGCCCCCCGCCCTCAGCCGCCCGACAGCCAGTGGTGACGTTCTGTATCTCCGGCCCCTGCTGGAACTGGACCGGGCGACCATGCGCAGGGCCTGCCTCGCGATGGGACTGGAACCCTGGGACGACCCCCACAACGACGACCCCGCCTACACGCGCGTGCGCGTACGGCACCAAGCGCTGCCCGTCCTTGAGGAGACGATCGGGCCGGGCATCGCCGAGGCGCTGGCGCGAACGGCCCGGATGCTGCGCGACGACGCCGACGCCCTGGACGATCTGGCCGCGCGCGCGTACGACGACCTCCTGGACACCGGCGGCCTCGTCGACACCGACGACGAGGCGGCCATCGCCATCCGTGTGGACGGCCTCGAACAACTGCCCAGAGCCCTCCGTACGCGCGTCTTGCGGATGGCCGCGCTCAAAGCGGGCAGTCCACCGGGTACGCTCGCGGCCGTCCATGTCGATGCTATGGATCGGCTGGTCACGGCCTGGCACGGCCAGCGGCACGTCGATCTGCCCGGGGGGCTTCGAGCGTTCCGGCGGTATGGGAGGCTGCTGTTCGGCCCGGTTTGACGCCGCTCGTGTGCGACCCGTCACACGGCGTTCCCGTCGCGCAAGGCGCCCGTCCCACGAGGAGGGGCGAAGTCACAACGATGAGGGTGGGGTTGTGGACGAGAAGGACCTGGGCAACGATCTGGCGAAAGTGCTGATCCCCGAGGCCGACCTGCAGGCGAAGGTCCGCGAGCTCGCCGCGCAGATCGACGCCGACTACGAGGGCAAGGACCTGCTCCTCGTCGGCGTCCTGAAGGGCGCCGTCATGATCATGGCGGACCTCGCGCGCGCGCTGCACACGCCGGCTCAGATGGACTGGATGGCCGTCTCGTCCTACGGCTCGGGCACAAAGTCGTCCGGCGTCGTCCGCATCCTCAAGGACCTGGACACCGACATCCTCGACCGGCACGTCCTCATCGTGGAGGACATCGTCGACTCGGGCCTGACACTGTCGTGGCTGGTCAGCAACCTGCGCTCGCGCGGCCCGGCGTCCCTGGAGATCTGCGCGCTGCTGCGAAAGCCCGAGGCGGTGAAGGCCGACCTCGACGTCAGGTACATCGGGTTCGACATCCCCAACGAGTTCGTCATCGGGTACGGGCTCGACTATGCGGAGAAGTACCGGAACCTCCCCTTCGTGGGGACTCTGGCGCCGCACGTGTACGGCGGGGAGGGCGCCTGACCCCGTTTCCGCACGGCCTGCCGGGGGCCCCTGGGAACAAGGGGCCGTGACGGATCGTTGCAAAGGTCGTTGACGGGTATATGAAGAGGATCAGGAGATCGGCGCTGGCTGCGTCTCCTGTGCCCTGCGGTGTACCGTCACTATCCCGGGCCCTCGGGTCAGGGAGCCACGTGAGGGAGACCGCCTCGGTGGGTCCGGAGCCCCGGGCGACGGAGCTTTTGTTGGTCGCAGTGGCGTCCGCCCCCCGGGCGGGCGAGGATCGCACACAGACGTTGGTCAGGAGGGACGGGCCCCGTAGGGGTAACCGGATAAATGGACGTGAAGCGCTATTTTCGCGGGCCGCTGCTGTGGATCCTGCTGTTCGGCCTCTTGGTCGCCCTTGTGATGTGGGGCGTCAACCCCGGCCGTTCGTTCGAGAAGACCGACACCTCCAAGGTCGTCGAGGAGATCAACGCGGGCCAGGTGAAGTCCGCGAAGATCGTCGACAAGGACCAGCGGATCGAGGTCACGCTCAAGAACGGCAAGCAGCAGCAGGCCTCCTGGGTCGACGGCCAGGGCCTGCAGTTGCAGAACCAGTTGCAGAAGCAGGCCGACAGCAAGCAACTGCCGGGCGGCTACAACGTTGATGTCCCCAAGCAGAGCTTCTTCCTGAATCTGCTGTTCAGCCTGCTGCCGATCGTGGTCATCGTGCTGATCTTCCTGTTCATCATGAACCAGATGCAGGGCGGCGGCTCGCGGGTCATGAACTTCGGGAAGTCCAAGGCCAAGCTCATCACCAAGGACACTCCGAAGACCACCTTCGCCGACGTGGCCGGGGCCGACGAGGCCCTGGAGGAGCTGGAAGAGATCAAGGACTTCCTGCAGAACCCGGCGAAGTTCCAGTCGATCGGCGCGAAGATCCCCAAGGGCGTGCTGCTGTACGGCCCGCCCGGCACCGGCAAGACGCTCCTCGCGCGCGCCGTGGCCGGCGAGGCGGGCGTGCCGTTCTACTCGATCTCCGGTTCCGACTTCGTCGAGATGTTCGTCGGCGTCGGCGCCTCGCGTGTGCGCGACCTGTTCGAGCAGGCCAAGACCAACGCGCCGTCGATCATCTTCATCGACGAGATCGACGCCGTCGGCCGGCACCGCGGCGCGGGCCTCGGCGGCGGCCACGACGAGCGCGAGCAGACGCTGAACCAGCTGCTCGTCGAGATGGACGGCTTCGACGTCAAGGGCGGCGTGATCCTGATCGCGGCGACCAACCGTCCCGACATCCTGGACCCGGCGCTGCTGCGTCCCGGCCGGTTCGACCGGCAGGTCACCGTGGACCGCCCCGACCTGGAGGGCCGCAAGGGCATCCTGCGAGTGCACGGCCGCGGTAAGCCGTTCGCGCCGGACGTGGAGCTGGACATCATCGCGCGCCGCACCCCGGGCTTCACCGGCGCGGACCTCGCGAACGTGATCAACGAGGCGGCGCTGCTGACCGCGCGCTTCGACCGCAAGCTGATCGACATGGACACCCTCGAGGAGTCCATCGACCGCGTCATGGCCGGGCCGGAGCGCAAGACCCGGGTGATGTCGGAGAAGGAAAAGAAGATCATCGCCTACCACGAGGGCGGGCACGCGCTGGTGGCGCACGCGCTGCCGAACTCCGACCCCGTGCACAAGGTGACGATCCTCCCGCGCGGGCGCGCGCTGGGCTACACCATGACGCTGCCCATGGAGGACAAGTTCCTCACCACGCGCTCGGAGATGACCGACCAGCTGGCCATGCTGCTGGGCGGGCGCACCGCGGAGGAACTGGTCTTCCACGAGCCGACCACGGGGGCGGCCAACGACATCGAGAAGGCCAGCTCCATCGCCCGCAACATGGTGACCGAGTACGGCATGAGCGAGCGCCTCGGCGCCCGCAAGTTCGGCACCGGGCAGGGCGAGGTCTTCCTCGGCCGCGACATGGGCCACGAGCGGGACTACTCCGAGGACATCGCGTCCGCGATCGACGACGAGGTGCGCCGCTACATCGAGTCCGCGCACGACACCGCGTGGGAGATCCTCGTGGAGTACCGGGACGTCCTGGACGACCTGGTGGTCAACCTCATGGAGAAGGAGACCCTCTCCAAGGAGCAGGTGCTGCAGATCTTCGCGCCGATCCAGAAGCGGCCGCACCAGAACTCCTACACCGGCTACGGCAAGCGCCTCCCGTCGGACCGCCCGCCGGTGCTCACGCCCAAGGAGCTGGCTCTGCTCGGCCCGCAGGACGTGACCGACCTGACCAAGAACAACGGCCAGGGCGGCGGCGTCACCTCCGAGTCCGCCGACCCGGCCCCGGGCGAAAGCTGACCGCCTTGGCCATCCCGTACGACGAAGAGCCGGTGCAGGAGGACCCCCCGGGGTTCGACCACGCGCGGATCGAGAAGGCGGTGCGCGAGATCCTGTTCGCGATCGGGGAGGACCCCGAGCGCGACGGGCTCCGCGACACCCCGGCGCGGGTCGCGCGCGCGTACGCCGAGCAGTTCGCCGGCCTGCGGCAGCGGCCCGAGGACGCGCTGACGACGGTGTTCGACGCCGACCATGAGGAAATGGTCCTGGTGAAGGACATCGAGGTCTACAGCGTGTGCGAGCACCATCTGGTGCCGTTCCACGGGGTGGCGCACGTCGGCTACACGCCCAACAAGAAGGGGCAGATCACCGGTCTGTCGAAGCTGGCCCGGCTGGTCGACGTATACGCGCGTCGCCCGCAGGTGCAGGAGCGGCTGACCAGCCAGGTGGCGGATGCGCTGATGAGCGTGCTGGAGCCGCGCGGCGCGATCGTGGTGATCGAGGCGGAGCACCTGTGCATGACCATGCGCGGGGTGCGCAAGCCGGGGGCCAAGACGGTGACGTCGGCGGTGCGCGGCGACTTCCGTGATCATGCGGAGACGCGGGGTGAGGCGATGAGCCTGATCCTCGGGCGCTCCTGACCTCGAACCGCATACGGACTCACCCGAACCTCTGAACGGGCCTCAGCGTCGAGCTGAGGCCCGTTCGGCATGTGATGGGTGGGCGGCGAGGGGCGGCCGGCGGCGATCGGCGGTCGCGAGGCCAGCGCGCCGCCGGGGCCGGGATCGACGGGGCGGAATCGCCTTGGCGGCCGTAGGGCGGCGCTCTGAGGGGGTGTGGGCAAGGCATAGGGTTGGCCATATGACCAGTGCCGCCGTTCCGGGGCTGCCCCAGCCGGGGCGATGCCTCGTCATGGGCGTGGTCAACGTCACTCCGGACTCGTTCTCCGACGGGGGCTCCTGGTTCGACCCGGAGAAGGCCGTCAGCCACGGCCTGGACCTCGTCGCCGAGGGCGCCGACATCGTCGACGTCGGTGGCGAGTCCACGCGCCCAGGGGCGCAGCGGGTGTCCCTGGAGGAGGAACTGCGCCGCGTGGTGCCCGTCATCAGGGCGCTCACGGAAGAGAACGTCCCCGTCAGTGTCGACACCATGCGCGCGGAGGTGGCGGAGGCCGCCGTCGCCGTAGGCGCCCGGCTGGTGAACGATGTGAGCGGCGGACTGGCCGACCCGGACATGCCCCGTGTGGTCGCGGCCGCCAACGTGCCTTATGTGGTGATGCACTGGCGCGGCCACAGCCACGACATGCAGACCCGCTCCGTCTACGCCGACGTCGTCCGCGAAGTGCGCGAGGAACTGCTGCACCGCGTTGATGCGGTCCTCGGCGAGGGCGTCGACCCGTCCATGGTCGTCCTGGACCCGGGACTCGGATTCGCCAAGAGCCCGACAGCCGGCCACAACTGGGCCCTGCTGGCCCACCTGAACGAGCTCATCGGCACGGGCTACCCGCTCCTGGTCGGCGCTTCGCGCAAGAGCTTCTTCACGACCCTGCTGGCCGACCCGGACGGGACGCGCCGCCCGTTCGCCGAGTGCGACGACGCCACCGTCGCCGTCACGGCCCTCGCCGCGACGGCCGGTGCGTGGTGCGTGCGCGTGCACCGGGTACGTCCGAATGTGGACGCCGTACGCGTGGCGGCCGCGATCGAGGCCGCCCGTCCCATGCACCCCGGGAGCGACCAGCGATGAGCCGTGCAGTGAACCGCGCCGACCTGGAAGAGGTCCA
The DNA here is from genome assembly GCF_017573465.1 of Actinomadura violacea. Taxonomy (GTDB): domain Bacteria; phylum Actinomycetota; class Actinomycetes; order Streptosporangiales; family Streptosporangiaceae; genus Spirillospora; species Spirillospora violacea. The sequence goes on from NZ_JAGEPF010000014.1 coordinate 16,333, forward strand.
TGCCGAGTTCTACGCCGCCTTCGAAGCGGGGGACTTCGACCGCATGGCGGACGTGTGGGCCGACGGCCCCTACGCGGCGGGCGTCTCCTGCGTCCACCCCGGCTGGACGATGCTGCGCGGGCGCGAGGAGATCCTCCGCTCGTGGGCGCTCATCATGGCCAACACCGCCTACATCCAGTTCGTGCTGACCGACGTCGAGACCGACATCTACGGTGACCATGCCGTGGTCACCTGCAAGGAGAACGTCCTCACCGCGGACGAGGACTCCGAGACCGGGTTCCTCGCCGGAGGAAGCATCGTGGCCACGAAACTGTTCGTACGCGTCGACGGGCAGTGGCGCCTTCTGCTGCACCACGGCTCGCCCGTCCTCAACCCCGCGGATATAGAGGAAGAATGAGCCTGGACCGCATAGAGCTGCGCGGCCTGCGGGCCCGGGGTCGGCACGGTGTGCTGCCGGCCGAACGTGAACTCGGGCAGGAGTTCGTGGTCGACGTGTCGCTCGGCCTCGACACCCGTCCCGCCGCGGAGAACGACGACCTCTCGCGTACCGTCGACTACGGGACGCTGGCCGGCAGGCTGGTCGAGGTCGTCGAGGGGGAGCCCGTCGACCTGATCGAAACGCTGGCCGACCGGCTCGCGAAGACATGCCTGGGGGACCCGGCGGTGGTGGAGGCCGAGGTCACCGTCCACAAGCCGAGCGCCCCGGTGCCGCATCCCTTCACGGACGTCGCCGTGAAGATCAGGAGGAGTCGCCCATGACAGCGTCAGACCGCATGCCCGACCGCACCGCGACCGGCGGCCACATGCTGGTCGAGCACCGCGTCGTGTTCTCGCTCGGCAGCAACCTCGGCGACCGGCTGGACAACCTCCAGGAGGCGGTCGACGCGCTGTTCGACGCGCCCGGCCTGGAGTTCGTGGCATGCTCCCCGGTCTACGAGACCGCCCCGTTCGCCCCGCCCGGGGAGACCATCCCCGAGCAGGGGGACTACCTCAACATCGTGGTGGTGGCCGACACGCGGCTCCCACCGGAGAACCTCCTCGAACGCGTGCTGAACATCGAGAACTCCCTGCGCCGCGTCCGCGAGGTCCGCTGGGGGCCGCGCACGCTGGACATCGACATCGTGGTGTTCGGGGACATCTCGTCCGACGACCCGGCCCTGACCCTCCCGCACCCGCGCGCGCACGAGCGTGCGTTCGTGCTCGTGCCGTGGGCCGACATCGAGCCGGACGTGCTCCTGCCCGGGCATGGCCGTGTCGGCGACCTGGCCGAGGCCAAGCAGGCGGAAGGAGGCCCGTCGGCCTGCCGCCGCCGGGACGATCTGGCTCTGCAGCAGCCTGCATGAGACCGTCCCGCCCGCTGTTCCTCATCGCCCTCGTGATCGTCGTGGCAGTGATCACCTGGGCGGTGTTGCGTTCCGCGTACGTGTCGCTGCCGCCGCTGCCGTGGACGGCGGTGCCCACCCTGCTGCTGCTGGCGCTCGGTGAGGCCTTCACCGGTTTCAACCTGCTGCGCCGGATCCGCCGCAAGCCGAACACCAAGCCGGTGGAGCCGCTCGTGGTCGCGCGCATGGCGGCCTTGGGGAAGGCCAGCGCGCACACGGCCGCGATCATCGCCGGCGTCTTCGGCGGGTTCGCCGGCAACCTGGCGGACTCGCTGGACAAACCGACGCCGCGCCACGACTTCTTCGTCAGCGTCGGCACGTTCCTGGCGGCGGTGGTGCTGGTGGGCGCCGCGTTCTTCCTGGAGTACTCATGCCGTGTGCCCAAGGACCCCGACGAGGAAGAGCGCGACCGTAACGCCTCCAGGGCGTGAGCCTCCGCAGGGCTCCGCAGCGGAAGCGGCTTACTTGTCGATGTCGCCGACGACGAAGAACATCGAGCCGAGTATCGCGATCATGTCGGCGACCAGGTTGCCGGGCAGCAGCTCCGCCAGCACCTGGATGTTGTTGAACGAGGCGGACCGCAGCTTCATCCGCCACGGCGTCTTCTCGCCCCGCGACACCAGGTAGTAGCCGTTGATGCCGAGCGGGTTCTCCGTCCAGGCGTAGGTGTGCCCCTCCGGCACCTTGAGGACCTTCGGGAGCCGCTGGTTGATGGGCCCGGGAGCCAGCTCGGCGAGCCTGTCCAGGCACGCGTCGGCGAGGTCCAGGGACGCGTACACCTGGTCCAGCAGGCATTCGAAGCGGGCCAGGCAGTCGCCCTCCTGGCGGGTGACCACCGGCACGTCGAGCTCCCCGTAGGCGAGGTACGGCTCGTCCCGGCGCAGGTCGAAATCGAGCCCGGACGCCCGCGCGATGGGGCCCGACACTCCGTACTGCAGGATCTGCTCCTGCGTGAGCACTCCGACGCCGCGTGTGCGCGCGCGGAAGATCTCGTTGCCCATGATGAGGTCGGCGATGTCGCTCATCCTCGAACGGACCTCTGAGACGGCCGTCCGCGCGCGCGCCGTCCAACCGGCGGGAAGCTCCTCCTTCAGGCCGCCTACACGGTTGAACATGTAATGCATGCGGCCACCGGACACCTCCTCCATCACCCGCTGCAGCGTCTCGCGCTCACGGAACGCATAGAAGATCGGCGTGATCGCGCCGACCTCCAGCGGATACGAGCCCAGGAACATGAGGTGGTTGAGGACGCGGTTGAGTTCGGCCAGCAGCGTCCTCGCCCACACCGCGCGGACCGGGACCTCCATGCCGAGCATCCGCTCGACCGCGAGGACCACGCCGAGCTCGTTGGAGAACGCCGACAGCCAGTCATGCCGGTTGGCCAGCACGATGATCTGCCTGAAGTCCCGTACCTCGAACAGCTTCTCGGCGCCCCGGTGCATGTAGCCGACGATGGGCTCGGCCGCCGAGATGCGCTCGCCGTCAAGGGTCAGCTTCAGCCGGAGCACGCCGTGCGTGGACGGGTGCTGGGGGCCGATGTTCAGCGTCATGTCCTCGGTGGCGAGCTCCTTGGCGCCCGCACCGATCCCGACGATCCGCTCGGTGGTCATGGTCGCGTCTCCGCCGCTCCGGTCACCGCTTCATGGTCCCATGGCGGGCGGCAGGCGTTATCCGGTTGACTAGGGGGTGATGAACCCGAGCCACGGCGAACCACCGTACGAGCCCGTCGCGCAGCCTGGATACCAGGACGCGGCGCACCCTCCCGCGCCGTCCGGCCCGGGACAGGGCGGCCATCCGCACGACCCCGCGGGCATGCCGCCGGGCCGACCCGACTTCACACCCGGTGCGGCCGGACAGGTGCCGCCCGGCGGCCACCCGCTGCAACCGGGCGCGCCCGGGGCGGTGCCCCCGACGTACGAGGCGGACCAGGCGTTCGCCCCCGGCGGCGGCCTGCAGTGGTCGACCATCTCCGCGCGGCACGCACCGCACAGGCTGTTCACGGCCGTGCTGTGGGCGGTCCCCATCGGCGCCGTAGGAGCCTTCGTGGTGTGGCGCAACGGGGGCGCGGTCGCCGCCGCCATGTGGATCGCGGCGGTGGTGCTGGTGACCGTTGTCACGTGGGTGATGGCGGAGCTCGACCGCCGCTCCTTCGGGTACGTCGAGCGCTCCGACGACCTCGTCGTGACCCACGGCGTGCTGGTCAAGCGGCTCATCGTCGTCCCCTACGGACGCATGCAGTTCGTGGACGTGACCGCTGGGCTCCTGGAGCGGTGGATGGGCATCGCCACGGTGCGCATGCACACGGCGGCCGCGGCGACAGATGCGGCCATTCCCGGGCTGCCCGCCATGGAGGCCGCGCGCCTGCGCGATCGGCTTGCCCAGAAGGGCGAGGCACGGAGCATGGGCCTGTGAACGGCCCTTACGGACCGCCTCCTGGCGGCCAAGGCGGCCCCTACGGGCAACCCGGTCCTTATGGGCCGCCCCCACCGGGCCCTTATGGGCCGCATCCGCCGGGGCCTTACGGGGCGCCTCGTCCTCCGTACGGTCCGCCTCCCGGCCCGTACGGCCAGCCCAGACCGCCTTATGGGCCTCCCCACGCGTACGGTCCGCCCCCGGGCTACCGGCCTCCGCCGCCACCGATCCGGTTCTCCGAGGGCACGCACCGGCTGCACTGGGCGACGGCGCCGCTGCGGGCGTTCATCTTCCTCATCATCTACTTCGTCCTGCTCGGCTTCCCGCTGCTGCTGACGCAGACGGGCCACGGTGTCACGCTGGAGCTCACGCCCGCCGTGGTGACGCGCTTCTTCGCGGTGTCCCTCCCCATGACGGGAATCGCGGTCGGCTCCGGCCTATGGACATGGCTGGCCCTGCGGTTCCGCATCGACGGCGACGATCTCGTGGTGGAGACGGGCCTGATCCGCAAGCGCAAGCGGCGCATCCCGCTCTCCCGCATCCAGGCCATCGACGTGGTCCGGCCGCTCGTGACGCGGGTGTTCTCCCTTGCGGAGGTCCGGGTCGAGCTCGCGGGCGGGGAGCAGAGCGAGATCGCGCTGCGCTACCTCGGACGCCACTCCGCCCAGCAACTGCGGGCCGAACTCCTCGCGCGCGCGGCGGGACTCCCGGGCCACACGCCCGAGGCGCCGGAACGCCACATGTGGCGCGTCCCCTTCGGGAACCTGCTCGCCTCCCTGCTGCTCCGGCTGCCCGTGCTCGGGACCGGGATCCTCTTCTTCGCGACCCTCGTCTTCCTCGTCGTGTACGCCGAGGGCGGCATCCTCGCGGTCACGCTGCCCATCGTGCTTGGCCTCATCCGGGCCGTCGTCGCACCGCTGGTGATGTACGCCAACTTCACCGTCGCGATGTCACCGGACGGGATACGGCTGCGGTACGGGCTTCTCGAGACGCGTATGCAGACACTTCCGCCCGGCCGCATCCAGGCCGTCAGCATCATCGAGCCCGCGATCTGGCGCAGGGTCGGATGGGCTCGCGTCGAGGTCACCGTGGCCGGCTATGCGGGGGAGCGGCAGGCGCTGTCCTCGACACTGCTCCCCATCGCGCCCAGGCACGTCGCCATGCACCTGGTCTCGCAGGTCTTCCCCGGCACGCACGTCGATGCGGTGCCGCTGGTCCCCGCCTCGTCGAAGGGCGTCGCGATCGACCGAGCGGACGGCGCCGGTGCCGACGACGTGGTCTTCGTGTCCCGGCACGGGTGGCCGTGCCGCCGCACGGACGTGATCGCCCACGCGCGCGCGCAGAGCGTCCGGCTCACCGTGAACCCAGTGCAGCGCATCTTCGGGCTGGCCACCGTCCACGTCGACGCGCCGCCGGGACTGGTCCAGGTGGCCGCCGCCGACCGGGAGCCCGGCGAGGCCCGCGCGATCGTCGAGTCGACGGCCCGCCGCGCGCAGGCCGCCCGCACCGCGGGTGGCGACACCGCCCACTGGGCCGCCCGCTGACCGACCGGTTATCCACAGAACGACGTTCACCTTTCCTGGCCCTTCGCCGCCGTCGAGCATGGGTGGCGGCCGCCGAGCGCGTCTCGGCGGCCCTCCGCCCGGATCGGGCGGAGCCGATCGGCGGATCAGGAGGTCAGCGTGAAGAGTTCGTGGACGCGCGCGGCGAACCCGGTGGGGAACGAGGTGTTGCCGTTGTGGCCGCCCGGGAACTCCTCGATCGGGCGCCCGAGCAGCGCCGCCAGTTCCACGGCGCACTGGTGGTTCCAGGCGTTCTTGGAGTCCTTACCGGCGGCCGGGATGATCCGCGTGTGCGCTGCGGCGGCCTCGACCTCCGCCGCGCCCAGCACGTCCACGCGGCACTGCGGGATGTCGTTGGCCAGGTAGTAGCCGAAGTTGGCCGCTCGCTCCTCGGTCATCGGAGCGGCGATGACCCCCGCCTCGGTCTCGATCCGGGCGGGATCGAGGCCGGTCAGCGCCGCCGCCAGCGGCACCGCCGCGCGCCAGCCGTCCGCCCGGTACGCGGCCTCGACCTCGCCGAGCCGGCGTTCGATGTCGGCGCGGTCGCGGGCCGACAGCAGGCCGGGGGTGGCGGGGTCGTGGGCGATGAGGGCGGAGATCTGCCCGGGGTGGGTCGCGGCCAGGTGCAGGCCGTACAGGGCTCCCAGGCTGCAGCCGAGCATGAGGGCCGGCTCGTCGGTCAGCGCGGAGAGCAGGTGGTGGACGTCCTCGGCGTGCACGGCGGGCGTCACCGGGATCGAGGGGTCGTCCACCTTCGTCCGTGAGAGGCCGCGGCGGTCGTAGGTGACGACGGTGTAGTGGGCGACGAGCCGGTCGACGAGGTCGGCGGTCCGGCGCGCGTCCCCCTCGCCGCTCTGCCCGATGACGAGGAGCGGGCCGTCGCCGCGGACCTCGTAGTACACCTCGGCGCCGGGCACCTGCAGCATCGCGGTCTTGGTCGCGTTCATTCCACGTCCTCTGGATCGGGGGTCTCACCGGCGATCGGTAAGTACATCTCTATAGATACATCAAAATAGATGCATCTGTCCAGATGTAAGTTGGGAGGTGTGAACGGAGTCGAACTGTTCCTGCTGGGCCGGACGCTGATGAAGATCGGCGAGGAGGCCATGCCCGCGCCGCGCGGCGGACCGGCGGGCGGCACCCGTGCCATCCTGATCGTGCTGAGCGACATCGTCGGCCATCCGGGCAGTGCCATCGGCGAGATCGCCGAGCGGACCGGGCTGCCGCAGAGCCAGGTCTCCACGGCCGTCGCGCGGCTCAGGAAGACCGGATCGGTGGTCGCCGAACCCGACCCGGACGATCGCCGGCGCTCGCTGGTCCGCAAGGCCGACGAGGACTCCGACCGCGTCGCCGAGGTGCGCTCCACCACCATCGACGCCGCCCTCACGGCGGCGCTCGACGGAAGCGACCACCTCGCCGAGGTGACGGACGCGCTCGCCGTCCTGGCCCGCCACCTGGGCCCTGAAAGCCTCACCCACCTCCGCACCCCCTGACCCCGCCCCGAGACGGCTTGGCTGCCTCCGGCCCCGGGGCCACTAGGGCCCTGCACCTGTTGGTTATGGGGGTGGGTGTGGGGGGTTGGGGTCGTATTGTCGGGTGATGAGTGATTTGGGGTACGACCCGTGGTCGGCGGGGTTCGTGGCGGATCCGTATCCGGTGTTCGCGGAGCTGCGGGCGGAACGGCCGGTGTTCTTCCACGAGCCGACCGGGCAGTGGGTGATCAGCCGGTACGAGGACGTCGACGCGCTGCTGCGCGACAGGCGGCTCGGGCGGTCCTACCTGCACGTGGGCGGGCACGAGGAGTTCGGGCAGGAGCCGGAGGCGGAGTTCCTCAAGCCGTTCTGGGACCTCATCCGGGCCGGGATGCTCGACGTCGAGCCGCCCACCCACACGCGGCTGCGGCGGCTGGTGTCCAAGGCGTTCACCGCGCGGATGGTCGAGGGGCTGCGGCCGACGATCCGGCGGCTGGCGGGGGAGCTGGCCGGGGCGCTCGCCGACGAGGGCGGCGGTGACCTGCTCGCCGACGTCGCGGAGCCGCTGCCGGTCAACGTGATCGCCGAGATGCTCGGCGTGCCCGTTGAGGACCGGCCGCTGCTGCGACCCTGGTCCGCCGACATCTGCGGCATGTACGAGCTGAACCCGCCGGAGGAGGTGCAGCGGACCGCCGTCCGGGCGGCGGTGGAGTTCTCCGACTACCTGCGGGAGCTGGCCCGGTCGCGGCGGAGCGAGCCGCGCGACGACCTGATCAGTGCCCTCGCCCAGGTGGCGGACGAGGGCGACCGGCTGACCGAGGACGAGCTGATCGGCACCTGTGTCCTGCTGCTCAACGCGGGCCACGAGGCGACGGTCAACGCGACCGGCAACGGATGGTGGACGCTGTTCCGCAACCCCGGCGAGCTGGAGCGGCTCCGCAGTGACGAGCTGCTCGTCCCCACGGCCGTCGAGGAACTGCTGCGGTACGACACTCCGGCGCCGATGTTCGAGCGGTGGGTGCTTGAGGACATCACCGTGTCGGGCGTGGACATTCCGCGCGGCGCCGAGGTCGCGTTGCAGTTCGCCTCCGCCAACCGGGATCCCGAAGTGTTCGCCGATCCGGATCGGCTAGATCTCGGTCGCGACCCGAATCCGCACATCACGTTCGGCCTCGGCATCCACTACTGCCTCGGCGCCCCGCTTGCGCGGATCGAGCTGGCGGAGTCGTTGTCGGCGCTGCTTCGGATGGCTCCGGGCCTTCGGCTGGTCTCCGAGCCGGAATGGAAGCCCGGCTTCGTGCTGCGCGGGTTGCAGGCCCTTCGCGTCCAGTGCTGAGTCGTCGCGGTCAGGACCTGGCCGGTCTCCATGCGGTCGCGGTCATGGCGAGCAGGAGGGCGGTCAGGGTCAGCCAGTAGCCGGTGTCTTGGACGTTCGGCGGCGGGTCGGCCAGCGCGGACGCCGCGCCCGGCAGGACGTAGAGCGCCGCCGCCAAGGCCCAGCGCGGGCTGCGGGCGGCGGCGGTGGCCCACACGCCGATCAGTAGGAGGACGGCCTCCGTACCGGCTCGGAACAGCTGCCACGTCTCGCCGTACTCCCGGATACCGGGCGCGTGGGCAAGGACGACGGCGGCGGCCGGGATCGCCAGCCACCACCATGGGCGGCTGCGCAGCTTCGGGCGCCCTAGGAGGAGCGCTACGGCGCCGATGGCGAGCATCCCGTAGGGGGCCAGTGAGACCCAGTTGACGTAGGCCGGGCCGAGGAAGGCGGTTGTTGACGCTCCGAACAGCATGGCCCGGCCGGTTGAGAGTGCCACGAGTAGGGCCAGCGGTACTGCCAGGGGGACCCAGCCGCGTAGCAACGTGATGACGAGTGCTGTGGAAACAGCCAGCCACCAGACGGATGTGTGGTCGGCGATGCAGTACGACAGGTTCGCCAGGGACAACGTCAGGAGCCCCAGGTGGATGCCGTCCGCCCACCATGGCGAGGTACTTGCTGCGGCCTGACGGAAGCGGGCTATGAAGCCCGCCGTCATCAGGCCGGCAGTCTCCCGTGGTGAGGGGGTACGGCGCGGCGGCCCGTCCAAGAGTGTGCCAAGCATCTCGGCGCCGTACTCGTTGCGGTGGCCGGGCGGGAAGGCCCGAAGGCACAGGCGGTACCAGGTCTCGGTGAACGTCCCGCTCATGCCGGCGCGATCCCGGCCGCCGGGGAAGTCCGGTCCATGACGACTCGGGCGGCCTGCTCCATGCGCGCCGCCTCCTGTGTGACGGCCCGGCGGCCGTCCTCGGTCAGCCGGTAGTAGCGGCGCGGGCGGCCCTGGACGGTCTCCTCGCTGTCCACGGCGATCAGTGCGTCGCCGGCCAGCCGGTCGAGCGCGCCGTAGAGCGTGCCGACCGCGAGCCGGACGCGCCCGCCGGACAGCTCGTCGGCCCGCTTGATGATCCCGTAGCCGTGCGACGGCCCGTCGAGGAGCGCGGCCAGCACGAAGTACGTGGGCTCGCTCATCGACGGTGATCGTTTCGCCATGCGGGCGACCATATATCGGCCGACGAAGTATGGGAAGGGTGTTCGCCGAGGATCAGGGCGTGGTCAGGGAGGACAGGGACGGCGGCAGCGGGGTGTCCACGGCCTGCGCGAGCCACCCGAAACCGCCCAGGCCGGACGGGTCGGTGAGCTCGGCGTCCTCGCCGGCGCGGCAGAGCGCGGCGACGTATCCGCGCGGGTCGCTGTGGGCCATCGCCAGGGGCGGGCGGGCACCGGACAGGCCCAGCGCGAGGAGGGCGGCGCGCTGGGTGGTGAGGAGCGTGGACGTGGCACCGGCCCGCTCGCCCGCGGTGGTGCAGGCGTCGAGGGCCACATGCGCCGTCACGTCGCACGAGCCGTCCGGGACGGCCGGGACGGTGGCGCCGTCGCGGTAGCCGGTGAGGGTGCCGCACGGGGGCCGCGAGTCGCGGGCGTGCGAGTAGTCGACCGCGATCGCGAGGCCCCGGTCGAGACGTCCGACCACCGACGCCCATGCGGCGCAGCGCGGGTGGCCGATCTCGGCGCGGTCGCCTGGTTCGCGGAGCGGCCACCAGAGGTCCAGCCAGTCGCGGTCCTCGGCGGACGGCTCGGCGCCGGGTCGCTCGCTGCCGCTGGACGGGTCGACGAGCACGGTGCGGACGCCGTCCGCGGTGTGCTCGACGACGTCGAGGGGGACGTTGTCGAGCCATTCGTTGGCGACGGCGAGACCGGTGATGCGGTCGGGGAGGTCGGCGCGCCAGGTGACGGACGCCGGAATGTCGGAGGGGCGTGGTGCTATTTCCACGGCCGTGGGGACGAGGCGGGAGGTGATGCCGGACGGGAGGCTCGCGAGGATGTTGATCAGCAGCCGGCCCGAGCCGGCGCCGATGTCGACGAGGTCGAGCCGGGCGGGGTGGCCGAGGGCGGTGTCGACGTCGACGAGGAGCCGGGCGATCGCGGTGGCGAAGCGCGGTGAGGCGTGCACCGAGGTGCGGAAATGCGCGGCGGGGCGTTCCCCTCGCCGGTAGAACCCGCCCTCCCCGTACAGCGCCCGCTCCATCGCGGTGCGCCATGTCATCCACTCGGTAACCAACGCCGCCACGTCCGTGACGTTACCGTGCGGCGGCGCCCCGGCCGTCCCGTCCGCCGCGAGACCATCCCTGCGGCGGAGAGCGGTCCGACCTGCGGCTGATCCCGTGCTGACCTGCGCGTACGTACGCTGTGCGCATGGTCGGGAGGTTCTGGGACTGGCTGCGCGGCAGGAAACCGCTGGTCGACGCCTTTTTCGCGGCCCCGCTGGTGCTGGTGTCCCTGCCCGCGTGGCTGGGGGACGCGCAGGCGGTGCCGAGGCTGGAGTACTTCGCGCTGACGGTCGGGCTCGTCGCGCCGCTGGTGATGCGGCGGACGTTCCCGCGGACGGTCTTCGCCGTGGTGGCGCTGATCAGCTGCGTCCAGTGCCTCGTCGGTACGGTCCCCATCCCGGCGAACATGGCGGTGCTGATGGGCGTGTACACGGTCGCGGCCGGCTTCCCGTTCCGCTGGGGGCTGGCGGCGGCTTTGACGGCCGAGGTGGGCGCGGGCATGGCGGCGGTGCGGTACGCCTCGGGCACCGACGGCCAGCGGTCGACATTGCTGATGCTGTCGGTGCTGGTGGCGGGCGTGTGGATCCTCGGGCTGCACATCCGGACGCGGCGCGCCTACCTGAGTTCGCTGGAGGAGCGGGCGGCGCGGCTCGAGCAGGAGCGCGACGCCGAGGTGAAGATGGCGATGGCGGCGGAGCGGGCCCGGATCGCCCGGGAGCTGCACGACGTGGTGGCGCACAACGTCAGCGTGATCGTCGTCCAGGCGGACGGCGCGTCCTTCGCGATCGACACGGACGTCGCGCGGGCCCGGAAGGCGCTGGAAGCGATCTCGCAGACGGGCCGCCACGCGCTGGCGGAGATGCGGCGGCTGCTCGGGGTGCTGCGGGAGAGCGACGACGCGGGGGCGTACGCGCCGCAGCCGGGCGTGGCGGAGCTGGACGACCTGGTCGAGCAGGTGCGGTCCTCGGGGCTGCCGGTGACGTACGAGGTCGCGGGTTCGCCCCCGGACATGTCGGAGGGCCGGCAGCTGACGGTGTTCCGGATCGTGCAGGAGGCGCTGACCAACACCCTCAAGCACGGCGGGCCGCGCGTGGCGGCGACGGTCCGGCTTCGGTACGCGGGTGACGCGGTCGAGGTCCGGGTGCACGACGACGGTCGGGGCGCGGCGGCGGCCGGTGACGGGCGCGGTCACGGGCTCGTGGGGATGCGCGAGCGCGCGGCGGTGTACGGCGGGAGCGTGCGCGCCGCGCCGCGTCCGGGCGGCGGTTTCGAGGTGGTCGCGCGAATCCCGACCGGCGAGGCCGCGTGACCCGGCGCCGCCTCCCGGCCGCCGTGTCCGCGGCCGAGCACGCGCGAACCACGAGGCAGCGGCGGTGTTGTTTGGGGCCGGGGCGTGCGGGTGGGAGCGTAGGGCGTGGAGGGCGGGCGCCTGGTATGTCGATGGGGCCGTTCGCGGCCGGGGCCGCTGCGGGCCGGCGATCAGAGCGCCGCGGCGGAGGTTAAGAGGAGGCCTGATGGAGATGGACGACGAGCTGGACACCGGGCCGATCCGGGTCGTGCTGGTGGACGACCAGGAGCTGGTGCGGGCCGGTTTCACGATGGTGCTGGACGCGCAGCCCGACATCGAGGTGGTGGGCGAGGCGGGGGACGGGCAGCAGGCCCTCGACCTGCTGCGGACGACGGCCGCGGACGTGGTGCTGATGGACGTGCGGATGCCGCGGATGGACGGCATCGAGGCGACGCGGCGGGTGGTGTCCGGGGAGTGGGGCGGGGCCGGCGCCGGCGGGGCGGCCCCCGACGGCGGTCCCAAGGTGATCATCCTGACGACGTTCGACCTGGACGAGTACGCGTTCGCGGCGATCAAGGCGGGCGCGGGCGGCTTCCTGCTGAAGGACGCGGGGCCGGCGCAGCTGATCGAGGCGATCAAGGCGGTGCACTCGGGGGACGCGGTGGTGGCGCCGAGCACCACCAAGCGGCTGCTCGACCGGTTCGCGCTGCACCTGCCGGACAGCGAGGAGCGGGCGAGCGGGGCGCTGGACAGCCTGACCGAGCGGGAGGGCGAGGTGCTGCGGCTGGTGGCGCGGGGGATGTCGAACGCGGAGATCGCCGCGCGGCTGTTCGTGTCGGAGGCGACCGTGAAGACGCACATGGGCCGGATCCTGATGAAGCTGGGGCTCCGGGACCGGGTGCAGGCGGTCGTGTTCGCCTATGAGACAGGTCTGGTCAAAAGCGGTCAGAGCGGTGACGCTTGGTAAGTCCATGATCACCTACTGGTGATCAATTGCCGCCGAGCTGAGCCGCATCGGCGACGTAGCTGAACGTAGCGGGGTATCTACTGTACGCGACGCCCTCTGAGGGCGGCTTCGAAAAATTCGCTTTCGGGCCGTCGGCCCGGTACGGGAGGACTCTCGTGTTCAACAAGCTCGTCGCCACCGGCATCGTCGGTTTCGCGATGGTCGGTTCGGCCCTGGGCGCGGCGCCCGCGTACGCCGGTGGCTGGGACCACGGCCACCACGGCAAGGACCACGGCAAGGGCCACGGCCAGTTCAACGGCAACCACACCAGCGGGAACTTCTCGATCCTGGGTGGCAACCAGATCAACGTCCCGATCTCGGTTCCGGTCGACGTCTGCGGCAACGCGGTCGGTGCGGTTCTCGGCATCGCGGCCGCGCACTGCAAGGGCGGCGCGTCCGTTCACAACGGCTGATCCGTCCACGGCGACTGATCCGTCCACAGCGGCCGATCCGTCCGCAACGGCCGATCCGCCGCGCCGGGCGTGGGAAGCGGCCCGGTGGCGAATGCGCCGGAGGCCTCGCAGGGGGCTTCCGGCGCGTTCGCGGGGATCGCCGGTTCGCTCGCGCGCGATCCGGCGAGGAGACAGGCCGGGAAAAGCAGGCATATCGGCTACGCTTTGTAACGGCGTGATCACTTGTTGGCGACTATTTGCCGTCATGCTGGACCGCTCTATTGGCTTACCGCAGAGTAGCTGGGTAACTACCGTACGCGACGCCCTCTAGAGGGCGGCTTCCGAAATATTCGCTTCGGGCCCTCGGCCCGGTACGGGAGGACTCTCGTGTTCAAGAAGCTCGCCGCCACCGGCATCCTCGGTTTCGCGGTCGCCGGTTCTGTCCTGGCCGCAGCGCCCGCGTACGCCGGTGGCTGGGACCACGGCCACGGCAAGGACCACGGCCACGGCCACGGCCAGTTCAACGGCAACCACACCAGCGGCAACTTCTCCATCCTGGGTGGCAACCAGATCAACGCCCCGATCTCGATCCCGATCGACGTGTGCGGCAACGCCGTCGCCGTGATCGGCATCGCGGGCGCCGGCTGCAAGGGCGGCGCGTCCGTCCACAACGGCTGATCTGCCGCGCCGGGCGCGCAACGGCCCGGCACTGAGGCGCCGGAGGTCCCACGGGGGCCTCCGGCGCCTTCATGTCCGCGGTGGACGTGCCCTTGATGATCGGATGCGCTGGTCGGGGCGGACATTCCGGGGGGCCGGCGGTGGCGAGGCGGGTCGGGCGGCCGCGGCGGGTCGGCGGCCAGGCTGACGGATTCGTACGTCTCAGGTCGTACGGCGCGCGCGCCCGGGCAGCCGGAAGGCTGACCCGGAGCGGAGCCGCTCGGCCGATGGCAGCGGGGCCGCGGATTCCTAGCGTTGATCACGGTCGTATCCGTCCATGAAGGAGTCACCGTGACCAGCACGTTCACCAGCCCGTCCGGGGGAGCGCCCCATGCCGCGGCGCCGCCGGCGGTCGCCGCCACCGGGGTGTCCAAGGTGTACGGGTCGGGTGATGCGGCCGTGCGGGCGCTGCACGAGGTCAGCGTCGGGTTCGCGCGCGGCGCGTTCACCGCGATCATGGGCCCGTCCGGGTCCGGGAAGTCGACGCTGATGCACTGCCTGGCCGGGCTGGACACGGTCACCGCCGGGCGGATCGTGCTGGGCGACGCGGAGATCACCGGGATGGGCGACCGGCAGCTGACGATGCTGCGCCGCGACCGGGTCGGGTTCGTCTTCCAGGCGTTCAACCTGCTGCCGACGCTCACCGCCGAGCAGAACATCCTGCTGCCGCTGGAGCTGGCGGGACGCAAGCCGGACCGGGCCTGGCTCGACCAGGTCGTCGACGTGGTGGGGCTGCGGGACCGGCTGGGGCACCGGCCGTCGGAGCTGTCGGGCGGCCAGCAGCAGCGGGTCGCGTGCGCGCGCGCCCTCGTCGCCCGCCCCGAGGTGATCTTCGCGGACGAGCCGACCGGCAACCTGGACTCGCGGGCGGGCGCGGAGGTGCTGGGGTTCCTGCGCGCCTCGGTCCGCGAGATGGGGCGGACGATCGTGATGGTGACGCACGACCCGGTGGCGGCGTCCTACGCCGACCGGGTGGTGTTCCTGCGCGACGGCGTGATCACGTCCGAGCTGCTGCGGCCGACCCCGGACGCGGTGCTGGACCGGCTGAAGAGCCTGGGGGCCTGACCCGATGCTGAGGACGACGCTGGCGGGCCTGCGGGCCCACAAGCTGCGCCTGCTGCTGACGGCGGTGGCCATCACCCTCGGCGTGGGCTTCATCTCCGGCACGTTCGTGCTGACCGACACGATGAACCAGGGCGTCGCGCGGACGTTCGCGCGGTCGGCCGACAAGGTCGACGTCGCGGTCCAGCCCGACGGCGGGTCGGGCGCCGGCCTGAAGGACGAGCCCGGCATCCCGCTGGACGTCCTGCCCCGCGTCAAGGCGGTGCCCGGCGTGACGCAGGCGCTCGGCACGGTGCGCGGGGACGCGGCGCTGGTCGGCAAGGACGGCAAGACCGTCGGCGACCTCCCGACCGTCGGGATCTCGGTGCCGTCCGGGAGGCTGCTGCGCTACGACGTCACCAAGGGCCGGACGCCGGCGGGCGCGTCGGAGGCCGTGCTCGGCAAGGACCTCGCGGACCGGTCGGGCTACAAGGTCGGCGACGCGGTCACGGTCCTGGACCACGCGAACCGTCCGCACCGCTTCACCGTCGTGGGGCTGGTCGACTTCGGCATCGACGAGGAGGCGGGCGCCCGGGGCGGCGTTGGCTTCGACGGCGCGACCGCCCTGGCGATGACGGGCGAGAAGAAGTACAAGGAGATCGACGTCCTCGGCGGGAGCAAGCCGGCCGTGAAGGCGGCGGTCGGCGGCGAGTACGAGGTCTACACCGGCAAGGAGCTGGGGAAGCGGCTCGCGGACGCGGCGGGCGCCCAGACCGAGATCATCCAGGCCGGGCTGCTGATCTTCGGGCTGGTCGCGATGCTGGTCTCCGCGCTGGTCATCTACAACACGTTCTCGATCCTGATCGCGCAGCGGATGCGGGAGATGGCGCTGCTGCGCTGCGTCGGCGCGACCCGCCGGCAGGTGTTCGGCGGCGTGGTCGTCGAGGCGTTCGCGGTCGGGCTCGCCGGGTCGCTGCTCGGCATCCTCGCGGGGGCCGGGCTCGGCGCCGGAGCGATCGCGGTCATCTCCGGGCTGACCGACAAGGTGCGGATGGACGGGCTCGCCCTGTCGGCCCGGACGATCGCCATCGGCCTCGCGGTGGGCGTGGCCGTGACCGTGCTGTCCGCGCTGCTGCCGGCCCGGTCGGCGACGCGCGTCGCGCCGGTCGCGGCGCTGCGCTCGGAGCTGGAGCCGGGCGCCGGGCGGTTCCGGCTCGGCCCGGTCCGGACGGTCCTGGCCGCGCTGCTCGGCCTGGCCGGCCTCGGGCTCGGCGTCATGGGGTCAGTGACGATGGAGAAGGGCGAGATCGCGATGTACACGGTCGCGCTCGCCGGGGCCGTGTTCTTCCTCGCCGTGGTGACCGCGATGCCCGCGCTGGTGCGTCCGCTCGGACGGCTCGCCGGGGCCGTCCCGTCCCGGCTCGGCGGGGTCCCGGCGCGACTCGCGGTGGAGAACGCGCGCCGGTCCCCGCGCCGCACCGCCACCACGACGATCGCGCTGACCGTCGGCATCGGGCTGATGTGCCTGTTCGCCGTCGTCGCGGCGAGCAGCAAGGCGACGTCGTCGCAGAAGCTCGCCGAGCAGTACCCGGCGGAGTTCCAGGTGCAGACGCGGACCGGCGACGGCGGCGGACGGGCCCCGCAGGGGCTCACCGAGGCGCTCCAGAAGCGGCCGGAGTTCTCCGACGTGTTCGAGTTGCTGGCCAAGGACGCCAAGGTCGACGGCAAGGGGACCAACGTCGCGAGCCTGACCGGGACGGCGCTCGGGACCGTCCTCAAGCCGAAGATCGTGCACGGGCCGGCGTCCGCGCTGACGGCGGGCGGGCTGAAGCCGGGCACGGGGATCGTGGAGGAGGGGGTCGCGAAGGCGCACGGGATGAGCGTCGGGCAGACGGTGCGGGTCAGGACCGCGCACGGCACCGCCCCCGTGAAGATCACCGCGGTGTTCAGCACGCCGGCGACCACCCTCGGCGCGCTGCTCGTCCCCGAAGCCGACTTCGCCCGCTACTTCGCCTCGCCCGACGACTCGGCGATCTACATCAAGGACAAGGACGGAATCTCGGCCGACGCCGCGCGCAAGGCCGTCGAGGCGGCCGCGCGCCCCTACCCGGCCGCGAAGGTGTACTCGTCCGCCGAGTTCGAGAAGAGCGTGAGCGACGCCATCGACATGATGCTGATGATCTTCGGCGGGCTGCTCGGCCTGGCGATCGTCATCGCGCTGTTCGGCATCGCCAACACGCTGACGCTGTCGGTGGTGGAGCGGACCCGCGAGTCGGCGCTGCTGCGCGCCCTGGGCCTCACCCGCCGCCAGCTGCGCCGGATGCTCTCGGTGGAGGCGCTGGTCATGGCGGTGATCGGCGCGTTCACCGGGGTCGTGCTCGGAGTGGCGTTCGGCTGGGCGGCGACCAACGCGATGGAGGACGGCGCGAGCTTCGCGCTGCCGTACCTGCAGGTGGCGGGGTTCGTGGTGCTGGCGGGCGCGGCCGGCGTGCTCGCCGCGGTGATGCCCGCGCGCCGGGCGGCCAGGGCGTCGATCGTGGAGTCCCTCGCGCACGACTGACCCGGCCGCAGATTGTGCACGGAATGTGACGAGCGCCCGGATTCGGAGAGTCACCGAATCCGGGCGCGTCGCGTGGCGGACGATCCTCCGCCCCGCCGCGGGGACGGCGTTGCGGCGGGGCGGAGGTGCCGCGGGAATCGCCCTAGGGGCGGCCGGGCAGGGTCCGGCCCCGGGCCGCCGGGCGGCCCCGCGGTCGCGTCACCTCGTCACCAGCGGTGCCCGATCCAGCCGCCGGCGCCGCTGTGGTTGTGCCCGTTGTACACGTGGTTGCCGTTGCAGCCGGTCCCGGACTGGCTTCCGACGGAGACCGAGCCGCAGGTCACGCCGTAACCGCCGACGATCATGACGTTCGTCGTGTTGCCCACGGCGGTGTTGTGGTTGTAGGTGTCGGCGTTGGCCGGAGCGGCGGCGAAGGCCGTCCCCGCGAGGGTCGCGACGACCGCACCGGTCTTGAGGGCTGTCCTGATCAAAGTCTGCTCCATCTCGTCGGGGGCGGAGCGCCCTGGTCATTGCTTGCCATTCACCTTGCGTGACGACGTCGTCACAGACATGGTTACGCCGCGCTTCCGGGTCGCCGCAAGGGTTCACGATCCGTCACCCGCGAACTGTGACCGTCCCGCCGACACGGACGTTACGACGGGTAGCCGGACCGTCACCGATGTGTGATGGTGTTCGCGGCGCCCGTGCCGTCAGGGCGTCCGCGAATCGCCGGAAGACCCACCGGAACGCGCGCCGGCGGCCCGCGGGTACGCTGGGCGCGCACGTCCGGTACCTACCTCGAGGACTGGAACGAACAGATGGACCCATTCACGCCTGACTCCGCCGCGCCCGGAGACGGGCCGGCGGCCGGGGAGCCGCGGCCCGAGGACCGGCCCGCCCGGCTCGCGGTCGGCGTCGTCGGCGCGGGACGCGTCGGCACGGCGCTCGGCGCGGCCCTCGCCCGCGCCGGCCACCGCGTGGTCGCCGCCGCGGCGGTCTCCGACCGGTCGCGCGAGCGGGTGGCGGAGCGGCTGCCCGGCGCCGAGGTCGCCACCCCGCAGGAGGTGGTCGCGGCCGCCGACCTGGTGCTGCTGACCGTCCCCGACGACGCGCTGGCCGAACTCGCCGCCGGGCTGGTGTCGGCGGGCGTCCCCGTCACCGGCAAGCTGGTCATGCACACCAGCGGGCGGTACGGGTCCGCCGTCCTGGACCCGCTGACCCGCGCCGGGGCGCTGCCGCTCGCACTGCACCCGGTCATGACGTTCACCGGACGCCCCGACGACGTGAACCGGCTCACCGGCATCTCGTTCGGCGTCACCGCGCCCGAACCGCTGCGCCCGGTCGCCGAGGCCCTCGCCGTGGAGATGGGCGGCGAGCCGGTGTGGATCACCGAGGAGCGCCGCCCGCTGTACCACGCGGCGCTCGCCGGCGGCGCGAACCACCTGGTCACGCTGGTCGTCGAGGCGATGGACCTGCTGCGGGCGGCGGGCGTCGGCGAGCCCGGCCGGATGCTCGGCCCGCTGCTCGGCGCCTCCCTCGACAACGCGCTGCGGCTCGGCATCGACGGCCTGACCGGCCCGGTCGCGCGCGGCGACGC
This sequence comes from Actinomadura violacea, assembly GCF_017573465.1. Taxonomy (GTDB): domain Bacteria; phylum Actinomycetota; class Actinomycetes; order Streptosporangiales; family Streptosporangiaceae; genus Spirillospora; species Spirillospora violacea. The sequence goes on from NZ_JAGEPF010000014.1 coordinate 35,323, forward strand.
CGGCACGGTCGCGGGCCACGTCGCCGAACTCGGCAAGGTCTCGCCGGAGAGCCGCCGCGCCTACATCGCGCTGGCCCGCCTCACCGCCGACCGCGCGCTCGGCGCGGGACTCCTCAAACCCGAGGCCGCCGAGCGCCTCCTCGAAGCGCTGGCCGACTGACGGCCGCCGCCCACGCATGCCGATGGACCGGCCGCCGGGCCACCGGCGAGGAACCACCAGGACGACCAGGGAGGATCAGTGAGCGAGCCGGAGGACGCGTCGTGACGCCCGTCATCGCCGCGACGCGCGAGGAACTGGCCGCCGCCCGTTCCGCGGCGGAGGGCGCGCTGGCGCTCGTCCCGACGATGGGGGCGCTGCACGAGGGGCACCGGTCCCTGATCCGCGAGGCGCGGCGCCGCGCGGACGCGGTGGCGGTGAGCATCTTCGTCAACCCGCTGCAGTTCGGCCCGAACGAGGACTTCGACCGCTACCCCCGGACGTTCGAGGACGACGTCGCGGCCTGCGCGGCCGAGGGCGCGGACATCGTGTTCGCGCCGTCCCGCGAGGTCATGTACCCGGGGGAACCCGAGGTCACGGTCAAGTCGGGCCCGATGGGCGAGCGGGTGGAGGGCGCCGCGCGCCCCGGCCACTTCGACGGAATGCTCACGGTCGTCCTGAAGTTGTTGAACCTGGTGCGTCCGGACGTGGCCGTCTTCGGGCAGAAGGACGCGCAGCAGCTCGCGATGATCCGCCGGATGGTCGCGGACCTGAACGTGCCGGTCGAGATCGTCGGCGCGCCGACCGTCCGGGAGCAGGACGGGCTGGCCCTGTCGAGCCGGAACCGGTACCTGTCCGAGGACGAGCGGCGCACCGCGCTCGCCCTGTCCCGCGCGCTGTACGCGGGCGTGGACGCGGCGGACGAGGGCCCGGACGCCGTGACCGGCGCCGCGGGCGCCGTGCTCGACAAGGCGGCCGCGGCCGACCCGCCGCTCGACCTCGACTACCTCGTGCTCGTCGACCCGGCCACGTTCTTGCAGGTCACGACCGGCTACACCGGTCCGGCCGTGCTCGCCGTCGCGGGCCGCGTCGGCGCCACCCACCTGATCGACAACCTGCCCCTCCAGCTCGTCACCCCGAAGGAGCGCTGATGTTCCGGACGATGTTCAAGTCGAAGATCCACCGCGCCACGGTCACCCAGGCGGACCTGCACTACGTGGGCTCGCTCACCCTCGACCAGGACCTGATGGACGCCGCGGACCTGCTGCCCGGCGAGCAGGTCCACATCGTGGACATCGACAACGGCGCCCGCCTGGAGACCTACCTGATCGCGGGCGAGCGCGGCTCCGGCGTGATCGGGATCAACGGGGCGGCGGCCCGCCTGGTGCAGCCCGGCGACCTGGTGATCATCATCGCGTACGCGCAGATGACCGACGCCGAGGCGCGCGAGTTCGAGCCGCGCGTGGTGCACGTCGACCGGTCGAACGACATCGTCTCGCTGGGGTCGGACCCGGCCGAGCCGGTCCCCGGCGGCGACGGCGTCCGCGGCGACCTCGTGGCGCGGTAGGAGCGGCAGAAGCACGGTCAGGGCGGCCGCGCATCCCCCGGGCGGGGTGCGCGGTCGTCCTGCCATCTGGGGTTCTACCCCGAAACCGGGGGTCGGGCATTCGGGTCCGGCGGGGATAATGTCACAATGACGAGAACCGAACCCCGAGGAGGGCTCATGATCCCTTCCGTTCTCGACGCCCCCGCCCCCGGCTGGACGGCCGACGCCGACGTCGTCGTCATCGGCTCCGGCATCGCCGGCCTGGTCGCGGCGCTGCGCTGCCGCCCGCACGGGCGCGTCCTGCTCGTCACCAAGGCGCTGCTCGACGCCGGCTCCACCCGCTGGGCGCAGGGCGGCATCGCCTCCGCCCTGGACCCCGACGACACCCCCGGCGAGCACCTCGCCGACACCCTCACCGCCGGCGTCGGCCTCTGCGACGAGGCCGCCGTCCGCGTGCTCGTCACCGAGGGCCCGGACGCCGTCCGCGGCCTCATCGCGCTCGGCGCCGCGTTCGACCGCGCCGCCGACGGCGAGATCTCGCTCACCCGCGAGGGCGGCCACCACCGCCGCCGCATCGCGCACGCCGGCGGCGACGCCACCGGCGCGGAGATCAGCCGCGCGCTGCTCGCCGAGCTGAAGGACTCCGGCGTCGAGGTCATCGAGCACGCCCTCGTCCTCGACCTGCTCAAGGACGCCGCCGGGCGCGCCGCCGGCGTCACCCTGCACGTGATGGGCGAGGGGCAGCCGAACGGCGTCGGCGCCGTCCGCGCCCGCGCCGTCGTGCTCGCCACCGGCGGCCTCGGCCAGGTGTTCTCCGCCACCACCAACCCCGAGGTGTCGACCGGCGACGGCGTCGCGCTCGCGCTGCGCGCCGGCGCCGCCGTCGCCGACCTGGAGTTCGTCCAGTTCCACCCGACCCCGCTGTGGCTCGGCGAGGGCGCGCGCGGGCAGCAGCCGCTGATCTCCGAGGCCGTCCGCGGGGAGGGCGCGCACCTGGTCGACCGCTCCGGCGAGCGGTTCATGGTCGGCCGCCACGAGCTCGCCGAACTCGCCCCGCGCGACGTCGTCACCAAGGGGATCACGAACCGGATGCGGGAGACCGGCGAGCCCTGCATGCTGCTGGACGGCCGGCACTTCGGCGCGGCGATGTGGGAGAAGCGGTTCCCGACCATCCTGGCGGTGTGCCGGCACCACGGCATCGACCCGGTGACCGAGCCGATCCCGGTCCTCCCCGCGGCGCACTACTCCAGCGGCGGTGTCCGCACCGACCTGTACGGGCGCACGTCCGTCCCCGGCCTGTACGCGTGCGGCGAGGTCGCCTGCACGGGCGTGCACGGCGCGAACCGGCTGGCGTCCAACTCCCTCCTGGAGGGCCTGGTCTTCGCCGGCCGCATCGCCATCGCCCTCACCGACGACCTGGCCGCCGCCGACTTCGCCGGTACCACCGAGCCGCCTGGCCTGGCCACCTCGCCCGACGCGCTGCAGACCGGTGGGCTGGTCGATCCGGGGGCGCGCGGAGAGGTCCAGCGGATCATGACGTCCCACGTCGGTGTCCTGCGGGGCGCCGAAGGACTCGACACGGCGGCGCGGGAGCTGGCCGCGCTTCCGCACGGCGGCGCGGAGCCCGGGGTGGAGGCGTGGGAGGCCACGAACCTGCACACGGTGGCGTCCGCCATCGTCGCCGCGGCCCGGCTGCGCGAGGAGACGCGCGGCAGCCACTGGCGGCAGGACTTCCCGGAACGGTCCGACGCGGGCTGGCACGGGCATCTGGTCACGCGGCTGGCGGGGAACGTCCTGACGACGGCATACGAACCTCTGGAAGGGGACGACCAGTGACACCCGAACTGTCGCAGAAGCTCACCGAGGCGGGGCTTGATCCACAGGATGTGGAAAACCTCGTCCGGGCGGCGCTGGACGAGGACGGCCCGGTCGACGTGACCAGCGAGCCGATCTTCGCACCGGACGACGTCTCCACCGGGGACTTCCGGGCCCGCGAGGAGGGCGTCGTCGCCGGGATCCCGGTGGCAGCGGTCGTTTTCGAGCTGCTGGACGTGGCGTACGGGGCGAAGGCCGCCGACGGCGACCGGGTCGTCCCCGGCCAGGTCCTGATCTCGGTCGAGGGGCCGACGCGGGCCGTGCTGCGCGCCGAGCGGACGGCCCTGAACCTGCTCACGCACCTGTCCGGGATCGCGACCGCCGCGCGGCGCTGGACGGACGCGATGGAGGGCACCAAGGCGAAGGTCCGCGACACCCGCAAGACGCTGCCGGGCCTGCGCGCGCTGCAGAAGTACGCCGTGGCCTGCGGCGGCGGCGTCAACCACCGGATGGGCCTGCACGATTCAGCGCTCATCAAGGACAACCACGTCGCGGCGGCCGGGAGCGTCACCAAGGCCTACGAGGCGATCCGCGCGGTGTACCCGTCGCTGCACGTCCAGGTCGAGTGCGACACCCTTGACCAGGTCGAAGAGGCGCTGGCGGTGGGCGCGGAGAGCATCCTGCTGGACAACATGACCGACGCCGAGACGGCCGAGGCGGTGCGGCTCGTCGCGGGCCGGGCGGAGCTGGAGGCCAGCGGTGGGCTTACCCTGGAGCGGGCCCGAGACGTCGCCGTGACCGGGGTGGACTACCTTGCCGTCGGTGCGCTGACGCACTCGGCGCGCGTGTTCGACATCGGCCTTGACTTCTCCTGACCAGCGGGGACCGGATGCTGCTCACCATCGACGTCGGTAACACCCACACCGTCCTCGGGCTGTTCGAGGGCGATGAGGTCATCGAGCACTGGAGGATCAACACCGATCCGCGGCGCACCGCCGACGAGATCGCGGTGGTCCTGCAGGGCCTGGTCCAGCAGAGCCCGCTGCTGGCCGAGACCGACATCAGCGGCATCGCGCTGTGCTCCACGGTCCCGTCCGTCCTGCACGAGATGCGGGAGATGTGCCGCCGCTACTACGGCGACGTATCGGCGGTGATCGTGGAGCCGGGCGTCAAGACCGGCGTCCCCGTCCGGATGGACAACCCCAAGGAGGTCGGGGCCGACCGGATCGTGAACGCGCTGGCCGCCGTGCACACGCACGGCGGCCCGGCGATCGTGGTCGACTTCGGCACCGCGACGACGTTCGACGCCGTCTCGGCGAAGGGCGAGTACGTCGGCGGCGCGATCGCCCCCGGCATCGAGATCTCGATCGACGCGCTGTCCTCGCGCGGCGCCCAGCTGCACAAGATCGAGCTGGTCCGGCCGCGCAGCGTGATCGCCAAGAACACGGTGGAGGCGCTGCAGTCCGGGATCATCTTCGGCTTCGCCGGGCAGGTGGACGGCATCGTCGAGCGGATGTCGGAGGAGCTCGTCGAGGACCCCGACGAGGTGACCGTGATCGCGACCGGCGGCCTCGCGCCGCTGGTGCTGGAGGAGTCGCGCAGCATCGACGTGTTCGAGCCGTGGCTCACCCTGATCGGGCTCCGGCTCATCTACCAGCGGAACACTCCGTGACGTCGGGACGCGTCCCGACGTCCGGGCCCGCCGCGCGTGCGGCGGGCGCCTGGCGGGAGACGTAGGCGAGGCACCCGGCGGCCAGCACCGCCATGGCGGTCAGGACGGCGCCGAGCGGCACCGCCTTGGCCAGGACGGTCAGCAGCAGCGGGGCGAACATCCCGACATAGACCAGCGCGTACGCGACGGCGGTGAGGCCCGCCAGCTCCTCCGGCGCGGCGATCCGCGCGACCTCGCCGAGCCCGTAGGTCAGCACGAACCCGTACCCGGCGCCGAGCACGACGGCCGTCACCGCGTTGAGGACGGGCAGGCCGGCGGCGATGGTCAGCGCGGCGAGCAGCAGCCCGCAGGTGATCGCGCCGAGCCCGGCGCGGGCGACGAGCCGCGGATGCCGCGCCTCCAGCCGCCGGGCGACGGGTTGCGCGGCCATGCCGGACGCGAGCGTGAGGCCGGTGATGGCGCCCGCGTAGGCGATCGGCAGGTGGTGGACGGGGACGAGCGCGGGCAGCAGCGCGAACGCGCTGACGGGCGCGGCGAACGTCCAGACGGCGACCGGCGCGATCGTCCGGCGGAACGCGGGATTGCGCACGCCCGACAGGGCGAACCGCCGCCGTGCCGCGCCGCCCGCGCCGCCCGCGCCGCCCGGGGGGCTCGGGACGCGGGTCTCCGGCACGCGGAACGCGGGCGGGACGGTCAGCAGCATGATCAGCAGGTGCGGCAGGTACGCGGTGACGAGCGGGTGCGGCGCCCACTGCGCGACCAGCGCGGACGCGAGCGGGCCGGCGCCGAAGCCCGCCGAGACGGCGAGCGCGGTCATCCGGGTCCCCGAGACGGGGGTCAGCTCCTTCACCCACGCGGTGCCCGCGGCGAGGACCGCGCCCGTCACGACCCCCGCCAGCAGGCGGCCGGCGTACAGCAGCCACGGGGCGCCGACGCCCGCCATCAGCACCAGCGTGACCAGGGCGGACAGGCATGCGAACGGCAGCGCGATCCGGCGCCTGCCGTACCGGTCGGACGCGGGCCCGCCGAGGACGAGCCCGGGCACGAGGCCGAGCGCGTACACGCCGAACATGGCCTGCGCGCCGCCGGAGCCGAGGTGCAGCCGGTCGGTGTAGAGGCCGAGCAGCGACGCGAACTGGTTGGCCCCCCAGCCGACGCCGAACATGATCGATGCGACCGGGAGCCAGCGGGCGCCGCCGGGCGGGACGGGTGACGCGATTGCCATGATCCCTGTCTAGAACGTCCCAGGGCGCCGGACTTCACCGCTTCGCGAATCGTGAACGGCCTCGGCGGCGGAGGATCCGCGGCCCGTGTGATGCTGGTCGCGATGCGGGGCATCGCCCGCTTCGCCGGAGGTGACCGGGCGGGCCGCCGGTTACCGTGACGGGCATGGAACTGCGGGAGCTGGCCTCCTTCCTCGCGGTCGTCGAGGAAGGGCGGTTCGCGCGGGCCGCGGCCCGGCTGTTCCTGTCGCCGCCCGCGGTCACCGCGCACGTCCAGCGGCTCGAGCGGGAGCTCGGCGTCCGGCTGCTGGAACGGTCCCCGCTGCGGCTCACCGAGGCGGGGGAGCGGTTCGTCCCGCACGCCCGCGCGGCGCTCGCGGCCGTGAACGCCGCCGCCGACGCGGTCACCGACCTGCGCGCCGACGAGGAGCCGCCATTGCGCGTCGGCGTGATGGGGCACGGCTCGGCCGAGCTGACCCCCGCGATCGTCCGAGCGTTCCGGCAGGCCCGCCCTGGCACCCGGCTGACGATCCTGCCGCTGGACTTCACCGAGCACGTGTCCGCGCTGGTCGAACGCAAGGCGGACGTGGCGTTCGTCCGCCCGGCGCCGGACGACGACCGGATCGAGACCGACGTGCTCACCACCGAGCCGCGCATCGTCGGCGTCCCCGCGGACGGCCCGTTCGCCGAGGCCGGGGCGCTGCGCCTCGCCGACGTCCTCGACCTGCCGATCGTCGCCGTCCCCGACGTCACGCCGAGCGTGTTCACCGACTACCTCTACTTCACCGCGGCGGTGAACGGCGAGCGCGGGCGGCGCGGCCCCGACGTGGCGCGCAACCCGCAGGACGTGCTGCTGAGCATCGCCGCCGGGCGCGGCGTCGGGTCCGCGCTGCGGTCGTTCGCCCGCTTCTACCCGTGGCCGGGCGTCCGGTACGTCCCGATCCTGGACGCGCCGTGGGACAGCAGCGTGCTCGCGACGCGCCGCGGCGACCCCGACCCGCGGGTGCGCGCGTTCCGTGCGATCGCCGCCGCGCTCGCCCGCGACCTCGGCCCGGTGGTGTCCGCCGGCGCGCGGTCCGGCCTGCGCGATCATCCGGAACTCGTTCGCGGGGGCCTCGGCGGGCTGGATAGCCTTGAGCCGTGAGTGACGAGACCCTCGATGACCTTCCGGAGCAGATGCGCGTCCGCCGGGAGAAGCTCGACCGCCTCCGCGAGGCCGGTATCGACCCCTACCCGGTGACCTTCCCGCGCACGGCGACGATCGCCGGGATCCGGGAGAAACACCCGGGCCTGGAGCCGGGCACCGAGACGGGCGAGCAGGTCGGCGTCACCGGTCGCGTCATGCTGGTCCGCAACACCGGCAAGCTGTGCTTCGCCACGATCCGGGACGGCTCCGGCGACATCCAGATCATGCTCTCGCTGGCCAAGGTCGGGCAGGAGCAACTCGACTTCTGGAAGCGCGAGGTCGACCTCGGCGACCACGTCGGCGTCGAGGGCGAGGTGATCGCCTCCAAGCGCGGCGAGCTGTCGATCATGGCGGACCGGTTCGCGATCACCTCCAAGTGCCTGCGGCCGCTGCCGGAGAAGCACGCCGGCCTCACCGACCCCGAGGCCCGGGTCAGGCAGCGCTACGTCGACCTGATCGTCAACGACGAGGCCCGCAAGATGGCGCGGATCCGCAGCGCCACGGTGCGCGCCGTCCGCGACTTCTGGCACGAGGAGGGGTACCTCGAGGTCGAGACCCCGATGCTGCAGCCGATCCACGGCGGGGCGGCGGCGCGTCCGTTCAAGACGCACATCAACGCCTACGACATGGAGCTGTACCTGCGGATCGCGATCGAGCTGTACCTCAAGCGGCTCGTCGTCGGCGGCATCGAGAAGGTCTTCGAGATCAACCGGAACTTCCGGAACGAGGGCGCCGACTCGACGCACAACCCCGAGTTCACCATGCTCGAGGCGTACGGGACCTACCTCGACTACAACGACATGGCCGACCTGACCCAGCGGATGTACCAGAAGGCGGTCGTCGCCGCCCTCGGCACGTCCGTGGTCGTCCACGACGGCGTCGAGATCGACCTCGGCCTGCCCGAATGGCCGCGGATCACCCTGTACGGCTCGGTGTCGGAGGCGCTCGGCGAGGAGATCACCCCGCACACGCCGATCGAGACCGTCCGCAAGCTCGCCGACGGCCGCGGCATCACCTGGGACCCCAAGTGGGGGCAGGGCAAGCTCGTCCAGGAGATCTTCGAGGAGCTGATCGAGCACACCCTCGTCCAGCCGACGTTCGTCATGGACTACCCGGTGGAGACCTCGCCACTGACCCGCCAGCACCGGCGCGAGCCGCTGCTCACCGAGAAGTGGGACCTGATCGGGTTCGGCACCGAGCTCGGCACCGCCTACTCCGAGCTGGTCGACCCGGTCGAGCAGCGCCGCCGGCTCACCGAGCAGTCGCTGCTCGCGGCGGGCGGGGACCCCGAGGCGATGCAGCTGGACGAGGACTTCCTGCGCGCGCTGGAGTACGCGATGCCGCCGACCGGCGGGATGGGCGCCGGCATCGACCGGATGATCATGGCGTTCACCGGCAAGGGCATCCGCGACACGATCCTGTTCCCGCTGGTCAAGCCCGAATGACGACGGGCAGGTCGCGCAGCCCGCGCAGCACCAGGTTGTCGCGGTAGACCAGGTCCCCGGCGGTGAGGGCCACATCGCGCTCGAAGAGCTTCTTCAGCGCGATCTGGCCCTCCAGCCGGGCCAGGGGCGCGCCCAGGCAGAAGTGGATGCCGTGTCCGAACGACAGGTGGCGCGGCGCGTCCCGCCCCTCGGCGTACCGCAGCAGGTCGAGGCGGTCGGGGTCGGCGAACACCGACGGATCCCGGTTCGCGGCGCCCGTCAGCAGCAGGACGAGCCGCCCCTCCTCGAGCGGCGTGCCGCCGAGCTCGACGTCCTCCAGCGCGGCCCGCAGCGTCAGCTGGACGGGCGGGTCGTAGCGGAGCAGTTCCTCCACGGCCGCCGCGACGTTCCCGGGACGCTCCCGGAACAGCGCGAGCTGCTCGGGATGGCGCAGCAGCGCCAGCGCGCCGTTCCCGATCAGGTTGACGGTCGTCTCGTGGCCCGCGACGAGCAGCAGCACGCACGTCGCGAGCAGCTCCTCCTCCGACAGGACGTCGCCGCCGTCCGAGACGCCCACCAGCGCGCTCAGCAGGTCGTCGCGGGGCTCGGCACGGCGCTGCGCGGCCAGCTCGCGGAAGTAGGCGGCGAACTCCGCCCGCGCCTCGTCCCGCAACGCGATCTCCGCGTCGGGCAGCAGGAAGTCGGGGTCCAGGCCGCGGGCGAGGGCGTCCGACCAGCCCTTGAACAGGTCGCGGTCGCGCGGCGGGACGCCCAGCATCTCGCTGATCACGATGACGGGCAGCGGGTAGGCGAGCGAGGCGATCAGGTCGACCTCGCCGGACAGGCCGTCCAGCAGATCGTCCACCAGCTCCTCGACGCGCGGCCGCAGCCGCTCGACGAGCCGCGGCGTGAACGCCTTGCTGACCAGCCTGCGCAGCCGCGTGTGGTCGGGCGGGTCCATCGTCAGGAACGAGCGGTTGCGCTGCGGCGCGTCCCGCCACAGGCCGCCGCCCTGGGGCCGGTGCCCGAACCGCGGGTCGCGCAGCGCCCCCTCGCACAGCTCGTACGACGTGCTGACCCACAGGCCCACCGTCGTCTGCTGGAGCCGTCCGCCCGCGGCCAGCGCCCGGTAGTGCGCGTAGGGGTCGGCGTGGAAGGCCGGGTCGGACGGGTCGAACCCGAGGATCGCCGCCGCCTCCCCGTCCTGCACGGCCTGTGCGCTGGTGTCCGCCATAGGCCAAGTCATGCGGATCTGAGACACCATGTCAATAGCGTCCGCGGTGCGGACGGCGGAGATCAGGCCGATTCGCGCACGACCAGCTCGGGAGTGAGGACGACCTGGCGGTGCTGGTGCGACTTGCCCTCCCGGATCTCGGCCATGACCAGCTCCGCCGCCTCCCAGCCGAGCTCGCGCCGCGGCTGGCGGACCGTGGTCAGCGGCACCGCGGCGCTCGCGGCCAGCTCGATGTCGTCGTAGCCGACCACCGCCACGTCGGCCGGGACGTGCGCGCCCAGCCGCGTCAGCTCGTTGGTCAGCCCGATGGCCAGCAGGTCGTTCGCGCAGAACACCCCGTCCGGCCGCGGCGACATGTCCATGAGGCGCTGCGCCGCCAGCCGGCCCTCGGTCGGGCTCAGCGCGTCCTGCACGAGCACCGGCGGCTTGCCGAGGCCCGCCTCGACGAGCGTGCGGGCCGCGCCGTCGCGGCGCTCGACGCACGGCTGCGGTTCCGGCGATCCGGTGACGAACACGATCCGCTCGCGGCCGAGGCCGAGCAGGTGCGCCGCCGCCAGCTCCCCGCCCGCCACGTGGTCGACGTGGACGGCGCACGCGTCGGTGACGTCCCGGTCCATCAGCACGACGCTCAGCCCCGCGGCGCGCAGCCGCCGGATGCCGGCCGGGCCCAGCCCGACCGGGACGATCAGGGCGCCCGCCGCGTGCTGGTCCTCCAGCAGCTCCAGCGAGCGGGCCTCCTTGGCGGCGGAATGGTCACTGGACAGCCAGAGGGCGTCGTGGCCCGCCGCGTTGAGCGCCTCCTCGGCGCCGCGCACGACGTCGGCCGCGTACGGGTTGGCGAGGTCCTCGACGACGACGCCGAACGCGCGGCGCGGCTCGTCGCCGAACTCGCCGGCGGTGCGGTCGGGGCCCGTCCGGAGCCGGCGGGCCGACTCGTTGCGGACGAATCCGAGCTCCTCGATCGCCGCGCGGACACGGTCACGGGTAGCTTCGGCCACGAGATCTGGCCGGTTTAGGACATTCGAAACGGTCCCAACCGAGACCCCGGCACGCCTCGCGACCTCGCGAATACTGGTCTGTGGCAAGTCGCTCCTCGTCCGCCCCGGTGGTGTTTTCCCAGGTAGTTGGGCTTTCCCGTGTCAATCCCCGAAAACCCGGTCACGCATCGCGACCAGACGGGCACGGATAGCACTTAATCGGCGCTTGACGGGCCGGATCCGGCCGCCTAGCGTTCCGAGCCGAAGCGTAGCTTGAAACGATTCACGATCTTCGTCCGCGGCGAGATCCGGTGAGTCCAACGAGGAAGGACGGGTTCGGAACCGACGACCCAGACCCGGCCCTGACACGTGGCCAACGAGTGAATCGTCACCCGGAGTTCCCCCGCACGACCCAGCAATCGGCCCATCGGCCACCTCCGGCCAAGCTCGCGAGACGGAAAAGGAACCCAACCCGATGATCTAAGTCCGGAAGGCTCCGGACCCGGCAACCCAACGCATGCAGTTCGAAGGCCCAACCCGTGCCTGTGCAGCGGACGGCTGCATCCCCGCGGTCATCAAAAACCACGGACGAGGGAGGACGGAGTGGAAACAGCCACACTCGATTTCGGGCTGAGCGACGAGGAGATCAGGTTGCTCGCCCAGATCGCCAGCGGGGTCACCGCTGATGTGGCGGCACGCAAGCTGGAACTGAGCGCACGGACCTTGCGCCGCCGGTTGCGGAACATCTGCGACCGGCTGGAGGTCAACACCCCTATCGAGGCCGTGGTGTGGGCGGCCAGAAGGCAGCTCATCTAGCGCGACAGTACGACGCCCGTCAGGGGACGGCGGGCGTCACACCGGAAACCAGCCCACCGGAAGCAAGTCCAGCGATGCGAACTCGTCCGACCCCGCAGCGGCGGCGCCCCACCCCTGGCAGGTAGGTCCCTGCAAGGACCAAGGTAAGCGCCGCCGCGGACGTAGTTCACTTCGCGTACGCCCGCGCGGCATGGATCCGCCTAGGCGACCCGGACGACGCCCGCGATGGGCCGGCCGGCCAGCGATGCGATGCGCACGACGTCGCCGGTGTGGGGGGCGTGGATCATCTTGCCGCCGCCTACGTACATCCCCATGTGGTGCAGGTCGGAGTAGAAGAAGATCAGGTCGCCGGGCTGCATCTGGCTCTCCGACACGTGGGTCCCGGCGTTCCACTGGCTGCCGGTGTAGTGCGGCAGATTGATGCCGACCTGCCTGTAGGCCCACATCGTCAGCCCCGAGCAGTCGAACGTCGTCGGGCCCGCCGCGCCCCACACGTAGGGACTGCCGAGCTTGCTCATCGCGTACCGCAGCGCCTGCGCGGCCTTGCCGTCGCCGACGACCGGCAGCTTCGCCAGCAGCTTCGGGTCCTTCTTGACGGCCTTGCCGCGGACCTTCTCGTACGCGGACGTGACCTTCTTCTTCTGCGCGGTGAGCTGAGCCCTCAGCTGCGTGACCTGCTGGGCGCGGTCCTCGGCGGACTTGCGCGCGCGCTGGGCGGCCTGCATCGCCTGCATGAGGCCGAGGACCTGGGTGCTGTCCTGGGTGGCGAAGTAGTTGAGCGTGGCGGCCCGGTCGAGGATGACCTGCGGGTCCTGGGCGGAGATGAACGAGACCGTCGGGTCGGTGCCGCCCTGCATGTAGCTCGTGGCGGCCAGGCGGCCGACCTTCTCGCGCAGGCCCTCCAGGGACTTCTGCTGGCGCTCGGCGTTGCTCTTGGCGACCTTGGCCGCCCGCTGCGACTGCTCCAGCTTCACCTTCAGGCCGTTGTACTGCTCGGTGAGCTTCTCCAGCTGGTCCGCCAGCTTGAACGCCTGGTCCTTCAGCTCCTTGGCCGACGGGTCCGGGTCGGCGTGCGCCACCGGGAGCGAATGCGGGACCACCACGTTGGGCGTGATGGAAAGGGCGACGAGAGCGCCGGCGAGCGTGAGCGCCCGGACGCGGAAACGAGCCGTCCGCACCAAATCTCCTCTCCTCGTCCGCCTACCGGGTTAGCTGACGGGTTCGGGCCGGAGCAGCCCGTCCGCGGCCGCGCGGATTCTCCGTGCGGCTGTGGATTCACCCCAGACGGCATCGGCTCAGGGCGATTCCCCCGAACGCTCCGAAAGTGGGTCCCCGGCTCCGCGGGGCGCCGGATGCGGCCCGTGGACTCGGCGGTCCGGCCTCCGCTTCGCGGAAGGCCGATGTCAGCGGGACACTAACGGAAGCGCCATTGGATGCCAACCAGAACATGCGAATTCGCAGGTCGTGGCGGAAGGTACGGGGTGAACCGCCGGTTGTGGGACCGCCGTCGCGGCGGCCCGCCGGCCGGCCCGGACGGGGGCGGGACCGCAGGCGGTGGCCGGGGACGCGCGGCGCGTTCGGTAACCTCGCCTGTTTGTGGAAGTCGTGATCAGGCGTGCCCGTACCGCCGACGTTCAGGGGATCCGCAGGCTGGTCGATCTGTACGCCGGGTCGGGGCGACGCCTGCTCAAGAAGTCGACGGTGAAGCTCTACGAGGACGTCCAGGAGTTCTGGGTCGCCGAGGACGTCCAGGGCGCGGCGCCGGGCGAAGCCGGGCCCATCGTGGCGTGCGGCGCTCTGCACGTGATGTGGGAGGACCTGGCGGAGGTCCGCTCGGTCGCCGTCGACAAGGGGTACGGCGGGCGCGGGATAGGGCACCGCATCGTCGCCCGGCTCCTGGAGACCGCCCGGGAACTCGGCGTGCGGCGGGTTTTCTGCCTTACTTTCGAAGTGGAGTTCTTCGCACGCCACGGCTTCCAGCAGATCCTCGGTACACCGGTGGCGCCAGAGGTGTACGAGGAACTCCTCCGCTCCTACGACGACGGCGTGGCAGAGTTCTTGGACCTCGACAGGGTCAAGCCCAATACGTTGGGCAACACACGGATGTTGCTTCGCCTGGAGGACTGACCCACATGAGCGATTCCCCCAACCGCGGGCGGCCCTACCAGCCGTCCCAGGGGCAGGGTTCGTACGGCCCGCCGCCCCCCTACCAGGGTCCCGCGCAATGGCAGCAGCCCGAGCGGCAAGGGCAGGCTCAGCCGCCCGCGCAGCAGTGGCAGCAGCAGCCACAACAACCGCAACAGCAATGGCAGCAAGAGCAGCAGCCGCAACAGCAGTGGCAGGAGCCTCAGCAGGACCAATGGGGGCAGCCCTCGTACGAGTCCTATGAGCCGGCCTACGACCAGTACGGCAGTTCCTCGGGCGGCGGCGACATGCAGCTGGCGCCCATCATGCGGCGCGCGGGTGCACGCGTCATCGACAACGTGCTCGTCGCTGCCTTCGGCTTCGCGCTCGTGCTTCCCATCACCGTCGGTGCGTTCGGCCTAGGGAAGCCCGGTAGCAAGACGCAGGACGACGGCGGTATCTGGAACTGGCCGATCATCTTCACGCTGTTCGCCGTCCTGTCGGTACTGCCGTTCATCTACGAGGCCGTACAGCTGTCCATGTGGGGCCGGACGTTCGGCAAGCGGTTCATGGGCCTCGGCGTGGTCCAGGCCCGTCCGATGGGGAACCAGTTGACGACGACTCAGGCCGTGTGGCGGGCCGCCATCACCCACGTGGGCTACCAGCTGGGCGTGTTCTTCTTCCTCGTCCTCGCGGTGATGGTGTGGCAGTACTTCGCCTACGGGATGCTGCTCGTGTGGGCGGGCGCGCTCATGGCGTACCTGTGGGCCATCTGGGACCAGCCCCTGCACCAGGCCCTGCACGACCGCTTCGCCGACACCCTCGTCATCGACGAGCGGGCCGGATACGGCGAGTACGCGGAGTAGGGCCGCGATGGCGACTCCGCGAACACCCGCGCAGGGGTCGGACGAGCCGTCCGGGACTGGCGACGTCCTCCCGGACGGCGAGCTTACGGAAGGCGAGCTTCCAGAAGGCGAGCCTCCGGTTGGTGAGCTTCCGGAAAGTGAGCTTCCAAACGGCGAGCCTCCGGGCGGCGAGTCGGTGCTCGCCGATCCCGGGCAGCGCCTGCTGGCGCGGATCGTCGACACCCTCGTCGTCGGCCTGCCCGTCATCATCGTGGTGAAGGAATTCGTGTCCGGGCACGATCTGGACGTCGTCGCACCGCCCGCTCTAGCGGGCTGCATGTTCCTCTACGAGGCCGTGCAGCTCGCCCTCTGGGGGCAGACTCTCGGCAAGCGGTTCGCGGGGATCCAGGTCGTCCCGGACCTCTCCGGCCCTGAGGGCGCCGCCACGGACGAGGAAGGGGCGGACGCCGCCGAAACCTCCGCCGGCGCCCCGCAGGGCGGATACGGGCGTCCGAGCGTCCCGCGGGCCGTCCTGCGGGCCGCGGTGTACTCCGTGCCGATCGCGCTGCGGCCCGTCCACATTCTCGGTCTTCTGGCGAGCCTGTTCTGGGTGGCGAACGCCGGGTTCATATACGAGGGGCCGCAGCGCCGGGCCGTCCATGACAGGCTCGCCGGCACCCTGGTCGTAAAACGCCGCACGCCTTGATTCATCGGCGTTTGCGGGACTCTCGGAGTTGGTGGGGCAGCGCCCCGGGCGTGCCCGGCGACGGCCCGCACTGATCGCGTTCAGCGCCCGCGCACGGGACCGTGCGGCTTTGCCGGGCGCCTGGGGCGGGGGACTTTGGCGGAGATCCTCGCGCTGTTTCGGACACCGGAGTTCCGCGGGCCAATGCCAGCTCGTTCCGGGCAGGTTCAGGTTACGGGCCGGATTCCCGGAGGATGTGTCTCGTGCCGGAAGGTCCCTCCGGTTTGGGATCTACTTCCCGGTGTGCCGGGAGACGGCCTTCATTGGGCTTGCGCACTTACTCCGGATGGGACGCCGTCTCGCGCGGACCGGGGCACCCAGGCAGATTGTCCCGCTTATCCCCAGATTTCGGGATGGACTGGTACTGGCCGCGTTACGCTCCGCCATCCCGCATCCAGTTCCCGCGCGCCGGACGGCAACAGATTTCGTCCCGGCTTCGCTTCCCGTAATCCCTCCACATCCGCCGGTAGCGGCGCTGCGGGCCCGGTGGGACGGGGTGCGCGCCGGTCTCCGGGGTATTCCAGGAGCCTGCCCTGGTTAGTGCCGTTACGGCAGGGTTAAACGTCGGCAAGCGGTGCAGGTGTGCCCACCCTGTTAAGGTCCCGGTGGACACTTTTCCGGCCGCGGTCCCCTCGGCGGAATGCCGGACCGCCCCGATACCTGGTCCAATGCGCCTTCAGCGGCCCAGGTCAGCGGCGTGCGCCGTGACGCCGGTCACCCCGAAATCCGCTGCCGGGGCCGTCCGAGGGAATTGAACGGCACCTCCAACAGCGCGCCCGGCGACGTGCTCCGCACGCCGGTGGTCGCGCCGTTACCGGGAGCGGACGGATGTTCATCCGCGACTTGAATTGTCATCCGCAGACTTCCCGGTATATCTTTGTCAACCGAATGCATAGTTTGCTCCAGCTGAAAGGTCTGTCCCCATGGCACAGAAGGTTCAGGTGCTTCTCGTCGACGACCTCGACGGTGGCGAGGCGGACGAGACCGTAGCGTTCTCGATCGACGGCGCCTCCTACGAGATCGACCTGAGTGGCGCCAACGCTAAGAAGCTGCGGGATTCTCTGCTGCCGTTCGTGGAGAAGTCGCGCAAGGCCGGCACGGTCGGCAAGCGGCGCCGGCCGCGCGGTGCGTCCAGCCGCGAGCGCAGCGCCGAGATCCGTGCCTGGGCCAAGAACAATGGCATCAAGGTCAATGAGCGCGGCAGGATCCCGGCCACCGTGATCGAGCAGTACGAGGCGGCGAACTGATCCGCCAGCCCCGCCCCGGCGGCCCGTCTCCCTCCATGAGACGGGCCGTTCGCTTGTGGCGTAGCGGCCGGCCGGTTTCCCCTCCGCCGCGGCGAGGTACACCGGGACTTCGCCCCCATTCGGCGATGCTCGGACACCACCCCGGACCACCTGCGGAAAGCCCCCGTTCGCTTGGGGCGTAGCGGGAACATGACGCACCGATGCGGTAGTTGGATGAGACTGAACAGCGCTTAGCTGGGGAACGTCTCCTGGTGGGAGTGCACCGGGCGGCCTCCTCGGGGCGGGCTAGCATGCGGAAGGACAGTTCCGGACGTTCCGGACTCTGCCCAACCGCTCTGTGAGGAGCGACGAGATGTTCGAGAGGTTCACCGACCGCGCGCGGCGGGTTGTCGTCCTGGCCCAAGAAGAGGCCCGGATGCTCAACCACAACTACATCGGCACCGAGCACATCCTCCTGGGTCTGATCCACGAGGGCGAGGGTGTCGCTGCCAAGGCACTGGAGAGCCTGGGGATCAGCCTTGAGGCGGTGCGCCAGCAGGTCGAGGAGATCATCGGCCAGGGCCAGCAGGCGCCGTCGGGCCACATCCCGTTCACTCCGCGTGCCAAGAAGGTCCTTGAGCTGTCCCTGCGCGAGGCGCTGCAGCTGGGCCACAACTACATCGGCACGGAGCACATCCTGCTCGGGCTGATCCGCGAGGGCGAGGGCGTGGCCGCCCAGGTGCTGGTCAAGCTCGGCGCCGACCTCAACCGGGTCCGCCAGCAGGTCATCCAGTTGCTGCACGGCTACCAGGGCAAGGAGCCGGCCGCCTCCGGCGGCCCCTCGGAGACCGCGCCGTCCACCTCCCTTGTGCTCGACCAGTTCGGCCGCAACCTGACGCAGGCCGCGCGGGAGGGCAAGCTGGACCCGGTCATCGGCCGGGACAAGGAGATCGAGCGGGTCATGCAGGTGCTGTCCCGCCGCACCAAGAACAACCCGGTCCTCGTGGGCGAGCCCGGCGTCGGTAAAACGGCCGTCGTCGAGGGCCTGGCACAGAAGATCGTCAAGGGCGAGGTCCCGGAGACGCTGAAGGACAAGCAGCTCTACACCCTCGACCTCGGCGCGCTGGTCGCCGGCTCCCGGTACCGCGGCGACTTCGAAGAGCGCCTGAAGAAGGTGCTCAAGGAGATCCGCACCCGCGGCGACATCATCCTGTTCATCGACGAGCTGCACACGCTCGTCGGCGCGGGCGCCGCCGAGGGCGCGATCGACGCCGCCAGCATCCTCAAGCCGATGCTGGCCCGCGGCGAGCTGCAGACCATCGGCGCCACCACGCTCGACGAGTACCGCAAGCACCTGGAGAAGGACGCCGCCCTCGAGCGCCGCTTCCAGCCGATCCAGGTCGCCGAGCCCTCGCTCAGCCACACCATCGAGATCCTCAAGGGCCTGCGGGACCGCTACGAGGCGCACCACCGCGTGTCGATCACCGACAGCGCGCTGGTCGCGGCCGCGCAGCTCGCCGACCGCTACATCAGCGACCGGTTCCTGCCGGACAAGGCGATCGACCTCATCGACGAGGCCGGTTCGCGGATGCGCATCCGCCGGATGACCGCGCCGCCGGACCTGCGCGAGTACGACGAGAAGATCGCCGACGTGCGGCGCGAGAAGGAGTCCGCGATCGACGCGCAGGACTTCGAGAAGGCCGCCGCGCTGCGCGACTCCGAGAAGCAGCTGCTCGGCCAGAAGGCGCAGCGGGAGAAGGAGTGGAAGGCCGGCGACATGGACGTCGTCGCGGAGGTCACCGACGAGCTGATCGCCGAGGTCCTCGCCACCGCCACCGGCATCCCGGTCTTCAAGCTGACCGAGGAGGAGTCCACCCGGCTGCTGCGCATGGAGGACGAGCTCCACAAGCGCGTCATCGGCCAGGAGGACGCCATCAAGGCGCTCTCGCAGTCGATCCGCCGCACCCGCGCCGGCCTGAAGGACCCGAAGCGTCCCGGCGGCTCGTTCATCTTCGCCGGCCCGTCCGGCGTCGGTAAGACCGAGCTGTCCAAGACCCTCGCGGAGTTCCTGTTCGGCGACGAGGACGCGCTGATCCAGCTCGACATGTCCGAGTTCATGGAGAAGCACACGGTCTCGCGGCTGTTCGGCTCCCCGCCCGGCTACGTCGGGTACGAGGAGGGCGGCCAGCTGACGGAGAAGGTGCGCCGCAAGCCGTTCTCGGTCGTGCTGTTCGACGAGATCGAGAAGGCCCACCAGGACATCTTCAACTCGCTGCTGCAGATCCTGGAGGACGGCCGCCTCACCGACGCGCAGGGCCGCGTCGTGGACTTCAAGAACACCGTCATCATCATGACGACGAACCTGGGGTCCAAGGACATCTCCAAGGGCGTCTCGATGGGCTTCGCCCGTCAGAACGACGAGCAGGGCTCCTACGACCGGATGAAGGCGAAGGTGTCGGAGGAGCTCAAGCAGCACTTCCGTCCCGAGTTCCTCAACCGCGTCGACGACACGGTGGTCTTCCACCAGCTCACCCCGAAGGAGATCATCCAGATCGTCGACCTGATGATCGCGCGGGTGGACGAGCGGCTGAAGGACCGCGACATGGGCATCGAGCTGCGCCAGGAGGCCAAGGACCTGCTGGCGATCCGGGGCTACGACCCGGTCCTCGGCGCCCGGCCGCTGCGCCGCACGATCCAGCGGGAGATCGAGGACAACCTGTCCGAGAAGATCCTGTACAACGAGCTCAAGGCGGGCCAGATCGTGATCGTCGGCACCGAGGGCTTCAACCCGGAGGACAAGGACTCGGCGGAGAACGCCAAGTTCACCTTCCGGGGCGTGCCCAAGCCGTCCGCCACGGTCCCCGACGCCCCGCCCATCGAGGGCGCGGTCAACTTCAACAAGGACTGATCACCTCAGCCCTCGGCAGGGCCCGCACCGACCCGTTCGGTGCGGGCCCTTCCGCATGCCCGGGGCGTCCCCGGGGATGATCGTTGCGACGGATCAGCCCGACGCCCCTGGAGCCGACGTGAGCCACCCGCCGCGCATGTCCCTGTCCGCCCCCGTCCTCGACGCCCCTGACCCGCACGCGCTGGCCGCCTTCTACCGCGGCCTCCTGGGGTGGACGGTCGTCCAGAACGAGCCCGGCTGGGTGAAGCTGCGCCCGCCGGGCGGGGGAACGGGCCTGTCGTTCCAGAAGGAGCCTCTCCACACCCGTCCCACCTGGCCGGCGGTCGAGGGCGCGCAGCAGATCCAGACGCACCTGGACATCGAGGTGGACGACCTGGAGGCGGCGGCCCGGCACGCCGTGGACGCGGGCGCCGTCCTCGCCGCCTTCCAGCCGGACGACGACGTCCGCGTCCTCCTCGACCCGGTCGGCCACCCGTTCTGCCTGTTCCTCCGCGAGCCGGAGGCCCCGACCGACCTCTGAGGCGCCGGAGGATGTCGGAGGCGGTTCCTAGAATTCGAACATGCGATCGAATTCGGTTGGTTCGGCGATGGAGTACGGGCGGCCTCGCGGCCGCTCGCTGGACGCGGCGTTCCAGCGCGACGTGCGCGCCGCGGCGCCACCGCAACTGCCGATCTTCAGGTCCCGGCTGCAGGGGGAACTGCTCGGGAGGCTGCTGCTCGGGCCCCGGCGCGAGGCCTCGATGCTCGATCTCGCGGTGATGCTCCGCACCGACCTCGGCTCGGTGATGCGCGAGGTCGAGCGGCTGTCGCGGGCCGGCGTCCTCGCGCTGCGCCGCACGCTCGCCGGCCGCCTGGTGACCCGCGACGAGCGCAGCCCGCTGTACGAGCCGCTGGCCCGGCTGGTCATGCTGACGTTCGGGCCCGCCGCCGTGGTCGCCGAGGAGTTCGGCCGGCTGCCGGCCGTCCGCGAGGCGCACCTGTTCGGCCCCTGGGCGGCGCGCTACGCGGGCGTGCCGGGCGACCAGCCCGGCGATGTCGAAGTCCTGCTGGTCGGCGAGCTCGGCCGCGAGACGGCCTTCGACGCGGCCCAGGAGGCCGCCGCCCGGCTCGGCCTCCCCGTCCACCCGGTCGTCCGCACCGCCGCCCAGTGGGCCGACGACGCCGACCCGTTCCTCCGCGAGATCCGCGCCGGCCATGTGCACACCGTCGTCCCCTGAGCTGCGGCTCGGGGCCGCCGGGTCACTGCGCGATGACGTGGCCCGCGCTGCGGGCGCGGCGCAGGGCGACGCGCATGGCCACCCCTATCCCGAGCCGGTAGAGGAGCTTGGACGGCGGCGTCCGGTAGGCGAGTTCGGTGTGCGGGGCGTAGCGGACCTGCTCGGCGCCGTCCAGCCAGCCCGTGTGGACGCGCTGCTGCTGTCCTTGCACGAACTTGCTGAAGGAGTGGGCGGTCAGGCCGGCGCGGCGTCCGCCGTCGGGGAGGACTCCGAGCGGGACGTGGAGCAGTATCCCGTCGGCGTCCTGACCGCTGAAGCCGACGGGGACCACCATGGGGAACCCGTCGGTGCCGGTCCACCCGAGCAGCGCGTCGGGGAGGTTCGCCAGCCGGCTCGCCGCCTTGACGTGGTCGATGCGCGGACCGGTGCCCTGGCCCGGTGCCTTCTGCGGCGGCGGCGGGCCCGGCAGCGGGGGGCCGAAGACCTCCGGGCTCCCCTTGCAGGAGAGGTCCGGCCACGCGACCACCCGCTCGACCGCGATGTCGATGACCACGCGGGTGTAGTAGGGGCGCAGCCAGGGGCCCCAGAGGGGGCCGGTGGCGCGCGGTCCGTCGAAGCGCTCCCAGTCCGCGCCGAGGGAGGCCGGGTAGTCGTCGCGCGGGGCGGAGAGCGAAGCGGTGCCCTGGATCAGCACGTACTGGGGACGGTCGCTGTAGCCGTGCAGGCGGGTGTGGAAGGCCAGGGCCACGCGGGGCTCGCGCCTGATCCGTTCCAGTTTCTTCCAGCCCCCGACCGAGCTGTTCACGGTCACGGTGCCGGCGTCGCGGTCCCGCGCCCCGAAGTTCGTCACCGGGGTGAGCACGACGCCGCGGGCCGGTGTGACCGTGGCGAGCATGACGGCCTGGTCGCCGCCGATGATCTCATCGACGTCGTCGGGCCAGTGTGCGGAGCTCATCGGGCGCCTCCTCGACTCGGCGACCAACACTCTAACAGACAGACTTGTTTGTTTAGAAGAAGAGGCGGTCGATGAGCAGCCAGGCGCCGAGGCCCGCCATGGCGGTGCCGGACAGCCGGCCGATCGAGCGGGCGGCGGCCGGACGGCCCTGCAGCGCGCCGCGGGCGAAGGTGCCGAGGGTGAGGTAGAACAGCGCGCAGGTCGCCATGAAGGTCGCGCCGAGGACGCCGATCTGGCCGGCGACCGGCCAGCGATCGTCCGGGTCGGTGAACTGCGGCAGCAGCGCGACGAAGATCAGCAGGCCCTTGGGGTTGAGGCCGCTGACGCCGATTCCGCGCAGGAAGATCCGCCACTCGGTGCCCTCGGGCCGGGCGCCCTGCGGGTCGGGTGCGGCCGGGCGCATGACGGCCGTGACGCCGTGCCACATGAGGTAGGCCCCGCCGACGATCGTGAGGCCGGTGAGGAGGACCGGGGAGCCGGCGACCAGGGCGCCGACGCCGGCCGCGACGACGGCGGTCACGACGGCGTAGCCGGTCACCAGGCCGCCGACGGCGGGGAGCACGGAGCGGCCGCGCAGGCCGGCGCTGATCGTGAAGGCCCAGTCCGCGCCGGGGACGGCGATGAGCAGGAACGCGACCGACCAGAAGGCGAGGACAGAACCGGTGGCCATGGCGGGAATCCCCTCGGATGGCGGTTGATGAGGGGAGAATATGTTTGATCTACCGAAATGTGCTGCCAAGTTTCGCCTGTACACGCCGTCGCGGTGGAAGGATCTTCTGCATGGACGCCATCGACCGGAAGATCATTGCGGTGCTGCAGGAGGAAGGCCGGGCGACGATCACCGATGTGGCGGCGCGGGTCGGGCTGAGCGTCTCGCCCTGCCATCGGCGGCTGCGGGAACTGGAGCGCAGCGGGACCATCCGCGGGTACCGCGCGGTCGTGGACGCCGCTTCCCTGGGGCTGACGTTCCAGGCGCTGGTGTTCGTCACCATGCGGCAGGAGGACCGCGACACCCTGCTCGGGTTCGAGGCGGCGGTCGAGCGGGTTCCGGAGGTCGTCCAGGCGCAGCGGCTGTTCGGCGACCCCGACTACCTGCTGCGCATCGTCACCGCCGACCTGACCGCCTACCAGGAGCTGGAGGACGACGTGCTCTCAGCCCTGCCCGGCGTCCAGCGGCTGAACTCGACCCTGGTGATGAAGCACATCGTGAACGACCGCCCTCTTCCCACCTAGCGTTACGGGGCGGTCAGCCAGGTGCCGATCTCCTGGTGGAGGCGGCTCTTGGTGGACGCGGGGGCGAAGGAGGCGTCGACGCCGGCGCGGGCCAGGTCGGCCAGGGCGGCGTCGTCGTAGCCGAACGTGTCGCGGACGCGGGCGTATTCGGTGGCGAGCGGCGTGCCGATCAGGGCGGGGATGTCGGTGTTGACGGTGACGATCAGCCCCGCCTCGCGGAGCCGGGGGAAGGGGTGGTCGGCGAGGGACGGCGCGAAGCCCAGGGCGACGTTGGAGGACGGGCAGACCTCGAGCGGGATCCGCCGCTCGCGGACCTCCGCGACCAGGTCCGGGTCGTCCAGGACGCGGATGCCGTGGCCGAGGCGTTCGGTGCGGCCGTCGCCGAGCGCCTGCCGGATGCTGGCCGGGCCCTCGCCCTCGCCCGCGTGGTGGACGACGTGCAGCCCGGCGTCGCGGGCCGCCGCGAAGACCTCGGTGAACGGGTCGCCGGGGTAGGACTCGTCGCCCGCGAGGCCGACGGCGACGACGCCGTCGTGGCGGCGGGCGAGGTCCAGCGTGCGCCAGGCCCGGTCGAGGGAGCGGCGGCGGGAGTGGTCGAGGAGCAGGCCGACCTCGATGCCGAACGCGTCGCATCCGGCGGACAGGCCCTCGCGGACGGCGGTCAGCGGCATGTCCAGATCGCCGAGCCGCTCGCCGTGTGCGGCGGCGGTGAACGAGACCTCGGCGTAGCGGGTGCCCTGCGCCGCCTCGTCCTCGCAGAACTCGTAGGCGATCCGCCGGAAGTCGCCGGGGCGCCGCAGGCACGAGCGGACGAGGTCGTTCTGGGCGAAGAAGGCGGCGAAACCGCCGAAGGCCCCGTCGTGCCCGGGCACCTCGACGCCGTTCGCGGCGCCGATGTCGCGGAGGGTCTCCTGGCGGACGGTGCTCTCCAGGTGGACGTGCAGGTGGGCTTTGGGGAGGCTCAGGAGATCGCGCACCCGCCGTACGCTACGGGCGCACGTCCCCGAAGTACCAGCCATTATTCGCGTTGACGGCGCTCGGCGGCGCGGCCATGATTCGGCCGGTACCGCAGGGGCAACCCGCTAGGAGTCGATCACCGTCGTGCTGAACCGGATCCACCGCGTCGAGGACGGGCGCCGCATCGAGGGCGTCACGCGCCCGATCTTCATCCACAACTTCTCGTACCACCTGACGAACCTGCTGGTCTTCGCGGACGGGGCCATCAACTGCTGGGAATGGGTCGACCTGGACGGCCTGCGGGAGAAGCTCGAATGCGGCTGGGTGGTGACCGGGGTTCCCGAGGGCGGCGAGGTCAGCGCGTTCGAGCTGGGCCGCCTGAAGGCCGCGGAGCCGATGTTCCACCTCACCGCGGAGCAGCTGCTGGGGGAGGTCGCCGACGACATCGAGAGGTTGAACGGCCGCCCCGATTCCACGGACCGCTGCCTGGCCGCGCTGGACCGGTACCTGGAGTCGCGGGACGAGGCGGACCGTCATGCACTGCGCGCCGCGTACCTGGCGATTCCCGAGCACAAGCGGCACTACGCGCTCGGCGACATGGACCACAAGGATCGCCCGCTGGTGATCCTCTGCACCGGCATCGGGGAGTCGCCGATCGGCGGGTGGTTCGACGACGGTGAAGCCGTCACCGAAGCGATGCGCGAATGGGCACTGGACTACTTCGCCGACAGCGACCGGGCGCGGGCGGAGTACGAGTCGAAGCGGCCCGCCGACGACCCGCCGCGGCCCGCGGCCGGGACCGTCCACCTCGGCGGGCGGGTGTTCCCGAACGGGCCGCCCGAGGACGCGGGCCTCGCCGTCCTCCAGATCGAGTATCCGGCCGAGATCGAGGTCGGCGGCGCCGTCTACCCGTCGGTCAAGCACGCCTACTGGGCGCTGTCCACGGCCGACCCCGAGGTCCGTGAGCAGGTCCGCACGGCCGAGCGGTCCTACGACGCGCAGCGGATCGCCGATCCGGCGCCGCGCGTCCCGGGCTGGCCGGACGCCCGGACGGCGGTGATGGCGGGCCTGCTGCGCGCCAAGTTCGACCAGCACCCCGACCTGGCGGCGGTCCTGCTCGGGACGGGCGACGCGCCGATCGGCTACACCGGACCGGACTCCGACCACTGGGTCTCGCGCGGCGAGGCGGGCCGCAACTGGATCGGGCGCCTCCTGGAGCTCGTCCGCTCCGAGCACCAGGCCCGGGAGGCCGGCATCCCGCTTCAGGCAGGCAGGGCGTAGCGGCCGTCGTCGAGGGGGTCGACGAGGCCGTCGGCGATGAGGGCGTCGAGGGCGCGTTCGCGTTGCGGCGCGTCCGACCAGACGATGTCGAGGGCGGGCTTCTCGACGGGGCCGTCGGCGTCGCGGAGGACGGCGAGGAGCCGGCCGCGGCACTGCCGGTCGGTGCCCGCGTAGGTCTGCCCCTTGCGGGGCGGGCCGTCATAGGCGGGACGGCCGTTGCGATGCCAGGTGCACTGGGCGAGGACGGGGCAGTCGACGCAGCGGGGCGTGCGGGCGGTGCAGACGAGGGCGCCGAGCTCCATGACGGCGACGGCCCAGCGGGCGGCGGTCGGCGGGTCGGGGGGCAGCAGGCCCTCGGCGAGCGTCACCTCCGCCCTGGTCTGGGACTTCGGCGGGTACTCCGCGCCGGAGACGAGCCGGGCGAGGACGCGCCGGACGTTGGTGTCGAGGACGGCGTGCCGCTGCCGGAAGGCGAAGCTGGCGACGGCGGCGGCGGTGTAGGCGCCGATGCCCGGCAGGGCGAGCAGGTCGTCGTGGGACGAGGGGACCTCGCCGCCGTGGCGGTCGGTGATCGCGCGGGCGCTCGCGTGCAGGCGCAGCGCGCGGCGCGGGTAGCCGAGCCGGCCCCAGGCGCGGACGGCCTCGCCGGACGGTTCGGCGGCGAGCGCGGCGGGCGTCGGCCAGCGCTCCGTCCATTCCCGCCAGACGGGCAGGACACGGACGACGGGCGTCTGCTGGAGCATGATCTCGCTGACGAGAACGCCCCACGGGGTGGCGCCGGGGGCGCGCCACGGGAGGTCCCGGGCGTTCGCGGCGTACCAGTCGAGAATCGGGTCGGTATAGGTGGAGTTCATGGCGGATCGCCATTGTGGCACGCGGCGGGTCGGCCCTTCGCCCGGGTTCCGCGAATGCATACTGACCGTATGGATACGGGTACCGAGCGTGAATCATCGCTGGACCGGTATTGGCGGCGCCGCGTTGCGGTGCTGGCCGGGACGGCCGGAATGGTCGCGGCTCTGGCCTGGGCGTGCGCGGCGGGCGGCAGCGGCGGGGGCGGTGAGAAAGAGCCGGTCCGGAACGCCGGGGCGATCGATTCGAGCGTGCCCGCGGCACCGTCGGCGGCCGTGCCGACGGTCACCGTCACCACGACCGTGTCACCGTCACCACGGGACGGCGGCGGGCCCTGCAAGGCGGACGACCTGGTGTTCAACATGGTCACGTCGCAGGACTACGCGGCGGGCCGGCAGCCGCGGTTCGACGTCAGCGTGGTGAACATGAGCCCCGCGTCGTGCAGGTTCGACACCGGTTCGCTCTACGTCGTGGTCACGTCCGGCAAGGACCGGATCTGGTCGTCGGGGGAGTGCCGCAAGAGCGGGTCCGGAAAGCAGACGCTGCGCCGCGGCATCCCGTACACCGCGGCCGTCGCCTGGGACCGTCGACGCGGCTGCGGCGGCGCGCCGGCCCGTCCCGGAACCTACGTCGCGAAGCTCAAGGGCGGCAAGGCGGCCAAGCGCGTGTTCCACCTGCACTGATCTTCCACCTGCACTGATCTTCCACCTGCACTGATCTTCCGCCTGCGCCGACCGCGCGCGGGGATCACACGTAGCGTTCGAGGATCGACGACTCGGCGAGCCGCGACAGGCCCTCGCGGACGCTGCGGGCGCGGGACTCGCCGACCCCGCCGACGGCCTGGAGGTCGTCGATGCTGGCGGCGAGGAGCTTCTGCAGCCCGCCGAAGTGCTCGACGAGCCGCTCGACGACCATGCTGGGCAGCCGCGGCACCTTCGCCAGCAGCCGGAACCCCTTCGGGCTGACCGGCAGGTCGAGGGCGTCGGGCCCGGCGAACCCCATCACCTCGGCGACCGTCGACAGGTCGAGCAGCTCGTTGGCCGACAGCGTGTCCAGCGCGGACAGGATCGCCGACACGCCGCGGGCGCGGGTGTCGTCCGACGGGTAGTCGCGGACGATCAGCTCCCGGTCGACGTCGACGCCGGAGACCAGCTCGTCCAGCTGCAGCGAGAGCAGCCGGCCGTCGGTGCCGAGCTCGACGACGTAGCCCTCGATCTCGTCGGCGATGCGGCGCACCATCTCCAGGCGCTGCACGACGGCGCTGACGTCGCGGACGGTGACGAGGTCCTCGATCTCCAGCGCGGACAGCGTCCCGGACACCTCGTCGAGCCGCAGCTTGTAGCGCTCGAGGGTGGCGAGGGCCTGGTTGGCCTTGGACAGGATCGCGGCCGAGTCCTCCAGGACGTAGCGGATGCCGTCCAGGTAGAGGGCGATGATCCGCATCGACTGGCTGACCGAGATGACCGGGTGCGGCGTCTGGCGGGCGACGCGCTCGGCGGTGCGGTGCCGGGTGCCCGACTCCTCGGTGGGGATGGTGGAGTCCGGCACGAGGTGGACGGCGGCGCGCACGATGTGCGAGTGGTCGTTGTCCAGCACGATCGCGCCGTCCATCTTGGCCAGCTCGCGCAGCCGCGTGGCGGAGAACTCGACGTCGAGTTCGAAGCCGCCCGAGCACAGGTCCTCGACGGCCTTGTCGTAGCCGAGGACGATCAGCCCGCCGGTGTGCCCCCGCAGGATGCGCTCCAGGCCGTCGCGGATCTGCGTGCCCGGGGCCACCGCGGCGAGCGTGGCGCGGCGTCGTTCGTCATGAGCCTTGTCGTGTTCTGGCACCTGGCCCCCGGAGGTCGCTGGACGGCGTCAGTTTACCGAGGAGGGCGGCGGCCCGGTTCCTCCCCTGGTCGCATCCGTGCGGCGCGTGCCGTAATACTCTCGCCCTACCCGCGTCATGGCGCGGTAAAGGCGACCTGGAGCGCCTGCTGCAGGCTGTCGACCTCCATCACCTTCATGCCCTCGTAGCTGCTGAGCTGCGGGTCGGCGCGCTTGAGCGGCGATCCGTCGGCGAGCTCCAGGGACCCGCGCGGGACGACGGCGTGCTTGAACCCGAGCCGCGCCGCCTCGGCGAGGCGCCGCTGCACGCCGGGGACGACGCGGACCTCCCCGGCGAGGCCGACCTCGCCGAGCGCGATGAGGCTGCTCGACAGCGCCTGCTCGACGGTGGACCCGGCGACGGCGAGGCCGAGCGCGAGGTCGACGGAGGTCTCGGCGAGCCGGACGCCGCCGACGGTGGAGACGTAGACGTCCTGCTCGTGCATGGAGATCTTGCAGCGCTGGGCGAGGACGGCCAGCACCATCGCGACGCGGGAGGTGTCGAGGCCGGACGTGGCGCGCCGCGGCGAGGGCAGGTGCGACTTGGCGACGAGCGCCTGGACCTCCGCGACGAGCGGCCGGCGGCCCTCCAGCGTGACGGTGACGCAGGTGCCCGGGACGGGCTCCTCGCGGCGGGTGAGGAACAGGCCGCTCGGGTCTGGCAGCCCGACGATCCCGACCTCCGACAGGTCGAAGCAGCCGAGCTCGTCGGTCGGGCCATAGCGGTTCTTCACGGCGCGGATCATCCGGAGCCGGGAGTGCCGGTCGCCCTCGAAGTAGAGGACGACGTCGACGAGGTGCTCCAGCAGCCGGGGGCCCGCGATCGCGCCGTCCTTGGTGACGTGGCCGACGAGCACGACGGTGATGCCGCGCTCCTTGGCGATCCTGATCAGGTTGGCGGCGACCTCGCGGATCTGGGTGACGCCGCCGGGCGCGCCGTCGACCTCGGACGTCCCGATCGTCTGGATGGAGTCGACCACGAGCAGCGCGGGCTCGACGGTGTCGACGTGCCCGAGGACGGCCGACAGCTCCGTCTCGGCGGCCAGGTACAGGTGGTCGGTGATCGCGCCGACGCGGTCGGCGCGCAGCCTGACCTGCTCCGCGGACTCCTCCCCGGTGACGTACAGGACGCGCTTGGCGGGCGCGTTGCGGGGGATCTCCGGCGGCGTCGACGCCAGCGCCGCGACCTCCAGCAGCAGCGTGGACTTGCCGATGCCGGGCTCGCCCGCGAGCAGCAGCACGGCCCCGGGCACGATGCCGCCGCCGAGCACGCGGTCGAGCTCGTCCAGCCCGGTGGGCCTGGTCTGCGCGTTCTGGACGTCGACCTGCCCGATCGGCTTGGCCGGCGTGCTGACGGGCCCGGCGGACACGACCCGCGCGGGGGTGGCGGAGGCCGCCTCGGTGACCGTGCCCCACGTCTGGCACTCGCCGCAGCGCCCCACCCACTTCGAGGTCTGCCAGCCGCATTCGGAGCAGCGGTAGGCAGCCTTCGCCGTCTTCGCCTTCGCCATGGCCCGAGACTCTAGGGCCCGCCGCCGACAGTTCTAGGCGGTCGTGCTCTTGCGGGCGCGTTCGATGAGGTCGCCGAGGTGGTCGGAGACGACGCTGGGGCGTTCGAGCATGGCCATGTGGCCGGCGGTGGGGATGACCTCCAGGCGCGCGGACGGCACGCATCCGGCGATCTTGAGGCTGTGCTCGACGGGGGTGAGCATGTCGTTCTCCGCGCCGATGACCAGGGTGTCGGCGGCGCCGAGGGCGGCGCAGTCGCTGATCACCTCGGTCGTGATCATCGAGTGGAAGAAGTCGATGAGGGCGTCCATCCGGGTGTCGGTCATCATCTGCTCGGCGAACGCGACGGCGGCGGGGCTGGCGTCGGGGCCGTAGGCGATCAGGTCGAGGATCAGCGTGGAGCCGTCCCGGCCGAGGTGGCGGACCTTCTCGATGCCGGCGGAGCCGGCGCCGAGGGCGCGCAGGGCGCGCGGCAGGACGCGCTGGGTGGAGCGGGCGACGAGGGCCGGCATGCCGAGGGTGACCTCGCCGAGGCCGCCGGAGGAGGTGCACAGCAGCCCGGTCGCGGCGATCTTGGAGCCGATCAGGCCGGCGTTGGCGTCGGCGTACCGCATGGTGGTCATGCCGCCCATGGAGTGGCCGACGAGGACGACGGGGGTGCCGGCGGGGACGGTCGCGTCGATGACGGCGGACAGGTCGGCCGCGAGCCGGTCGAGGCTGTAGCCGTCGCGGGCGCCGCCGTCGGAGCGGCCGTGGCCGCGCTGGTCCCAGAAGACGAGCCGGCCGAGGCCGCGCAGCGCCTTGCGCTGGAAGTGCCAGGAGTCCTGGGTGAGGGTCCAGCCGTGCGAGAACACGACGGCGAGGTCGGTGCGGTCCTCGCCGTCGACCTCGGCGTACAGCCGGGTGCCGTCGTCGGCGCGGACGGGGACGGGGCGGCCGCGCAGCGAGCCGAACGGCTCGCCGGCGTAGGGGTCGGGCCGCAGCTGGAGGCGGCGGACGGCGCGGCGCTGCAGGGCCAGTCCGGCTCCGGCGCCGGCTCCGGCGAGCGCGGCGGCGGCGATCACATTGCGGCTCGTCCTGGCGGCACGGCCCATGGCCGGTTCCTCCGTTCCTCGGGGGTGGACGCCGGTCCGCGGGCGCGGGGCGGCGTCGCGGCGCGTGGCGCCGTGGTGCGTACGGCGCCAATTGTTGTACGCGGCATCCAAGAGTGGCCACAGGGGGGCGGCGACTGTGACCGACTCGTCAGTAACCTCAGGCGCAACGCCACCACAGATTGACGGCGTAGTCCACTTCCAGCCCGGAATGCCCGCGCAGGAACTCCTCGGCGAGCTCGGCGGGGAACTCGATCCGCAGCACGGCCGCCAGGTCGTCGCGGCTCCCGAACGACCACCGGATCATGAGCGGCTCGCGGGTGAAGCCGCGCCGCGTCCAGAACCGCTCGACCGCGTCCGGGTCGTACTTCGGCAGCCCGCGCCGGAACCAGCGGCCGAACGTGGACCGGGTCGCGTCGTTGTCGATGACGAAGACCGCGCCGCCGCGCCGCACGACCCGCTCCAGCTCGGCGAGGCCCGGCTCGCAGCCCGGCCCGAAGAAGTACGCCCATCGCACGTGCACGACGTCCACCGACGCGTCCGGCAGCGGGAGCGCCTGCGCCGCGCCGACGCGCACCGTGACGTTGGGCAGGTCGCGGACGCGGCGCGCCGCCGCCCCGGCGAGGCCCGCGTGCGGCTCGACGCCGATCACCCGGTCCGCCTCCGCGGCGAAATGGGGCAGGTGGAAGCCGGTGCCGCAGCCGAGGTCCAGCACGGTCGCGCCGTTCCACGGCCGGATGGCGCGCATCGCCGCGTCCAGCACGCCGTCGGGGTCCACCGCGCGGTTCTCCAGCTCGTAGACCTGCGGGGAGTTCCAGATGTTCGGGCTCGGCACGGCGCCCGGCGCGATCTCGGCCACGCGAACAGAGCGTAGCCGCGGCTTCGGACATCCGGCGCCGCGCCGGGAGGTGCGCAGGCCGGTCAGCCTTGCGGGACGCCGATGATGGCGGCGATCAGCGCTCCGGGAACGGCGGCCAGGACGAAGGCCGGGACGGCCAGGGCCGTAGGGACGGTGATGAACAGCAATGCGGGCGAGAACAGCGTCTGCCAGAAGGGCTGCAGGCCGGGACGCCTGCCGTTCGCGACCCAGAACCGGCGCTGCGGCCGCGCCTTGGAGCCCTCATAGGAGCAGAAGCGCGTGCCGGTCAGCGTCCGCCCCGCGGCGTTGACGTGGACATAGCGCTGCTGCCAGTTGGTCTCGAGCTTTCCCGCCGGCCGGTAGACCCGGACGGTCTTGCTGTACTCGGCCTTGACGAGCCCTCCGCCGAAGGCACGCAGCCGCTCCCACGCCATCACTCCCGTGACATAGGCGAGCAAGCCGCACAGCGCTCCCGCGCCGAGGGCCGCGCCTCCGGCGACCGCCAGGCTCCACCCGCCGACGATGGCCACGGCGATGAAGTACGACGCCAGCGCCGCCCAACCCGCCCATCGCGCGGTCCGCCGCCTGTCGTGCGACCGCTTGCCGACCGGGACCACCCCGACATTCTGCTCCGAAGATCGTCCTCGGACCAGGGGCGTAGCCGTGCGGACTTGGCCGGCCGCCGGGACGGCCGCCTCCCGGCGCCCCGCGCAAAGCGCGGACAGGGTGGGGGCAAAGCAGCGCGGATCACTCGGGGCGAGGGTTTCATCACCGGCGCGGGCGCATAGGCTCTCCTTTACGAACACTGCCTCTCATGGACCCAGCCGAGCGATCATTCCTGGCGAGGAAGCCTTGACCCCGCAGCACAACGGCTCCTACACACCGGCCCTGCGCGTGCCGGACGCACCGATCACGCTGTCCACCGCGTCGGTCTATCCCGAGAAGGTGCCGAGCGCCTTCGAGATCGCCGCACTGCTCGGCTACGACGGCATCGAGGTCATGGTGTCCACGGACGCCTCCTCGCAGGACCTCAACGTGCTGCGCCGCCTGTCGGACTACCACCAGGTCCCGATCAAGTCGATCCACGCGCCCTGCCTGCTGCTCACCCAGCGGGTGTGGGGCCGCGAGCCGTGGGGCAAGCTCGTCCGCTCCAAGGAGGTCGCCGAGGAGCTCGGCGCCGACGTCGTGGTCGTCCACCCGCCGTTCCGCTGGCAGCGCGACTACGCCAAGGAGTTCGTCGAGGGCATCGCCCGCATGCAGGACGAGACGGACGTGCTGTTCGCGGTCGAGAACATGTTCCCGCTCAAGGCCCGCGGCGCCGAGGCCGGCATGTACCTGCCCGACTGGAACCCCGTCGACCAGGACTACCCGTACGTCACGCTGGACCTGTCGCACACCGCCGTCTCCGGCTCCGACGCGCTCGGCATGGCCGCGGGCCTCGGCGACCGGCTCCGCCACGTCCACCTCGCCGACGGCGTCGGGATCACCAACAAGGACGAGCACCTCGTCCCCGGCCGCGGCAGCCAGCCGTGCGGGCCGATGCTGGAGACACTCGCCGAGTCGGGGTTCCGCGGGCACATCGTCCTGGAGGTCAACACGCGCCGCGCGTCGAGCCGCGCCGAGCGCATGGAGGACCTGGCCGAGGCGCTCGCGTTCGCCCGGCTGCACCTGGCCGCCGCCGACCACACCTGGCAGGTCACCTCGGGCGGGGAGGTCACCCGCCGGGGAGTCCGGTGACCGGCGCCCCGCGCGCGGGGACCGCGGGCCGGGGCCGCCGCCCCGGGCCGACCGAGACCCGCGAGGCGATCCTCGCCGAGGCGCGCGAGATGTTCGCCGACAAGGGCTACGACGGGACGTCGCTGCGCGCGATCGCCCGCGCCGCCGGCGTCGACCCGGCGCTCGTGCACCACTTCTTCGGGACGAAGGAGGGCGTGTTCGTCGAGGCCATGCGGTTCCCGGTGGACCCCTCCGTCGTGCTGCCGCGGCTGCTGTCGCTGCCGCGCGAGCGGCTCGGCGAGGCGATCGTCCGGACGTTCCTGCAGGTCTGGGGCGACGCGGACCGGCGCGCGCCGCTGCTGGCGATGCTGCGCTCGGCGATGACCAACGAGCGGGCGGCGGCGATGATGCGCGAGTTCGTGACGTCCGCGCTGCTCGGCCGGGCCGGCGCGGCGGGCGGCGACGTCCCGCACCTGAACATCCAGGCGGCGGTCGGGCAGATGATCGGCGTGATGATCCTGCGGTACGTGCTGCGGGTCGAGCCGATGGCGTCGGCGGGCGAGGAGGAGCTGGTGGCGCTGGTCGCGCCGACCCTCCAGCGCTACCTGGACTGAGGCCTTTCCCCATCCCCTTGACCGGGCCCTCGCACGGACTTAAATTCATCACATGATGAGTTCCAGTCCCGCCGTGCGCGTGCGGGACCTGCGGGTGGTGCGCGGCGGACGCGAGGTCCTGCACGGGCTGAGCTTCGACGTCCCGCGCGGCCGCGTCGTCGGGCTGCTCGGCCCGAGCGGCTGCGGCAAGACCACCGTGATGCGGGCGCTCGTCGGCGTCCAGATCGTCCGGAGCGGCCAGGTCACCGTGCTCGGCGAGGAAGCCGGGTCGCCCGGCCTGCGCGACCGCGTCGGCTACGCGACGCAGGCCCCCGCCGTCTACGGGGACCTGACCGTCGCCGAGAACCTGCGCTACTTCGCGTCCGTGCTGCGCGCGCCGCGCGGCGACGTCGACCGCGTCATCGAGGAGGTCGGCCTCACCGGCAACCGCGACCAGCCGGTCGGGACGCTGTCGGGCGGGCAGCACAGCCGCGCCAACCTCGCCGTCGCCCTGCTCGGCTCGCCCGAGCTGCTCGTCCTGGACGAGCCGACCGTCGGCCTCGACCCCGTCCTGCGCCGGGAGCTGTGGACGCTGTTCCGCGAGCTGGCCGGACGCGGCGTCACCCTGGTCGTGTCCAGCCACGTCATGGACGAGGCGGGCCGCACCGACCGGCTGCTGCTCATGCGCGAGGGCCGCATCCTCGCCGACGGCGCCCCCGCCGAGCTGCGCGAGCGCACCGGCGCCGCCGACCTCGAGGAGGCGTTCCTCCGCCTGATCGACGAGACCGCCGGGAGCCCCGCATGAACCTCGCGATCACCCTCGCCACCACCCGCCGCATCCTCGCCCAGCTCCGGCACGACCACCGCACCGTCGCGCTGCTGATCGTCGTGCCGAGCCTGCTGATGATCCTGCTGCGGTACGTGTTCCAGCGGCAGGAGGCGTTCGACCGGCTCGGCCCGATGCTGCTCGGCCTGTTCCCGTTCGTCGTCATGTTCGTCGTGACCAGCGTCGCCACGCTCCGCGAACGCACCGGCGGCACCCTCGAACGGCTGATGAGCATGCCGCTCGGCAAGCTCGACCTCCTCGTCGGCTACGCGCTGGCGTTCGGCCTGGCCGCGCTGGTGCAGGTCGGTGTCGTCCTGGTCATCTCGCTGACCTGGCTCGGCCTGGACCTGACCGGCTCGCTGGCCTCCCTGGTGCTCGTCGCGGTGCTGGACGCGCTGCTCGGCATGGCGCTCGGCCTGTTCGCCAGCGCGTTCGCCCGCACCGAGTTCCAGGCCGTCCAGTTCATGCCGGCGCTCGTCCTGCCGCAGACGCTGCTGTGCGGGCTGATCATCCCGCGCGACCAGATGGCGGGCTGGCTGGAGGCGCTGTCCCGGGTGCTGCCGCTGACCTACGCGGTGCAGGGCATGCAGGAGATCAGCACGCGGCCCCGGTTCACCGGCACGCTCGCGACCGACGTCGCCGTCATCGCCGCTTTCACCGTCGCGGCCCTGCTCCTGGGCGCCGCCACCCTGCGCAGACGAACGGTGTAAGACGAACGGCGCGGGAGGAAGGTTTACACGGAGTGCGTCACGGGACCCGTTCAGGGACGGACAGGTGAAACGGGCCTTAACCGCACTGATCGGGCTGGTAGCTTCTGCGCCATGACCCCCCGAGACCTCCCCGGCCCGTCGGCGTCGCAGCGGCCCGATGGGGCCCTGCCGCCGCACGCGGGACGCCACGCGTCCGGAGCCCCCGACGCCCCGGCGGGACCGGGCGCTCCGTCCGGCCCCGGCGCGCCGGGGGACTTCGGCGTGCAGGGGGACTTCGGCGTGCAGGGAGGCAGCGGCCGGCACGGCACGCCGGGCGGTCCGGGTGGCGGCCTGGGCGGCCCCGGCGGTCCGGGCGGCCCCGGGGACGGCGGCCCCGGCGGGCCCGGCGGCGAGGACCCCGAGAGCGCGGCGTTCTGGGGCGGGCCCGGCGACGGCGACGGCGAGCGCAGGCGCAAGAAGCGCTGGCCGCGCGTCCTCATCGCGATCGGCGTGTTCCTCGTGCTGCTCGTGGCGGGGATCGGCGGGCTGATCTGGCAGCGCCAGTCGTCCTACAACGGCAACATCCACCGGATCCAGGGCGTCATGCCGGGCGGCAAGCGGCCCGGCCCGAACAGCGCGGGCACCGAGAACTGGCTGCTGGTCGGCTCGGACTCGCGGGCCGACGTCGGCACCACCGGCGACGGCGGCAGCGACCTGTGGAAGCCGGGCCAGCAGCGCACCGACACGATCATGCTGATGCACCTGCCGGCGGACCGGAAGAAGGCGTACATCATCTCCTTCCCCCGGGACTCCTACGTGCAGATCCCCGGGTACGGCAAGCAGAAGATCAACGCGGCGTTCTCGTTCGGCGGGCCGAAGCTGCTGATCGAGACGCTGGAGAACCTCACCGGCATCCGGATCGACCACTACGGCGCGATCGACTTCGAGGGGTTCAAGTCGATGACGGACGCGCTCGGCGGCGTCACCGTCGACATCAAGCAGAGCGTGTACGACCCGGCCCGCAAGAAGCACTGGGACGCCGGCCGGCAGAAGCTGAACGGGGAGGAGGCGCTGCTGTTCGTGCGGCAGCGCTACAACCTGCCGAACGGCGACTTCGACCGGATCAAGCGGCAGCAGGCGTTCCTCGGCGCGCTCGCCAAGCAGGCCGCGGACGGCGGCACGATCAGCAACCCGCTGAAGCTCGACCGGTTCCTGTCGGCGTTCACCAAGTCGATCAGCGTGGACTCGGGGGAGTCGGCCGGGAAGCTGCGGTCGCTGGCGCTGAGCCTGCGGCACCTGCGCGTCGGCGACGTGACGTTCCTTACGGCGCCCTACAAGGGCACGGGGATGCGCAACAAGCAGAGCGTGGTGTTCCTGGACCCGGCCAAGGCGAAGACGCTGTTCGAAGCGGTGAAGACGGCCGGCATGGAGCAGTACGTCCAGAAGTACGGCGGCGGCCACGGGGTCGGCACGGTGTCGTGACGGGCGGCCCGATCGGGGCGTCGTGATCGGTGCCCCGGTCCGGGCATAACCTGGACGGTAGGGGATGGCGGCTGTGAAGGAGCGGGCCGTCCCGCCGGACAAGGGGTTGTTCACCAGTGCTTCGTCAGGCGTTGCTGTTCGCGTCGCGCAGTGGCGGCGCACGCCGGATCGTGCGGACCGCGCCGTTCACCGGCGACGTCGTCCGGCGGTTCGTCGCGGGGGAGACGGTCGAGGACGCGGCGCGCGTCACCGGGGACCTGACCGCGGAGGGGCTGCTCGTCACGCTGGACGTCCTCGGCGAGGACACCGAGGACGGCGGCCGGGCCGAGGCGAACGCCGAGCACTACGTCGCGCTGCTCGAACGGCTCGGGGCTGCCGGCCTGGGGGCGCGCGCCGAGGTGTCGGTGAAGCTGTCGGCCATCGGGTCGTCCCTCGGCGAAGAGCTCGCGTTGGAGAACGCGCGCCGTATCTGCGGTGCGGCACGGTCCGCGAGTACGACCGTCACGCTCGACATGGAGGAGCACACCACGGTCGACGCGACGCTGCGGATCGTCCACGAACTGCGCCGCGACTTCCCGGACGTGGGCGCCGTCATCCAGGCGTACCTGCGGCGCGCGGAGGAGCACTGCGCGGACCTGGCGTACGAAGGGTCCCGCGTGAGGCTGTGCAAGGGCGCCTATGCAGCGCCCGAAGCGGTCGCGTTCACCGACAAGGAAGAGATCGACAAGTCGTTCGTCCGCTGTATGAAGGTCCTGATGGCGGGCAAGGGCTACCCCATGCTCGCCACGCACGACCCGCGCCTCATCGACATCGGCGGCGCGCTGGCGGTGCTGAACGAGCGCGGCGCCGACACGTTCGAGTACCAGATGCTCTACGGGATCCGCTCGGCGGAGCAGCGCCGCCTCGCCGACAAGGGCGCGCAGGTGCGCGTTTACGTCGCCTACGGCCAGGACTGGTACGAGTACTTCATGCGGCGGCTCGCGGAGAGGCCGTCCAACCTCAAGCTGTTCGCGCGCTCTCTCGTCGGACGGGCCTGACCGGCGCCCGGAGCGGCCCCGCTAGGCTGGCCCGGTCACTGGAACCCCACGTCAAGGTATGCCGATGATCGCGATTCTGGGTGCCGGGAAGATGGGCGAGGCGCTGCTGTCCGGGGTGCTCCGGGCCGGCCGCCGCCCGTCCGAGCTGGTGGCGACCGCGCGCCGCGAGGAGCGCGCGGCGCTGCTGCGCGAGCGCTACGGCATCGAGACGGTGTCCAACGCCGACGCCGCCGCTAAGGCCGGGACGCTGATCCTCGCGGTGAAGCCGCAGGACATGGGCGCCCTGCTGGACGAGGTCCGCCCGCACGTCGGAGGCGACCGGCTGGTCATCTCGATGGCGGCGGGCATCCCGACGGCGTTCATCGAGGAGCGGCTGCCCGCGGGCGTGCCGGTGGTCCGGGTCATGTCGAACACGCCCGTCCACGTGGACGAGGCGATGAGCGTGATCTCGGCCGGGTCGCACGCGGGCGAGGAGCACCTGCGGCTCGCCGAGGAGCTGCTGACGCCGGTCGGGAAGGTGCTGCGCATCCCCGAGTCGCTGCAGGACGGCGCGACGGCCCTGTCCGGCAGCGGGCCCGCGTACTTCTACTACCTGGTCGAGGCGATGGTCGACGCCGGGATCCTGCTCGGGATGCCGCGCGCCGCCGCGCTGGAGATGGTGATCCAGTCCGCCGTCGGCGCCGCGGTGATGCTGCGCGACTCCGGCGAGCATCCGGTGCTGCTCCGCGAGGCCGTGACGTCCCCGGGCGGGACGACGATCTCGGCGATCCGGGAGCTGGAGCGGCACGGCGTCCGCGCCGCCGTGCTGGAGGCGATCGAGGCGGCCCGCAACCGGGGCCGGGAGCTCGCCGGCGGCTGACCCGGCCGCGCTCCCGGACGGCCATGTCTCCCGAAAAGTTCAATTCCGAACGATCGGGTTGAGCCGGGCGGGGGTGCGCGGACGTGTTAGGGAGTATGGGACTCATACTCCGACTGCTGGTCGCCGCGGGGCTCGCCGCCGACGCCGTCGTGCACTGGAGGTTCGCCCCCCAGATGGCGTTCGTGCAGGGCGGCTCGATCCACGGCGACGTGCTCTTCCGCGTCCAGGCCGGGGTCGCCGCCGTCGCGGCGGTGATCATTCTCACCTACGCGGCCCGCTGGTCGTACGCCGTGGCGTTCCTCGTCGCGGGGAGCGCGGTCGGCGCGCTCGTGCTCTATTACTACGTCGACGTGGGCGCACTCGGTCCGCTGCCGGACATGCACGAGCCCGTCTGGTACACGGAGAAGACCATCAGCCTGGCGGGCGAGGGGATCGCGGCGGTTGCGGCGGTGGCCGGCTTCTGCACGGTCAAGCGCAGGCGGCCGGACGACGACGAGTTCGCCCCCGAACGCGAACACGCCCGCGGTTTCTGATCCGGGGCCGTCCCCGCGCTCGACGGTGGTGTCCGGTTCCGGGGAACCGCGTGCTCTCCGGCCGCCCTCCATGTTGATCTCGGTATCGGGGAGGCGGGATGGGCGACCGCAGGAAGAGCGAGGCGGGCATGCCCGGCGCTGCGTCGCGGCTGCACCGGACGCTGCTCAGGCTCGGGGTGCCGCGCTTCATGGCCGACCACGCCGCGGCGCTGCTGGCCGCCAACCTGCGCCAGCGGCGCAAGCGCCCGGATCGCTAGCGGCCTGCGGGGCGAGCCGGGCGGCCGGCTACGCCGCCGCCTCGGCCGCGGCCCGCGCGGCCGCGCCCTCCCGCGTGCCGGTGCCGTCCGGAGCGGTGGCGGTGACGGACGAGACGAAGCGGGCGACGTCCCGCATCGCGGCGCTCGCCTCGGGGAGCACCCGGTTCAGCATCTGGAAGACGTGCATCTGGCCCTTCCAGACCTGGAGTTCGCAGTCGGCGCCCGCGGCGGTCAGCGCCTCCGCGAGCGCCTCGGCCTCCGGGCGCAGCACCTCCGCGCCGCCGACCTGGATCAGCACCGGCGGCGTGTCCGTCCACGCGCAGGTGAGCAGGGCCAGCCGCGGGTCGTCGAATCCGGCCGGCCCCACGACCAGGCGGGCGACCCGGCGCGCCGCGTAGGCGCTGATGTAGGGGTCGCGGGCGCGTTGCTGCTCCTGGGTGGAGAGTTCGCAGGTCAGGTCGACCCAGGGGGAGAACAGGACGATCCCCGCGGGCGACGGGAGCCCCGTCCGGCAGATCTCGCCGGCCAGCGCGGCGGCGAGGTGCCCGCCCGCCGAGTCGCCCGCCACGACGATCCCGGACGCGGGGACGCCGCGGTCGAGCAGCCAGCGGTACGCGGCGACGGCGTCCTCCAGCGGGGCGGGGAACGGGTGCTCGGGCGCGAGCCGGTAGCGGGGCACGAGGACGGGCAGCCCGGTGTCGACGGCGAGCCGCGCGGTGATGGGGCGGTGGGTGCGCGGCGAGCAGACCACGTAGCCGCCGCCGTGCAGGTAGAGGACCGCGCCCTCGGCGGGCGCCTCGGACGCGTCGCGGGCGACGACCCACTCGCCCCTGACCGGGCGGTCACCGCCGCTCTCGATCCGCGGGTCGTCCAGCGGGACGATCCGGACGCGGGAGCCCGTCCGCATCAGCAGGGACGCGGCGTCGACCGCGGAGCGGGCGGTGCGGATGCTCCCGGCGTGCCCGGGGACCCGGTGCATGAGCGGGTGGACGCCCAGGCGGAGCGCGCCGGAGATCGCGCGGCTGCGGACGCTCGGGTCCATCGGCACCTCACTCGCTGTTTCCGTTGTGTTATGTACATGCCCATTTATGGCGTGTAGTCAACATCACAGGTTGATCGCGAACGATGCCCGGAGCGGCGGGGTCTGTGATCCAGGCCACCGGCCTGCCGCGATACCGTGAGGTCATGAGCGTCGCGCCGCCGTCCCCGCCCGCCCCGCCGCGGGACTGCGGGCTGGAGATCTTCTGGGACGACCGGCTCGTCTCCTACGACTTCGGGCCCGGCCACCCCATGAACCCGGTCCGCGTCGAGCTGACGATGGCGCTGGCGCGCGAGCTCGGGGTGCTGGAGCGTCCCAACGTGCGGGTGTCCAAGTTCGAGCCGGCCGGCGACGAGCTGCTCCGGCTCGTCCATGAGGAGTCCTACATCGCGGCCGTCAAGCACGCGGGCGCGACCGGGCTGCCCGAGCCGCGGCACGGCCTCGGCACCGACGACAACCCTGTCTTCCTCGGCATGCACGACGCGTCCGCGCTGGTCACGGGCGCTTCGGTGGCCGCCGCGGAGGCGGTGTGGACGGGCCGCGCCGAGCACGCCGCGAACATCTCCGGCGGCCTGCACCACGCGCTGGCCGGCGCCGCGAGCGGCTTCTGCGTCTACAACGACCCGGCCGTCGCGATCGCGTGGCTGCTGGAGAACGGCGCCGAGCGCGTCGCCTACGTCGACATCGACGTGCACCACGGCGACGGCGTCCAGGCCGCCTTCTACGACGACCCGCGCGTCCTGACGATCAGCCTGCACGAGACGCCGCGCACGCTGTTCCCCGGCACCGGGTTCCCCACCGAGACCGGCGCCGACGGCACGGCGGTCAACGTGTCGCTGCCGCCCGGCACCAACGACGCGTCCTGGCTGCGCGCGTTCGACGCGGTCGTCCCGCAGCTGCTGCGCCGGTTCCGCCCGCAGGTGCTCGTCACCCAGCAGGGCGCCGACTCGCACGCGCTCGACCCGCTCGCGCATCTGATCCTCAGCGTGGACGGGCAGCGGACGGCGTACGCGGCGCTGCACCGGCTCGCGCACGAGACCGCCGGCGGGCGCTGGATCCTGACCGGCGGCGGCGGATACGAGCTGGTCCAGGTCGTCCCGCGGGCCTGGACGCACCTGCTGGCGGAGGCGTCCGGTGACCCGGTCCCGCCGGCCACCGAGACTCCGGAGAGCTGGCGCGAGTTCGTCCGGCAGCGCACCGGCGAGATCGCCCCGCGCCGGATGACGGACGGGACGGACACGGTGGACGTGCACCGGTGGGGGAACGGGTACGACCCGGCCAACCCGGTCGACCAGGCGATCCTGGCGACCCGGCGGGAGGTCTTCCCCGAGCACGGCCTCGACCCGATGACCGACGAGTAGCGACGGACGAGTGATGGCGGATTCCGGCAAGCCCCCCACGCGGGACGAACTGCGCGCGCACCTCGTCCGCACGATGATCGCGGGCGACGTGGCGACGCCGCGGCAGAACAACCTGCTGCACTACCGGCGGATGGCGGCCGGGAACCCGTATTACCAGTTCGGGCTGGAGCTCAAGCCGACGTGGACCGAGCGGTCCGTGCTGGAGATGATGGTCGAGCGCTGCGGCGTGAGCGCGGACCCGAGGCATGTGTACGGGGACGACACGATCGACCCCGACATCACCCTCGACACGCTGGAGGCGATGGGCGACCGCATCGGCCTCGCGGCGCGGCGCAAGGAGAGCGTGGTGGTCGCGACCGGGCATCCGGCCACGCTGACCCCGCTGTA
The DNA here is from genome assembly GCF_017573465.1 of Actinomadura violacea. GTDB lineage: Bacteria > Actinomycetota > Actinomycetes > Streptosporangiales > Streptosporangiaceae > Spirillospora > Spirillospora violacea. Next base: position 77,637 of record NZ_JAGEPF010000014.1, read on the forward strand.
CCAGGCCGTCGCGCGGGCGCTGGAGGGCGCCGGCTGCCGGGTCCTGACCCCGGCGGCGGGCTGGACGTACGAGATCGACGTCGGCTACGGCGGCTCGGATCTGCGCCGGCTCGTCTACGCCGAGCCGGGCGTGGCGATGCTGGAGGGCGAGGACTTCCGCACCCACCACACGCACGATCCGCATCCGATGGAGGCGATGCTCCGCGAACTCGCCTCCGGAGCGTCCGGTTCCGCGGGCGGTTCCACAGGCGGCGATGGCGGCGGTGGTACCGCCGGTGCGTCCGCCATTAGCGGAAACGGCGAGACCATGGACGGAGAACGCGCTTCTTGGCCGGATCTGGCCATTGCCGATCACGGTTGGGCGGGCGCCGCCGGCCAGGCCGGGATCGACACCGTCGGATTCGCGGACTGTAACGACCCCGCGCTGTTCGCCGGCGCCGCGGAAGGCAAGATCGACGTCGTGGTCCCGCTGGACGACGGCATATCGCCGCACCATTACGCGCCCTTGACGGCGTATCTCCTCGCCCGCGCGGGGCTGTCCCCGAAGGATTGACCTTGCTTACCTTCCGGGGTGGCCGTCGAGCCTGTCACCGGGCGTGACGCGGCTGCCGTAACGGTGTTCGTGGGTTCGCGCATCCCCATCGCGAACCTCTGAGTCGCAGGTCATCCCTTGTTTTCGATTGACAACCGCTCGGATTGCCACACCCCGTGCCGTCATGTTCGCGCTCCGTGCGGAAGCGGTGCCATGGCCGCCCGGTCACGGCCGGATACGGAAATGTGCGGAACTCCCCTCTTGCGACTGCCGATACGCGATTTACGCTGGAGGAAGTACACGTGCGTGATCAAAGTCACCCGAAGGGCCGGTGCGCGGCACGTGTGGAAGAGGGCGTCCGATGAGCTCAGGCGAGCGACCTCTCAGCGAGGTCAGGTTCCTGACCGTGGCCGAAGTGGCCTCGGTGATGCGGGTGTCCAAGATGACCGTCTACCGCCTCGTCCACTCGGGCGAGCTTCCCGCCATCCGGGTGGGCCGCTCGTTCCGGGTCCCCGAACAGGCCGTTCACGACTACCTGCGCGACGCGTACATCGAAGCCGGATAACGGGTGAGGGCGGGGCCGCAGGGCCTCCGCCGAACCTGCCACCCGGCCGTGCAGGGGGCGCCGGGACGACCCGCGAGGACCGTCCCGGAGCTGGGGAAACAGGACGAGGACCGGCCGGCGGCCGGCAGGCCGCCGCAACCGGGGACCGGACCGGCGGGGCATGTGCGACGCCCCGCCGGGCCCGGTCCGGGAGCCGGTCCGGACACCGCCGGACGGGCGGATCCAGCACCGCCGCCCGCCCGCGCGGAACGGTGCCCGGCATCGCGGGCGGCGCCGCGGGACGGCGCACGCGGCGCGGTGCCGGTCTCCGCGCGCCATGCCGCGGCCAGATCTCCGCCTGCGCAGCGGTACCCTTGGGCAGCGGACCGTGCGCGCGTTTCGAGTGATGCTCGCTTGCGGCACGTTCGTCACCTGCACATCACCCGATATGCCGAGCGAGGTCTCGTGGGCTCTGTCATCAAGAAGCGCCGCAAGCGGATGGCCAAGAAGAAGCACCGCAAGCTGCTGAAGAAGACGCGCATCCAGCGCCGCAACAAGAAGTGAGCACGCCGGTCGCTCAGCCGTAAGGGGTGGGGCGCACAGTGCCTGCCAAGCCCGCCGCAGCCGCGGCTCGTGTCGTCCTCGTCACGGGCGTCTCCCGTTTCCTGGGGGCGCGGGTCGCGAACACCCTGCAGGCCGACCCGGGGATCGAGCGGGTCATCGGGGTGGACACCGTGCCGCCCACGATGCCGCTCGGCCGCACCGAGTTCGTGCGGGTCGACATCCGCACGCCCGGCATCGCCAAGATCATCTCATCCGCGCGGGTCGACACCGTGGTGCACCTCAACCTGGTCACCTCGGCGTCGGTGCCGCGGGCGAAGGTGAAAGAGCTCAACGTCATCGGGACGATGCAGCTGCTCGGCGCATGCCAGCGCTCGCCCGACGCGCGCAAGCTCGTCGTGCGGTCCTCGGCCGCCGTCTACGGCTCCTCGCCGATGGACCCGGCCGTGTTCACCGAACGGGACGAGCCCGTCGAGGCGCCGACGTCCGGCTACGCCAAGGACGCCGTCGAGGTCGAGGGGTACGTCCGCGGGCTGGCCCGGCGCCGCTCCGACCTGACGGTGTCGGTGCTGCGGTTCGCGAACTTCGTCGGCCCCGGCGTCGACTCGCCGCTCACCCGGTACCTGCGCATGCCGGTCGTCCCGACCGTGCTGGGCTTCGACCCGCGGCTCCAGTTCGTCCACGAGGACGACGGCGTCGAGGTGCTGCGGCGGATGACCGTCGAGGACCACCCCGGCTGCTACAACGTGGCCGGCGACGGCGTGCTCCTGCTCTCGCAGGCGCTGCGCCGCGCGGGGCGGCCCTATGTGCCCGTCCCGGCTCCGTCGATCTCGCTGTTCGGCGACATGGGACGGCGGTTCGCGGGCATGTCGGGGTTCTCGCCCGAACTGCTGCGCTGGCTCACCTACGGCAGGGTCATCGACACGGCGGCCCTGGAGGACGAGCTGGCGTGGCGTCCCAAGTACGGGTCGGAGGCGGCGTTCGCCGACTTCGTCACCGCGCAGGGCCTCGGCCGCCGCGGCCCGGCCGCCCGGCTGGCGTCGCTGCTGCGCGGCTGACCGGCCCTGCCGTCCGCGCCGCGCGCGGGCGCGTGCCGGACGGCGCGGACGAGGCAGGACACCGTGCGGCCGCCGCCGCGCGGGGAAGGAGGCAGGACGATGCACGCCCGCCACGAGGACGACGAGGGCGCGCAGGTCATCCGGCTCGCCTCGGCCCGCCAGGACGGCGGCGAGGCGGCGGGGCCCGCCGCCACAGAACCCGGCTCCGGCCCGGGCTCCGGGTCCGGCTCCGGTCCGGGGCCGCTCGAACGCGGCATCGCGTCCGGCCTGGCCTTCCTGCGCCGCCGCATCGCCGGCGAGTACGAGGTCGACGAGTTCGGCTACGACCCCGACTTCAACGAGAACGTCCTGCTCCCCGCCGCCCGCGCACTCTACGAGCGCTGGTTCCGCGTCGAGGTCGCGGGCGTGGAGAACGTCCCGGCGGAGGGCGGCGCGCTGATCGTCGCCAACCACTCCGGCACCGTCCCGCTCGACGCGCTCATGCTGTCGGTCGCGCTGCACGACAACGCCCGCCGCTGCGTCCGGCTCCTCGGCGCCGACCTCGTCTACCAGGTGCCCGTCCTCGCGCACCTGGCCCGCAAGGCCGGCCACACCCTCGCCTGCCAGGCCGACGCCGCCCGGCTGCTCGGCAAGGGCGAGCTCGTCGGGGTGTTCCCGGAGGGCTTCAAGGGCGTCGGCAAACCGTTCGCCGACCGCTACAAGCTGCAGCGCTTCGGCCGCGGCGGCTTCGTCGGCACCGCGCTGCGCGCCGGCGTCCCGATCGTCCCCGCCGCCATCGTCGGCGCCGAGGAGATCTACCCCAAGATCGGCGACCTGCGGCCGCTCGCCCGGCTGCTCGGCCTGCCCTACTTCCCGGTCACCCCCACGTTCCCGCTGCTCGGCCCCGCCGGGCTCGTCCCGCTGCCGTCCAAGTGGATGATCCAGTTCGGCGCGCCGATGACGCTGGAGGAGTACGCCGCCGAGGACGCCGACGACCCGATGACCGTCTTCAACCTCACCGACCACGTCCGCGAGAACGTCCAGCAGATGCTGTACGACACGCTGCTGCGCCGCGGCCCCGCCTTCTTCTGACGGTCCCCGCGGTCGCGCCCTAGGGTGATCGCATGGCATCGCTGCGCACCCGGATGGTCGCCCGCGACCTGGCCGAACCCCACCGCGTCTCCAGCCCGCTGGAGCTGCTGTTCGACCTGACGTTCGTCGCCGCCGTGTCGCAGATCGCCGGACGGCTCGCCACCGCCACCGAGGAGGGGCACGCCGCGGACGCCGCCGGGCCGTTCCTCGCCGTGTTCTTCGCGATCTGGTGGGCGTGGATGAACTTCACCTGGTTCGCCTCCGCCTACGACACCGACGACGTCCCGTACCGCGTCATGACGTTCGTGCAGATGGCCGGCGTCCTCGTCCTCGCCGCGGGCGTCCCGTCGGCGTTCGGCGGCGACTTCACCGCCGTCACCATCGGCTACCTCGTCATGCGCGTCGGGCTCGTGAGCCTGTGGACGCGCGCCGCCATCGCCCACCCGGATGGGCGCGCCACCGCCACCCGCTACGCGGTCGGCGTCTCCCTCGTCCAGGTGCTGTGGCTGTCCCGGCTCGCGCTGCCCGGCAACGGACCGGTGTGGGCGTTCGTCGTCTGCGCGCTCGCGGACCTGTCCGTCCCGCTGTTCGCCGAACGGCCCGGCATGACCACCTGGCACCCGCACCACATCGCCGAACGGTACGGGCTGTTCACGATCATCCTGCTGGGCGAGAGCGTCCTCGCCGCGACCAACGCCGTCCAGGGCGCCGTCGCCCACGGCCTCAGCGCCGACCTCGTCGTCATCGCCCTCGCCGGCCTGGCCGTCCTGTTCGCGATCTGGTGGATCTACTTCTCCGAACCCGCCGGCGAGGGCCTCGCCGAACGCCGCGACCGCTCGTTCGTCTGGGGATACGGCCACTACGTCATGTTCGCGGCCCTCGCCGCCCTCGGCGCCGGGCTCGAGGTCGCCGTCGCGTCCGCCGGCGAGGGCGAGCACGGCATCGAGGCGGACGCGACGGCCGTCGTCGCCGCCACCGCCGTGCCCGTCGCGATCATCCTCGCCATGCTGTGGGCGCTGCACGCCCCGCTCGGCCGCGTCACCGTCCCGCCGCCGTTCATCGCCGTCGCGGTCGTCCTCACCCTGCTGACCGTGCTCGGGGCGTCCACCATCGGCGTCGCCGCCTCGCTCACGGCGATCGCGGTCGTGCTGGTGCTGCTCCTCGCCGCCACCCTCGTCCGCAAGGCCCGCGTTCCCGCCACGCCGTGACCTTGTGCTCCTTCTTGATCACTCATGGTTATGATCTTGACGGGACGGGCCCGTCGGGCCCGTCGGGGGCGCCGACCAGGTAAGGGGACCCACATGCTTCGTCGGATCCGGCTCGCGGCCACCGCGCTGACGCTCGCGGCGGGGACCCTCGTGCCTTCGGGAACCGCCGCGCTCGCCTCCACCAGCGCGCGCACCTCCACTGCCGCGCACGCCTCCACGGCCGCGCACGCCTCCACGGCCGCGCACGCCTCCACGGCCGCGCTTGGTTCCACCGCCGCGCTCGGTTCCACCGCCGGTGACCCGCCCGACTGCCCGCAGGACGCGGCCTGCCTCTACGAGAACCCCGGTTTCACCGGCGCCGTGACCGTCCTCCGCTTCGACCGGTTCCCCTCGCAGTGCTCGTCGCTGCCGCAGACCGTCCGGTCCGGCGTCAACAACACCCCCTACTTCCTCAGCCTCTACGACGCCCCCGCCTGCTCGGGCAGCAGCCGGGTCGCGACCCTGCCCGCGCACTCGGCCAAGCCCGACTTCGAGGCCCCGCTGCGCGCGTACTTGTGACGTCCGGTCCACCGCCCGCCGAGTAAGATCACCGGGTTCGCGCCGCCGGCGCGCGACCCGACGACGGGGGCTCCCATGGTTGCCGCTATCACCACGGACGAAGTAAAGGTCGACGTCGGGGACTCGGCGCCGATGAACGTGTACCTGGCCCGCCCGGCCGGCCCGGGCGCCCATCCGGCGGTCCTCGTCTGCTCCGAGCTGTGGGGGCTGACGGACCAGGTCCGCGACATCGCCCGGCGGGTCGCCGAACTCGGCTACGTCGCCATCGCGCCGAACATCTACTACCGCTCCGGCCCCGAGACCGCCGACGGCTTCGCCGAGAGCGACGCCAACCGCACCCGCGCCTTCGAGCTCGTCGGCGGCCTCACCCGCGACGACGTCGAAGCCGACCTGCGCGCCTGCATCGACCTCGGCCGCGACCACGCCGGCGCGACCGGCAAGACCGGCGTCCTCGGCTTCAGCCTCGGCGGCCACCTCGCCTTCTTCGCCGCCACCCGGCTCGACCTCGCCGCCGCCGCGATCTACTACCCCGGCTGGGTGCCCGTCGCCGGCACCGCCCTCAGCCGCCCCGACCCGCTGCTCGACCACGCCCCCGCCATCGCGTCCCGCGACGTCCGCACGCTGATGTTCTTCGCCGAACGCGACCACGTCATCGACGCGGCCCAGCGTGACCGGATCGGCGCGGCGCTCGACTCGGCCGGCGTCCGCCACGAGGAGGTCGTCTACCCGGGCGCGCAGCACGCCTTCTTCTTCCCGGGCCGGGAGGCGCACGACCCGTCCGCGGCCGAAGACTCCTGGACCCGCGTCACCGATCTCTTCGCCGCCGAACTCACCTGACGGGAGCGTCGTCCGGGAGGTCGGTGAGGGCGCGGGGGACCGGCGGGCGGAACCCTCTTGCGCAATGGTCAAGGATCGTTGACCATTAGGGCCGTGTCCACCGATGATGTTCCCGAGACGTTTCACGTCACCACCGACGAGCAGCTGCGCGCCGTCTCCAACCTCACGCGTCACCGGATCATGGCCGTGCTCCGCTTCGAGCCGGCGACGATCACGCAGATCGCCCAGCGAGTGGGCCTGGCGAAGGGGAGCTCCAGCTACCACGTGCGGCTGCTGGAGCGGGCCGGCCTGGTCAAGGTGGTGCGGACGCGGAAGGTGAGAGGGGTCACCGAGCGGTACTACGCGATGGCCGCGCGGTCGATCGAGCTGCCGGACCCGGGGCCGGGGCAGCCGGACGTGCTGCTGCGCAATGCGGTGGCGGACCTGGAGGAGTCGCCCGCCGATGGCGAGCGGCACGTCCGGATGGCGCATCTGCGGCTCACCGATGAGCAGATCGCGGAGCTCGGGGCGCGGCTGGACGCGTTGGCGGACGAGTACCGGGCGCTGTCCGACCCGTCGATGCCCGACGCGTCGCTGGTGTTCGCACTGTTCCGGCCGGCTCAGCGCCGGCAGGTCGAGGGGGACGCCGAATGACCGATGCCGTGGTGAAGTCGCCGACCGGGTTCGGGCGGCTGTGGACCGCGCAGACGGTGTCCTCCCTCGGCGACGGGGTGACGCATGCCGCGCTGCCGCTGATCGCGTTGACCACGACGCGGGATCCGATGGCGCTGGCCGTTGTCACCGCCTCCGGGACGTTGCCCTGGGTGCTTTTCGGAGTGCTTGGCGGTGCGCTGGTGGACCGCTGGGACCGCCGCCGCACGATGTGGGTCACCGACACGGCGCGTGCGGTGCTGCTCGGGGGCCTTGCGGCTGCGGCCGCGCTCGACGTGCTGAGCGTCCCGCTGCTGTCGGCCGTCGCCTTCCTGCTCGCCCTCGGCGGGCTCTTCTTCGATACCGCCGCCACGGCCTACCTGCCGGATCTGCTCGGCCGCGACCCCGCACTCCTTGAACGTGCCAACTCCCGCCTGCGCGGCGCCCAGACCGCCGCGTCAGGCTTTGCCGGACCGCCCGCGGGCAGCGCGCTGCTGGCGCTCGGGCGGGCGGTTCCGCTGCTCGCCGACGCGGTGTCATTCGCGCTCTCCGCACTGCTCGTGCGGTCGCTGCCTGCCATGCCGCGGCCTACCGCAGGCGCTCGCGAGTCACTGCTCCGCCAAGCACGGGCCGGGGCGTCTTACGTCTTCGGTGACCGGCTGCTGCTCGGGCTCGCGCTCCGGCCCGCGGTCGGGAACGTCGCGTTCCTTGCCGTGGAAACCGTTCTGGCTCTCTTCGCCCGCGAGCGCCTCGGGATCGGAACCTTCGGGTTCGGGCTGCTCCTCACGGCGGAGGCCGCCGGTGGGCTGCTCGGCGCGGGCATCGCCTCTGTGCTCGGCCGGCTGCTCGGTACCGGAACCGCGCTGACCTGCACGGCCACGGTCGAGGGCCTGGCCATCCTGGGGCTCGCCGCCGCTCCGAACCCGTATGTGGCCGGGCTCGCGCTCGCCGTTTGCGGGGCGGGGATGGGCGCCACGATGGTGCTCGGTCCTTCACTGCGGCAGGCGATCGTCCCGGCGCACCTGATGGGCCGGGTCGCTTCCACTTCCCGGATGCTCGCCATGTGCGCCGCCCCGCTCGGCGCCTTCCTCGGCGGGTGGCTTGCCACCACCTACGACCTGCGCACCCCGCTCTACGCCGCCGCAGGTCTCCTCCTGGCGATGACCGCAGTCACGGCCACCATGACCACCAACCGCCGAGTGGAGACGGCGCTACGTCGTGCCGCCTCGAACAGCGAGCCAGGCCAGCCGGAACCCGAGAACCCCCTTTTGGAGAGTGCACCCGAACCGCAGCAAGCCAGCGAAGTGTCGGCGGGCTGAACCGCCCACGGGAATTGGGGGTTGGTGCATTGGTGCATTGGTGCATGGGCGCGTGGGCGCAGAGGCAGTGGGGGCGGCGCTGGCGTACGGGGCCGCCCCTCCAAAGTCAAGGGCGCCTTCGGCGTCGCTACGCGATGGACTTCGTCCACCCTTGACTTTGGAGCCTCTGCGGCCCCTGAGGCAGCGTTAGGGGCAGGCTCCGCCTGCCCCGCCTGGTCGCGCCGCCCCCACCGTCCGCCCACGTCAAGGATATGGGGGAGATGAGTCGCCGGCTGGGAAGTCTTGGATGGTTCCGCCCGTGCTAGGCCATGCGACTTGTTGAGGTCGGTGGGGACGGTCGGCATGTTGGTCGATGTGGTCGTCGGCTCGTCTGCTGCGGTGGAGACGACTCGTTCTTAGGCGATAGTCCCTGGCGGGTCTCGTCTGCGTCTAACTCTGGTTGATACATGTGGGCGGCATCGTCGGCTCCTTCCGGCGGGGCGCGGCGTCCGGGCATGAGTAAACGCCCGCGTGGTGGCGCGGGCGTGTGTGTATACGGGGTGGGTGGTCAGGCGGCCCAGGTTAGGTGGTCGGGTGGGTCGGTGTTGTTTAGTGGGCCGCTGTTCGGTGGCGGGAGTAGTCGGTAGACGTAGCGCCCAGTCTCGTCTTTGGTGATTTGAATTTGGCTTGGGTTGGTGTGTTTGAAGCGGTTGTGCCAGCCGCACGTGAGGGTGAGTTCGTCGATGTCGGTGGGGCTCTTGCCGAGCGCCCATCCGTGGACGTGATCCACTTCGCACAGGGTGCCGGGTATCTCGCATTCGCGCACTGCGCAGGTCGAGTAGAGCGTTTCGAGGACCTGGCGTTGGGCTGCAGTGGCGAATCGCTGCTTGTGGCCTAGGTAGAGCGGGGTGTTGCCGCGTCCGAGGAGGAGGGGTGAGACTCCGGCAGTCAGCGCGATGCGGCGGGCTTGGGTGGCCGGGATGGGGGTGCCGTCGGTGAGGCGGGCGGGGGCGTTGCCTCCGGTGAGGGTGTCCAGGTCGCAGATGACGGTGACCTTGGTGGCCTTGTGTCCGCCGGACAGGACGCTGGAGAGTGCGGCGGCGGTGCGTTCGGGGACGTCGCGGTGATCGTCGGGTCCGGCCGGCTTGGCGAGCGGGGCGAGGGTGCCGTCCCAGATCGCAGCGTCTTCGGGGTTCAGCCAGCCCTTGATGTAGCGGCCGCCGTCGAGGGAGCGGGTGGTGGTGATCCACGACTTGTCGTAGCCGTGCTTGGTGTCCTGGTCGGGTGCGTCTTCGGTGCCATTGCGTTCGGCGATGACGTCGCGGATGCGGCGGCCGAACGCGGCGACCTTTCCGGGCGAGAAGCCCTGGTCGACGAAGCCCAGGAGGCTCTTCTCGGCCTCCGCGCAATCGTGCTCGTCCAGGCGGGCCACGGCTTCGGAGATGGTGGCGGCGTATCCGTAGGACAGGTCGCCCGAGGCGAGCTGGGCCGCGACCTCGGGGAGGCGGTTTCGCTGGCGCGCGAGGGTGAGGCGTTCTTTGGCGCGGTTCTCTCGCATGCCCAGTTTTGAGCGCAGCCATGCGCGGGCGGAGGGGTATCCCCAGCGCTGCTGTTCTCCTATGGCGTCGACGCGGCCGATGAATCCGGCCAGTGCGCTTTCCTGCATGTCGGATGCCGACGCGAGGGTTTCGGTGAGTTCCAGGCATGCGGCCGCGGATTCCGGGGCCTCGCGGGCGGCGAGTTCGGTGGCGATCATTGCGGCGGCGTTCACCAATTCCATGGTGGACGCCTTGCCGAGATCGACCGTGACCGAATGCATACGTAGAGTATATCGAATGGGGGGGCTGGGTTTGGTCGGAGGGAGTGGGTTCTTTTTTGTTGCTTTGGAGATAGGTATGGCTGGGTATACCTGCCATTCGTGCGGTGTTGTCTCATTGGCCTATGCTCGGAGCAGAGAGTGCGGGCTACTCGTGGTGAGCGGGACGTTCCGGTGGAGGTCTGGCGGACGTCGAGTTTCCAGTGCTGGTATGCCGCGCAGCGGGCGGCGGGCAATGTCCTGCTGGGTGCTCGCCTTGTTTGGGCGTCTCGACTCGCTGAGGAACAGAGCGCTGTCTTCTTCTGGGCGCTGCATGTCCGGATGTATGTCGCCGCGGAGGACAGGGCTAAGGACAACGAGATCGTCATCTCTCGTCCGGACGTTTCTGTGGTGGCCCTCTATCGACCTGGTGTGTCGCTGGACGAGACGGCGGTCGTGCTCGTTCGGGAGTTCCGGAGTTCGGCTTCGACGCCTGATGGGTTCGTGCATGAGCTGCCCGGTGGGTCGTCACCGGATCAGGCTGTCGGCGCGATGCACCTGCAGGCGGTTGATGAGGTGGCGGAGGAGGTCGGGTTGCGGATCGATGCGGCGCGGTTCCGGGTGCATGGGAGTCGTCAGGTCGCCGCGACGGTGTCCGCGCATCGTGCTCATCTTTTCTCTGCCGAGATCAGCGATGGGGAGCTGACCTGGCTGCGGAAGCAGGGGGACCGTCCGCGCGGGGCCGGGCGCGACTCTGAGAGGACGTGGGTGGAGGTCGCGACGTACGGGGAGATCCGGGCGGCGCGGCTCGTCGACTGGGCGACGTTGGGGATGCTGGCCGAGGTGCTGGGCCGGTGAAACCGCGGTGAAAGCGGGTTGAAGGCGGGGGCGCGCAGAGTCTGGGGCATGACGACGGAACCGGTGCAGACGGCCATCGAGGTGGCCGGGCTGCGCAAGACGTTCGGAGACAAGGTCGTGCTCGACGGCCTGGACTTCGAGGTGCCCCGGGGGACGGTGTTCTCGCTGCTGGGGCCGAACGGGTCGGGCAAGACCACGACGGTGCAGATCCTGTCCACGCTGATCGGCGCGGACGGCGGGCGGGCGCGGGTCGCGGGGCGCGACGTGGCGCGCGACCCCGAGGGGGTGCGGCGCGCGATCGGGGTGACGGGGCAGTACTCGGCGGTGGACGGGCTGCTGACGGGGCGCGAGAACCTGATCCTGATGGCCGACCTGTACCGGCTCGGCCGGCGGGAGGGGCGGCGGCGCGCCGATGCGCTGCTGGAGCGGTTCGACCTGGTGGAGGCGGGCGGGAAGCTCGCCTCGACGTACTCCGGCGGGATGCGCCGCAAGCTCGACATCGCGATGACGCTGGTCGGCGAGCCGCAGATCATCTTTCTGGACGAGCCGACGACGGGGCTGGACCCGCGCAGCCGGCGGGCGATGTGGGATCTGGTGCGGGGGCTGGTGGCCGCCGGCGTGACGATCTTCCTGACGACCCAGTACCTGGACGAGGCGGACCGGCTGGCCGACCGGATCGGGGTGCTGGACGGCGGCCGGCTGGTCGCGGACGGCACGTCGGAGCAGCTCAAGCGGATGGTGCCGGGCGGGCACGTGGTGCTGCGGATGGCGGGCCCGGACGGGCTGGACGCGGCGGCGCGGGTGCTGCCGGCGTCGGCGCGCGACGACGAGGCGCTGACGCTGCAGGTGCCGAGCGACGGGGGCGTCCGGTCGCTGCGGGCGCTGCTCGGACGTCTGGAGGACGAGGCGATCGAGGTGACGGAGTTCTCCGTCCACACCCCGGACCTGGACGACGTCTTCCTCGCCCTGACCGGCGGGGCGCGGGACCACGACGAGCGGAAGGCGGCCGTGCGATGACGGCGATCTCCCAGGCGGCGGCGGACTCGGCGACGATGCTGCGCCGGAACCTGCGGCACGCGCTGCGCTATCCGGCGCTGTCGGTCAGTTCGATCATCACGCCGATCCTGTTCCTGCTGCTGTTCGTCGGCGTGTTCGGCAAGGCGCTCGGCAAGGGCGTCGGCGGCGGCGACTACGTCGACTACGTGACGCCGGGGATCATCCTGATGGCGGTGGCGTCGGGGTGCATGTCGCCGTCCGTGGCGGTCGCGGTGGACATGACGGAGGGCGTCATCGCGCGGTTCCGGACGATGCCGATCGCGCGGTCGTCGCTGCTCACCGGGCATGTGGTCGGGAGCATGATGCAGACGCTGGTCAGCCTGGTGCTGGCGGTGCTGGCGGCGGTCGCGATGGGCTACCGGCCGGACGCGGGGCTCGGCGGCTGGCTCGGTGCGGCGGGGCTGATGGTGCTGCTGACGTTCGCGCTGACCTGGTTCGCGGTGGCGCTGGGGCTGCTGGCGAAGGGGCCGGAGGGGGCGAGCAACTCGCCGCTGCTGATCCAGTTCCTGCCGTTCCTCGGCAGCGCGATCGTCCCGCCGGACTCGATGCCGGCGGGGGTGCGGTGGTTCGCGGAGTACCAGCCGTTCACGCCGATGATCGAGGCGCTGCGGAAGATGCTGATGGGCCAGCCCGCGGGGCATGACGCGGCGGTGTCCGTGGCGTGGTGCGTGGGGGTCGCCGTGGTCGGCTACGTGTGGTCGAAGTGGCTGTTCAACCGCGGTCCGTCGCGCTGACCCTGGCGCTCAGGGCGGCGCGGGCGGCGGCCCGCAGGCCGTCCCGGTCGAGGCCGGCGTACTCCGACACCGCGTCGGCGTACGCCGGCCCGTCGGCGTCCTGGGCGGCGCGGCGGGCGGCGTCCGGTGCCATGGTCGGCTGGAACGCCCGGATGTGGTGGAGCCGCTCGGCGAGGGCGATCATGCGGGCGGTGCGGGTCCGGTCGGCGGGGCTCATGCGGGAGCCGTCGCGTGCGAGGTCGGCCGTGGCGAGGGCCAGCAGGATGCCGCCCGCGAAGGGCAGGTCCATGAAGAACGCGGGCACCGGTAGCGGTGGTTCGGCGACGAGCATGGACAGGGTGGTGGGGAATCCGGCGACGAGGTCCTCGACGGCGTCGAGCCGGCCGTGCCGGGCGTGCGCGACGACCGCGGCGATGCGCGGTTCCAGCCGCCACGGGTCGAGCCCGGGGTCGACGCCGGGGTCCGCGTCGCGTTCCAGCAGGCCGAGGGCGTCCCGCCAGAGCCGCAGTCCCGTTGCGGTGTCGCCGCGGCCGAGCGCGAGCTCCGCGCGGGCGCCGAGGTCGAACGCGGCGGTGCCGTAGGACTCCTCGCGGCCGGTCGCCTGGGACCGGTCGAGCCAGCGCTCCGCCTCGTCGTAGTCGCCGGTGTGGAGGTGGGCGGCCGCGATCGCCCAGTGCAGCCCGAACATGTCCCGCCAGTGGTAGCGCTCCATCAGCCGCCGTGCGGCCAGCAGGTGGTCGAGGGCGGCCTGGCTCTCGTCGAGCTGCATGAGCAGTTCGCTGAGCCGGGCATGGGCGGTCAGCCGCAGCCACGGCGTGACCGGGGCGTCGGCCGCCTGCAGCAGCACGCTGGTGGCGGCGAGCGCGCCCTCCAGGTCGCCGGCCCGTTCGAGGATGTATCCGGCGACGACGTCGGCGGTGGCGGCGAGGAGCGGTTCGGGGCTCGCGCGCAACCGGTCCAGGACGGACGGGTCCCGGCCGAGGATCTCGGGCGCGGCCGCGACGACGACCGCCATGGCGCCCGCCAGCGTGGACGGCTCGGCCGGCGGGAGGCGGCGCAGCGCGACCAGCGCGCGCGTCACCTGCGGGCCGGACAGCACCAGCGAGATCATGGCGGACAGCCCGAGGGCCGTCCGGGCGGCGGCGACGTCGGCGGGCCCCGGGCGGAACATGGTCAGCACGCCCGCGGTCTCCGCGGCGAGCACCGCCATCCGGCTGAAGGACGACTCGATCGTCCACAGGGCTGCGACGACGGCGGTCACGGCCGCGACGGACGGCCCGTCGCGGCGGGCGAGCCCGTGCCGCAGCGCCTGCAGGAGGTTGTCCTGCTCGGCGCGGACGAGGTCGATGACGTCGAGCGCGTCGGTCTCGAACAGCCGCGCGTGGTGGGCCCGGCCGAACTCGAGCGCCCAGGCGAGCAGGCCGTCGACGGCCCGCGCCGTCTCGCCGGCCTCCTCGCGGCGGGCGGCGCCGAACTCGCGGACGCTCTCCAGCATCCGGAACCGGGTCCCGGCGGCGGTGTCGGTCACGACGAGCAGGGACTGGTCGGCGAGGTCCTCGAGGATCTCCAGGACGCCGTCGCCGACGAGGTGGCGGGCGGCGCCGGCGGTGAACCCGCCGGGGAGGACCGACAGCGCCCGCATCGCGGCCCGCGCGCCGGGGGTGAGCAGGGCCCAGCTCCAGTCGACGACGGCGTGCAGGGTGCGGTGCCGGGCGGGCGCGTCGCGGGCGCCGCCGCGCAGCAGCGCGAACCGGTCGTCGAGCCGGCGGGCGATCTCGGCCACGGACATGATCCGTACGCGGGCGGCGGCCAGCTCCACCGCGAGGGGCAGGCCGTCGAGGTGGCGGCACAGCTCGCGCACCTGCGCGGCGGGCAGTTCGGCGTTGGGGCGGGCGGCGCGGGCGCGCTGCGCGAACAGCTCGGCGGCGGTCGCCTCGTCCAGCTCGGGCAGCTGGTACACCGACTCCGACGACAGCCCGAGCGGCGCCCGGCCGGTGGTGAGGACGCGCAGGTCGCGGGTGGTCGCGACGAGGGCGCCGACCAGGTCGGCGGCGGCGCGCACGACGTGCTCGCAGTTGTCCAGGACGAGCAGCGCCGGGCCGGGGCCGAGGGCGTCGGCGATCTCGGCGACCGCGCTGGAGCCGGGCATGCGGGCGGGCGTGCGCGGGGTGTCGCCGGCCGCGAGGACGGACGCGACCTCGCCCGCCACGTCGCCGTCCGGTGCGACGCCGGCGAGCGGGACGACGTGCACGGTCCGCTGCTCGGCGGCGCGCGCGACGGCGTGCGCGAGGCGGGTCTTGCCGAGGCCGCCGGTGCCGACGATCGAGGTGACGCGGGAGGTGCGCAGCAGGCCGAGGACGTTCGCGACGTCGGCGGCGCGGCCGAGCAGCGGGTTCGGATCGTGCAGGACGCCGCGCCGGACGGCGGGCGCCGAGTCGGCGGTGTCGCGCAGCAGCTCGCGGTGGACGGCGCGCAGCGCCGGGCCGGGGTCGCTGCCGAGCTCGTCGCGCAGGGACCTGCGGTAGGACTCGAACCGGGCGAGCGCGGCGGGCGGCCCGGCGGTCGCGGCCTCGCTGCGCAGCAGTTCGCCGAGGATCTCCTCGTCGTGGGGATGCTCGCCGGCCAGGGCGGTGAGCGGGCCGGCGGCCTCCGCGTGCCGGCCGAGCCGCGACAGCGCCAGCGCACGGCCGCGGACGAGGTCCCGGTACGTCCGGGCGCGGTCGGCGCGCAGCAGCGACAGCGGGTCGTCGCCGGACGCGTCGGGCGGGCCGTCCCAGAGCGCGAGCCCGTCCTCGGCGTGGGCGAGCGCGGCGGCGTGGTCGCCTTCGCGGGCGCGGCGGGCGCTCTCGGACGCGGAGGCCAGCACGGCGGACGCGTCCACCGCGGACTCGGCGAGCCCGAGCCGGTAGCCGGACGGGGTGGAGACGATGACGTCCGGGCCGAGCTGCGACCGGGCGCGCGACACCACGACCTGCAGCGCCTTCGCCGGGTTCGCCGGCCGGCCGTCCGGCCAGAGGCCCTCGACGAGCCGGTTCACGCCGAGGCCGGTGCGCGGTTCGGCCGCGAGCAGCGCGAGGAGGGCGCGCAGCCGGGGGCCGGTGACGTCGCGTCCGCGGCAGGCGACGCGGGCCAGCAGCACCAGCTCGACCTTCGCGCGCGCGGATCCCGCGCCTGTAGAGCCGGCACCTGTTGCGCCGATGCGGACGGATTCCACAGGGACAGATTAGAGCGTGTCGCCACAACTCGCGATAGGTCGCGAGTTTGGATGCCATGCCCGACCGCGCGGTCAGCGCAGGAGGCGGTTCACCATCTGCTCGATGAGGTCGTCGGGCGAGTACGGCTCCAGGATGGCCGGGACGGTCAGGTCGTCCACGACCAGGCCGAGCATGGCGAAGTAGAGCAGGGCGACGCCGGTGCGGTCGCCGGGCAGTCCGGCGTTCACGTGGTAGTCGACGATCTCCCGGTTCTCCTCGGTGAGGAAGCCGCTGAGCTCGGCGTTCAGGCCCGCGCGGCGGGTCGCCTCCAGGCGCAGTTCCAGCATGGCGAGGTTGCCGGCGCGGTCGCCGCGCATGCGGGCCAGCAGCTGGCGCATCAGCTCGGCGGCCAGTTCGTGCGACGGCGCCTGCTTCATGGTCGCGGCGAGCGCCTCGGGGTCGGGGGTGAGGCGTTCGCGGGTGCGGCGCATCACCTGGGCGAGCAACTCGTCCCGGTTGGCGAAGTAGTTGGAGGCGGTGCCGGTGGGCACGCCCGCCTGCTTGTCGATCGCGCGCAGCGTCAGGCCGCGCGAGCCCTCGGCGGCCAGGACGTCGATGGCGGCGTCGAGGAGCGCGGTGCGCCGGGCCGGGTTCTGTCGCATGGGTTCTCCACGGGAGACGATTGACACCACTGCAAGTGAAGTACTAACGTTCGGAGCGTTCAAACCACTGCAACCACAGTACAACGAATGCAGTTGTCAGAAGGGCACTTCATGCGCAAGCTCGTGTACTACGTCGCCACCACCCTCGACGGCTTCATCGCGGGCCCGGACGGCGCCGACCCCAGCGGCCCCGGCGGCTTCTGGCCCATCCCCGCCGACTACATCGAGCACCTCGCCTCCCACTACCCCGAGACCCTGCCCGTACAGGCCCGCGAGGCACTGTCGATCACCGCCCAGGGCACCCGCTTCGACACCGTCGTGGAGGGCCGCCGCAGCTACGAGATCGGGCTGAAGGCCGGTATCGCCGACGCCTTCCCCCACCTGCGGCACCTGGTCTTCTCGCGGACCCTCGCGGAAAGCCCCGGCAGCGCCGTCGAGATCGTCTCCACCGATCCCGTCGCGAAGGTGCGGGAGCTCAAGCGCGCGGACGGCAAAGACATCTGGCTGGTCGGCGGTGCCGAGCTCGCCGGCGCCCTGTACGGCGAGATCGACCGGCTCATCCTCAAGGTCGGCCCGCTGACCATCGGCACCGGGATCCCGCTGTTCTCCACCAAGGCCGCGTTCGACCCGCGGGTCTGGGAGATGGCCGACCACACCGTCCTCGGCGGCGGCGCCATCTTCCTCACCTACGACCGCACCGCCGAGTGAGCGGGACGTGGGACCGCGCAGGGCGCCGGGGCGAACGGAGCCCCGGCCGGTCTCAGTTCGTCCGGTAGTGGCGGCGCAGGGCGATCCCGGCGGCGACGCCGCCCGCCAGCGCGCCCGCGCCTGCGGCGGCCGGCAGCGCGACCATGGTCACCTTCCGGCCGGTCCGGAAGTCGTGGATCGGCCAGCCGTGCTCCTTGGCGTGCTCGCGCAGGGCCGCGTCCGGGTTCACCGCGTGCGGATGCCCGACGGCCGTCAGCATCGGCAGGTCGTTGATCGAGTCGCTGTAGGCCGAGCAGCGGCCCAGGTCGAGCCCCTCCCGCGCGGCCAGCGCCCGGACGGCCTCCGCCTTCGCCGGCCCGTGCAGCAGGTTCCCGACGAGCCGCCCCGTGTAGACGCCGTCGCGGGTCTCGGCGACGGTGCCGAGCGCGCCGGTCAGCCCCAGCCGGTGCGCGATCGTCCGCGCGACCTCGACGGGCGTGGCGGTGACCAGCCACACCTGCTGGCCCGCGTCCAGGTGCTGGAGCGCGAGGGTGCGGGTGCCGTGCCAGATGCGGTCGGCCATCACCTCGTCGTAGATCTCCTCCGAGAGCCGGACGATCCCGGCGACGCGCTGCCCGGCGACGAACGTCAGCGCGGCCTCCTTGGCGCTGCCGATGTGCTCGGAGTTCTCGGTGCCGCGCAGCCGGAACGCGGCCTGGCCCCAGGCGAACATGGCCAGGTCGCGCATGGTGAACAGCTTGCGGGCGGCGAGGCCGCGCGCGAAGTAGTAGATGGACGCGCCGCGCATCATCGTGTTGTCGACGTCGAAGAACGCCGCCGCGGCGGGGTCCGGCTCGGGGAGCGGGCTCGGCTCGGCCGCCGCAGCCGCGGCGGCCTCCCCGGCGCTCACGTGGTCCGCGTCCTTGCCCCGCTGCCAGAATCGCCGCATACGCCCGAGCCTAATCAACCCGCGCGTTCCGGCCGTCGTCCCGCGCCTCATTGCGATCGGTGTCACTGGCGCGCGCACCCGCCCGTTCACCGTCGCGCCCGGCGGCGGTCACCAGGCGCTCGCGCAGCAGCGCGCGGAAGCGCGGGTCGGGGCCCGGCTCGGCGACCCCCGCCCGCTCGGGGCGCAGCCCGTCCAGCCGTCGGCCCGCCGTGGTCCTGCTCTGCCTGCTCCTCACGCCCGCAAGAACGACCGGACGGCGCGGCGGGTTACGGCCCGGCCTTAACTGACAGAACGTCCAATAGCGTTGGACGGGCGTTCGGGGGCTAATGGCGCAGGTCGTCCGGGAGCATCCGGGCGAGCGACCGGACGGCGCGGTACTGCAGCGCCTTGATCGCGCCCGACTTCTTGTCCATGATCAGCGCCGTCTCGGCGACCGACAGCCCGTGCATGAACCGCAGCACCACGCACTCCTGCTGCTCCGAGCCGAGCCGGCGGACGGCGGCGAGCAGCGTCCGGTGCGTCATCGCGTCCAGGACGGCCCGCTCCGGCCCCTCCTGCGGACGCTCCGGCTCGACCGGCTCGGCCGTGCACACCTCCAGCCGGTACCGGCCGGACTTGAAGTGGTCCGCGACGAGGTTGCGGGCGATGGTCACCAGCCACGCGCCGAAGTCCTTGCCCTGCCACCGGAAGTCGCGGATGCGCCGGAGCGCGCGCAGGAACGTCTCGCTGGTGAGGTCCTCGGTGAGGGAATGGACGCCGACGCGGTAGTAGACGTACCGGTAGACCAGTTCGACATAGTGGTCGTAGAGGGAGCCGAACGCGTCCGCGTCGCCCTCGCGGGCCCGCATCACCAGCGCCTTGAGGAACTCGGCGCGGTCGGAGCCGGGCGCGGACTCGCGGGAACGCCGAGGAAGCGGGACGAGCCGGGCTTCGAGGGCCAAGCTGCTCATGCAGATCTCCTCGGGGCGTACGCGACCTCCGACGCGATCTGCCACTCTAGATACCGATCCGTGCGGCGGGCAATGGGTCCGGCCCCCTGCCCGGCCGCGGATCCGTGCGCGGGACGGGCACCGCGCGGGCACCCGGAGAGGGCGGCGGTTACCCCTCATCGCCCGGCATCGGGCACCATGGGGTCGCCATGGTCGATGCCCTCATCGCGCTCGTTGCGACCTTCGGAGCCCTCGCGGCCACCGGGTTGCTCGTCCAGCGCGCCTACAAGGACCGGCTGCTCTACCTGATCGCCTGGTCGTTCACCCAGGTCGGACTGACGCTCGCGCTGCTGTGCATGGCCATCGGCTTCATGGCCGGCTTCAACGGCCTGTTCTTCCGCGTCATGGAACTCGGCGCAGCGCTGATCGGACCGGTGTGGCTGGCGCTCGGCATGATCGAGCTGATCGCCCGGTACGTCCAGGTCCGGTTCGGCGCCTGGCTGTTCACGATCTCCTACACGGTCGTCGCGATCGTCATCCTGCTGGTCGACCCGCTCAAGGGCTCGCTGCACAAGAGCCTGCCCAAGCCGAGCGCCACCTACGACGCGCTGCCGCTGCTGCTGATCGACGGCGCGCACCTCGTCGCGGTGATCGCGCTGGTCGGCTGCACGGGCGTCACCGCGTGGCTGGCGAGCAAGCGCGACCGCGAGGCCGGCGAGCTGCTCATCCCGGTCGCGCTCGTCGCGCTCGCCGGGGTGCTCGTGGTCAGCGGCACCCGCGGGTTCCTGCCCGCGCCGCTCGCGATCATCGCGCTCGGCGCCGCCGCCGGCCTCGTCTGGTACGGCGCGATGCGCACCATCCCGGTGTACGAGGACGACGAGGGCTACGACGAGTACGGCGAGGAGTACGCCGACGAGCCCGCCACCGGCTACGAGGAGCAGGCGTACCCCGACCGGGCGCACGCCCCCGCGCACGCCGCGCCGGCCGAGCCCGTCCCGGCGCCGACGCCGCCCGCCGACCCGCGGCGCGGCGAACTGCGCTTCCCGGAGCCGGCGCCCGCCGAGGAGCTGCGCTTCCCCGACCCGCCCGCGCTGGAGCCCGCGCCCGCGGCGTTCGACCCGTCCGCCTTCGGGGCCGACCCGGCAGGTCCGACGAGCGTGGACGGCCCGTCCGTCCCCGACCCGTCGCCGCCCGGCGGCGCCCTCGCGGGCCCGCTCGGCGCGCTCGGCCCGGCCGGCGGCGGCCTGCCCGACGGCTGCGGGCAGATCACCGTCTACACGCTGCTGGACGGCCGGGAGAGCGCCTTCGACGCGCTGGCCGCCGAGCTGGTCCGGGCCGTCCGGTCCGCCGAGCCGGACACGCTGGTCTTCGCCTGCCACGAGGTGGTGGGCGGTCCCACGCAGCGGATCTTCTACCAGCTGTTCCGGGACGAGGGCGCGTTCGCGGCGCACCGCCGGCAGCCGCACCTGCAGCGGTTCCTGGGCGAGTCGCGGACGCACGTGCTGGCCACGAACGTGATCGAGCTGCGGCTCGGCGCGGCCAAGCTGCCGCTGCCCGCGCCGGACCGGCAGGGGAGGTGACCGTGCCGTCCACCGGCGAGGTCCGCATCACGCTGCTCGGCAAGCCGGGCTGCCACCTGTGCGAGGACGCCCGCGCGGTCATCGAGCGCGTCGCGGCCGACCTGGACGTGCCGTGGGACGAGCGGGACATCACGCGGTCCGAGGCGGACACCAAGGAGTACTGGGAGCAGATCCCGGTCACTCTGATCAACGGGGTCCAGCACGACTTCTGGTGCGTCGACGAGGCCCGGCTGCGGGCCGCGATCGCGAAGGCGCGCGCCGCGAGCTGACCCCGCGTCCCGCCCCGGGGGCGCCGGATCCGGCTGGAACGCCCGCCGGGCGATGTCTCATCGGTCACACCGCGGCGCGGCGCGCCGGGCGGCCCGCGGGCGGGTGCGGTCACGAAACCCGCTGCTGGGCGGGCTTTGCGCGGCGGTGCGCGCCCCGGGCGCCGCACCCCCTGACCGGGGGGCACTTTGTGCGCGTATTCACAAAGGCTTAACCTGATGGATAGCCCTGGGGCGGTCCGGCCGCGGCCGTGCGGTCCGGCCACGAGCCGGGGTGAGGGGTTCTCGGGCCCCGCCCCCAGCGTCGAGCCCCGAAGAGCAGGCCGTGACATCTCGACAGAACCGCAACCACCGCGACCGCGCGGACCGCGGCATCCCCGAAGCCACCGTCGCGCGCCTGCCCGTCTACCTGCGGGCCCTCACCGGGCTGCAGGAGCGCGGTGTGGCGACCGTCTCGTCCGAGGAACTGGCGGCGGCGGCCGGGGTCAACTCGGCGAAGCTCCGCAAGGACCTGTCGCACCTGGGCTCCTACGGCACCCGCGGCGTCGGGTACGAGGTCGAGTACCTCGTCTACCAGATCTCACGTGAGCTCGGTCTCACCCAGGATTGGGTGGTCGCCATCATCGGGGTCGGTAACCTGGGCCGTGCATTGGCCGGTTATGGCGGATTCGCGTCCCGCGGATTCCGGGTGGCCGGCCTGCTCGACGCCGACGAGGCGATCGTCGGCCAGGAGATCTCCGGCATGACCGTGGAGCACACCGACCGGCTCGAGGACGTGATCGCCGATCACGGCGTGTCCATCGCCGTGATCGCGACCCCGGCGGCCGCCGCCCAGGGCGTCTGCGACCGCGTCGTGGCCGCGGGCGTGACGAGCGTGCTGAACTTCGCGCCCGTCGTGCTGTCGGTGCCCGACGGCGTGGACGTGCGGAAGGTCGACCTGTCCATCGAGCTGCAGATCCTCGCGTTCCACGAGCAGCGCAAGGCCGGGGGGCCGGACGACTACGCCCCCCTGGCGAGCGGCGACGCCCCTCCAGGCGCCACGCAGTACGTAGAGGCGGTTGAAGCATGAGCGAGGCCAGCGCATGAGCGTGTTGGTGGTGGGGCTGAGTCACCGGAGCGCGCCCGTGCCGGTGCTGGAGCGGACGGCGGTCACCGGGGACGACCTGGCGAAGCTGCTGCACGCGGTGCACGAGTCCGCGAACGTCGCCGAGACGGCGATCGTGTCGACGTGCAACCGCGTCGAGATCTACGCGGTGGTCGACAAGTTCCACGGCGGCGTCTCGGCGATCTCCGAGCTGCTGGCGCTGCACTCCGGCGTGCCGCTGGAGGAGCTGTCGCGGCACCTGTACGTGCACTACGAGGAGCGGGCCGTCCAGCACGTGTTCGCGGTGGCGTGCGGGCTGGAGTCGATGGTCGTCGGCGAGGGCCAGATCCTCGGCCAGCTGCGGACGGCGTTCCGGCTCGCCCAGGACGAGGGCACCCTCGGCCGCGACCTGCACGACGTGCTGCAGCAGGCGCTGCGGGTCGGCAAGCGCGCGCACGCCGAGACCGGCATCGACCAGGCGGGCGCGTCGCTGGTCAGCGTCGGCCTGGAGGTCGCCGCCGGGCACCTCGGCCCGCTGGCCGGGGTCCGGGCGCTGGTGGTCGGCGCCGGGTCGATGAGCTCGCTCGCGGCCGCGACGCTGAGCCGCGCCGGGGCCCGCGAGGTCGTGGTCGCCAACCGCACGCACGCCAACGCCGTCCGGCTGGCGGAGTCGCTGGAGGTGCCGTCGCGGGCGGTCGAGCTGGCCGACCTGGACGCGGCGATCGCCGACGCCGACCTCGTCGTGTCGTGCACCGGCGCGACCGGCCTGGTGCTGACGGCGCCGCAGGTGGCCGCGCAGGGCGTCGGCGCCGACGGCCGCGACCGCTTCTTCCTGGACCTCGCCCTCCCGCACGACGTGGACCCGGCCGTCGGCGCGCTGCCCGGGGTGCGGCTCGCCGGGCTGGACGAGCTGCGCACCGCGCAGGAGGCCGCGCGGGCGATCGGCCCGGAGGCGGTCGAGGCGGTCCGGCGGATCGTCCGCGACGAGGTCGAGGCGTTCCTCAGCGCGGCCCGCGCCGCCGCCGTCGCGCCGACCGTGGTCGCGCTGCGCACCAAGGCCGCCGCGGTCGTGGAGTCGGAGCTGGCCCGGCTCGCGGGCCGGCTGCCCGAGCTGGACGAGCGCGCCGCGCGGGAGATCCAGCAGACCGTCCGGCGGGTCGCCGACAAGCTGCTGCACGCGCCGACCGTCCGGGTGAAGGAGCTCGCGGCGGCGCCGGGCGGCGACTCCTACGCCGACGCGCTGCGCCGGCTCTTCGACCTGGACCCGAAGGCGCCGGTGGCGGTCGCCCGCGCCGACATGAGCGCCGAGACGGAACCGGCCGAGCCGGCGCCCGGGAGCGCCTCGGCCCCCTGGAGCGGTTCCGCACGTACGGTGGAAGGGACCCGTGCCGCCGGCGAGCCCGGCGGAGCGCGGGTCGCGGACGCGGCGCAGGCCGCGCGGGTCGCCCGGGTGTCGCGGGCGGAGTGCGCGGACGCCGACTGCGTGAGCGCCGCGCCCGCGGACGCAGGCGCCGCCGGTGCCGTCGACGCGGGCACCGTGAACGCGCAGGCCGCGAGCGTCCGGGCGGTCAGCGCCCGCGGCGGCGCGCCGCGCGGCGAAGGAGAACAGTCGTGAACGCGGGGGGCCGCGCGGCGGGCCGCCCGCCCTACGGTCGGAGCAGGGCAGTGAGTGGAGCAGCGCATTGAGTACCGCGGACAGGGGCCCGCTGCGGCTCGGCACCCGCAAGAGCCTGATGGCGACGACGCAGTCGCAGCTGGTCGCGGACGCATTGACCGAGGCCACCGGGCATGCCGTGCAGCTGGTCGGGGTAACGACCGAAGGTGATGTCTCCAAGGCGCTGCTCGCCCAGATCGGCGGGACGGGTGTCTTCGTCAACGCGCTGCGCGACAGGCTGCTGGCCGGTGAGGTGGACTTCGCCGTGCACTCGCTGAAGGACCTGCCGACCGGGCCCGCGGACGGGATCGCGCTCGCCGCGACCCCGGCCCGCGACGATCCGCGCGACGCCCTGTGCGGCCCGTGCAAGCTGGCCGACCTGCCGCGCGGCGCCCGCGTCGGCACCGGGTCGCCGCGCCGCGTCGCGCAGCTGCGCGCGCTGCGCCCGGACCTGGACGTCGTGGCGATCCGCGGCAACGCCGACACCCGGCTGCGCAAGGTCGCCGACGGGGAGCTGGACGCGGTGGTGCTCGCGCACGCGGGGCTGCGCCGGATCGGCCGGCTGGACGCGGTCGCCGAGGTCTTCGACCCCGACCAGATGCTGCCGGCGCCCGGGCAGGGGTCGCTCGCGCTCGAATGCCGTGCCGACCGGGACGACCTCCGCGCGCTGCTTGGAACGGTCGACGACCCGATGACCAGGGCGTGCGTCACCGCGGAGCGGACGGTCCTGGCCGTCCTGGAGGGCGGCTGCTCCGCGCCCGTGGGAACATACGCTGCCGAAGTAGAAGAAGAACTGCATCTGACCGCCGCCGTCGCCGCGATCGACGGCGGCCGGCAGATCAGGATGTCCGCAAGCGGCCACCCGGACGACGCGGAGCAGCTGGGGCGCGACCTCGCGCACCGGCTGCTCGCGCAGGGGGCCGACCAGTTGATGGGGGAGCGCGATTGAGCCCCGCTAGCCAGAGCCCCGCCCGCCCGGGGGCGGCCGACCCGGGCGCCGCCGGATCGACCACGGCCGGAAGGCCGAGCCGGACCACCGACCCCGGCACGGTCGCGATCGTCGGCATGGGCCCGGGCGACCCGGGCCTGCTGACGCTGCGCGCCGCCGCCGAGCTGGAGCGCGCCGACACCGTCGTGGTGAACCGCGCGCAGTGCCCCGCGGACGTGCTCGCGCACTGCCGCGCGGACGTGGAGATCCTCGACGTCGCCGACGGCGACCCGGTGAAGCTCGCGTCGCGCGCCGCCAAGGCGGGCCGCCGCGTCGTGCGGCTGTTCCAGGGCGACCCCGGCGTCGTGTGCGGGCTGGCCGTCGAGGGCGCCGCGCTGCACAAGGCCGGGGTGCCGTTCGAGGTCGTCCCCGGCGTGTCCGCGGTGACCGGTGTGCCCGGGTACGCGGGCATCCCGCTGACCGACCCCGAGCACCGCGAGTTCCGGTTCGTCGACGCCTCGGGCGGCGGCGTGGACTGGGAGCAGTTCGCCGGGTCGGACGCGACGCTCGTCGTGTTCGGCGCCGAGGGCGCCGTCGCGGAGGTCGCCAAGGGCCTGGTCGCGGCCGGCCGCCCCGACTCGACGCCCGCCGCGATGACCAGCCTCGGCACCACCACCGAGCAGGAGACCGTCGTCTCCACCCTGCAGAAGCTCGCCTCCGACACCAAGGGCATGGAGGCCCCCGCGATGATCATCGTGGGGGACGTGGTCTCCTGGCGCGACAAGCTGTCCTGGTTCGAGACCAAGGCGCTGTTCGGCTGGCGCGTCCTGGTGCCGCGCACCAAGGAGCAGGCCGCGTCGCTGTCGGACCAGCTCCGCGGGTACGGCGCCGTCCCCGACGAGGTCCCGACGATCTCCGTCGAGCCGCCGCGCACCCCGCAGCAGATGGACCGCGCCGTCAAGGGCCTGGTCACCGGGCGCTACGAGTGGGTGGTCTTCACCTCCACCAACGCGGTCAAGGCCGTCCGGGAGAAGTTCGTCGCCTACGGCCTGGACGCCCGCGCGTTCGCCGGCCTGAAGGTCGCCGCCGTCGGCGAGCAGACCGCCGCCGCGCTCGTCGAGTTCGGCATCCACCCCGACCTGACCCCGTCCGGGCAGCAGTCCAGCGAGGGCCTCGCCGAGGTGTGGCCGCCCTACGACGAGGACCTCGACCCGATCAACCGGGTGCTGCTGCCGCGCGCCGACATCGCCACCGACACCCTCATCGCCAAGCTCACCGAGCTCGGCTGGGAGTGCGAGGACGTCACCGCCTACCGGACGGTCCGGGCCGCGCCGCCGCCCGCCCCGATCCGCGAGGCGATCAAGGGCGGCGGGTTCGACGCGGTGCTGTTCACCTCGTCGTCCACGGTGAAGAACCTGATCGGCATCGCCGGCAAGCCGCACAACGTGACGGTGATCGCGGTGATCGGCCCGCAGACCGCCAAGACCGCCGAGGAGTACGGCCTGCGCGTCGACGTGATGGCGGACAGACCGTCGGTATCGGCGCTCGCGGAGGCGCTCGCGGAGTACGGTGCCAAGCGGCGGGCGGCCCAGGCCGAGGCCGGCGACCCGCTGCGCAAGCCCAGCCAGATGCGCCGGGGAGCCCGGCGCCGCAAGTAGAAGCCTGCTCGCCGGTGCCCGGCGCGGCCGGGCACCGGGAAAGAAGGATCATGTCTGCTCAGTTCCCCGTCGCCCGGCCGCGGCGGCTGCGCCGCACGCCCGCACTGCGCCGGATGGTCGCCGAGACCCGGCTCGCGCCCGCCGACCTGGTGCTGCCGATGTTCGTCAAGGAGGGCATCTCCGAGCCGCAGCCGGTCGCCTCGATGCCGGGCGTCGTGCAGCACACCCGCGACAGCCTGCGCAAGGCCGCGCACGAGGCCGCCGAGGCCGGCGTCGGCGGGATCATCCTGTTCGGGATCCCCGCGGTGAAGGACGGCACCGGCTCCGCCGCCGACGACCCCGCCGGGATCGTCCAGCTGGCGCTGCGCGACCTCGCGTCCGACCTCGGCGACGCCGCCGTCGTCATGACGGACCTGTGCCTGGACGAGTACACCGACCATGGGCACTGCGGCATCGTCACCCCCTCCGGCGAGATCGACAACGACGCGACGCTGGAGCGCTACGCCTCCATCGCCGTGGCGCAGGCAGCCGCCGGCGCGCAGGTGGTCGGGCCGTCCGGGATGATGGACGGCCAGGTCGGCGTGATCCGCGAGGCCCTCGACAACGCCGGCTACACCGACATCGCGATCATGGGCTACTCGGTGAAGTACGCCTCCGCCTACTTCGGCCCGTTCCGCGACGCCGCCGAGTGCGCCCCCCAGTTCGGTGACAGGTCCACCCACCAGCAGGACCCGGCCAACGCCGACGAGTCGCTCCGCGAGGTCTTCCTCGACCTCGACGAGGGCGCCGACATGGTGATGGTGAAGCCCGCGGGCGCCTACCTCGACATCGTCCGCCGCGTTCGCGACGCAGTGGACGTCCCGGTCGTCGCCTACCAGGTCAGCGGCGAGTACGCGATGATCGAGGCCGCCGCCGAGAAGGGCTGGATCGACCGCGACAGCACCATCATGGAGTCGCTGGTGTCGATCCGCCGCGCCGGCGCCGACATCGCCATCACCTACTGGGCCACCGAGGTCGCCAAGAAGCTCCGCTGACCCCCGGGGAAAAGCTCCAATGATCATGGGCGGGTAGTTACTTAGGGTCGTTTTGGTAGGGCCGCCGTGTCTGACGTGCGGGGGCACGGGCATCATCGTCTATCAAGAACCCACGTTCGACCTTGGGTATTGGGGGGCGGAGATGCTGGCGGTCTCGGGGAACAGGCGGCAGCGGGCGGCACGCGACCGGATGGCCTCGGCCGCCCTGGAGTACGCCGCGATGGGCTGGCCCTGCTTTCCGGGCGCGCATCCGCCCGCCGCCGGCGACCGGTCGTGCTCGTGCGACCGGATGGGCTGCCCCGACCCGGCGGCGCATCCGGTGTCGGCGGCGTGGGCGCACCAGGCGTCGGCCGACCCGGACCGGATCCGGCGCTGGTGGTCGCAGCGCCCGGAGGCCAACATCATCCTGCCGACCGGGCGGGTGTTCGACGTGTTCGACGTCCCGGCCGCCGCGGGCGCCGCCGCGCTGGACCGGATCGCCCGCGAGGACCTGCCGGTCGGGCCGGTCGCGAACCTCGGGGACGAGCGGCACCTGTTCTTCGTCGCGACCCGCGGCGCCCCCGCCGACGAGGACGAGTGGTGGTCGTGCCACCTCGACACCTCGCCGGAGACCGTGGCCGAGACGCCCGGCATGCGCTGGCACTGCCGCGACAGCTACGTGGTGGCGCCCCCGTCGGTGCTGGCGTCCGGCCGGGAGGCGGGGTGGCTGCGGCCGCCGGCGGGCGCGCCGCTGCCGGACCCGCTGCTGCTCCTGGAGGTCCTCGCCGACAGCTGCGAGTGACCGTCCCGGCCGGGGCTCAGCGCGGCGCCTTGATCGCCTTGCGGCCCCAGCCGGAGTAGGACGTCGTGATGATCTGGTTGCGGCCCTTCGCCGGCCCGGCCCGCAGCCACAGCTTCGCCGGACGCCCGGAGCCGTCCAGCTTCAGCGCGAAGCTGATCTCCTGGACGCCGGTGGCGCCCGCCATCTCCGCGTACAGCGCGCCCGAGCCGGGTGCCTGCGCGAGCTTGGCGACGGGCGCCTCGCCCTTGTAGATCCCGCCGGACTCGCTGAGCGACGCCGCCGCGTTCAGCAGCGTCGTCACCGCGGACACCGAGCTGCCGCGCCGCACCTGCTCGGCCAGCGCCGGGTAGCCGCGCCCGCCGGCGGCGGCGGGCCGCCACTTCTTGCCGGCCCGCAGGAACACCCGGTCGCCGACGACCACGGCCTGCGCCCGCTTGCGGACCTTGCCGGACCCCGACATCGTCATCGAGTACGACGGTTCCGCGCCCTGGACCAGGTCGAAGCTGCCCTGCGCGGCGGCGGGCGCGCCGCAGCAGCCGGTGCGGCGGTAGCTGAACCGGGCGCCGGGCGCCTGGCCGGTGGCCTGCGTGATGCGCGCGGCGAGCGGCGCGGGCGCGATCCCGCCGGGCGGCAGGGACGGCTGCGGCGTGCTGCTCTGCGCGGGCGACGGGGTCGGCGGCGTCGCGTCGCCGTCGTCGGAGTTCAGGTAGACGACGCCGCCCGCGATCGCGGCGACGACGGCGAGCGCGGCGACGCTGCCCACGAGCCGGCGGCCGCGGGACGCGCGCGGGGGCCCCTCGCCGGTGGCGATGACCTGGTGCCGGCCGCTGCTGCGGGACGGCTTGGCCTTCGGCGGTTCCGGCTGCTGCGCGGCCTGCGCGGCCAGCTCGGTGAGCCGGCCGCGGCCCTGCGCCTCCCACGACGGCCCGTACGCCGACACGGCCGCCTCCTCGAGGGCGCCGAGGAAGTCGGCGGCGGTCTTCGGGCGCTGCTCCGGGTCCTTGGCGAGGCCCTGCCCGATCAGCTCGCGCAGCGGTCCGGGGACCTCCTCGACCGGGATCGCCGCCTCGCGGTGCAGCCGGGCCATGTTCCGCCCGGCGAAGGGCGGGTGGCCGGTGAGGCACTCGAAGAAGACCGCGGCGGCCGCGTACAGGTCGGTCGCCACGGTCGCGGCCGCGCCGTCCCACAGCTCCGGCGCGGCGTAGGCGGGGGCGAGCTGCGCCTCGGTGCCCGCCGCGGCGGTGCCGAAGTCGGTGAGGCTCGCGTTGCCGTCGCCGTCGATGAGGACCGCCGACGGCCGGACGGCGCCGTGCACGACGTCGAGGCCGTGCGCGGCGGCGAGCCCGAGCAGCGTCCCGCCGAGCATCGACAGGGCCGCGAGCGGGCCGGTGGGGCCCTGCGCGGCCAGCACCCGGCGCAGCGCGACGCCGTCGACGTACTGCATGACGACCGCGGCGCCGTCCGGTGCCTCGATGAAGTCGTAGAGGTCGGCGACGTTCGGGTCCTCCAGCTGGGACAGCGTGCGAGAGGACGCGCGGAAGCGCGCCATGAAAGCCTCGTCGGCGCGCAGCGCGCCGGCGAGGTACCTGATCGCGACCTTGGTGCTGGTCATGTCGTCGACAGCCAGCACCACCCGGCCCGCGGCGCCGTCCCCCAGTTCCCGCTCATGGGTGAAGCCCGGGACCGTCCAGCCGTCAGCCACGTTGAAAGCCATCCCTCCGCTACGGCGGACGCCGGTGAAGATAACGGGCGCCTCCCGTTCGGGCGCCGATGTCGTACTTGGTGGAATATCGGCCCGTACCCGGCGAGGTCAAGCGCAGTCGCCGAACTGCAACTGAGAGACTGGAAACGTGACTGGAACCGATCGCTCCCAGCAGTTGTTCGAGCGCGCCGAGGGGCTCGTCCCCGGCGGCGTGAACTCGCCGGTCCGCGCCTTCGGGGCGGTCGGCGGCACGCCGCGGTTCATCGCGTCGGCGCGCGGCCCGTACCTGACCGACGCGGACGGCAACGATTACGTCGACCTGATCTGCTCGTGGGGCCCGATGATCCTCGGGCACGCGCACCCGGAGGTGGTGGCGGCGGTGCGGGATGCGGCGGGCCGCGGCACCTCCTACGGGGCGCCGACGCCCGGCGAGGTCGAGCTGGCCGAGGAGATCGTCGCGCGGGCGCCGGTGGAGAAGGTCCGGCTGGTCAACTCGGGGACCGAGGCGACGATGTCGGCGATCCGGCTGGCGCGCGGCTTCACCTCCCGCTCGAAGATCGTGAAGTTCGCGGGCTGCTACCACGGGCACGTCGACTCGCTGCTGGCGGCGGCGGGGTCGGGGGTGGCGACGTTCGCGCTGCCCGACACCCCGGGCGTGACGGGCGCGACGACCGCGGACACGATCGTGCTGCCGTACAACGACGTCGCCGCGGTGGAGACGGCGTTCGACGAGCACGGCCACGAGATCGCGTGCGTGATCGCGGAGGCGGTGCCGTGCAACATGGGCGTGGTCCCGCCGCTGAACGGCTTCAACGCGCTGCTGAAGCGGCTGTGTGAGCGCTACGGGGCGCTGCTGGTGCTGGACGAGGTGCTGACCGGCTTCCGGGCCTCGCGGTCCGGCTGGTTCGGCGTCGAGGGCGTCGCGGCGGACCTGGTGACGTTCGGGAAGGTGATGGGCGGCGGGCTGCCCGCCGCGGCGTTCGGCGGCCGCGCCGAGGTCATGGACCGGCTCGCGCCCGCCGGGCCCGTCTACCAGGCGGGCACCCTGTCGGGGAACCCGCTCGCGACGGCCGCCGGGCTGGCGACGCTGCGCGGCGCGACCGGCGAGGTGTACGCGGCGATCGACCGGGCCGCCGGGATCGTGTCGAAGGCGGCGTCGGAGGCGCTGGTGAAGGAGGGCGTCCCGCACTCGCTGCAGAACGCCGGCAACCTGTTCTCGATCTTCTTCACCGACGGCGCGGTCGGCGACTTCGCCGCGGCGCAGCGCCAGAACGTCAAGGCGTACGCGGCGTTCTTCCACGCGGCGCTGGACCGCGGCGTCTACCTGCCGCCGTCGGCGTACGAGGTGTGGTTCCTGTCGGCCGCGCACGACGACGAGGCGATCGGCCGCATCCTCGACGCCCTGCCGCACGCCGCCCGCGCCGCCGCCGAAGCCTCCTGACCCCTCGTCGAGTTGCGGCGTGTCGTCCTTAAGGGACACCTTTTAAGGACGACACGCCGCAAGTGAACGTGTTCAGACGGTGAGGGCGTGGAAGGCGCGCATGGCCTCGGCGACCGAGGCGGGGCCCGGCGCGTGCAGCGGGGCGCGCACCGCGGGGTCGTCGATCAGGCCGATCTCGGCCAGGCAGGCCTTCAGCACGGACGGGGACGGCTCGGCGAACAGCGCCCGCGCGAGCGGCAGCAGCGCGTTGTGCATCGCCAGGGCATCCGCGGCCTCACCGTGCCAGGTCGCGTCGAGCATCGTCGCGTAGGCGGACGGCGCGAGGCACGCGCTCGCGGCGACGCCTCCGGCCGCGCCGAGCCGCAGCATCGGGTAGATGTAGGCGTCGTCGCCGCACAGGACCGACTTCCCGGGCCCGTGTTCGGCCGCCAGCAGGTCGAGCGTCCCGGCGTCGATGCCGTCCGCGCAGTGCTTCATCCCGGCGACGCAGTCCAGCGCCATGATCTTGGCGAGCGCGCCGGCGGAGAGTTGCTTCCCCGTCCGGTACGGGACGTTGTAGGCGACGAGCGGGACGTCCACGGCGGCGCCGACCGCCGCGAAGTGGCCGATGACGCCCTCGTCGGACGGGCGCAGGTAGTACGGCACGACGACGAGCAGCGCGTCCGCGTAAGGGGCGTGATCGCGGGCCTGCCGGACGGAGTCCTCGGTGCCCATCGTCCCGGCGCCGGCGATCAGCAGCGCCCCGCTCTCCTCGGTGACGGCGCGGCACACCCGAAGGACCGTCCGCCGCTCGTCGGCGGTCAGGAGGGCGGCCTCGCCGGTGGTGCCGAGCGCGACCAGCCCGTCCAGGCCCTGCTCCAGGCAGTGGACGGCGAGCCGTTCGAGGGACTTGGCGTCCACCTCGCCGGAGCGGGTGAACGGGGTCACGATCGCCGCGTGGATTCCGTGCATGCCGGTCCCTTCCAAGAACCTCACCTCGTCTGGACGGGCTCCGCCGGAGCCACCTGGATGGGCGTGCGGGACGCGCGGGACCGCAGCCGCACGCTGCCCGCCGCGACGCCGCAGATGATGAGCGCCGCCCCGGCGAGGCGCGTCCCGTCCACGCGCTCGCCGAGGACCAGCGCGGCCGACAGCAGCCCGAACGGCGGGACGAGCAGCGAGTACATGGCGACGGTGCCGGCCTCGTAGCGGCGCATCAGCCAGCCCCACACG
The DNA here is from genome assembly GCF_017573465.1 of Actinomadura violacea. Lineage (GTDB taxonomy): Bacteria > Actinomycetota > Actinomycetes > Streptosporangiales > Streptosporangiaceae > Spirillospora > Spirillospora violacea. The sequence goes on from NZ_JAGEPF010000014.1 coordinate 110,138, forward strand.
CCGAACCCGACGAGCGTGGAGACGTAGGCGATGAACGCCAGCGAGGCCACCCCGGCGACGGACAGGTGCCGTGCCGCGTCCGGCACCGCCCCCGGCCCCTCGAAGATCAGCGAGAGGGCGAACAGCGGGACGGGCGGGACCAGCGACATCCACACCATGAACCCGAACGCGTCGACGGGCTCGGCCGCGGTCTGGTTCATCCGCCGCATCGCGACGTTCGCCAGGCCCCAGCTCGCCGCGCCGCCGATGCACAGCAGGAACGCGCCGACCGGGCTGCCGCCCTCGGCCTGCGCGACGCCGAGCAGCGCGACGCCGGCGAACGCGACGGCCATCCCGGCGATCTGCCGGGCGCCGAGCCGCTCGCGCAGCAGCACCCCGGCGAACAGCGCGGTGAAGATCGCCTGGACCTGGAGCACCACCGACGACAGCCCGGCCGGCATGCCGAGGCGCATGCCGATGAACAGCAGCGCGAACTGGCCGACGCCCAGCGGGATCCCGACGAGCCACAGCCAGCGGACCGCGACCGGCGGGCGGCGGACGAAGAACACCGCGGGCAGCGCCGCGGCGGTGAACCGCAGCGCGGCGAGCAGCAGCGGCGGGAAGTCCTCCAGCGCCACCTTGATCGGGACGAAGTTGAACCCCCAGATCGCGGCGATCAGCGTGGCCAGCAGGACGTGGCGCGGTCTCATCCCCCGATCGTCGCCCGCCGCTTTGTTTTAGGACAAGCTAGAATCTGTCGACTTCTCGTTTTAGAATTGCTACATGCTCGATCTCGAACGGCTGCGCGCCCTGCACTCCGTCGCCACCTACGGCTCGGTCAGCGCCGCCGCCGACGTGCTGCACGTCACCACCTCCGCCGTCTCCCAGCAGCTCGCCAAGCTGGAGCGCGAGACCGGCCAGAAGCTGCTCGAGCGCAACGGCCGCGGCGTGCGGCTCACCGACGCCGCCGAGCTGCTGGTCGGGCACGCCGAGAAGATCCTCTCCCTCGTCGAGCAGGCCCAGGCCGACCTGGAGGCGCACCGCGGCTCGGTCGTCGGGCAGCTGACCCTCGCCGCGTTCCCCACCGCCGTCCGCGGGCTGATGCCGCAGGCGCTGCGGCTGCTCCGCGCCGAGCACCCCGACCTGCACGTCCTGGTCCGCGAGGAGGACCCGCTGCACAGCATGCCGCTGGTGCTGCGCGGCGACCTCGACATGGCCGTCGTGCAGGACTGGAACAACGAGCCGCTGCCGCTCCCCGAGGGCCTGCACAAGGGCACCATCTGCCACGACGTCGCCGACGTCGCGCTGCCCGCGGACCACCCGCTGGCGGGGCGCGCCAGCGTCGACCTGAAGGAGCTGGCCGGCGACCCGTGGATCAGCTCCGTGCCCGACAGCATCTGCTGCGACTGGCTGCTGCGCACCCTGCGCGCCATCGACAGCGAGCCCCGCATCGAGCACATGGCCTACGAGTTCGCGACGCAGCTCGCGCTCGTCGCCGCCGGGCTCGGCAACGCGATCCTGCCCCGCCTCGGCCGCTGCGACGTGCCGCCGGACGTCGCGGTCGTCCCGCTGGCCGAGCCGCTGACCCGCCGCGTGTACACGGTGTGGCGGGAGGAGGCCGCGCGCCGGCCCGCGATCCGCGCCGCCGTGACGGCGCTGCGCACCGGCGTCCCCGGCACCGTGCAGCGCGCCGCCTGACCGTCCCCGCCAGGACGGGAGTTCCCGGCCGGTTCGCCGCACGGCGTCCGATTCGGTACGTTCTTCGCGATCTTGGTAGGAGGACGCGATGGGCGGCTGGCGGGTCGACGGGTACACCGAGGTGCGCGAGCTGGGCGCGGGCGCCCAGGGACGCGTCGTGCTGGCCCGGCACGAGCCGTCCGGCACCCCCGTCGCGATCAAGTACCTGAACGCGTCCGCGAGTGAGGCCGACCGCGAGCGGCTCCGGCACGAGGCCCGGATGCTGGGGCAGGCCGGGAGCCCGCACGTCGCGCGCCTGTTCCAGCTCGTCGAGGGCCCCGACGGCGCCGCGATCATCATGGAGGCCGTCGACGGGGTGTCCCTCAAGGAGCTCCTCGGCCGGCGGGGGGCGCTCGGCCCCGAGGCGTCGCTGTCGGTGCTGAAGGGCTCGCTGCTGGGCCTCGCCGCCGCCCACGCCCTCGGCGTCGTGCACCGCGACTACAAGCCCGCCAACGTCGTCGTCCCGGCGGACGGCCGGAGCCGGCTCGTCGACTTCGGCATCGCGGCCCCCGCAGGGCAGGAGGCGGGCGGCGCCGGCACCCCCTTCTACATGGCGCCCGAGCAGTGGGACCGGCACACCGCCACGCCCGCGACCGACGTGTACGCCGCGACCTGCGTGTTCGTCGAGTGCGTCAGCGGGCACCGGCCGTTCGCCGGCGGCCGCGCCGAGCTGCGGCTGGCCCACACCACCGGCCCCGTGCCGGTCGGGAACGTTCCCGAACCGCTCCGCGCGCTGGTCGCGCGGGGCATGGCGAAGGACCCCGCCGACCGGCCGCCGAGCGCCGCCGCGTTCGTCGACGAGCTGGAGCGGACCGCCCTCGCGGCGTACGGGCCGGACTGGGAGTCGCGCGGCGTCCGCGCCCTCGCCGCGTCCGCCGTCGCGCTCGCCGCGCTGTTCCCGCTGGCCGCGTGGCTCGTCCCGGGCGCCGCGTCCGCCGCGTCCGCGGCCGGGTCGGCCGCCGGGTCCGCCGCCGCGCAGGGCGCCGCGCAGGCCGCGGGCCAGGCCGTCGGCCACGGCGCCGCGGGCCACGTCGCCGGGAAGATCGCCGGGACGAGCGCGATCAAGGCGTTCTTCGGCAGCGCCGGCGGCATCGCCACGGCCGCCGCCGGGACCGCCGTGGTCGTCGGCGCGGGAGCCGTCGCCGTCCAGCAGTTCACCAAGGACGACCCGGCGCCGCGGCCGAGACCGACGATCACCCGGCCCGTCGCCGCCGTCGCGTCCGTCCGCGGCTGCCCCACCACCGGGATCGACGGCGGCAAGACGACGCCGCCGCCCGGTGCCGCGCAGGTCCGCCTCCCCGAGCAGGTGAAGCTGCCGAAGGACGCGGCCGTCTACGGCCTCGGCCAGGGCCGGTACCTGGTCGGCCCGGCCGCGACGGGGTGCTCCGGATCGGTGGGCGCGAACGCCGGATACACCACGGTCGGCGACTCGAAGACCCTCCAGATCTCGCAGAACTGGCAGGGCTCCGTCGGCAACATCGCCGACCAGGTCTGCAGGTACTTCCCGGGCTCCCCGGAGGCCGCGAAGGCGAAGCGGGACTTCGGCCCCTGCACGTCCGGCGTCCACGAGCGGCAGGACGTCCCGACGGGGGATCCCGCGCTGCGCCTCGCGCTGGCGACCGACCAGCCGCAGGAGCTGCCGCCGCCGTCGCCCTACATGATGGTGACCCTGGTCACGATGGGCTCCAACGGGCTGCCGTCGCCCGTCACCTGCCTGGCGCCCGCCGCGCGGGCCGACATGTGCGATGCCGCGCTCACCTACTGGTTCGTCCAGGCGACGAGCGGTACGAAGATCGCCAAGCCCGACCTCGACCGGGTCGCCGCGCGGATCACCGCCTACGTGCGGGCCGCCGCCCGCTGACGGGCGGTGGACGGGACGGACGGGCGGCGCGGGTAGCCTGATCGGGCCATGACTGACAAGACGATCGTTCACCTGCTGCGGCACGGTGAGGTGCACAATCCCGAAGGCGTCCTGTACGGGCGGCTGCCCGGCTACCGGCTGAGCGAGGACGGCGTCCTCATGGCCAAGGCCGCCGCGAAGTGGTTCGCCGACCGGGACGTCACCGCGCTGTTCGCCTCCCCGATGCAGCGGGCGCTGGAGACGGCCGCGCCGCTGGCCGACTCGTTCGACCTGCCCGTGACGGTGGACGACCGGCTGATCGAGGCGGAGAACCACTTCGAGGGGATGACCTTCGGGGTGGGGCCGGGGTCGCTGCGCCGCCCCGAGCACTGGCGCCACCTGGTGAACCCGTTCCGCCCGTCATGGGGCGAGCCGTACAAGGACCTCGCGGCGCGGATGCGCGCGGCCGTGATCCGGGCGCGGGAGGCGGCGCGCGGGCACGAGGCGGTGTGCGTCAGCCACCAGCTGCCGATCTGGATCCTGCGGCTGCACGCCGAGCACCGCCGGCTCTGGCACCACCCGAACCGGCGCGAGTGCTCGCTGGCGAGCGTGACCAGCCTCACCTTCGAGGGCAGCCGGCTCGTGGAGGTCGGCTACCACGAGCCCGCCGAGGGGATCGCCAAGGGCCCCAGTGTCGCGGGTGCCTGACCGCACCGCTAAGTTGTGTACTACGTCCTGTAGTAGTAGGAGGGTCCGTTGAGCCCCCGAATCTCCCACGCGCGCGCGGCGGCAGCCGCCGTCGCGCTTTGCGGGCTGCTGGCGGGCTGCGCGGGAACCGGTTCCGCCAAGAGCGGCCCGGACGGCAACGACAACCGCTTCATCGCCGGCGACGGCAACGTCACGCAGTACCAGGCGGCCAAGCGCAAGAGCCTCCAAGAGGTCACCGGCCAGACCCTCGACGGGCGGTCGTTCCGGCTCGACTCCCTCAAGGGCAAGGTCGCGGTCGTCAACTTCTGGGCGTCGTGGTGCGCGCCCTGCCGCGGCGAAGCGCCGTCGCTGGAGCAGGTCTACACCGAGAACAAGGCGAAGGGCGTGGAGTTCCTCGGCGTCAACTTCAAGGACGCCAAGGACAACGCCAAGGCCTTCGAGCGCAAGTTCAAGGTCACCTACCCGAGCCTGTTCGACGGCGACGGCCAGGTCACGCTCGCGTTCCGCGAGGTGCCGCCGAGCGCCATCCCCAGCAGCCTCGTCCTGGACCGGCAGGGGAAGGTCGCGGCGCGCATCATCGGCGCCACCACCTACTCCAAGCTGAACCCGCTGGTGGCGAAGGTGCTCGCGGAGAAGTGAGCGCCGCGCAGTGAACGTCGACGAGACCGTGACGAGCGGGTCGCTGGTGGCGGCGGCGCCGCTGGCGGCGCTCGCCGGGCTCGTGTCGTTCCTGTCCCCGTGCGTGCTGCCGCTCGTCCCCGGCTACCTGTCGTACGTGACGGGCATGACGGGCGCGGACCTCGCCGAGCAGCGCCGCGGCCGGCTGCTGTCCGGCGTGCTGCTGTTCGTCGCGGGCTTCACCGTGGTGTTCGTCAGCTACGGCGTCGCCTTCGGCGGGCTCGGCCGCTGGCTGCTGGAGTACCAGGACCAGATCACCCGGGTGCTCGGCATCGTCACGATCGTCTTCGGGCTCGCGTTCATGGGCCTGATCCCGGGGCTGCAGCGGACGATGAAGTCGGGCCGGCTGCCGTCGGCGGGCCTGGCCGGGGCGCCGCTGCTCGGCGCCCTGTTCGCGCTCGGCTGGACGCCCTGCATCGGGCCGACGCTCGGCGCCGTCCAGTCGCTGGCGATCAGCGAGGCGAGCGCCACCCGCGGCGCGCTGCTCTCCCTGGCGTACTGTGTCGGGCTCGGCGTCCCGTTCGTGGTGACGGCCGTCGCCTACCGCCGCGCGCTCGGCGCGTTCGGGGCGGTGAAACGGCACTACCCCCTCGTCATGCGGATCGGCGGGGGGATGCTCGTCCTCATCGGGGTGCTGCTGGTGAGCGGCCTGTGGGGGGAACTGAACATCGAGCTGAAGTCGTGGATCAGCGGCTTCGAGCCGGTTCTGTGATGCAGACGGATCGGCAGAGGCATTGATATGAGCGACATCAAGGACATCGAGACCGGTACCGAGGCGCCCGCCGCGCGGCAGGCCCCCGAGGAGGTGCCGCGGCCCAGGGGCATCGGCCCGCTGGGCTGGCTGCGGTGGGGCTGGCGGCAGCTCACCACCATGCGCACGGCGCTGATCCTGCTGTTCCTGGTGGCGCTCGGCGCGGTGCCGGGGTCCGCGCTGCCGCAGCGGGGGCAGGCGCCGGAGAAGGTCGCGGCGTACCTGTCCGACCACAAGACGCTCGGCCCGTTCTTCGACAAGCTCTCGCTGTTCGACGTGTTCGCGGCGCCCTGGTTCGCGGCGATCTACATCCTGCTGTTCGTGTCGCTGGCGGGCTGCGTCGTCCCGCGCGCCGTCAAGCACTACCAGTCGATGCGGGCCCGCCCGCCGGCCGCGCCGCGCAACCTCGGGCGGCTGCCGCAGTCGGTGTCGTACGAGACCGACGCCGCGCCCGAGGACGTCCTCGCCGAGGCGCGCAAGGTGCTGCGCGGACGCCGCTTCCGCGTGGACGTGTCGGACGGCTCGGCCGCGGCGGAGAAGGGCTACCTGGGGGAGACCGGCAACCTCGTCTTCCACCTGGCGCTGCTCGGGCTGCTCTTCGCGCTCGGCGCCGGCAACATGTTCGGCTACCGCGGGAGCGTGCTGCTCACCGAGGGCAAGACGTTCGCGAACTCGCTCGGCCAGTACGACGACTTCACCCCCGGGCGGCTGTTCGACGACGACGACCTCGCGCCGTTCACCATCGGCCTTGACGACTTCAAGGCGAAGTACGAGATGCAGGGCGACAAGCGCGGGCAGGCGACCTCGTTCGACGCCTGGGTCCACTACCGGGACAAGCCGTCCGGCAAGGACGAGAAGTACGACCTGCGGATCAACCATCCGCTGAAGGTCGGCGGCACGAAGGTGTACCTGCTCGGCCACGGCTACGCGCCGAAGTTCACCGTGAAGGACGCCAAGGGGAACGTCGCCTTCCAGGACACCGTCCCGTTCCTGGCGATGGAGCCCCGCAACCTGACGTCCGAGGGCGTCATCAAGGTCCCGGACGCCGAGCCCGACCAGCTCGCCTTCTACGGGATCCTGTGGCCGACGGCCGTCGCCAGCGAGGACGGCAAGCAGATCGTGTCGGCGTTCCCCGGCGCGCTGCGGCCCGTCATCACCCTGTCCTCGTTCAAGGGCGACCTCGGCCTGGACTCCGGCACCCCGCAGTCGGTCTACAAGCTTGAGGGCATCGGCAAGAAGCTCCAGCCGATCAAGGGCGGGGAGAAGCTGCTGGAGCCGGGCGAGACCTTCAAGCTGCCGGGCAACGCGGGCTCGATCACCTTCGACGGCATGTCCGAGTACGTGACGATGTCGGTGAACCACGACCCCGGACGCATCCCCGCGCTGATCGCGGCGGTGCTGGCGGTGCTGGGCGTGGCGACCTCGTTCCTCGTCCGGCGGCGCAGGGTGTGGGTCCGTGCGAGCGCCGGGAAGGGCGGGCGTACGGTGGTGGAGGTCGGCGGCCTCACGCTCGGGAACCCGACCTCGGAGTTCGACGACATCGTGACCGCGCTGCGCGGACCGGACGCCCCGGAAGGCGACGACGCCTCGCGGGGCGAGGCCGGCCCGGACGGCGAGGCCGGCGCCGAGCCCGAGCACGACGGCACCGAACCGGAGAAGAACGGTGCCGCGCAGAAGGACGGCGCCGAGCCCGAGCACGACGGCACCGAGCCGGAGCAGGACGGGTCCGAGCCAGAAACGAACGGGTCCGAAGCGGAACCCGGCGCCGATCGGGGTTCCGGGTCGGCAACCGAACCGAAGGAGTGACGAGGTGAGCAACGCCGACCTCGCGAACCTGAGCGACAAGCTCATGCTGACCACCGTGGTCCTGTACATCGTCGCGCTGGTCGCCTACGCGGCCGACCTCGGCTTCGGCCGCCGCGCCGCGGCGGTCGCCGCCGCGGAGCGCGCCGAGGCCAAGGTGCTCGTCGGCGCGGCGGGCGCGGAGGCCGTCGAGGAGCCCCCGGCCGAGGGCGCCGCGGCCGCCGCCGACGACGCCGAACCGGAGCGCCAGCGGGTCGACTGGGCGCGGCTGGCGATCGTGCTGAACGTGCTCGGCTGGGCGTCGCACCTCGGCATCCTGGTCACCCGCGGGCTGGCGGAGCACCGCTGGCCGTGGGGCAACATGTACGAGTTCATGACGGCCCTGTCGTTCGCCGCCGTGACCGCGTTCATGGTCGTGGCGCTGCGGTACAAGGCGCAGTTCCTCGGCGCGTTCGTGATGGCCGCCGTGGTCGTCGCGCTCGGCGTCGACAACATCTGGCTGTACGACTCGGCGGGCCCGGTCAGCCCGGCGCTGAACTCGTACTGGATCGCGATCCACGTCACCGCCGCGATCATCGCGACCGGCTCGTTCACGGTCGCGGGCGCCGCGACCATCCTGTACCTGCTGAAGTCGCGCGCCGAGGCGAGCGAGGCCGGCGCGGGCTCGGGGTTCCTGTCCCGCGTCCCGTCCGCCGCGGACCTGGACCGGCTGTCGATGCGCGTGACGACGTTCGCGTTCCCGATCTGGACGGCCGCCATCATCATGGGCGCCATCTGGGCCGACCAGGCGTGGGGCCGCTACTGGGGCTGGGACCCCAAGGAGGTCTGGTCCTTCGTCACCTGGATCGTCTACGCCGCCTACCTGCACGCGCGCGCGACGGCCGGCTGGAAGGGCCGCAAGGCGGCGATCCTGTCGCTGATCGGCTTCGGCTGCCTGCTGTTCAACTTCTTCGGCGTCAACTACATGTTCTCGGGCATGCACTCCTACGCCTGAGCGTCCTCCCCGAGCAGGTCACCGAGGACCGCGGCCGCCGCAGCGCGCGGGGCGCCGCGGTCCTCGCCTTTCGCGCCCGTCCGATTCGTGGTGACTCGCGGGGATGACGCCGTGTCGGGTCACGGCTTACCCTGCCTCGGGGGGCCCTCTCGCTCGGCGACTCCGCGGGCCCCGCTGACAGAGGAGCCCGATGCGCTTCAAAGGCATCCACCGCAAGCCCCGGGAGCTCAGGAATCGGGAGGCGCCCCGGGGCGGCGCGGTCCGCGGGGACGGCGCGGTCCGCGGTGACGACGCCCGGTACGCGCCGTCGCCGCCGGACTCGGGGCGGCGCCCGGAGCCCGGGCACGTCCGGCCGCGCAGCAACCAGCCCCGCGACCGGTTCGGCCGGTTCCGCAAGGCCGGCCGCGACGACGACTTCGCGCTCGCCCCCGGCGCCGACCGCCCGGACGCCGCCGAGGCGCCCGCCGGCCGGTACGGGCGGCGCGGCGCGGGCCGCCCCCGCGCCGGCGACTACGCGTGGAGCGACTTCGAGCTCGACGACGCGCTGCGCGTCGAGCCGTACCCGCCGGGCATGCCGCACGCGTCCGACGGGCGGCGGCACTGCGGCGTGCTGGAGAGCGTGCTGCACCGGCAGTGGGACGCGCGGCAGGGCCCGCCGACGCCCGAGGTGATCCGGGCCGTCGACAGCCTCGCGTCGCTGCCGGAACCGCTCAAGGAGAGGCTCGCGGGCGGCCTCGACGGCATCTACGTCGGGCCCGGCGGCGTCCCGCAGCTCGACGACATGGGCCACCTGCGCGACCGGCCGCTGCCGTCCGGCCGCGCCACCTGGGACATCTGCGCCGGCGCCTACGGCGACCGCAAGATCATCGTGGGGGACCGGCCGTCGCCGACCCCGGACGTGATGCTGCACGAGGTCGGGCACGCGCTCGACGACATCGACGGCGAGTCCGGCGGCTGGACCTCCGACAGCCCCGCCTTCCGGGAGCTGTACGAGCTGTGCCGCCCGCACCTGGCCAGCGACTTCCACAGGCAGCCCGACGCGCTCGGCCGGCGCGAGTTCTTCGCCGACGCGTTCGCCGCGATCTCGTCGCGGCAGCGGCCCGCGCTGGTCGATATGCTCGCCGGCAACATCAGGACGGCACTGGAAGTCATGCTCTTCTTCAACCGCAGATACGGCATCTAGGACAGCCCGGTGCCGGCGAAGGCGATGGACTCCGAAGGTGATCGACGATGTACGTGATCCGGCTCCCCGACGGCACGCTCCGGGTGCCGCACAGCGTCCTCGCCGAGCAGGGCGACGACGCGGGTCACGACGGGGCGGGGCGGGAGCGGGGCGGGCGGATCATCGCCGACGCCTACGTGGAGATCGGCCCCGGTGATCCCGGCTACGACCGGCTGCTCGGCCAGTCGCTGACCGAGCAGGAGCTGGAGGACAGGCGGCGGCGCTGGCGGGACGAGGACGCCGAGCTGGCGCGCAGGTTCGAGGAGTGGCGGGACGCCGAGGCGGAGGAGTAGCCGTGCCGGCGCGGTGGCCGTGCCGGGTCTTCTCGGCGGGCCGGGTCTTCGGGCGGGCCCCGGTGGCCGCCCGGGCTGGTGGACCGGCCGCGCGGGGGCGGGCGGTCCGGGCGGTTCCGAGGCTTCGCCGGGCTCAGGGCACCCCGGCAGGGACCCGGGGGCGCTTCACCCGGATCAGTGGACCGAGTGCTCGGCGACCGGCTCTTCCCCGCGCAGCAGCGCGTGGACCTCGGACTCCCGGAAGCGGCGGTGCCCGCCGGGAGTCCGGATGCTGCTGATCCGGCCGGCCGCGGCCCACCGGGTGACCGTCTTCGGATCGACCCGGAAGAGGGCGGCGACTTCCCCTGGGGTCAGCAGGCGCTCGCTCGTGCTCTCCACGTTTTCTCTCCCCCTTTGTCCCGCTCTCGGCGCGGGTGGACTGTTTAACAGTGTGGCGGGTCAAGACCGATTTCTCCCTTGTTTTCGGAAAAGATCACGCTCCGTAGTTCGCCGAGCAGCGGGGATGACGGTCGGTGCTCGCCACCTGCACCACCGGGGCCTCTCGCACCACACTTGACCTGCCGAGTCACGCCGGTGACCCGCCCCTGACAGCCCCCCGGCGCGATGCGGCGGGCGTGCCGCCGCGCCCGCGTTGACGTCCCGTGCGGACCACCCCATACCCTCGTGACCATGTCCGATCTTGTTTCGCTGCCGGAGATCGAGAGCGCCGCCGAACGCCTCGCCGGCGTCACCGTGCGCACGCCGCTCGTCCCCTTCCCCGGCGCCGGCGACGAGGCGACGCTGCTGGTGAAGGCCGAGTCCCTGCAGCCGATCGGAGCGTTCAAGCTGCGCGGCGCCTACGCCACCATCTCCGGGCTCCCCGCGGAGCAGCGCGAGCGCGGCGTCGTCACGCACTCCAGCGGCAACCACGCCCAGGCCGTCGCCTACACCGCCCGCGCGCTCGGCATCCCCGCCGTCCTGGTCATGCCGCACACCACCCCCGGCGTGAAGGTCGACGCCTGCATCGCGCTCGGCGCCGAGATCGTCTACGTCGAGCCGAACGCCGAGGCCCGCGAGGAGACCGCGGCCAAGCTCGCCGCCGCGCACGGCTTCACGCTCGTCCCGCCCTACGACGACGCCCGCGTCATCGCCGGCCAGGGCACCACCGGGCTGGAGATCGTCCAGGACCGCCCGGACGTGGACGTCGTGCTCGTCCCGGTCAGCGGCGGCGGCCTGATCGCCGGCGTCGCCACCGCCGTGAAGGCGCTGCGCCCCGCGGCGAAGGTGATCGGCGTCGAGCCCGAGCTCGCCGCCGACGCCCGCGACTCGATGCGCGCGGGACGCCCCGTCACCTGGGACGCCGAGAAGACCGGCCGCACCATCGCCGACGGCCTGCGCGTCCAGCGCGTCGGCGACCTGCCGTTCGCGCACATGCGGGAGTACGTCGACGGCATGGTCACCGTCACCGACGACGAGATCCGCCGCACCATGCGCCGCCTGGCCCGCGAGGCCCGGCTCGTCGCCGAGCCCTCCGGCGCCGTCGCCACCGCCGCCTACCTCCACCACCGCGACGAGCTCCCGCCCGGCCGCACCTATGTCTCCGTCCTGTCCGGCGGCAACGTCGACCCCGCCCTCTTCCTGGACGTCCTGCGGTAGGGCCGCTGCGAGACCGCTCGGGACCGGGGGTACCCTCGAAGGGTCATGCGTTCCGTACTGCTTTACACCTCAGGCCGGCTGGCGATCTTCGCGGCGACGGTCGGTGTGCTCGCGCTGTTCGGGGCCCGCGGGTTCCTGCTCCTGCTGCTGTCGCTGCTGATCAGCGGCATCATCAGCTTCGTCCTGCTGTCGGCCCAGCGCGACCGGATGTCGGCCGCGGTGACCACCGGCCTGAGCGCGCAGCGCGACAGGTTCCAGCGCTCGAAGACCCGCGAGGACGCGTAGCCCGTAGCGCACGGGCGCGTCGATGGGGCGTGCGGGGCGGGCAATAGGCTGGCCCCATGACCCGCGCCTCCTTGGATAAGAAGCCCGCCGACGTCGCGGCGATGTTCGACGGCACCGCAGAGCGGTACGACCTGATGAACACGCTGATGACGGGCGGGCAGGACCGGCGCTGGCGGCGGGAGGTCGTCCGGGCGGTCGACGCGCGGCCGGGTGAGCGGATCCTCGACCTCGCGGCCGGGACCGGGACGTCCTCGGTGCCGTTCGCGGAGGCGGGCGCGCAGACCGTCGCCTGCGACTTCTCCCTCGGCATGCTCCGGGTGGGGGTGCGCCGGCAGGCGGGCGTGCCGCGGCTGAGCTTCGCGGCCGGCGACGCGCTGCGGCTGCCATTCGCCGACGGCTCCTTCGACGCCGTGACGATCTCCTTTGGGCTGCGCAACGTCGCCGACACCGTCCGGGCGCTGCGCGAGCTGCGGCGCGTCGCCAAGCCCGGCGGGCGGCTGCTGGTCTGCGAGGTCAGCCATCCGCCGAACGCGCTGCTGGCGGTCGGGCACAAGGCGCACCTGAAGTACGGGCTGCCGCTGCTGGCGCGGGTCAGCTCCAATCCCGACTCCTACCGCTACCTCGCCGAGTCGACGCTCGCCTGGCCCGACCAGGCCGGGCTGGCGCGGCTCGTGCAGGACGCGGGCTGGACCGACGTGCGCTGGCGCGACCTCACCTTCGGGGTCGCGGCGATGCATCATGCGATCAACCCCGGCTGATCGGCCGCCGGCGGGTTCTGGGACCGGTCCAAAACTGAACCGGCCCAGAAGTACCCACCGGTCGTGATAAAGGAATAGACTCCCCACCGGATCCTTGTGAAGTACTTCACAAGCGAACGAGCTAAAGAGGAACGCCGTGACCGACTCCACCCGACACGCGGACGTGATCGTCGTCGGGGCAGGCCCCGCCGGATCGTCGACCGCCTACTGGCTCGCGCAGGCCGGGCTGGACGTGCTGCTGCTGGAGAAGGCCACCTTCCCGCGCGACAAGATCTGCGGCGACGGACTCACCCCGCGCGCGGTGCGCGCGCTCATCGGGATGGGCGTCGACATCAACGACCCCGGCTGGGGGCGCAACAAGGGGCTGCGCATCTACGGCGGCGGCGTCAAGGTCGAGCTGCCCTGGCCGGAGCTCGCGAGCTTCCCCGACTTCGGGCTCGTCCGCAAGCGCACCGACCTCGACCAGCTGCTCGCCGAGCACGCCGCGAAGGCCGGCGCCCAGCTGCTGCAGGGCTGCAACGTGACCGGCCCGATCGTCGACGACCGCACCGACCGGATCAAGGGCGTCACCGCCACCTACGAGGGCGAGGAGATCGAGTTCCACGCGCCGCTGGTCGTCGCGGCCGACGGCAACTCGACCCGGCTGTCGCTGGCGATGGGCCTGCGCCGCCGCGAGGACCGGCCGATGGGCGTCGCCGTCCGGCGCTACTTCCAGACGCCGCGCCACGACGACGAGTACATGGAGGCGTGGCTCGAACTGTGGGACGGCGAGCGCCTGCTGCCCGGCTACGGCTGGGTGTTCGGCGTCGGCGACGGCACCTCCAACGTCGGGCTCGGCCTGCTCAACACCAGCAAGGCGTTCCAGAACGTCGACTACCGCGGCATGATGAAGCGCTGGTGCGCGCAGATGCCGGAGGACTGGCAGTTCGACGAGGAGCACGCGACCTCGAAGATCCGCGGCGCGGCGCTGCCGATGGGCTTCAACCGGCAGCCGCACTACACCCGCGGGATGCTGCTGGTCGGCGACGCCGGCGGCATGATCAACCCGTTCAACGGCGAGGGCATCGACTACGCGCTGGAGTCCGGCCGGCTCGCCGCCGACATCATGGTGCAGGCGCTCGCCCGGCGCACCCCGGCGCAGCGCGAGCGGACCCTGTACGAGTACCCGCGCATCCTGAAGGACGAGCACGGCGGCTACTTCACGCTGGCCCGGGTGTTCGTGCAGGCCATCGGCGACCCGCGGATCATGAAGTTCCTGACCGCGCACGGCCTGCCGCACCCCACCCTGATGCGGTTCACCCTCAAGCTGCTCGCGAACCTCACCGACCCCAAGGGCGGCGACGCCATGGACCGGGTCATCAACGCGATGCAGAAGGTGGCGCCGGCGGCATGAGCGAGTTCCGGATGCTCCCGCAGATATCGCTGTTCGCCGCGAAGGCGCAGGTGAGCGGACTACAGTGCATTACCCGACCCCCTGAGGGGAGTGCTATTGATCACCTTGGCTAGGGTGGCGACCCGTGCTCGTGAGAATTTTCACGAGCGTGTGAAGGGTCACGCCGCCGAGGCGCGCCGGTCCGGCCCCGGACCCCGCGCCCCGTACAGCGTCGTACGTACCGAGGAGGGGCGGTAGAGACATGGATCTCTATGTTCCGATCATCGTGCTGGGAGCGCTCGCCGCCGTCTTCGCCGTCGGCTCGGTGGCGATGGCCTCGCTCACCGGCCCGAAGCGGTGGAACCGCGCACGGCTGGACGCCTACGAATGCGGCATCGAGCCGACCCCGCAGCCGGTCGGCGGCGGGCGGTTCCCCGTCAAGTACTACCTGACGGCGATGCTGTTCATCGTCTTCGACATCGAGATCATCTTCCTTTACCCGTGGGCCGTCGCCTTCGACCACATGGGCATGTTCGGCCTTGTGGAGATGGTCCTTTTCATCGTCACCGTGCTCGTCGCGTACGCCTACATCTGGCGCCGCGGCGGTCTGGAGTGGGACTGACATGGGTCTTGAGGAGAAACTTCCGAGCGGGTTCCTGCTGACGACGGTCGAGCAGGTCGCGGGCTGGGCGCGCAAGAGCTCGGTCTGGCCGGCGACGTTCGGCCTGGCGTGCTGCGCGATCGAGATGATGGCGACCGGCGACCCGCGGCACGACTTCTCCCGGTTCGGGATGGAGCGTGCCTCGGCGACGCCGCGGCAGGCCGACCTGATGATCGTCGCGGGCCGGGTGAGCCAGAAGATGGCCCCGGTGCTGCGGCAGATCTACGACCAGATGACCGAGCCCAAGTGGGTCATCGCGATGGGCGTGTGCGCCTCGTCCGGCGGCATGTTCAACAACTACGCGATCGTGCAGGGCGTCGACCACATCGTGCCGGTGGACATCTACCTGCCCGGCTGCCCGCCGCGGCCGGAGATGCTGCTCGACGCGATCGTCAAGCTGCACGACAAGATCCAGAACACCAAGCTCGGCCCGCAGCGCAAGAAGCAGATCGTCGAGCTGGAAGAGGCCAAGCGCCGTCAGCTGCCGCTGCTGGGACAAGGAACGGTTTAGATGTCTTCGCAGAACCCTGAGCAGAGGGCCGAGCAGGGCGCCGACCAGCTCCCCGCGCAGGCCGAGGAGGAGCGCCGGGAGCAGCCGGTCGCCCGCACGGGCATGTTCGGCGCCAAGACGACCGGCGACACCTCCGGATACGGCCGCCTGGTCGTCCGGCAGAGCCCGAAGGTCACCGCGCCGCGCCCCTACGGCGGGCCCGGCGGCGCCGCCGAGCCCGGCGAGTTCGACGAGATCGCCGACGAGCTCGAGCGCGCGCTCCCCGACTTCGGCGACGCCATCGAGCGCGTCGTCGTGCACCGCGGCGAGCTGACGTTCTTCGTCAGGCGCGAGCGGCTGCTGGACGTCGCGCGCACCATGCGGGACGAGCCGTCGCTGCGCTTCGAGCTGTGCTCGGGCGTGTCCGGCGTGCACTACCCGAAGGACGAGGGCGCCGAGCTGCACTCGGTCGTGCACCTGCTGTCGATCACCCACAACCGGCGCGTCCGGCTCGAGGTGACCTGCCCGGACGCCGACCCGCACGTCCCGTCGCTGGTGCCGGTGTACCCGACCAACGACTGGCACGAGCGCGAGACCTACGACTTCTTCGGGATCGTCTACGACGGTCATCCGGCGCTCACCCGCATCGAGATGCCCGACGACTGGGTCGGCCATCCGCAGCGCAAGGACTACCCGCTCGGCGGCATCCCCGTCGAGTACCGAGGCGCGGAGATCCCCCCGCCGGACGAGAGGCGGTCGTACGTATGAGCTCAACGAAGTACACCGAGTACGACGCCTACGCCGCCGAGGAGGCGGCCGCGTCGGGTGAGAAGCAGGGCCGCGTGTTCGACGTCGGCGGCCAGGACTGGGACCAGGTCGTCTCCGGTGCCGAGGACCTCGGGGACGAGCGGCTCGTGGTCAACATGGGCCCGCAGCACCCGTCCACGCACGGCGTCCTGCGGCTGGTCCTCACGCTCGACGGCGAGACCGTCGACGACTGCCGGGTGGGCATCGGCTACCTGCACACCGGCATCGAGAAGAACATGGAGTACCGCACCTGGACGCAGGGCACCACGTTCTGCACGCGCATGGACTACCTCGCGCCGATCTTCAACGAGACGGCGTACTGCCTGGGCGTGGAGAAGCTGCTGGACGTCACCGACCAGGTGCCGGAGCGGGCCCAGATCATCCGCGTGATGATGATGGAGCTGAACCGGATCTCCTCCCATCTGGTCGCCATCGCCACGTTCGGCCTCGAACTGGGCGCGACGACGGTCATGCTGAACGGCTTCATCGAGCGCGAGTACACCCTTGACCTCTTCGAGGAGATCACGGGTCTGCGGATGAACATGGCCTATGTCCGTCCGGGCGGCGTTGCCCAGGACCTGCCGAGCGGTGCGCTCAGCAAGATCCGCGACTATCTCGACCGGATGCCCAAGCGGATCCTGGCGCTGCGCAAGCTGCTGGACGAGAACCCCGTCTATCTGGCCAGGACCAGGGACATCGCGTATCTCGACCTTACCGGGTGCATGTCGCTGGGCATCACCGGCCCCATGCTTCGCGCGACCGGGCTGCCGTGGGATCTGCGCAAGTCGCAGCCCTACTGCGGCTACGAGACCTACGACTTCGAGGTCGCGACGCAGGACACCTGCGACGTGTACGGCCGCTATCTCGTGCGGATGCAGGAGATGGAGGAGTCGCTGAAGATCGTCGAGCAGTGCGTGGAGCGGCTGCAGCGGGTCAAGGGCCCGGTGATGATCGAGGACAAGAAGATCGGCTGGCCGGCGCAGCTGGCGATCGGCGCGGACGGGATGGGCAACTCGCCCCGGCACATCGCGCACATCATGGGCACCTCGATGGAGGCGCTGATCCACCACTTCAAGCTGGTGACGGAGGGCTTCCGGGTGCCGGCGGGGCAGGCGTACTCGCACATCGAGTCGCCGCGCGGCGAGCTCGGCGCGCACGTGGTCAGCGATGGCGGGACGCGCCCGTACCGGGTGCACTTCCGCGAGCCGTCCTTCGTCAACCTGCAGGCCACGCCGGCGATGGCCGAAGGCGGCATGGTCGCCGACGTGATCGCCGCGGTGGCCAGCATCGACCCGGTCATGGGGGGAGTGGACCGATGACGTTCGAACCGGAGGTGCGCGAGCGCCTCGAACGCGACGCCAAGCAGATCATCGGCCGGTATCCGAAGCCGCGGTCGGCGCTGCTCCCGCTGCTGCACCTGGTGCAGTCGGAGGAGGGACACGTCTCGCAGGACGGCATCGAGTTCTGCGCCGAGCAGCTCGGCATCACGCCGGCGCAGGTCACGGGCGTGTCGACGTTCTACACGCAGTACAAGCACGAGCCGGTCGGCGAGTTCCACGTGGGCGTGTGCATCAACACGCTGTGCGCGGTGATGGGCGGCGACCAGATCTGGAACGAGCTGACCGAGCACACCGGGGTCGGGCACGACGAGGCCACCGCGGACGGCAAGGTCAGCCTGGAGCGGATCGAGTGCAACGCGGCCTGCGACTTCGCGCCGGTGATGATGGTCAACTGGGAGTTCTTCGACAACATGACTCCCGAGAAGGCCAAGCGGCTGGTCGACGACCTGCGCTCGGGTAAGCAAGTGCTTCCTTCGCGCGGGCCGGACAGGCTGTGCAGCTGGAAGGACGCCTCCCGCGTCCTCGCCGGGTTCCCCGACGGCCGCGCCCACGAGGGCGTCCAGGCCGGGCCGGAGTCGCTGCGCGGGCTGGAGCTCGCGAAGCAGCGCGGCTGGCAGGCGCCGTCCTCCGACACCGGCAAGGCGGCGCCGGACGAACCGGTGCAGCCGCGGGAGATCACCGACCCGCCGCCCAACGAGCCGGGCAAGCCGATCGGCGGCGACGTGAAGCCGGGCAGCCAGGAGGGTCGTAACCAGTGACCACGCTCACCCCGATCCTCACCAAGAACTGGGACCAGGCCGACTCGTTCACCCTCGCGGGCTACGAGCGCGAGGGCGGCTACCGGGCGCTGCGCAAGGCGCTCGGCATGGCGCCGGACGACATCGTCCAGCTGGTGAAGGACTCCGGCCTGCGCGGCCGCGGCGGCGCCGGGTTCCCCACCGGCATGAAGTGGGGCTTCCTGCCGCCGACGAGCCCGAACCCGCGCTACCTCGTCGTCAACGCCGACGAGTCCGAGCCGGGGACCTGCAAGGACATCCCGCTGATGATGGCCAACCCGCACGTCCTCGTCGAGGGCGTGATCATCAGCTCGTACGCCATCAAGTCCAACCAGGCGTTCATCTACGTGCGCGGCGAGGTGCTGCACGTCATCCGCCGGCTGCAGCAGGCGGTCGCCGAGGCGCGCGAGGCCGGGTACATCGGCACGGACGTCCTCGGCTCCGGCTACGACCTGGACGTGGTCGTGCACACCGGCGCCGGCGCCTACATCTGCGGCGAGGAGACGGCGCTGCTGGACTCCCTCGAAGGGTTCCGCGGTCAGCCCAGGCTCAAGCCCCCCTTCCCGGCGGTCTCGGGCCTGTACGGCGGCCCCACCGTCATCAACAACGTCGAGTCGATCTCGTCCGTTCCCTCGATCGTGGAGAACGGCGCCGACTGGTTCACCTCGATGGGCACCGAGAAGTCCGCGGGCTACGGGATCTTCTCGCTGTCCGGGCACGTCACCCGGCCCGGGCAGTACGAGGCGCCGCTCGGCATCACGCTGCGGGAACTGCTCGACATGGCGGGCGGGATCCGCGAGGGGCACCGGCTGAAGTTCTGGACGCCCGGCGGGTCGTCCACCCCGATCTTCACCGAGGAGCACCTGGACGTGCCGCTGGACTTCGAGTCCGTCGGCGCCGCCGGGTCGATGCTCGGCACCCGCGCCCTGCAGATCTTCGACGAGACGACGTGCGTCGTCCGCGCCGTGCTGCGCTGGTCGGAGTTCTACGCGCACGAGTCGTGCGGCAAGTGCACGCCGTGCCGCGAGGGCACCTACTGGTACAAGCAGATGCTCAAGCGGCTGGAGGCGGGCCAGGGCGAGGACGAGGACCTCAACACGCTCCTCGACCTGTCCGACAACATCCTCGGCCGCTCGTTCTGCGCCCTCGGCGACGGCGCGACGAGCCCGGTGGTCTCGTCGATCAAGCTGTTCCGGGACGAGTACCTCCGGCACTTCGAGCTGGGCGGCTGCCCGTTCGACCCGGCCAAGTCCACCCTCTGGGGAGGTGCGAAGTGACCGTCACCGACGACAAGTCGGCGGTGGAGAAGCCGGTCGAGATGGTCTCGTGCACCATCGACGGCTTCGAGATCGAGGTGCCGAAGGGCACGCTGATCATCCGGGCCGCCGAGCTGCTCGGCATCCAGATCCCGCGGTTCTGCGACCATCCGCTGCTGGACCCGGTCGGGGCCTGCCGGCAGTGCCTGGTGGAGATCCCCGACGCCGGCAACGGCCGCGGGATGCCGAAGCCGCAGGCGTCGTGCACCACCACGGTGATGCCGGGGATGGTGGTCAAGACCCAGCTGACCTCGCCGGTCGCCGACAAGGCGCAGCACGGCGTGATGGAGCTGCTGCTGATCAACCACCCGCTGGACTGCCCGATCTGCGACAAGGGCGGCGAGTGCCCGCTGCAGAACCAGGCGATGTCCAACGGGCGCGGCGAGTCCCGGTTCACCGAGACCAAGCGGACGTTCCCCAAGCCGATCCCGCTGTCCAGCCAGGTGCTGCTCGACCGCGAGCGCTGCATCCAGTGCGCCCGCTGCACCCGGTTCTCCGACCAGATCGCCGGCGACGCGTTCATCGACCTGTTCGAGCGCGGCGCCAAGGAGCAGGTCGGCGCGGCCGACGGCAAGCCGTTCCAGTCCTACTTCTCCGGCAACACGGTGCAGATCTGCCCGGTCGGCGCGCTGACCGGCGCGGCGTACCGGTTCCGGTCCCGGCCGTTCGACCTGGTGTCGCAGCCGAGCGTCTGCGAGCACTGCGCGTCCGGGTGCGCGCTGCGCACCGACCACCGGCGCGGGAAGATCACCCGCCGGCTGGCCGGGGACGACCCGCAGGTCAACGAGGAGTGGAACTGCGACAAGGGCCGCTGGGCGTTCACCTACGGGACGCATCCGGAGCGGCTCACGCACCCGCTGATCCGGAACGAGAGCGGCGAGCTGGAAGTGGCGTCGTGGCCGGAGGCGCTGACCGTCGCCGCCCGCGGCCTCGCGGCGGCGCGCGGCTCGGCCGGCGTGCTGACCGGCGGCCGCGTCACCCTTGAGGACGCCTACGCCTACGCCAAGTTCGCGCGGATCGCGCTGCACACCAACGACGTCGACTTCCGCGCCCGGCCGCTGTCGGACGAGGAGTCGCGGTTCCTCGCCTCGTCGGTCGCGGGCCGCCCGATCGAGGTGTCCTACGCCGACCTGGAGAAGGCGCCCGTGGTCGTCCTCGCCGGCTTCGAGCCGGAGGAGGAGTCCCCGATCGTGTTCCTGCGGCTGCGCAAGGCGTTCCGCAAGAACGGGCTGAAGGTGTTCGGGATCGCCCCGTTCGCGACCCGCGGCCTGAGCAAGGTCGGCGGGACGCTGCTGGCGACGGCGCCCGGCTCGGAGTCGGAGACGCTCGGCTCGCTGATCGGCGACCCGTCCCGCGCCGGCGTCCGCACGCTGCTGGAGACGCCCGGCGCCGTCGTCCTGCTGGGCGAGCGGCTCGCGACCAGCCCGGGGGCGCTGACCTCGGCGGTCCGGCTGGCGCAGGTGACCGGGGCCCGGCTGGCGTGGGTGCCGCGCCGGGCCGGGGAGCGCGGCGCGATCGAGGCCGGGGCGCTGCCCGGGCTGCTGCCGATCGGCCGCCCCGTCGCGGACCCGGAGGCGCGGGCCGAGGTCGCGCGCGCCTGGGGCGTCGCGGACCTGCCCGCCGGTCCCGGCGAGGACACCGCCGGCATCATCGCGGCGGCGGCGGAGGGACGGCTCGGCGCGCTGCTCGTCGGCGGCGTCGACCCCTACGACCTGCCCGACCCGGACGCGGCGCTGCGGGCCCTGGACGCCGCGCCCTTCGTGGTGAGCCTGGAGCAGCGGCCGAGCGCGGTCACCGACCGCGCCGACGTGGTGCTGCCCGTCGCGGCGGTCGCCGAGAAGGCCGGCACGTTCGTCGACTGGGAGGGCCGCGGCCGCCCGTTCGACGTCGTGCTGAAGTCCGCCGGGAGGATGTCGGACCTGCGGGTCCTGCAGTCCCTCGCCGACGAGATGGACGTCCACCTCGGGCTCCCGGGCCCGGAGGCGGCGCGCCGGGAGCTCGCGCAGCTCGGCGCCCACCGCGGCGAGCGGCCCGAGCCGCCGGACGTCGCGCAGGCGCTGCCGCCGCACCCCGAGCAGGGCGAGGCGCTGCTCGCGACCTGGCGGCTGCTGCTCGACCGGGGCAGGCTGCAGGACGGCGAGCCGTTCCTCGCGGGCACCGCCAAGGCCGCGGTGGCCCGGCTGTCGCCCGCGACCGCGGCGGAGATCGGCGCGACCGCGGCGGTCACGGTGTCGGGGCCGCGCGGCGAGGTGACGCTCCCGCTGGAGATCACCGCCGACCTGCCGGACCGGGTGGTGTGGCTGCCGGCGAACTCGGCGGGCTGCGCCCTCCACCGGGACCTGGGCGCGGCGGCGGGCGGCGTCGTCAAGATCGCGAGCGGCGTGCTCGCCCGCCCGACCGAGAACGCGGGAGGTACCCGATGAGTCCGCTTGCGGCGCCCGCCGCCGATCCCACGCTCGCCACGTTCGGCAAGGACCCGTGGTGGCTGATCGGCGGCAAGGTGCTGGTCATCTTCGTCTTCCTGGTGCTGACCGTCCTGCTGTCGATGTGGGTCGAGCGGCGGGTCATCGGCCGGATGCAGCTGCGCGTCGGCCCGAACCGCTGCGGCCCGTTCGGGCTGCTGCAGGGCCTCGCCGACGGCGTGAAGCTGGCGCTGAAGGAGGACATCGTCCCCCGCCAGGTCGACAAGGTCGTGTTCGTCCTCGCGCCGGTCATGTCGGCGGTGCCGGCGTTCATCTCGTTCATCATCATCCCGTTCGGACCGACCGTGTCGGTCTTCGGGCACCACACCGCGCTGCAGGGCACCGACCTGCCGGTCGCGGTGCTGCTCGTGCTGGCGATGTCGTCGATGGGCATCTACGGGGTCGTGCTGGCCGGCTGGTCGTCGATGTCGCCGTACTCGCTGCTCGGCGGGCTCCGCTCGTCCGCGCAGATGATCTCCTACGAGATCGCGATGGGGCTGTCGTTCGTCGCGGTGTTCATGTTCGCCGGGTCGATGTCCACCTCGCAGATCGTCGCCAAGCAGGACCACATCTGGTTCGCGGTGCTGCTCGCCCCGTCGTTCGTGGTCTACGTGATCACGATGATGGGCGAGTCGAACCGCATCCCGTTCGACCTGCCCGAGGGCGAGGGCGAGCTGGTCGGCGGCTTCCACACCGAGTACTCGTCGCTGAAGTTCGCGATGTTCTTCCTCGCCGAGTACATCAACCTGGCGACGCTGTCGGCCCTGGCCACCACGCTGTTCCTCGGCGGCTGGCGCGCGCCCGCGCCGATCTCCACGGTCTGGTCGGGCGCCAACTCCGGCTGGTGGCCGGTGCTGTGGTTCATGATCAAGCTCTGGCTGTTCATCTTCTTCTTCATCTGGCTGCGCGGCTCGCTGCCGCGGGTGCGCTACGACCAGCTGATGAAGCTCGGCTGGAAGATCCTGATGCCGGTGTCGCTGGCCTGGATCCTGCTGGTGTCCACCATCAAGGCGTTCAAGAACGACGGCTACGACATCCAGCAGATCCTGTGGATCACCGCCGGGGTCATCGCCGTGGTGCTGGTCGTCACGGTGGTCTGGGAGATGGTCCGCGGCGGCGAGGGCGGCGAGATCGTCCCGGGCGCCGAGACGCCCGTTCCCCGGGACCCGGCCGCCGGCGGGTTCCCGGTGCCGCCGATGGACGCCCCCCACTACCACGGCCGGGCCCGCGAGGAGCCGGCCCGCCCGGCCACGATCGAATCCGCCTCTGAGGAGGTCACCAGTGGGACTCACTGATTTCCTGAATCCGGTCAAGGGGTTCGGGGTCTCGTTCCACCAGATGTTCATGAAGAGCGAGACCGTTCAGTACCCCGAGGTGAAGAAGCCGACCGCCCCGCGCTTCCACGGGCGGCACCAGCTGAACCGGTGGCCGGACGGGCTGGAGAAGTGCGTCGGCTGCGAGCTGTGCGCCTGGGCCTGCCCCGCGGACGCGATCTTCGTCGAGGGCGCCGACAACACCGCGGACGAGCGGTACTCGCCCGGCGAGCGGTACGGCCGCACCTACCAGATCAACTATCTGCGGTGCATCCTGTGCGGCCTGTGCATCGAGGCGTGCCCGACGCGGGCGCTGACGATGACCAACGAGTACGAGCTCGCCGACGACAGCCGCGAGAGCCTGATCTACACCAAGGACATGCTGCTCGCGCCGCTGCGCGAGGGCATGGAGCCGCCGCCGCACGAGATGCGGCTCGGTGACACCGAGGAGGACTACTACCGCCTCGGCCTCCAGCCGGAGGACACCGCGCCGAACATCTCCGCCGAGGGCGGCGGGCGCGCGAGCGCCGACAACGCGGCGAAGCGGGAGAAGGCGGGCAAGGGCGGTGAGGGCAAGTGAGCGCCCCGCTCTCCGCCGACCACCTGGCCGCCGCGCAGGTGCTGGCCGGGCACGTCGCCGACAAGCAGTCGGGCGAGCCGTTCTTCTTCTGGCTGCTCGCCGTCGTGTCGGTCTGCGCCGCGCTCGGCATGATCCTGGTGCGCAAGGCGGTGCACTCGGCGCTGCTGCTGGCGACCGTGATGCTCTGCCTCGCCGCGATGTACGCGATCCAGAACGCGCCGTTCCTGGCGTTCGTCCAGGTGATCGTCTACACCGGCGCCGTGCTGATGCTGTTCCTGTTCGTGCTGATGCTCGTCGGCGTCACCTCCACCGACTCGCTGGTGGAGACGATCAAGGGCCAGCGGTTCTGGGCGGTCATCGTCGCGATCGG
The DNA here is from genome assembly GCF_017573465.1 of Actinomadura violacea. Classification (GTDB taxonomy): domain Bacteria; phylum Actinomycetota; class Actinomycetes; order Streptosporangiales; family Streptosporangiaceae; genus Spirillospora; species Spirillospora violacea. The sequence goes on from NZ_JAGEPF010000014.1 coordinate 134,308, forward strand.
GTTCATCGTGCTGCTCGGCACCGGGCTCGGGAACGCCGCGCTCGGCGACTCCGCCGGGCTCAAGGCCGCCAACTCGGGCGGCAACGTCCTCGGCCTCGCGCGGCTGCTGTTCACCAAGTACGTGTTCGCGTTCGAGGCGACCAGCGCGCTGCTGATCACCGCGGCGCTGGGCGCGATGGTGCTGGCGCACCGCGAGCGCACCGAGCCGAAGCCGACGCAGAAGGACCTGTCCAAGCGGCGGTTCGCCTCCGGTGAGCACCCCGGGCCGCTGCCCGGCCCCGGCACCTACGCCCGGCACAACGCCGTCGACATGCCGGCGCTGCTGCCGGACGGGACGCCGTCGGAGCTGTCGATCAACCCGGTCATCGCGGCGCGCACCGACACCGCCGAGCGGCACGCCGACCTGTACGGCGGGACCGAGCAGGGCGCGATGGACGAGGACATCGCCGCGGTCAAGGCGGCCACCGAAGAGGCGAAGGACGCGGGCGCCGAGTCGCGCGTCGTCAGGGCCGGCACGCCGGCCGCCGGCGGGGACGCGGGCGGCGGCGCGGCCGGCAACGAGCGCGAAGGCGAGGCTGGTCAATGAGTCCGGGGCACTACCTGGCGCTCTCGGCGATCCTGTTCACCATCGGAGCCCTCGGCGTCCTCGTGCGCCGCAACGCGATCGTGGTGTTCATGTGCGTCGAGCTGATGCTGAACGCCACGAACCTGGCGTTCGTCACGTTCTCCCGCATGCACGGCACCCTCGACGGCCAGATCATCGCGTTCTTCGTGATGGTGGTGGCGGCGGCGGAGGTCGTGGTCGGCCTGGCGATCATCATGACCATCTTCCGGACCCGCAGGTCCTCGTCGGTGGACGACGCGAACCTGCTGAAGTACTGAGAGGCCAGGGATGAAAGCGGAAGGCATCCAGGCCGCGTCCTGGCTTCTCATCGCGCTGCCCCTGGCGGGCGCCGCGATCCTGCTGCTCGGAGGCCGGCGCACCGACAAGTGGGGGCACCTGCTCGGGGTGGCGGCGCCGGTGGCGTCGTTCGCCATCGGCATCGCGATGCTCGTCCAGATGCTCGGGTACGACGACGCCGCGCGGCGCCGGACCCTGCACCTGTGGGACTTCATCAACGTCGGCGGGTTCAGGATCGGCATGGACCTGCTGGTGGACCCGCTGTCCATCAGCTTCGTGCTGCTGATCACCGGGGTGGGCTCGCTCATCCACATCTACTCCGTCGGCTACATGGCCGAGGACCCCGACCGGCGCCGGTTCTTCGCCTACCTGAACCTGTTCGTCGCGGCGATGCTGCTGCTGGTCCTCGGCGGCAACTTCCTCGTGCTGTTCCTCGGCTGGGAGGGCGTGGGCCTCGCCTCGTACCTGCTGATCGGGTTCTGGCAGCACAAGCCGACCGCGGCGACCGCGGCGAAGAAGGCGTTCGTCGTCAACCGCGTCGGCGACATGGGGCTGATCATCGCGATCGCGCTGATGTTCTCCACCTTCGGCACGGTCGACTTCGGGCCGATCCTCGGCGCGGGCGCCGAGCACGCCGGGCTCGCCGCCAAGCTGAGCACCGGCACCGCGACCGCGATCGGGCTGCTGCTCCTGCTCGGCGCGTGCGGCAAGTCGGCGCAGCTCCCGCTGCAGTCCTGGCTGCTGGACGCGATGGAGGGCCCGACCCCGGTGTCGGCGCTCATCCACGCGGCGACGATGGTGACCGCGGGCGTCTACCTGATCGTCCGGTCCGGGCCGATCTTCGAGATGTCCGACACCGCGCAGCTGGTGGTGACGATCGTCGGCGCGGCCACGCTGCTCGCCGGTGCGATCATCGGTTGCGGGAAGGACGACATCAAGAAGGCCCTCGCCGGGTCGACGATGTCGCAGATCGGCTACATGACGCTCGCCGCCGGCCTCGGCCGGCCCGGCTACGTGTTCGCCATCGCGCACCTCATCGCGCACGGCTTCTTCAAGGCGGGCCTGTTCCTCGGCGCCGGCTCGGTCATGCACGGCACCAACGACGACGTGAACATGCGCCACTACGGCGCGCTGCGCGGCGTGATGATGGCGACCTACGTGACCTTCGGGCTCGGGTTCCTCGCCATCATCGGGTTCCCGTTCCTGTCCGGCTGGTTCACCAAGGACGCCATCATCGAGGCGGCGTTCGACAAGGGCGGCACGTCCGGCGCGATCCTCGGCGCCTGCGCGGTCATCGGCGCGGGCATCACCGCGTACTACATGTCGCGCGTGATGATCATGACCTTCTTCGGCGAGAAGCGCTGGGAGGAGGGCGTGCACCCGCACGAGTCGCCCAAGGTGATGACCGTCCCGCTGATGCTGCTGGCGGTCGGCTCGGTCGCCGCGGGCGGGCTGCTGATCCTCGGCGGGTTCGCCGACTTCCTGGAGCCCGTCACCGGCAAGCCGGAGCACGCCGAGTCGTTCAAGTGGGTCACGCTCCCGGGCATCGTGGTCCTCGTCCTGATGGTCATCGGTTTCGCGATCGCGTGGATGCAGTACGGGCGCCGGCCGGTGCCGCGCGAGGCGCCCGCCGGCTCGTTCGTCACCGTCGCGGCCCGTAAGGACCTGTACGGCGACGCCATCAACGAGTCGCTGCTGATGCGGCCCGGCCAGTGGCTGACCCGGCTCGCCGTCTGGTTCGACGGACGCGGCGTCGACGGCGCCGTCAACGGGCTCGCCGCCCTCATCGGCGGCACGTCCGGCCGGTTCCGCCGCATCCAGACCGGCTTCGCCCGCTCCTACGCACTCTCGATGTTCTTCGGCGCCGCCCTCGTGGTGGCGGCCCTCCTGGTGGTGAACGTGTCATGAGTGACTTTCCCTGGCTGAGCGTCCTCATCGCGCTGCCACTGCTGGGCGCCGTCGCGGTCAGCGTGCTGCCGCGCGACAACGAGCCGCTGGTCAAGTGGTTCTCGTTCGGCGTCTCCACGCTCGTGGGCGTCCTCGCCCTCGCCATGGCGGCCGGCTTCGACGCCGGCGGCGACCGGTTCCAGTTCACCGAGAAGTACTGGTGGATCAAGGAGTTCGGGATCCACTGGGCGCTCGGCGTCGACGGCGTCGCGCTGGTGCTGATCCTGCTGTCGGTCATCCTCGTCCCGCTCGTCATGCTGGCGTCCTGGAACGAGGACGAGCGCTCCGGCGGCGTGGACGTCCCGGCGAAGCGGTCGGTGAAGACCTACTTCGCGCTGCTGCTGTCCCTCGAGGCCGCGATGATCGGCGTGTTCGCGGCGACCGACGTGTTCCTGTTCTACGTCTTCTTCGAGGCGATGCTCATCCCGGTGTACTTCATCATCGGGCACTACGGCGGCGGCGCCGCCCGCGAGCGCTCCTACGCCGCGGTGAAGTTCCTGCTGTACTCGCTGTTCGGCGGGCTGCTGATGCTCGTCTCGGTCATCTGGCTGTACCCGCTGTCGAACAAGCCGGTCGGCGAGGGCGGCCTCGGCCACGGCACCTTCATGTTCCAGGAGCTGCGCGGGCTGCACGTCGACCCGACCACCGCCAAGTGGCTGTTCCTCGGCTTCTTCATCGCGTTCGCGATCAAGGCGCCGATGGTGCCGGTGCACACCTGGCTGCCGACCGCGGCGCAGCAGTCGCCGCCCGGCGCGCTCGTCCTGATCGTCGGCGTGCTCGACAAGGTCGGCACCTACGGGATGCTCCGGTTCTGCCTGGAGCTGTTCCCCGGCGCGTCCAAGTGGGCCACGCCCGCGGTGCTCGTCTTCGCGGTGATCAGCATCATCTACGGCGCGATCCTCGCGATCGGGCAGGTCGACCTGAAGCGGCTCATCGCCTACACCTCGGTGTCGCACTTCGGGTTCATCGTGCTCGGCATCTTCGCGATGACCTCGCAGGGCCAGTCCGGCGCCGCGCTGTACATGGTGAACCACGGCTTCTCCACCGCCGCGCTGTTCCTGCTCGTCGGCTTCATGATCGTCCGCCGCCGGTCGGCGAAGATCACCGACTTCGGCGGGGTGCAGAAGGCCGCGCCCGTGCTCGCCGGGACGTTCCTCATCGCCGGCCTGTCCGGGCTGTCGCTGCCCGGCCTGTCGCCGTTCGTGTCGGAGTTCCTGGTGCTGGTCGGCACGTTCAGCCGCTACAAGGTGGCCGCCTGCTTCGCCGTCACCGGCGTCGTGCTCGCCGCCATCTACGTCCTGTGGATGTACCAGCGGACGATGGGCGGCCCGAAGGTCCCGGCCGTCGAGGGCATGAAGGACCTCACGGCCCGCGAGAAGTGGGCCGTCGCCCCGATCATCGCGATCATCGTGGCGATGGGCTTCTTCCCGCAGCCGGTGCTGCATGTGATCAACCCGTCGGTGAAGGAGACGCTCGCCCGTGTCGACCGGCACGACCCGGCGCCGACGCTCACCGGTAACGTCGCCGAGAACGGAGCCCGTCCATGAGCCCTGCCAGTCACGTGAGCCCGGTGATGGCTCATGGGGTGCTCGCCCAGGGGGGTGACATCCCGGCGCCGCACATCGAGTACGGCCAGATCGGCCCGCTGCTCCTCGTCCTCGGCGTCGCCGTCATGGGCGTCCTCGTCGAGGCGTTCGTCGGCCGCACCTGGCGGTACGCGGTGCAGGTCCCGGTCGCCTTCCTCGGCCTCGCCGGCGCGTTCGTGTGGACGGCCCTGCTCGGCTGGCGCGACGACCCGCACCACGTCGCCGCGCAGGGCGCCCTCGGCGTCGACGGCCCCACCCTGTTCATCCAGGGCACCGTCCTCATCCTCGCCCTCGTCAGCCTGCTGCTGATCGCCGAGCGCGGCAACGGCCGCAGCGGCGGGATCGTCGGCGGCCACTTCGCCGCGCAGGCGTCCGCGCTGCCGGGCAGCGAGGACGAGCAGCGCACCACCGCGGCCGGGATCACCCAGACCGAGGTGTTCCCGCTGATGCTGTTCGCGGTCGCGGGCATGATGATGTTCCCCGCCGCCAACGACCTGCTCACCATGTTCGTGGCGCTGGAGGTCATGTCCCTGCCGCTGTACCTGCTGTGCGGGCTCGCCCGCCGGCGGCGGCTGCTCTCCCAGGAGGCGGCCGTCAAGTACTTCCTGCTCGGCGCGTTCTCCTCGGCGTTCTTCCTGTACGGGACGGCGCTGCTGTACGGCTACGCCGGCTCGGTCCGGCTGTCGGACATCTCCGCGCAGGTCAGCAAGGACGCCGGCAGCGAGACCCTGCTGCTGGCGGGCGTCGCGCTGCTGTCGGTCGGGCTGCTGTTCAAGCTCGGCGGCGTCCCCTTCCACATGTGGAAGCCGGACGTCTACCAGGGCGCCCCGACCCCCATCACCGCGCTGATGGCCTCGTGCACGGTCGTCGCCGCGTTCGGCGGGATCCTGCGCGTCTACTACGTCGGGTTCGAGACGCTGAAGTGGGACTGGCGGCCCTACATGTGGGGCGTGGCGATCCTCACGATGGTGGTCGGCGCGATCATCGCGATCACGCAGTCCGACATCAAGCGGATGCTGGCGTACTCGTCGATCGCGCACGCGGGCTTCCTGCTCATGGGCGTCGTCGCGACGTCGCGCGACGGCCTGTCCAGCACGATGTTCTACCTCGTCGCCTACGGCTTCACCTCCATCGGCGCCTTCGCGGTCGTCACGATGGTGCGCGACGCCGGCGGCGAGGCCGGGCACCTGTCGCGCTGGGCGGGGCTCGGCAAGCGCTCCCCGGTCGTCGCCGGGGTGTTCTCCTTCTTCCTGCTCGCCTTCGCCGGAATCCCGCTGACCAGCGGGTTCACCGGCAAGTTCGCGGTGTTCAAGGCCGCCGTCGAAAGCGGCGCGACCCCGCTGGTCGTGGTCGGCGTCGTCTCCTCCGCGGTGGCCGCCTTCTTCTACGTGAAGGTGATCGTCGTGATGTTCTTCAGCGAGCCGGAGGCGGACGGCCCGGTCGTCGTCGCCGGGCCGGCGACCGCGGCTGCGGTGGCGCTCGGGGCGACGGCTACTGTGGTACTCGGCGTGATCCCGCAGCCCGTTCTGGACCTGGCGGGCCACGCCACGACCCACATGTTCGTCCGGTAGGGAGTCTTGGGTGAGCGACCCAATCGCTGAGAAGTCCGGCGGGCCGGCTCGACAGGAGCCCGGCCCGTTCGGGCTTCCCGTCGACTCGGCCCTCGCGGCCGACGCCAGGGAGCGCCTGGCCGCAGTCGAGGAACTGCTACTGGAGTCGGTGCGGGGCGAGGACCCGCTGCTCAGCCAGGCGTCCAAGCACCTCGTCGAGGCCGGCGGCAAGCGCTTCCGGCCGATGCTGGTGCTGCTCGCCTCGCACTTCGGGGACCCCGCCGCGGCCGGGGTGGTGCCCGCCGCCGTCGTCGTCGAGCTGACCCACCTCGGCACCCTGTACCACGACGACGTCATGGACGAGGCGACCGTCCGGCGGGGCCAGGCGTCGGCGAACTCGCGGTGGACCAACACCGTCGCGATCCTCACCGGCGACTACCTGTTCGCCCGCGCGTCCGACCTGCTCGCCGACCTCGGCCCGGAGGCCGTCCGGATCCAGGCGCGGGCGTTCGCCCGGCTGGTGCGCGGCCAGATCCAGGAGACCGTCGGGCCCGCCGAGGGCGCCGACCCCCTCAAGCACTACCTGCAGGTGGCCGCGGACAAGACGGCCTCGCTGATCGCGGTGTCCGGCCAGTTCGGCTCGCTGCTGTCGGGCGCCCCCGCGCACGTCGTCGACACCATCACCTCCGCCTGCGAGAGGATCGGCGTCGCGTTCCAGCTGTCGGACGACATCCTCGACATCGACTCCGAGACCGAGGAGTCCGGCAAGACCCCCGGCACCGACCTGCGCGAGGGCATCCGCACCCTCCCGATGCACCACGTCCTCGCGGGCGTCGGCTCCGGCCCGGACGACGCCCGGCTGCGCGAGCTGCTCGTCCAGGACCTGTCCGGCGACGAGCCGCACGCCGAGGCGCTCGCGCTGCTGCGCGCCCACCCCGCCATGGACCTCGCCCGCGCCGACCTGCGCCAGTGCGCGGAGGACGCCCGGGCGGAGCTGCTGACCCTCCCCGCCATCCCCGCCCGCGACGCCTTCACCGGCCTCTGCGACTTCGTCGTCTCGCGGACCGGCTGACCCCCTGCACGAACCGGAAAGCCCCCGCCGCGGCGGGGGCTTACTCGTGTCCGGGGGTCCTTTGGGGCCGCGGGGGCGCCGCACCGGCGGCGCCCCCGCGTTCCGCGCGGCTAGGCGCCCTGCGTCTCCAGCGCCGGGAGGCCGCGGTACTTCATCGCGTGCAGCACGAGGTCGATGAGCACCTGCTTGCAGGAGTCGAGGCGGCGCGCGTCGCAGAGCATCACCGGGACCTTCGGGCCCAGGTTCAGCGCCAGCTGGATCTCCGCGAGGTCGTACTGCTTGGCGCCCTCGAAGCAGTTGACGGCCACGACGAACGGCGTGCCGCGCCGCTCGAAGTAGTCGACGGACGGGAAGCAGTCCGACAGCCGGCGCGTGTCGGCGAGGACCACGGCGCCGAGCGCGCCGAGCGACACCTCGTCCCACATGAACCAGAACCGCTCCTGCCCGGGCGTGCCGAACAGGTAGAGGACGTACTCGTCGCGGAAGGTGAGCCGGCCGAAGTCCATCGCGACCGTGGTCGTCTTCTTGCGCTCGACCCCGGAGATGTCGTCGACGCCGACGCTCTCGTCGGTGAGGATCTCCTCGGTGCGCAGCGGCCGCGTCTCGGAGACGGTGCCGACCATCGTCGTCTTGCCGACCCCGAAACCGCCCGCGATCACGATCTTGACCGCGGTGGGCATCCGGCGGGCGCGCGCGTCGTGCCGCGCGCCCACGGCGTTAGAGGGCCCGGAGTCCATCGATCACCGCCTTGTAGAGCCTGATGTCGTGCATGTCCGCCTCCGGTTCGGGCTCCTGCAACGTGACGAGCCCCTTGCCGAGCAGGTCGCCGAGCAGCACCCGCACGGTCGCCACCGGGAGGTCGAGGTGGCCGGTCACTTCGGCGACCGACATCACCTGCCGGCAGAGCTGGATGATCGCCAGGTGCTCGGGGCCGAGGCCGATCGCGCCCTCCGGCTCCGGTCCGGCCGCCACCACCAGGGTGATGAGGTCGAACCTGCCGTGGACGGGTTCGATGCGGCCGCTCGTCATCACGTACGGGCGCACCATCGGCCCGGCGCTCTCGTCGTAGACGCGCTCGTGGCCGGGGGTGTGCAGCGCGGGATCCTGCGGCCAGGGTTCCTGTCCCGGTTCCTCGGGCGGCATCATGCCGGGCGCCCCTCCTCCGCGGCCTCCGACCGCGACGGCGTGGTGAGGTGGTGGCCCATGCTGGTGACGAGCATCGCCATCTCGTAGGCGATGAGGCCGACGTCGGCCTCCTCGCCGGCGAGCACCGCCAGGCAGGCGCCCTTCCCGGCGACGGTCACCAGCAGGAACGCCGACTGCATCTCGACGATCGTCTGCCGGACGGGGCCGCCGCCGAACCGGGTGCCCGCGCCCTTGGCGAGGCTCTGGATGCCCGCCGCGACCGCGGACAGGTGCTCGCCGTCGTCCTGGCTCATGCCCGCCGACGAGGCCATCAGCAGGCCGTCGGCCGACAGCACCACCGCGTTGCGCGCGTGCGGCAACCGGTGCACCAGGTCGTCCAGCAAGAAACCGAGATCCGATGAAGAACCGGTCTTCTGCGTCACTGACCTTCCTCGCCTTCCGCTGCTTCGTTGCCGAGGGCCTCGGCCGCTTCCGACCGTCCGCGCCGGGTGCCGCGCTGGTAGGAGCCCATGATCCGCTGGATCTCCTCGGGAGAGCGGCCCGGGTCGTCCGTTTCGTCCGGTTCATCCGCCACGATCGGCTCGTCCGTGCGCAGCGGTTCGGCGAGGTTCGCCTGCGGCACGCGGACGGGCAGGCCGGACGGGGTGGTGGAGATGTCGGGCACGGGGGGCAGGTCCTCCGGCTGGGTCGGTTCGGGATGCCCGCCGCCGGCGCCGGTGTGACCGGGCGGTGTGGACGGGGCGCCGCCGTGGGAGCGCGCTCCGCCCGCGGGGGGCTCGTCCTGCCGTCGGGGCAGGCCGCGTTCAGGGGTGCCGCCCGGGGCCTGCCCGGACGGGAGGGCCGGCGTCTCGCCCGGTTCCGGCGCGGGCGGCGGAACCGCCACCAGCGCGGGCGCGGACGGCGCCGGCTGCGGCCCGGTGCCGCCGGTGGTGAGGGTCGCGGCGCCGCCGGAACGGGCGCCGACCGCGGTCGGCTGCCGCACCTCCAGGCCGTTCTGCGTGGTCGTGGCCGCCGACACCCGCACCCGGTCGCTCTCCTCGACGACGAGCTCGGTCGGGACGACGACGACCGCGGTGGTGCCGCCGTAGGCGGACCGCTTCAGCGAGACCCGCAGCCCGTACCGCTCGGCGAGCTTGCTGACCACGAACAGGCCGAGCTGCACCGAGCTCTGCAGGTTGAAGTCCGGCGGGTCCTCGATCCGCGCGTTGATCTCGGCGAGCTTCTCGTCGGTCATGCCGAGCCCGCGGTCCTCGATGTCGATGGCGAAGCCGTTGGCGACCAGGTGCCCGCCGACCTGCACGACCGTGTCCGGCGGGGAGAACGACACGGCGTTCTCGATCAGCTCGGCGAGCAGGTGGGTGACGTCGCCGACCGCCCGTCCGGCCAGCTCGACCGGGCCGAACGGCAGCACGGTGACGCGGGTGTAGTCCTCGACCTCGCCGACCGCGGCGCGGACGACGTCGATCATCGGCACCGAGCTGCGCCAGCCGCGGGCGGGCAGCGCGCCCGACAGCACGATGAGGTTCTCGGCGTTGCGCCGCATCCGGGTGGCGAGGTGGTCGAGCCGGAACAGCTCCTCCAGCTCCTTCACCTCGATGTCGCGGCGGCGCTCCATGGTGTCCAGCATGGTCAGCTGCCGGTGCACGAGGGTCTGGGTGCGGCGGGCCAGGCTGAGCAGGACGTCGCGGATGCCGCGGCGCAGTTCCGCCTGCTCGACGGCGGTGCGGATCGCGGTCTCCTGGACGGCGTTGAACGCGCGTCCCACCTGCCCGATCTCGTCGGTGCCGAACTGCAGCGGCGGGGCCTCCACCGAGACGTCCACCTGCTCGCCGTGGCCGAGCCGTTCGACGACGCCGGGCAGCCGCTGCTCGGCCAGCTCCCACGCGGCGGTGCGCAGCCGTTCCAGCTGGCGCACCAGGGCGCGGGCGGTGGTGATGGACACGACGATCGAGGCGATGACCGCCAGGAGGCCGAGACCGCCGGCCAGGACCAGCCGGACGATGACCCAGGTCGCGATCGGGGTGGCCCGCTTGACGAGCCGGTCACCGGCGTCCTGGATGGTCGTGCGCATCTGCGCCAGCGCCGGCGTGGTGGCGGCGCGCCACTGGTCGGCGTTGATCCGCGGGCGCATCGTCCTGGACCGCTGCTGGAGGAGGACGTCCTCCATGGCGCGGACGGTGGCGAGCCGCTTGTCGGTGTTCAGCTCGCTCCACGCCTGGCGGTCGGCGGGCTCCATGTCGATCATGGCGCGCGAGTAGTTGAGCCGGCGCGCGCCGATGGCCTGCGCGATGTCGAGCCGGTCGCCGACGGTGATGCGCCCGGTCGCCAGCACGCCGGCGACGATCGCGTCCTCCTGGGAGAGCAGCTCCCACGACCGGTTGACGGCGATCTCCGCGCGCAGGGCGGTGGTGAAGCCCCGGTCGTCGAGCGTGGTCGTCCCGTCGTACATGTGGAAGATCGACTCGATGACGTCCGAGTAGGCCTGGACGGTGCGGTGCCGGTCGAAGGCGCCGGCGTCGATCGAGCGGCGCTCCTGGTCGAGGGAGGCGAGCTGGGCGACCATCTGGTCCAGCCGCTTGTCCATGCTGCCGTCGGCCGCGCGCCGGACCGCGCCGCTGCGGGCCTTCCGCACGACGATCTCCCGGTCCTTGTCGGTCCGGGCGCGCGCGGCGGAGAGCTGGTCGGGACTGAGCCGGCCGGTGGCGAGCATGGTCACCGTGAGGCGGCGCTCCTGCTGCAGGTCGACGAGCAGGGGGTCGCTCGGCGCCACCACGCTGTCCAGCGTGTTGACGAAGAGCAGGTTCACGCCTTCGCGCAACGTCACCCAGGCCGCGAAGACCCACAGCGCCGTCAGCGAGAGCAGCAGGGCCGCAATCTTGGTCCGCAGTCGGGAGTTGCGGAAACGCATTCTGATCGCCCCAACAATTGTCAAGGTGCCTGCAATGCGAGGTGCTGGGCCTGGCTGCGGGACACCCGGTGGCGGTTTGTGCGGTCGGCGCTATGCCGGGTATCGGTCAGCGCACCGGTGAACCTTACCAACGCCACCAAACCTGCTCAAGGTGAATGGTTTACCCTGTGACTTCTCGCCAGGTCGGGATGGGTGGGGTGTGGGGAAATTCACCGGGTTGAAACAGGGACGTCGCTTCGGGCGAGGTGAAGGGCGCCCAGGACCGCCGCGCGCACGATCGTAATTGGGCGATATAGGTCTTTATCATGCCAAAGCGGATGCTTGTCGGAGTCGATGTCGGCCACCAGCCCGCGCACGCCCTCCGGCACCAGCCCGCGTACGCCCTCTGACCTGCGCCGGACCGCCGCGCGGAGGTAGGCGTCACCGCGCCTGACCGCCGCGGCCGCGTCCCCAGACGGCACTCCTCGCCGCCCGCCGGCGGCCGCCCGGGTCAGGGTCAGGATCTGGACGGCGTACGCGGTCTCCTCCGCGGTCCCGTCCCAGCGGCCCCACGAACCGTCCGCGCGCTGTTCCCGGATCACCCACCCGATGGCGCGGTCCACGGCCGGTACGGCGTCCGGGCCGCCGAACGCGTCCAGCGCCAGCGCGCAGCAGGCGGTCGCGTACAGCGGCGACGCGTGCCACCGGTCCGTCCAGCGGCCGGCGTCGTCCTGCCGACCGACCAGCCAGGACGCCACTTTCCGGGCGGTCGCCGCGTAACGGCCGGACGGGCCCGCCCCGGCCGATCGCGCATAATGGCCGAACGCCTCAAGGACGTGCGCGTTCGTCGTCACCGACCGGCCGTCCTCGCCGGGCCAGCTGGAGAAATGCGCGCCCGCTTCGTACCGCCAGAGCAGATCGGGCGGAACCGGCTCGTTCAGCAGCGACAACGCGTACAGCACACCCGAACTCGTATCGGCGTCCGGAGGAAGTCCCGGGCCGCCGGGCGCACCGTCCTCGCCCAGCGAGGCTTGCATCTCCGCGATGAGCCGGGACGGCACCGCGAGCGGAATTCCGGCGCGCGCGAGCCAGCCGAGCACCCAGCCCCGCTCGAAATTGGTGATCGGCGTCGCCACCGGGACGGGACCGCCCCACTGCCGGGCGGCCGCCTCCAGGTAACGGCGCGCGCCGCCGTCGAGGTCATCGCCGCCGTCGGCGCCGCGCGTCCCCAGCCAGGCCGCCGTCGCCGCGGCCGATGCGCCGACCGTCGCGAAGGTCGCGCGGGCGGTGCGACCGGGAGGCGCGGGCACGTCCACGGGACGCACCGAGGTCGCGCCGTACGCGGAAGGCCCGGCGATCTCCAGCGCGTGCAGCAGCTTCACGGGCACGGCGCCGCCCTCGGCGAGATGCTTGCGGACGGACGGCAGGAGCGAGCCGTCCATCCCCGCGGGCGGGCGCAACCGCCCGGACCAGCCGAAGGAGGAGTCACCGGACGGCGCCGGGCGCAGCCGGTCCAGCCGTCCGTTGATCGCCTCGATGAGGGACGGGGTGATGTGCTCGATCGCCGGCATGTCCGGGAAGTCGGGAGTGTTGCCGTCGTCCAGCCAGTCCCCGAGGAGGCGCAGGGCCCGCTCGGCGGCGGCGGCCACCTCGGCGCGGCCGGCGCCGTCCGCCCACGGCCGTCCCTCCGGGACCAGCGTGGAGAGCAGGGCGTCGGTGGCGCTCAACGTGGGGACCAGCGCGTACCCCGCGTCGGGCGGGCCCCAGCCGCCGTCCGCCCGCTGCTGGTCGAGCAGGAACCGCAGCCGCCGGACGTGCCCGGTCAGCCACGGCGCGAGGCCCACCACCCGGCCCGTCTCGTACACCGACGCGGACGCCGTGCCCCAGGGGGCCTGGACCAGGCCGCCGACGAGCGCGTTCGCGGCCTCGGCGACCTCGTCCGGGGGAGGTTCACCGCTGGCCGTACTGGGTTCCGCCTCCTCGACGGTCACAGCGACCCCCAGTAGTCGCTCAGCTCGTAGAAACCGGTGCTGTAGCCGATCTGCCGTTCGAGATAGGCCACCGCCTCCGGGCAGTCCGCGCGCAGCGGCGCGAGGAGCTCACCGCACCGCTCGACGATCCGGCCGATCCGCTCGGTGATCGTGGCGCGGTCCACCCCGAGCATCTGCGGGTTCAGGTCGCCCCACGTGACGTCGCGCTCGTAGGTGGCGAGGTCGTTGAGCAGCCGGAGGATGCGCTGCACCTCGCGGCTCACCGCCTGCAGCTCGCCGGCGTGGGCGAGCACGCCGGCGTCCGCGTGCACGATCCAGTGGGAGACGTTGACCCACGCCGAGCCGTAGTTGTCGGCGTTGTCGAGGTACTCGTCGAACGTCGGCCACGCCGCCCGGTCGCCGCTCTTCCAGTCCCATTCGCGGGCCCCGCACTCCAGCAGCCTGCGCAGCTGCGCCCGCCAGTCGTCGCGCAGGCTCGCGAAGGCGGGCGACTGCGCGACCTCGTCCCTGATCTCGGCGAGGAACAGGGTGAGGCCGTCGCCCGGCACCGGCGGGGCGCCGTCGGCGACCGCGAGGCACCGCCGGTTGATGTCCTCGATCTCGGCGCGCTCCGCCGCGACATGGTCCACCAGCCAGTCCAGGCCGAAGATCCACAGCGAGGTGCGCGCCGCCATCCGGATGCCCGCCGCGTCCAGCCACGGGGAGCCGAACGCGTTCGCGCAGGCCACCGCGTTGAACAGGGTCTCGTCGATCGGCTTGGCGTCGAACAGGCCGGGGTGGTCGGCGGCGCACGCCGCGAGGTCACGGGCGCACTTGACGGCCTGGGCCATGACGGCCCCGGTGCCGCGCGCCTCCGCGAGGGCGTCCGGGCGCGCGAGGCCGGACGGCCGCGAGGCCGCCCCGTCCGCCGCGGTCACGCTCCGTGTCCGGCGACGGGCGTCAGCGTCATCTCCAGCGACTGCCGCGGCCGCAGCGTCGCGCCGATCTTGGGCATCGCCGGAACCGCCTCCGACAGCGTCGGCCGGAACCGGCTGAGGATGCTCGTCAGGATCATCTGCGCCTCCACGTTGAACACGTGCCGGCCGATGCATTGGTGCGGTCCACCGCCGAACGGGAAATAGGCGTAGCGGTGCCGCTTGCGGACGTTCTCCGGGGTGAAGCGCTCGGGGTCGAACTCCAGCGGCCGCTCCCACACCGACGCCAGCCGGTGGGTGAGGAACGGGCTGATCAGCACCGGGTCGCCCGGCTTGATCGGGACGCCGCCGATGGTCGTCGCCTCGGTGGCCATGCGCGGGAACATCCACCCGACGGGGTAGAGCCGCAGCAGTTCCTGGACGACCTGCGTGACGTACGGCAGCCGGTGCAGGTGCTCGGGACGGACCGGCTCGCCGCCGACGACCGCGTCGATCTCCTCGACCAGCCGCGCCTCCACGTCCGGGTGGTCGTGCAGCAGCGGCCACAGCCACGTCAGGGCCAGCGTCGTGGTCTCGGTGCTCGTGGCGAACATGGCGAGCAGGTTGTCGCGGATCCACCGGTCGTCCGGCGGCGCGCCGTCCTCGGCCCGGGCCTGGCACAGCGCGGTGAAGATGTCGCTGCCGTCGCCCGGGTCGTCGCGGTACCGCTCCACCAGCTCGAACAGCACCTCGTCCATCACCTGGACGGCGTCCTTGAACGCCCGGTCGCCGGGCATCGGGAGCACGCGCGGCACGAACGGCAGCAGGAACCGGACCGAGATCGAGGTGGCGATCTGGTCGAACGTCGGGATCAGCCGGTTCGCCTCGACCGGGGAGATCTTGTCGCCGAACAGGACCTTGATGACGGTCTCGTTGACGATCCGGCTCATCTCGGGCAGCACGTCGATGGGCCGGCCCTCGCGGGCCGGCTCGTCCAGTTTCCCGACGGCCGTATTGATGGCCTCCGCCATCAGCCCGGTGAGGCGGTTCACATTACGTGTGGTGAAGACGGGCTGCAGAACCCGTTTGCTGTGCTCCCATTCCCCGCCCTCGGAAAGGATGCTGTCGCCCATCAGTTCGCGGAGGGGACGCCAGAAGATGCCATCGCGCAGAAAGTTCTGCGATTCGCGCCGCAATACCTGCTGCACATGGTCGGGATGTGTGGCGAGGTAAGGATGGGAAGCGCCGAGGTCCAGCCGGATGAGCCGGCCGTCCGACTCCCTGCTGATCCGCTCCAGTTCCCGTAGCGGGTCGCGGACGAAGCCGCTGACCGTCCGGTAAAGGGGGAAGTTCTTCGCTTTGGCGGCGGGAACGCTGGCGACGTCAACGGACATTCTCGGCTGCCCCTAGGTCAGGAGTTAAGCGGCGAGTGCCCTGCGGCTCGCTCGCGCCGTGCCGCATGGCGAGGAGTAATGTGCAGTTATGGGTGTCTGTTCATCTTTGTGAGACTTGTGCTTTTTGCTCGCTTCTGTGGAAGTATCACATGATCATTTGCCGCGCTCAAGGGGTGGACCGGTAGAAATCTCAACCTGTGAAGCGTGACGTATGTCACTTGCTGGACGCCTTGTCTCATTTGTCGAGACGGCTTGACAGGCCCCCGCGGTCGGGGGTCTCGGGCGTGCATCGCACGACGGACGGAGTGGCCGTCCGAACTGGGGGAATGCTCGCTTACCGGCTGTTGCGGAGGTCGGGCAGGAGGGCCGGCCAGGCGAGCCGCCCGGCGACCCGCACCTTTCCGGTCACCGTCCGCCCGCCGCAGTCCACCGAGACCCGGTACGTGTCCGGCCGCGCGCCGTCCTTGATCTCCGCGGTGCCGCCGGTGCCGTCCAGCAGGGCCCGCTCGTCGAACGCGTCCGACGAGGCCCGGTGCCGTCCCGGCCCGCAGCCCGGAACCGACAACTCGACCTTCTGCCCCGCGCGGACCGTCCCCGGCCGCACCGTCAGCCCGTCCTTCCCGGACGTCGTCGCCTGACCCGCCGCCGGCGCCAGCAGGCCCGCCGCGACGAGCGCGGTCCCCAGCACGGTGACGCTCAGCAGACGCAACGGGGCTCCTCGTGTCCGGAATGTGACGTGCGGCACTCTAGTGCCTCCACCGGAGCGCCTTCAATCCATCGCTCCCACCGGACCAATGACCCAACCGATCGAACGCTCATGACGCCCCGGGCTAGCCTGGAGGACATGTTCGGCTTTGCGAAGACCCAGATGGTCTCTCCGGAGAAGGCGCTCCCCGGCAGGGACGAGCCCATCCCGGTACCGCCGCGCCACGAGGTCCTCGACACGCCCCTCGCGCCCCCGTTCCCCGACGGCACCGAGATCGCCGAGTTCGCCCTCGGCTGCTTCTGGGGCGCCGAACGCAAGTTCTGGCAGACGCCCGGCGTCGTCTCGACCTCCGCCGGCTATGAGGGCGGCTACACCCCGAACCCCACCTACGAAGAGGTCTGCAGCGGCCTCACCGGCCACACCGAGACCGTCCGCGTCGTCTACGACCCGTCCCGGGTCTCCTACGACGACCTCCTGCGCGTCTTCTGGGAGTCCCACGACCCCACCCAGGGCATGCGCCAGGGCAACGACGTCGGCTCCCAGTACCGCTCCGCGATCTTCGCCCGCACCGACGACCAACTCAAGGCCGCCGAAGCGTCCCGCGACGCCTACCAGCACGTCCTCACCGCCGCCCGCTACGGCCCCATCACCACCGGCATAACCCCGGCCACCGACTTCTACTACGCCGAGGACTACCACCAGCAGTACCTCCGGAAGAACCCGAACGGCTACTGCGGCATAGGCGGCACCGGCCTCACCTGCCCAATCGGCGTAGCCCCAGCTGATGGGTGAGGGGCGGCACTGCTGCGAGGACATGGCGCGGCAGGTCGGCCATTCGTGCGAACTGCACGAGGATCGGTTCGACTGCCCGGATGCGCTCGTCAACTACAGCGCGAAGTTCGACGAGTACGGCCTGATCGTCCATGACGGTGGCGGCAGCGTCATCTCGATCGCTTTCTGCCCGTGGTGCGGCACCCGGCTGCCACCTTCCCAGCGCGATGCCTGGTTCGACGCCCTCGAACACCGAGGGATAGACCCGGGAGAGGACGAAGTTCCGCCGGAGTTCCAGACCAGTGCCTGGAGAACCGCCCTGTAAGGGGGCGCCCCGAGGTAGAAAGTGCTCTCTTTTTGGTCGCTTGCCGGGGTAGTGCTCACTTCGCCTCGACGGTTTCGGTGCGGTGATCGCGTGAGGGATACTGGCCGCCGTGGATGAGGTCCAGGTCGTCGTCGCCCATTCTGAACGCGCGACCTTGCGCGTCGGCGATGTGTTCCTGAAGGTGGACGCTGACCAGGCGCGTCTCGACGTCGAGGTCGAGGCGATGGCCCTGGCGCCGGTCCCGACCCCGGAGGTCCTGTGGCGCAAGCCGCCCGCGCTCGCGATCGCCGCCGTCCCGGGGACGGCGCTCGGCCTTCTCGGCGAGCCGTCGACCGCGTCGCCGGCGGCGTGGGCCGCGGCAGGGGCGGCCATCCGGAAGTTGCACGACGCGCCGTTGCCCCCGTGGCGCAGCCGAGGCCCTGGCAAGCTGGCGGCGGATCTCGACGCCGAGTGCGAGTGGCTCCTGGCGAACGACGTCCTTCCGTCCGACCTGGTCACGCGCAACCGCCAGGTCGCCGAGGCCGCGCTCCGGCCGTGGGATCCGGTGTTCACGCACGGCGATCTGCAGATCTCGCACGTGTTCGTGGACGGTGACGAGGTCACCGGCGTCATCGACTGGTCCGAGGCGAGTCAGGGCGACGCCCTGTTCGACCTCGCCATCCTGACGCTCGGGCACGAGGAGCACCTCGGCGACGTCATCGCCGGCTATGGCACCGACGTCGATGTCGACGTGATCCGCGCGTGGTGGTCGTTGCGAAGCCTGCTGGCGATGCGCTGGCTGGCCGAGCACGGCTTCGACCCGTCCGCGCCTGGCTGCGAGGTCGACGTGCTGAGAGCCCGGATGTGAGGCTGCGCGGGTGCGATTGCTAGGTACGCCTAGCAAGGCGGTGCTGGTGATGGGCTCGGCGGGTTCGCGCTTGTCCGTGCTCTAGCGTCGGCCTCCGAAGGTCCAGTCATGGACTTCGATTTCCGCGTAGCGGTCCGCGGCAAGGACGGTGCGGGCGACCTCCGGGGACGATGCGTGGACCAGTGCGGCGGTGCCCAGCCAGGTGCTGCCGTCGTCGGACAGCAGGGGGCCGTAGGCGATCAGCGCGTGGTGGTCGGGTGGCAGGTCGCGGTCGGCGGTGTGGCCCGCACCGAGGCCGAGCACCAGGTAGTGGGTGCCCTCGGTCCGGTCGCCGGTGAACTCCCACATCGTGCGGCCGAGCGTGTTGTGCCACCGCCGCAGCATGACGTCGCGGTAGGCGCCGGCCTGGTAGCCGGGCTCGTCGAAGGCGAATGCGCGCGCCGCGGACGAGTCGGGCAGGTCGACGATGTGGACGCTGCCCGTGGGCGTTTCGCCGTCTTCGGCCAAGGTCGGACCACGGGCGATCATCTCGGCCGCGTACCCGTCCATGTAGGACCAGTGCTCTTCCAAGAGTTCATAGCGCAGTTCCAGAGAGTCGCGCCTGTCACGGTGGTAGCAGAAGAACTCCATGCCGGACAGTCTTCACCATCCTGGCCAGGACATGATCGTCCGCCCAGGCAGCGGGGTCAGTTCGGGTTCTGCACGGGGGTGGCGATGCCCTCTCGTACAAGGCGGAGTAGGCGGTCGGTCTGAGCGGCGCCGGATCCGGCGGTGGCTACAGCGCCGGCCAGTGCCAGGAGGTCCGGTCCGTCGAGGTCGCGGCGGACGGCACCGGTCTCCTGGGCTCTCGCCAGGAGAGGGGCCAGGGCCGCGCGCATGGCCGCATGCCATTCGTCGAAGAGGGGAGAGCGTCCATCCTCCGGAATGGCGCGGGCCAGGTCGCCCTTGTCGGCGACGTGGGTGATGAAGGCCCGCAGCCAGGTGAAGAGCGCGTCCGCAGGCGGCTCATGGTGCAGGAGGTCCCGCCCCTTGGTGGTGAGGTCGGTGACCTCGTCCGAGTAGACGGCGACGAGCAGGTCGCGGCGTGTAGGGAAATGCCGGTACAGGGTGGCGTTGCCCACGCCCGCGTGACGGGCGATGTCGTCGAGGGGCGCGCTGGGGCCGCGCTCAGTGAAGACCTTCTTGGCCACCGTGAGGATGAGGTCGCGGTTGCGCTGCGCGTCCGCCCTGGGCATGGCTCTCCTGACCGTGAACTCCCTGGTCAGTCTACGGCGCCGGTCCACGCGCGGGTGCCTGGAGGGCGGAGCGGGCCGGTCGGGGAGGATGGGGAAGCCAGATGCATCCACGGCGGAAGGACGCAGCGGTGGGGAACATCCGACGAGCGCGAGTGGAAGACCACGAGGCGGTCGTGCGGACGATGCCGGAGTGGTGGGCCGACTCCCGCACTCCGGAGCAGGCACGCCAACTGACGCTGCTGCTGCCCCGGCTGTTCTTTGAGCACTTCTCAGGGACGAGCCTCGTCATGAACGGTGACGACGGCATGGACGGTTTCCTCGTGGGATTTCATTCCGCGGACCACCCGGACGAGGCCTACATCCATTTCGTGGGGGTCGACCCGAAGCGGCGTAAGGACGGCGTCGCGCGGGCGCTGTACGAAAGGTTCTTCGAGGAGGCCGCGGCGGCCGGCCGTACGAAGGTCAAGGCGATCACGTCGCCCGCCAATACCGGCTCCATCGCCTTCCACCGGGCCATGGGCTTCGACGTCCACGAACCAAGCCCCGGACACGACGGCCCTGGGCAGGACCGTGTGCGGTTCGAGAAGACGCTCTAGGCGGCCGCGCGGCTACGGAGGTAGGTGAGGACGGCGAGCACGCGGCGGTTCTTGTCGTCGGTCAACGGCAGGTCGAGCTTGGTGAGGATGTTGCCGACATGCTTGCCCACCGTCACCTCGGCGACGGTGAGGATCTGCGCGATGGCTGTGTTGGAGTGCCCTTCCGCTATGAGGGCGAGCACCTCGCGCTCGCGCGCGGACAGCCGTGACAGCGGATCCCGGCTGCGGCGCAGAAGCTGCCGGACGACCGTGGGGTCGACGACCGTACCGCCGCCCACGACCCGGCGCAGCGCGGCGACGAACTCCTCGACGTCGACGATCCGGTCCTTGAGTAGGTAGCCGACGCTCGTACCGCCGTTGGAGTCGAGCAGGTCGGCGGAGTAGCTCAGCTCGACGTACTGGCTGAGCGCGACGACTGCCAGGCCGGGGTGCGCCTTGCGCAGTTCCACCGCGGCGCGGAGCCCTTCGTCGCTGAATCCGGGCGGCATGCGGATGTCGGTCACCACGAGGTCGGGGGAGTGCTCCTCTACCGCGGCCTTGAGGGCGTCGGCGTCCTCCACTGCGGCGACCACGTCGAAACCGAACTTGCCGAGCAGGCCGACGAGCCCTTCCCGCAGGAGCACGCCGTCTTCGGCGAGGACTACTCGGACGGTCGGCTGCAAGGGAACTCCACGCGTAGGACGGTCGGCCCGCCGGCCGGACTGGACAGGAGCATTCTTCCGTCGATCACCGCTACACGGTCGGCCAGTCCGGTAAGTCCGCTCCCTAGGGCGGGGTTCGCGCCGCCCTTGCCGTCGTCCTCCACCTCCAGGGCCAGGGTTCCGTCGCGCAGGTGGGCCCTTATCCGGCCGTTCTGTGCGCTGCTGTGCTTGGCGATGTTGGACAGGGCCTCCGCGGCGACGAAGTAGGCGGTGCCCTCCTCGTGCGGGGGAAGCCGTTCGGGCAGGTCCGTCTCGACCGTCACGGGTACGGGGGAGCGGTCGGCGAGTTCGCGCAGCGCCGCGGGCAGCCCTCTGTCGGTCAGCACGCGCGGATGGATGCCGCGGATGAGCTCGCGCAACTCGTCCATGAGGAGCTTGGCCTGCTCATGGGCCTCCGACACGTTGCGGCCGGCATCGGAGTCTGAAGGGAGTTCCACCCGGGCCATGCCGAGTTTGAGCGTGAGGCCGATCAGGCGTTGCTGGGCGCCGTCGTGCAGGTCCCGTTCGATGCGCCGCCGCTCTGCCTCGAACGCGTCCACCAGCCGTGCCCTGGAGCGGGACACCTCCACGAGTTCGGCGCGGAGCCGCTCACCGGAGCCTCGTCCGAGAAGGCTTCTGGCCACGGCTCCGTGCGCGCCCGCGAGGACCGCTGCAAGGTAGGGAATGGAGGGCAGCAGAGCCAGCCCGGCTATCGCGTACGGGACGGCGTCCGCCGGAGTCGCCACCTTGGCCAGGCCAAGAGCCACCGGCTCGCCGTCGCCTTGAGCGAGAAGCGGACTGAAGACGAGGCCGGCGACCGCGAACACGTACAACAGCAGCGCGGCGTACAGGACGGGAACCACGGTCACCAGCAGGGATGCGTAGCCCATCTCACGCCAGATGGCGGATTCCCCGTAACGGACCAGCGACCATGTGCGCGGCTCGGAGCCGTTCACGCGAGAGTGGGCCGAGACGATGGGACGGACGTCCACCAACCGGAGCCTGCGGCGTTCCACCTCGGCGACGGGGAGAGCCACCAGCGGGCCCAGACCGGCGACGAACAGGACGCCCAACGCCACGAGCAGCAGGCGCGCGCCGACCCCGTACCCGGACGAGAGGGCGGCGGCCCACGGCAGCACCAGCATCCCGAACGGGACGGCCGCCGCGAGCATCGGGACGGACGTCGACAGCAGGTAGCCCGCGCATCGCCAGGGCCAGGCCGAGATCAGGAACCGCCGCCCGGCCGCGGCCTCCAGCGCGGTGCGGGGCTCGGAGACGGTCATGGAACCCAAGCTAGCCAAGCTCGCGCGGCCGGACGGTATGGCTGGCCATACTTCAAAGATCCTGGTTGGGCGTCATGCGGAGGCTTCGGTCCGGATGGTTCCGTGAACGCATGACCAGCACACCGACGTCCGCCCTCCCGATCGCGGCCCGCGTTCCACCGGGGCTCCCCGCGGCCGAGCTGCTGGACGCGACCCGCGAGTACGGCAGCGGCAACGCGCTGGTCCGTGCCCTCGACGGCGTCTCCATCGCCTTCCCCGCCGGATCGTGGACGGCCGTGATGGGCCCGTCGGGCTCCGGGAAGTCCACCCTGCTGCACTGCGCCGCCGGGCTCGACCGGGTGACGCGGGGCCGGGTCCTGCTCGCCGGGCAGGAGATCACCGGCGCGCCCGACCGGGTGCTGACCGGGCTGCGGCGGCGCACCATGGGCTTCGTCTTCCAGAGCTTCAACCTCATCGGCTCGCTCACCGCCGAGCAGAACGTCGCGCTCCCGCTCAAGCTCGCCGGCGCCCGCGTCCGCCGCGCCGACGTGCGCGCGGTGCTGGCCTCGGTCGGGCTGGGCGACCGGCTGAGACACCGCCCGCGTGAACTGTCCGGCGGGCAGCAGCAGCGCGTCGCGATCGCCCGCGCCATGGTCACCCGGCCCGCCGTCCTGTTCGCCGACGAGCCGACCGGCGCGCTCGACTCCGCGTCCGCCCGCACCGTGCTCGGCCTGCTGCGGACCATGGTCGACCGGGAGGGGCAGAGCATCGCCATGGTCACCCACGACCCGGCCGCCGCGGCGCACGCCGACGCCGTCGTGTTCATGTCCGACGGGCGCCTCGTCGACCGGCTCGTCCGCCCCACGGCCCGCGAGGTGGCCGACCGGCTCGCCCGGCTGGAGGCCGCCCCGTGCTGACCCTCGCCCTCAACACCTTCCGGGAACGCTGGCGGCTGTTCGCCGGCGCCATCACCGCCGTGGCGCTCGGCGTGGCGCTCGTGCAGTCGTCGCTGCTGGTCATGGTGGCCACGGACCGGGCACCGATTCCCGCCGGCGTCACCGGCCGGGCCAGGGAAGAGCTCCGCGAGGGCTACGCCGGGGCGGCCACGCTGCTCGGCATGACGGTGATGCTGTCGGCCTTCCTGACCGTCTTCATCGTCAGCTCGACCTTCGCCTTCACCGTCGCCCAGCGCCGCCGCGATTTGGCCCTGCTCCGCCTCGTCGGCGGCGGCCGCGGCCAGCTCGTCCTGCTGCTGCTCGGCGAGGCGCTGCTGCTCGGCCTCACCGGCACGGCGGCGGGCGTGCTCGTCGGCCTCCCCGCGACCTGGCTGCAGGCCCGGCTGCTGATCGCGCTCGGCTTCCTGCCGGGCGGGTTCCCGCTCGTCTGGGACGGCGGTGTCCTCATCGCCTCCGGCTGCGTCGGGATCACCGTCGCCCTCGTGGGCGTGCTCGCCGCGGCGCGCCGCGCCGCGAAGGTCCGCCCGCTGGACGCGCTGCGCGACACCGGAGGCGCCGCCCGCGTGATGACCCCGATGCGCTGGCTGGCGGGCCTGTCCTGCCTCGCGTTCACGATCTGGATGGTGTCGCTCGCCCAGTCCGCCGACCTGCTCGGCGCCATGCTCATGGGGCTCGGCATCTCCATCATGGGCGCCGTCTCGCTCAGCGCGCTGAGCCCCCTCGTCGTCCCGCTCGCCGGACGCGTCGTGGGCGCCGTCCTGCGGACGAGCACCCTCGGCGAACTGGCCCAGGCCAACCTCCGCGACGGCGTGCGGCGCAGCGCGTCCACCGCCGCCCCGCTCATCGTCCTGGTCGCCCTGCTCCTCGGCCTGACCGGCACCCTCGGGTCCCTGGCGCTGATGTCCGGGGAGGAGCAACGCCACCTCGTCCGCGGCGACCTGGTCGTGACCTCGACCGGTGCCGACCTGGACCGCATCGAGTCCGTCCCCGGCGTCGCGGCCGCATCACCGCAGATCTCCCTGTCCATGAGCGTGACCGCCCGGCACCACGAGGCGAACCGCACATGGCGCCAGACCCACTACTCGGGCATCGTCGCGATCGACGCGGCGGCCTACGCGCGCACCCACGACCTCCACGTCCGCGCGGGCTCGCTCGCCCGGCTCCGCGGCCGGACGATCGCCCTCGGCCCCGGCATGGCGGAGTCGGGAATCCGGGTCGGCTCCACCGTGACCGCCGCCATCAGCGGCCACAAGACGCGACTGAAGGTCGTCGCTGCACTCCGCGCAACGCTGGAGAACTACTCCGAGACGTTCCTCGTGCCACGCGACCTCGTCCCCGCCTCGACCATCGCCACGGCGAAGGCCGAGACCGTGATCCGCCTCGCCCCCGGCACGAGCCGGTCGACGGCTCGGACGGCGATGCGCGCGGCCGGCGCGGACAAGGTCCAGACCGTCCCGCAATGGGCGGACACCAGGACCGCCGCGCAGCAGCGCGGCAACATGGGGATCCTCGCCGTCCTCATGGGCATGGCGGGCGGCTACGCGGTGGTCGCGGTCATCAACGCCGTCATGATCGCCGGTACCGAACGGCGCACCGAGTTCGCCGCCGCCCGGGTCACAGGCCTGACCCGCCCGCAGGTGATCCGTGCCGCACTGATCGAGTCGTGGGCGGTCACCGCGATCGGCCTCGTCCTCGGCTGCACGGTGGCGGCCGGTGCCCTCGCCGGCATGCTCGCCGCCTCGCTGCGCGCCGCGGGCCGCCCCCTGGTCGACGTCCCCTGGACTCTCCTCGGCATCACCACGCTCGCGGCCTTCGCCGTCACGGGAGCCGCCAGCATCTGGACGACCTTCTCCGCGACCAAGCCCCGCCCCGTCGCCCTCCTGGCCGCCCGCGAATGACCCGAACCCGAAGGGAGGCGGCCCCAGGAGGAAGCCCGGCCCACACCACGATGAAGGAACTCAGACGACGCCAGGTGACGGAGGCCAGATCCCGAGTGGTGAGACCAGGTGGTGTCCGGCATGACGCAGGTCAGGCCGCGAGTGACGAAGACCCGGCGGACGTGGCTTGAGCGGAGGCGGAACGAGTGTGTCCGGCTTGGTGGTCGGCGGCGGATTGGGTGGTTCTTGCCGGTGGAGTCGCTGCCGCGGGGCGGAGCGGGTCTCGCTCATTGTGGTCGGGGTGCGGGTTCGGTGCTCGGGGTGGGAGTCGGTGTTGCGGGGCTGTGAAGTGAGCGTGTCAGTACGGCAGGAGGCGGCCCGAGGGGGTCCTCAGGTCCGGCGGGCTCGGTTGACGTGGGGGCTTGGGGCGCTTGATGAGCTGCTGCCGTGCCATGTTGATCATCTCCCCCGTCGGGCCGGGTTTAACCCGTCGATCGAGCCGATGTCACCTGCACCTCGTACGACGCGGGCGCCGCAGGCGAGGTTCAGCGAGCTTATGCGACATCCTCTGCCGGTTCGACCGTTTTTCAGGAAGGACGGTCGACCGAACGTGGTCATGCGGTCACATGTGGTGGCGGCCGAAAGTGGTCGGGGAAGCCCGTTCCGCGGCGCCGGCGCCGGGCGGTATGGACGGTGGTCGTGCGGGTCAGGACACGATGTCGCGGTTGTGGAAGCGGCGGAACGCGAGCGCGAACAGGACCGCGGCGTAGGTGACGGAGATGGCCGCGCCCTTGGCCATGCCGGTCCACTGGATCTGCGGTTGGAGGGCGTCCATCCACGAGTACATCCAGTGCGTCGGCAGGAAGTCGCGCCAGGAGCCGAGGGCGGTGACCGCGTCCAGGATGTTGCTGACGATGACGAGCCCTACGGCGCCGCCGACCGCGCCGAGCGGGGAGTCGGTGACGACCGAGAGAAGGAACGCCAGGGCGGCGACGACGAGCTGGGCCGTGAGGGAGTAGGCGATGACGATCCCCATGCGGCCGATCGCGGTGGACGCGGGGACGGTGCCGCCGGTCGGTAGCTCCACGTCCGCCCAGCCGAAGCCGACGGTGCCCGCGACCAGGGACATCAGCGGCAGCGTGACGACCGCGGCGACCGAGTAGGAGAGGGCGACGATCAGCTTCTGCCGGAGGAGGCGGGCACGCGGGACGGGGGCGGCGAGCAGGTAGCGCAGCGACGACCAGCCGGCCTCGCTGGCCACGGTGTCGCCGCAGAACAGGGCGACGGCGACGACGAGCAGGAAACCGGTCGAGACGAACAGGGCGAACAGCGTGAAGTTCAGAGCGCCGGCGGTGGCGACGTCCACCAGGCTCGGGACACCGTTGCCGGACGGCGAGCCACCGATCTTGAAAGCGCCGACCAGGACCCAAGGCAGGACGAGGAGGATGCTGAAGGCGATGAGGGTGCGCCGGCGCCGGAACTGCCGGATCGCCTCGACGCGCAGCGGGAGCGTGCGCCGCACGCTGTACCCGGCCGGTGACGTCTCCGTCAGATGCGTCTCGGCCGCATCGGGTTCTTCGGAGACCGCCGGTGAGGCGGCCTCGGGCTCTCCGGGGCCGGCCGCGTCGCCCGCCTTCGGCTCTCTGGAAGTGGTCATGGCGTGTGCCCCGGCGTCGTGTCGGTCACCGTCGGACCTCCGGAGGCGGCGGCGCGCATCCCGGGCGCGGCCGTGCTGGCCGGGTCCGTCCTCGGGCTGTTCGTCTCGGGTTCTCTGGGCGCGGTCATGGGGTCTCTCCGATGATCTCCAAAAACGCGTCCTCGAGGCGGCGGCCCGAGCCGACGATGTCGGCGACGGGCCCGGCGGCGACGCGGCGGCCGCCGGCCATCACGACGGCGTGCGTGCAGGTCTGCTCGACCTCGGCGAGCAGGTGGCTGGAGACGATCACGGTGCGGCCGGCGGCGGCGTACCGGACGAGGACCTCGCGCATCTCGCGGATCTGCGGCGGATCGAGCCCGTTGGTCGGTTCGTCGAGGACGAGCAGGTCCGGCAGCCCGAGCATCGCCTGCGCGATGGCGAGCCGCTGCCGCATGCCCTGCGAATACGTCCGGACGGCGCGGTCGAGGGCCGAGCCGAGGCCGGCGATCGCGAGGGCCTCCTCCAGGTGCGCCTCGGCCGCGGGACGGCCGGTGGCGCGCCAGTACAGGTCGAGGTTGTCGCGTCCGGACAGGTGCGGCAGGAACCCGGGGCCCTCGACGAACGAGCCGAGGCGGGCGAGGACGGGCGCGCCGGGGGTGACGCGGTGCCCGAAGATGCGGATCTCGCCGGAGTCGGGACGGATGAGGCCCATCAGCATGCGCAGTGTGGTGGTCTTGCCCGCGCCGTTCGGGCCGAGGAGGCCGAGCACCTGGCCCTTCTCGACGCGGAACGACAGGTCGGCGACGGCGAGGTGGCCGTTCTTGTACGCCTTCGTGAGCCCGATGATCTCCAGCGGGACGTCGGTGCCGCGTTCGCGGGGGCGGCCGCGGCGGACCCCGACGAGCAGCGCGGCGGCGACCGCGAGGCCGGCCAGCGGCAGGATCCACACCCAGCGCGGGATCGGCGCGGGCGCGGTGACCAGGGACGGGTCGGTCGGGACCGTCAGCCCGGACACCGCGCGCACCTGGTACGCGGCGGGCTGCGGCGGCGTCGCGAAGCCCATGTCGGTGGTGGCGATGACGAGCCGGAGGCGGTGGCCGCGGTCGAAACGGTGGTCCATCGCGGGCAGCGTGACGGTGACCTCGCCGCCGGCCGCGCGGAAGGGAGCGGCGATGCGCCGGGCCGGGGTGGCGCCGCCGTCCGGCGACACGTCGTAGAGCTTGGCGAAAAGCGGCCCGCCCTCCGCCGGCTCCTTACCGGCGGCCCCGTTCTCCAGCGGATCTCCGGTGGAGGTGTTCCTCATTGCGCTGAGGCGGACGGTGGCGGCACCGGTGATGCGGAGGGGGTGATCGAGCGGAGGCGTGTCGAACGTGGCGGTCTGTCCGGGCATGTCGGAGGGGAGCGCGCCGGCGGCGCCGCCGAGGGAGCCGAGCGCGCCGAGCCCGGGCAGCGCGGAGACGGCCGCAGGCGTGCCGCCGGCCGGGTTGTGGATCGTCTGCTCGGCGCCGTCCAGGCGAAGCCGCCGCGGGTCGCCGGACAGGCCCGGGTACGCGCCCGCCCTCGCCTCCTGCACGACGACCTGCTGGGTGGAGGAGTCGAGGCCGCCCGCGCGGGTCACCGTGAACCGGGTGCCGGACGTCCCGGCGTGCTTGAGCCGCGCGTCGAAGAAGTCCCGGACGAGCCCGCGCACACGGCCGGTCTCGGGGTCGCCGCCGTCATGCCCGCCCTGGTACCAGACGACCGACACGGGCGCGCCGTTGCGCGCGATGGCTCGCGCGTTCGCGTCCGCCTGGTCGAGCGGGAACAGCGAGTCGGACTGCCCTTGGACGAGCAGGGTCGGCACCTTGATGCTGTCCGCGACGGAGGCCGGGCTCGACCGGCGCAGCGTCGCGATCGCGTCGGCGGTGGGCGCGCCCTCCTCGGCGACCTTCCGGTACATCGTGCACAGGGACGGCAGGAACCGCCCGCAGCCCGCCCCGTTGGACCCGCTGGTGAAGAAGACGCCGGCCCACAGCTTCTTGAACACGCCGTTCTCGGGGCCCGCACCGGCGGCGTTGGGGAACAGCACGTCCGGCAGGCTGTTCCAGGTGATCTCCGGTGCGATCGCGTCGACGCGCCGGTCGTAGGCGGCGGTCATCAGCGCGATCGCGCCGCCGTAGGACTCGCCGGCCATCCCGAGGCGCGGGTCGCCGGGCCCGTCCAGCTGCACCTCCGGCCGCTTCGCCAGCCAGTCGATGAGCTGCCGGGTGTCCTTGACCTCGTAGTCGGGGGAGTCGAGCGCGATCTGGCCCGTGGACGTGCCGAACCCGCGGGCCGTCCAGGTCAGGACGGCGTAACCGGCGCGGGCCAGCGTGCGCGCCTCGCTCGCGACGCCGTACTTGTCGCCGCCGAACCCGTGCCCGAGCATGATCGCCGGTGCCTTCGCGCGCCCGACCGGCTTGTAGAAGGTGGTGTCGAGCGTCACGCGCTGGTCGTCGTGCGGGCCGTCGACGACCTGGACCCGCTGGTCGACGCTGTGCACGCGGGCGGGCCCGTCGGCGCTCGCTCCCCAGGCGGCGCCACCGGCGGCGAGCGCCACGGCGGCCCCGGCGGCGGTCCAGCGCGCCGTCCGGCCCGTCCTGCCCCATCGCGCCCGGATCGCGCCGCCCACCGTCATGCCAGCAGCCTATGCGCGCCCCTGCCGCCCGCCGCTCCGCCCTCGCGCCGATCCTCCCTGCGCCCACCGCCGTACACTCCGCCCCACCCCTACACCCCCCGACGTACCCGAGCCCCGCCCCAACCCGGCGCGCTCCGTCCCAGCCCCTGACCACGCCTCACTGCCCCCCGCTGACCTTCCCCGGCCCGCGCCCTCGGCCCAGCCTTACGCTGCCCGCGCCCGGCCCAGCTCAGCCGCGCCCCGCGCCCGGCCCGGCTTTGCCCTGCCCAGGCGTCGGGCTCGGCGTAGCCGCCCGCGTCCGTCCGTCCGCTTCGCCGCGCCGCGCGTAAGGCCGTGCTCCTGCTGTGCTTCGGGCTTGTGTCGGGGCTTGGTCGTGCCTCGTGTCTGGCTGGCCTTTGCCGCGTCCCGTGCTTGTGGTGCCGGGCTGTGTGGTGCCGGGCCGGGGGCGGGGGCGGGTGTGTGCGGGCTTGGTTGCGGGGTTATTGGGGGGAGTAGGGGGAGAGGGCGGCGGTGAACATGGCGGTGAGGCGGTCGGTGAGTTCGGCCGGGTCGGCGCTGCGCAGGTCGTTGAGGCCGAGCAGGCGGCGGACGGGGCCGCCGCCCATGATGATCGTGGACGCGAGCAGCGCGCGGGCGCGCGGGTTCGGGCCGTCCAGCTGCGCGACGAGCGGTTCGACGATCACGTCCTCGAGGTAGCCGAGCAGGATCTGCTTCACCTCGGGGCTGCCGGCGGAGCGGTCGATCAGCCGGGCCATGGGCGTGACGCGGTGCAGGGTCGCCTGCCGGACGAAGTGCTCGGCGAGCCGGCGGGGCAGCCCGGCGGGGTCGCCGGCGATGACGCCGCGCAGCGCGGACTCGCCGGCGAGGACCTCGCCGAACAGCGCGGCCTTGGAACCGAAGTAGCGGTTGACCAGGGCGGTGTTGGCGTCGGCGGCGGCGGCGATCATGCGGACGGTGACGCCGTCGTAGCCGTGCTCGTGGAATAGGTCGCGCGCGGCGTCCAGGATGCGGCGCCGGGTCGCCTCCCGGTCGCGTTTGCGGTGCTCGCGCTGCTCGGCCTGCTCGATGCTCATCATCGATCCCGATCCGTCCCCGTATGGATCACCCGAATCGCCCCAGTATCCCCCGAGTTGCAAGTAAACAAGCGTGTACATAGCATATATGCAAAACACAGGTAATTACGTTCCATGGGGGCATGGTGGCTCAAGCGAGCGTGGCGCCGGCGGCAGGGCCGGCGGCGCCAGAGCAAGCGAGACCGCAGTACACGCACCGCCAGATCCTGGAGATCCTCTCCGGCCTGATGATGGCGATGCTGACGTCGATGATCTCGTCCACGGTGGTCAGCACGGCCCTGCCGACCATCGTCGGAGACCTCGGCGGTCAGGACCAGCTGTCCTGGGTGGCCAGCGCGACCCTGCTGACGATGACGGCCTCGACCCCGCTGTGGGGCAAGGTCTCCGACATCATCGGCCGCAAGCTCTCCTTCCAGACCGCGCTGCTGATCTTCGTGGTCGCGTCCGTGGCGGGCGGGCTCTCGCAGAACATCGGCATGCTGATCGCGGCGCGCGCCGTCCAGGGCCTCGGCGCCGGCGGGCTGTCCGCGCTGGCGCAGGTCATCCTCGGCGACGTGGTCGAGCCCCGGCAGCGCGGCCGCTACTCCGGCTACATGGGCGCGGTGTTCGGCGTGGCCACCGTCGCCGGGCCGCTGCTCGGCGGGTTCCTCGTGGACGCCGACGGCCTCGGCTGGCGCTGGTGCTTCTACGTCTGCGTGCCGCTGGCCATCATCGCCTTCCTGGTGATCCAGAAGGTGCTGAAGCTGCCGAAGGTGAAGCGCGACACCCGGATCGACGTGTTCGGCGCGTTCACGATCACCGGTGCCGCCACCGCGGTGATGCTGCTGCTGTCGATGGGCGGCAACCAGTTCGAGTGGGCCTCCACCTGGACGTACGCGCTCGGCGGGATCGCGGTGCTGCTGGTGCTCGGGGCGGTGTTCGCCGAGCGCGCCGCGCGGCAGCCGATCCTGCCGCCGCGGCTGTTCCGCAATCCGACGTTCGTGCTGACCTCGCTCGGCTCGCTCTGCGTCGGCATGGCGATGTTCGGCGTCATGATCTACATGCCGCAGTACCTGCAGATCGTCAAGGGACTGAGCCCCACCGCGTCCGGCCTGATGACGCTGCCGCTGGTGGTCGGCATGCTGATCGCCTCGATCGCCTCCGGGCAGCTCGTCACCCGGACCGGCAAGTACAAGATCTTCCCGGTGCTCGGCATGCTGTTCGTCGGCGGCGGGCTGTTCCTGCTGTCCCGGCTGCACGTCGACTCGTCCAGGGTGGAGATCGGCGGCGACATCGCCCTGCTCGGCATCGGTCTCGGCCTCACCATGCAGGTCCTGATCCTCGCCGCGCAGAACGCCGCGAAGATGGAGGACCTGGCGTCGACGACGTCCGGTGTGTCGTTCTTCCGCAACCTCGGCGGTGCGATCGGCGTCGCCGCGTTCGGCGCGATCCTCAACAACCAGCTGCCCGGCGAGATCGCCAAGGGCCTGAGCAAGGCGCACATCCCGATGCCCAAGGGCGGCGGGTCCCTCGGCACGCCGGCGCAGGTGCACGCACTGCCCGAGCCGTTCAAGTCGATCGTGCTCACCGCGTTCACCGAGTCGCTGGAGAAGGTGTTCATCTTCGGTGTGCCGATCGCGGCCATCGGCCTCGTCACGGTGCTGGCCATGAAGGAGCTACCGTTGCGCGGTAAGGCCGGCACGGGCAAGGGGGCGGCACAGGCCCCCGCCGCCACGCCGGTCGACGCGCGGCCGTCCACGCCGATGCCCCCCAACGGCGCCTCGGGGGTCGGCCGGCACGCCCGCGGCCACGAGCAGGCCGCCGCGGAGCAGCAGCTGGCGTCGGTCGGGGCAGGTGCGGTTCCGAAGGAGACGACGATGAACGAGATGCCCGCGAACGGCCTGTCGCCCAACGGTATGGGCGCCGCTCCCGGCGGGTCCCCGGCCGCCGACCCGGCCGCGCAGGCGCGGCTGCTCGCCCAGCAGAACGCCTACGTGCAGGACGGTCTCATGCCGCAGGGTCCCGGCGGTGTCCCCGTCCGCGGGGTGGTCCGCGCGGGCGACGGCGCGCCCGTCCCGTCCGCGGCGCTGACGCTGATCGGCGTGGACGGCCACCAGCTCGGCCGTGCGATCACCCAGGACGACGGCCGGTACGCGCTGCCGACGCCCGGCCCCGGCACCTACGTGCTGATCGCCGCGACGGGCGAGCACGAGCCGCAGGCCGCGACCCTCGTCGTCGGCGACCGCCCGGTCGACTTCGACCTGATGCTGGCGGGCAACGGCGGCCTCGGCGGAACGGTCCGCAGCGCCGGCGGCAGCCCGATCGCGAACGCGATGGTCGTCGTCACCGACGTGCGCGGCGAGGTCGTCGGCACCGGACGGACCGACGCGTCCGGCCAGTACGCCTTCAAGGACGTCGTGACCGGCTCGTACACGCTCGCGGTCAGCGCCGCGGCGCACCGCCCGGTCGCGCTGCCGGTGGAGGTGGCGGGCGGCGGGCAGACCCGGCTGGACGTCGAGCTGCCCGCGGGCGCCCGGGTCCGCGGGACGGTCCGCAACGAGACGGGCGAACCGGTCGGCGACGCCCGCGTCACCCTGGTGGACGCGGCCGGCAACGTCGTCGCGATGGCGATCACCGGCCCGGACGGGGAGTACGCCTTCACCGACCTGACCGGCGGCCAGTACACCGTCATCGCGTCCGGCTACCCGCCGGTGGCGAGCGGGCTGTCGCTGGCCGGCGGCGGCCTGGACGACCACGACCTGAAGCTCGGCTACCCGGACGAGTAAGGCCGATCCCGGGGCCGCCCGAGCGGGACGGCCCCGGCCGACGCAATCACACGAGCCACGAAACTGGAGTGCGGGTCGTTGATGGATGACAGGCGCGGTCTGCGCGGATCGGTGCGGACCAAGGACGGCTGGGCGGTGCGGCACGCCATCGTCACGGTCACGGACCTGGCGGGCCGGCAGGTGACGCGGGAGCAGACCGGGGAGGACGGCGTGCTCGCCGCCGGTCCGCTGCCCGCCGGCACCTACACGGTGATCGTCACGGCGATGGGGTTCCAGCCGGCGGCGTCGACGCTGATCGTGCACGGGTCCGGTGACGCGGACCTCGGCACGCTGGTGCTGGCCCGCGCGGGTGGCACCGAGCTGCCGCCGCCCGGCCCGTGGACGATCGACCCGGCGCACTCGAACGTCGGGGCGGTCGCGCAGCACCTCGGCTTGTCCAGCGTGCGGGGCCGGTTCGCCGCGTTCGAGGGGAGCGTCGAGATCGCCGAGCCGGTGGAGGCGTCCCGGGTGACGGCCCGGATCGAGGCGGCGTCCATCGACACCGGCAACAAGCTGCGCGACGACCACCTGCGCTCGGCGGACTTCCTGAACGTCGACGAGCACCCGGTGATCACCTACGCGGGGACGGGGCTGACCGCCGCAGGTCCGGACCGCTGGACGGTGCACGGCCATCTCACCCTGAACGGGATCACCCAGCCCGTCGACCTGGACATGCTGTTCCTCGGCAGCGGCGGCGACCCGTGGGGCGGGACGCGTGCGGCGTTCCGCGCGACGGCGGAGCTGCGCCGCACCGACTTCGCGATCCGCTACAACCAGATCCTGGAGGCGGGGATCGCGATGGTCGGCGAGAGCCTGAAGGTCGAGCTGGAGATCCAGGCCGTCCAGGGGACCGAACTTCCGCAGGGCTGACCCGCGGCGGTCAGCGAGGGGCCCGTCCGGCGGGGCGGGTGTCCAGTTCGGTGGCGGGGAGCCAGTGGACGGCGGGGTCGTAGTCCAGCCAGCCGTGCTCCCGCGCCGCCGCGGCGAACTCCGCGAGCAGCGACCGCAGCACCGGGTGCTGCTCGCGGGCCCGCCAGATCACCGACCACGAGTACAGCGGGACGGGTCCGGTCAGCGGCACCGACCGGACGTCCGCGGGCACGGCCACGTCCGCCGGCAGCAGCGACACGTGGCCGGGCTCGTCGCGCAGGTGGTCGAGGAAGTAGTCCAGTCCCAGGTTGACCCCGCCGAACTCGCCGGACAACCCGAACTCGGCCAGGAACCGGTCGAGGAAGTCGAGCTTGCCGATCTCGGCGGGGAACCACACCGTCGTACCGGCCAGGTCGGCGGGGCGCAGCGTCGCCGCGTCCGCCAGCGGATGCGCCTCGCCCATCACCGCCGCCATCGGCGCGAGCCGCACCAGCCGGTGCGCCAGGCCGTCCGGCAGCGGCTCGTCCAGCGCGTGGACGCGGCCGAAGCCCGCGTCGCCGTCGCCGCGCCGCAGCGCCGTGACGACCTCCTGCAGACCCCGCTTCAGGTTCGGCTCGATCGGCAGGTCGGGACGGCGCGCCACGACCCGCCGGATCGTCCGCATCGGGTCGAACAGGTGCCCCCACACGTCCAGGCGCAGCGGCCGGTCGTCGCGCCGGGCCGCGACGATCGCGTCGTCCGCCGCCGCGAGCGCGCGCCGCGCCGGCTCCAGGAACCGCTCGCCCGCCGCCGTCAGCCGCACCGAATGCCCGGTGCGGTCGAACAGCCGCACGCCGAGGACGTCCTCCAGCCGTGCGACCCGCTTCGACAGCGCCTGCTGGGTGAGGAAAAGCTCACCCGCCGCGCGTCCGAAATGCAGGTGCTCGGCGGTCGCGACGAACGCCCGCACCTGCGCGAGATCCAGGTCCACGCCGTCCAGCCTGCCCGACGACCGCCGGACGGGCCAACAGCGCCGGCGCCGCTCAGCGTCCCTTCAGTTCGTGGACGAGCGTGTTCGCGGCCGCCCGCGTCGGCGAGCCGGTCACGACGACCTTCCCGTCCCGGATCGGCATGTCGACGCGCGGCAGCGTGATCAGCCGGTCGCGGACCACGAACGCCAGGTCGCGGCCCACGGTCGCGCCGGTCAGCCGCGCGAACGCGTGCCGGTCCACGGGCCGCAGCGTGAGCGCTACGTCGTAGCCGGTGGACGCTCCGCGCGACTTCTGCACCCGCAGGTCGGCGACCTTGTGGATCGCGATGCCCTGCGCGAGCCGGTAGCAGGTCACGCCGGTGGAGGACTGCCCGGTGATCCCCGGCGTCCCGGCGGGGCACTGCCCCGGCATGGCCTGCGTCACCGGGTAGACGTGCAGCGGGGCGGCCAGCGTCACCGGCTGCGTCCGCATGGACGAGGCGATCATGCCGCCGGTCACCGCGACCGCGGCGATCAGCAGCCCGAGCGTCAACACCATGATCACCAGCGCGGACCGGTGCTGGTCGGCGGCCTGCACCGGCGCCGGCACGGGCCGCTCCCGGTACGCCAGGCCCTGGCGGCGTGCGGCGCGGCTGCGCTTGGTCTCGGCCGCCGCCCGCCGCCGCTGCTCGGCACGCGCGCGGCGCCGCCGGTCGGCGTCCGGGATGTCGGGCACCGGCAGCACCGCCGTCGACCGCTCCGGGACCGGCGCGGGTTCACGACGTTCATCGGACAGCACGGGCCCCGCCGGCCGCGCCGGCCCGGCCGGCGGCCCCTTCGGCTCCGGAATCAGCGTCGGCCCGGGCACCGGCTCGGTGGCCGCCCGCCCGGCCAGATCGTCCTGCCCCAACGCCTGCGCGGGTGAGGGTTCCGTCCCCTGCCGAGGCACCCGCACCTGCTCAGCGGACGGAGTCTGCTCCGCCGGCCTCGCGTCTGCCGCGGGTGCGCCTGGTCCAGGCTGCGGCGGCTGCGCCTGTACGACCGGCAATGGCTGCGTAGGCGGTGCGACTTGCTCAGCCTGCGGCGTCTGCGCGGGCGACGGCGCCTGTGCCGGCGGCGAGGGCTGCTCAGCGGAAGGGGCATGCTCCGCCGGCGCGGCGTCCTCGGGTCGCGCGGACGGTCCGGGCGCCGGGGACGGCTCCGGCTGGTCGGACTCGGGGAGGAGCGGGGTGGGCGGCGGCGGCCAGGCCAAAGGACGGTCCGGGGTGGCCGCCGGGGGCGGAGGAGGCGGCGGGGGCGAGGGCTCTTCTGCCTGCCGACGACCCTTGCTGCGGCGCGGAACGACCCGCATCGTCACCTCCCCGGGCTGACAAGATCTCGACAGTCTTTCAGGATGAGACGGTGTCCCGCATCGGGTCACGACCGAACCCGGCCAACGATCGCGGATTGCTCATCACGTGATGAACACTGCCCCGTCCGTGCGGTTCCGAAGCGCGCGAAGCCCGTCCCCGCGAGCATGCGGGGACGGGCTTTGCGGAACGCGGAGACGCGTCGGTATCCGGCCTGGGGAACGACCCGTCAGTCGATGCGCCAGGTGTCGCCGCTGCCGAGCAGCGCGGCGAGGTCGCCCGCGCCCTGCGTCTCGACGGCCTCCTCGACCTGCGCGCGCATCAGCTCGTCGTAGGACGGGCGGTCGACGTTGCGGAAGATGCCGATCGGGGTGTGCTCGAACGCCGGCTGGTCCAGGCGCGACAGCGCGAACGCCATCGACGGGTCCGGGTTCGAGGCGTCGTGCACGGCGATCTCCGAGGCGGCGACGTCGGCGACGTTCACCACCTCGAACGAGCCGGTCGGCGTCCGGCGCAGGGCCTTCTGCCGGTCGGCGCCGAACACGATCGGCTCGCCGTCCTCCAGGCGGATGGTGATGTCGTCGCGGACGGCGGCGTCCTTCAGCGGCTCGAACGCGCCGTCGTTGAAGATGTTGCAGTTCTGGTAGATCTCGACGAGCGCGGTGCCGCGGTGCTCGGCGGCGGCGCGCAGCACCGACTGCAGGTGCTTGCGGTCGGAGTCGATGGTGCGGGCGACGAAGGTGCCCTCGGCGCCGATCGCGAGCGACAGCGGGTTGAACGGGGCGTCCAGCGAGCCCATCGGCGTCGACTTGGTGATCTTGCCGGTCTCGGAGGTGGGCGAGTACTGGCCCTTGGTCAGCCCGTAGATCCGGTTGTTGAACAGCAGGATCTTCAGGTTGACGTTGCGGCGCAGCGCGTGGATGAGGTGGTTGCCGCCGATGGACAGCGAGTCGCCGTCGCCGGTGACGACCCACACCGACAGGTCGGGCCGGGACGTGGCGAGGCCCGTCGCGATCGCGGGCGCGCGGCCGTGGATCGAGTGGAACCCGTAGGTGTTCATGTAGTACGGGAACCGGGACGAGCAGCCGATGCCGGAGATGAACGTGATGTTCTCGCGGCGCAGCCCGAGCTCGGGCAGGAAGGACTGGACGGCCGCGAGGATCGCGTAGTCACCGCACCCGGGGCACCAGCGCACCTCCTGGTCGGTCTTGAAGTCCTTCATCGTCTGCTTCACGTCGGTCTTGGGGACCAGGGAGAGCAGGCTGCGGCCGTTCCCGCCGGCGGAACCGTTCCCGCCGCCGTTCAGGGCGCCGTTTCCGTTGGTGTCACTCACTGTCGATCACTTCCTGGATGACGTCCTGCAGCTCTTCCGACTTGAAGGGCAGGCCCCGGACCTGGTTGTAGCCGATCACGTCGATCAGCAGCCGGCCGCGCAGCAGCATCGACAGCTGGCCGAGGTTGATCTCGGGGACGACGACCTTGTCGTAGGAGCGCAGCACCTCCGGCAGGTTCGCGGGGAACGGGTTGAGGTGCCGCAGGTGCGCCTGCGCCACGTCGCGGCCCTCGGCGCGGACGCGCCGGACGGCGGCGGAGATCGCGCCGTAGGTGCCGCCCCAGCCCATGACCAGGACGCGCGCCTTGCCGGACGGGTCGTCGACCGCGAGCGGCGCGACGTCGTTCGCGATGCCGTCGACCTTGGCCTGGCGGAGCCGGACCATCGTGTCGTGGTTGGCCGGGTCGTAGGAGATGTTGCCGGTGACGTCGGCCTTCTCCAGGCCGCCGATCCGGTGCTCCAGGCCGGGGGTGCCCGGGACCGCCCACGGGCGGGCCAGGGTCTCGGGGTCGCGCCGGAACGGCTCGAACGCCTCCTCGGACGGGGCCGCGAAGTTCGGTTCGATCTTCGGCAGCGCCGCCACGTCCGGCAGCTTCCACGGCTCGGAGCCGTTCGCGAGGTAGCCGTCGGACAGCAGGATGACGGGGGTGCGGTACTTCACCGCGATGCGGGCCGCCTCCAGCGCCGCGTCGAAGCAGTCGGAGGGGGACTGCGGCGCGATGACCGGGACGGGCGCCTCGCCGTTGCGGCCGTACATGGCCTGCATCAGGTCGGCCTGCTCGGTCTTGGTCGGCAGGCCGGTGGACGGTCCGGCCCGCTGCACGTCGATGACCAGCAGCGGGAGTTCCGTCGCGACGGCGAGGCCGATCGTCTCGCTCTTCAGCGCGATGCCGGGCCCGGAGGTGGTGGTGACGCCGAGCGACCCGCCGAACGAGGCGCCGAGCGCCGCGCCGACGGCGGCGATCTCGTCCTCGGCCTGGAACGTCCGGACGCCGAACCGCTTGTGCTTGGACAGCTCGTGCAGGATGTCGGAGGCCGGGGTGATCGGGTAGGAGCCGAGGTAGACGGGCAGGCCGCTCTGCACGCCCGCGGCGACGATGCCGAGGGACAGCGCGGCGTTGCCGGTGATGTTGCGGTACAGGCCCGCGTCGTGCTCGGCCGGCTTGACCTCGTACTGCACCGAGAACGCCTCGGTGGTCTCGCCGTAGCTCCAGCCCGCCTGGAACGCGGCGATGTTCGCCTTCATGATCTCGGGCTTCTTGGCGAACTTGCGCTCGAGGAAGCCGACCGTCCCCTCGGTGGGACGGTGGTACAGCCACGACAGCAGCCCGAGCGCGAACATGTTCTTCGCGCGCTCGGCGTCCTTCTTGGAGATGTCGTAGCCCTCGAGCGCGGTGACCGTCATCGAGGTGAGCGGCAGCGCGTGCACCCGGTACTCGGCGAGCGAGCCGTCGGTGACCGGGTCGGCGGCGTAGCCGACCTTGGCGAGGTTGCGCTTGCTGAACTCGTCGGTGTTGACGATCAGGTCCGCCCCGCGGGGCAGGTCCCCGAGGTTGGCCTTGAGGGCGGCCGGGTTCATCGCGACCAGCACGTCGGGCGCGTCGCCCGGCGTGAGGATGTCGTGGTCGGCGAAGTGGAGCTGGAAACTGGACACGCCGGGGAGGGTCCCGGCGGGGGCGCGGATCTCGGCCGGGAAGTTCGGCAGGGTCGACAAGTCGTTGCCGAACGCCGCCGTCTCCTGGGTGAAGCGATCGCCGGTCAACTGCATTCCGTCACCGGAGTCCCCGGCGAAGCGGATGATGACGCGGTCGAGCTGCTGGACCTGTTTGGTCACAGAGGAAGACCTCCTCGACGCGCAGCACCCGTCCTGGGGGAGGCACCCAGGATCGTGATGCTACTAAGGCTTACCTTCATGGTATGTCCGGGATGGAATGCTGGTCTCGGGGATCGGTCCGCTCAGCGCCACGGCG
The DNA here is from genome assembly GCF_017573465.1 of Actinomadura violacea. Lineage (GTDB taxonomy): Bacteria > Actinomycetota > Actinomycetes > Streptosporangiales > Streptosporangiaceae > Spirillospora > Spirillospora violacea. The sequence continues at coordinate 173,570 of NZ_JAGEPF010000014.1, forward strand.
GCGCCGGGCGTGCGGCCCGGTTCCGGGCGCCCGTGCGGGCTCCGCTGATCGTGACCGCGGTCCGAGAGGCGCGGACCGCGGCCGTCGCTCCGCCCGTCGTTCGCGACATCCCGCCGCCTTGGAGGTCATGACCCCGTACCACCAGGGTTATCACCTCGGGCGGGGGAGCACGCGTCCCGGCCGGATCCGGGCAGGTCCTAACCGGTGCTACGAGCCGGACGGGTCCCCGGGTTCACCGCTGAACACAGGGCGCTGGCCAGCCGGCACAGGTCGACGTGCAGCCGCCTCACCAGCCGGGCGGGATGGGCCGGGGAGCCGTCGCTCCCCGAGGGCACGGAGTTCACAGCCCGCAGTGTAGACAGGCTGAATTTCGTTCTGCTCAACCGGCCCCCGGGCGCCTGGCAAGGGTTTCAGGGCCTGCCGGCGCCGCCCGTGCCCGCCGCGCGCGGCCCGGTGGGGGCGCCGGCCGCGCCGCCGGACGCGCCGCCGCCCGTGCCGGAGGTGGCGCCGGGGGACGGGGCGCCGGTCGCGCCGCCGGGCGAGCCCGACAGTGTGCTCTTCACCACGGCGCTGCGCTCCTTGTCCAGCTTGGCGAGGAGTGCCCTGACGTCCGCGCTGGTCAGCGCCTCGCCGATCACCTTGGCCTGGGCGGAGTACGGGTAGGAGCCGGGGTGGTCGAGCGCCGACTTCACCCAGGTCCGCCAGGCCCGTCCCTTGACGGTGCAGGTCAGCACGAGCGAGCGGTTCTCCGGGACGGGCGCGGACGCGGTGCAGGCGCCGAGCGGCGTGCCGCGCGACGTGATCGCCGCGTGCAGTGCCGCGCGCGCGTTGTCCGGCACCGTGTCCGGGGACGACAGTGTCGCCGGGACGCGCACCGTGCATCCCGCCGTGTTCTGGTCGCAGTTGACGAAGGTGAGCTTGCCCGGGGCGAAGTGCAGGTCCGGGTCGGCGGCGCCGACGAGGGCCTTGACCTGGGGCCGCAGCCGCGCGAACAGCGAGGCGGGGTTCTGCAGGTCGGCGACGGTGAACCGGGCGCCGTCGGCCCCGGCCGCCTGCACGGCCAGCAGCCGGTACGGCGCCGCTGCCGACACCAGGTAGTTCGCGCCGGACGTCTTGATCTTGTAGGCGCGGACGCCGTTCATGGTCTCCGTGGGCGGCTTGGCGGGCGCCTTGGTCAGCGACTTCGCGATCGCCTGCGTGCTCAGCACGTCCGGGACGTCGAAGCCGGGGACCGAGGCGGGCGCCTTCGACCAGTGGCCCGCGTAGTTGTCGGGGTGGGCGCTCTCGCCCGCGTACTCGCGCCAGAACTGCGTGCCGGCCTTGAGGTAGGTGCCGCCGCCGACCGCGACGACCTCGGCGGTCAGCGCGCCCGCCGTCAGCGTGCCGATCGCCGATCCCGCCGCCGTGACCTGCAGGTCCGCCTGGACGGGACGGCCGTTCGCGGTGGTGAGCGTGCCCTGGTAGCGCAGGCCGGGCCCGGAGGTGAGCTGCCGGCCCGCCTCCAGCGACCACGTCGAGGGCGCCGCGGCCGACGGCTTCGGGTGCGCCTTGCCGGCCCCGTCGTCGTCGGAGATGAACACGACCGCGACCGTCGCGGCCGCCGCGACGATCACGGCGGCGCCCGCGCCGGTCGCCAGGCGCTTCTTGAGCTTGCCGCCGCGCGGCGGTGGCCCGCCGATCCCGTGCGGCAGCGGCATCCCGGGGCCCTGCGGCATTCCAGGACCTTGCGGCATCCCCGGCGCGCCGGGCTCCTGCGGCGGCACGCCCGCGCCGGGCGCCGCCGGGCCGTTGTACGGGAAGCCGTCCGGTGCGGTGGCCCCCGATGGCGGCGGCGAGGCGGGGGCGGGCCGGGGCGGGCCGCCCGCGACGAGGACGTCGTCCGGTGCGGGCCGGGCAGGTCTGGACTCCGGAAGCGGGTCGTCCTGATCAGCGCTCACAAGCCATAAGGATGCCCGACGATGCGAGCGGCCGGACCGGAAACCGTGCATCGCCGGGCATATCACCACATCAGCCGGGGCGGCCGGCTTACCCGCCGCTCGCCCCGGCCCGCGGGCTCACTCGCTGTCGAGGCCGCTCTGCAGCGCGGCGACCTCCGACGGCGTCGCGCCGACCACCTTGAACTGCGCGTGCTTGTAGAACGTGCCGCCGGTGGACTTCGCCCAGCTCTGCCACGCGGAGGTGGACACCCGGCAGCTCGCCCACACCGGGTTGCTGTCGTTGATCGTGATCGTGTCGGTGCAGTTGCCGAGGTCCCGGCCGGTCAGCGTGCCGGCCGTGATGTTGAACCGGACGTCGACCGTCATCGGCGTGGACGCGCCGTACGGCGGGCGGATCTTCGCCTCGACGGTGCAGCCGGAGTTGCTGTTGCAGCCGCCCTTCTTCCACTCGTTGACCGAGGGGCGCGCCGACGCGTCGAAGGCGTCCTTCAGCTCGCCCATGCTGGTGCGCATGGTGGAGATGGCGGTCGACGCCTCGGACGAGGACTGCGGCGTGACGTCCACCGCGACGCGCGGCGTGGTCGCCTCGTAGCGCAGCAGCTGCGCGTCGTCGGCGTCGGTGATGTAGAGCGTCGAGGTGAACGTGGTGAACTTCAGCGCCTTCTTGCCGGCCCACGTCGTCTTCAGCGGCTTGACCTTGGCGGTCGCCGCGGCCCGCAGCTTGGTCGCCAGGGCGCCCGGCGCCAGCTCCTGCTTGAAGTCGATGTCGAGCTTGTCGGCGCTCAGCCGGCCCCACTGCTGCCCGCTGTCGAGGTAGAACGGCGAGCCCTCGCTGGTGTCGACCTGGTCGCGCCAGTACGAGGAGTCGGCCTTCAGGAACAGCTTGCCGTCCGCCGACAGCAGCGTGACGTTGTCGGAGTTCCAGGTGACCGGGCCGGTCGCGCGGCCGCCCTTGGTGACGTCGAGCCGGCCGTTGATGTTGTCGGCGCCGCCGCCGAAGTCGCCCTTCAGCTCGACGACGCGGTCGGCCGCCATGGAGTCGGCCGCGGACTTCAGCTTGTCCTCGGGCGACTTGCCGCCGCCCTTGGCCACCACCAGGAACACCACCGCGCCGATGATCAGGACCACCACGAGGCCGCCGCCGACCAGCGCCGCGATCAGCGGGCCGCTGCTGCGCTTGGGCGGCGGGGGCATGCCCGGGCCGCCCATCGGCGCGCCGGGCGGCGGCGGGAAGAAGGGCGGCGGCGTGCCCGGGCCGCCGCCGTAACCGCCGGGCGGCGGCGGGGCGCCGGGACCGCCCGGGGCACCCGGAACGCCCTGTCCGCCCGGGTAGCCGGGGCCGCCCGGGCCCGGCGCGCCGCCGGGGCCCGCGGGCGGTGGCGGGGGCGGCCAGGAGGCACCGCCCGGGTTCTCCCAGCCCGGATTCGGCGGGGGGTTGCTCATCCGGTCACGTCCTTCCAGGTCAACTGACCCCAATGCATCCTCTAGTGTGCAGCAAAACCATGACATTGTGATCCTCCGCGGTGGAGGTACGACGTCACACTCGCGCACGCCCTTTCAGGGGATACTGCTTGGACGCAGGCGGGAGGGCAGCGGTGCATAACTATTTCGACTCATATGTCGGTCTTGCGGCGCTGCTGATCGCCGGCGTCGGCATCGTCGGCGGCGGCCTCGCCGCCAACCGGATGCTCCGCCCGCACAGCCCGACCGCGGAGAAGCTCACCACCTACGAGTGCGGCGTCGACCCCGTCGGCGACGGCTGGGCGCACTCCTACATCCGCTATTACGTCTTCGCCTACCTGTACGTGGTCTTCGCGGTGGACGCGGTGTTCCTCTTCCCGTGGGCGACGGTCTTCGCCGCCCCCGGCTACGGCGCCACCACGCTCGGCGAGATGTTCGTCTTCCTGGCGTTCCTCGCCGTCGGGCTCTTCTACGCGGGCCGCAAGGGCGTCCTGTCCTGGACCTGAGCCCGCGGCGCGGCCCGTCCGGGCTGTAACAATGCTTGCGTGGGCACCATCGATCTCCCGCCGCCGAGCGTCGGACCCCTGTCGCGGCTCGCGCCCAAGCCGGTCAAGTTCGTCCTCAACTGGGGCCGCCGCTACTCCCTCTGGGTCTTCAACTTCGGCCTGGCCTGCTGCGCGATCGAGTTCATCGCCACCTCGATGAGCAGGCACGACTTCATCCGGCTCGGCGTCATCCCGTTCGCGCCCGGCCCCCGGCAGGCCGACCTGATGGTCGTGTCCGGCACGGTCAGCGACAAGATGGCGCCCGCCGTCCGCCGGCTGTACGAGCAGATGCCCGAGCCGAAGTACGTGATCTCGTTCGGCGCCTGCTCCAACTGCGGCGGCCCCTACTGGGACTCCTACTGCGTGACGAAGGGCGTCGACCAGATCATCCCGGTGGACGTGTACGTGCCGGGCTGCCCGCCCCGTCCCGAGGCGCTGCTGCAGGGCATCGTCCACCTGCAGGAGAAGATCGCCGCCGAGTCGCTCGGCGACCGCTACGACGGCGGCGACCCGTCGAGCCCGCCGCCCGCGCCCCGGCCGTTCTCGGCCACCGTCCTGCGCCGCCCCCTCCAGCCCCCGCCCGCCGAGGGACCGGTGCTGGATGAGCCATCGCCCTCGGACGCGACGCGCCCCGTCCCGCCGCCCGAACACCAGGAGGCGGAGGAGCCCGCGCCGGAGGCAGGACCCCCGGCCGCGCGCCCGGACGACGAGACGCGTCCCGTGCCGCCCGTCGAACCGCGGGCCGAGGGCCCCGGCGACGCGCCCGCCGCCGAGGACGAGACCAGGCCGCTGCCCGCCGCCGCACCAGAACCCGAACCCGAACCCGGCACGGTCCGGCCCGACGACGAGACGCGGCCGATCCCGGCCATCGCGCCCGAACCCGAGGACGCCGGCGCCGAGCCGGAGCCCGCCGCCGAACCGCCGCGGCGGCCCCCGCACGAGCACGACCCGTCGATCATCCCGGGCCTCGCCGACGACGGGAACGACGACGAGATCGGGCGGAGCCGGTGAGCGCCCCCGCCGAGCCGGCCGCCGCCTGGACCGGCCGGTTCGGCGACGACGTGACGACCGAGGAGACGGCCGGCGGCCTGTCGGTCGGCGTGCCCGCCGACCGCTGGATCGAGGCCCTCACTTTCGCCCGCGACGACCTGGCCTGCGCCTTCTTCGACTGGCTGACCGGCGTCGACGAGCTCGACGAGGGCTTCGCCATCGTCGTCCACGCGTACTCGCCGGAGCGCCGCCACCATCTGCTCGTCCGGACGCGGGTGCCGCGGGACGCGCCGTCCCTGCCTACCGCCACCGGCGTCTACCGGGGCGCGGCGTGGCACGAGCGGGAGACGGCCGAGATGTTCGGCGTCGTGTTCGAGGGGCACCCGAACCCCGTCCCGCTGCTGCTCCCGGACGGGTTCGAGGGGCACCCGCTGCGCAAGGACTTCGTGCTGGCCGCGCGGGTCGCCAAGCCGTGGCCGGGCGCGAAGGAGCCGGGCGAGTCGGGGCACGGCGCGCCGAGCCGCCGCCGCGTCCGCCCGCCGGGCGTGCCCGACGAGGGCCCGTGGGCCGAGGCCGCGGAGCGCCGCCGGGCCGCCGGCCGCCCCGCGCGGCCGCAGGAGCGGGGCCCGGATGCTTGAGATCATCGGGAAGCTGGTGCTGGTCGCGGCGGCGTTCGCGCTGCTGCCGCTGCTGGTCGGGCAGGCCGAGCACAAGGTGATGGCGCACATGCAGGGCCGTCTCGGCCCCATGTACGCGGGCGGTTTCCACGGCTGGGCGCAGCTCGTCGCCGACGGCGTGAAGTTCGCGCAGAAGGAGGACGTGGTCCCGCGCGACGCCGACCGGTGGGTGTTCAAGCTGGCGCCGGGCGTCGCGCTCGTCCCGTACCTGCTGGTCCTGACCGTGGTGCCGATCGGGCCGGGCGGGCAGGTCGCGCTGGACCTCGGCGCCGGGGTGTTCTTCGCGCTCGCGGTGATGGGCGTCGGGGTGATCGGCGCGATCATGGCGGGCTGGGCGAGCGCGAACAAGTACGCGCTGCTCGGCGGGATCCGGGTCGCGGCGCAGCTGATGTCCTACGAGCTGCCGATGGTGTTCGCGGCGTCGTCGGCGGCGATGGCGGCGGGCACGCTGTCGCTGCAGGGCATCGTCGGTGAGTGGCGCTGGTGGTGGCTGCCGTGGCAGGCGGTCGGCGCCGTGGTGTTCTTCGTCGCGGGCCTGGCGGAACTGCGCCGACCGCCGTTCGACATGCCGGTCGCCGACTCGGAGATCATCTTCGGTCCGTACACCGAGTACGGCGGGCTGCGGTTCGCGCTGTTCATCCTGGCCGAGTACGCCGGGATCGTGGTGCTCTGTGCGCTGACGACCGTGCTGTTCCTCGGCGGCTGGAAAGGCCCGTTCCTGAACACCGAGCTGGGCTGGCTCTGGACGCTGATCAAGGTCGCGGTGCTGGCGTTCTGCGTGATCTGGCTGCGGGTCAGCTACCCGCGGATGCGCGAGGACCAGCTCCAGAAGCTCGCCTGGACATGGCTCGTCCCGCTGTCGCTGGCGCAGCTCGCGCTCACCGGCGTCCTCAAGGTCGCGTTCGCCTAGCTTCCCGCCGCCGTCCGGTCAGGGTAGGAAGATCGTGTACTCGGCGAGCTGCGGCATGATCGCGGGCGGCAGGTCGCAGTCCACGGCCATCTCCTCGACGGAGACGAACGTGCCGTGCTCGTCGCGGTGCGCGACGACCCGCTCGGCCAGCTCCTCGGTCATCCCGGGCAGCGCGGCGATGATCTCGGCCGGGGCGTGGTTGGCGTCGACGAGGCCGCCGTCGTCGTAGGCGCGGGGCACGTCCGGGCGGCCGATCCGCAGCTCGTGCGCGAGCGCCGGGTCGTCGGCGACGATCGCGCGGGCGTCGGCGCGCAGGCCCCGCCGGTACTTGGCGTACTCGACGGCGTTCTCGTTGTGGTGGCTGCGCGGCGCCTCGCGCGGATACACCCTGCGGCGCACCGCGAACGCGTGCGCGGTGCCGGCGGGCCACATCGTCAGCAGCAGGATCGTGCCGAGCACGATCAGAAACGCGTTGTCGGTGTTCAGCGCGGCCATCATCGCCGCCAGGCCGAGCCCGTAGCCGGTGGCGGCGACCCCGTAGTTCCACGAGCCGCGCTTGACGGCGGCGTAGAGGAACGTGGCGGGCGTCGCGAACCCGAACGTGAGGAAGGGCAGGATCGCCCATAGCACGCCGTTCGGCTGCGGGGGCGGCGGCGGAAGCGGCGGCACCGGGCGCAGCGGCGGGAGCGGATACCCGCCGGACCCCCAGGTCGGAGACCGGTCCGGCCGTCCCGCCGGCGGGACGGGACGCGACGGCGACGGGGGCGTCGCCGGGCGCGGTGCGGCCGGACCCGGCGGCGACGCGGGGCCGGGCGGGGAGGCGGCCGGCCGCGGCGGAGCGGGCGAGGCGGGCGGAACGGGCGGGACGAGCGGGCGGCGCGGCGGCTGCGGCGGTGGCTGCTGCGTGCCGCCCGGCGGCGTGAACCCGTCCGGCTTGGTGGTGCGGTGCATCGGCAGGCCGCCCGGCGGCGTCTCCCGGGAGGGCGTGCCCTTCGGCGGTGTCGCGCCCGAGGACGCGGCGGGCTGCGGGCGGGCAGGGTCGGGTTCGTGGTCGTACTGTCCGTCCGCATGGTGGCTCACAGGTCCTCCTTGCCCGCAGGCGTACAGGAGCGTGGGCCGCGGGTGCCCACGTATCGTCCGACGAACGCGGAACCCGCCGCGTTCCACCGCGGCGTTTCGTACGCAATCATGTTGCGCGTGGGACGGCTACCGGGAGGCGGGCTGGCCAAGGGGCTGGCCGTCACGTTGCGGACTATGACGCGGCGCTCCATCACGCGTCAATACCCCGAGGTGCAGCCGGATCTGCCCCCGCGCAGCCGGGGGGTGATCGCGCTCTTCGAGGAGAACTGCACCGTCTGCATGCTCTGCGCGCGCGAGTGCCCCGACTGGTGCATCTACATCGACTCGCACAAGGAGACCGTCCCCGCCGAGGGCGGCGGGCGGCCGCGCGTCCACAACGTCCTCGACCGGTTCGCGATCGACTTCGCGCTGTGCATGTACTGCGGCATCTGCATCGAGGTCTGCCCGTTCGACGCGCTGTTCTGGTCGCCGGAGTTCGAGTACGCCGAGTACGACATCGCGGAGCTGACCCACGAGAAGGAGCGGCTGCGCGAGTGGATGTGGACGGTGCCGCCGCCGCAGGTGCACGACCCGGCCGCCGAGCCGCCGAAGGAGATCGCGGCGGCGGAGAAGGCGGCGGCGCGGGCCGCGCGGCGCCCGCCGCCCGGTCCGCCGGGGGACCGCCGATGAGCGGCCAGGAGATCGTCTTCACGCTGCTCGGGGTGGTGGCCGTCGGGTCCGGGATCATGGTCGTGACGACGCGGCGGCTCGTCCACGCGGCGCTGTGGCTGGTGCTGTCGTTCGGCGCGCTCGCGGGCGGCTACGTGGTGCTGACCGCGGAGTTCGTCGCGTGGGTGCAGGTGCTGATCTACGTCGGCGCGGTCGTCGTGCTGCTGCTGTTCGGGATCATGCTGACGCGGGCGCCGATCGGCGACTCCGCCGACCTCGACTCCGGCAACCGGTGGGCGGCCGCGGCCGTCGCCGCCGCCACCGCCGCGGTGCTGGTCACCGTCATGGTCATGGGGTTCCGGGACGAGCGGATGCCGCTGCGCGCGGGCGGCGGCTCGGCGGGCGAGCTCGGCGCGAGCGTGTTCCGGACGTGGGTGCTGCCGTTCGAGGTGCTGTCGGTGCTGCTGCTGGCCTCGCTGGTCGGCGCGATCGTCCTGTCCCGGACCGGCATCGGCCCGGGCCGCGGACCGGGCTCCGGGGAAGGGGACGGCTGATGCATCTGGCCTACCCGACGGTCGTCGCCGCGCTGCTGTTCTCCGTCGGCGTGTACGGGGTGCTGGCGCGGCGCAACGCGATCCTCGTCCTGATGTCGGTCGAGCTGATGCTGAACGCGGTGAACCTGAACCTCGTCACGTTCGACATGTGGTTCCGCGACCGGCTGCACGGCGGGCAGGTGCTCACCCTGTTCACGATCGTGATCGCGGCGGCGGAGGTCGGGCTCGGCCTCGCGATCGTCCTGCTGGTGTACCGGAACCGGGAGATGGTGGACGTCGACCGGCTCCGCTCGCTGGCCGAGTCCGACGACGCGGCCGAAGCCGGCGAAGTCGGAGAGGTCGGAGAGGTCGAGGAGGCGGCGCCGTGATCTGGCTCGCGTCCCTGACGATCCTGCTGCCGTTCCTCGCCGCGTTCGCCGGGATGCTGGGCGGCCCGTCGCTCGGCCGCCTGCTCGGCTCCGGCGGCCCGCTGCGCAACGGCCCGGCGCTGATCGCCTGCGCGCCGGCCGCGGTGTCGCTCGTGCTGTCGGCGATCGTCGCGTTCGTCGTCTGGCAGGACCCCGGCGCGCGGACCGGTGCGCTGACCGTGATCGACACCGGCTCGGTGCCGATCCGCGTCGGGCTGCAGGTGGACGGCCTGTCCGCGGTCGTCGCGCTGATGGTCTGCTGCGTCGCGCTCGCCGTCCAGGTGTACTCGGTCGCCTACATGGACGGCGACCGGCGCTACTCGTCCTACGCCGCGTTCGTCTCGCTGTTCACCGCCGCGATGCTGCTGGTGGTGTTCGCCGGCGACCTCCTCGTCCTGTACGTGGGCTGGGAGGTCATGGGCATCTGCTCGTACTTCCTGATCGGCCACCACTGGGAGGAGCGCGCCAACTCCCGCGCGGCCGTCAAGGCGTTCCTGGTGACGCGCCTCGGCGACGTCGGCTTCCTCATCGGGATCATCGTGCTCGGCCTGAGCGCCCGCACGTTCGAGATCCACGGCGTCCTGACCCGGGTCTGGACGATGCCGGGGAGCACCCTCACCATCGTCGCGCTGCTGCTCCTCGCGGGGGTCGCGGGCAAGAGCGCCCAGTTCCCGCTGCACACCTGGCTCCCGGACGCGATGGCGGGCCCGACGCCGATCAGCGCGCTGATCCACGCCGCCACGATGGTCGCGGCCGGCATCTACGTCGTCGCCCGGCTGTACGGGGTGTTCGCCGCCGCGCCGGGCGCGCCGGCCGTGCTCGGCGTCATCGCGGTGATCTCGATGGTCGGCGCGGCGCTCGCGGCCCTCGCGCAGGACGACCTGAAACGCGTGCTCGCCTACTCGACGATCAGCCAGCTCGCCGTGATGGGCGTCGCGCTCGCGGTCGGCGCGAAGTCCGCGGCGATCTTCCACCTGCTGACGCACGGCGCGTTCAAGGCGCTGCTGTTCCTCGCCGCAGGCTGCGTCATCGCGACCACCGGGTCCACGCTCCTCGCGAAGCACGGCGGGCTGCGGCGCGGCATGCCGATCACCTTCTGGTCGATGACCGTCGGGTTCGCGGCGCTCGCGGGCGTCCCGCCGTTCAGCGGCTGGTTCAGCAAGGACTCCGTCATCGAGGCCGCCCAGCACGCCGCCTTCCCCACCCACCCCACCGCCGAGGCGAGCTGGTTCGCCTACGCCCCGCTCGACAACGGTCCTGCGGCCGATACCGGTGTGGACAGACTGGTGCGGCTCCATGGCGGCCCGGTCTGGACCTACTCCTCCACCCCCGACCTGCCGCACTGGACCGCGTGGCTGATCTACCTGGGGTTGCTGTTGACGGTCGCGCTGACGGCGGCGTATGCGATGCGGGCCTGGCTGATGGTGTTCTTCGGCGAGCAGCGCGGGACGTACGAGGTCCGCGAGCCGTCGAAGATCATGACGTGGACGGCGGCGGCGGTGGCCGTCCCGGCGGCGATCCTCGGGTTCTTCGGGCTCGGGGCGGGCGAGCTGCGCCCGCACCTCGGTCCGGCGCTGATCGGCGTCGGGCTCCTGATCGTCGGGGCGGGCGCGGTGTTCCTGCTGTGGAACCGGGATCCGGCGGCCGATCCGGCGAAGGCCCTCGGGGCCCTGCGCAGGGTGTTCGCGCGGGGCTTCTACGTGGACGAGCTGTACGCGATGGCGATCGTCCGGCCCGTCCAGGCCCTCGCGCGCGGGGTCGTGTGGTTCGACCGGCGCGGCGTGGACGCGGCCGTCGTCGGGTCCGGACGGGGCGCGCGGCGGCTCGGCGGGCTGCTGCGGATCCCGCAGAACGGCAACGCGCAGGCGTACCTGACGGGCCTGCTCGCGGGGGTCGCCGTCATCACGGCCCTGGTGGTGATCTTCCGGTGATCTTCCTGTGGATGATGGCGATCCCGCTGTTCGGGGCGCTGGCGATGCTCGTCCCGGCGGACCGGTTCCTGCGCACCGGGTTCGCGGTCCGGGCGTTCGGGACGGGCGTGTCCGCGGCGACGCTGCTCGTCGCGGTCTCGGCGCTGACCGCGTTCGACTTCGGCGACACCTCGCGGACGCAGCTGCAGGCGAACTGGGCGTGGGCGCCCGCGATCGGGCTGCGGTTCCACCTCGGCGCCGACGGGATCTCGCTGCCGCTGGTCGTGCTGACCGCGCTGCTGACGTTCCTGTGCTTCCTCTACACGCTGCGGCATCCCCCCGAAGGCGGGATGATCCGGCTGCTGACCGCGCTGCTGCTCGTCCTGGAGGTCGGGCTGATCGGCACGTTCACCGCCCTGGACCTCGTGCTGTTCTTCGTGTTCTTCGAGACCGTCCTGATCCCGATGTACGTGGTGATCATGCTGTGGGGCGGGGCCGGGCGCCGCGCCGCCGCGACCAAGTTCATCCTGTACACGCTGCTCGGCTCGGGCCTGCTGCTCGCGGGGATGCTGCTCGTCGCCGTCAACGCGGGCACGCTCGACATGGTCCAGCTCGCCGCGCGGCACGGCGCCGGCGTCTCCCGCGGCGTCCAGATCACCGCGTTCGCGCTGATGGGGATCGGGTTCGCGGTGAAGGCGCCGATGTGGCCGCTGCACACCTGGCTGCCGGACGCGCACACCGAGGCGCCGACCGTCGGGTCCGTGCTGCTGGCCGGGGTGCTGCTGAAGATGGGCACCTACGGGCTCGTGCGGGTGGCGCTGCCGCTCGCCCCGGACGGCGCGCAGGTGTGGGCGCCGTGGCTCGGGCTCCTCGCCGTGATCGGGATCGTCTACGGCGCGCTCGCCTGCCTCGCCCAGCGCGACCTCAAGCGGATGATCGCCTACTCGTCCGTCGGGCACATGGGGTTCGTGCTGCTCGGCATCGCGTCGCTCACCCCGGTCGGGGTCAACGCGGCGCTGTTCGGCAACATCGCGCACGGCCTGATCACCGGGCTGCTGTTCTTCCTGGCCGGAGCCGTGAAGGACCGCTGGGGCAGCACCGACATGGACGCGCTCGGCGGCGGGATGCTCGGCCGGGCGCCGCGCCTGGCGTCCGTGCTGACGTTCGCGTCCGTCGCCTCGCTCGGCCTGCCGGGACTCGCCGGATTCTGGGGCGAGATGCTCGCGATGGTGGGCGCGTACCGCCCGCACGCCGACCTGCCGCGCACCGCGTTCGTCGTGTTCATGGCGGTCGCGGGGATCGGCGCGCTGCTCACCGCCGGCTACTTCCTGCGGATGCTCGCCAAGATCACGCACGGGCCCGCGCCGGAACCCGCCGGGCCCGCCCCCGCCGCGGTGACCGCCCAGGAGTACGCCGCCTGGGTCCCGCTGATCGCGCTGACCCTGCTCGTCGGGCTGTGGCCGAAGACCCTGCTGGACGTGACCGCCGCGCCGGTCCGCGCGCTGTTCGGAGGCGGCTGATGATCCAGGGCATCGACTACGCGGCGATCGCGCCGCCGCTGATCGTCGCCGCCGCCGCGCTCGGGCTGCTGCTCGCCGACGCGTTCGACGCGCCGCGCCGCGTCCTCGGCCTGGCCTGCGGCGGGTCCCTCGGCGCGGCGCTGATCGCGGTGATCGTGCTGGCGGCCGGCGACCGGCGCGCCACGTTCTGCGTGCCGTCCTCGCTGCGCGGCGGCGGGCCCCGCTCCTGCTCCTACGTCGCCGACGACTTCACGCTGCTGTTCCAGGGCATCGTCCTCGCCGCGGCGCTGGTCGTCGTGCTGCTGTCGCTCCAGGAGATCACCGACTCGAGGATCCCGGCGGGGGAGTACCACTTCCTGCTGCTGTGCGCGGTGACCGGCGCCCTCGCGCTCGTCGCCGCCCGCGACCTGATCCTGCTGCTCGTCGCGCTGGAGACGCTGTCGCTGCCGGTGTTCGCGCTGGTCGGGCTGCGCCGCTACGACGGGCGGGCGTCCGAGGCGGCGCTCAAGCTGTTCCTCGTCTCCGTCGTCTCCACCGCGGTGATGCTGTTCGGTATCTCGCTGGTGTACGGGACGACCGGCGCCATGCACCTCGACCGGATCGCCCCCGCCCTCGCCCGCGTCCCCTCCGACCTGGACCCGGTCGCGGCCGCCGGGGTCGTCCTCGTCCTCGCCGGGTTCGCGTTCAAGGTCGCCGCCGTCCCGTTCCACTTCTGGGCCCCGGACGTCTACCAGGGCGCGCCGCTGCCCGTCGCCGCGTTCCTGTCCGTCGTGTCGAAGGCCGCCGGATTCGCCGGGCTCGCGATCGTCCTCGCCCTCGGACTCCCCGCCTACGGGCACGTGTGGGGGCCGGTGATCGCCGTCCTCGCCGCGATCACCATGACCCTCGGCAACCTCGTCGCGCTCCGCCAGCGCACCGCGATCAGGCTGCTGGCCTGGTCCTCCGTCGCCCAGTCCGGCTACATGCTCGCGCCCCTGTCGGTCGGCGCCCACCGCCTCCACGAGGCCGTCGCCGCGACCACCGCCTACGTCGCCCTCTACGCCGTCATGAACCTCGGCGCGTTCACCGTCGTCACCGGCTTCGCCAGGCGCGTCCTGCGCGGCGCCCGCCCCCGCTGGGACGAGCTGGACGACTACCGCGGCCTCGCCCACCGCAGCCCCGCCACCGCGACCGCCCTCGCGTTCTTCCTCATCTGCCTCGCCGGCCTCCCGCCGGGCGTCATGGGGCTGTTCGCGAAGGTCGTGGTGTTCCGCTCCACCGTCGCCGGCGGCGTCACCTGGCTCGCCGCGATCATGGCGGTCAACACCGCGATCGGCCTGTACTACTACCTCGCCTGGGCCGTCCGGCTGTTCACCCCGCCCGCCCGGCCCTTCGCCGACCCCGTCCCCGGATGGCCCGTCCGCGCCGCCCTCGCCGCCACCGCCGCCGGCGCGGTCGTGCTGTCGATCGCCCCCCAGATCGTCCTGCAGACCGTCTCCGCCGCGACCTGACCCGGCGCCGCCCCCGCCGGACCGCCGCCCGTATTGGGAACGTTGAGGCAGGTCACACCGTTGTTGTTCATGGCGGGCAACGGACCGGAAGGCGGTGCAGAGTGCGGTTCAACGGCGTCAAGACGGCGGCACTGATCGCTGCGCTGTCGGCGTTGATGCTCGCGATCGGCTGGGCGTTCGGCGGCACCACCGGACTCGCCATCGCGCTGGTCATCGCCCTCGGCACCAACGGCGTCGCCTACCTCTTCTCCGACCGGATCGCCCTGCGCTCCATGCGCGCCCACCCCGTCGGCGAGGTCGAGGCACCGGTGCTCTACCGGCTCGTCCGCGAACTGTCCACCGCCGCCCGCCAGCCCATGCCGCGGCTGTACGTCTCCGAGACCCGCCAGCCGAACGCGTTCGCCACCGGCCGCAACCCGCGCAACGCCGCCGTCTGCTGCACCCGCGGCATCCTGCGGATGCTGGACGAGCGGGAACTGCGCGCCGTTCTCGGCCACGAGCTCTCGCACGTCTACAACCGCGACATCCTGATCTCCTCCGTCGCCGCCGCCATCGCCACCGTGATCACCTACCTGTCGCACCTGGCGATCTTCCTGCCGATCGGCCGCGAGGACGACGACGACGGACCCGGCCTGCTCGGCGCCCTGCTCATGCTGGTCCTCGGCCCTGTCGCCGCCGCCGTCGTGCAGATGGCGATCAGCCGCACCCGCGAGTTCGCCGCCGACGCCGCCGGCGCCCGCCTCACCGGCGACCCCCTCGCCCTCGCCTCCGCCCTCCACAAGATCGAGGCGGGCACCCAGGCGATGCCGCTGCCGCAGGACCCCGAGCTCGCCACCACCAGCGCCCTGATGATCGCCAACCCGTTCCGCGGCGCCGGCATCGGCAAGCTGTTCTCCACCCACCCGCCGACCGCAGAGCGCATCGCCCGCCTCGAACGCATGGCGGGCCCGCCGCGCTAGAGCGCCGTCAGGATCATCGGGCCGTCCCCGGTGATCGCGATCGTGTGCTCGAAGTGCGCGGCCCGGCTGCCGTCCGTCGTCGCGATCGACCACCCGTCCGCCAGCGTCCGTGAGTCGTCCGACCCGCCCTCGTGGAACATCGGCTCGATCGCGATCGTCAGCCCCTCGCGCAGCGGCATCCCCTTGCCCGCCTTGCCCACGTTCGGCACCGGCGGGTCCTCGTGCATCTCCGTGCCGATGCCGTGCCCGCCGCAGCCCCGCATGATCCCGAAACCCGCCTTGCGCGCCGTCCGCTCCACCGCGCTCGCGATGTCGCCCATCCGGTTCCCCGGCACTGCCGCCGCGATCGCCCGCCGCAACGCCTGCTCGGTCACGTCCAAGAGCGTCCGTCCGGCCTCGTCCTCCGTGCCCACGAAGAACGACACCGCCGCGTCCCCGCAGTACCCGTCCACCGTCGCGCCGCAGTCGACCGAGACCAGGTCCCCGTCCTTCAGCACCCGCCCGTCCGGGATGCCGTGCACCACCACGTCGTTGACCGACACGCAGATGTTCGCCGGATACGGCACGGGCGCCCAGCTCGGCTTGTAGTGCAGGAACGGCGACGTCGCGCCGTTCTCCTTCAGGATCCGCCCGGCCACCGCGTCCAGCTCCGCCAGCGGCAGGCCCGGCTCCGCCGCCTCCCGCGTCCCCGCCAGGATCCGGGCCACGACCCGTCCCGCCTCCCGCATGCGCTCCCACTCCCGTGGGCTTCGGTAAGTCACCATGGCGAAGATAGTAATACCAGTATTAGAATGCTTCCATGGTTCGCACGCCACTCACCGACGAGCAGCGCGACCGGGGCCGGGCCCTCGGCCAGGTCCTCCGCGCCGCCCGCGGCCCCCGCAGCGCCGCCGCCGTCGCCCACGACGCCGGCCTCTCCCTCGACACCCTCCGCAAGATCGAGCGCGGCGCCATCGCCGCCCCCGCCTTCTTCACCGTCGCGTCCCTGGCCCGCGTCCTGGACCTCGACCTGACCGCCCTCGCCGCCCGCCTCGAACCCTTCTGCGAAACGGGTCGAACCGACGAGCCCGCCGCCGCGTCATAACCCACGAGAGCGCGCCGGCCGCCTCTGCGGGGGAGGCGGCCGGCGCGCTCTCGCTCTGCCCTACCGGTAGTTGACGAACTGCAGCGCGACGTCCAGGTCCTTGCCCTTCAGCAACGCGATGACCTGCTGCAGATCGTCCTTCTTCTTCGAGCTCACGCGCAGCTCGTCCCCCTGGACCTGGGCCTTGATCCCCTTCGGCCCCTCGTCCCGGACGATCTTGCCGATCTTCTTGGCGTCCTCCTGGGAGATGCCCTCCTTCAGCCCGACGCCCAGCTTGTACACCTTCCCCGACAGCCGCGGCTCGCCCGGGTCGATCGCCTTCAGCGAGATCCCCCGCTTGACCAGCTTGTCCTTCAGCACGTCGAGCACGGCGTTCGCCCGCTCCTCGGTGTTCGCCTGGATCTCGATGCTCTCCCCGGACCACTTGATCCCCGCGTCCACGTTCCGGAAGTCGAACCGGTTGGCCACCTCCCTGACGGCCTGGTTCAGAGCGTTGTCGACCTCCTGCCGGTCGAGCTTCGAGACGATGTCAAACGAGCTGTCGGCCATCGCGCACACTTCCCCTCAGCAGCAACTTCGCGGTCCTGAGAGCGTAGCGACTCGCGCCCCGCCCCCTGAACCGCGGCGGGCCGCCTCACCACCGATTCCGCCGGGAGACCGCCGCCCGCCGGCCGAGCAGGGCCGAGACCAGCACCGGCGGGACGCCCCACACCGCCCACCGCCACTCGCCGAAGGCGAGGAGCACATGGAAGAGGACCGCACCCCCCACCCAGCAGAAGAAGACGGAGCCCCACCACTCGCCCCGGACCTTCCACGGCAGGCCGACGAGCGCAACCAGGCCGGTCCAGGCGAGCGACCACGGCCAGAACAGGCTCTCCCGCGGCGTCAGGTCCTCGCTCTCCCGGCCGAAGGAGACCCGCACGATCTTCCCGTTCCACACCTGCGTGCGCACCACCGTCCCGACCCTGACCTGCTCATAGAAGCGCTTGTCCACGTCGAAGTCGGCCTTCCCGCCGTCCGCTCCCCGCACGACGACGGCGTAGTGCGTGGTCGTGGACGCCGCCACGACCCCGAACGGCTGCGGCGGTGGCGGTGGCTGCGGCGGCGGTGCCGGCGGCTCCGGGGGCGTCGGCGGATCATCATTGGTCTCGTAGGTGTACCGCTTCGTCACCGTCGCGGTCGAAGCCAGAAGGCAGTCCCGCCGCTCCTGCCCCGCACACGAGCGGGCATGCTCCAGCCTGCCCAGGTTCCGGTACGGTCCCATCGCCAGCGTCACTCCGAGCACCACCAGCACCGCCCCGAGTGCCATCCCCGCCCAGCGCATGCGTCCAGCATGACCTTGCACTGACCACAGGGGAACAGGGTTTCGGGCCGCCCTCCGATGTCACGACCACTCGCCGCGTCCGCTATTCTTTCCAGTGCCGTCGCGAGAGCGACGCCACGGCGGGTTGCCCGAGTGGCCAATGGGAGCGGACTGTAAATCCGTCGGCTTAGCCTACGCAGGTTCGAACCCTGCACCCGCCACAGCACGCGAAACGGCCTCTGACCAGTGCAAACAGTCAGGGGCCGTTCGCATATCCAAGATCCCCCAGGTGCAGCGAGACGCCACCGAACGCCCCCGGATGTCACTGCCCCGGAATATAGGCGGAATGACTCCGAGCCCGTTCCCGCAGGTCGCACCGGGAATGCCGAAGGGGCTCCGGCGCGAACCAGAGCCCCCACAGCGTAGGCGTGATCAGTCATCAAGGGGCGGCGGCGCTCAGGCCGCTGCGCGTCCCCGCGCCAGGCCGCCCGGAGCGTGCGGCGTGGGCGCCGGTCACCGGGCGGCCGCGCCGGGCCGCGCGCCGCGCCACGCCCGCCGGCCCCGCCACGAACGCTCACCGCAGGGGCGCGCCGCCGCCCTGACGAGCCGACGCCAGAGCGTCTAAACCCATTCGGCGACGAGCACGAGGGCGTGACCCTGGTCGAGCGCCGTTGGAGTCCTCGGGGAGATTGCCGGAAGATCGGTCGAGCGTGCGCTACTGGGGAACCCCGTGGTTCCCCAGACCCCTCCGGACAGGTTCGTTCGTCCGTCGAGGCCCGCCCCAGTTCGGGGTTGTCGGGTTCGCAGGCCGATCATTTCGCCAGGAACAGATGAGGCCCCGTAGTTCCGGTGAAGGAACACGGGGCCACAAGCTGAGCGGTATCAGGCTCTTGTCCGGAGCCTGACTGGTATCAGCCCTCGGTGACGTCCTCAGGAACGCCAACGACGGCCAACTCGGCGCCGAAGTGGACGGAACCGCCCTCGACGACCTCGATACCGAAAGCCGCCCACTCGACGATGGTCGCGGAGGCGGACTCGCCGAACTCCTCCTTGACCGTCCGCGTGACGGCTTCCTCCTTGGTCTCGCCCGGCCGGACGTGAACGTCGCGCGTGATGAACACGGCGTCCTCGGGGATCGAGTCGGAGTCCTCCGAGATCCCTTCGGCCTCCAGCAGGACGTCGAAGTAGGCCACGCCGGTCTCCGTCTCGAAGCCCAGGCCGGGCCACTCGACGATGGTCGCGGAGGCGGACTCGCCGTACTCCTCCTTGACCGCTCGCGTGGCAGCGGCCTCCTGGGTCTCGCCGGACAGGACGTGGATGTTCATGGCGATCTGCATCGTCATATCCCCTAGGTTGTGGTTTGGCGGGCGTGGTTCCACGAGCTCGAACCAGCCAGTCGGACTCCTGCCTTACAGCCCGAACACAAAGGACAGTTCCAAGGAAGAGGAAGCCCGCAACCTCGCATACGGACGATCTCGGGATGCGACGCACGGACCCGGGGCGAGCGGAGGGCACGCGTCCGAGCGTGTGAACCGATTCGGACGGGTGCGGTGATCGTTTGGGAATCTACCGATCAGAAGGTGGACTTCAAGATCCGGAAAATACGCGGAACGACCCGGCGGGGCGAGGCGGCCGGAATGGGCTCACGTGCAGGTCGGCGGGGCAGAGCCGCCAAGATCCACGACGAACCCTGCGCCCGCCACACCCAGCGAAACGGCCCCTGACCAGGCGCAACGGTCAGGGGCCGTTCGCATGGCCAAGAGCCTCGCATGCAGCGGGACTGCCACCGGATGTCACCGGTCCCGGAATATAACGCGGAGTGGCCCCGAGCGCGTTCGAACAGGTCGCGCTGGAAAGTCGAAGGGGCTCCGGTGTGAGCCAGCGCCCCACAGCGTGGGCGCGATCAGTATCAAGGGGCGGCGCTCAAGCCGCTGGCCTGGCCACGTGCCTGGCTGCCCGAAGTGCGACGTCGGGCGCCGGTCACCAGGCGGCCGCGCCGGGCCACGCATCGTCGGCCCAGGCCTGTCCGGTCGTCATGGAAACCGCGCTGCCGCTGCGGACACCAGCGGCCTTGTGTTCATCACTGCCCGCTGAGATCGTTTGGAAGGTGTCCCGGGAAGGTCGCCGAAGCCGAGTGCAGAAGCAGCGCGAGGCCGGAGGAGAGACGTTCACTGACGTTCTCCGGCGCACACCCGTGCTGATCCCAGTCGTGCTCATCGCCCTGGTCAGCGCCGTGATCGGTGTGGCCGTCCTTGGGCCGGCCTACCGGATGCTCCCAGCGGTCATCGCCGTTCCTCTGATCGCATGGGTGATCCGCCGAGGGCAGACCCCCAGGTGAACATGTGAGCCCGGGTGGACCCTACGACCATCCCCAGGACAGCGACGTTGCAAGCTGGGCGGAAAAGGGTGCGAGGCTCACGCCCGGACTCCGAGTTGTCCAGGACGGTGCCAGCCGCTGGCCCGAGATCGATGGGCACATCGTGAGACACCGCATCTTTCCAGCCCTGACGACCTTGCGGCAGGTGTCCGGCTACAGCATTCCCGAGGCGATCGAGAAGTTCGATGCTCGGTACAACTACCTCCGTGAGACCAGGCCAGACGGGTTCACCGTGGGTCCGGAGGAGTACGGCAGGCACTTCTACAGTTGACGACCAACGCGGAAATATCGGTACGGGTGATCCGGCTACCGCTTTGCCACAGGTCAGAGAGTGTCGGCCAAGGGGCTGCGGTGCTCAGGCCGTTGCGCGGCCAGGCAGACGGTCCCGCCTGCACCCGGGTCCCGCCCTCTACCGTGCGGACGACCCCGCCGCGTGGCGGAGAGTAGACGCTCAGTCGGTAATGGGGCTAATCGAACTCGAACTAAGTCGCTTCGCAGCCCCTGGGCAGCCGCGACCGGAGGGCGCTTCGGCACGAATCTGTCTGTCATGGGGTGGGCGTCGTTCGCGCGGGAGATCCGCGCAGGGCAGGTTCGTTGCCCCCAGGGGATGCCAGTCCGCCAAGAGCCGCTCCAGCTCGGCCGCCGCCTCTCTTGCCGAATGCGTTACCAGGGTGGGGTGAACGTCATCGGCGTCGTCCCGGGGATGCCGCGGAAAGACCAGGTAGCCCTCGGCGCGGCTGCGTGCCACGAAGGCGGGCGACCACTCCGCATCGAACCTGAGTCCGGCGCACAGGTGAAAATGCGCATGGCTGGTGCCGGGTGCCCAACGACAGAGGGGCGTTTGCCGAACTGCCTGAACCAGGGCAGCAAGGTTCGGCGGGACCCACGTCTTTGTTTCGTCCACGTGGGCGGCGTCGTCCTCGGCGGCGTACACCTCCCAGGAATCCCACTCCTCCTTGATGACCGTGTCCATGCGTCGATTGTGTTCCGGCGCCCAGATCGCGGCAAATGGCGTCGGCTACGTGTTGGCGGTGTCCTGCTCGATGCGGGTGCCGGTCGGGTCGGCCCGGCTGCGCGAGGACGGCCTGGCAGGACTGCTCGGCCGGCGACGACGCGAAGGGGCCCATCTATCAGTGGTGTATCCGCACATGGACGAGCCGACGCCGCAGGCGGGCCGCGCTACCTGCTCATCCGGCGTAACACCGACACCGGCGAGCCGGGCATCTACCGGTGCTGGGCTCGGGCCCCCGACATCCCTCGCAGCACTTGCCCACGCGGTGCTTGCCGCCGCCGCGGCCGAGCGGCCCGACCTGCCCGAAGACACCGACCTCATCCCATTGACCCGCACCTGGCCGCCCTCGCCCCGCTCGCGAGGCTCTACCCGGCAGGACACCACCACCACTGGCCGATCTGGCGACGACGCCATTAGCGCCGCGTCAAACGATGCCACTACCAGCGGCGATGGGTCCCGATAGGTCGTGGGTCCGAGCGCTATTGCCCCACAACGAACACCGGCTCGACGTTCAGCTCACTGATCCGCCAGCCGTCGGGCGTCCGGACGGCCTTGATGCGCGACAGGCCGTACCCCCGGGAGGCCGGGACGAGACTGTCGGCGTGGCCGGACAGGGCGGTGATGTAGGCGCGGATCGTCGCGGTGTCGCCATCGACCTCGGTCAGCACGTTGCTGAACCGGTGGAGCAGGCGGGCGTAGTCCTTGTTGCCGGCCTCGATCTGTGCGATCAGGACGTCGCGGCTGGACCCGGTCCCGTTGCGGGTCGTGCCGGAGGCGTCCTGAGTCAGAACAGCGGTCAGGTCGTTGAAGCGGTGCTCGTCCAGGGCCCGTCCCAAACGCAGCAGCAGGTCGTGCAGCTCGGCCCGGTCGGCCAGGGTCGGCAGGTCGTAGTTCATGAGGTGTCCTTTCGAGGTTGGTGGATGAAAGGAACCATGGAGGGCGCAGCGGGGGGCGCGCATCACTCCTGCCGCGTTCTTGCGCAAAGTCGCAACGGCGCCCGCCCTGCGTTGCCGCCGCTCGGTTTTCTGGGGCAGGATGCGGATTCACCGGGTGGGACACCAGGGGGTGGCCGGCGATGTCTGAGGTGGCGTGGCTGAAGTCGCTGCGGGCCGGACGCGGTGTGTACCCGCTGTTCGGGGCCGATGCCGTGGTGGCCCGGTTCGCCGAGATCGTCTCCGTCGACCGCAGCGAGCGGCTGGTCATGATTCCCGCGTCGTCCCAGCGCCCGCTGCTGGGGACGCTGCCGATGCCGCCGGATGTGCGTACGCGCTGGCTGGGGGCGGCCCCGTCGGACCATGACGTGCGCCTGATCGCCACCGGCGCCGAACATCGGATCCTGCCGGCACTGCCGGCCAAGATGGTCATCATCGACCGGACGGTCGTCATGACGCCCATCGACCCGGAGGATCCGCTGAAAGGGGTCTGGCAGATCACCGCCAAGCCGCTGGTGCGCGCCCTGGTCGAGATGTACCAGCGACTGTGGGGGCAGGCGGCCGAGCCGGTGCGGTGGCCGGCGGGGCTGTCGGCCAGGGAGCGCGCGGTGGTGACGCTGCTCGCCGAGGGCTGCACCGACCAGAAAGTCGCCGAACATCTGGGCCTGAGCCGGCGCACCATCACCTACACGGTCGCGGACCTGATGGAGAAGTACGGGGCGCGCAGCCGGTTCCATCTGGCACTGCTGCTGTCCGGTGCCGACGCCGGGATTCGTTCGACACGACCGGGGACTACGCCGGGCCACGCGACAACCGCAGGATCGTGAGTCGACGTCACGATCACCGTGATCAGCAGTGCCGCTTCGTCTCTTCAGCGCTCCAGGCACACCAGTTCTGCGAGTTGACGGTGGGATCGCAGATCCGTCGGATCAGCCTCGCAGGTTCTGGTCGTTTGCTGTCCTCCATGGCTTCTCCTTCCAACCGGCAACGCATTTTGCCTAGGCGCGGAGCAGGGCGGTCGCGCTGTGGCTGCCGTACTCAGCGACTTGCGCGGGAGGGGCACCGCTCAACCACGGGGTCACGGCGGCGTGTTGGAGTGCATGGGGCGCTGTGCCTTCGATCGTCCGGCGGGAGAGGGGCGGGATTCTCGCGCTTGAGGTCCCCCGTGGGAGGGAGAGCGATCAATCGCTCAGGGGAGCCGTGGCCATGCGTCGGTCGACAGGCTTGGAGGGCAAGCGACACCATGTCCTCGATCGGAGTGAGCGCGATGATCAACGGCACGCGCCGTGCGTCTCTGCTGGGGTTGACGGCCATGCTCGGCCTCGCCACGACCCTCACGGTTGGGATCACCACGGCGTCCGGGGCGGAGTCCAAGGCCGGGCCCGCTGGCAATACCGTCGCCAAGACCTCCCATCTCAGGGGCTGGGCCAGGATGTATTTCCCGGCACCCGACAACGACATCCAGGTCACCGTCGATGCTCACGCCACGTTCGATCCCCGTGGTGCCTGGCGGCCTACGAGGTCGTGGGGAACGTTCCGGATCTCGCACCGGCTCAAATTGCCTGACGGAACATGGTTCACCAACTGGGGCGATCTGAAGGTCGACTGCTTGACTACCGGCGGGCCTACGGCGACCGTCACCGGCACGCTGACGCGGGTCACGCCCGGCGGCCCCTGGGAGGAGATGCTGAAGGAGCACGCACGCATGGGCATCAGCTTCTACATCGCCCAGCGGGGCGCCGGTCCCAGTCGGATCGGGCTCAGCGGAGGCCCGCAACCCGGCGAGGGTCAACTGAGCACGTGCATGGCCCCCGCAGCCGACGCACCGTTGATCGCAGGCGGCTACACGCTCATCGATAAGCGATGACGCGCTGCACTGGTCCCGTCAGTCAATCTGGCTGGTCGCGTGATGAGCGGCCCCAGCCCGCGTGACGGACGATGACCTCGTCGGCTGTCGAGTCCGGCTTGGAGTTGTGAGCCCAGCGAGGTCGCGGTGCTTGGCCTCTAACGGGTCGCTACAGGGCAGCAGGGATGTACCTGCCCGTTGATAGCAGACAGTGATTACCTGCTGACACTATGAACTCGTTGTGTCCAAACGCGACTGAAGGGATGCGAGCGTTGAGCGATACCCCAGGAGGCAACGCGGTTCGCACCGGTAGCCCGGACTCGGCCGTGGACAGGGCCGCCGACTTTTACGGGGCCTACATCGACGCGGTCTCTGACGGCACGGACGACCTGGGCGAAGAATTGCGCGCCCACTACCTCACCGAAGATCTCCGGCAGAGGCTCGCCGCTTGGGAAGAGGTCAACCATGCCGACGGTGTCCTGAGAGCCCAGGACGTCCCCATCGCCTGGGAGGTGCGCTACCACGACTCGGGTGCGGGCCACCTGTTCACCACCATCACCCTGACCTGGGGCAGTGGTCCCGATGCCGGCCACACCCGTCTGGCGGTGCAGAGCGACCTCAGCACCAAGCTGATCTCCGACATCGAGGATGGGGCGTAGGGAACAAATTGTGGGAGTGCGCTCCGAACACGACAATCACCTGTGTGTTCGTCAATGTGCATCGGCCGTCGAGAGGCGAGCCTTACGCATGTCCGTGTTGCGGGTACCTGACGCTTGAGCGGCGCGGCTATTTCGAGATCTGCCCCGTGTGCTTCTGGGAAGACGATGGTCAGGACGACCACGACGCCGACGAGAGCCGCGGCGGTCCTAACCGTGGGCTCAGCCTCGCTGAGGCCAGGCGAAACTTCGCCGCCTACGGAGCGAGCGACCGCCAAAGGCTCCGCCACGTCCGCGCTCCCCGCCCGTCCGAGCACCCCTCGCGTCGCCAGGGCTAGAGGGCTCCAGGTGATCTCGTAGCTGGTTGATCAACATCCGGAGAAAGCGCGGAATGCTTTCGACCTCGACATCGATGATGAGGGACGTTCGGAAAGGAAGGAGGTTGCTGGCTCTTCCTTGGCAGGTGTGAAACGGGGTCGGGCGGTTGGCGTCGCTACCAGGGTGGTCTGCTGGAATCCGACCATTTTGAGCTCGGGGATTGGTCAGTGGATTCGGCGGCCGGCGGCGAAGGTTGCGGCGGGGTGTTGGAGGACGTCGGGGTCGTCGCGGGGGTCGTGGTGGTAGGTGACCAGGTTCGCGAGTTGGCC
This sequence comes from Actinomadura violacea, assembly GCF_017573465.1. GTDB lineage: Bacteria > Actinomycetota > Actinomycetes > Streptosporangiales > Streptosporangiaceae > Spirillospora > Spirillospora violacea. The sequence continues at coordinate 198,515 of NZ_JAGEPF010000014.1, forward strand.
CGGGGCGAAGTCGTTCGTGTGGTTAGTGAGCAGGTATCGGCGTGCGTTGGTGCTGGCGGCGGCGAGCGCGTCTTGTGGGGTGAGGCCCAGTTCGGTCAGCAGGCGAACCTCACGGGGCAGGTTGCCTACGACGTCGGTGCCGGCCAGGACCGTGACTCGATGGCGGACGGCCTCGGCCAGCAGGTGGGTGAGGCGTTCGCGGCGTTCGGCGCGGCGTCGCCGGCGTCCTGGGTCGTCGACGGGAGCGGGGGCCAGGGTCGCGCAGAGGGTGGGTGTCCAGGCGCCGCCTCGGCCGCCCAGGATGTGCAGATCGTCGCTGGTGAGGACGTCGCCGTGCTCGATGGAGTCGACGCCGGCCGCGACGAGTTCGCCGGCCCAGGCCGTGGTCGTGTGCGCGGCGACGCGAGCGCCTGCGGCGTGTGCGGCTTGCACAAGCCGCTGGACGGTTTCGATCGGATAGGTGGGCGTCGCCTGGTCTGGGCGCGTCACGCCCTGGTCGATGGCGGGGAAGTCGCCGATCAGTTTCACCCAACGTGCTCCTGCGGCGATCTGGGAGCGGGCGGCTTGGACGACGTCGTCGGCGGTCACGGCCTCGAACAAGGTGGGGAAGTAGCCGCCGGGTGGGGCCAGGAATCGTCCAGCCGCCAGTAGGCCCGCACCGTTCCGCGCGGTGGGCAACTGCAGGGTGAGCGCGTCGGGACTTCCCATATCGCGTACCAGCGTGATTCCTGCCTGCTGGACGGTCTGCAGATTTCGTTGGGTTTGAGGCAGGTCGAGCGGGCGCGATCCGGCGGGGGCTTTGTCGTCTACGGCGATGCTCAGGTGGCAGTGCGCGTCTACCAGCCCGGCAAGCGCGTAACGGCCGGGCAGTCGTTCGGCGGCTGCGGACGGGGCGTCGGTCCACCGCCCGTTCTGGTCGATGCCGCCGTCGAGGGGGCGGCCGTCGGGTAGGCCGATCGCTGTCACTCGCCATTGCTCCATGGGCGCCAAAGTAGCCGGAGTGTGGTTCTCAAAGTGGGGCGAACGGCATGTAGGTGTTCGGTGAAATTTCGTTGGATTGGTTCAAATGGGTAATTATGTGGCGTTGGGAGGATGGCGAGACGTGTACTGGACGTGTACCGCCGGCGTTTAAGTTCCTCATGTTCGACCGAACCAAAAGGAGGCAACAGTGAGGACAGTCGGAATCGCGGCCGCAATGACGGGGTTCGCTCTCGCCAGTGGCGTGCTGACGTTGAACGCCGTGTCGGCGTCGGCGAGCGCGCCCGCTGCTCCGGCGGCGCACTGCAAGGCGCACTGGAAGAGGACGGGAACGCTGATGACCGACAAGTACTCCAAGTGGTACACCACGCGGCCGGACATCGCGGGAGGCGGCCGCAACATCCAGTTCCATGTGCTGAGCGGGTACACCGCGAGATACCAGCACGCGAACTGCCACTGGGGTCCGGCGCACAACTTCCCGACGGCCTCGAAGTACCGCCTGTCGGGCGCGCACATCGGGGGCCACACCAAGTGGTACAACATCACGAGCGGGCCGAGGCGAAACTACAAGTACGTGGGCAAGTGCGCCGGATGGGACGAGGTGGCCGGCTGGTGGCGCGCCTGGAAGTGCTGAGGCGGCGTCCCCCCGCGCGAACGGCCCCTCTTGGCGAGGGGCCGTTCGTCATCGTCGGGTAGTTGCTGTTGCTCTGCGGCCGGGTATGCCTTTCGGTGTCGTCAGGTGGAATTCTGAAGCACGGGAAGTGCTATGCGAGTCGTCATCGCAGGTGCCGGGATCGGTGGTTTGGCGGCGGCATTGAGGCTGCACGATAAAGGGATCGACTGCCGGATATACGAGCAGAGCGGGCAGATCCGCGAGCTGGGCGTCGGGCTCAACCTGCTGCCGAACGCGGTGAAGCAGCTGGCCGAGGTGGGGCTCCTCGAACGGCTTGAGGACGTGGGGAGCCTGCCCGATGAGCTGATCTACGCCCATCGGCTGGGCCAGGAGATCATGCGCAAGCCCTGCGGGCGGAACGCCGGGCTTGCCTATCCGCAGGTCAGCATTCATCGGGGGCGCCTCCAAAGCGAGTTGCTCCGGGCGGTGCGCGAGCGGCTCGGCCCCGGCGCGGTCAGGACCGGGCGCCGGCTGGTCGGGTTCGAGCAGGACGAGAACGGCGTACGTGCGCATTTCAGGAGCGGTGAGGGCACGGCATCGGCGACCGGTGACGTGCTGGTGGCGGCCGACGGAATCCATTCGACGGTCCGGTCCGTCCTCTTTCCCGATGAGGGGCCGCCGATCTGGAACGGCGTGATGATGTGGCGGGGCGCCGCGGAATGGCCGGAGTCGGGCATCGGACGGTCCATGCTCATCGCCGGTGGTACCGACGCCAAGCTGGTCGTCTACCCGATAGCCCCGGGGCGGCGGGCGGGCACCAGGCTCATCAACTGGGTGATCTGCCGGCGGACCGGCCGTCCCGGAGACCCGGCACCGCAGCGCCAGGAGTGGTCACGCCGTGCCGCGACGGCTGGGCTCGGTGACCAGACCTCCCGTTTCCGCACCTCGTTCCTCGATCACGCGGCCCTCGTCAAGGCCGTCCCCGAGTGCTTCGAGTTCCCGATGTGCGACCGCGATCCGCTCCCCGGCTGGACGCGGGGACGCGTGACCCTGCTCGGCGACGCGGCCCACCCGATGTATCCGATGGGCTCCAACGGCGCAGGTCAGGCGATCACGGACGCGGCCTGCCTCGCGGACCACCTGGCCGCCCGTCCCGGCGAGCCCGCCGAAGCCCTGCGCGCCTACCAGGACGAGCGCCTGCCCGTCACCGGCGAGCTCGTCCTCCGCAACCGGGCCGGCGGCCCCGAGAACGTGATCGACGAGGTCGAACGCCGGGCGCCCGACGGCTTCACCCGCTTGGCGGACGTCATGGACCCGGCGGAACTCGAGGCCGTCGTCACCGGATACGCCCGGCTCACCGGCTCCGCCAGGGACCAGGTGAACCGCTCCGGCCGGTCCGATGAGTTCCGGGGGCGGGGGCGGTCTAACGGGGATCGGCGCATGGAAGGAGGACCGGCATGAGCGGTGTTCGGGTTCTGGTCGGGACGCGCAAGGGCGCGTTCGTGCTGACCGCGGACGGGAAGCGGGAGAAGTGGGAGGTCAGCGGGCCGCACTTCGGCGGGTGGGAGATGTACCACGTCGCCGGGTCGCCGGCGGATCCGCAGCGGTTGTACGCGTCGCAGTCGACCGGCTGGTTCGGGCAGCTGATCCAGCGGTCGGACGACGGGGGCGCGACGTGGCGGCCGATGGGGAACGGGTTCGCGTACGAGGGGGAGACCGGGACGCACAAGTGGTACGACGGGACGCCGCGTCCGTGGGAGTTCAAGCGGGTGTGGCATCTGGAGCCGTCGCCGCTGGACCCGGACGTGGTGTACGCGGGGGTCGAGGACGCGGCGCTGTTCCGGACGGGTGACGGCGGGCAGACGTGGGAGGAGCTGCCGGGCCTGAGGAACCACGGGTCGGGGCCGGACTGGCAGCCAGGCGCGGGCGGGATGTGCCTGCACACGGTGATGCTCGACCCGGTGGACGCGTCGCGGATGTACGTGGCGATCTCGGCCGCGGGCGTGTTCCGTACCGATGATGGGGGCAAGTCGTGGCGGCCCGCGAACCGGGGGCTGCGGTCGGAGGGGATTCCGGATCAGGAGGCGGAGGTCGGGCACTGCGTGCATCGGCTCGCCATGCATCCGTCGCGTCCGGAGGTGCTGTTCATGCAGAAGCACTGGGACGTGATGCGCAGCGACGACGCGGGGGAGTCGTGGCACGAGATCAGCGGTGACCTGCCGAGCGACTTCGGGTTCCCGATCGCGGTGCACGCCCACGAGCCCGACACCGTCTACGTGGTGCCGATCAAGAGCGACTCGGAGCACTACCCGCCGGAGGGGAAGCTGCGGGTGTACCGGAGCCGGACCGGCGGGAACGAGTGGGAGCCGCTGACGAAGGGGCTGCCGCAGAGCCACTGCTACGTGAACGTCCTGCGGGACGCGATGGCCGTCGACTCGCTGGACCCGTGCGGGGTCTACTTCGGGACGACCGGCGGGCAGGTGTACGCGTCGTCCGACGAGGGGGACGGCTGGACGCCGATCGTCCGCGACCTGCCGGCGGTGCTCTCGGTGGAAGTGCAGGCGCTGCCGTGACGAGGGTGGTGCTGCCCGCGCATCTGCGGGCGCTCGTGCAGGTGGACGGGGAGGTGGAGGTCGAGGGGACGACCATCGCGGCGGTGCTGGACGCGTTGGAGGCCCGGTATCCGGTGCTGCGGGGGACGATCCGGGACCGGGGGACGGGGCGGCGCCGGGCGTTCGTGCGCTTCTACGCGTGCGCCGAGGACCTGTCCCATGAGCCGGCGGACGCGCCGCTGCCGGGGCCGGTCTTGGCGGGCGCGGAGCCGTTCATGGTGGTCGGCGCCATGGCGGGCGGTTAGGGGATCGGCGTGCCGGGGGTGTGGTTGCCGACCGTGACGCCCGGCACGCCGTTCATACGACCGAACGTAGTACTACGAGACGTAGTACGGAAGCCCGTAGTACTACCCGCCGTGGTGACCTCGCTCTCAGTCGGATAATCTGGACGTCGTGAAGGGTCTTGGAGAGCTTGAACGCACGGTCATGGAGGTTCTGTGGGCGCGGGAGGACGCCGGCGCCGGGGCCGCCACCGCCCGGGACGTGAGCCGTGCGCTGGCCCATGACCGCGACCTCGCCCACACCACGGTGATGACGGTGCTGGACAGGCTCGCCAAGAAGGACTTCCTCGAGCGCGAGCGGGACGGCCGCGCGTGGCGGTACCGGCCGGTCGAGAGCCGGGAGGGCTACGTCACCGAGCTGATGCTGGGCGCCCTGGACGAGACGGGCGACCGCGACGCCGCGCTGGCGCACTTCGTCCGGACGATCTCCAGCGACGAGATCGACGTGATCCGCCAGGCCCTGGCCGGCCTCACGAAGGAACCACCCGCATGACCGGCACCGCCCTGCTCGCATTGATCTCCCTGGGGACCGTCGGCGGGGCGCACCTGCTGTCCCGGGCCAGGTGGACGTGGCGCACCCCGCGCCTCGGCATAGCCCTCTGGCAGTCGCTCGGCCTGTGCTGGGGCGTCGCCACGATAGGGGCGCTGCTCGGCGTCGCGATGGCGCCGTACCGCAAGGGGGTCCTCGGCGGCATCCCCGGCCTGTACGCCGACCAGGCGGCCCGGCTCGACACGGTGCACATGGCCGCGCTGCTGTCCGCGGTGAGCCTCGCCGCCGTGCTGCTGGTGATGCTGATGTACGCGGTCGTCCGCGTGGTCCGCGCCAGACACCGGCATCGAGTACTCCTCGCCCTCGTCTCCCGCCGCGATTCGGCCGTGCCCGGCACGCTGGTCCTCGACCACCCGGGCGCGGCCGCTTACTGCGTTCCGGGCGTCCGCTCGTCCAAGGTGGTGGTGAGCGCCGGGACGCTGGAGCTGCTGGACCGCGCCGAGCTGGCCGCGGTCCTCGCGCACGAGCGCGCGCACGCGCGCGAGCGGCACGACCTGGTGCTGCTGCCGTTCGCGTCGCTGCGCCAGGTGTTCCCGCAGTTCGGGCTGGTCGGACGGTGCCTGGACGCGGTGGAGCTGCTGATCGAGATGGCCGCCGACGACCGGGCCCGGTCGGGGCGCCCGCCGCGGGAGCTGGCGACGGCGCTGCTGCGCTTCGCCGCCGCCCGCCCGGCCGCCGCGCCGTCCGGGACGCTCGGCGTCGCGTCCCCCGACGACATCCCGGTGATGGCGCGGGTCAACCGGCTGCTGGAGCCGAAGCCGCTGCCGCGCCGGGCGCGCCTCGCGGCGGCGGCGGCCGTGCCGGTGCTGGCGGGCCTCCCGCTGATCCTGATGGTGCTGCCCAGCTGAGCCGGGCGGCCGGCACCGTCCTTCATCGCAGGACGGTGCCGTAGAGCCGGTCGACGTACAGGCGGATCACGAGCCGCTCGTCCTTGACCATCTGCTCCAGGAACGCCCGCTCGTCGGCGGGGTCGGGGAAGCCGGGCGTCATCGCGAGGAGCTCGCGTCCGGTGGCGTCGCCGGGCTCCGTGCTGGTCTCCGACAGTTCGGCGGTGCCCTCGGCGACCGCGAACGACAGGTGGTCCGGGCCGGACGCGTGGAGCGCGGCCCGCGGGTCGTTGCGGATCTGCTTGACCTTGGCGCGTCCGGCGGTGGTGGAGATCCGCACGATGCGCTCCGCCGGGTCCCAGGCGTAGACGACGGTCGACAGGTGCGGGTGGCCGTTCTTGCGGTTGGTGGCGAGGACCGCGAACTGCTGCTCGCCGAGGAGGCGGGCGAGGCCGTCGTCGTCGATGGGCTTCGGGCCGGGTCCCTGTCCGGGGCCGTACTCGGTCATGGTGATCTCCTTCAGGCGTTCGCGGGGACGGATTCGGCGGGCGCGGAGGCGTCCGCGGCGGGCTTCGGGCTGCGCAGGACGACGAGGCCGACCACGAAGGCGGCGACCAGCAGGCCCGCCGAGACGGTGAAGGCCAGGTGGTACCCGCCGGTCAGCGCGGCGGCCTCGGAGCGTCCGCCGGCGCGCAGGTGCCCGGTGCGGGACGCGGCGAGCGTCGACAGGACGGCCACGCCGAGCGCCATCCCGATCTGCTGGACGGTGTTGAACAGCCCGGACACCAGGCCCGCGTCGTCCGGGCGGGCGCCGGCCATCCCGAGGCCCGTCAGCGCGGGCAGGACGAGCCCGCCGCCGGAGACCAGCACCATGACGGGCAGCAGGTCGGTGGCGTAGCCGGCGTCCGTGGGGATCCGGGTCAGCCATCCCATCGCGCCCATCAGCAGGACGAGCCCGGCGAGCAGCACGGTGCGCTCGCCGAAGCGGCGGCTCAGCCGCGCCGAGACGAACAGCGAGATCGTGCCGATGGCGACGGCGGCGGGCAGCATCGCGAGGCCGGTCTGCAGGGCGTCGTAGCCGAGGACCTTCTGCATGTAGAGCGCCACGATGATCTGGAAGGAGAACATCGCCGACAGCGAGAGCATCTGCGCGAGGTAGGAGCCGGACGCGTTGCGGGAGCGCAGCAGGCGCAGCGGCATCAGCGGGGCGGCGGCCTTGGCCTGCCGGACGAAGAACCCGGCGAGCAGGGCCAGCGACACCGCGCCGAGCCCGAGCGTGCGGGCCGACGTCCAGCCGTCGTCCGCGGCCTTGACGACGGTGAAGATGCCGAGCATCAGCCCGGACGTGACCAGCAGCGCGCCCGCGACGTCGGCGCCGGCGCGCAGCCCGATGCCGCGGTCGCGGGGCAGGGCGGGGATCGCCAGCGCGATCGTGAGCAGCCCGATCGGCAGGTTGATCAGGAAGATCCAGTGCCAGCTCAGCGCGTCGGTGAGGACGCCGCCGAGCACCTGGCCGATGGACGCGCCGGCGGCACCGGTGAAGCTGAAGACGCCGATGGCCTTCGCGCGCTCGCCGGGCTCGGTGAACAGCGTCACGAGGATGCCGAGGACGACGGCGGAGGCCATCGCGCTGCCGACGCCCTGCAGGAACCGCGCGGCGATCAGCAGGCCGGGGGTGGTGGCGGCGCCCGCCAGCAGGGACGCGCCGGTGAACACCGCGTTCCCGGCGAGGAACATCGTCTTGCGGCCGATGAGGTCGCCGAGCCGGCCGGCGAGCAGCAGCAGGCCGCCGAAGGCGATCAGGTAGGCGTTGACGGTCCAGCTCAGCGCCGCGGCGGAGAAGCCGAGGTCGCGCTGGATGGACGGCATCGCGACGGTGACGATGCTGCCGTCGAGGATCGTCATCAGCGCGGCGGCGGACAGCACGCCGAGGGCGGTCCCGCGGGACCGTGCGGACAGGTTCATGGGGTCATCTCCCGTTCGAGGCGAACAGGAGAGACGTTAGCAGATAGTTTTGTTAGAGACGATCTCTTGTAGACCTACTTGTTGCGCTCGCGCTTGCGGCGCACCGGCTGCGGGCTCTGCACCGGCCGCGCCAGATGCCCCTCGGCCAGCCGCCGCAGCGCCCCGACCAGGGCCTCCCGCTCGGCCTCCGGAAGCGAATCGAGCGCCGCGCCGTGCACCCGGTCGACGATCTGCTGTCCCCGCCGGGCCGTCTCGGCGCCCTTCTCGCTGACGGCGATGATCCGCGCGCGCCGGTCCGTCGAGGACGGGCGCCGCTCCGCGAGGCCCGCCTTCTCCAGGGCGTCCACGGTCACGACCATCGTGGTCTTGTCCATGTCCCCGATCTCGGCCAGCTGGATCTGGGTGCGCTCCTCCTCCAGTGCGTGCACCAGGACGCAGTGCATGCGCGGCGTCAGCCCGATCTCGGCCAGCGCCGCCGTCATCTGCGACTTCAGCGCGAGGCCGGTGTGGTCGAGCAGGAACGACAGGTCGGTCACGGTGTTCCGGGGCGCCAGTGCGGTCATGGGTGCCAGCCTACCCATTTGGTTCCGAAGCGGATTATCCAGTGGCGTCGGTCAGGCGTTCCGGGATACTCTGGATCCGTGAACCGCACCGCGTGCCAGAGCTGGCGGCCGTCCTAGGACGGCCGACACCCACGCACGCCTCGGGCCGTCCGCTGGACGGCCCGCTCTCTTCTCCGCACCCGGGCCCGTCCGGCGGGCCCCGGAACCAGGAGGAGAGACCATGCAGACCACCGACACCCCGCAGACCGCCGACGCCGCGGCCCCCGCCGACGACCTCGAGGCGCGCATCGCCGCCGACCCCGGCGCGTTCCGGATCCTGACCGGCGACCGGCCGACCGGCGCCCTGCACCTCGGCCACTACTTCGGCACCCTCGCCAACCGCGTCCGGCTCCAGCGCGCCGGCGTCGACCTGTTCGTGCTGGTCGCCGACTACCAGGTGCTCACCGACCGGGACGTCGCCGACCGGCTCGGCGAGCACGTCGAGGGCCTCGTCGCCGACTACCTCGCCGCCGGCATCGACCCGTCCACCGCGACGATCTTCCGGCACAGCGCGGTGCCCGCGCTGAACCAGCTGATGCTGCCGTTCCTGTCCCTGGTCACGGTCGGCGAGCTGGGCCGCAACCCCACGGTGAAGGACGAGATCGCCGCGTCCAAGCAGTCCTCGGTCAGCGGGCTGATGTTCACCTACCCCGTCCACCAGGCCGCCGACATCCTGTTCTGCAAGTCCAACCTCGTCCCCGTGGGCGCCGACCAGCTCCCGCACCTGGAGGTCACCCGGACGATCGCGCGCCGCTTCAACGACCGGTACGCCCCGGTCTTCCCGGTTCCGGACGCCCTGCTGTCGGCCGCGCCGACCCTGCTCGGCACCGACGGCCGCAAGATGAGCAAGAGCCGCGGCAACGCGATCGCGCTGTCGGCGTCCCCGGACGAGACGGCCCGGCTGATCAAGCGGGCGGTGACCGACGCCGACCGGCACATCGAGTACGCGCCCGACACCCGTCCCGAGGTGTCCAACCTGGTGCTGCTCGCCGCGCTCTGCCAGGGCCGCGACCCGCGCGAGGTCGCCGCGGAGATCGGCGACGGCGGCGGCGCCGCGCTCAAGCGGGTGGTCACGGAGTCGGTGAACGAGTTCCTGCGCCCGATGCGGGCCCGCCGCGCCGAGGTGATGGCCGACCGCGGCCACCTGCGCCGCGTCCTCGCCGAGGGCAACGAGCGCGCCGCCGCGATCGCCGACCAGACCCTCGACGAGGTCCGCGCCGCGATGTCCATGACGACCTGAAAGCGGGGTCAGCGGGGGGTGAGGCCGTGCAGGACCGTGGTGACCAGGTCGTCGGCGGCCTCGGGCGGGACCTCGCGGGCGAGGCCCTCGCCCTGGAACAGCGCCGACAGGACGGTCTCGTGGGAGACGCCGACGAGCATCGACGCTGCCGCCTCCACCCGGGCGTCCGGGGCGAGGCGGCCGAGGTCGCGCTCCGCGCGCAGGTAGCGGGCCAGGCGCTCCTTCCAGTCCTCGTCGCGGTCGCTCAGCGCCGCGAAGCGGGCGAGGACCTTCGGCTGGGCCAGCAGCCCGGTGAGCGCGGGCAGCAGCCGGGCGTGCAGGGCCAGCCCGTGGACGACGTAGGCGCGCAGGTTGGCCTCGACCGTCCCGGTGCCCGGCTCGGGCAGCGCGCCCAGCCCGCGCATGATCGCCGTGGCGTGGGCGCGCAGGGCGAGGGCGATCAGCTCTTCCTTGTCGGCGAAGTGGTTGTAGAGCACTCCGCTCGCGACGCCCGACTCCCCGGCGATGGCCCGGACGGTCAGCCCCGCCGTCCCGTGCTCGGCGATCATCCGCTCGGCGGTCGCGATCAGGTGCTCGCGCAGGGTCCGGTCGCCGCCGCGCAGCGCGGCCGCCTTTCGAGGAGACATCACCCCGCATCGTAATGACCGAGCCGGAAGCCCTGCGCGGCGAGTTCGGCCAGGAAGTCAGGGCCGGCCGCGTCGTGGAGGTGCCGGACGCCGGGCGGCGTCTCCGCCAGCCGCTGGACGGCGAGCGCGGCGGCCAGGCCCGTCGCCCGGCTCTGCCGCCTCCCCGAGAACGACCGCACCGCGCCGCCCGACGCGGCCACCACCGCGAACCGGTCGCCGCCCGCGTGGACGTGCCGGAACGCCGCCCGCAGCGCGGCGGCGCCGCGGAACGGCGCGAGCCGCGGGAGCAGGGCGGTCAGCACCCGCGAGTCGAGGGCCAGGCCCGTCCGTACCCGGCCCGGGAGGGTGCGCTGATCGGAGAACGGGAAGCGGTGCACCGTCCGGGTCCCGAACGGTTCGGGGAACCGCATCCGCCATGATTCGCCCAGGTCGCCGAGCGAGGCCAGGGTCCACTCCACCGCCGACGGCCCGTGCCGCTCGCCCGCGCCGAGCAGGACGCCGATGTCCACGTCCGCGCCGCCGAACTCGCGCGCGAGCAGGTTCGTGACGCCGGGGGCGAGGCCCACGCTCAGCACCGCCGACGCGTTCCGTGCGGCCGCCAGCCCGTCCAGCCTCTCGATCGGGGCGACCATCTCGTAGGACGCGGACACGTCGACGTAGTGGACGCCGCGCGCCAGGCATGCCTCGGCCACGCGCGCGTTGTCCACCTCCGCGCACATGACCACCGCGTCGGCGTCGATGCGTCCGAGGTCGCCGGTGCGCAGGTCGATCCGCATCGGGACAGCGCCGTCCACGGGCCGCGCCCCGGCGGGGTCCCTGCCCGCCACGACAAGTTCGGGGACGTGCCCGCGCAGGCCCGCGACGACCTCGCGCCCCACCGCCCCATAACCGCCGAGGACCACGACCCGTCTCATGAGCGGGCCTGCACCAGCAGTGCGGTGCCGCGGAGCCGGACGGCGCCGTCGTGCTCGAACGGGCGCATCGCGTCGGTGATCGTGGTCCGGAGCTCCGGGCCGTCGCCGAGGTTGTGGCGGACGGGGCCCCAGCCGGCGAGGAACTCCGCGGCGTCGGCGGCGTCGCGTCCCCAGACCTGGTCGGCGTGCACCGTGCGGCAGGAGACGTCGCGGAATCCGGCCGCGCCGAGGACCTCCTGGACGTGGTCCGGGTCGGACAGCGACAGGGGGCCGCTGTGCCCGGTCACCGCCGCGGGCCGCGGCGCGATCGCGGCGAACACGGTGCCGAGGTCGGTTCCGGCCAGCAACGCCATGGACAGGAACGCGAGGCGCCCGCCGTCGCGCAGCGCGCGCCGGACGTTGCCGAACGCGGCGACGGGGTCGGCGAAGAACATGATCCCGAACCGGCTGATCGCGGCGTCGAAGGCGCTGTCCGGGAAGGGGTGCACCTGGGCGTCGCCCTGCTCGAACGCGACGTTCGGGACACCTTCCTGCCCGGCGAGCGAGCGGGCGCGGGCGAGCATCGGCGCGGACAGGTCGACGCCGAGCGCGTCGCCGAGCGGTGCTCGCCGTGCGGCGAGGCGGGTGACATGGCCGTTCCCGCAGCCGAGGTCGAGGACGCGGTCGCGCGGGCCGATCGCGGCGGCCCCCAGGAGCGCTTCGTTGAAGCCGTTGTTGACGGCGTCGTACCGGTCGTGGTGCCCGGCCCAGTGCTCGCCCTCGTAGCCGTTCCATGCCTCGGCCTGGCTTGTGTTGACGACGTCCATCGGGGCCTCCTCGTTGTGAACGCATGTTCATGAACGTATGTTCATAATGAGCGCAGGCTGAGGGAAAGGTCAAGCGGGATGCGTTCGCTCAGCTCAGCGCGGCGACGAACGCGGCGGTCGCCGGGTCGGTGGCGCGGGAGTGCAGCAGTTCCGTCCGGTGGACGATCCGGGGCGCGCGCACGGGCACCTCCGCGAGGCCCGCGCCGCCCGCCAGGCCCGCGGGGAGGACAGCAAGGCCATGACCTGCGGCGATGAGCGCGAGCAGGAACGGCAGGTCCCCGCCTTCGCAGGTCAGCGACGGGCGGAAGCCGTCGCGCGAGCCGGTGGCCTGGCGGAGCGCGGGCAGCGGAACGGCGACGTCCGGGACGTCCAGCCAGAGCGCGTCGACCAGGTCGTTCAGGTCGGCGCCGGGACGCGACGCCAGCGGATGCGCGGCCGGCAGGACCAGCGCGAGCGCCCGTTCCGCGACGGCGACGGCCGCCAGCGGGACGGTGTCGGCCAGCCGGAGCGGGTCGCTTGGCGCGGCGATCCCGTCGACGAGGCCGATGTCGAGGTCGCCCGCCGCGACCGCCGCGCCGATCCCGGCGCGTCCCATCACCCAGAGCGTGGCCTCGACGCGCGGGTGGGCGGCGCGCGCGCGAGCGAGCGGCGCCGCGACGTGGACGGAGGCCAGCGGCGACGCCCCGATCCGCAACCGGGCCCGCGACGTCCCCGACATGCGGACGATCTCCGCGCGCGCCGCCTGGAGCCGCAGCAGGATCGGGCCGGCGTGCTCCAGGAGCCGCGCCCCCGCCTCGGTGGTGCCGACCGGCCGGCGGTGCAGCAGTGTGGCCTTGAGGTCGTTCTCCAGCGACGCGATCTGCTGCGACACGGCGGCCTGCGTGTAGCCGAGCTCCGCCGCGGCGGCGGAGAACGAGCCAGTGCGCACGACGGTGACGAACGTCCGGAGAAGGTGCGGGTCCACGAGATAAGTGTTGCTTATCGAGGCATCGGAAATCATCGTTGGCGCTTAACCAGGGCGCGGCGCAAGGATCGGGGTATGACCTTCACTGCACGCATCGCCCTGGTGGGGGAGCGGTCCCCGAACGTCCAGTCGCACGTCCGCATCCCGCGGCTGCTGGAGGCCGTCCGGGAGCGCGACGGCCTCCTCGCCGAGGCGTACTGGATCCCGACCGACGAGGTCGGCGGCGGCCTGGACGGCTTCGACGGCGTCTGGCTGCTGCCCGGCAGCCCGTACCGCAGCGAGGCGGGCGCCCTCGCCGCGATCCGGTCGGCGAGGGAGGGCGGGATCCCGCTGCTCGGGACGTGCGGCGGTTTCCAGCACATGGTGCTGGAGTACGCGCGGAACGTGTGCGGGATCGCCCGCGCCACGCATGCCGAGAACGAGGACGCCGGCGGCGACGCGGTGATCACGCCGCTGGCCTGCTCGCTCGCGGGCCACGAGGGCGAGGTGAACGTGGCGCCGGGCTCGTCCGCCGAGCGGATCATGGGGGTGTCCCGCAGCATCGAGCGCTTCAACTGCACGTTCGGGCCGAACCCCGCCTACGCCGAGCCGCTGGAGGCGGGCGGGCTGCGCTTCACCGGCCACGACGACGAGGGCCAGGTGCGCATCGCCGAACTGCCCGGCCACCCGTTCTACTTCGCGACACTGTTCCAGCCGGAGCTGGCGGGGGACGGGAGCCGGCCGCATCCCGTGGTCGCCGCGTTCGTCGCCGCCGCCTGCGCCGCGCTCGCCGGCCGGACCTGACACGCGGGCCCGGCCGGCGCCGTCCGTCAGACGCGCTTGTCGAGGAGCCGCTCCCGCACCGGGGCGGCGGCGGCCGGGGCCGAGGACGCGGGCCGCAGGAACAGCGCGGCGAGGACGACGGTCGCGACCGTCAGCCCGAAGTCGGCCCAGATCGCGGCCTCGGCGGCGGACGCGAACGCGGCCCGGCCGGGGTGCGCGCCGAGCGCGGCGAAGAAGATCGCGCCGAGCACCGCGACGCCGGTCGCGCCGGAGAACTGCTGCGCGGTGCTCAGCACCCCGGACGCGGCGCCCGCCTGCGCGGGCCGGATCCCGGCCATCACCGCGCCGATCACCGACGGCAGCGTCAGCCCGCCGCCGAGCCCGAGCAGGCCGAGCGGCGCGAGCAGCCACCCGGCGGTGACGCCGCCGCCGAGGGCGTGCAGCTCGACGGCGAACGCGAGCACGCCGAGCGCGCTGACGACCGTCCCGCAGACGAGCACCTTCAGCCCGAACCGGGCGACGAGCGGGCGGCCGAACAGGGAGGCGACCATGGTCAGCACCGCCATCGGCCCGAACTCCAGGCCCGCTTCGAGCGGCGTCAGGTGCAGCCCGCCCTGCAGCAGCATCGTCAGGACGACGTTCATGCTGCCGAACGAGGCGAGGAACGCGACGTTGAGCGCCAGCCCGAGGTCGAACGAGCGGGAGCGGAACAGAGCGAGGTCGAGCAGCGGTTCGCCGCCGGTCCGGGCGAGCCGCCGCTCCCACAGCAGCGTCGCGGCGAGGACCGGGCCGGACGCGGCGAGCGAGATCCACGTCCAGGCCGGCCAGCCCTGCTCGCGGCCCATCGCGAGCGGGACGAGCGCGAGCGCGAGGGCGGCGGAGATCCCGATCGCGCCGGCCGGGTCGAGGCGGGGCCGCCGGTCCGACCGGGCCCCGGGCAGCGACCGGGCGGCGAGCACGAGCGCGACGGCGCCGACCGGCACGTTCACCAGGAAGATCGTCCGCCAGCCGAGCCCGAGCAGGTCCGCCTGGAGCAGCAGCCCGCCGCCGATCTGCCCGGCGACGCCCCCGCCGCCGAGGACGACGCCGTACCAGGCCATGGCGCGCGGCCGGTCCCCGGCGGGGAGCGCGGCGGTGATCAGCGCGAGCACCTGCGGGACCATCGCCGCCCCGGTCAGGCCCTGGAGCAGCCGCGCCGCGACGAGCTGGACGGGCGACTGCGCGAGCCCGCACAGCAGCGACGCGGCGGTGAACGCGGCCATGCCGAGGACGAACAGCCGCCGGTGGCCGAACAGGTCGCCGAGGCGCCCGCCGGTCACCATGCCGCTCGCGTAGGTGAAGGCGTAGCCGGCGATGACGAGTTCGAGCGCGACCGGCCCGGCGTGCAGGTCGCGCTGCAGCGACGGCGTCGCGACGTTCACCACCATGTAGTCGAACGACACCATGAAGGTCGCTGAGAGGATGACCGGCAGGCCCAGCCGGCTGTGCTTTTCGGATGCCATGACCTCTACGGTCGTGACAGGCGGCTCATGCCGCATTGAGAGGAATACGTAGTCCGGCGGGCCGGGTTCTTCAGATTCCCGGACCGGGTGCTCAGGAGGTGCGGTGGCGTCCGTTCTCGTCGCCCGTACGGCCGAGCTGGCCGCACTGTCGGACGCGTACGCGCGCGCGTGCGAGGCCGGCCCGGTGACCGTGCTGGTCGGCGGCGAGGCGGGCATCGGCAAGAGCCGGCTGGTCGCGGAGTTCGCGGCCCGGCTGCCGTCCCGGACGCGCGTGGTGCGCGGCGACTGCCTCGAGGCCGCCGGCGGATTCGCCTACGCGCCGTTCATCGCCGCGATGCGCGCGCTCGTCCGCGACCTCGGCGCCGAGCGCGCCGCCGCACTGCTGCCGGGCGGCGGACGGCTCGGACTCGCGCACTGGCTGCCGGTCCTCGGCGCCGCTCCGGACGACCCCGACCCGGTGTACGGGCGTGCCCGGCTGTTCGAGGACGTCCTGACGCTGGTCGAGGGCGCGGCCCGGGAACGCCCGCTCGCCGTCGTCCTGGAGGATCT
The DNA here is from genome assembly GCF_017573465.1 of Actinomadura violacea. GTDB lineage: Bacteria > Actinomycetota > Actinomycetes > Streptosporangiales > Streptosporangiaceae > Spirillospora > Spirillospora violacea. Next base: position 214,306 of record NZ_JAGEPF010000014.1, read on the forward strand.
GCACTGGGCGGACCCGTCGAGCCGCGAACTGCTGGCGTTCCTCGTCCACAACCTGTCCGGGCCCGGGGTGCTGCTGGTCGGCACGTACCGGTCGACGGACCTGGACGAACGGCATCCGCTGCGTCCGGTGCTGACCGCGCTGGCGCGGTCGCCGCGCGTCCGCCTGCTGGAGCCCGCACCGCTGACCTGCGACGAGGTCGGCGGGCTGGTCGCCGGCCGGCTCGGGTACCGGCCGGACCGCGACACCGTCGAGGAGATCGCGCGGCGCAGCGAGGGCAACCCGCTGTTCGTGGAGGCGCTGGCGGACGCGGGCGCGCAGGGCGGGACGCCGCGCCGGCTTCGGGACCTGCTGCTCGCCGGGTTCCGTCCGCTGCCGGAGGAGTCCCGTAGCGTGCTGCACGCCGCGTCCGTGGCGTCGGCATGGGGAGGTGGTCTGGCGCACCGGTTCCTCACGGCCGTGACGAGCCTGGACGACCTGTCCCTAGAGGACGCGATACGTCCTGCCGTGGACCGCGGTCTCCTCTTGGCGGACGGCGACGGCTACGCGTTCCGGCATGCGCTCCTACGCCAGGCCGTGTACGAGGACGCGCTGCCGAGCGCGCGCGCCCGCCTGCACAAGCGTTCAGGCGCCGCCCTGCAAGCCGACCCCGGCCTCGTCCCGGACGGGCGCGCCGCAGCGGAGGAGGCCGCGCACTGGTGCGCGGCGGGCGAGAAGGAGCAGGCGTTCGACGCGCTGTGGCGCGCCGCCGCCTCCGCGCGCGCCGTCCACGCCCACCCCGAGCAGCTGCGCATCCTCGAACGCGTGCTCCGCCAGTGGGACGGCATGGCCGAGCCGGAACGCGTCCTCGGCGTCGACCGCGTGGACGTCCTGCACCGGGCGGCGGAGGCATGCCTGTCGGCGGGCGAGGCGGCGCGGGGCGCCGACCTGGCGTCCGAGGCCCTCGCCGCGCTCGACCGCGACCGCGATCCGCGCCGCGCCGCGCTGCTCCTCGAACTGCGCAGCATGCTCCGCCACCGGCTCGGCGACCCGGCCCTCGACGACCTACGCGCGGCCGTCGCGCTGCTGCCGGACGGGGCGCCCGCGGCGGTCCGGGGGCGCCCGCTGTCGACGCTGGCCAACCGGCTGTTCCTGATGTCGCGGCCGGACGAGGCGCGGGCGCTGGCGGACGAGGCGCTCGCGGCCGGGCGCGAGTCCGGGGACGCGCGGGTGCGGGCGTGGGCGCTGCTGACGCTCGGGTCGCTCGACGGCGCCGCCGGGGACCTCGACGCGGCGCTGCCCCGGATCGCCGCTGCGGCCGAGGTCGCCCGGGCCGCGGGGGAGTCGGCGGTCCCGCTGGTCATCGCCGCGATGGCGGAGGCGGACGCGCTGCACGGCATGGGCCTGGACGAGCGGGCCGCCGCCGTCGCCGCGGCCGGGATGGAGACCGCGCGCCGCGCCGGACTCGACCGCGACCAGGGCGCGGGCCTGGCCGCGAAGGGCGCCGAGCCGCTGTGGGAGCTCGGCCGCTGGGACGAGGCCGCCGCCCTGCTCCGGGACGTCCTGGACCTCGACCCGCCGCCGCTGTTCCGTGCGCTCGCGCAGGTCAACCTGGGGTTCGTCGTGCTCGCGCAGGGAGAGGCCGCGGCGGCCGGAGCGGCGGCGGACGCCGCGTACGCGATCATGGGCGAGCACTACGGCGGCAAGGCGTTCCGGCTGCCGCTGCAGGATCTGCGCTGCCGGGTCGCGATGGCCCGCGGCGACCTCGCCGCCGCCGACGCGATCCTCGTCCGGGCCCTGGAGGGCCCCGGCCTGCCCGAGACGTCCCGCTTCGCGTGGCCGCTGCTGCTGACCGGCGCGCGGCTGTGCGGAGAGCGGCTCGCCTGGTCGGCCACCGACCCGGACCCGGACGCGGAGTGCGGCGCCCGCGAACGCCTGGCCGGGCTGCGCGACCTGGCCGGGCGGCTGCCGGTGATCGGGCCCGTCCAGCACGCGTACCGGGCCTCGTTCCGCGCGGAGGCCGGCGACCAGGGCTGGGACGAGGCGGTCGCGGCCTGGCGCGCGCTCGGCCGGCCGTATCCGCTCGCTCAGGCGCTCATGCGGGCGGCCGAGGCGCCCGGTGCACCGCCCGGGGAGGCGGCCGGGCGGTGCCGCGAGGCCGCCGCGATCGCCGCGCGGCTCGGCGCGAAACCGCTGCTCAAGGCCGTCGAGCAGCTCGCTGCGCGCGCCCGCCTCTCCCTGAGGGAACCGGAACCGGAGCCGGTTCCGAGGCTGCCGGACCCGGCGCGGCGGCTTGGCCTGACGCGCCGCGAGGCCGAGGTGCTGCGGCTGGTCGCGGAGGGGCGGAGCAACCGGCAGATCGCGGAGGAGCTGTTCATCTCCGCCCGGACGGCGGGCGTCCACGTGTCCAACATCCTGGCGAAGCTGCGGGTCGCGTCGCGGACGGAGGCGGCGGCGCTGGCGCACCGGCTGCGCCTGTTCGAGCCGCCGGGCGGCTGACCGCACCGACGCTCCACATTCCATAGTTGACATGTCGTGGTTGGAGGTTCTACTTTTGACATGTCGCCACCGGAATAAAGGAGCCCCCCGATGATGTACCTGCTGCTCGCCGCCCTCGTCGCCTGGTCGGTCCAGCGTCAGATGACCGTCCAGGCCGTCGGCCGGCTCGCGAACGACCTGCGCAAGCCGCTGATCTTCGCCGCCATCGGGATCGCGACCTTCGCCGACTGGCGGCCCGCCGACACCTCGCACTGGGAGCTGCTCGCCGGGTCGCTCGCGCTCAGCGCGGCCATGGGCCTCGCGCGCGGCGTCCTCATGCCGGTGTGGCGGGAGGCCGACGGCGGCGTCCGGCGCAAGGGCAACGCCCTGACGCTCGGCCTGTGGGGCGCCATGATCGCCGGCAAGGTCGCCCTCGGCGTCCTGGTCGTGCAGGAGCCCCCGCACGTCGGCGAGGTGCTCTGCTTCCTCGGCGTCTCGATCGCGGTCCAGCTCGCCGTCATCGCCGCCCGGGCCGAGGCGCTGCGCGCCCCTCGCCCGGTCGCGGCCTAGTACTCCTTCAGGGCGATCGCCGTGGCGGCGGCGTGGATGGGGGCGATGACCTTCGCCATCAGCCGCTCCCGCCCCGGCATCCGGTTCATCAGCCCGAGCATCGCCATCGACATGCGGACCGCGCCCGCGGTCCGCATCACCATGCGCTTGAGGTTCGCGGGCCCGAGCTTCTGGTTCCGCTCCACGAACGGCTGCATCTCCCGCTCGTACGCGGCGAACCCGGCCCGGTGGTCGCCGCCTGCCGCGGCCAGCTCCCCGGCCAGCACGTACGCGCCGACCATCGCCAGGCTCGTGCCCTGGCCGGACGCCGGGGACGCGCAGTACGCGGCGTCGCCGAGCAGCGCGACGCGCCCGCTCGACCAGCGGTCCATGTGGACCTGCGCGACCGCGTCGAAGTAGAAGTCCGGTGCGGCGGACATCGCGTCCAGCAGCCGCGGCACCTCCCAGCCCTCGCCCTCGTAGGCGGCGGCCAGTGCCCGCTCCTGCGCTTCCCGGCCGCGCGGCACCGCGGTCCCGTCGGACTCGCCGGACCGGAACAGGAACATCGCCTTGGCGTCCGCGCCGTCGCCGGTGCTGTAGGCGAGGGCCGTGCGGCCGGGGCCGATGAAGGTGACCTCCTCGCGGTCCAGGCCCAGGTGGTTCGGCACGCCGAAGATCGCGATGCGGTGGCCGAGGTCGCGCAGGAACTCCTCCTCGGGTCCGAACGCCAGCGCCCGGGTGGCCGAGTGCAGGCCGTCCGAGCCCACCACCAGGTCGAACGTCCGGACCAGGCCGCTTTCGAAGGCGACCTCGACGCCGGTGTCGGTCTGCGTCAGCCCGACGATCGAGTCGCCGAACAGGTACTCGGCGTCGGTGTTCTTGTAGAGCAGCTGGTGCAGGTCGCCGCGCAGGAGCTCGGCGTCGCCGTGGACCCGGCCGCCGAAGGTGTCGCCGTCCATGCTCGCGACCTGCCGGCCCGCCGCGTTGACGACCGTCCCGCTGCGGACGCCGGTGACCCGTGCGCGGATCTCGTCCATCAGGCCCATGCGCTCGGCGACGGTCAGGGCCGCGCCGCGGATGTCCACCTTGTAGCCGCCCGCTCGGATGGCGGGCGCGCGCTCCACGACGGTCGGTTCGAAGCCGTGGCGGCGCAGCCAGTAGGCGAGGGTGAGGCCCGCGATGCCGGCGCCGGAGATCAGGACGGTCGTGTTCTCGTTCATGCCGTGAACAGTACAGCCGTGTAAGACGATTGTGCAAGACGTTCGTTTAAGACGAACGTCTAAGTCTTCGGGTAGGGTCTGCCCATGGGCAATCGCGAGGACCTGCTGGACGGCGCGAAGCGCTGCCTGCTGAGCAAGGGCTACACGCGCACGACCGCGCGCGACATCGCCACCGAGTCGGGCGTCAGCCTGGCGGCGATCGGCTACCACTTCGGGTCGAAGGACGAGCTGCTGCGCGCGGCGCTGCGCCGGGCGATCGAGGAGTGGGGGGAGGAGATCGCCGGGATCCTGGCCGCCGAGACGGAGCCGGGGCTGTCCGGCGCGGCGCGGTTCGAGGCGACGTGGCAGCGGATCATCGCCTCGTTCGCGCGGACGCGCCCGCTGTGGGCGATCCAGTTCGAGGTGATCGCGCAGATCGAGCGGACGCCGGAGCTGCGCGCCGCGTTCCCCGACGCGAACCGGGAGGCGCGGCTCGCGCTGGCCGAGCTGTTCGGCGCGGGCGCGGCGGCGCTCGGGGAGCGGCGCGCCGAGGTGGTCGGCGCCTGCTACCAGGCCCTGCTGGCCGGCCTCGCCGCGCAGGCGCTCGTCGACCCGGACGGCGTGCCGGCCGCGTCCGACCTGGCGGACGCGGTGCGGGCGATCGCCGCCGCGATACAGTAGAACGGAATTCTTCGTTCCCTTAGTATGGACGGCATGGAGACCACGACGCCGGCGCCGATGAGCGGCCGCAAGGCCCAGGCGGCGCGCAACGACGAACTGATCAGGGAGGCGGCCCGGGCGGTGTTCACCGCGGACCCGGGCGCGCCCATCGCGGCCGTCGCCGAGCACGCGGGCGTGGGCATCAGCGCCCTCTACCGCCGCTACAAGAGCAAGGAGGATCTGCTCCAGAAGCTCGCCGACGACGGCATGGACCGCTACCTCGCCGAGGTCGAGGCGGCGCTCGCCGACGAGGGCGACCCCTGGGAGGCGTTCGCCGCGTTCATGCGCCGCTGCCTGGACATCGGCGCCGGCTCCCTGACGATGCGGCTCGCCGGCAGCTTCCCCGTCACCGACGCCATGAGCGCGAAGGGCCGCGAGATCCACCTCGCCACGACTCGGCTGCTGGACCGGGTGAAGGACGCCGGCGCGCTCCGCCGCGACATCGAGGTCGGCGACGTGTCGGTGCTGCTGGAGTACCTGCACGGCATCCGGATCGGCGGCGACGAGCGGATGAACCGGCTGCAGCACCGCTACCTGGCGCTGATGCTCGACTCCCTGCACCTCGCCGGCGCCGGGGAACTCCCCGGCCCGGCCCCCGCCTGGCAGGAGCTGCGTGGACGGTATGACGACTAGCGTGGACCGAAGGTCCCTCAACCGGGCGCTGCTCGCGCGGCAGATGCTGCTGCGGCGGCACGCGATGCCGGCGGTCGAGGCGGTCGAGCATCTCGTCGGGATGCAGTCGCAGGCGCCGAACCCGCCGCACATCGGGCTGTGGAGCAGGCTCGACGGGTTCGGCTTCGACGACCTCGCCGCGCCCATGACCGACCGGCGCCTCCTGCGGATCGTGCTGATGCGCGGCACGCTGCACCTGGTCACCGCCCGCGACGCGCTGATGCTGCGGCCCCTGACGCAGCCGATCCTCGACAACCACCTCAGGAGCCCGCGCGGCGCGGCCCTCACCGGCGTGCCGGCCGCCGCCGCGTACGCGCGCAAGATCCTCGAGGAGCGGCCGCGCTCGGACAAGGAGCTGCGCGAGATCCTCGCCGAGCACCGGCCGGACGCCGACCCCAACGACCTGGTCTGGGCCGTCCGGCTCTCGCTGCCGCTGGCGCAGGTCCCGCCGCGCGGGATCTGGGGCGCGTCCGGCCTCGCCAGGCACACCACGCTGGAGGCCTGGCTGGAGGGGGTCGAGGTCCCGGAGCCGTCCGTGGACGAGATGGTGCTGCGCTACCTCAAGGCGTTCGGGCCGGCGAGCGTCCAGGACGTCCAGCAGTGGTCGGGGCTGACCCGGCTCGGCGAGGTCGTCGAGCGGAACCGGTCCGGCCTGCGGGTGTTCCGGGACGAGGACGGCCGGACGCTCTACGACCTGCCGGACGCGCCGCGCCCCGGCCCGGACGTCCCGGCGCCCGTCCGGTTCGTCCCGGACTTCGACAACCTGCTGCTCTCGCACGCCGACCGGACGCGGATCATCGGCGAGGAGCACCGCCGGCGGGTGTTCACCGTCAACGGCATCGTCCGGGCGACGTACCTGGTGGACGGGTTCGTCCACGGCATGTGGAAGATCGAGAAGGCGCGCGGCGCGGCGACGCTGCGGATCAGCCCGTTCGCGCCGGTCCCCGGGCCGGAGCGCGACGCGCTGGCCGAGGAGGGCGCGCGCCTGCTCGCCGCCGCGCACCCAAACGCGAAGTCCCGCGCGGTGGAGTTCGAGCCGCCCTCCCGTTGACTTGCGGCGTGTCGTCCTTGAGGACCGTTCCATAAGGACGACACGCCGCAAGTCAACGAAGGCGCGTCAGGGGCGCTTCTCGGCGCAGGGCGCCTCACGGTGCGGGTCGAGGGAGGCCAGCAGCGCGTGCAGGCTCCGCCGGAACTCGGTCATCTGCTCGCGGCTGAGCGGGTCGAACAGGTGCCGGCGGACCTCGGCGACGTGGCCGGGGGCGGCCTCCTCCAGCGCGGCGAAGCCCGCGTCGGTCAGCTCGGCGATGGTGGTGCGGCGGTCCTCGGCGTCCTTGGACCGGCGCACCCAGCCGGCCTCCTCCAGCCGGTTGACCGCGTGCGAGAGCCGGCTCGGCGACGAGTGGACGATCGCGGCGAGCTCGGTCATCGTCAGCGCGCGGCCGGGCGACTCCGACAGCATCGCCAGGATCATGTAGTAGGCGTGCGGCATCCCGGAGTCGCGCTGGAGCTGGCGGTCGAGGGCCTCGCTCAGCAGCCGCGAGGTCCACAGGAAGGCGCGCCAGGTCTCCTGCTCGTCCGCGTCGAGCCACCGCGTGTCGGTCATGTCGACATTTTACGCGAGTACTTGAACCCTCAAGACTTGAATGTTCAACTAACCGGGGATATGGTTCAGATCTGAACTTTTTTCCGTGGGGGGATGCCATGACCCGGATGCCGGTGCTCTACCTCAGCCACGGCGCGCCGCCGCTGGCCGACGACGCCGTCTGGACCGCCGAACTCGCCCGCTGGTCGGCCGGCCTGCCGAAGCCGGAGGCGATCCTCATGGTGTCCGCGCACTGGGAGGAGGCGCCGCTGTCGATCGGCGCGACCCGTCCCGTGCCGCTCGTCTACGACTTCTGGGGCTTCCCCGAGCACTACTACGGCGTCCGCTACGACGCGCCCGGCGCCCCGGAACTGGCCGATGACGTGCGTAAACTCATCCCCGGCGTGCACCAGGACGAGGAGCGCGGCCTCGACCACGGCGCCTACGTCCCGCTCGTGGAGATGTACCCCGACGCCGACGTCCCGGTGCTGCAGATGTCCATGCCGACCCTGGACCCCGAACGGCTCTTCGAGGTCGGCCGGACCCTCGCGCCGCTGCGCGACCAGGGCGTCCTGATCGTCGGCAGCGGCTTCACCACGCACAACCTGCGCGCCATGAGCCCCGCCCCGGACGCCCCGCCGCCCGCCTGGTCCGCCGAGTTCGACGCCTGGACGGACGCCGCCGTCGAGGGCGGCGACGTCGACGCGCTGCTCGACTTCCGCGCCAAGGCGCCCGCCGCCCGCCTCGCCCACCCGCGCACCGAGCACTTCGCGCCGCTGTTCGTGGCGCTCGGCGCCGACGCCGACGCCCCGTCCGGGCGCCGGTCGGTGATCGACGGCTACTGGTTCGGGATGGCGAAGCGCTCGTTCCAGTTCGGCTGACCGCGAGCCCGGCGGTTCGGTCGATCGCGGGCACGGCGAAGGCCCCGGCGGTGTGTCGCATCCCGCCGGGGCCGCTCCGTCAGGTCACTTCGTGTCGGCGAAGCCGGTGCGCCACGACGGGGTCTGCGGCTTCCAGCCGAGCCCGAGCGCCTTGGCGTTGGACACCGGACGGCCCGTCGTGGCCGCGTGCTTGCCCGCGCTGCCCGGGGTGGGCGCGCCGAGCGCCGCGCTGTACACCGGCAGCCACTCCGCGGTCGTCGCCGGCTCGTCGTCGACGATGTTGACCGGCCCCGCCGGCCAGTCCAGCGCCGCCAGCGCCGCCGCGGCCGCGTCGTCGGCGTGCACGAACGACGTCCACGCCGGCGCCAGCCGCAGGCTGCCCGCCTTCACCCGCTGCGCGATCGCGCCGTCCGGCGCGTACCAGGTCCCGGGCCCGTACAGCGCCCCGTACCGCAGCACCACGCCGCGCGGCATCTCGGCCACCGCGTCCTCCAGCGCCGCGATCCCCGCGTAGGGGGGAAGCGAGGAGTCCAGCGGGTCGGCCTCGGTCGCCGGCGTCTCGCCCGCCACGTACAGCCAGGCGATGCTCTGAGCGATCATGGCCTCGACGCCGGCCTCCTTCGCCGCGCCGACCAGGTTGCGGGTGCCCTCGATGCGCAGCTGCGAGTTGGCCTCGAAGTCCTCACCGCTCAGGTCGGTGAGCTGGTGGACGACCACGTCCGGACGCGCCCGCGCGACGGCCGCCCGGATCGCGGCGGCGTCCAGGACGTCCACGACGACCGGCGCGGCCCCGAGCGCGGAGATGGAGCCGGTGCGCTCCTCGCGGCGCGTCGTCCCTGCGACCTCGTGGCCCGCCTGGACGAGCAGCGGGATCAGCCGGCGGCCGATGACTCCGGCCGCTCCGGCGAGGAAGATCTTCAAGGGGGTAACCTCCACGACTGTCACGCCTTTGTGGTCGTTCGACGGCAGGATAGGCAGAGTCCTGATCCAGGTCACGCGCGGCCCCGGCGCGGGCCGCCCCCCGTGGCCGCCGGACGACGGGCGGACGAGCCGCACCGCCCCGTGGAGGCCCGTCCAGCCACGAGCGTACCGCCGGAGACCGTCCGTGTGCGTTTCGTGCCCGCCGCGGGGGACAATTCTGTGCATGGACATCACTCTCGTCCGGGGCGACATCACCGAGCAGGACGTGGACGCCGTGGTCAACGCGGCGAACTCGTCGCTGCTCGGTGGCGGCGGGGTGGACGGCGCCATCCACCGCAAGGGCGGCCCGGAGATCCTGGACGACTGCCGCAAACTGCGCGCTTCGCACTACGGCGGCGGGCTGCCGACGGGGCAGGCGGTCGCGACGACGGCGGGCCGACTGCCCGCCCGCTGGGTGATCCACACCGTCGGGCCGGTCCACGCCGCGTCGGAGGACCGCTCCGGCCTGCTGGCCTCCTGCTACCGGGAGTCGCTCCGCGTCGCCGACGAGCTGGGCGCGGCGTCGGTCGCGTTCCCGGCCGTGTCGGCGGGCATCTACGGCTGGCCGATGGACGACGCCGCCCGGATCGCGGTCGGCACGGTGCGGGCGGCGCAGACGAAGGTCGCGGACGTGCGGTTCGTGCTGTTCACCGCGGACGCGTACGCGGCGTTCGAGCGCGCCGTCGGGGAGCCCTAGTCCTCCTCCTTCGGCGGCGGCACGACCAGGACGGGGCGTCCCGCGTGGTGCAGCACCCGCGTCGACACGCTGCCGAGGATCATCGACCGGGCGCCCGCCAGGCCGCGTGAACCCGTCACGACCAGCGAGGCGTTCACCTCCTCCGCCACGTCGACGATCGCGGCCCACACCGGCCCACCGCCGCGCTCGGCGCGCGGGGCCACCTCGGCCGCTCCGGCGGCCTCGGCCAGTTCGGCGCCCTTGCGGGCGAGCGCCTCGGCCTGCTTCTCCTCCTCGAACTTGCCGTCCTCGCCCTGCTCGGCGGCGACCGGCACGCCCGCGGCGAGCGGCGCCCACGTCAGCTGGGTGAGCAGCGGCTCCCACACGCTGAGGATCACGATCGGCTCGGGCTTGAGGTGCCGGGCGGCGTACTCGATCGCGGTCTTGGAGTCGTCAGAACCGTCGAACGCAATGAGAACTGTCATACCGGAGATATCTCCAAGATCGGCTCGCGCGAACGCGGGCCGCCCCGGTAGTGGTCAAGCTCTCACCCTGCCGGCCGTCTCACCTGGTCGCGGGCGTCCGGCCGGGGCCGGGCGGTCCCGCGAACGCCTGCGCGACGTCCAGCCACCGGCTCGCGTCCGCGCCCGCCGCGACGACGGCGAGATCGGCGCGGTGGCGCCGCTGGGTGACCAGGTGGCAGAAGTCGAGCGCGGGCCCGGTGACCGACTGCGCCGCGCCGTCCGGACCCCACGTCCACGTCTCGCCGTCCGGGCCGGTCAGCTCGACGCGGAACTCCTCGGCGGGCGGCTCCAGGCCCCGGTTGCGGAACGCGAAGTCGCGGGTCCGGACGCCGATGTGCGCCACGTGCCGCAGCCGCGCCGACGGCTCGCGCCGCACGCCGAGCGCGTCGGCGACGTCCTCGCCGTGCGCCCACGTCTCCATCAGCCGCGCGGTCGCCATCGACGCGACGCTCATCGGCGGCCCGAACCACGGCAGCCGGGTGCCGGGCGGGACGTCGGCGAGCGCCTCGACCATGCCGCGGCGCGCGTCCCGCCACCGGGCGAGCAGGGCCGCCGGGTCCCCGGCCGCGCCCTCGCGCGCGCCCCGCTCGACATAGCCGGCCGGGTCCGCGATGGCCTCCTCCAGATGGTGGGCGAACGCGTCGGCGTCGGTCGCCGCGTCGACCGCCTGCCCGTCCGTCCAGGCCAGGTGGGCGATCTGGTGCGCGATCGTCCAGCCCTCGGCGGGCGTCGGGTCCGCCCAGCGGGCGGCGGGCAGCGGCGCCACCAGGGCGTCGAGGGAGTCGCCTTCGGCGGCGAGGTCGGCGAGCAGGCCGTGCAGGTCGGGCATCCGACCAGGATCGCGTGCCGGACGCCGCCGCGTACAGCCCCGGCCCGAATCCCGTTCAGCCGACGAGCGCGCGGGCGGCGGCGTAGTCGGCCTTGCCGTTGGGCAGCCGCAGCGGCGCGTCGGTCCGCACGAACGCCTTCGGGATCTTGTAGCGGGCCAGGTGGACGGCGCAGCCGTCGCGCAGCGCGCCGTCCTCCGGGGCCGCCGCCGGGCGCAGCACCGCGACGATCTCGGTACCCCAGCGCTCGCTCGGCCGGCCCACGACCAGCGCGTCCTCGACGCCGGGCAGCGCGCGCAGCACGCCCTCGACCTCCTCGGCGAACACCTTCTCGCCGCCGGTGTTGATCGTCGTCGCCTCGCGCCCGTGCACCTCGACGGTGCCGTCGGCGAGGTGCCGGGCGCGGTCGCCCGGCACGACCAGGCGGTCGCCGTCGATCGTCAGGAACGTCGCGGCGGTCTTGTCCGGGTCGCCGAGGTAGCCGAGCGGGATCGCGTCGCCGCCCTTGGCCAGCCAGCCCATCTCGTCCTCGCCCGGGGCCAGCCTGCGGGTCCGGTCGGCGCTGAGCACCGCGCCGCCCGGCGCCATCGCGAACGTGCGCGCCTCCGCGCCGGCGCGGGTCACCGAGAAGCCGCTCTCCGACGAGCCGAGGACGTCGATGATCCGCACGCCGGGCAGCAGGTCCAGCAGCCGCCGCTTCACCTCCGGGCTCACCGCCGCCGCCGAGTTGATCAGCGTGCGGAGCGTGCCGAGGTCGTGCGGGCGGCGCTCCAGCGCGTCCGCGATCGGCCGCGCGAACGCGTCGCCGACCAGCGGCATCCGGGTCGCCTTCTCGCGTTCGGCGGTGGCCATCAGGTCGGCCGCGTCCAGGCCGTCCACCCGGTCGGGGAAGATCACGCAGCCGCCGGCGCACCAGGCGCCGAGCGCCGACCAGGTGCCGGCGCCGTGCATCATCGGCGGGCCGACGAGGACCCGCTGGTCGCTGCGCAGCGCCTTCACGACCGCCTCGTCCAGGTCGTCGAGGGGGGAGCCGTCGCGGCGGCGTAGGCCGAGCGGCCCGAGCATCAGGTCGCCGATCCGCCACAGCACGCCCTTGGGCAGCCCGGTCGTCCCGCCGGTGTAGAGGATGTGCAGGTCACCGGCGTCGGGCCGGACGCCGGGCAGCGGATCGGCGGACGCCGCCGCGAGCGCCGCCTCGTAGTCGAGGGCGCCCGGCACCAGGCCGGCGCCGGACTCGTCGGCCACCTGGAGGAGGAGCGGCGGCGCGTCGAGGCGCTTGGCGACCCGCTCGATCGCGTCGGCGAACCGCGCGTGGAACATGATCGCGGCCGGGCGCGCGTCCGCGAACAGCTGCGCCAGCTCGTCGTCGACGTACCGGTAGTTGACGTTGAACGGGGCGACGCGGGCCTTGTGCGCGCCGACCAGGCCCTCCACGTACTCGGGGCCGTTGTGCAGGTAGAGCGCGAGGTGGTCGTGCGGGGACTCCCACGCTCCGGCCGGGCGCCCGTCGTGCAGGCCGAGCCCGTGCCCGTGCAGGACGTGCGCGAGCCGCCGCGTCCGCTCGGCGACGTCGCTCCAGCTCAGCCGCCGGTCGCGCCAGACCAGGGCCTCGCGGTCGGGAACGGCGGCGGCGACGGCCTCGTGCAGGGTCGCCAGGTCGAGCTGGGGCATGCGGCTCTCCTTCGGGGACGGAACGCGTCGGAACGCGTCGGGACGCGCGTCGGAGGTCAGCGTAAACGACTACTTACCGTCGTGACCGAATCAGGTTCGATTACCGGCATGTCGCGCCAAAGCCCGACAATCTGCAGGTGGTCGGATCGCAAAAGCCCGTGGGGGAGGTGACCCGCGGCACCACGAACCCCAACCGCCTGCGCCGGATCGACCGCTGGATCGCCGCCACGCAGGCCCCCGCGCTGCGCACGGGCGACCGCCCGCTCGCCGTCGACCTCGGCTACGGCGCGTCCCCCGTCACCACCTACGAGCTCTACACGCGGCTGCGCGCCGTCTCGCCCCGGCTCGAGGTCGTCGGCATCGAGATCGAACCCGACCGCGTCGCCGCGGGCCACGCCTTCCTCGCACGGACCGGACCGCACGACGGGCTGTCGTTCCGGCGCGGCGGCTTCGAGGTGCCCGTCCCGCGCCGGCCCGCCCTGATCCGCGCGTTCAACGTGCTGCGCCAGTACGACGAGCCCGCCGCCTGGCGAGCCTGGGAGCGGTTGTGCGCGCGGCTCGCGCCCGGCGGCGTGCTCGTCGAGGGCACCTGCGACGAGATCGGCCGCCGCGCCGTCTGGGTGACGCTCACCCCGGACGGTCCGCGGACGATCACGTTCGCGGCGCAGCTTCCCGCCCTCAGGCGCCCGTCCGACCTGGCCGAACGCCTGCCGAAGACGCTGATCCACCGCAACGTGCCCGGCGAGCCCGTCCACGATCTGCTCGTGGCGTTCGACCGGTGCTGGGCGACGGCCGCGCCGCACTCGGCGTTCGGTCCGCGCGCGCGGTGGGTCGAGGCCGTCCGGCTTCTCGCCCGGACCCATCCCGTCCTGTCGCACCCGCCCTACGGCGGCCGGCGGCGTTGGCGCCTGGGCGAACTGACCCTGCCCTGGCAGGCCGTAGCCCCTCGTTGACTTGCGGCGTGTCGTCCTTAAAACGGCTCCCTTAAGGACGACACGCCGCAAGTCAACGGGCTCAGCTCTCGCGGTGCAGCTTGTAGGGGGCCGCCTGGACGCGGGGCTGGACGTCGATCCGGTCGATGTTTACGTGCGGCGGGCGCGTCACCGCCCACGCGACGCAGTCCGCCACGTCCTCCGCCACCAGCGGCTCCGGGACGCCCTGGTACGGCTTCGCCGCCCGCTCCTCGTCGCCGCGGAACCGGACCAGCGAGAACTCCTCGGTCTTCACCAGGCCCGGCGCGACCTCGGTGATCCGCACCGGCTTGGCCACCAGCTCCAGCCGCATGACCTCGTTCACCGCGTACGCGGCGTGCTTGGCCGCGTTGTACCCTCCGCCGCCCTCGTACGGGACGTGCGCCGCGAGCGAGGTGACGTTCACCACGTGCCCCTCGCCGCTCTCGATCAGCTTCGGCAGCAGCGCCTTCGTCACCCGGACGAGCCCGAGCACGTTCGTCTCGTACATGGCCCGGTAGTCGTCGAGGTCGGCGGTCTCGACGGTGTCCAGGCCGAGCGCGCCGCCCGCGTTGTTGACCAGCACGTGGCAGCCGCCGACCGCCGCGACCAGGGCGTCCACCGACTCCTGCGAGGTCACGTCCAGGGCGACCGGCACGATCTTGGCCGCGCCGGGGACCTCCTCGGAGATCTCCTTGGCGAGTTCGCCGAGGCGCTCGCGGCGCCGCGCCGCCAGCACGACGTTGAACCCCTCGGCCGCCAGCCGCCTGGCCGTGGCGGCCCCGATTCCGCTGCTTGCTCCGGTCACTACCGCGGTCTTACGCATGCGTCCAGCCTCCCAGGTGCGGGCGCGGCGGCAGGCCCGAGGGGCCCGAGGAGGCCCGAGGAGGCACGGTGCGGCCCGGTGAGGTCGATCACTGTGGCGAGAAGTGACGATTGTCCCCCTTGCCGAGGGAACAGGTAACGCGGTCGATAGGTTGCACTACCGGAGGTGGTGTCCGGTGTCGCGTCGTATCAACCGAGTTGCGACGGTCAGTGTTCATACTTCCCCCCTGGATCAACCCGGTACCGGCGACGCGGGCGGCATGAACGTCTACATCGTCGAGGTGGCCAAGCGGCTCGCCGCGCGCGGCGTCGAGGTGGACATCTTCACCCGCGCCACCTGCCGCGCCCTGCCGCCCGTCGCCGAGCTCGCGCCCGGCGTCCTCGTCCGGCACGTCGTCGCCGGACCGTTCGAGGAGCTCGACAAGGGCGAGCTGCCGCGCCAGCTGTGCGGCTTCACCTCCGGCGTGCTGCGCGCCGAAGCGTCCTACGACCCCGGCCACTACGACCTCCTGCACACCCACTACTGGCTTTCCGGACAGGCCGGATGGGCGGCCAAGCAGCGCTGGGGCGTCCCGCTCGTGCACTCGATGCACACCATGGCCAAGGTCAAGAACGCCGCGCTCGCCGGCGGCGACAAGCCCGAGCCCGCCGAGCGCGTCCTCGGCGAGGAGCAGGTCGTCGCCTCCTCCGACCAGCTCGTCGCCAACACCCGCAAGGAGGCCGACGAGCTGATCGGCCTCTACGGCGCCGACCCCGGCCGCGTCGCCGTCGTCAGCCCCGGCGTCGACCTGTCGCTGTTCCGCCCCGAATCCCCGGTCCTCGCCCGCAGCACCGGGCTCCTCCCGCACCGCACCGGCCCCGCCCGCCGCCGCCTCGGCCTGCCCCGCGAGGCCTACGTCCTGCTGTTCGTCGGCCGCATCCAGCCCCTCAAAGCCCCCGACCTGCTGCTGCGCGCGGCCGCCCGCATGCTCGCCGACGACCCCTCGCTGCGCTCCAAGCTCGTCGTCGCCGTCGTCGGCGGCCCCAGCGGCTCCGGCCGCTCCCGCCCCGAGGGCCTCCAGGCCCTCGCCGCCGAACTCGGCATCGCCGACGTCGTCCGGTTCGAGCCGCCCGCCGCGCAGGCGGACCTCGCCGACTGGTACCGCGCCGCCGACGTCACCGTCGTCCCCTCGCACAGCGAGTCGTTCGGCCTCGTCGCCGTCGAGTCGCAGGCCTGCGGGACGCCGGTCGTCGCGTCCCGCGTCGGCGGACTGTGCACCGCCGTCGCCGACGGCGAGTCCGGCGTCCTGATCCCCGGCCACGACCCCGCCGACTACGCCGCCGTCCTGCGCCGCCTGCACGCCGAACCCGGCCGCCACAACCGCCTCGCCCGCGGCGCCGTCCGCCACGCCCAGGACTTCGGCTGGGACGCCACCGTCGACAGCCTCCTGGACGTGTATACCGGTGCCATGTCGCTACCGGCCGTCCGCCTCGCACCGCCCACGCTCTCCCCGCAGCTCACCGCGGAGGTGACGGCATGACCGGAGCGAACACGAGCACCGTCGAGACGATCCGGGGCGCGCTCAAGGCCGCCGAGCTGGAGTTCGACGAGCCGCGCGAGAACGCGTTCTTCGTCAAGCTGCCCGGGCAGCACAAGCTCGCCACCATGACCTGGCTGATCGTCGGCGACCACAGCCTCCACGTCGAGGCGTTCTTCTGCCGCCGCCCCGACGAGAACCACGCCGAGTTCTACCGGTTCCTGCTGGAGAAGAACGGCCGCATGTACGGGGTCGCGTTCGCGCTCGACGACGTCGGCGACGTCCACCTCGTCGGCAAGGTGCCGCTGGAGTCGGTCAGCCCCGACGAGATCGACCGGCTGCTCGGCTGCGTCCTCACCTATTCCGACGAGAACTTCGACAAGGCGCTGGAGCGCGGGTTCAAGTCGTCGATCCAGCGCGAATGGGACTGGCGCGTCAAGCGCGGCGAGAGCCTGGCCAACCTGCAGGCCTTCGCGTCCTTCGCGGACCCGGCCAACCGCGGCTAGATCCGGCGGCCGATAGGCTCTGCACCATGGCGACCCTGGTATTGCTCCGGCATGGCGAAAGCGTCTGGAACGCGGAGGGCCTGTTCACCGGCTGGGTGGACGTCGACCTCTCCACGAAGGGCGAGAGCGAGGCGACCCGCGGCGGCGACCTGCTGCTCGACGCCGACATCACCCCCGACGTGGTGCACACCTCGCTGCTGAAGCGGGCCATCCGCACCGCCAACATCGCGCTGGACGTCGCGGACCTGCTGTGGATCCCCGTCAAGCGCTCGTGGCGGCTCAATGAGCGGCACTATGGCGCGCTCCAGGGCAAGAACAAGACGCAGACGCGCGAGGAATTCGGCGAAGAGCAGTTCATGACCTGGCGCCGGTCCTACGACACCCCGCCGCCGCCGATCAAGGACGACGACCCGCTGTCCCAGGTCAACGACCTGCGCTACGCGGAGCTGCCGTCCGAGCTGATCCCCCGGTCGGAGTGCCTCGCCGACGTCGTCGACCGGCTGCTGCCGTACTGGTACGACTCGATCGTCCCGGACCTCGCCGCGGGCAAGACCGTCCTGGTCGCCGCGCACGGCAACTCGCTGCGCGCCCTGGTGAAGCACCTCGACGACATCTCCGACGAGCAGATCGTCGGCCTGAACATCCCGACCGGCATCCCGCTGGTCTACGAGCTGGACGACGACTTCGCGCCGCTCAAGCGCGGCGGCGAGTACCTCGACCCGGCCGCCGCCAAGGCCGCCATCGAGGCCGTCAAGAACCAGGGCGGCGGCGCCGGCAAGAAGGCCGCGCCCGCCCCGAAGAAGCCCGAGCCGAAGAAGGACGCCCCGAAGTCCCGGCGGGGCCGCAAGAAGTAGGCATTTGTTAAGGGGGACCGCCGTTCGGCGGTCCCCCTTCGCGCTTTTCAGTCCGCGAAGATCGGGATGAGCGGCGTGAGCGTGGCGCTGAGCCCGAAGAACGCCAGCGGCCCGCTCACCCAGGCTGACGCCCGCGCCTGGTCGTGGTCCGCGCCGGCGTCCTCCAGTTTGCGCCGCAGGTCCGCGTAAGGGCCTCTGCCCCGGTCGGGCAACGGCATCAGCGCCACAGGTGCGTACGCGAAACTCACGACAATGCTCAACGTGCGTACGAGCCATTCGTCCGGCACCCGGTACCGGAGCCGGGCGAGCGTCAGAGGCACGTCCAGCAGTACAGGTGCTCGCCGGCGTCGCGGGCCTGCCGCGCGAGTTCGATGAGGGCGTCGGCGAGCGGGCGCAGGTCGTCGGGCGACGCTCCGCGCAGTTCGTCGGTCTGCGACCACGCGACGACCGCGTCCTGGACGTCCGTTTCGGGCACCGACGCGAGGGTGTCCCGTACGGAGTCGCTGAACTCCTCCACCCACGGGCCCGTGGCCCAGGGGTCGTCCTCGTCCTCCGGCCCTTCGGGACCGGGCATCGGGCTGGTCGGCCACACCATCGTGGAGGCGACGACGTCCACGCTCCAGGGCACGGACTTGATGATCGCGATGAGCCGCCCGAAGACGACGGCCGGATCGACGCCCTTGGTACTGATCCCGTCGAAGACGGGATCCGCGACACCGACCAGGGGCCCGGTGTCGGTCTCCTCCAGCGCTCGCACCACCGCAGCCGCGTCGGGGGCACGGAAGTAGTCGTTCTCGACGCCCATGGGGGAGCCTCCTCAGCATCGTTAGGCGACAGTAGATCATGATCCACGGGTACCGCCGTCGCCTCGGCGGCGTTCACCGAGGCCGCAGGACGCGGGGGCCGGTCGTGCGCAGGGGCGGGGTGGCGACCGCCACGGCGGCGACGGCGGCGAGGCAGAGGAGGCCGCCGCTGACGGCGGCCGCGGCGCCGGACGTGGCGTCCGCGACGAGCCCGGCGCGCATGTTCCCGAGGTCGGGACCGGCCTGCCCGACGATCTGCTCGGCGGCGCCGACCCGTCCGAGCAGTTCGTTCGGGGTGTGCGTCTGGACGACGGTGCTCCGCGACACCACGGACACGGTGTCGGCGGCGCCCGCCAGGACGAGGCAGGCGAGGCCCGTCCACGGGCCGGGCGACAGCCCGAACAGCGCGAGCGACGCGCCCCACCCGGCGGAGCCGGCGAGCATCACCAGGCCTGGGTGGGGGAGCCGGGTGAACGTCCCGGAGAACAGCGACGCGGCGACGCCGCCGACCGCGATCGCGGTGAGGAACAGCCCGAGCGTGCGCGGGTCGCCGCCGAACCGCTCCGCGTTGATCAGCGGGAACAGGCTGATCGGCATCGCGAGGACGGTGGCGGCCAGGTCGGTGAGCAGTGCCCCGCGGATCATCGGCGTCCGGACGAGGAACGCCAGGCCGTCCAGCACTCCGCCGAGGCCGGGACGCGCGGGCTCGTCGCCCGGGGGCATCGGCGGCAGGCCGAACGCGCCGTAGAGCGCGGCGGCGAAGGTGAGCGCGTCGATCAGGTAGCAGCCGCCGACGCCGAGGCCGCCCACGATCAGCCCGCCCAGCGCGGGCCCGACCAGCATCGCGCCCTGGAAGGCGATGCGCCGCAGCGCGAGGCCCGCGGCGACCTGCTGCTTCGGCAGCAGGCGCGGGATGAACGTGCGCGATGCCGGTCCGCCGCCCGCGGTGAAGCAGGACTGCACCGCGACCACCCCGAGGACCGCGGCCGGCGGCATGTCCCCGAGGAGGCCCTGAAGTGCGAGAACGAACGAGCACACCGTCTGCCCGCCGGTCGTCAGCAGGTAGAACCTGCGGCGGTCCACCCGGTCGACGACCGACCCCGCGAAGAGCCCGAGCGCGACCAGGGGGACCGCCTGCGCGAGCCCGACGGCGCCGGTCCAGGTGGTGCTCTTCGTCGCCTGCCAGATCTGGAACATCACGGCGACGAGCGTCATCTGCCCGCCGAACCCGGAGAGCGTCTGCCCGATCCACAACCGCCGGAAGGCGGGCGACGCCCGCAGTGGAGCGACGTCGAGCAGCAGGCTCTTCAACCCCACGCGTTCCCTCCAAGGCCGGTCACGGGAGCTGCGGCCGGTCCGTGCTCGGGTCGGTCACGGCGTTCCTCCGTGGCAAGGATGCCAGCGGCGGGAACGGGCCGGCGGGCGGTGCGCCGAGGACGAGCGCGCGCCTCAGGTGCCGGCGTGTTCCGGACGTCGGCCGGGTTCGGGCGACGGACGGCGGTCGCGGCGCAGGACGTAGAGGGCGATGCCCAGGCCGGCGGCGGTGAGGGCCGCGCCGACCAGGTACAGCGAGCGCAGGCCGGGGCCGTGGTCGATGACGGCGCCGCCGAGCCAGCCCGCGAACGCGGCGGCGGTCTGGAAGCCCGAGGCGTTGACCGCGACGGCCAGCGTCGGCGCGGCGCCCGCGGCGGTCAGCACGCGGGTCTGCATGCCCGGAATGATCGCGAAGGCGAGCAGCCCGAGGACGAAGACCAGCGGGACGGCGAGGATCCGCACGCCGCCGGCGGCCCAGAACAGCACGAGGACGGCCGCCAGCACGGCGAGCAGCCCGGCCAGCGACGGCATCAGGGCCCGGTCGGCGAGCCGTCCGCCGAGGAAGTTCCCGGCGACCGCGCCCGCGCCGTAGAGCAGCAGCAGGGCGGGCACGGCGCCCTCGCCGAAGCCGCCGACGCCGGTGAGGAGCGGCGCGATGTAGGAGAAGACGGTCACCACCCCCACGTTGCCGACGGCCGTGAGCGCGAGGGCGAGCTGGACGTCGCGGCCCTTGAAGACGCGCAGCTCGCCGCGCATCGAGCCGGTGGGGGCGGGGCTCGCGGGCACGAACCGCAGCACCATCAGCAGGCCCGCGGCGGTGAGGGCGGCGACGGCCGCGAACGCGGCGCGCCAGCCGAGGTGCTGGCCGACGAGCGTGCCGAGCGGGGTGCCGAGGACGATGCCGAGGTTCATGCCGAGGGCGACCTTCGCGACGGCGGAGGCCTGCCTGCCTTCGGGGGCCGTGGAGACGGCGGTGGCGATGGCGACGGCGAAGAACGTCGCGACGACGAGCCCGGCGGCGAACCGGGCGGCGAGCAGCAGCCCGTAGCCGGGGGCGACCGCCGAGCCGAGGTTGGCGAGCACGGACACGGCGACGAGCCCGGTGACGAGGGGGCGGCGGGGCAGCCGCGCCGTCAGCGCGGTGACGACCGGTCCGCCGACGATCATGCCGAGCGCGTAGGCGGTGACCAGCCGGCCGGCGGCGGGCACCGGCACCGCGAGGCCGGCGGCGACGTCGGGCAGGATGCCCGCGATCACGAACTCGCCGGTGGTGAGGCCGAACACCACCAGCATCAGGGACAGCAGCGGGAGAGGCACGCACACGCTCCAGATAGTTCGAACTCGGATAGTTCGAACTATCATTATCATGACTCGAATCAGGGCGGGTAGACTCCGGGCATGGCGCAGCAGCCCGCACCGGCGGCGGACGACGACATCGACCGGGACGTGTGCAAGCTCGTCCACCGGTTCGTGCAGCGGCTCGACGTGCACGTGCGGCGCGTCGCCGAGGAGGTCGGCATGACCGCGTCCCAGGTCGTCGCGCTCCGCGAGCTGTCCGAGCCGATCACGGCGCGCGAGCTCGCCGTCCGGATGGCGTGCGAGGCGTCCAACGCCACGTTCGTCCTGGACCGGCTCGAAGGCCAGGAGCTGATCGAGCGCCGCCCGCATCCCACCGACCGGCGCGCCAAGCAGATCGTCCTCACCCCGGCGGGCGAGCGCGCCCGCGCCGGCGTCCTCGGCCGCCTCGGCGCGCACTCGCCGCTGGCCGCGCTCGCCGACGACCGGCAGGAGTCCCTCCGCGACCTGCTCCGCGAACTGCTGGCCGACGACTGAGCCGTCCCGTCCGAGGCGGCGGGCCAGGGCGCCGCGTTACAGGAGGAGGCCGGGTTCGAGGCGGGTGATGGCCTGGTCGATGAGGGCGGGCAGGTCGGCGCCCGGGTCGTCGGCGATGGCGGCCGAGACCGCGACGGCGGCGCCGACCACCGCGCCGGCGACCGTGCGGACGGCGAGGTCGTCCGGCCGGCGGCCGGCGCGTTCGGCCATGGCCCGCGCGATGACCTCCATGGCCTGGGCGATCTGGTCGAGCAGCGCGGCGCGCAGCCGCGGAACGGCGAGGACGAGTGCGATCCGCTCGTTCTGCTCGGCCCGCTGCCGGGCGGTCATGCCGGCGAAGGCCGCGGCGAACGAGGCGCGCAGCGCGGGCACCGGGGCCAGGCCGGGCGGCTGTGCCCGGAACGCCTCGACGAGCATCGGGTCGTACTCGTCGCGCAGGACCAGGTCCTCCTTGGTGGGGAAGTAGCGGAAGAACGTCGTCTCGGAGACGTCGGCGGCCTCGATGATCTGCTCGATCGTGGTGGCGTCGTAGCCGCGTTCGCGGAACAGGCGCATGGCGCAGGTCTGGATCGTGGCGCGCGTCCTGGCCTTCTTGCGCTCGCGCAGGCCCGGCTTGGGCCGGGCGGTGCTCGGGTCGGTCACGATGGTCCTCCGGGGCAAGAATGCCAGTGTCAGGAGCGCGCCGGCGAGGGCCGTGGCGGCGGAGACGGTGAGCGCGGTGTCCAGGCCGCCGGTGAACGCGGCGCGGATCGCGTGGACGGCCTCTCCCGACCCGAACCGCCCGGCGGCGGCGACGCCCTCGTGGACGCTCCGCCGCGCCGCCTCGTCCACGGCGGCCGGGAGCCGGTCCGGACCGAGGCGGGAGTGGTAGCCGGCGGCGAGGACGCTGCCCGCGATGGCGGTGCCGAGCGGCCCGGCGGTGTGCTGGAACGCCTGGACCACGGCGGAACCGGTTCCGCTGCGCTCCGCCGGCAGGCCGGAGAGCGCCGCCGCGGTCGCGGCGGTGAGGGTCAGGCCGGTGCCCGCGCCGAGGACCGCCGTCCACATCGCGATGAACGCGGTGCTCGTGCCGGTGCCCGTCGTCGCACCGGCCAGGGCGCCGGCGGCGAGGAGCGCGAAGCCCAGCGCCGTCGTGGTCGCGGCGCCGGCCGCCCGGGTGAGCGCGCCGGCGGGCAGGGCGCCGGCGACGAGCCCGCCGATCAGCGGCAGCAGCCGGACCCCCGCGCCGAACGCGTTCGCGCCCTGGACGGCCTGGAAGTACTGCGGCATGGCGAACAGCACACCGATCATGGCGAGCCCGGCCAGCCCGCCGAGCGCGGCGCCCCAGGTGAACGACGGGGAGCGGAACAGCGCAGGGTCGATCAGGGGGCTCCCGCCCCGCCTGCCGAGCCGGCTCTCCCGTACCGCGAAACCGGCGAGGGCGGCGCCGCCGCAGGCGATCGGCGCGAGGGCGGCGGGACCGTCCCAGCCGCTCCGACCGGCCTGGACGAGCCCGTACGTCACCGCGATGAGGCCGGCGGAGGAGACCGCGATGCCGGCCGGGTCGAGCCTGGGCCGCCGCGCCGCCCGCGACTCCGGGACGAGGGCGAAGGCGGCGGCCAGGCCGAGCACGGCGACCGGCACGTTGAGCAGGAAGACCCATCCCCACCACAGTTTCGACAGCATCCAGCCGCCGAGGAGCGGTCCGGCGGGGAGTCCGAGGAAGTTGGCGGCCTCGTAGATCCCGACGGCCCTGGGCCGGTCCTCCTCGTCGAACAGGACGGTCAGCGCCGACATGGCCATCACCGTGACGCCCGCCCCGGCGAGGCCCATGAGCAGCCGGGCTGCCAGGAAGACGCCGGGGGAGCGCGCCTCGGCGCACAGCGCGGAGCCCGCGCCGAACGCCGCCAGGCAGCCGACCAGGAGCCTCTTGCGGCCGAACCGGTCGCCGACCAGGCCGGCCGGGAGCACCGCGGCGGCGAGCAGCATCAGGTAGCCGGACTGGAACCACTCCAGGTCCGATTCGGTGGCGTGGAGGGCCCCGGCCAGGGTGGGCAGGGCGACCGACAGCACCGTCCCGTCCAAGGACACCGCCAGGACGCTGAGGCTGACCGCGCCGAGCGCCCACCAGCGCCGCGCCCCTGATCCGTTCCGTCTCACGCCGGTCACCTCCAAGTGGTGGTCACCAACTATTGGGGGTAACTATCGGATTTTCGAGGGCGAGGCCGGATCCGGCCGCCGGGGCGGCTGGTCAGGTGAGGTCGGCGAGGGTGTCCCTGAAGCGGTGGACGAGCGGGTCGGTCTCGGCGCTTCGCCAGACCAGGTAGAGGGTCGTGTTCGTGCCGGCGAGCGGGCGCGCCGTGACGCCGACGCGGCGCAGCGCGCGGTGCGAGTCGGCCATCACCGCGCCCCCGAAACCGGCCGCGACCAGCGCGAGGACGGTCTGGACGCTGCGTCCCCGCGCGCCGATCCGGGGCACCACGCCCGCCTGGTCGCACAGTGCGAGGATCTCGTCGTGCGAGTGCGGGGACACCTCGCGCGGCCACACGACGAGCGGGATCTGCCCGAGCGCGGCGAGCGGCGCCGGGCCGGGCGCGTGCGCGAGCGGGTGCGCGGCGGGCAGGAACAGGGTGAGCGGCTGGTTCCACCACGGCCGGGTCGCGAGCCGGGCGTCGCGCGACGGGAGCCGCTGGACGGCGATGTCGAACCGCCCGTCGATGACGCCGTCCGACATCTCGGCGTCGTTGAAGCTCTCCTCCAGCCGCAGGTCGACGCGGGGGAGTTCGCGGCGGAGCCGGCCCAGTGCGCCGCCGAGGGGCCCGTTGATCCCGGATCCGGCGAACGTCACGGTGACGCGTCCGGTGAGGCCCTGCGCGGCGAGCCGGACGTCCTCCAGCGCGGCCTCCGCCTCGGCCAGCACCGTGGTGGCCCGTTTCACCAGGGCTTTCCCGGCGGCGGTGGGGGTGAGGCCGCGTCCTTCGCGGACGAACAGCTCGGTGCCGAGGCGGCGCTCCAGCTCGCGCAGCTGGCGGCTGAGGGTCGGCTGGGTCAGCCGCAGGCGGCGGGCCGCGCCGCTGACCGAGCCCTCCTCGGCGATCGCGACGACGTAGCCCAGCATCCGCAGATCCATCCATGCCTCCTAAGCATGGGAACTATATCTCCGCATGCCTTTAAGGCAGCAGTTGCGGTTTCTCAGGCCACGATCGAGACATCGCAACCGCTTCCGAGGAGGACGAAGAGATGAACCGCGAAGAGCGCCACGAGCACGGCATGAAGGTCCTGGAGCAGGTCGACGGGGAGGCCGGGCAGCGGATCGTCGACTCGCTCGCCGACGTCTCGCCCGAGCTCGGCCACCAGGTCGTCGCCTGGGCGTTCGGCGACATGTACGCCCGGCCCGAGCTGCCCGCCCGCGACCGCCAGCTCGTCACGCTCGGCGTGCTGGCGGCGCTGGGCGGCTGCGAGATCGAGCTGGAGGTGCACATCAACGCGGCGCTGAACGTCGGCCTGACCGCCACGGAGGTCGCCGAGGCGCTGCTGCACACGGCCGTCTACGCGGGCATGCCGCGCTCGATCAACGCCACGCTCGTCGCCAAGAAGGTGTTCGGCGAGCGGGGCCTGCTCCCGATCAGCAACCTGGCGTGAACGCGGCCGGGCCCTTCCGGGAGCGTCTCCCGGAAGGGCGGCGGGACGTCAGGTGAGCGCTGGCTCCGGGGCGCGGGCGGCGTCGGCGGGCCGCCCGGCGCGGGCGCGCCACGCGCCGGCCGCGAGGAGGACCGCCCCGAGCACCGCCCAGCCGGCCAGCACCGCGAGCGGGCGCGCGGCGCCGGCGCCGTCGAAGAAGGCCGCCGAGCGCAGCAGGGTCGCGCTCGCGCCGGGCGGCAGGTACTGGCCGATCTCGCCCCACGGCCGGGGCAGCAGCTCCGGGGCCGAGGTCGCGGCGGACAGCGGGTTGCCGACCAGCAGGAAGGTGATCGCGCCGAGGCTGAGGCCGGCCCGTCCGAGGGCGGCGGCCAGGCCCGCGACGGTGCCGGTGACGGCGGCGATGGTGACCGCCATGACGCCGGCGATCGTCGGGAACGGGCCGGGCAGCAGCGACATCCAGCCCTGCGCGATGGCCGCCGAGCCGAGCCCGCCGAGCAGCGCGAACAGCACCACGCCGGCGGCCCGCCACGCCACCCGGCGGACCGCGAAGGTCAGGATGGCGGCGGCGGCGATCGACGACATGATCAGCGGGAGCGCCATGCCGCCGAACCCGGTGCCGCGCGGGTCGTCGGGATCGGCGGCGACGACGTCCTGGACGGCGGGCGCCGCGCCCGCCGCCGCGTCCCGCTTCGGGGCCAACTGCTGGGCCAGTGCGTCGAGCTGCTGCGCGACCACGGGCGAGGCCGCGGAGGCGGTGAGCACGCGCGACCCGGACGGCGAGGCGATGATCGCGCCGTAGGCGTCGCGGTCGGTGAGGGCCTTGCGCGCCGACGCCTCGTCCGGGCGGGTCGTGATGTCGAAGGCGCCGGGCCGGGCGTGCGCCAGCCGTTCGGCGACCGGCCCCGCCGCCGGGCCCGCGACGACGATGGGCACGTGGCGCGGCGCGAGGTGGGCGGACGGCCACGCGAACGCGGTGATCATGACGATCTGCAGCAGTGCGGCGCCGATGGCGACGCCCAGGACGCGCACCGCGGGGGAGGACTTCATGGCCCGCTCCTCAAGAAAAGCGAATGTCCGTTCTTTTATCTTGCCGGAAGCGTCGCACCGCCTCGCCGGCTTGTCAAGAACGGACGTTCGTTTTAGATTGAGGCCATGCCGCGAGTCAGCGAGGAGCACCTCGAACGCCGCCGCCGCCAGATCCTGGACGCCGCGCGCCGGTGCTTCGTCCGCAAGGGGGTCCACGAGACGTCCATGCAGGACATCTTCGCGGAGTCCGGGCTGTCGGCCGGGGCCGTCTACCGGTACTTCAAGAGCAAGAACGAGATCGTCGCCGCGAACCTGATGGCCGTGGTCGGAGACCTCCAGGCGTTCCTGGTCGACCTCACCACCGGTGACCGGTTGCGTCCGCTGGACGAGATCCTCGAGGCGCTCGCCGACAAGCTCACCGGCCTGTCGGGCGAGGACGGGCCCGTGCGGCTCGCGCCGCAGGCCTGGGCCCTCGCCATGTACGACGCGGACCTCGCCGCCCATCTCACCGCGTCGTTCGCGGGCCTGCGCGAGATCTGGGGCCGCTACCTGCGGCGGCTCGTCGACGAGGGGCGGCTGCCGGCCGGCACCGACGTCGAGGCCGCCGGCAAGATCCTCTTCGCGATCATGCCCGGCTACCTGCTGCAGCGGCTCCTGATCGACGACGTCACGCCGCAGGACCTGAAGCGCGGCATCAGGGCGCTCGCCAACGGCGCCCTCGTCGCGCAGCCCGCCTGACCCCGCCGCGGCGCCGGCCGCGGCGGGGACCCGCCGGGCGCGTCAGGACAGGTCGGCGATCTCCGCGGGGCGCTGCCCGGTGACCAGGTAGACGACGTTCTCCGCCACGTGGACGGCGTGGTCGGCGAAGCGCTCGAAGTAGCGGCCGGCGAGCGTGATGTCGACGGCCGGCTCGACGCCGTGCTTCCACTTGGGGGACAGCAGGATGTCGAACAGCCGGCGGTGCAGCCGGTCCATCTGGTCGTCGTCGGCGTCGAGCTCCAGGCCCATCTCGACGTCCTGGGACGCGATCACGCTGCCGGTCTTGGCGATCATCCGCTCGGCGATCTGGCCCATCTCCAGCACGGTGGCCTGCAGCTCGGGCGGGACGGCCGACTCGGGGTGGCGGCGGCGGGCGGTCTTGGCGATGTGCACCGCGAGGTCGCCCATCCGCTCCAGGTCGCCGCTCATCCGCAGCGCGGTGATCAGGGTGCGCAGGTCGCCGGCGACCGGCTGCTGCCGGGCCATCAGGTCGAAGACCGTCTCCTCGATCTCCGCGTCGATCTTGTTGACGTGCTCGTCGCCGCTGATGACCTCCTCCGACAGCCGCAGGTCCGCGTCCAGCAGCGCGGTGACCGCGCGGGCCATCGCGGAGCGGACGAG
The DNA here is from genome assembly GCF_017573465.1 of Actinomadura violacea. Classification (GTDB taxonomy): domain Bacteria; phylum Actinomycetota; class Actinomycetes; order Streptosporangiales; family Streptosporangiaceae; genus Spirillospora; species Spirillospora violacea. The sequence goes on from NZ_JAGEPF010000014.1 coordinate 241,654, forward strand.
CCGGGTCATCTCCACCAGCCGGTCGGAGAGGGAGTCGAGCTCCTCGTGGTACGCGTCACGCAATTGGGATTCCTTGCGACAAAGAGGGCGAAAGTTGGTCAATCTGGGCGGACTCGCCCACGCAACAGCCTGCCCCACCGGCGTGAACCCCCGCGTATAAGAAGGTGAACTTTCGGGGAACGAGACCCCGTTCGGGCAGGCCGCCGGACGGTCGCCCTCGAAACGCCGCTTACGATCCGTGGTGTGGAGGTCGAAATCGTCGCGAGCCTGACCGGGCTTGCCGGGCTCGCGATCGGGCTCGCGACTGGATTGGCGGTACGCGTGAGCGAGCGAGCCCAGCGGACGGCGTCCCCGGCGGCGCACGCGGGAGGCGTGCCACCGGGGGTCGCCTCGGTGCTGAGCGTCCTGCGGTCCTCGGCCGTCGTCGTCGACGCCGAGGACCGGGTGCTGCGGGCCAGCTCCGCCGCCCGCGCGTTCGGCATGGTCAGCGGCGAGCGGCTCGTCGTCGACGAGCTGCTGGCGATGGCCCGGCTCGTCCGCCGCGACGGCGAGATCCGCGAGGCCGAGATCCAGGTCGGCGAGACCCGCCGGCGCGGCCGCGCCGAGGGCCGCTGGTTCGCCGTCCGCGTCGCGCCGCTCGGCTCCCACGGGCTCGTCCTCGTGCTCGCCGAGGACCTCACCGAGATGCGCCGCACCGAGGCCATCCGCCGCGACTTCGTCGCCAACGTCAGCCACGAGCTGAAGACGCCGGTCGGCGCCCTGTCGCTGCTCGCGGAGACCGTCGAGGGCGCCGCCGACGACCCCGAGGCCGTCCGCCGCTTCGCCGGCCGCATGCAGTACGAGTCCGTCCGGCTGACCAACCTCGTCCAGGACCTGATGACGCTGTCGCGCATCCAGGGCGACGAGCCGCTGCCCGAACTGGCCCCCGTCCGGCTCGACGAGATCACCGCCGAGGCCATCGACCGCTGCCAGATCAAGGCGTCCAGCAAGGACATCGAGCTCGCCGGCGGCGGCCAGGAGGACCTGAGCGTCCGCGGCGACGAGGAACTGCTGATCACCGCGCTGCGCAACCTGATCGACAACGCCGTCGCCTACAGCCCCGAGCACACCCGCGTCGTGGTGTCCGCGCGCCGCTGCGACGACCGGTACGTCGAGATCAACGTCACCGACCAGGGCATCGGCATCCCCGAGACCGAGGTCGAGCGGATCTTCGAGCGGTTCTACCGGGTCGATCCCGCCCGCTCGCGCCAGACCGGCGGCACCGGCCTCGGCCTGGCGATCGTCAAGCACGTCACCACCAAGCACGGCGGCGAGGTGACGGTGTGGAGCAAGGAGGGGTCCGGGTCGACGTTCACGCTCCGGCTCCCGCTCCTCGACCCGCCCGTCACCGCAGTCAAGGCCGTCGAGAGGGCCGCCATGGAAAACGCCCGGGAGGCAACACCGTGACCCGCGTGCTCGTCGTTGAAGACGAGGAGTCGTTCAGCGACGCACTGTCGTACAACCTGCGCAAGGAGGGGTTCGAGGTCGCCGTCGCGGCCACCGGCCCCGACGCGCTGGACATCTTCGAGCGCAACGGTGCCGACCTGGTGCTGCTCGACCTGATGCTGCCCGGGCTGCCGGGCACCGAGGTCTGCCGGGAGCTGCGCACGAGGTCCAGCGTGCCGGTGATCATGCTCACCGCCAAGGACAGCGAGGTCGACAAGGTCGTCGGCCTGGAGCTCGGCGCCGACGACTACGTCACCAAGCCGTTCTCCACCCGCGAGCTGATCGCCCGGATGCGCGCCGTGCTGCGCCGCCAGGGCGAGGTCGAGGAGCTCGCCCCCGCCACCCTGGAGGCCGGCCCGGTCCGGATGGACGTCGAGCGGCACGTCGTCAGCGTCGCCGGCGCCCCCGTCCAGCTCCCGCTGAAGGAGTTCGAGCTGCTGGAGGTGCTGCTCCGCAACGCGGGCCGCGTCCTGACCCGCATGCAGCTGATCGACCGCGTCTGGGGCGCCGACTACGTCGGCGACACCAAGACCCTGGACGTCCACATCAAGCGCCTCCGCGCCAAGATCGAGGCGACCCCGTCCTCGCCGCGCTACATCGTCACCGTCCGCGGCCTCGGTTACAAGTTCGAGCCCTAAGGAACCCTGCCGCGCCCTGCATGTGCCGCTGAGAACACATGCAGGGCGTGCGCGTTCGACGAGCGGGGGCGCGCGGAGGCGCTGCATCGTGACGCCACAATGTGGCCCATGGACGCAGGACTCGCCGCCTTGCTCGGCGCCGCCGTCGGTTCCCTCACCACTCTCGGCGCAGCCGTCGTGAACGGCAGGACGCAAGCACGGACACAACACGTCCAGTGGCGCCGTCAACATCGACGCGATGCCTACGCCGCCTACCTCAGCGCTCTGCACGACCGTGATATCGCCATGGACGCGATCCTCGACGCCGCGCAGGCGGATCCCCCCGACCTGCCCGGACTGGACGAGAAGGTGCAGCACTTCATCGCCTGCGCCCGCGATGTCCACCGCGCCGCAGAAGTCGTCATCCTCGAAGGCCCTCCCTCCGTCGTCGAAGCGACCGACCGGATCGCCGAGGAGTCCAGCGGCCTCTCCGAGGTCATGCAACGCATGGTGAAGGCTGCCCACGCAGCGGACGGCACGGAGAGAGAGCAACACTCCGCCACCGCTTCGGCAAGGGAACGACGGCTCTACCAAGCGGTCAGCGAGTTCCGCGTGCAAGCCCGCAGCGTGCTTGGCAACGCCGACTAATGGGTGCGCGACCACGGGAAGAGCGTTGAAGTCCTAACGGACCAAAAGGAACGGCCCGTGCGGCGGGTGCCGTACGGGCCGTTCGTTCGTTCGGGGTGTTACGGGGTGGGCGAGCCGGTGGGGGATGGTGTCGTGCCCGTCGTCGGCGTCGCGCTGCCCGAGCCGGACCCGCCGGAGACCGACGGGGTCGGCGACGCGGCGCCCGTCGGCGTCGCCTCGGCCCCGGGCGCGGCCGGGTAGGTCTCGTACTCGCCCTGCTGCGGGATCACCGGCACCTGCACCTGCACCGAGCCGGCCTGCTCGAAGTGCAGCGTCACCATGATCTCTTCGCCGCCGTACAGCTGCTGCGTCGCGCCGGACAGCACGACCAGCGGGCCCGTGCCGGCGCCCTGCGCCGGCGCGGCGGGCGTCTGCGGCGCCGACGGCGTGTCGCTGGACTGGGCCGTCGGGTTCGCGCTCGGCTCCTGGCCGGGGCCCGTCGGGCTCGGCGTGACGGGCGCGCCGGTCGCGGACGGGGACCCGGAGGCGCCCGGCGACTTCTTCGGCTTCTTGCCCGCGGGGGACTCGGACGGGGACGCGCCCGGCGCGCTCGTCTGGCCGATCAGCTTGACCGCGCCGCCCGCACCGGACGGTGCCGCGGCCGGGATGACCACGCCGCCGCCCTGCAGCTTCACCTGCGAGAAGGCCGGGGAGCTGACCGAGACGAGCTTGTCCGGCCGGCCCTCCACCTGGTTGATGATGGTCGCGTACAGCGGCGCGGCGCCGCCCTGCGCCAGCGTCTGGCCCGGCTTCGGCCCCAGCACGAACAGGTTGCGGATGTCGATCTGCGCCGCCGCCGGCTTGTTCGACGGGACGGAGGCGTTCACGCCCTCGGTCAGCTGGGTCGGAGCGGAGGTCTGAGGTTCCTCGCCGGCGCCGCAGCCGGAGATCACCGGTGCGATCGCGACGGCGCCCGCGACGGCGAGCGCGACCACTCGACGGCTGTTTCGGATCACGGCGTCGGTCTCCTCGCGAAAAAGGCATTGGTAGGTATCAGAGCGGCGTGAGATACGCCAGGGGAAGCGTAGCGAGGTCCGGGCGCCCACCCCGATCCGGGGTGGCGACACGACCGGAAAATGTCAGCCGTGGCCCAGTGATTTGACCTTCTGCGCGAGGGCCGGGCCGGGCGTGGCGTTCGGGTCGACGTGCTTGACGACGCCGTCCGGCTGGACGAACACGGCGGTGAGGCCCGTCCCCGCCGACCCGGGCGTCTGCGCGTACGCGCCCGCGAGCAGGGCCTTGGAGTCCTCCAGGACCTCGGCCGTCCCGTCGTGGGCGGTGCCCGCGCACGCCTTGACGTCCTTGAGCGACACGGGCTGCCGCCCGCCCGCCGGCCGCGAGTCGGCTACCAGCAGGAACCTGATCCCGTACTCGTTCGCGCTGCCCGCGAGCGCGGCGACGACGCCCGGGCACTGCGACCCCGCCGGCATGATGCCGAACACCGCGGGCCGCATCTCGCGCAGGTCCTCGCCCTTCTTGGCGTGGTTCACGACGTCCACCGAGCCGGCCGGCAGCAGGCCGCCGATCTCGCCGGGCGGCGCGGTCGGGCTCGGGGCCAGCGCGGCGCCTTTCGGACGCGGCGCCGGGCGCGGGCCGAACGCCGTCATCAGCGCCCCGCTGATCAGTGCGACCAGCAGCGCCCCGGCGATGATCGGGATCGCGACGCCGAACCGGGTGACCGGGCGCAGCACCCGCCGGGCCCGCCTGCGGCGCCTGCGGCGGCGCTCCTCGCGGCGGTAGGCGAGCACGTCGCGGTCCAGCTCGCGGGCGTCGTCGGGCACGACGACGTCCACGTGGGGGAGCCCGTAGTCATCGGGGTCCGGGTCGCCGTCCGGCCTCACGCCGCACCTCCTCGCCGTCGCTCCGCCGGCACCGCCTCGCCGTCCGCCACTGCCCGTTTCGGTCCCTTCCGGCCGCTTTGTACCCGCCCGGGGCGGCATGTTCACCTCCAGTATGGGGCGCGTCCGGCGGATCGGCAGCGGGGACGCTTGTATCCCGGGGGCGGTTGGCGGTAAGGGCGGTGCGGGGGGAGACTGGTGGTGCCGCGGTCACGCTGAGTGCGGGGAACAGGTGTGTGATGCACCATTAAAGAGCTTTGTCAATACCCCAATATGCGGCTTGACCTGCGGATATGTCGGCAAGGCCGGTGCAGCCACGCTGGTTTCCGTGCTACCCTGGTTCTAGCGGAAGGGGTACTTGTCACATGACTTTCCAGGTCGGCGACACCGTCGTCTACCCCCACCATGGGGCTGCTCGGATCGAGGCCATCGAGACTCGCACCATCAAAGGTGAGGAAAAGACCTATCTGGTCTTGAAGGTCGACAAGGGCGACCTGACAGTGCAGGTTCCGGTCGAGAACGTCGAGGACGTGGGCGTCCGGGACGTCGTCGGCCAGGAGGGTCTGGAGAAGGTGTTCGAGGTGCTTCGCGCACCCTACACCGAGGAGCCCACCAACTGGTCGCGCCGGTACAAGGCGAATCTCGAGAAGCTCGCGTCCGGCGACGTGAACAAGGTCGCCGAGGTCGTTCGCGACCTCTGGCGGCGCGACAAGGAGCGCGGCCTGTCGGCGGGCGAGAAGCGGATGCTCGCCAAGGCGCGCCAGATCCTGGTCAGCGAGCTCGCGCTCGCCGAGAAGACCAACGAGGACAAGGCGGAGGCCCTGCTCGACGAGGTCCTGGCCAGCTGAGTTGAGCGCACGGATTCCACGGGTGGGCGTCGGCACCGACGTCCACCCGTTCTCGTCGGAGCCCCGCCCCCTCTGGGTCGCGGGGCTCGAATGGCCCGGTGAGGGCCACGGGCTGGCCGGGCATTCCGACGGGGACGTCGCCGCGCACGCCGCGTGCGACGCCCTGCTTTCGGCGTGCGGTCTCGGTGACCTCGGTGCCGTCTTCGGCACCGCCGACCCGCGCTGGGCGGGCGCGTCCGGCGCCGACCTGCTGCGCGAGGTCGCCCGGCTGGCCGCGGAGGCGGGCTTCGCCCTCGGCAACGTCGCCGTCCAGGTGATCGGCAACCGCCCCAAGATCGGCAAGCGGCGCGCCGAGGCCGAGAAGGTGCTCGGCGAGGCGCTGGGCGGTGTGCCGGTGAGCGTGTCCGCCACCACCACCGACGGCCTGGGCCTCACCGGCCGCGGCGAGGGCCTCGCCGCCATCGCCAACGCCCTGGTCCTCCCGCCGGCCGGAGCATAGGGGGCGTCTCGGCGCTTATGGTGCGCCGGGCGGAGTGATCGCGGCGAAGATGCGGGTGAGCGGCGTCCGGGCTGGCTAGGGTCGCCTTGAAGGCCCACCCCGCAAGGCGTTCACCCCGGAACGAGAGTCATGCCATCTGATCCCACGCGCCCCGGCGGACCCCGCTACAGCCCGGCCCAGCGGCGGCTGCTCACCGCGACCGCCGGCCTCGTCGTCGCCGCGCTGGCGGCCGGCGCCTACGTGCTGACCTATCCCGTGCTGCGCGAACTCGCGCTGGCCGGGCGGGCGAGCCGCCGGTGGGCGCCGGTCTACCCGGTGATGGCGGACGCGCTCACCGCCATGACGATCCTGGCGCTGGTGGTCGCCCGCAACGCCCGCTGGTGGACCAGGCTCCTGCGCTGGGCGCTGCTGCTGCTCCTGGTGGCCGGGGCCGCCGCGGCCGCCGTCCAGCACGCCGTGTGGGGGTTCGGCTCGCTGCCGCGCGACGCCGTCCGCGCGGGCGTCGCGGTGGCGCCGCACGTGATGCTGGTGATCGCGGTCTGGCTGTGGCTGACGATGATCAAGCAGATCCGGGTGTCGCGCCCCGCGTCGGACGAGCCCGAGCCCGTCGAGGCGCAGCGCGGCCACGTCAAGGTGCTCCCGGCCCTGGAGCCGCCCGCCGCGCTGGAGGCGCCCGCGGACGGCGAGCAGGCGTACGAGCCCGCCTACGAGACCGAGCCCGCCTACGAGACCGAGCCCGTCTACGAGGCGGAGCCCGCCCGTCCGCTGGACCTGCTGCCCGTCGGGTCGTCCGAGGCGGAGCACGAGATCGAGCACGCGACCGTCCACGAGTACGAGGCGGTACGCGACCACGAGTACGAGGTGCCGCACGGCCACCGCCCGGGATTCGCCCACTACGAGCCGGCGCTGCGGCACGAGATGCCGTCGGACGACGACTACCCGGGGGCGCGCGGGCACGAGGTGACGCGCGAGGACGACTACGCGGGGGCGCGCGGGCACGACTACGGCGACGCCGATGACGAGGAGCACGACTACGGCGTCGAGTACGCGGAGGAGTACGAGCAGGAGCCGTCCCCTCCGCTCGACCCGCTTCCCGAGCCCCGCCCGGCGCCCGCGCTGCTGCCCACCGACGTCGAACTGGTCAGGAGCGACGGCGCCGAGGCCCCCGAGCCCCGCGAGCGGGCCCGGACGACGCGTCCCGACATCGTCGTCCCCGACACCGAGGACCTCGACGACACTGAGGACCGCGATGGCGCCGAGGACCCCGACGGCACTGAGGCCGCCGACGGCGCGGCGGACGCCGACGCGGAGGAGCAGGACGAGCAGGACGCACCGCCCGCCGACCGCGCCGAGGACCCCGACGCGGGCGACGGCGGCGACGCCCCGCCGGTCCCGCGCGTCCCGCGGCCGTCGCCCAGCCCCGAAGACGAGCGGGAGCCCGGCGAAGGCCGCATCTGGGACTGGAACCCGCCGCCGTCCGGTAACTTCCGCAGCGGGCCCACCCCGCCCGCCGAGTAGCCGGCCGCGGCACCGGCGGAACGGCCGATCCAGGGCGCCCGCGGCCGGTCAGAACGCGGGACACTGGGGAAGATATGTCTCCATGACGACGGTTTCGTGGGTGGAGATCGATGAGGACGACGGCTTCGGCATCGAGAACCTGCCGTACGGAGTGTTCTCGCGCCCCGGGGAGATGCCGCGCGTGGGCGTGGCGATCGGCGCGTACGTCCTCGACCTCGCGGGGCTGTCGTCCGCCGGGCTGGTGGAGGACCGGCACTACTTCGCGTCCGGGTCGCTGAACGCCTTCATGGTCGCCGGGCGCGCCGCCTGGCACGCCAACCGCGCCCGCCTCACCGAACTGCTGACGGACGCCGCGCACCGCCCGCGGGTGGAGCCGCACCTGATCCCGGTGGCGGACGTGGAGGTGCTGAGGCCGATCGAGGTCGCCGACTACGTGGACTTCTACTCGTCCGAGCACCACGCGTCCAACGTGGGGAGGATCTTCCGGCCGGAGGCGGAGCCGCTCAAGCCGAACTGGAAGCGGCTGCCGGTCGGCTACCACGGGCGCGCCGGGACGGTGTACCCGTCGGGGACGCCGATCGTCCGGCCGTCCGGGCAGCGCATGACCGGGGTGAGCGAGCCGGAACCGTCGTACGGGCCGTCGCTGCGGCTGGACTTCGAGGCGGAGGTCGGGTTCGTCGCGGGCGTCCCGTCGGTGGCCAGGCGGGGCGTGCCGACCGGCGCGTTCCGCGATCACGTGTTCGGGTTCCTGCTGGTCAACGACTGGAGTGCGCGTGATCTGCAGGCGTGGGAGTCGCAGCCGCTGGGGCCGTTCCTGAGCAAGTCGTTCGCGACGTCGATCTCCTCGTGGGTGGTGCCGGTCGCCGCGCTGGAGCACGCCCGCGTCGCGCCGCCCGTCCAGGACCCGGAGCCGCTCGGCTACCTGCGCTGCGACGAGCCGTGGGGCCTCGACCTGCGGCTGGAGGTGCTGATCAACGGGCAGCGGGTCTCGGAGCCGCCGTTCGCCGGCATGTACTGGACGGCGCCGCAGCAGCTCGCGCACGCCACGGTGAACGGCGCGCCGCTGCGCACCGGCGACCTGTTCGCGTCCGGGACGGTGTCGGGCCCGGAGCGCGGCCAGCGCGGCTGCCTGCTGGAACTCGCGTGGAACGGCCGCGAGCCCGTCGAGCTGGGCGATGGGACGCAGCGAACGTTCCTGGAGGACGGCGACACGGTGATGATCCGGGCGAAGGCCCCGGGTGCGTCGGGTTCGGTCATCTCGCTGGGCGAGGTCGTCGGCACGGTACTTCCGGCACTGACCTGACGGCCGGGTTATCCACAGAACGACGTTCTCCTTACGTTTGCGGTCCGCGGCCGTGAGCATGGAGGCGTCGGGGTCGGCGGGCGCCGTCGCGACCGGGGGAAGAGACGTACCGTGGGGGGACGAAGGCGTCCCCGATGGGAGGCGGCGATGCCGTACTACAAGGCCGTGGGGGAGATCCCGCGGAAGCGTCACGTGCAGTTCCGGCGGCCGGACGGCGGCCTGTACGCCGAGGAGCTGATGGGCGAGGAGGGCTTCACCTCCGACTCCAGCCTGCTGTACCACCGGTACGCTCCCACGGCGATCACCAAGAGCGAGGGCGTGCAGGACGGGGCCGCCGACGGCGCCGGGCTCGCCCCCAACCATCCGCTGCAGCCGCGCGCCTACCGCACCCAGGACCTGCCCGACGGCGGCGACGTGGTCCTCGGCCGCCAGGTCCTGTTCGGCAACGACGACGTCACGCTCTCGTTCGTCGCGGCGGACACGACCAGCGAGCTCTACCGGAACTCGGCCGGCGCCGAGGTCGTGTACGTCCAGGCCGGACGGGCGAGGGTCGAGACGACCTACGGCGCGCTCGACGTCGGCGAGGGCGACTACGTGGTCATCCCGACCGGGACCATCCACCGCTGGGTGCTACCGGAACGGGGCGGCGGGGCGTCCCTCAAGGCCCTCGTCATCGAGGCCCGAGGGCACATCAGACCCCCGAAGCGGTACCTCTCGCAGTACGGGCAGTTCCTGGAGCACGCCCCCTACAGCGAACGCGACCTGCGCGGCCCGTCCGAACCGCTCCTGGCGGACGGCGGCGAGGTGCCGGTCCTCGTCCGCAACCGGAGCGGGCTGTCGCGCCTGACCTACCTGCGGCACCCCTTCGACGTCGTCGGCTGGGACGGCTACCTCTACCCCTACGTCTTCAACATCAACGACTTCGAGCCCATCGTGAAGCGGACGCACGCGCCGCCGCCCGTCCACCAGACGTTCGAGGGCCCCGGGTTCGTGATCTGCTCGTTCTGCCCACGCCCCCTGGACTTCGACGACCAGGCCGTCCCGATCCCGTACAACCATCACAACGTGGACAGCGACGAAATGATGTTCTACGCGGCCGGTGACTACTCCGCCCGCAAGGGCTCGGGCATCGGGATCGGCTCGATCTCGCTGCACCCGTCCGGGTTCACGCACGGCCCGCAGCCGGGCGCCGTCGAGGCCGTCGTGGAGGCGGTGAAGCAGGGCCACGACCGCACCACGGAGATGGCCGTCATGATCGACACCTTCCGTCCGCTGCGGCTCGGCACGGCGGCGCGCCGCTGCGAGGACCCGGAGTACGCGTGGACCTGGGCCCGCGCCGGCGAGCGGGAGGACGATGGCTGACCCGCCCGGGCTCGGCGAGCCCGTCCGGACCTTCGACGCACGTCCGGCCCGGCGCCGCGCGCTCACCTGGCTGCTCGCGCTCGCCCTCGCCGTGGTCGTACTGGTCCCGGCGGCCGTCACCGCCTTCCTGTCCGGCCTCGCCTGGCTCGGCGCGCCGCTCACCGTGATCGCCATGGGCTGCGCGGCGGCCGCCGGCTGGATCGCCGGCCGCGGCATCGTGTGGAGACGCGCCCCGGTGGTGCACCTCTTCACCGGCGGCCTCCTGCTTTCCCCGGCCCCAGCCCCGGCCCCGAACGGCAAGGCCGCCCCTCACTCGCAGAACGGGACCGAGGACGATGCCCCGGGCGTCGATGCGGAGATCTTCGTCTGGGACGACCTGGTCTCGGTGACCGTGTCGGGCATCCACCCCTGGACGGGTGCGTCCGGGGCGCTGGGCGGGGATGCCGACCCGCTCCGGACGAGGGCTTCGGGTCCAGCGGGCGGGACTCGGTGGCGGTTCACGGTCGTGACCTCGGACGGGCGCGTGCTGCGCTTCGGTGAGGAGCTGCCGGGGGTGCGGATGCTCGGTGAGGCGATCGCCGCCGAGGTGACGCGCCGTACGGTGCCGCGGCACCTCGCGGCCGTCAAGGCGGGCGAGGCCGTCCGGCTGGGGCCGTTCACCGTCGACCGCGAGGGCCTGGAGAAGGACGGGCAGCGACTCGGATGGCCGGTGGTCCGCGAGGTCGCGATCGCGGACGGGCTGGTGACCGTGCACTCCTACGGCGGCCATCCCGACCTCGTCGCGGTCGCCGGCCACATGCCGGACGCACTGCCCTTCACCCTCCTCTGCGTCCAGATGAGGCAACTGCTCGACCTCAGCTAGCGCTGCCCGGCGCGGTCTCTGCCGGTCTTGGGAAACCCGAGGAGACCGGACCGGCGTCGCCGGAGACCAGGAGTCCTTGCAGGAGAGGCGGCTGCTGCCGCCGCATCGGGCAGAGCTGGGAGGCGTCCCACGGGTCGAGCTGTTCGGCCCGCCACCGAGCCCGGGGCCGGCTGGGGTTTGAGGGCGGGGCGCGTGTGGTGGGGGGGCGAGGCAGGGGATCGAAAAAAACTTTGGGGAGGATGTCGAGGGACGGGGCGCGGCTCCGATCACTGGGTGACGTGCGGCCACAGGGGCCGCGTCGGAGCGAGGAGACACCGTGAAGTACATGCTGCTGATCTTCAACCGGCCGGGGTTCGTCGAGGAGCTGACCGAGCAGGAACGGCAGGAGCTGTTCGGCGAGGTCGGCGAGATCATGAAGGAGATCACCGAGCGCGGCGAGCTGGTGGTGACCGAGGCGCTCGCCGACCCGTCCACCACCAGGGTGGTCCGGCGGAAGGACGGGCTGCCCGCCGTGACCGACGGCCCGTTCGTCGAGGCGAAGGAGCACCTCGCCGGGTACCTCACCGTCGACTGCGACAGCCTGGAGCGGGCCGTCGAGATCGCCTCGCGGTGGCCGGACGTCCGGTTCGGCGGGCGCATGGAGGTGCGGCCGGTGATGCACCACGCGGGGAGCGAGATGTGACGGTCCCCGTCGCGGTCGAGGACCTGCTGCGCGAGCTGGCGCCGCAGGTCCTCGGGACCCTCGTCCGGCGGCACGGCGCGTTCGACGCCTGCGAGGACGCCGTGCAGGAGGCGCTGCTCGCCGCCGCCGTCCAGTGGCCGGAGGAGGGCCTCCCGGAGAACGCGCGCGGCTGGCTGCTGACCGTCGCGACGCGCCGGCTGACCGACCAGTGGCGCAGCGAGCGCGCGCGCCGCGACCGGGAGGCCGCCGTCGCGCTGCGGGAGGTGCCGGCCGGCGAGGACGGCCCCGGCGAGGACCGGCCCGGCGACCGCGACGACACGCTGACCCTGCTGTTCCTTTGCTGCCATCCGGCGCTGACGGCGTCCTCGCAGGTCGCGCTCACCCTCCGCGCGGTCGGCGGGCTGACCACCGCGCAGATCGCGCGGGCGTTCCTGGTACCGGAGGCGACGATGGCGCAGCGGATCAGCCGGGCCAAGCAGCGGATCAAGTCGGCCGGCGCCCGGTTCGCCCCGCCGCCCCCGGCCGAGCGCGACGAGCGGCTCCGCGCCGTGCTGCAGGTCCTGTACCTGATCTTCAACGAGGGGTACACCGCGTCCAGCGGCCCGGACCTGCAGCGCGCCGACCTGACGGCGGAGGCGATCCGGCTGGCCAGGGCGGTGCACGGCCTGCTGCCCGGCGACGGGGAGGTCACCGGACTGCTCGCGCTGATGCTGCTGACCGATGCCCGGCGGCCTGCCCGCACCGGCGCCGACGGCCTGCTCGTCCCGCTGTCGGAGCAGGACCGGACGCGCTGGGACGCGGCGTCCATCGCCGAGGGCACGGGGCTGATCACCGATGCGCTCACCTGGTCGCCGCCCGGCCCGTACCAGGTGCAGGCCGCGATCGCCGCCGTGCACGCGGAGGCCGCGCGTCCCGGCGACACGGACTGGCCGCAGATCCTGGCCCTGTACCGGCTGCTGTCGCACCTGGCACCGAACCCGATGATCACGCTGAACGAGGCCGTCGCGCTCGCGATGGTGCACGGCCCGCGGGCCGGCCTCGGCCTGCTGAAGACCCTGGAGGGCGACGAGCGCCTGTCCGAGCACCACCGGCTCGCGGCCGTCCGGGCCCACCTGCTGGAGCAGGCGGGCGACACGGCGGCGGCCCGCGATGCCTACCGGGAGGCCGCCCGCGGCACCACGAGCCTCCCCGAACAGCGCTACCTCGAAGCCCGAATCGCACGACTCGACGGAGAAGACACGATGGAAACGACGACGCGAACCCTTGACGTCCCCGGAGCCTCCCTGCACTACGAGGTGCGCGGGTCCGGGCCCGTCCTGCTGCTGATCTGCGGCGGGATCTACGACGCGGCGGGCTACGCCGGCCTCGCCGGGCTGCTCGCCGACCGCTACACGGTGGTCACCTATGACCGGCGCGGCAACTCCCGCAGCCCGCTGGCCGGGCCGCCCGGGCAGCAGGACGTCGCGGTCCATGCCGACGACGCGTCCCGGCTGCTCGGCGAGGTGGCGGACGGCCCCGCCTTCGTGTTCGGCAACAGCTCCGGCGCGCAGATCGCGCTTGACCTGGCGGCGCGGCATCCGGAGCAGGTCCGCGCGGTCGTCGCGCACGAGCCGCCGCTGCTCGGGCTGCTGCCGGACGCCGACCACTGGGAGACGGTCATCTCGGACGTCGAGCGTGCGTATCAGGAGGGCGGCGTGGGCCCGGCCATGGGCGTCTTCGGTGCCGCCATGGGCATGGCCGGCGGCGAAGGCGAGGCCGAGGAGGCGGGCGTGGCCCACGAGGCCGGTGAGGGGGGCCGGCCGAGTCCCGAGATGCTGGAGATGTTCGCGCGCTTCGAGAAGAACACCGACTTCTTCATCGGCTACGAGGTGCCCGGCTTCGGACGCCACGTCCCCGACGTGGAGGCGCTGCGCGGGTCGCCGGTAGCGATCACCGTGGCGGTCGGGGAGCGGTCCGCCGGGGAGCCGCCCCACCGGGCCGGTCTCGCCCTCGCCGAGCGGCTGGGGAAGCCCGCCGAGACCTACCCGGGCGACCACGGCGGCTTCGGTGCCGAGGCGCCCGCCTTCGCCGCCGGCCTCGCCAAGGCCTTCGTCTCCTGAACGCCGGCCACCGGCCCCGGGCTCGCGCGGAGGGGGCCACGAGATCGGCGTGCGGGTGCGCGAGAGCCCGCGCGGGCAGGGGCCCATCCAATAACCTGTGGCTGTGAGTCTGCGCCTTTACGACACCGGTACCCGTAGCGTCCGCACGTTCGAGCCCCTGGAAGAGGGCCGCGTGGGGATGTACGTGTGTGGTGCGACGCCGCAGGCTTCACCGCACATCGGGCATCTCCGGTCCGGTGTCATCTACGACGTGCTGCTGCGGTGGCTGCGGGCGTCCGGCTACGAGGTGACGTTCGCGCGGAACGTCACCGACGTCGACGACAAGATCATCGCGGTGTCGGCGGAGCGGGGCGTGCCGTGGTTCGCGGTCGCCGAGGGCAACCAGCGGGTCTTCACGCAAGGCTATGACCTGCTCGGATGCCTGCCGCCGACGATCGAGCCGCGCGCCACCGGGCACGTCCCGGAGATGATCGTGCTGATCCGGCGGCTGATCGAGAAGGGGCACGCCTACACCGCGGCCGGCGACGTGTACTTCGACGTGAAGTCGTGGGCCGACCACTACGGCGAGCTGTCGAACCAGCGGCTGGAGAACATGCGGCCGACGGGCGACACCCCGAACGAGGACGCCAAGCGCGACCCGCGCGACTTCGCGCTGTGGAAGGGCGCCAAGCCCGGCGAGCCCGCCTGGGAGACGCCGTGGGGCGACGGGCGGCCCGGCTGGCACCTGGAGTGCTCGGCGATGGCGACCAAGTACCTCGGCCCCGTCTTCGACATCCACGGCGGCGGCGTCGACCTGATCTTCCCGCACCACGAGAACGAGATCGCCCAGTCCCGCGCGGCGGGCGACGGGTTCGCGCGGTACTGGCTGCACAACGGGCTGCTGACGGTCGACGGCGAGAAGATGAGCAAGTCGGTCGGGAACGTGGTGCTGCTGCCCGACCTGCTCGGGAGGGCCCGTCCGGCGGAGATCCGCTACTACCTGGCCTCGGCGCACTACCGGTCGCTGATGGACTACACCGACGCGGCGCTGGCCGAGGCGGTGTCGGCCTACCAGCGCATCGAGGGGTTCGTGACGCGGGCGAGCGAGGTCGTCGGCGCGGGGGAGCCCGCAGGGGCGGTGCCCGAGGCGTTCGCGGACGCGATGAACGACGACCTGGGCGTCCCGCAGGCCCTCGCGACGCTGCACGAGACCGTCCGGGAGGGCAACAGCGCGCTGGCGGCCGGCGACGAGGACGCGGTCCGCGGGCACCTGGCGGCCGTCCGGGCGATGGCGGGCGTGCTGGGCCTCGACCCGCTGTCGGAGCAGTGGAGCCTGACCGGCGGCGACGACCTGCGCCCGGTGGTGGACGCCCTGGTCGCGGTGGCCCTGGAGCAGCGGCAGGCGGCGCGGGCCCGCAAGGACTACGCGTCCGCCGACGCGATCCGCGATGGGCTCTCCGCCGCGGGGATCGTCGTGGAGGACACCCCGCACGGCGCCCGCTGGGAGCTGAAACGCGACTGATCCGGCCGCGACACTGGCCGCGGCGGATAAAATGGGATGTTCGCGGGCGCCCGCATGTGCGCGCCCCGGAGTTTTCTCAGCCGCCCGACAGCCGCGAGGGCGAGCACGCAATCGTCGCGAGGGGCGTACCGAACAATGGCCAAGCGCAAGGGCAAGGGTCCCACCCCCAAGGCCGAGGACCGGCACTGGCACGGCAAGCGGCAGAAGGCGCGCGCCGTCAAGAGCGCGAAGCGCACCGGCACCCAGACGATGGGGCCGGGCGGGCGCCCGCGCACGGGTGAGGGCCGTCCGGCCTCGGCGGGGCGTCCGGCGGGGGCGCGCCGCGCGAACGGCGAGGTCCCCGAGCTGGTCACCGGCCGCAACCCGGTCGTGGAGGCGCTGCGCGCCGGGGTGCCGGGCAGCACGCTGTACGTGTCGTCGGGCACCGACGAGCGGGTCCGCGAGTCGATCCAGCTGGCCGCCGACCGCGGCATCCCGCTGCTGGAGACCGGCAAGAACGAGATGGACCGGCTGACCGACGGGGCCGTCCACCAGGGCATCGCGCTGCAGGTCAAGCCGTACCGGTACGCGCATCCCGACGACCTGCTCACCGGTACGTCCCCGCTGATCGTCGCGGTGGACGGGATCACCGACCCGCGCAACCTCGGTGCGATCGTCCGGTCCGCGGCGGCGTTCGGCGCGACCGGCGTGGTGGTGCCGGAGCGGCGCGCGGCGGGCGTGAACGCGGGGGCGTGGAAGTCGTCCGCCGGGACGCTCGCGACGATTCCGGTGGCGCAGGCCACGAACCTGTCGCGGCAGCTGAAGGCGTACCAGAAGGCCGGCTGCTTCGTCGCGGGCCTGGACGCGCGCGGCGGCGTGACGGTCGCCGACATGGAGATCGCGAACGGCCCGTTCGTGCTGGTCGTGGGCTCGGAGGGCAAGGGCCTGGGCCGGCTCGTCGCCGACACCTGCGACATGCTCGTGACGATCCCGATGCCGGGCAAGGCGGAGTCGCTGAACGCGGGCGTGGCCGCCGGGATCGCGTTGTACGAGGTCAGCCGCCTGCGCTCCTGACCGCTTCCCCGGCCCCGGCGCTCTCGAAGCCGCCGGGGCCCGGGACCCGTCAGGAGGCGGCGCCGCCCAGGCGTTCCTTCAGCATGGCGGTGAACTCGGCGCGGTCGTTGCTGCGCGGGTACGGCTCGTCCGGGACGGGGACGCCGAGGAACGCGCAGAGCGGGTCCCATCCCTGGGCGGCCTCGAATTCCAGGAGCCGCCCGGACGGGATCTCGCGGCGCACGGCCTCGTTGTGCCGGTTGAACGTCGCGATCGCGTGGTCCCTGTCGAAGCGGCCGCCGAGGACGCCCTTCCAGACGATGGCGTCGGCGACGTCGCGCATCTCGGCGACCTCCGCGGGCGCGCCGTCCAGGTCCGCGTTGTGCGACTGGAAGATGGTGGCCTGCGCGCTCTGGTACCAGCGTTCGGGGTCGCGGACGGTCAGGACGACCTTCGCATCGGGGTAGTGGCGGACGAGTTCGCGCCAGTACGCGGCGCCGGGCCAGTCGACGGTGGCGCGGTAGCCGTCGTAGACGCGGTCCCAGTCGGGGGTTTGCGATTCGGCGACCTCGCGCCATAGGCCGATCTGTGCGGGGTCCTCGAACAGGGCCTTCATGTGGTGGCAGGGGCCGAAACCGAGCCGTTCCAGGGCGGTCCGCAGGGAGAGCGTGCCGGTCCGGCCGAATCCGACGCCGATGACCTGAAGCAAGGGGAGCTCCTCTCGATCGGTTGCCGAAGCCAGCGTCGGCCCGCCGGTGGACCCCTGCAAGGGACACGTTCCGTGCCCGGCCGACAGTCCAAGGTCACGGATGCGCCGGAGTGACGCACATCACTCCATTACCGCAAATAATCTCAACGTTCAGAGGATTGACGGTCATGTAACTCGCATGTTGTCATCTCAACGTTGAGATGATCAGTGAAGGGCGAACCAGATGACCGCCATCGCGGCACCCCGGCCTCTGCGCAACCGCTACGCCGCCGACCTCGGCCTCGCCGCGCTCGCGCCCGCCAGCTGGGGCACCACCTACGTCGTCACCACCACGCTGCTGCCCGACGGCCGCCCCCTGCTGGCCGCAACGATGCGCGCCCTGCCCGCCGGGCTCGTGCTGCTCGCCGCCAACCGGCGCCTCCCCAAGGGCTCCTGGTGGTGGAAGTCCGCCGTCCTCGGCGTCCTCAACTTCGGCGCGTTCTTCCCGCTGATCTTCTTCGCCGCCTACCGGCTGCCCGGCGGCGTCGCCGCCACGATCGGATCCGTCCAGCCGCTGGTCGTCGCCGTCCTGTCGCTGCTGGTCCTGCACGCTCGCCCCGCCCGCGCCGTGCTCTACTCGGCCATCGCCGGGACCGGCGGCGTCGCGCTGCTGACCCTCACCGGTGACGCCCGCCTCGACCCGCTCGGCATCGCCGCCATGCTCACCGCGACGTCGCTGATGGCCACCGCGATCGTGCTGGCCAAGAAGTGGGGGCGGCCCGAGTCCCCGATCGTCATGACGGGCTGGCAGCTCACCGTCGGCGGGCTCGTCCTCGCCCCGTTCACGCTCGCCTTCGAAGGCGTCCCCACGTCCCTGACCGGCCAGAACGTCCTCGGATTCGTGTACCTCGGCGTCATCGGAACCGCCATCGCGTACGCGCTGTGGTTCCGCGGCATCGACCGGCTGCCGCCCACCTCGGTGTCGCTGCTCGGCCTCACCAACCCGATGGTCGCGACCCTCGCCGGCCTGCTGATCCTCGGCCAGACCCTCACCGGCTGGCAGATCGTCGGCTTCACCGTCGCGCTCGGCGCCCTCGTCGCCGGCCAGGCCTTCAACCGCCGATCATGACCCCTCGCTCCGCAGCACGCCGAGGCGCCGCCGCTCCAGGAACGCGATCTCGACCTCGTCCCCGGTGCGCGTGAGCGCCTCGCCGTAGGCCGCGGCGGCCTCCCCGTCCCGGCCCGACCGCCGCAGCAGATCCGCACGAACCGCATGGAACAGGTAATAGCGGCCGAGATCGAGCTCCTCGACCAGGGGAAGCGCCGCGTCCACCCCCTCGACCTCGGCCACCGCCACCGCCCGGTTCAGCGCCACCACCGGGCTCGGCGCCACCGCCATGAGCTGGTCGTACAACGCCAGCACCTGCCGCCAGTCCGTCGGCGGACGGCTGTGCACCGCGTTGATCGCCGCCTGGATCTGGTACGGCCCCGGACGGTTCCGCCGCAGGCACCACCGCACCAGCCCCCGCCCCTCCTCCGCCAGCGCCCCGTCCCACAGCCCCGGATCCTGATCGGCGAGCAGCACCAGCTCACCGCCCCGCACCCGCGCCGCCCGCCGCGACTCCACCAGCAGCATCAACCCCAGCAGCCCCCGCACCTCCGGCTCGTCCGGCAGCAGCTCCAGCAGCACCCGGCCCAGCCGGATCGCCTCCGCCGCCGGCCCCTCCCGCCGGTACCCCTCGTTGAACACCAGGTAGACCACCGCGAGGACCCCCGCCAGCCGCCCCGGAAGCTTCTCCGCTTCCGGCACCCGGTACGGGACCCGGGCCTCCCGGATCCGCGCCTTCGCCCGCACCAGCCGCTGCGCCATGGTCGCCTCCGGCACCAGGAACGCCCGCGCGACCTCCGCCGTCGACAACCCGCCCACCATCCGCAACGTCAACGCCACCCGCGCCGCCATCCCCAGCACCGGATGGCAGCACGTGAACAGCAGCCGCAACCGGTCGTCGCCCACCGCCGGCTCCGCCTCCGCCGGACCCCTCAGCAGCGCCGCCTGCGCATGCTTGCCCGGACGCGCGCCCTCCCGCCGCAGCCGGTCGACCGCCCGGTTCCGCGCCGTCGTGATGATCCACCCCGCCGGGCTCGGCGGCGGCCCGTCCACCGGCCACCGCCGCAGCGCCTCGGCGAACGCGTCCTGCACGGCCTCCTCCGCGACGTCCAGATCCCCGAACGCCCGCACGAGCACCGCCACCGCGCGCCCGTGCTCCTCCCGGAACGCCCGCTCGACGTCGTCAGCAGTCACCCTGGAAGGGTCGCACCTCCACCGGCAGCCCCGTCACCCGCGAATACCGCCCGGCCCACCACAGCGCCTCGTCCTGGGTCTCCATCTTCACGATCGTCAACCCGCCGATGTGCTCCTTGCCCTCGGTGTACGGACCGTCCGTCGCGACCACGTCATCGCCCTGGACCCGCACCACCGCGCTGTCCCCCGGCTCCTGCAGCGGGCACCCGAACACCCACGCCTCCGAGAGCTCCAGCTCCCGCCGGATCTCCCCGAGCTGCGCCATCACCTTCTCCAGCTCCTCCGGAGGCGGCTTCTCGCCCACGGGCTGGATGATGTTGAACACGTACCGCTTCATGCGTCCTCCAGTTTCCGATAGGTCGCGATGACGACCCCCGTCGTCGTCGTGACGGTGCCCACCAGCCGCAGATTCTCCGAGAACCCCGCGAACAATCGCCGCCCCGTCCCCAGCACCACCGGATGGATCAGCAGCAGGTACTCGTCCACGAGCCCCAGCCGCGCCAGCGACCGGACGAGCTCCCCGCTGCCGTGCACCGTCAGCCCCTCCTCCCGCTCCTTGATCCCCGCGACCGCCCCGGCGTCGTCCACGAGCACCGAGTTCTCCCACGGCAGCGGCTCCCGCAGCGTCCGCGACACGACGTACTTGCGCGTCCGGTTCAGGACCTCGGTGTACGGGTTGTCCTTCCGCCCGGGCCACACCCGGTGGAAGTCCTCGTACGTCCGCCGGCCGAGCAGGATCGCCCCGCCACCGCCCATCCGCTTGCCCATCTCGGCGGCCATGACCTCGTCATTCCCGGGAATCCCCCAACCACCGTGCGGGAACCCGTCCCGTTCGTCCTCGTCCGCCCGCCCGGGCGCCTGCATCACCCCGTCGAGCGTCACGTTCTCCACCACAGTCAACTTCCCCACGAGCCGACCTCCTCACCCACGGCCGGCCCGGCGCCGACCCCTCACCCCCTACACGAACGCCGTGCCCCCGAATCGACACCGGCACCGCGGAATCTTCGACCTACCCCCGCGCCCGCTGAACCAGCAACGGCACCAGCCGCTCCCGCCACGTCGGCAGATGGACGGACCCGCTGGACATCCCGCCGTGCGCGAACTCCTCCCGATATACGGACTCCTCCTGAGCCGTCCTCAGATCCACCCCCACCACCGCGCGAAAGGCGTCGAGCAGCAACCCCTCGACCTCGCCCGCCTCCGTCGGCACAGGCGTCCCCCGCAGACGCTCCTGAAGTACGTCCCACACATACGGATCCCCCCGAAGCCCCCACTGCTTCGGCCGCTCTTCGAACAACTGATTCATCATCACGCCCTCATGGTCCCCCAAGGCCGACCGCCGCCGAACTGTCGTGGACGACTGCCATCATGAGCCGCGTGACGGACCAAGAAGTGCTGAAGCTGGTAGCCGAGCGCGTACTCCAGGACGGCGAACCGCCCCGCGCCACCAGCGAGCAGATCAAGGAGGCAGAGGCCGCCCTCGGCGTCCCGCTGCCTCCTCTCCTGTCACGCCTTTACCGGGAGATCGGGAACGGCGGTTTCGGCCCCGACTACCAACTCCTGCCCCTCACCGGCTCCCCAAGCTGCACTGCTGCCTATGAAGCCGAACGAGCCACCGGCCATTGGCCCGCTGGCGTCCTGCCGATCCTCGACTGGGGCTGCGGCATGTACGCGGCGGTCGACTGCACCGTCCCTCAAGCACCCGTCCTGCTCTTCGAGCCCAATGCCGTGGCGGACGACTGGACGCACGCCTGGTTCCAGGACGCCGAAAGCCTCTCCGCCTGGCTCGAAACCTGGCTGTCCGGAACAGCCTGGTACGAGGAAGAAGCCGCAATGAGCGAAGACTTCACCGGCCCACAACCATGGCCCGAAGCCGAACGACGCCTGAGCTGAGAACTGCTCACCCCTCGAAGCCCGCAGCAGGAACAAGCCCTTGAACGAACGACCGAAAGTCGGCTGCCAGCAAGAAATCGGTCTCCAGGTCGGCGTCGATCCAGATGACCGGCGGCTCGCGTCGCCGCTCGTCCGCCCGGTAGTCCAACGCGATCCACCAGTGCCCGTCCCCCCGACAAGAGGACGACCGGCGAGGGCAACCCCCACTCCTCGACCAGGTACGCGGTGTCCAGGAGAGACAACATCCCTTCACGCCGCCCGATCCCGAACAACTCGTTCAGCGAAACATAGCCGTCCGCCCAAGAGTTCGGCCGGCCGACCGGAAAGGCGTTCCAGCAATCGGCCACCGCACCGCCGTTCCGAACCCTCAAAAGATCGAGCAACGCAGAAGGAAGCCTCACGCCCAAGAGACTCTCGGCCTCCTCGATCGCCTCTTCGGTCAAGGCCGGCTGAACGCCGTAGTCACCGGCTCCCCAGAACGAGGCTTTGACGTCATCGAACAAGGCCATGAGCGCGGATGCTACGCGCTCAACCCCAGATCGGCGCAGTAAGTTGCCTCCAGGCGAAGCACACCGACGCTTCCACACACCCGCGGACTACCGCGATGCGGCAAGCGACCCGAACACGGACGTTCGGACACTCGCACATCTCGCCGAGTGTCCGTATCCGTTCGTGTGGCAGGCCCTGGCCTCCAACCTGCGCACACCCGCCCAGGTCCTCCTCGAACTGTGTTCCCAACGCGACAGCGCATGGAACGACAACCGGCTCCTGCGCCTTATCGCCGAGCACCCGAACGCAGATCGCGAAGTGCTCCTCAAGGTGCTGGCCGAACTCGAAGCTCTTCTGCTGACCTCAACGAGCCGCCCCTACGCCGCCGTGCTCGCACTCGCCGTCCGACAAGAACTAGAGCCGGACGAGCTACAGCGGCTGGCCACATTGCCCGGCGCGTCAGCACGCATGCGAACCGGCCTAAGGCGCCGCCTAACCGCACGCCCGCAAATCGCCCAGCTCGCCCCAAGACGGGCGGGTTAAGGTGACCCAGTGACCGACACCCCTCGCGAAGTCTTCCTGAAACTTGTGAACGGCGTCTGCGAAGAGCGCTGGGCGGACGTGCTGGACCTGTACGCGGAGCAGACGGATGTCTCCCACCCGTTCCACCCGGTGGGGGCGCCCCCGATGTTCTCCCGCGAAGAGCTTCGAGTTCACTTCGGCGGCGGGGCACAGCCGTACCAGGGCCCGACCCTGCGGCGCCGCCCGACGCAGATCAACGTCCACGAGACCACTGACCCCGAGGTCATCGTGGGCGAGTTCCAGTACGAAGGCGTCGTGGTGGAGACGGGTGAACCCTTCACCATCCCGGCCGTCTTCATCATGCGGGTGAGGGACGGAAAGATCGTCGAGTCCCGCGACTACCTGGACCATCTGCGCTCCGCCGCGGCCCGCGGCATGCTCCCCGAGGTCCTGGACGCCATCAGCGACCACCACACCAAGCCCCCCGCGTAACCAAGACGTCCAGCGCGCCTGACCCCGCGACGTGGTGGGTGCCCCTGGCTTCCTGAGTCCGGCCCCGTCCGGCCCGAGATCATCTAGTGCCGTTTCGGCTGGTGAAGCCCAGGCGGAGTAAAGCCCGTCCAGCAAGTCGGCCCGCCCGCGATGCCCGGCGTCCTCCGGTACACCACGCAGCTGCTCGAGCGCTGCGACCTCCGCTGCGCGGTGTGGCTCGCCGCCGACCGGAATGTCGCCACCTACCGGCGCCTCACGGGCGCCCCTCGCATCCGGGAAAGCCACGACCCTCGGCTGTCTGGATCGGGACACCACCCTCACCAAGGTGAACGCCCGGTAAACGCTGCACGTCACAGTCACGCCGCTACAGGGACGCGCCTCCCGCCACGGCACACCACTCCACGAACGGGGAACCCATGCGCATCGCAACCATGGCCGCCATCGCCTGCGCCGCAGGCCTCGCCCTGACCGCCTGCGACCCCGCGGCCGGCACCACTCCCGAGACGCAGACCAGCGCCAAGGCCGGCGCGAAAACGTCCGGGAAGCCGAAGGCAGCCAAGGCCGTGCCGATCAAGCTGGTCGCCAAGCGCGCGGTCGCACGCAAGAGCGTGCTGTCGCAGGGCGGCGCACTGTCGTGCGTGAAGGTCACCGTCACCAACCAGGCGAAGAAGCCGCTCGAGGTGAACCCGCTCTACTTCTCGATCACCGACACCAAGGGCGTGAAGCACACCCCGGACGACGCGATGGGCGAGTACGACGGGGAAATCGACACGACGACCCTCGCGGCGAGGGAGAAGGCCGTCGGAATGGTGTGCGGCAAGGGGCACTTCGTCCCGAAGGTCCTCGCGATGACGAACCCGCTTTTCAGTGAGGCCGCACGAGCCGAAGTCGCCTGACCTGCGGAGGCGGAAAAGACCGCGCCGCGCCCCTCACCAAATGAGGGGCGCGGCGCGGTGCATCGCGGTCGTGCGCGCAGCATCCTGAACGGTGAGGCGTCAACGAACAGAGGCGGCGGTGAGCATCGAGATCGGAGTTCACCCGGTCCACCGCAGGCGGGCCTTGCACGATCTGTGGTTTCGGTTCGAGGAGCCCTCGTCGCAGTACATGACGACCGGGGCCACTGAGTTCCGTGGTGGCCGTCCGGTACGACGAGCCCTGATCTCCTGGTCAGGAGTGGCGGTACTCAGCGAGGATCTGTGCCTCGCCCTCCCCGAACGTGTACGAGGCCATCCCGGCGAGCATTCTCGAACCGCTGCAGCGCTTTACCGCAGCCCGCAACCTCGAAACCGGCCACTTCCGCGACGCCGCGCAGCGCTGGGCGAAGTACGTGCAGTGGACGGACACGGGCGCAGTACAGCACCGCGGTCATCGACGACCTTCTTGCGACCCCGCTCAGCCCGCCGAGCTCCGTCCTCGCAGGTACGCGCCTGACCGCGGGCAGGTGGCGCTCGAGGTACTACTCGGCCCACGGGGCCATGTTCGGCTCCCGATTCCGATGACGAACTCGTCGACCAGGTGGCCGCAGCCAACGGGCTTGCCGCGCAGCCGGAAGTTGGAATACCGCCTCGGCGGTGAAGCAGCCGAGCCGGCCTGTCCGGGCCCTCGTCGGGGGGTGAGCCGTCCCATCGCTTCGAGACGCGGCTCACCGCGGGGGACGGCCGCTGAAGCCGTCCTGACGATTCTGCAGCCGAAGGACGCGAAACCCGCCGTTGGGGAGGGGCGTGATGGGTTGGTCGCAATCTGGTCGCACCAGGCTGGATCTGGGGGGTGAGGAGACCCTCGTTCCGAGATCGCAATTGGGGTCTGACCTGCTGGAGCCGGCGAGGGGACTTGAACCCCTAACCTTCTGTTTACAAGACAGATGCTCTGCCAATTGAGCTACGCCGGCGGGCTCGTCCGCATCGTAGTCGACCGCGCGGGGGGTTCGCGCGGGGGTTTCGGAGCGGGCCGCGGGGCGGTGGGTGGTGATTTGCGGTGGTGAGCGGGCACAAGGGGGTGCAGCACTCTGGGAGGGGGCCCACGTGAGCATCACCGGGATCATCACCGCGATCGTCATCGGGGCGATCATCGGCGGGCTGGGGCGGTTGCTGCTGCCGGGACGGCAGCCCATCGGGATCTTCATGACCGTGCTGATCGGGATCGTGGCGGCGCTGATCGGGACCGCGATCGCGCAGAAGACGGGGGTCGCGACGACGAGGGGCGTCGACTGGATCGAGCTGGTGTTCCAGGTCGGGCTGGCCGTGATCGGGGTCGCGGCCGTCGCGGCGTGGCGGCGGAACCGGGGGCGGGCGAGATGAGCTAGCGGGAGTCCAGGGCCCTAGTGGTCTTGGGGGTGGGGGCGCCGCCGGAGCGGCGCTCCGGGGTGGGGGTGAGGAAGCCCTTCTTGCGGGCCAGGTGGACCCAGTTCGCGGCGGCGCGCCAGGGGGCGTCGCAGGCTTCGGCGAGCTTGTGGACGGGGTTGGAGTACCCGAGGTCGACGTAGGCGGAGTAGACGGCGGCGACGAGGGCGAAGAACTCGTCGGGACGGCCTTTGCGGCCCGGGCGGGGCGCCGCCTCGACCATGCGGCGGATCGCGCGGGCCTCGGCGACGGGCAGCGCGGCCGTGCGGGCGGAGTGCAGGACGTCGCTGGTCAGCTCGGGGAGCGGGACGGACCGCAGGGTGCCGGTGGTGAGGCCGCGCGACACCAGCCGGGGGTCGGCGTCGGGGTGCGGGCGGATCGTCATCTCGGTCGGGCCGCCGGTCGCCGGGGAGGGCCAGCGCAGCGTGATCTCCCAGGCGCCCACGCGGATGCGCCGCTCGACCGTCATGGCGACATACTGTCAAATATTCGCGCAATTGCGCAATTGTTGTGGCGTGCGAGACTGGGGCGGTGCAGGGGGAGCGGGGGAGCATGAGCGAGGACCTGGCGCTGTCTCCGGCGCTGCTGCAGGAGGCGGCGGGCCGGTTCGGGATGCTGGCGGCCACGACGCGGCTGCACATCGTGTGGGTGCTCACGCACGGGGAGCGGGACGTCAGCTCGCTGGCCGACGAGGTGGACGGGACGGTCGCGGCGGTCAGCCAGCACCTGGCGAAGCTGAAGCTGGCGGGGCTGGTGCGGGCGCGCCGGGAGGGCCGGCACCAGTTCTACGTGGTCGACGATCCGCACGTGGCGGCGATCGTCCGGCAGATGGTCGCGCATCTGCGGGGTGACGCAGGGCGCGCCCGTGGTCTGGGCGCCTGACCCGCCCGTCGCGCCGCCGGCGCGGACGCAGGGGCTGCGGGAGTGCGCGGTGCAGCCGCCGCTGGCGGTGCTGCGGCGGTGGGAGACCTCGCCGAAGGGCCTGGACGAGGCGGAGGCGCAGGAGCGGCTGCTGCGGTTCGAGGACGGCCCGGGGCCGCGCCGTGCGCGCAGGCTGGGCGGGGCGGTCGCGGCGCCGTTCGTGGTGGTGCTGGTCTTCCTCGGGGTCGTGTCGGCGCTGACGGGGGACGTGCGGGGCGCGGTGCTGATCTGCGTGCTGGCGGTGTTCAGCGGGGCGATGCGGTATCGGCAGGAGGCGCGGTCGGGGCGTGCGGCGGCGGCGCTGCGGACGATGGTGGCGACGACGGCGACGGTGCTGCGGCGGGCGCGTCCGGGCGCGGAGCCGGTGGCGCGGGAGGTGCCGGTCGACCAGGTGGTGCCGGGGGACGTGGTGCTGCTCGGCCCGGGCGACGTGGTGCCGGCGGATCTGCGGCTGCTGAACTCGGTGGACCTGGAGATCAACCAGGCGATGCTGACCGGGGAGTCGCTTCCGGCGGGCAAGCACGCGGCGTGGACGGACGCGCCGGAGGGCCGTCCGGGCGACCTGTTCGACCATCCGCGGTTGTGCTTCATGGGGACGACCGTGGTGAGCGGGACCGGGACGGCGGTGGCGGTCGCGACGGGTGCGCGGACGTACTTCGGGGCGGCGGACCGGGAGCGGCGGCCGGGGCGCGGGACGGAGACGGCGTTCGACCGGGGCGTGCGGGTGGTGTCGTGGGCGCTGGTCGCGGCGATGCTGGCGGCGCTGCCGGTGGTGGTGGCGCTCGCCGGGGTGCTGCGGGGCGACTGGTACCACGCGCTGCTGCTGGCGATCGCGGTGGCGGTCGCGGCGACGCCGGAGATGCTGCCGCTGGTGGTGACGGCGCTGCTGGTGCGGGGCGCGAAGGGGCTGGCGGGCCGGCAGGTGATCGTCAAGCGGCTGCCGGCGGTGCACGACCTCGGCGCGATGGACACGCTGTGCGTGGACAAGACGGGCACGCTGACCGAGGAGCAGGTGGCGCTGGCGTGCCATCTCGATCCGCTCGGGGCGGCGGATCCGGAGGTGCTGCGGTGGGCGCGGGTGAACGCGCTGTGGTCGGTGGAGCTGGCGGGGCGGCTGGTCGGGGACGCGATCGACGAGGCGCTGCTGCAGGACGCGGGGAATCTGGACGGCCCGTCCGGTGTGGACGCGATCCCGTTCGACTATGCGCGGCGTCGCGCGACCGTCCTTCTGCAGGGCGGGCGGCTTGTGGTGAAGGGCGCGGTGGAGGACGTCCTGAACCTGTGCACGGCTGCGGGTGACACGGTGCTGGACGCCGAAGAGCGCGCGCGCCTGCTGCGTCTAGACGACCGGTGGGCGGCGGACGGTGTGCGGCTGCTCGCGGTCGCGGTGGGGCGGCGGACGCGCGGCGGCCCGCTGACCCCGGCGGACGAGCAGGACCTGACGCTGGTCGGGTTCGTCGGGTTCCGGGACCGGCTGGACCCGGCGGCGCCGGCGGCGGTGCGGGGGCTGCGCCGGCGCGGCGTCGCGCTGGTGATGATCACGGGTGACCATCCGCTGGTGGCGCGGCGGATCTGCCGGGACGCGGGCATCGAGGTGTCCGGGGTGGTGCTCGGCCGCGAGGCGGTCGACCTGGACGACGCGGAGCTGGCGCGGCTGGCCGGTGCGGGGACGCTGTTCGCGCGGGTGGGGCCGCCGCAGAAGGCGCGGATCGTGCGGGCGCTGCAGCTGGCGGGACGTACCGTCGGGTATCTCGGCGACGGGGTGAACGACGCGCCGGCGCTGCGCGCGGCGGACGTCGGGATCACCGTGCGGGGCGCGGCGGACCTGGCCCGGGAGTCGGCGGACGTGGTGCTGGTCCGCCCGGACCTCGGGGTGCTGGAGCAGGCGATCGTGGCGGGCCGCCGGACGTTCGCGAACACGGTGAAGTACGTGAAGATCGCGTTGACGTCGAACGTGGGGAACGTGGTGTCGCTGCTGGCGGCGAGCGCGATGCTGCCGTTCCTGCCGATGCTGCCGCTGCAGGTGCTGGTGCAGAACGTGTGCTTCGACCTGTCGCAGCTGGCGCTGGTGCGCGACCGGGTGGACGAGGCGCAGATCCGGAGCCCGCGCACGTTCGACGTCCGGGACCTGGCGCGGTTCGTGGCGTGCCTCGGGCCGGTCGGGGCGCTGTTCGACCTGGCGGCGCTCGGGTTGTTCTGGTGGCTGCTGGACGCGCACGGCGGCGCGGCGGGGCGGGAGCTGATCCGGACCGGCTGGTTCGCGGAGAACCTGATCGCGCAGGGCCTGGCGATGCTGCTGCTGCGCCGGCGGGGGCGGACCGGGCCGCGACCGGGCCGGACGATCGTGGTGACCGCCGCCGCGCTCGGGCTGTCGGGGCTGCTGCTGCCGTGCACGCCGCTCGGCGGGATCCTGCGGCTGCATCCGCTGCCGTTCGAGGCGGTCCCGATCCTTGTGGCGGTGATGGCCGGGTACGTCCTCGCGACGATCGGGGCGCGCCACGCCTACCAGCGGGTCTTCGGCACCTGGCTCTGAGCCCCTTGCCAGTCCTCCGCCGCTGGGGTGAGCTGGAACGAGGGGAGGCGACCATGACGGACGCAAAGGGCGGGGCGGCCGGGCCGACCGGGCTGGAGGCGGCGCGCTGGTGGGCGCGGATGATGCGCGATCCGATGGACGCCTACGGCGGGCTCTTCCGCCGGTACGGCGACGCGGTGCGCCTCCCGCGCGACCGGAGGCGGGCGCTGTACCTGCTGTCGCGGCCGGAGCACGCCGAGCACGTCCTCGTCGCGAAGCAGGACGGCTACGTCAAGGCGTTCACGTACCGGCCGCTGCGGGTGTTCCTCGGCGACGGGCTGCTGACCAGCGAGGGCGAGACGTGGCGGCGGCACCGGCGGCTCGTCCAGCCGGTCTTCGCGCAGCGGCACGTCAGCGCGTTCGCGCCCGGGATGGCGGAGGCCGCGGCGCGGTCGGTCGGGCGGTGGCCGGACGGGGTGCTGCTCGACGCCGCCGCGCACATGCGCCGCATCACGCTGGACATCGTCGGGCGGGTGCTGTTCGGCAGCGACCTCGCTGGGGAGTCCGACGCGACCGGCCGGGCGCTCGCCGACCTGCAGCGCAGCGCGGTGATCGGGCTCGGCGCGACGTTCCTGGGCGACGCGGGGCTGCGCCGGGCGTTCCGGCTGGTGCCGGGCGCGCAGCGGGCGGGCGCGCAGCTCGACGGGATGGTCCGGCGGGTGATCGACGAGCGCCGGGCGGCGGGCCCCGGCGCGGAGCCGGACCTGCTGGACCTGCTGATGCGCGACGGTGATCCGCCGCTGTCGGACGCGGAGCTGCGCGACGAGGTGCTGACGCTGCTGCTCGCCGGGCACGAGACGACCGCGGCCGCGCTGACCTGGACGCTGATCCTGCTGTCGCGGTATCCGGCGGCGCGCGACCGGGTGGAGGCGGAGGTCGACGAGGTCCTCGCGGGCCGGGATCCGGACGCCGCCGACCTGGACCGCCTGCCGTGGACGCGGGCCGTCCTGTCGGAGTCGATGCGGCTCTACCCGCCCGCATGGACGATCGAGCGGGACGCGGTCGCCGACGACGACGTCGCGGGCACGGTGGTGACGGCCGGGTCGACGGTGGCGATCTCGCCTTACCTGCTGCACCGCAACCCGGACCTGTGGCCGGATCCGGAGGGGTTCCGGCCGGAGCGGTTCCTCGGCGAGCAGGACCGTCCGCGCCACGCCTACCTGCCGTTCGGCGGCGGGCGGCGGATCTGCGTGGGGTCGGGCTTCGCGATGATGGAGGCGGTGCTGGTGCTCGCGCTGATCAGCCGGTCCGTCCGGCTCGATCTCGCGCCGGGTGTCGCGGTCCCGTCGCGGGCGGAGGTGACGCTGCGGCCGGCGCGCCCGGTGCCGATGCGGGTCTCCCGCCGATGGCCGCCCGCGCGCTAACTGGACGGCAAATCGAAAAGGGGTCTTGGCAAAAGGCGCCGGGCGCCTCTACATTCCGGGAGCGGCGGTAAGCGGGTGCTTGCCGCCTCCACCCCGGGAGGCCCCCTGTGAAGACCCCGTTCACCCGCCGTCCCGCGCGGGCGGCCCTGCGCGGCCTGGCCGCGGCGGCCCTCGCGTCGCTGCTCGGCACCGCCGCGGTCGCGGCACCGGCCCAGGCGGCCGACAAGTACCCGCCCGGCGACATCGGGACGTCCCTGGTGAACTTCTTCAACAGTCCCGACGCGGTCGCCGGCGCCAACGACTGGAACTGCAAGCCGAGCGCCGAGCACCCGACCCCCGTCGTGCTCGTCCACGCCACCTTCGTGAACCTCGGCACCAACTGGAGCGTGCTGTCGCCGATGCTGGCGAACGAGGGCTACTGCGTCTTCGGCTTCAACTACGGCATGACGCAGTTGTCGTTCGACCGCATCGGCGGCCTCGGTGACATCGCCGAATCCGCCAAGACCCTGGACGCCTTCGTCGACAAGGTCCTTGCCGCGACCGGCGCCAAGCAGGTCGACCTCGTCGGGCACTCCCAGGGCGGGATGATGCCGAACTACTACCTCAAGCGGCTCGGCGGCGCCGCCAAGGTCCGCACCTTCGTCGCGCTGGCGCCCAGCAACCACGGGACGACCATCGACGGCATCCTCGACCTCGGCAAGACCCTGAACCTGCTCGGTTTCGCCAACCAGACCCTCACCGAGGCGGGTGCGCCCGGGCTCGTCCAGCAGGAGCAGGGCTCGGACTTCCAGAACGCGCTGTTCGGCGACGGCGACACCGTCCCCGGGCCGCGGTACGTCGTCATCGAGACCAAGAACGACATCGTCGTCACCCCGTACACCAACGCGTGGCTGAAGGGCGACGCCGTCACGAACATCCTCGTCCAGGACCAGTGCCCGGACGACTATGTCGGCCATGTCGGGATGTTCAACGACAGCCCCGTCCTGCAGGACGTCCTCAACCAGCTCGGCGCGAACGCCCCCGGCTTCCAGCCCAAGTGCGAGGGCTACGGCCTGCCGCTGTAGCGGCTCACTCCGGCTTCCGCGACTTCGGCGCCGGAATGTGGAAAAGGCCGGGGAGCAGGCGGAGCGCCGCGGTGTCACCGGACACCGCGGCGTCGCCGGCCTCGATCGCCGCGCCCAGCGACGACCGGCCCGACACCATCGCGACCAGCACGTCCTCGCTCATCGCGATCGACGCGTCGGGCCGCTGCGCCGGGCCGTGCACCATCCGGACCGTCCCGTCGTCGACGGCCGCGTGGAACACCTCGTCCTCCACGCGGAACTCGAACACCAGGTGCAGCCCGGCCGCCGCGTCGGGGACGAAGCACGACTCCAGGCCGAGCACCGCCCACCCCGGATGGAACGTCTCGCCCTCGCGCCGCTCGCCGAGCGCCCACGTCATACCCCAGCGCGCCAGCGCCATCACCGCCGGCCCCAGCTCCTCGCCGGCCTCGGTGAGCGCATACGCGGCGGTACGCGCGGGCGGCGGCAGCGTCACCTTCTCGGCGAGCCCCTCCCGCTCAAGGTGCTTCAACCGCGCCGCGAGCAGCCCGGTACCGAGCCCGCGCAGCCCCGCCTGCAGGTCACCGAACCGCTTCGGGCCGGTCAGCAGCTCCCGGATCAGCAGCAGCGTCCAGCGCTCGCCGACGAGGTCGAGGGTCCGCGCCGTCGCGCAGTACTGGTTGTAGGTCCGCTGCTCCACCGGATCACTCTAGGCGCACGCCTCCAGGATCAGCCCGGCCAGGACGCCCGGACGGGTCAGCATGACGTCGTGCGGCCCGTCGATCGGGACCGCCCGGTATCCGATCGCCTTGGCGCACTGCTCGAACGGGTAGACGGCCGGCCTGCAGAGGATCGCGGTGCCGGGGATCCGGTCGGCGGCGCCGGTGAGGCGGGTCGGCTCCTCGAACGTGCGGGCCGGCTGCGGGCGCATGCGCTCGGCCAGCCACGCCGCGTCGTCCGGGTCGTCGACGCCGAACGCGGCGGGCGGCGGGACGGCGACCAGCCCGTCCGACGTGCGGTCGCGCAGCGCCTGGACGAACGGGGCCGGCGCCAGGTCGTACAGGCTCGTCCCATCGGCTCCGGCCCAGCCGTCCACCAGCACCACGCGGCGGACGCGTCCGGGCCGCCGGTCGGCCGCCTCCCGGACGACCAGGCCCGCATAGCTGTGCCCGACCAGCACGACGTCGCCGTCCTCGGTGCCGTCGAGCGCCGCGACGACCTCGTCCGCGTGATCGTGCAGGCCGACGTCTCCCTCGCCGAGCGCGGGGGCGAGCGTGCGGGCGCCGGCGTCGTGCAGGAACGGGACCATCCGGTCCCAGGCCCAAGGCCCGTGCCAGGCGCCGGCGACGAGAACGAACGTGGTCATGAGCGGGTCTCCCCATCGACGAGCGGACGGACGCGACCGGCGAACTCTTCCAGCGCGGACTCGTGATCATCGGTCGCGAAACGGACCACGATGTGGCGGGCACCCGCCGCGACGTACCCGTTCAACCAGGCGGCGGCGTCCTCCGGCGTACCGGCGAACATCGCCTGGATGGAGGCGATGAACTCCAGCGGCGCGTTGTAGTAGCGCTCGATGCTCGTGCGGAGTATCTCCCGCGCGCGCTCGGGGTCATCGTCCAGGCAGAACGTCGCGTACAGGGCCGGGGTGACCGGCCGCCGCGCCGTCTCCAGGATCGTTCCGGCCTCCTCCGCGTAGACGCCGTGCTCGGGCGGGTACGGGAGCCAGCCGTCCGCGATGCGGGCGACCCGGCGCAGCGCGGGTCCGCCGCCCGCGAGCCAGACCGGCGGGCCTCCGGGCCTGGCGGGCGGCGGCGCGATGCTCACGTCCTCGAACGCGTAGTGCTCGCCCTTGAACGAGACGGCCTCCCCGGACCAGAGCAGCCGCATCGCCTCGATCGACTCCTCCAGCCTGCGGCCACGGGTCGCGAAGTCGACGCCGAGCGCGGTGAACTGCGCCTGGGTGGCCTCGGTCGGGAAGCCCGCGCCCATGCCGGCGATCACCCGTCCGCCGCTGAGCCGGTCGAGGGTGCCGAGCTGGTGGGCGAGCAGGATCGGGTGCCGCAGCGCGGGCAGCAGCACCGCGGTGCCGAGCTCGACCCGCCGGGTGGCCTGCGCCACGGCCGCCAGCACGAGCAGCGGGTCCGCCCGCTGCCGGGTTATGGGGCTGTCGCCCGCCCAGACCGAGTCGTAGCCGAGCGCTTCGGCGCGCACGGCGTGCTCGACGAGGCGGCGCGGCGCGTGCTCGCCCGACACCGTCTGGTCGCGCGTCGGCAGCAGATAGCCGAACCGTGTCTCCGGCATGGATCACCTCCGGTGGTCGATTCCGGGTCGATCCTAGACATTGACTTCCTGTTTTTGAAGTCTAAGGTTCATTTTCAGAAAGTTCTATCCGGAAGGAAGAGTGATGACGGCACCGACCTACACGGCCGAGGCGCGCGTGACCGGGGGCAGGAACGGGCACGGGCGGACGGCCGACGGCCGCCTCGACGTGACCCTGCGCCTGCCCAAGGAGATGGGCGGTGACGGCGAGGGCGTCAACCCCGAGCAGCTCTTCGCCATCGGGTACGCGGCCTGCTTCGGCTCCACGATGAGCGTGCTCGGCCAGCGCAAGGGACTCGCGGCGGACGACGCCGAGATCGACGCGAGGGCGATGCTCATCCCCACCGACGGCGGACCCTTCAAGCTGGGCGTCGTGCTCGACGTGACCCTGCCGTCGCTCGCCGATGCCGAGGCGGTCGGCCTTGGACGCGCCGCGCACCGGCTGTGCCCGTACTCCAGCGCGATCCGCGGCAACGTCGACGTCGCGATCGTCGTCAACGGGACGCGCTTGTAGCCGTCCCCGCCGCAGTGCCGTTCAGTCCCGCAGGTTCCGGCTCCGCGCCCGGACCAGCGGGAGGAACAGCTCGTCCACGATCTCGTCCGGCACCGGGCGGTCCGTGAGCGGCATCTCGTGCCGGACGAGGTCGGCCGGCATCCGCGCGATCCGCGGGCTCACCGCGCCGGGGGCGGCCTCGCCCCGGTCGGCGGCGCGGCGCAGGATGACCGACATCGCGTCCGGGATCACCTCGAACACGTCCGGATCGAGTCAGTGCGCCTCCGGAGCCCGCGATCGACCTGCCGCTCTTCCGGCGGCGGACGTTCGCCGCGGCCGCGGGCTTGCTGCTCGCGCCGCAGGGGCTCGGCAGCCTGGTCGTCCGCAGCCGCCTCGGCGCCGCGGTCCTCGCCGTCGTCCTGCAGCGCGAGCTCGCGGGCGGCGCCGCGCCGTCCACCGCGTACGCGCACACGTTCTGGTGGTCGCTCGCCTTCACCGCGCTCGCGTTCGTGCCCGCCCTCTTCCTTGGCCGGAGCGGGCCAGTGCACGTTTCTGCCTAAGTGGACACCCTGGCGTGCCAATCTTTGATCTCATAGAGCAGCGAAATCAGTACATAGAGTCACGTCGGGTCTAGGGGGGACTATGGTCGGGGACTCGAAGGTGTCGCGCGACGGGACGGATAGGCGGGGCCGCAGCGGCCCTCCGGGATGGTACGCGCCGCTCGCGCAGGACCCCGGATTCCTGCTGCTCAGGCGGAGGTTCCTGGTGGCGGCCGCGGGCGTCACCGCCGCCTTCTTCGGGTGGTACGCCGTGTACGTCGCGCTGTCGGCGTTCGCGCGCGGGTTCATGGCGAGGCAGGTCGCCGGGCACGTCAACGTGGCGCTGCTGCTCGGGGTGCTGCAGTTCGCGTCGACGTTCCTGCTGGCCTGGGCCTACCTGGCGTACGCGCGGCGGCGGCTGGACCCGCTCGCCGAGGACCTGCGGTCCCGGCACCCGTCCGCCCTCGGGAACGGGGTGACCCGCTGATGCCGGCGCTGGACGGGCGGGCGCTGACGTGCACGCTGTTCGTGGTGTTCGTGCTCATCACGCTCGGGATCACGGTGTGGGCGCGGGCCAACACCAACGGCGCCGACGACTTCTACGCGGGCGGGCGGACGTTCAACGGCGCGCAGAACGGGATCGCGCTGGCGGGCGACTACATGTCGGCCGCGTCGTTCCTCGGCATCGCGGGCCTCATCGCACTGTCCGGATACGACGGGTTCCTGTACTCGATCGGGTTCCTGGTCGCGTGGCTGCTGACGCTGCTGCTGGTCGAGTTGATGCGCAACGCCGGCCGGTTCACCATGGCGGACGTGCTGGCGCACCGGGTGCGGCGGCAGCCGCCGGTGCGCCGCGCCGCGGTCGTGTCGACCGTGACCGTGTCGGTGTTCTACCTGCTCGCGCAGATGGTCGGGGCGGGCGCGCTGGTGTCGCTGCTGCTCGGCATCCACCGCGGCCGGGAGTTCCTCGGCATGTCCGCGGGCACCGCGCGGACCGCCACGATCGTCGTGGTCGGCGCGCTGATGATCTGCTACGTGATGTTCGGCGGGATGAAGGCCACCACCTGGGTGCAGATCATCAAGGCGGTGCTGCTGATGGCCGGAGCTTTGGTGCTGACCGGGATGGTGCTCGCCCGGTTCGGCTTCGACCTCGGCTCGATGCTCGGGTCCGCCGCGCACGCCAGCGGGAAGGGCGAGGCGTTCCTGCGCCCCGGCCTGCGGTACGGCAAGGACGTGCCGGGCGACGCGTACCAGACGATCGTCAACAAGCTCGACTTCATCAGCCTGGCGATCGCGCTGCTGCTCGGCACGGCGGGCCTGCCGCACATCGTCACCCGCTTCTTCGCCGTCCCCGACGCGAAGGCCGCGCGGACGTCGGTGTCGTGGGCGATCGGCCTCGTCGGCGTGTTCTACCTGATGACGCTGGCGCTCGGCTTCGGGGCGGCGGCGCTGGTCGGGCGGAAGGCGATCGTCGCGCAGGACCCGTCCGGCAACACCGCGGCGCCGCAGCTCGCGCAGGAGCTCGGCCGGCACCTCGGCGGGCGGGTCGGCGGCGACATCCTGCTGGCGTTCATCGGCGCGGTCGCGTTCGCGACGATCCTCGCCGTGGTGGCGGGGCTGGTGCTGGCCTCGTCGACGTCGCTGGCGCACGACTACTTCGGGCAGGTGCTGATGCTCGGCCGGCCGCGCGAGTCGCAGGAGGTCGCGGTCGCGCGGTTCGCCTCGTTCCTGGTCGGGTCGCTGGCGATCGTGCTTGCGGTGGTCGCGCGGAATCTGAACGTGGCGTTTCTGGTGGCTCTGGCGTTCGCGATCGCGGCGGCGTCGAACCTCCCGGCGATCGTGCTGACGCTGTTCTGGCGGCGGTTCAACTCGGCCGGCGTGACGGCCGGGATCTACGGCGGGCTGATCAGCTCGCTGGTGCTGGTGTTCTTCTCGCCGGTCGTGTCGGGGAAGGTCGACCCGGTCACCGGGGAGAACCTCGCGCTGTTCCCGAAGGGCGTCGACTTCCACCTGTTCCCGCTGGAGAACCCCGGCATCGTGTCGATACCGATCGGTTTCCTGTGCGCGGTCGCGGGGGCCTTCCTCGGGCGGGAGAAGGCGGACCGGGCACTGTACGACGACATGTCGGTGCGGGCGCTGACGGGCGCCGGATCGCACTGAACCGGGCGCCGCCGGCCCGGTGCGGACGGCGCGCCCGCCCGGGCGGGTTAACATTCCGTTCCGGACCCTGGTTACCAGTCGGTAAGGCACGGCTGGCAACGGCTCCGGGACGCGCGGCCCGCGCCGTCCCGGAGCGTCCGCGAATGTGCCGGGCGCCCGGGCGGCCGGGCGATCGCGTGGCAGAATGTCAGATCGCGCCGTGATCCACGGCGGACGGCCGAGGGGAGGTGCGGCGGCGTGTGCCATGCCGGTCGGCGCCGTGCCCCGCGCGCGCGTCCGGCGGCGCGCCTGCGCTCCGCCGTGGCACCCCGCATCGCGCGGCTGCGCCCGTCGGCGCGGGCCGGCGCCCGCACGACCGCCGCGCTCACCGTCCTCACCCTCGCCGCGGCCGTGGCCGTGCCCGCGGCGCTCGTCACCGACGAGGCCGGCGAAGCGCCGCGGTCCGTCCGCGGCGCGGCGGCGGGTGCGACGCTGCGGACGGCCACCGACCAGATCCGCGCCCGCGAATGGCACCTGACCGTGCTGCGCGCGCAGAAGGCCTGGCACTACTCCAAGGGCGCCGACGTCACCGTCGCCGTCCTCGACACCGGCGTCGACAAGAACCACCCCGACCTCACCGGACGCGTCGTCACCGGACCCGACCTGACCGGCGGCGGGCGCCGCCCCGGCGGCCGCTACTGGGGCCTGCACGGCACGTCCATGGCCAGCATCATCGCCGGCCACGGGCACGGGCCCGGCCTCGCCCAGGGCATGCTCGGGATCGCGCCGGCGAGCCGGGTGCTGTCCGTCCGGGTGACGCTGGAGAACAACGACCCGCTGCGCAAGGCCGACACCCAGGCCACCACCGGCTCCCGCGACGCCGTCGCGCTCGGCATCCGGTACGCGGTCGACCACGGCGCCGGCGTCATCAACATGTCCCTCGGCGGCGGGCGGCAGGCCTACAACGGCACCGCCCCGCAGCAGAACGCGATCAAGTACGCGCTCAGCAAGGGCGTCGTGCTGATCGCGTCGGCGGGCAACGACGGCTCCGGCGCCGACCGCAAGAACTTCCCCGCCGCCTACCCCGGCGTGATCGCGGTCGGCGCGCTCGACCGCAAGCTGCACCTGTGGAAGGACAGCAACCGCAACTCGCACGCCGCCGTGTGCGCGCCGGGCGTCGACATCGTCAGCGCCGACGCCAGCGACGGCTACGTCGTCGGGACGGGCACCAGCGCCTCGTCGGCGATGGTCGCGGGGGTCGCCGCGCTGATCCGCTCCCGCTACCCCAAGCTCAGCCCGGAGGAGGTCCGGCAGGCGCTGATCCAGGGCTCGCCGGCCCGCACCGGCCACCCGACCGGCTCGACGACCTGCGCCGGGTCGGTCGACGCCGTCCGCGCCCTGGTCGCCGCGAACACGCTCAACAAGACCTCGCGGGGACCGGTGGAGGCGGTGCCGTCGCCGGCCGCGAGCGCGTCGCCCGCCGCCGACTCGCCGGCCGCGGACTCCGGCGTCCTGCTCCCGCTGGTGCTCGGCGGCGGCGGGGTGCTGGTGCTGGTCGGGCTGGTCCTCGGCTGGCGGCAGCGCCGCCGCCCGGGCGACGAGGACGACGTCCCGCCCGGCGACGAGCCGTTCGACGGCGGGTTCGACGACGGCCCGACGCCCGGCTACCGGCTGCCCGGCGCGCCGTCCGATCCCGCCGCGATGCCGCCGTCCAATGTGGGGGCGGCGGTCGCGGTGCCGCCCATCCCGCCGGTCAACACCGCGCCGTTCCAGAGCTCGCACCCCTACACCGGCCCCGGCCTGCCGCCGCCCGCCGGATACCCGGACGCGCCCGCCGAACCGCCCGCGCAGGGCATGCCGCCCGTCCCGGAACCGGTCGCCGAGACCGAGCCGTACGTGCCGGAGCACGCGCTGCCGCCGGACCAGTGGGACGACGCGCGCTGGCAGCCCGCCGCGCCCGGCGACGACGCCGAACCGCCCCGGCGGCCTCCCGTGATGACGGGCGAGCTGCGCCCGTTCGTGCCGGGCGAGTTCCCGGTCGGCGAGTTCCCCGTCGGCGGTCCGAACGGCGCGCTTCCCGGCCCGGTCGAGGGCTTCTCCCCGAACGGGCGGCACTTCCGCGACGACCGTCCCGCCAACGGCCACGACCACGGCGGCGCCTTCACGAACGGGAACGGCCACAACGGCCACGACCCGGGCAACGGCCACGATCCGCGCAACGGGCACGACTTCGGCAACGGCGGCGACCGGATGAACGGCGCCAACGGGTCGGTGCCGAACGGCGCCCCGCCCAATGGTGCGCCGCCCAATGGCGTAGTACCGAACGGTGCAGGCCCGGCGCCCGACGACGATGCAGCGCTCGACGACGAGGACTGGGAGCGGTTCCGGCGCAGCGCCCTCGAAGGCTCCGGCCTGCCCGAGCCCGAGTACCCCACCGCGCCGCAGGACCCGCCCCCCACCGCCGCGCCTCCGGCCGTACCTCCGGTGGAGGACGCCGGTCACCCGGCCCCGCCGCCCGTCCCGCCGGCGCCGCCCGTCCCGCCCGCCGGCCCGGCCGACGACGACACCCCAGGCCGCCAGGCCCGCCGCCCCTACTCCTCCAACGAGGACGACGACTACCGTCCGCCCTGGTGGTGAGCACCGCCCCCAGGGTGAGCGCCGGGAGCGTCAGGGCCGGCGCCGTACTCCGGCGGGCGTAGCGCGGGAGCCTCCCGCCGTCCGATTCGCACCCCCGAACCCGTCGCGCAGCATCGAACCATCCGCTTCACAGGAAGGTCGATGACCATGTTGACGACGCTCGCGACGCACCCGGGCCCGTGGCACGACGGCAGCGCCCCCGGCTACTGGCCCATCTTCCCGATCATGTTCGGGCTGTTCTGGCTGGCCGTGATCGGCACCGGCCTCTACCTGGTCCGGCGCCGGACGGCGGCGCACGCCGCGGCGTCCGACGCCGCGTCCGACCCGATGGCGAAGGCGCAGTCGCTCCTCGCCGAGCGGTTCGCGCGCGGGGAGATCGACGAGGACGAGTACCTGATGCGGCAGTCGACGCTCCGCAACGGCGGCTGACCCGCGGACACGGGCCCCGGCCGGCCCGCACCGGCCCAGGGCCGCCCCGAGGCGGCCTCAGTCGAGGCCGGCCTCCTCGAAGATCTTGTCGATGCCGTCCGGGTCCATCGGGTCCCGGGCGGCGGCGTCGGCGAACCGGGTCAGCAGCCGGGCGAACTCGGCGCGCTCGGCCTCCGTCCAGTCGGTCATCAGCCCGTGGTAGTAGGCGCGCCGGTACCGGTCGGCGACCTGCTTGACGCGCCGCCCGGCGTCGGTGAGCCCGAGGTTGGCGCGGCGCGCGTCGACGGGGGAGGGGCGCCGGGACACTAGGCCGGCGTCGATGGCGTGCCCGACCAGCCGGCTGGCGGTGGACGGGTCGATCTCCAGCCGGTCCGCGACGGCGCCGACGGTGATCTCGCAGCTCACCTCGGCCTCGCCGGCACCGTCGCCGGCGGCTGCGCCGGGTTCGGCGGACGGCTCGTCGGTGAGCGCGGCGACGGCGTTCACCACCATCAGGTTCGAGATCTGCAGCGGCCGCCCGCCGGGACTGCCGGGGGTCCGCGCGCGGATCCGCTTCATCATGTCGGGCTTGATCCAGACCCGGCGCAGGTGGAACAGCGCGGCGCCGATGGCGGCGAGGACGGGGTCGGGCCGGTCGCCGCTCACCGGGCGCCTCGGACCGTGGTCCAGCCTGCGGTCTCGTGGCGGGGCGTGTCCGTCGCCATGCAAGGGTCTCCCGTTCGATTTCCCGGCACCGCGAGCAGCGCGCGGTGCGCGCCTCCAACTCTAACGGCTGTACGGTGCATATGTTCTTTATGCGTTCTTTATCCAGGTCGTTCGGGCCGATTCCGGGACTGCCGCGACCGATGTGCCCGGCGTGGGCGGCGGGACACGGGACAATGGAGAGCCGCAGGTGAACGGGGATGTGGTGCACTGAACCACCGGCCCGCGTTCCGCTCGAACCGCCGGACGATGTCGGCCCGGACGCGTAGCATGGGCACCCGGCCGAACCCGGACGACCCGGGATCAGTAACCACAGAGGGGACCTGATGCGAGCGGCGAACGCCCCCGGCGACGTCCCCGGCGACGTCCCCCCCGAGGACGGCGGCATGGACGACGGCTCAGCCCTGAAACGCGTGACCGACCCACCCACCGACCCCTCCGCGACCGGCGAGGACGGCATCGAGGACGCCGCCGCCTTCCCGGCCGCCGACCTGCTCTCCGAGCGCGACCGCCGGATCCTGTCCTTCGAGCGGCAGTGGTGGCGGTACGCCGGAGCCAAGGAGCAGGCGATCCGCGAGCACTTCGACATGTCGGCGACGCGGTACTACCAGCTCCTGAACATCCTCATCGACCGGCCCGAGGCGCTCGAGTGCGACCCGATGCTGGTCAAGCGCCTGCGCCGGATGCGGACGCAGCGGCAGCGGCAGCGCGCCGCGCGGCGGCTCGGCATCCGGCCCTGAGTCGACCACCATAGGTCGGCGTGAACTCTCCCCGCTCTGTGACGGCCGTCGGCGCCGACGGCCTGGACGCGATCCGTACCGACCCGTCCCGGGCCGTGCTCGGCTTCGACTTCGACGGCACCCTCGCGCCGATCGTCGCCGATCCCGCCGCGGCCCGGGCCCACCCGGGGGCCGCGCCGGCGCTGGCCCGGCTGGCCCCGCGGGTGGGCGTGCTCGCCATCATCACCGGCCGGCCCGCGCGCGTGGCCGTGGAGTACGGCGGCCTGCAGGACGTCGACGGGCTCGTCGTGCTCGGCCAGTACGGGCTGGAGCGCTGGGAGTCCGGCGCGCTCACCGAGCCCGACCCGCCGCCCGGCATCGCCGAGGCGCGCGCGAAGCTGCCCGGCGTGCTGGAGGCGGCGGGCGCGCCGGACGGGATCTTCGTCGAGGACAAGACGCACGCGCTCGTCGTGCACACCCGGCGCTGCGCGGAGCCGCAGGTCGCGCTCGACCGGCTGCGCAGCATCATCGCGGCGCTCGCCGAACGCACCGGGCTCGCCGTCGAGCCCGGCCGGTTCGTGCTTGAGCTGCGTCCACCGGGTGTGGACAAGGGGCGGGCGCTGCGCTCGCTCGCCGACGCGTTCGCGGACGAGCGCGGCGCGCCCCCGTCCGCCGTGCTGTTCGCCGGCGACGACCTCGGCGATCTGGCCGCGTTCGACGCGGTCGACGCGCTGCGCGCCGAGGGCGTGCCGGGCGTCGCGGTGTGCAGCGGCTCGAACGAGGTGACCGAGCTCGCCGAGCGCGCCGACCTGGTCGTGGACGGCCCGGACGGGATCGTCGAGCTGCTCGGGACGTTGCTCGACCGCTGATTCCACGTCGGAGTGACAAGTGCCGTAACCAGATTTGTCGCATCTCGCGTGACTCTTGGGGCACCCGTAGACCAGACGTCCAATTGCGCCAAAATATGGTGGATTGCGGTATGTGTGGTTCATCGGGAGGCCACGCAGGGGACAGGGGAGGTTGGGGACGGTGGACACGGATCCGGGAATCCCGCGCCGTCCAGGCGACATCAGGAACACGCCGCCGCGCGGCTTCCCCTCCCCGGCGGCGACGCCGGCGCAGGGCACGCCGGTCCGGCCTGGCGGCGCTCCGGCGGGGGCCGGCGGCGCGCCCGTCCCGCACGGCGCTCCGGTGCGTCCGATCGTGCACCCGCCGGCGCCCGGCGGACCGTACCCCGGGCGCCCGCACGCCGGGCAGCCGTACACCGGCCAGGCCCCAGCGCCCGCGGCGCAGCCGCCGAGCGCACAGGCGCCGGCCGGTCAGATTCCAAGCGGTCAGCTGCCCGCCGCACAGGCGCCGGCCGGTCAGATGCCGTCCGGTCAGCCACCGTCCGGTCAGGTGCCGGGCGGTCGTGCGGCCGGAGGCGGGACGCCGTCGGGGCCGTGGGGGCCGGTGCCCGCGCCGTCGCCGCAGCCCGCGGCGCCCGGCCCGGAACGGCGGCAGACGGGTCCACAGCAGCCGGTCCCGCAGGGCGACATGGCCTGGTCCGGCGTGCCGGCGGCGCAGGACGACTACGCGGCGCGGGACGTCCCGAGGCGCGGCGAGACGGGCGAGGACCCGTCCGCCGGGCCGATGGGCACCCGGGAGACCAGCGGCGTCCAGGTGCGGCTCGGGTCGCGCGCCCTGGAGCGGCAGGAGCGGCGGCGGGAGCGCGAGCGCAAGCGCGGCGGCATCATCGCCGGCGGCGTGCTGGTCCTGGCGGGGCTGGTCACGGCGGGGGTCGTGCTGATGCCGCGCGGCGGCGACGACGACAAGGGCGGCGGCGACGGCGCGCCGGCGCCCGCCACGGCGGTGCAGCGGCCGACGGGCCAGGCGCGGATGCCGCACACCGGGACGCCCATCGAGGTGGGCACCGCGGACGGGTCGAAGTACCGGCTCGCGGCGGTCGGCGGCGGCGTCAGCGACGACGGCGTGGTGACGACCTTCCAGTCCTCGCCGCCGACCGGGACGTCGTTCGCCTACATCGAGTACGTGCTGACGAACCCGACCGACCACAAGGTGCTGCTGGACTTCCCGGGCGACGTCTTCCTCAAGCGCGCCCTCGTCACGAAGGCGGCGCAGGGGCGGTGCATGCCGCAGGCGGGCGTCCCGGAGGACATGTGCACGCCGCCGACGCAGAGCCAGGTCGTGCGGCGGCTCGCGGGCGGCGACCTCGTCCCGGGCGACGGCGGCGACAAGTACCTGTCCCCGGGGGCGTCCTACCTGGTCCGCGCGACGGTGGACGTGCCGGTCGCGCGGCGGCTGACGAAGGCGGACATGGGCCTGTACGTGTGGAAGCAGCTGTACATGGCCGACCAGCTCGCCAAGCAGGTGCCGTTCCCGAGCGGCGGCAAGTAGCCGGACACCGCGGACGTGCGAACGCCGTGACCGCCCGGACTAGCGGGACGGTCACGGCGTCGCCGGCCGATGGCCTGCCTGGGGGCGCGCGGCCGAGGGGTTAGAGCACCCTCGGGCACGGACCCTCGCGGGGCGGCTACTCGGCCTCGGGGTCATCGGCGAGGATCCCGTAGATGCGGCGTCGGGCGTCATTGATGACGTCCAGCGCGCGCGCCTTCTGGGCATCGCTGCCGACGGCCATGACCTGCTTCATGGCGCCGAGGAGCTGGCCGAACGCCTCGCGCTCGCGCAGGACGTTCGCGCCGGCGGCCTCGGTGACCTCGTCCCACGGGGCGGTGGTCTGCGCCTCGGCCTGCTCGCGGCCGGTGTCGGTGAGGGAGAACAGCCGCTTGCCGCCCTCCTCCCGGCTCGTGACCAGGCCCTCGTCCTCGAGCATCTGCAGGGTCGGGTAGACCGAGCCGGGGCTCGGC
This sequence comes from Actinomadura violacea, assembly GCF_017573465.1. Taxonomy (GTDB): domain Bacteria; phylum Actinomycetota; class Actinomycetes; order Streptosporangiales; family Streptosporangiaceae; genus Spirillospora; species Spirillospora violacea. Next base: position 285,459 of record NZ_JAGEPF010000014.1, read on the forward strand.
CGCCAGACGCCGCCGGTGCGCTCGTCGAGTTCCTGGATCATCTCGTAGCCGTGCATCGCCCGCTCGTTGAGCAGGGCGAGCAGTGCGGCCCGCACGTTGCCGCGGCGGGTGCGCCGGCCGCGGCCGCGCCCGTGGTGTCCCGGGCCGAAGCCGGGGCCGCCAGGGCCGAATCCAGGGCCGCCGGGCCCCCACGGGCCGAACGGGTCGCCGCGCCGCGCGCGTCCTTCGGGTCCGCCCGGGCCGCCGAAGCCGCCCGCCTCGCCGAAGCCTCCAGGGCCGCCGAAGCCGCCGGGACCGCGCCTTCTCATCGTGTGTTCACGCATCGCAGTCTCCTTAGTGTCGGTCCGACCACACGGTCGTGATCGGTTGCGATGCATTAACGATATATCGGAAACGCTCGCGATGCAACACTCGGATTCCGGAGCGCGCCTCAGCGCAGGCGGGGCAGGAGCTCCGCGACCCTGTCGAGCTGCTCGTTGATCTCCTTGAGGCCCGTCGCGCCGAGCCGCAGGACGAGGTGCCGGGCGCCCGCAGCCGTGTACGCCGCCAGCCGCGCGGCGACCTCCTCGGCACCGCCCGCCGCCACCGCCTGGATCTTCCGGACCTCGTCCAGCGGCAGCCCGTAGTTGGAGACGGCGAACCGCTCCAGCGTCCGGCGGCACGCGCCGGGATCGTCCTCGATGAGGACGGACGCGAAGAGGGCCGGGGTCACGGCGGCGGCAGCCCGCCCGCGCTCCTCTGCGGCGCGCTGAACGTCCGCCAGAGCGGTCTTGTAGTCGGCGGGGTCGGGCGGATAGGGGAGCCACCCGTCGTACATGCGTCCCGTGCGGGACAGCGCGGTCGGTGTTATGCCGGCCAGCCAGATTGGCGGGCCGTCCTTGCGGAACGGCGCCGTCATGGTGGGCAGGTCGTCGAAGTGGAGCAGCTCGCCATGGAAAGCCTTGTTCTCCGGCTCGTGCCATAGCTGCCGCCACAGCGCGACGGTCTCGTCCAACCGCGCGAACCGCTTCTCCCACGGAACCTGGGACGCGGCGTACATCGGCTTGCCGAAACGGCCCGGAAAGCCCGCACCGACCGTCACCGTAAGGCGCCCTCGTGCGAGCAGGTCGATCGACGCGAGTGTCTGCGCCGCCTGTACGGGACGCCGTAGGACGGCCATCAGCGCAGCCGTCCCCAACGTCACGCGCTCGGTCACCGACGCGGCGGCGGCCAGCATCGTCAGCGCCTCTATGCGCGACTCGGTGATGCCGTCGTTGACCCACAGGGAGTCGAAGCCGAGACGCTCAGCGCGCGCAGCGAAACCGATGAGGTCGCGCGGATCCGACCCGTCCCACTGGGCCTTGCCTATCGGGAGCAGGACGCCGATACGGATGTCGTCGTTGTTCATGGGCCGCATCCTGCGAAGCCCTCCGCGCGTCGGCAATTCCCTGCGGGGAATGGCAGAGACACCGACGGCGCGGCTACAACTGCTCCTGTGAGCTTCCCTCAGGCGCTACGCGAGCGCCGCCGCCACCGCCGTCTCAGCCAGCTCGAACTAGCCGTGCGCGCCGGGACGACGCAGCGCCACCTCAGCTTCCTGGAGAGCGGCCGTTCCGAACCGGGACGGGGGATGGTCGTCCGGCTGGCGGAATCGCTCGAACTCCCGCTGCGCGAGCGCAACGACCTGCTCACCGCCGCCGGCTACGCGCCCGTCTACCCGCGGACGTCCCTGGACGACCCCGCGCTCGCCCCCGTCCGGACCGCGATCGAGCACGTCCTGGCCGCGCACATGCCGTACCCGGCGCTCGTCGTCGACCGGCACGGCGACCTCGTCACCGCGAACGCCGCGTTCGGCGTCCTCACCGAGGGCATGGCGCCCGAACTGCTCGAACCGCCCGTCAACGCGTACCGGATCGCCCTGCACCCGGACGGCCTCGCGCCGCGCGTCGCCAACTTCGCGGACTGGGCCCGGCACGTCCTGGACGGCCTGCGCAACGCCTACGACCGCGACCCCGACGACCGCCTCGCCGCCCTCCACGACGAACTGACCGGCTACGTCGGCCCGCGCACCGGCCCGGGCGGCGCGCTCGGCTTCGCCGTCCCGCTGGAACTGCGGACCCCGGACGGCGACCTGCGGCTCATGACGACGATGACCACGTTCGCGACCGCCACCGACGTCACCGTCGCCGAACTGCGGCTGGAGGCGTTCCTGCCGGTGGACGAGGCGAGCGCCGCGCTCCTCGCGGAACGCGCCGCCCGCCCGCCCGCCGGGGTCAGGGGCCCGTGACCTTCAGGTTGTCGAGGATGTCCTTGGTCGCGTTCCGGTTGTCGGTCTCCTTGACCCGGATCCACAGCCCGAACTTGCCCGACTTGTCCTTGAGCCCGACCTCGGTGACCGTCGGCGTCCCGCTCTTGCAGCCGGTGAACCGCGTGATCGTGCCGGTCAGCGACCCGTCGGGGCTGGTGTAGTTCTCCGGCGCGCCCTTGGTGCACTGCGGGTGCACGGCCGCGCTCGGCGGCGGCAGGTGGCCCGGCGCGACGTCGGTGGTCTCGCCGATGAACACGCCCGGCCCGGCGCCGTTCCCGAGGAACTGCTGCTGGTTCGGCGTCGCGCGCAGCACCGGGCGCGGCCCGGCGTCGCTCAGGTGCACGGTCGTCGGCACCCAGGTCTGCTCCTGCTGCTTCGGCCAGGCCTTCGGCACCGCCGTCTTGATCTTGCCGGACGTGTCGGCGACCGCGACGAAGTCCTTCGGGACCTTCGGCGTCTTGTCCGCCTTCTTCTTGCCGCCCCCGCCGCCGGAGAGCATGCCGAGCGCCAGCCCGACGACCAGCGCGAGCACCAGCACCACCGCGGTGATGATCAGCGGCGTGACGAACTTGCGGGGCGCTCCGCCGCCGCCAGGGCCGGCGGGGCCGCCCGGACGGGGCCCGCCTCCGCCGGCGCCCTTGAGCTTGCCGAGCAGGCCGCCCGACTTGCCCTGCTTCTGCCCCTGGCCCGCGCCGGGACCCGGGCCCGGGCCCGGGCCCGGCGGCTGGAAGCCGGTGGGCGGCGGACCGAACTGCTGCCCCGGCCCCGGCCCCATCGGCGCGCCGTGCTGCGGCGCGCCTTGTTGCGGGAGGCCCTGCGGGGGCGGCGACTGCGTCGGGAACACGGCCGTCTTGTTGTCGCCCCCGTCCTGCGGCTGCGGCACCGGCGGGGGGAGCGGCGGGTACGAGGCCCCGCCGAACGACCGCGTCCGGTCCTCGTCGGGCGAGGTCGGCGCCTCGGGCCGCCCGCGGGGGTCGCTGCGCCCGGCCGGCTCGTCCAGCATCGTCCGATCGCCGCCGGGGGCCGCACCGGCGCCCGCCGGCAGGTGCATCTCCGACGTGCGGTCGTCGTCCTGCGGCCGGTCGAGCTGCGTCCGCATCTCCGGCGGCACGTTCGCCGGCGGGGGCGGCCCCTGGCCCTGGCCCGCGGCCATGGTCTGGCCGGGCCCGGGCCCGGGCGGCTGGGCCGGCGCGGGCGGACGGTCCTGCTGCGACCCGTCGTGGTAGAAGTCCTGGAGGGTCGCGTCCGGCTCGATCTTCGGCGCCGGCGGCACCGCACCCGCGGCGGCCGGGCCGGGTGCGGCGGGACCCGGCGCGGGCGTCGGCCGCAGCGTCGACAGCGCCTCGGCGAACGCCTCCGCCGTCGGCCACCGCTTCTCCCGCTCGGTCTCCAGCGCCCGCAGCACGACCTGGTCGAACGCCGGCGGCAGTCCGTCGCGCAGCTCGCTCGGCGGCGACTTCACCGGCGCCGGCCCCGGGGCCCGTCCGGTCAGCATGTGGTAGGTCAGCGCGCCCAGGCCGTACACGTCGGCCCGCACGTCCAGCCCGCCGCCGAACCGCGCCTGCTCCGGCGACATGTACCCGGGGGTGCCGACCGGCAGCGTGAAGGCCCCGGACGCGTGCGCCAGCGCCTTCGCGAGCCCGAGGTCGGCGATCAGCAGCTTCTCGCCGCCGTCCGGCGTCGACTGGAAGAGCACGTTCGACGGCTTCAGGTCGCGGTGGATCACGCCCAGCGTGTTGATCACCTCGACGCCGTACGCGATCTCCTCGGCCATCGCAACGGCCTCGCTGACCGGAAGTGGCCGTTCGCGCATCCGATCCGCGAGCGTTCCGCGGTCGGCGTACGACATGACGAAGTAGGGTCGTCCGTCTGGAAGCTCCCCGATGTCGTGCACCCGCACCAGGCGCTCGGAGTCGGCGCGGCGCAGGATCCGCGCCTCCTCGAGGAAGCGATTGCGCACGTCGAGGTCGTCCAGGAGGCTCCCGGACAGCACTTTTATGGCGACCTGTGAGGCCAGCGCGTCGTCGTGCCCCAGCCACACGGAGGCGAACGCCCCGGAACCCAGGACGCGATCGATTCGGTAACGGCCGACAGTAGGTGGGAAGGACACTCCCGTATCATGCCCAACAAACGGGGTGAGTGTGCGAACGAGCATTAAGGCACGGCATGGCATTCGATGAGCGGACCGAAGAGCTGGCAGTCAAAGCCGCCCAGGGCGATCAGGCTGCCCTCAACGAGCTGCTGCGCAAGATCGAACCGGACGTGCTGCGGCACGCCGCCCGGTTCCTGCCCTGCAGGCAGGACGCCGAGGAGGCCTGCCAGGACGCGTTGCTGCAGGTCGCGCGGAACATCCACCGGTTCGAGGGGCGCTCGCGGTTCAGCACGTGGCTGCACGTGGTGGTCGCCAACTCCGCCCGCTCCACCTACCGGTCGCTGAAGCGCCGCTCGGTCGAGCAGGCCGGCGAGCTGCCGCAGCAGCGCCCCGACCCGCGCCGCACCAGCGTCATCGCCGGCTCCCGCGTCGACATCCTGGACGCCATGGAGGACCTGGAGGCCCGCAAGCCGGACCTCATCCAGGCCCTCGTGCTCCGCGACGTCTCGCAGCTGGAGTACGCGGAGATCGCCGAGCAGCTGAAGCTGCCGCTCGGCACGGTGAAGTCGCGCATCCACGAGGCCCGCAAGCAGGTCCGGCAGACGCTCGGCGACTCCTACACCTGACCGCCCGGTCGCTCCCGGCTCCGCAGGTCGCCGCCGTCAAGCATCGGTAATCGGGCGGCAACCGTGCGTTCAGTCGCCGGGTCCCGGGGCCCCCGCTCCGCCACCATGCGGTGCATGTCATCCGGCCTCGAGACCCCGTCCGAACGCCCGATCTTCGTGTTCGGCTGCCCGCGTTCCGGGACGACGCTGCTGCGGCTCATGCTGCACGCGCATCCGCGCATCGCGCTCCCGACCGAGACGCGGTTCGTGCTCCCCGCCTATGCGGCGCGGGCACAGTTCGGTGACCTCGAGGACAGCCGGAACAGGCGCGCCCTCGCCGACTGGCTGACCACCCGGCCGGCCACCCGGTTCCGCGACCTCGGCCTGGACGCCCGCGAGGTCGCCGACGAGATCGTCGCCGGGCCGCCCACCCTCGGCTCCGCCATCGCCGCCGTCTTCCGCGCCTACGCCCGGCAGCACGGCAAGGCCCGCTGGGGCGACAAGCGGCCGAGCTACATCCGGCACGCCGGCGCGCTGCTGCGGATGTTCCCCGACGCCCAGTTCGTCCACCTCGTCCGCGACGGCCGGGACTGCGTCGCGTCCCTCAAGGAGGTGCCCTGGTACGGCCAGGACCTCAACCACGCCGTCTCCCTCTGGCGCGAGGCGATCGACACCGGCCGCCGCCTCGCCGCCCGCCTCGGCCCCGACGCCTTCTACGAACTGCAGTACGAGCGGCTCGTCGCCGACCCCGCCGACGAACTGCCGCGGCTCTGCGAGTTCCTCGGCGAGGACTTCCACCCGGCGATGACGGCCCCGCAGTCCCTCGCGCAGCGCATCGTCCCGCCGCAGAAGAAGTGGCACGGCCCCATCCGCGGCGCCGTCACCTCCGACCTCGTCGGCTCCTGGGCGCAGCGCCTGGACGCCTGGGAGATCAGCCTCGCCGAGGCCGCGTTCGGCGACCGCCTCGCCGAGTACGGCTACGAGCCCAGCGGCCTACCGAAACCGCCCCCGGCCCGGCTCGCCCGCTTCGCCCGCACCGCCGCTCACCGCCGCATGGCGCACAGCAAGGCCGACCTGCGCGAACGCTGGCAGCGCCGGCACGAACGCAACCCGGTCGACTGCCGCCTCCCCCCGGCCCCCGTCCCCACGACAGAGCTGGCGCCGACTGGGGACGCCCCCGGCAAAGGCGACTGACCGTCGTCCTCCGCTCCGCTGGCGCTCCGCTCCGGACGCCGGTTAGTCGAGCGCGGCGAGCTGGTCGGCGAACCAGCGCTGGGGCGGGAGCGCGGTCGAGGCGGACGCGAGGCGCGCGCAGCGCTCGGCCCGCTGGTCGCGCGGCATCAGCAGCCCTTGGTGCAGTGCCTCCGCGGTCTGCGACACGTCGTAGGGGTTCACCACGAGCGCGTCCTCCGCCAATTCCGCAGCCGCGCCCGCCTCGCGTGACAGCACCAGCGCGCAGCCCCGCTCGGACAAGACGGGCCCCTCCTTCGCGACGAGGTTCATCCCGTCCCGGATCGGGTTCACCAGCAGCACGTCCGCGAGCCCGTACGCGGCGAGCGAGCGCGGGTAGTCGTCGTTGACCTGCAGGATCAGCGGCTCCCACGTCGCCGTGGCGAACTCCTCGGCGATCTGCTTGGCCATCCGCTGCACGGCGGCGGTGTACTCGCGGTACTCGGGCAGGTCGTAGCGCGACGGGTAGGCGAACGCGAGGTGCACGACGCGTCCGCGCCACTCCGGATGGTTGGTGAGCAGCTCGCGGTACGCGGCGAGGCCGCGCACGATGTTCTTCGACAGTTCGGTCCGGTCGACACGGACGATGAGCTGGCGGTCGCCCACCTGGTCGCGCAGCGCGCGCGCCCGCTCCGCCACGTCCTGCTGTACGGCGCGCTCGCGCAGCGCCGTCCCGTCGACACCGAGACCGTGGACGCCTACACGCGTCGTATGGCCCTCGCATGTGACGGTGCGAGCAACACGGTCGACGCGTGCGCCGAGCACCACTTCGCAGCAGTCGAGGAACGCCGACGCCCAGCGTTCGGTGAGGAAGCCCGCGTGGTCCGCGCCAAGGATGCCGTGTAGCACCTGCGCACCAATGTCGTCTGGGAGGAGACGGAAGTACTCCGGCGGCGCCCATGGCGTGTGCGAGAAATGCACGATCCTGAGGTCGGGACGCCGGTCGCGCAGCATCCGCGGCGCCAGCGACAGGTGGTAGTCCTGGATCGCCGCCTTCGCGCCCTGCGCCGCGTCCCGCGCCAGTGCGTCGGCGAACGCCGCGTTGTACGCCTCGTAGGACTGCCAGTCGCGCCGCGCGCGCGCATCGAAGTGCGGGCTGCGCGGGGTGTCGTACAGCAGGTGGTGGACGAACCACAGCGTCGAGTTCGCGACCGCGTTGTACGCGCGGTGGAACGTCGCCGCCGGAATGTCCAGCATCCGGACGGCCGCGCCGCCGGTGTCGTGCCCGGCGAGGTCGATCCGCCCGTCCGGGGCGCGCCGCGCCGCCGTCCGGTCCGCCTCTCCGAGGCTCGCGCACACCCACAGCACGTCCTGCCCGGATGCCACGCCCGCGAGGCCCGAGACGAGGCCGCCGCCTCCGCGCCGCATCTCCAGCGCGCCGTCGTCGGACAGCGAGAACGACACGGGCCCGCGGTTGGACGCCACCACCACTTGGCTCATACCGGCAGGGTCTCAGTTGTGACGGGGGTGCTTCAAAGTGGCGCGGGGGGAATACTTCGTCGCCGCCCGGCAGTCAGGCATCTGTCCCGACACGGCCGGATTAGCAAGATTCGCGCCGGGTACCCGGACGGAATGAGCCGGGCCGAGACGACCAAGACCGTCCTCGTCGCCGGGGCGGCGAACCTGATCCTCGCCATCGCCAAACTGATCGCCGGGATGCTCGCCGGATCGAGCGCGATGCTCGCCGAAGGGGCGCACTCCGTCGCCGACACCCTCAACCAGGGGTTCCTGTTCACCTCGCTGCGCCGCAGCGCGCGCCCGCCCGACCGGCGGCACCCGTTCGGCTACGGCAACGAGCGCTACTTCTGGTCACTGCTCGCCGCGTTCGGCATCTTCGTCGCCGGCGGCGGCTTCTCCATCTTCGAAGGTGTCCTCACGATGACCGGGCACGGCGGCTCGGAGGGCGACGTCTGGGTCGCCTACGGCGTCCTCGCGCTCGGCGCGGTGCTGGAGGGGACGTCCTGGATCCGGGCGTTCACGCAGGCGCGCCGCGAGACCCGCGAGAACGGCCGCGACATCGTCGACCACGTCCGCCGGTCGCCCGACGTCACCTTCAAGGCCGCGCTGTTCGAGGACACCGCCGCGATGATCGGCCTCGCGTTCGCCGCCGCCGGGCTCGTCCTGCGGCAGCTCACCGGCTCGCAGTTCTGGGACGGCCTGGCGTCCGTGATGATCGGCCTGCTGCTGGTCGCCGTCGCGTTCGTGCTCGGCCGCGACAGCATGGGGCTGATCATCGGCCGTGCCGCCGACCCCGCCGCGCAGCGCGAGATCCGCGCCGAGATCGCCGCCGCGCCGGGCGTGACCGGCGTCGACGACCTGCTCACCATGCACTTCGGTCCGGACGAGCTGCTCGTCGCGGCACGCGTCAACTTCTCCGACGACATCAGCGCCGACCAGGCCGAGGACGTCGCGGGCGAGATCGACCGGCGGCTCAAGGAGCGCGTCCCGATCGTCCGGCACGTCTTCCTCGACCCGACCCAGCGCGCCCCCGCCCGCGCCCCGGACGCCGCCGACGAGCCCGCGTGATCAAGACCACGCCGGGTAATGTCTCACAGTGCGGACCCACCTGTCTGCCATCCGGTCAGGTCATGTAAAGTTCGCATACGAGCTCAAAGCGCTCGACCATAACTGAATACCGCTCATCCAGAGGGGTGGAGGGACCGGCCCTGCGAAGCCCCGGCAACCACCCGGCTATGGCGCGCTCGCGATCCTGCGAGGCCGGCCGGGAGATGGTGCCAACTCCGGCCTGCGACCAAGGTGGCGCAGGGAAGATGGGGAGAAAGGCCTCGCCCTCATGGCACTCACGCCTGCCACAGACCTCGGACCCGCTACCGCCCTCGTCTGCCGCGAATGCGGATCCCGCCGCGAACTCGGCCCGTTCTACGCGTGCGAGGAGTGTTTCGGCCCCCTGGAGATCGCCTACGACTTCGGCGGCATCACCCGGGCCGACATCGAGTCCGGCCCGCGCAACATCTGGCGCTACCGCGGGCTGCTGCCCGTGCCGTCGACCGTCGCCGACACCCCCAACACCGAGCCCGGGCTGACCCGGCTCGTCCGCGCCGACAACCTCGCCGAGAGCCTCGGCCTGCAGCGCCTGTGGGTGAAGGACGACAGCGGCAACCCGACCCACTCGTTCAAGGACCGCGTCGTCGCGGTGGCGCTCGCCGCCGCGCGCGAGCTCGGCTTCAAGGTGCTGGCCTGCCCGTCCACCGGCAACCTCGCCAACGCGGTCGCCGCCGCCGCGGCCCGCGCCGGGATCCGCAGCGCGGTGTTCGTCCCGTCGAACCTCGAGTCGCAGAAGATCATCACGACGGCCGTGTACGGCGGGACCTTCGTCACCGTCGACGGCAACTACGACGACGTGAACCGGCTCGCGTCCGAGATCGCCGGCGAGCAGGAGGACTGGGCGTTCGTCAACGTCAACGTCCGCCCGTACTACGCCGAGGGCTCCAAGACGCTCGGCTACGAGATCGCCGAGCAGCTCGGCTGGCGGCTGCCGGACCAGATCGTGGTGCCGGTCGCGTCCGGCTCCCAGCTCACCAAGATCGACAAGTCCTTCCAGGAGCTGATCAAGCTCGGCCTGGTCGAGGACAGGCCGTACCGCGTGTTCGGCGCGCAGGCCGCCGGCTGCGACCCGGTGTCCGCCGCGTTCAAGGCGGGCCACGACGTCGTCCGGCCGGTCAAGCCCGACACCATCGCCAAGTCCCTCGCCATCGGCAACCCCGCCGACGGCCCCTACGTGCTGGACGTGGCGCGCCGCACCGGCGGCGCCGTCGAGGACGTCACCGACGAGCAGGTCGTCGAGGGTATCCGGCTGCTCGCCCGCACCGAGGGCATCTTCGGCGAGACCGCGGGCGGCGTCACCGTCGGCTGCCTGCGCAAGCTCGTCGAGGCGGGCACCCTCGACCCGTCCGCCGAGACCGTGATCATCAACTCCGGCGACGGACTGAAGACCCTCGACGCCGTCGCGCCCGTCGCCAAGCCGAGCGCCGACATCGCCCCCACGCTGGAGGCGTTCCGCGCCGCCGGCCTCGCCTGAGAACGAGAAGGAGCCAGCACATGAGCAGCGTGTCCGTCCGCATCCCGACCATCCTGCGGACCTACACCGGCGGCGAGGCGGAAGTGAAGGCGGAGGGCTCGACCCTGCGCGCCGTGGTCGCCGACCTGGAGGCCAGCTACACCGGCATCGCGGCCCGCATCCTCGACGACGCGGGCAAGATCCGCCGGTTCGTCAACGTCTACGTCGGCGACGAGGACGTCCGGTTCGCCGAGGGCCTGGACACCGCGACCCCCGCGGGCACCCAGATCTCGATCATCCCCGCCGTCGCCGGCGGCTGACCGCCACCGGCCATCCGGCCCCCGTCCCCGAGGCGCTGGGCAGGGTCGACCCCGATCACGCCGGGTCGACCGCGGTCCCCGCGATCGCGGGGGCGGGGGCCGGGGCACGGCCGAACGGCGGGCCGGCCCCTCTGACCCTCGCCACATGACATCCTGACCGGATGCCGCGCGACGCCCTCCCGCTCCCGCCGTCCCGTTACAGGTCCCCGGCCGGCTGGCAGCCGCCGTCCGGAACGATGCCGGGCTGGAACTGGGGTCCCCCCGACGGCATGGAAGCGCGGCCGGACCTCGCCCCATGGTGGGTCCGCGTGCTCTACCGGACCCCGTTCGTGGACCGCTACGCGCACGTCGCGATGTGGCACCGAGGCGCCTGGATAGTGATGCCGCGCGACCTCTACGACAGCACCGGCGACGCGCCCCCGCCGCCCCCGGACCCGTCCGGCGTCCGCGAACCCCGCACCCCCGAACCCTCCAGCGACCACGGCCTCCAGGCCCGCGCCGTCCGGCCCTTCTGATCGTCCAGGCCTGTTCGCGTCCGGGGCCGAGGGATACGATCAAGGTTCGGCTCTCGGTACCCGGACCGCTGGCCCGCCCCAGTGATCCATGACGCAGGGGTGACCCTCATGGAACAGTCGATGATGTGGCGGGGCGGGCCCCAGGTCCCGTCCACGACATGGCGAGGCGGGGCCAACGTCCCGTCCGTGACGTTGGGGCGGATGAACGCCACCTGGCCATTGGCCTCGTTGAGGCTGAGCCATTCCGGGCTCGTCCTGACCGCCGCCCGCAAGCGCTTTCACCTGACCCCGGCCGACGTGGTCGCGGCCTATCCCTGCTCGAACCCGCCATTCGCGAAAGGGATAGGGATCGAAACCCGCGACGGCCAGGTACTGGTCTTCTGGACGTCCGAGGGCTATGCCGTTCTCCCCGCGCTGCAGGCCGCGGGCTTCCCGATCTCACCCGAGCCGCGCCGGGCCTCCGAGGAGATCCGCGCCGCCCGGCAGCGCGTGGGCCCGATCGGATCCGCGAGGCGCCGGTTCGCCCTGCGCGGAGTCTTCTTCCTGGCGGGGCTCCTGTACTGCGTGCTCATGAAGCCGGTGCTGGCGCCGGACACCTCCTGGGCCACGATCATCCTCCTCCCGCTGGCCGGCGTGGCCTTATACGGCTTGCTCTACTTGCGAAGAAAGTGAGCCCGCCCGGCCACATTCGACCAGCACCCTTCATTCCAGCCGGCAGCACACCTCGCCGGCGTCTCATGGACGGCGGCGAGGTCCCTCAAGGTTGTTCCGTGAAAACCGCTGGGCGGTCACGAGATCAGCTAGAGCGCGTTCGCTGTTGTTCGCTCTCGTTGCTGGCTGGCAAGGGGACTTCGGCGAATCCGAGACTTTGGTACAGGTGCCGCGCACGGTGATTGCGCCGCGTCACTGCGAGAGTCAGTGTGTCGTGTCCCTGTAGGGCCAGCGCATGCATGACCGCCTCGATCAGCGTGCGCCCGAACCCTCGCCCGACGTGTGATCGGGCCGCCCGCGTCCTCCTCGTCCGGCGTCTCCCGATAGGCGTCCCACATCAGGGCACCAAGCGCAGAAGCATCACTAGAGGCGACCTGACGTATGCCTGCCGGAGGTGGGGGAGTCGGCCGCAACGTCACCTGGAAGCGGCTGCGCACCGATTCGTCACTTTCCATCTCGCAAGTGTAGGCAGGCGTAGATGCCGACGGCTCGGAGTGGCCGTTCGCGCGAGACGCCCACCGACTCACGGGGCGGCGGGCTCCTGAACATGTCCTCGCATCTGCCCAGTTCGCGACGCCGACGGCGGTGCGAGCCTGTTGCTGTGGCAGAGCGGCGGGGTGACCGGCCTCAGGCAGGTGTTCCGTGAAAACCGGTGGGTGGGCGCGTGTGGCGGGACACAACGGGACGTGTCCGGCGAAGGGGTGAAACCCTCCGGTGCAGGTCAGAGCGAGTCTGAGCAAGTAATTGTTCCGCGCGCCGGCCCCCGCTTGCCTGGCGTGTGGCGAGCCGGATCCGGGTCCGGACGGTCTTCGCTAGCCCGGTCTTCCATGGACCGGCGCCGCCCGCGTTCACGCGAGGCTCAAACCAAAAACCCGAGGGCGTGATCACACATGGGTCAGCGCAACGGCACCAGTTCCCGAGCCACCACCCGATACCTCTTCGCGATGGCGATCGGAGCGACAGTGGCCTGGTTCGTCTGTGAGGCGACGGTTCTGATCTTCACCAAGGGTGACCTCCGCGCCGCCGGGGCGGTCATGACTGCTGGCGGCACGGTCAGCTCGACCTTCTTTTTCGTCTCTCTCCGACGTCGGGAAGGCTGAGACGTCCAACAGACCTCGTCGACCTGACGAGATCATCAGCTTGCAGCGGTCTCTCACCGGAGGGGCCGCTGTTCGTTGGCGAGTGCCCTAGGCCGATGACCTGCGCCGCGTCCGAACCAGTTCACCCCGATCCAAGATCATCTGCCCTCGTGGCTCCCACGGTGGCTCCCAGGATCAACGGGTGAGGTCAGAGCAAGCGGTCCTGTTCGGGCTCTCCAACCTTGCGAAGTGTCCCGAGGACCGGCGCCAGCTCCTTCCACACCTGGTCGTATCCACCTGCTTCGCTCCACTGCTCCCACAGGTCGCTACCGGGCGAATGCGCTCGCTCCACCGCCACCACCGCCTCGGCAGCAAGCTCATCCAGAAGGCCGGTCGTCAACGACGCCGTCCACGGTTCATCCTCGGCGTCCGGCATGACACCTGCCAGCAGCGAGGCCGCCACCACCGCCTGCGTGCCCTCAACGAATTCGATGTGTCCCTGGCCCCCCCGACACCCGCAGAATGGCCGCCTTCAAACGCTCGCCACGCAACTGAGCGTCGCAGGGCTCAAGGTCATCGAAGAAGTCCATCGCCGTGTCTTCATCGAACGGTCCCTTACCCCAAGTTCCCATGGCCGCATGGTTACATCAGCTGAGGACAGAGCCCGCTCAGAACGCTCGCAAGGCACCGCATCCCGATCTGCTACAAGGCGAAACGGACGCGCATCCCTCCGGGTGCTCGTTCGCGCGAATGGCTGACCGTTTACTCTCTGGCATGCGGTGGGGTCGTCCGCACGGTAAAGGACGGGACCCGGGGTGCGGACGGGGCCGTCTGCCTCGCCGCTTCTGGTGCGGCGGTGCGTCCCCTGAGCGGACCGGCCCGGCGACCGGCAAGCCCGGCCGAGCACCGATGCGCGGCCCGGCGCGGCAGCCCGGTGACCGGCGCCCACGCTGCACGCTCCGGGCGGCCAAGCGCGGGGCCGCGCAGCGGCCCAAGCGCCGCCGCCCCTTGACGGTGAGACGGCGGCGGCGAAGTTCATCAACGGCGTCACTCGGTGTTCCGCTCCTGCCTGGACCATGCCGTTGAACTCAAGGTCTTCCCAGTGAATCCGCTCAACGACGTGCGGTGGGAGCTGCCCAAGACAGTCACCGAGACCGGCCGCCGGTACGCAATGGACGGATGACGGCCGGTACCACCAACCTCGCAGCCTCAAGGCTTGGGCGGACGGTGTGAGGCGTCCCGTTCCGGCCAGTCCTGAACTGGTCGCCATCCTGCGAGCGCACATCGAGCGCTTCGGGACGGCTGAGGACGGCCGACTGTTCCGCAGCGAGCGTGGGAACCGGCTGGCGCCTGTCAGTTACGAGACGATCTGGCGGCGGGCTCGTGAACATGTCCTCACTCCTGCCCAGCTCGCTACGCCGCTGGCGGAGCGGCCGTACGACTTGCAGCACGCGTGCCTGTCGCTGTGGCTGAGCGGAGGTGTCCCGGCGGAGAGCGTTGCTGCTCGTGCCGGGCACTCCATCGCCGTGTTGCAGAGCACGTATGCTCACTGCATCGACGGCGATGAGGACATCATGAACCGGCGCATCGATGCAGCGCTGGGGGCTCCTCCTACTCCGGCCGCGGAACGCGCGGAACGGATCGCCACCCCCACCCCCCACCCTCGGGCACGTGTTCCGCGAATACCGGCGCACGATCGCACACAACGGAGCACATCGACACATGCCCGGCAGTGAGTCTCGACCCTCCGGCGCAGGTCAGAGCGAGTCTGAGCAAGTAGGCGAAGACGACTCCGGCGAGGGTGCGCGGCGCTTGCACTCGGCAGGGTAGAGTGCTAAAAAACGGTTGGCACTCTACTGTGGAGAGTGACAGCTTCACAGTCTGGGTCGGGGCGACGAGGCCCCACTCCGGTGGCGGAATGGCAGCCGCCGGACGCGGGGCCGTCCGTCGCGGGCGTCGGCTCGATCCTTTAAGCCACCTTGTTCCGGGAGGACTAGGAGCCTATGGCTGCAAAGATGATCGCGTTCGACGAGGAGGCCCGGCGCGGCCTCGAGCGCGGCATGAACCAGCTCGCCGACGCCGTGAAGGTGACCCTCGGTCCCAAGGGCCGCAACGTCGTGCTGGAGAAGAAGTGGGGCGCCCCCACGATCACCAACGACGGTGTGTCGATCGCCAAGGAGATCGAGCTCGAGGACGCCTGGGAGAAGATCGGCGCGGAGCTCGTCAAGGAAGTAGCGAAGAAGACCGACGACGTCGCGGGTGACGGCACCACCACCGCCACCGTGCTGGCCCAGGCGCTGGTCCGCGAGGGCCTGCGCAACGTCGCCGCCGGCGCCAACCCGATGTCGCTGAAGCGCGGCATCGAGGCCGCGGTCGAGCGGGTCAGCGAGGAGCTGTCCAAGCTCGCCAAGGACGTGGAGACCAAGGAGCAGATCGCCTCCACGGCGTCCATCTCCGCGGGCGACCCGCAGATCGGCGAGATGATCGCCGAGGCGATGGACAAGGTCGGCAAGGAAGGCGTCATCACGGTCGAGGAGAGCCAGACCTTCGGTCTGGAGCTCGAGCTGACCGAGGGCATGCGCTTCGACAAGGGCTACATCTCGCACTACTTCGTGACCGACCCCGAGCGGATGGAGGCGACCCTCGAGGACCCCTACATCCTGATCGTTCAGGGCAAGGCGTCGGCCAACAAGGACCTGCTGCCCGTCCTCGAGGGCGTCATGCAGTCCGGCAAGCCGCTGCTGATCATCGCGGAGGACGTCGAGGGCGAGGCCCTGGCGACCCTGGTCGTCAACAAGATCCGCGGGATCTTCAAGTCCGTGGCCGTGAAGGCCCCGGGCTTCGGCGACCGCCGCAAGGCCATGCTGGGCGACATCGCCACCCTGACCGGTGGCCAGGTCATCAGCGAGGACGTGGGTCTCAAGCTGGAGAACACCACGACCGACATGCTGGGCCGCGCCCGCAAGGTCGTCATCACCAAGGACGAGACCACCATCGTGGACGGCGCCGGTGACGCCAACGAGATCGCGGGCCGGGTCAACCAGATCCGTACCGAGATCGACAACACCGACTCCGACTACGACCGCGAGAAGCTCCAGGAGCGCCTGGCCAAGCTCGCGGGCGGTGTCGCGGTCATCAAGGCCGGCGCCGCGACGGAGGTCGAGCTCAAGGAGCGCAAGCACCGCATCGAGGACGCCGTCCGCAACGCCAAGGCCGCGGTCGAGGAGGGCATCGTCCCCGGTGGCGGCGTCGCGCTGCTGCAGGCCGGCACCAAGGCGTTCGACAAGCTGGAGCTCGCGGGCGACGAGGCCACCGGTGCCAACATCGTCAAGCGCGCTCTGGAGGAGCCGCTGAAGCAGATCGCCGTGAACGCCGGCCTCGAGGGCGGCGTCGTGGTGGAGCGGGTCCGCAACCTGACCCCGGGTGAGGGCCTGAACGCCGCGACCGGCGAGTACGTCAACATGTTCGACTCCGGGATCCTCGACCCGGCCAAGGTGACCCGGTCCGCGCTGCAGAACGCCTCGTCGATCGCCGCGCTGTTCCTGACCACCGAGGCCGTCATCGCCGAGAAGCCGGAGAAGAGCCCGGCCCCGGCGGGCGACCCGTCCGGCGGCATGGGCGGCATGGACTTCTGAGCAGGTCCGTGAGCCGCGCGATCGTGCGCGGCCGTCCGTGGCGGCGGCCGTACGATCGCAGGTGATGAGAGGGGCGGTTCCTCCGGGAACCGCCCCTCTTGGTCTCTGCTGAAGGCGGCTTCGTGGTCTCTCTGCTCGACGCGCGGACGTTCCGCGTGCACAAGGATTCGGCGACCGATGAGCACGGTCGTCCGCTGGCGTCCGCCCAGGAGCGGGGGCGGACGGGCTGGCGCGGTGCGCTGGACGCGGCCGGTCCCGGCAGCGCCGCCGGCTTCGAGCGGACCGTGGACGTCGTCGATCCCCGGGGGCGTCCGCTGCTGACCGTGAGCCGGGCCTCCAGCCACGTCCGCAAGCCGGTGACGCATGTTCTGCGTCCGGACGGTGCGCGACTCGGCACCGTGGCGATCGCCTCTCGCAAGGGACGCCCGTACTACCCGTTCCACGACGCCTACGGAAACCTCGTAGGCGAGATGCGCACGGTGTCGCCGCGCACGGGGAAGCCCCGGACCAGGTTGCGCGCCGTCGCCGGCGCGTTGCAGACCTTCGTCGGCGGGACGTTCGACATCACCGACCGTCTCGGAACCGTGTACGGACGCGTCGACCCGGACGACCCGTGGCTCGCGACCGAGGACGCTCCGCGCACCATCACCTTCGACCCGGGTACGCCGCAGCCGCTCCGCGTCCTCGGGCTCGCGTCCGCCGTCTGCCTCGCGGTCGTCCGCGGGCACGGCAGCTAGCCGAAGCGGGCCCGCTCGGGAACGCGCCCGGAAGGCCGTCCGTTCGATCGGCGAGAGGCCGGTCTCGCGTTCGCCAGAGGAAGCTTTCCGCGCGGAATCGAATGACGGACGGGCGCGCAGGTCAGCGCCGTGGCCCGCCGGGGACGTCCATGCGGGGGCATGTGACCGCTTCCCCTGAGGGGCCGGTGTTGGCAGGATCGCCGCTTGGACGGCGCGTCCCGCACGCGCCGGCCGACGGACTCGGTGGACGGCCCGCGTGAGCGGCCGATGAGGCAGGAGAACGCGTGAGCGAAGTGTTCAGCTCCCCGACGCTCAAGGTGGAACAGCCGCGCAGGGGCCCGTTCGCCAAGTCGAGGTACCGCGTCCTCGACGAGGACGGAACCGTCCTGGCCGTCGCCGGCGAGACGGCGGAGAAGGGACGCGTGGAGGCCCTGCGGACGATCTTCCCCGGCAAGTCCGACCTCGACGCCCACATGGTCCTGCTGACCACGCCCGGTGGCGAACCGCTGTACGTGGTGGACAAGCGGCGCGGGCGGGAGCTGACGGAGGTGCGCGGCTCCGAAGGGGAGCTCGTCGGCTCGTTCGTCACCGAGCGCATCGGCCGCCGGTACGTCCTGAGGGACGGGGAGGGCGGCAGGCTCGGCTCGATCGCGGTGGACCTGCCGCGCAACAACTTCGAGGTGATGGACACCGAGGGCGGCAAGGTCGCGCACGTCCGCAAGAAGTGGGCGGGCCTGGCCACCCACCTGCTGACCACGGCGGACAAGTACAGCGTCGAGATCTTCGATCCGGTCGACGAGCCGCTGCGCACCATGGCCGTGATGACGGCGATCGTCATGGACCTGAACCTGCACGAATCGAAGGACATCACCTGACCCGCGGCCAGGGCTCGCCGGCCTGACGGGCGCCTCCCGTCCCCGCGCGAGCCTTGCCGCCGGAAGGCCGGCAAGGAATTTTTCGCCCGCGACGGTACGCGTGGAATGCCCCTTTCTAAGGGCGCGTTCCAGGGCAAACCCCGAGGTCAGAGCCGCACGGCCGGGGAGGTCGGTGCCGGAAACGCCCGGCCCGTCCCACCCGGAGGCCGCGAGCCGGTTTGACGACGGCGGTCGGTGGGCATACTGTTCACTTCGCCCCACAGGGGAGCGGGACGCCGGAAGGCGGCCGGCCCGGCGGGGAAACCACCACTCAGCAGCCGACGCGGCTTTGCCGTGTCAGCCGTACGGTGATGGCGTCGGTAAGGCCCGATTTTGCAAATCGAGCCGGATCTGATGAAATGGCAACACCGCCCGGAAGGGCCGCGCAAGCGGACCGGAAAGGCAATCGGAAAAGCCCGGAAATTGACACTCCGAGCGGATCTGATAAAGTAAGGATCAGTCGCCCCGGGGCGGGAAACGCGAAAGCGGATCCGGCGCGGTGGGTGTCCGTTTCTTGAGAACTCAACAGCGTGTTAAAAGCCAGTGCCTTTATCGGTTCGGCCGGCATGGCCGGACCAACCCCGTGGCCATCCTCGTTTTCGGGGGTGGTGGGGATTTCTTTGAGGCAATACGATCCTTCGGGATCGTTTGCTGGGATTTTCTTCTGAGGTTTGGCTGCTTCGGGGTTCGCCCCCCGGGTGGTCGTTTGGACCTTGATGGAGAGTTTGATCCTGGCTCAGGACGAACGCTGGCGGCGTGCTTAACACATGCAA
>NZ_JAGEPF010000015.1 GCF_017573465.1 Actinomadura violacea
CGCCGGATCGACGTGTTGTGGGCGATGCTGCGCGACAACCGAGCCTTCTCGCCCGGGCCCCTCGCGCACGCTGCCTGAACCGCTCACAGGTCACCCGGCCGACTTGACTTAGTCATTGAGATTCCTTGCGGCAGGGCGTGGTAGTACTCGGCGGCGCCCGGATGCAGCGGGACGGGCGTGCGGCCCATCGCTACCGGGTCCAGGGGGTAGGTGACGGGGCTCTTCTCCGGCGGGATGTGCCGGTACTGGCGTTCGATGACCTCGCGGGTCTCGCCGAGCACCCAGGCGATCGCGTACGCGACGTCGTCGGGCAGGTCGGAGCGGGTCAGCACGAGGAAGTCGGAGAAGTCGAGCGTGCGGAAGCGCGGGCAGCCGGGGAACCAACCCTCCTCGATGGTCGCCGCAGGCCAGGAGTAGTCGGCCCACAGGCCGTCCAGGACGTCCTGCTCCACCTCCAGGAAGTGGAGGTCGCCGCCGAACTCCTGCCAGTGCGGCAGCATGACGGCCTCGTGGACGACGGCGTCCGCGCGTCCCGCCAGCACGTGCGCGAACGTCTCCCAGGGGCGCTCGTCGGCCAGGACCGTCCCGCCCCAGCCGGTGACGTCGACGCCGGATCGGGTGAGCAGCTCGTGCGCGCCGACACCGACATGGTTCTCCCCGTCGTGGCCGGACGTCGCGAGGGTCAGCGCCGGCTTCGCCTCGCGCAGTTCGGCGAACGAGGTGATCCCGAGCGTCCTGCGGACCCCCACGACGAGGCGGTCGCGCTGCGGTACGACCCCGAGCGCGCGCACCTCGGGGAAAGCCTCGCCGGCGTACAGGCCGCGGCCGTCCAGCGCGGCGGTGGCGAACGCGGCGGGCGTCGTCAGCGCCACGTCCACCTCGCCCCGCCCGACGGCGCGGACCGCGTCGGCGTACCCCCGGCTGTTCCAGATCGCGACCCGGGTGTACGGGCCGCAGCGGTCGGTGAGCTCCTGGGAGATCCAGCCGCAGACCCGGTGCAGGTTCGCGGCGCCCCAGTCGCCGCGCAGGTGCAGCGTCAGCGACCGGTCGATCTTCGGTTCGGGCGGGCGGGTCATGTGCTGCCTTCCATGTCGAAGTAGCCGGCCAGCGCGTCGCGCACGAGCGCGGCGCGGGCGGAGGGGAACACGGCCGCGATGTAGCGGTCGGGCTTGACCAGGACGAACCGGCCCCGCGCGGAGGCGAGCGCGGCCCCGAGCCGGCCGTCGGCGTCGGCGACGGCCTGCCGGCCGTCGCGCGGGCGGGGCAGCCGGTCGCCGAGCACGACGTCGATCCGCCGCGCCGGCCACGGCCCGAGCGCGGCGCCGACGCGCTCCCACGCCTCCGGCGCGACGTCCACGCCGAGCAGCGCCGGGCCGTCGCCGAGCACGTCGTCGAACCGCCGCGGGCGCAGCCCCGGCGGGACGAGCACGCGCGGCTGGGGGAGCTGGGTCCCGGCGAGCCGCTCGTCGCCGTGCCCCGTCCGGACCACGACGCCCGCGGCGTGGACGGCGCGCGGCCGGAACCGCATCTCGGTCAGGTACCGGCGGCTCCACGGGACGAGCAGCAGCGCCCGCACGGCGGTGTCCCGCAGACGCCCCCGCATCGGGTCCACGGTCATCACCACCCGCCCGAGCCGCTCGGAGAACGCGACGATCGCCTCGGCGTGCGGGCGCCGCTCGGGCTCGTAGGTGCCGAGCAGCAGCTCGTCCGCGCGGCCGTGCCGCACCTCCGCGAGCTTCCACACGAGGTTGGCGGCGTCGCGGATGCCGGAGTTGAGGCCCTGCCCGGCGAACGGCGGCATCATGTGCGCGGCGTCGCCGAGCAGGAAGCAGCGGCCGTCGCTCCACCGGTCGGCGACGACCGCGTTGAAGGTGTAGTTCGTCGCGCGCTCGACCTGCCCGGGGGTGATCGTCCGGTAGGGGGCGACGAGCCGGGCGATGGTCGCGAAGTCCGGCCGGGTGCCGCCCTCGCCCTCGCCGGGCCGGAGCCGGAACTCGTACCGGCAGCGGCCGTCGCGCCCGGGGACGATCACGGTGGGCCGGTCCGGGCGGCCGAGGTGCATGCCGTAGCGCTCATCGTGGTGGTCGCCGGTGGTGTCCGCGACCAGCCAGACCTCGCGGTGGCTGGTCCCGGTCATGCCGATGCCCTTCAGCTCCCGGACCGTGCTGCGGCCGCCGTCGCAGCCGAGCACCCGGCTCGCGGCGATCTCGGTGCGGGCGCCGCCGGACTCCAGGACCGCGGTCACGCCGTCCCGGCCCTCCTCGATCGCGACCAGCTCCGTGCCGAACCGGACGTCGACGCCGTCGCGGTCCTTCAGGTTCTGCAGCAGGACGCGCTCCAGCTCCGGCTGCGCGAACTGGTTCTTGAACGGGTGGCCGAGGCGGTACGGCTCCGGGCCGCGGGCCTGGAACAGCGGACGGCCCTTGCGGTCGTAGTAGCGGGTGCCCGTGCCGGGGACGACGATCTCCAGCACGGCGTCGTCGAGGCCGGCGGCCTGCAGGGTGCGCAGCGACTCGTCGTCCAGGCTGATCGCCTTGGCCTCGTCGCTCGTGGCGGCGTTCCGCTCGACCAGGACGACCGGCACGCCGCGCGCCGCCAGCAGGTTCGCGGCGGTCAGCCCGACCGGGCCCGCGCCGACGATGAGCACGGGCGGTTCCGTGGAGAGGGTCACCGGCGTCCGTCCTTGCGCGCGAGGTAGCCGAATCCGGCGTCGATCTGGCTCGGCGGCCAGCACTCGTCCCGTTTCGCCGCGGCCTCCGCGCCGTCCGACCACACCCGGACCGGACCGGCGGCCATCGCCGTCAGCTGCGTCCGGCAGGCCCCGTCGAGCAGGACGGCGTGCATGACGGCCGCCTCGGCGCTCGTCCCGGCGGCGACCAGGCCGTGCTTGGGCATCAGGGCGGCGGGCGCGTCGCCGAGCGTCCCGGCCAGGGCGCGCCCGAGGTCCGGCGTGCGGACGAGCCCGCCGGTCAGGGTGAAGCGCGGCACGTCGGCGCCGCCGAACAGCGCGCCCTCATGCGAGATCGGCAGCAGCGGGGTGTCCAGCGCGGCGAACGCGACGGCCGCCTGCGCGTGCGAGTGGACCGTGCCGTGCAGGTCCGGCCGGTGCCGGAGGATCTCCAGGTGGATGTGGCACTCCTTGTGCGGCGCGCCGTCGCCCTCGACGACCTCGGCGTCCCACGACACCAGCTGGATCCGGTCGCCGTCGATCTCCTCGAAGCCCCAGCCCGGCGCCTTGATCCAGATGCCGCGCCCGTCCGGGTCGCGGACCGCCGCGTGCCCCCACACCATGTCCGACTGCCCCGCCGCGGCCAGCGCCCGGTTCGCGGCGATCGCGAGGTCCCGCGCCGTCATCGCAGCGCCTCGATCTCGGCCGCGGGCAGCCGCTCGGCCGTCCGAGTCGCCTCACTGACCTGCGGCACCTCGCGCGCGGACACGACGGTGAGGTGGGCGCTCGGCTCGTGGTGGATCGAGGTGAACGCGACCCCGACCGGCACCTTCACGAAGTCGCCGGGCTCCAGCCGGACCGTTCCGCGCTGCGTGACGAGCGTCCGGCGCCCGCTGATCTGGTACTGGATCTCCTCGGCGTTGCGGATCCGGCGGTAGACGCGGCCGTCGGACGCCTCGGCGGCCGTCCGCCCGATCAGGACGTGCGACGACCGGTAGAGCCAGGTCGTCCCGGACGCGCCGCCCGGGCGCAGCACCTGGATCCGGTCGGTCTCGTTCTCGGCCTGTTCGAGCAGGGCCCGCTCGTCGGCCGGTGCGAGCACGACGTCGTGGCCGGGCCCGGCGAGGCACTCGGTGACCATCTCGTTGATCTCGGCGGGCTCCCACCCGTCGAACGGCGGGATCACCACCTGCGACGTCCGCTCCGCCGGGACCGCCTCGACGACCGGCGCCGGCACGTAGAACAGGATGTGGATGTCCTCGCGCCCGTAGTTGTCGTGCGCGACCCCGACCGGGATGCGGGAGAAGTCGCCCGGCACGAGGTCGACGCTGCCGATCTCGGTCATCAGCGACCGCACGCCCGCGACCTGGAACGACATCTCGTCGACGTCGCAGTTGCGGTGGTAGAACGGCTGCCGCCCGTTCATCGTCTGCCACTCCAGGCGCATGGCGTCGCCCTCGTACACCCCGCGCGGCGGCGCGAACGCCCGCCGCACGTACTCGGCGTCGAAGTGGACGACCTCGACCGGCGGATGGTCGCGCCCCATCCTGGGCGCGCCCGGCGGCGTGTGCGGATCGCCGAGCAGCTGCTCCTCGCGCCGTTGGAGCACGCGGGGCGGCGCGTCGAACGGGAACGCCTCGAAGCTCTCCTTGACGGTGCCCATGGTCTCCTCCTCAGCCCTCGGCCCGGACGGTGTTGCGCAGCGTGCCGATGCCGCCGACCGTCACCTCGACGACGTCCCCGTCGGCCAGGAACACCTGCGGGTCGCGGCGGTACCCGACGCCGCCGGGCGTCCCGGTGAGGATGACGTCCCCCGGCTCCAGCCGGGTGAACTGCGACGTCGCCTCGATCAGCCGCGGCACGTCGAAGATCAGCCGGTCGGTGTTCGCCGACTGCATCTCCCGCCCGTTCAGGTGCAGCGCGATGTCCAGGTTCCCGGGGTCCAGCTCGTCGGCGGTGACCAGGACGGGGCCGAGCGGCGTGGACGCGTCCCACGCCTTGCCCTGCATCCACTGGTGCGTCCGGTACTGGAAGTCCCGCATGGTGACGTCGTTGGCGATCGTGTAGCCGAGCACGTGCTCGAACGCCCGGTCCCGCGGGATGCGGCGGCCGGCCCTGCCGATCACCACGGCCAGCTCCGCCTCGTAGTCCACCTGGGACGACTCGGGCGGCAGCGTGATCGGCGCGCCGTGCCCGATCAGGCTGGAGCCGAACTTGGGGAACAGCACCGGGTACTCCGGCAGGTCGCGGCCGGTCTCCTCGACGTGCGCGCGGTAGTTGAGGCCGACGCAGAAGACCTTCTCCGGCCGGGCGACCGGGAGCAGCGTCAGCTCGTCCAGCTCCACGCCGTCCTCCGCCGCGGGCGCCGCCCGCAGGTCGCCGGCGGCGCGGTCGATCCGGTCGACGCCGCGCAGCCGGTGGACCCGCGTCCCGTCGAGCCGGCCGACGGCCTCGGCCCCGTTCTCGTCCTGATAGGCGACGAACCGCATCCCACCACCATGTCCTGTTTCTTGAGCCACAGATCCTACTTTTCGATACAAGCTAGAGCTGGAACGAGCGAGGGTCAATGAGCTAGCGTGCTCAATATTCAGGATCACACTCCTGTAAAACAGGACAAGGAGCCGTCCATGGCCATCGCCGAACTAGGACACACCGGACTCTGGGTCGACGACCTCCCGCTGATGCGCGACTTCTACGAGCGCGTCCTCGGCCTGACCGTCACCGACCACGACGACGACTTCGGCATCGTCTTCCTCAGCGCCCGCCCCGGCGTCGAGCACCACGAGTTCGTCCTGCAGACCGGCCGCACCGCCCCGCCCGGCGCCAAGCAGAGCCACCAGATCTCCTGGCGCGTCGAGTCCCTCGACGACATCCGCGCCTTCCACCGCAGGTTCGCCGAGGAGGGCGTCAAGGTGCAGCAGGAGGTCACCCACGGCAACGCCTTCGGGATCTACTTCTTCGACCCCGAGGGCAACCGCAACGAGGTCTACCTGCGCATCGACCGGGACATCCCCCAGCCGTTCCGCAAGAGCATCGACTTCGGCCTGCCGCCCGAGGAGATCTACGCCGAGGCGGAGCGCCTCCTCGACGACGGCGGCCCCGCCTACCGCCCCGTCCAGTAGACGTGCGAACGGCGCGGCACCCCCCGGGGTGCCGCGCCGTTCGCACGCCGCGGGTCAGGAGTCGATGAGCTTGAGCCGTTCGGTGATGCGGGTGGCGGAGTCCTGGACCGCGGCCTCCACCTCGGGCAGCCGTTCGTCGGGTACGCGGTGGGAGAGGGCGGCGACGCTGATCGCGGCGATGACGTCGTCTTCGCCGTTGCGGATGGGGGCGGCGACGCCGAGCACGTCCTCGTCGAGTTCGCCGCGTGAGACGGCGGTGCCGTGTTCGCGGATGGCGGTGAGGCGCCGGCGGAGCGCGGTCGCGTCGGTGATGGTCGCTCCGGTGAAGCGGGGGAGGGCGTCGTGGCCGATGATGTCGTCGACCTCCTCGTCGGGCGCCCAGGCGAGCAGGACGAGCGCCGAGGCGCCGGCGTTGACGGGCAGGACGTGTCCGCGTTCGTAGGAGAGGCGGACGGGGTGGTCGGCCTCTTCGCGTTCGAGGCAGACGACGGTGGGGCCGGTGCGGCGGGTGAGCAGGACGGCTTCGCCGATGGTCTCGGCGAGTTCTCGCATGACGGGGCGGGCGACCTCGGACAGGCCGATGCCTTTGCGGGCGAGGCGGGCGAGTTCGAACACCCGTGGTCCGAGGCGGTAGCCGGCGGGTCGTTGCTCTTCGATGAATCCCGAGGAGGCGAGGCTCTGGAGGTACCGGTAGGCGGTGGAGCGTGCCACGCCGAGGTGGTCGGCGACCTCCTGCCCGCCGACGACCAGCCGGGAGTCGTCGAACAGCAGCAAGATGTCCAGCGCGCGGTCGGCGGTGGAGTTCCGTTCGCGGTATCCGCTGGCCCGCTCGGTTCGTTGTCCTGCCATGCAGGAAACGCTACATGAAATCCAGGTTCTCGCTCAGCTGATCGCGGGTGCGGCCGGGGGGCGGCCCCGCCCCGCTCACCGGGTCCGGGCGGTCGCCCTGCCGTTCGCGACGGTCACCCCGGCCTGCGTGCCGCCCCGGCCGCAGTGCGGGCCGTTCGGGTACGTGGCCTTCGGCGTGAGCCGCACGCCCTGGTCGAGGAGCGCGCGGCCGTGCTGGTCGCGCAGCGTCAGCGTGACCTGGACGGGCGATTCCGGCAGGTCGGCGACGCGGGCGAACCCGTTCCGGCCGCCGTCGGGCGAGGCGGACGCGGCGCAGGCCGCGTCCGGGGCCTCGCCGTCGCACCCCTGCGGGACCGTCGTCGTCGACGGGCGCAGGGCGAGCCGCGCCGTGCGGCACGTCCGGTCCCAGCACACGCGCACCGACGCGGACGCGACTCGCGACGCGTCCGGTGCGGCGATGTCGACGTTGACGCCCGACCCCGACCCGATCAGGGTGCAGTCGCGCTCATCGCTCCCGAAGCCGCAGGCGGTGAGGGCGAGCAGCGCGAGGCCGAGAACCGGTGCCGTCCGCACGGGCGCCCTTCGCCGCGCACCCGGCGCGGAACGCATCCGCTCTACGGCCCGCTCGCCCCGGCGGCTCCTCGGAATGAGCATGCTGCACGGTAGGGGCCCGCGGCCCGCGGCGGCAAGAGAACCGGCCTCGCGCACCCCGTCGCGCGGAGGCGTCCCTGAGAACGTGTCTCAGGTGCGGCTGACGGTGCGGACGCCGGCGCCGGGCCGCCAGACCCGGATGACCAGCCTGCCGTCCTCGACCGAGGTCAGGACGGCCTCGCGCAGGTCCAGCCGGAACGCGTGGAAGTCGCCGGGCGGCTCGCCACCGGTGGTGTAGGCCTTCTTCTCCTCCGGGTCGGTGATCTCGACCGCGACGCCGGCGACCTTGGCGTCGCCGCCGTGCTCGGGGTCGGCGGGATGCGCGTGGATCGCGCAGCGCCCGTCTCGCTGCAGGTCGCGCGCCTTGACGGCGCCGAGCATCGAGCCGAACGACAGGTCCGCGCCCTTGAAGTCCACCTCCGAGCCGCTGACCCGCGGCGAACCGTCCAGCCGCATGGTCGCGAGGACATGGGTCTCCGCCGCCTCGAACCGCTCCTTGACCGTGGCGGCCAACTCGGCCGCCTCCTCCTCGAACTGCCTCCAAGTCGCCATCCGGACACCCTCCCAGCCGCCACCGACAATCCGCGGTGCGTTACCTGACGGGTAATCGCCGCCATGACACCGCCGCCGATAGCGTCCATGCCATGACGACAATGACGACGGCGTTGAGCGACGTGCGACCCATCGGAGAGCAGCTGCGCGCATGGCGGCAGCGGCGGAGGCTGAGCCAGCTGGAGCTCGCCTCGGAGGCGGACGTGTCGACCCGGCACCTCAGCTTCGTGGAGACGGGCCGGTCGGCGCCGAGCCGCGAGATGGTGCTGCGCCTCGCCGAGCACCTGGACGTGCCGCTGCGCGACCGGAACCTGCTGCTGGTGGCCGCCGGCTACGCGCCGGTGTTCGACGAGACGCCGATCGAGGAACCGCGGATGGACTCCGTCCGCGCGGCCCTGCGGCAGGTGCTGGACGGCCACGAGCCGTACCCGGCGGTGGTCGTGGACCGCTTCTGGAACCTGATCGACGCCAACGGCGCCGCGCAGCTGTTCATGGAGGGCGCGCCCGCGGAGCTGCTGGAACCGCCGCTGAACGTGCTGCGGCTCAGCATGCACCCGGACGGGATGGCCAAGAACATCCTCAACCTGGCGGAGTGGCGCGCCCACATGATCGACCGGGTGCGGCGGCACGTCGCGCTCACCGCCGACTCCGCGCTGACGCAGCTCTACCAGGAGCTGCGGAGCTTCCCCGGCGACGTGGGGGAGGCGATGGCGCCGCCCGCCGACCACGACGTCTTCGTTCCGCTGCGGATGCGGCTCGACGGCCGGGAGCTCTCCTTCTTCAGCACCATCGCGACGTTCGGGACGCCAGTGGACATCACCGTCGCCGAGCTGGCGATCGAGTCGTTCTACCCGGCGGACGAGGCGACGAGCGTGTTCCTGCGCGAGCGCGCCGGCTGGTGAACCGCCGCCCCCGGAGCGCGCCGCCTCGAGCGGCGCCGATCCGGGGGCGGCGGCCACCGGCCCTCACTCCTCCGCTCTCAGCAGGTCGTGGTGGATGCGTTCCAGCGGCATCCCGAGCCGCTGGAGCGCGGCGACCGTGCCGCGCACCATCGGGACCGGGCCGGCGACGTAGGCGTCGCGGTCGTCCCAGCCGCCGTCCCAGCCGTCCAGGTCGTCCCATTTGCACGGGTCGGCGAAGATGTCGGCGGGCGTACCGCGCAGCCCGCCGAAGCCCGGGTCGTCGGACACGACGGGCAGCACCCGCACCCACGGGTACGCCGCTTCGAGCAGCCGCAGGTCGGCGAGGTCGTACAGGTCGCGTTCGGTGCGGGCGCCGACCAGCAGCCGCACCTCGCGCCGCCGACCGGCCGTCACTGCCTGCTCGGCCAGCGCCTTGACGGGGGCGAGGCCGGTGCCGCCGGCGACGAGCAGCAGGTCGCGGCCGGAGTCCGGGTCGAGGGTCATGGTGCCCGCGGCGGGCCCGAGCAGGACGGTGTCGCCGGTCCCGGTGCCGCGGACGAGCGCGCCGCTCACCCAGCCGCCCGGCTGGGCCCGCACGTGCAGCCGGAGCCGGCAGTCCGAGCGCGGCGCGTTGGCGATCGAGTACGGCCGCCAGACGCGCGGCCAGCGGGAGGTCTGCACGGTCACGTACTGGCCGGGCGCGAACGGCAGCGGCCGCTCGGGGCTGAGCGTCAGCACCGCGAGGTCGTCGGCGCGGCGGTCGTGCTCGACGACCTCGGCCGCCCACCACGGCGGGGCGCCGTCGGCGTCCCGTTCGGCGGCCTCGATCATCGTCGCGGCGGCGGACCGGTACGCCTCGGCCCACATCTCCTCCACGCGCGGGCTCCACACGTCGCGGGCGTAGACCCGCAGGGTGGCGAGGAGGGCGTGCTCGACGGCGGTGTAGTGCTCGGCGGTCACCCCGTACCTGCGGTGGGCGCGGCCGAGGCGGGCCAGGTAGGCGGCGAGCTCCTCGGGGTTGTCCTGGCTCCAGATGATGCGGGTGAGCGCGTGGAAGAAGCGGTCGCGCTGGGCGTCCAGCGCGATGGGGAACAGTGCCCGGAGCCGCGGGTCGGCGGTGAAAAGGCGGCCGTAGAAATAGCCGATCGCCTTGTCGGACCGGGTTTCGAGGCGGGTGAAGCTCTCCTTGAGCATTCGGGGTTCCGTTGACATGGCAAGCACGCCCCCTCGGCGGGTGGAGGCCGGGGCCGCCGGCGGTTCGGCGCCTTCGGCGCTCCGCGATGCCCGGCTCGGTGAGATTCTCGCACCGGAAATCGCAGGTCCTCAAGGAGCCGCCGGTCGGGCGGGCGTCGATGTCACGTCGAGTAATCGTCCTCTCATTCCCTGTGATCACAGTAAGCGTGACAAATAGGGCAAATACTGGACGGTATGGGATTTGGCCGGAAAGATCGGCTGCATTGGCGGTCGTTCTGGAAACGCTGATGTTCGTGGACGGGCGGCGCGAGCCCGCTCCGGTCGCCCCGGAAACGGGGCCCTCTGAGGTGGGGGATAAATCTTCTCCTTAGTAAAAGATTTGCTTTTTCAGTCATGGATGTTCTCCTGGTGGGTGGCGGAAGTCCGGCGACCGCCCGGCCCGGCCGTCCGACCAAGATCGTCCAGGTCGGGGGGCCCGGACCGCGCTCGGGGCGTCAGCCTGCGGAGATCGGGTCCGTGCGGCAGGCTTTGCGGGAAAAGGCCGGGGGCGGGACGGGCCGAGGGGGCAGGCGATGCGCCATGATGTGCACGCAACGGTGGTGAATCACCACATATCGGTAGCCGACCCGTGGCCAGTGCTCAGCAGAGGGGAATCCACGCATGTCAGAGGCGATCCGAGGGGCTCCGGGCCCCGCCGCAGGGGGAGGCGCGCCGCCGCTCATCGGCATCACCACGTACGAGGAGCCGGCCCGCTGGGGCGTCTGGGTGCGCGAGGCCGCGCTGCTCCCCCTGTCCTACGTGCGCTCGGTCGAGCGGGCGGGCGGCGTCCCGGTCATGGTCCCGCCGACCGGCGGCCTGCGCGGGCTCGCCGCGCTGATCTCCCGGCTGGACGGGCTCGTCCTCGCGGGCGGCGGCGACCTCGATCCCGACCTGTACGGCGCCGAGCGGCACGCCGAGACCGGGCCGCCGCAGCCGCAGCGCGACCGGTTCGAACTCGCGCTCGCCCGCGCGGCGGTCGACGCGGATCTGCCGTTCCTGGCGATCTGCCGGGGCATGCAGGTGCTCAACGTGGCGCGCGGGGGCGCGCTTGTCCAGCACCTGCCGGAGGCCGTGGGGCACAAGGCGCACGCGCCCGACATCGGGAAGATCGGCACGCACCGGGTGCAGATCAGCGCGACCAGCGCCATCGGCAAGATCCTCGGCGACGCCGCGGACGTGCCGACGTACCACCACCAGGCGGTGAGCCGCCTCGGCAAGGGCCTGTCGGCCGTGGCCTGGGCGGAGGACCAGGTCGTCGAGGCGGTGGAGCTGCAGGGCCACCGGTTCGGCCTCGGCGTGCAGTGGCACCCCGAGGACGGCGACGACAAGCGGCTGTTCGAGGCGCTGGTGGCCGAGGCCGCCGGCCGCTGACCGGGGATTGATCCCCCGCGTACCGGGGAAGGCGAAGCGGTAGATTCCGCGCGAACCGCCCCCCGGAGGCCGCCGCATGCCCTTGCATCCGCAGACCGTGAGCTTCTTGGAGCTGCTGTCCGCCTGGACGGCACCGCCGGAGGGCGCGCCGCCGGTCGAGGTGGACGCCGGGCCCGCGATCGCGGAGATGCGGCGCAGGATCGGCGAGGTGTTCCCCGTCGACCGCCGCGAGCTGCCGCACGTCGAGGACCTGGCCGTACGCGGTCCGGGCGGTCCCGTCACGGTGCGGCTGTACCGTCCCGAGCCGATCGAGCGCGGCCCGCTGCCCGCCCTGGTCTACCTGCACGGCGGCGGATGGGTGCTCGGCGGCGTCGACAACGTGGACGCCGCGTGCCGCGACCTCGCCGCGGGCGCGCGATGCGCCGTGCTCAACGTCGGCTACCGGCTCGCGCCCGAGAACCCGTTCCCGGCGGCGGTGGACGACGCCTGGGCGGTCGTGTCGGCCGTCGCGCGCGAGCCGGCCCGCTACGACGTGGCGCCGGGCGCGCTCGCCGTGGGCGGTGACAGCGCGGGCGGGAACCTGGCCGCCGCCGTCGCGCTGCAGGCCCGCGACCGCGGCCTGCCCCTGGCGCACCAGCTGCTCGTCTACCCGGTGACGGACACCGCGATGGACACCCGGAGCTGGCGCGAGTACGGCACCGGGTACGGGCTCGACGCGGCGACGCTCGGCCGGTTCATGGACCTCTACCGGGACGGCGCCGACCCCGCCGATCCGCGGCTGGCGCCGCTGCGCGCGCCCGACCTCGCCGGCGCCGCGCCCGCCACCGTGATCACCGCCGAGTACGACATCCTGCGCGACGAGGGCGAGGCGTACGCGCGGCGCCTCGCGGCGGCGGGCGTGCCGGTGGAGGCGCGCCGCTTCGACGGCGTCGTGCACTCGTTCTTCCTGCTCCCGGAGATCTTCGATGCCGGCGCCGAGGCGATGCGGTTCGCTGTGCGACGATTGCGCGCGGCATTCGGCGATCGAGCGCGGGAGGGCAGCGCGGCATGAGCGACGGCGACGGCGTGTACGGGAAGTACGAGCGGCTGAAGATCGACTGGGCGGCGGACGGCGTCCTGCGCGTCACCATGAGCACGCCGGGCAAGCTGAACGCCCTCGACACGACCGGGCACCGGGAGCTGGCCGAGGTCTGGCGGGACGCCGACGCCGACGACGCGGTCCGCGCGGTGCTGGTGCGCGGCGAGGGGACGGCGTTCTCCGCGGGCGGCGACATGTCCATGATCGAGGAGATGATGGGCGACCACGCGTCGCGGCGCCGCATCATGCGCGAGGCCCGCGACATCGTGATGAACGTGCTGAACTGCTCCAAGCCGGTGGTCAGCGCGATCCAGGGCCCGGCGGTCGGCGCGGGGCTGGCGGTGGCGATGCTGTCGGACATCTCCGTCGCCGGCCGCACCGCGAAGATCATCGACGGGCACGTCCGGCTCGGCGTCGCGGCCGGCGACCACTCCGCGATCATCTGGCCGCTGCTGTGCGGGATGGCGAAGGCGAAGTACTACCTGCTGCTGAACGACGTCCTCACCGGCGAGGAGGCCGAGCGGATCGGGCTCGTCTCGGTGTGCGTGGACGACGACGCGGTGCACGAGCGCGCGCTGGAGATCGCCGGGCGGCTCGCCGCCGGGCCCGCCGAGGCGATCTCGTTCACCAAGCACGCGCTGAACAACTGGCTGCGGCTCGCCGGCCCGACGTTCGACGCGTCGCTGGCCATGGAGTTCTTCGGGTTCACCGGCCCGGACGTGCGGGAGGGCGTCGCGGCGATCAGGGAGAAGCGCCCGCCGCGGTTCGCCTGACCGCCGCCCGGGCCCGCGGCCGTCAGGCGAAGCGCTTGGCGAGGGCGTCCAGGCCGGTGGCGTAGATGCCGCGCGACAGCGTCTTGCCCATGGCCTCCTCGTCGCCGGCGTCGGCGGAGAACTCGCCCCACCACTCGACGAACGCCTGCCCGGTGCCGGTCACGGGCGCGACGCGCAGATGGCCGCGGGCGGCGCGGATGGGCAGCGGCGCCTCGAGGATCTCGTACCAGTAGCTGCGCTCGGCGTCGTCCAGCCCGGCGAGCCGCTCGCGGAACACCGAGTCGCCGGGGCCGATGACGCGGCGGACGCAGCCGACCCGGTCGGCGGGGCCGCCGTCCTCGATCAGGCTGGTCTCCGGGCCGGGCATCCAGTCGGCGATGTTGCCGAAGTCGCGCAGGTAGGCCCAGACCTCGTCGGCGGGGGCGTTGAGCACGGCGCTGGCGTACGACCTGGGCATCGGTTCTCCTCGGCGCGGCGGATGCTGCCCTCATGCTGGCCCGCCGGTGTGATCAAGGCAACATGTCGGGGAGGCCGGATCTTGACCGGGCCGAATCAGATTCGGGAAGATCGGGGCATGCTCCTCGGCGACCTCGCCCATCGCGGCGCCGCGCTCTGGCCAGGCCGGACGGCGTTCGCCTGGGACGGCCGCGCCCGCACCTACCGCGAGCTGCACGTCCGCGTCGAACGCTGGGCCGGGCTGCTCGCCGCCGGGGGAGTGCGCGCCGGCGACCGGATCGCGCTGCTGAGCGTCAACGTCCCGGAGGCGATCGAGACGGCGTTCGCCGCGTCGCTGATCGGCGCGGTCGTGGTGCCGCTGAACGTCCGGCTGGCCCCGGCGGAGATCCGCTTCCAGGCCGAGGACGCGGCGGCGCGGCACGCGGTCGTCCACCCCGCGCTCGGCGACCTGGCCGGCGCGTCCGGGCTGCTCGACCTGACCCACTGGACGATCGGTCCCGCCCTCGACAAGGCCCTGGACGCGGCGCCGCCGCACGACCTGCCGCGCCCCGGCCCGGACGCGCCGATCATCCAGCTCTACACGTCCGGCACCACCGGCCGTCCGAAGGGCTGCCTGCTCACCAACCGGGGCTGGGTCGCCGCCACCGCCAACGCCGTGCAGGCGTTCGGCATCACCGGCGCCGACCGGCTGCTCGGTGCGCTGCCGCTGTTCCACGTCGCCGGGTACGGCGCCGCGCTCGGCCATCTCGCCGCGGGCGGGACGGTGGTGTTCCCGGAGGGCTCGTCACCGGACGCGCTCTGGCCGCTCGTCGCCGAGCACGGCGTCAGCGTCGCGATCTTCCCCACCGGCACGGGACGGGCGCTGCGGCATCCCGCCGCCGCGCCCGCGACGCTGCGGCTGGTGTTCGGGATGGCCGGCACCGAACGCGCCCGCGCCCTGGAGGCGCTCCGCGACCTCGGCATCGGCTACCGCGGCGTCTACGGGTCGACCGAGGCCGGCAACTTCGTCACGATCACCACCCTGGACGACGAGCTGGAGCGCCCCGGCACCGTCGGCCTGCCCCTCCCGCCGTTCGACCTGGCCCTGGACGGCGCCGACGCCCCCGGTGAGGTCGGCGAACTCCTTCTCCGCGGTGCGAGCGTGATGGCCGGCTACGCGGGGCTGCCCGACCCGATGGACGGCGGATGGCTGCGCACCGGCGACCTGATGCGCCGCGACGCCGACGGCTACTTCTTCTTCGTCGACCGCGCGAAGGACATGGTCCGCAGCGGCGGCGAGAACGTGTACTCCGCCGAGGTGGAGCAGGTTCTCGTCCGGCATCCGGGCGTGCTGGACGCCGCGGTGATCGGCGTCCCGGACGCCCGGTGGGGCGAGGCGGTCAAGGCGCTCGTCGTCGTCCGCGCCGGGACGACGCCCGCCGATCTGGACGAGCACTGCCGCGCCCTGCTCGGCGGGTTCAAGCGCCCCCGCTGGTACGAGCTGGTCGACGCCCTCCCGCGCAACCACTCCGGCAAGATCCTCAAACGCGCCCTGCGCACCGCCCACGACCCAGAGCGCGCCGTCCGCCTCCCCGAGGGCGGCTAGCACCGCGTTCACGCGCGGCGGGTCGTCATCATCGACATGAGGACGACCCGCCACGAGCGAAGCTCAGTAGGAGCGGGGGAGGCCTAGTTCGTGCTGGGCTATGTGGGCCAGGACGAGTTCTTCGGCCACCGGGATGTTCTTGGCTATGCGGGCGTCGCGGAACATGCGGGCGACCGGGTACTCCAGGGAGTACGCCATGCCGCCGTGGGTCTGGAAGGCGCGGTCGGCGGCCTGCCAGGCGGCGTCGGCGGCGGTGAGCTTGGCGATGTTGGCCTCCGAGCCGCAGGGGCGGCCCTGGTCCCACAGCCACGCGGCCTTGTAGGTCATCAGCCGGGCCAGTTCGAGCTGCGCCTTGATGCGGGCGAGCGGGAACGCGATGCCCTGGTTGGAGCCGATCGGCTTGCCGAACGGCGCCCGGTCGGTGGCGTAGTCGCAGGCGATCTTCAGGACCAGGCCGCCGGAGCCGACGCCGCCCGCGGCGGCGAGGATCCGCTCGGGGTTGAGGATGTCCCACAGGACGGCGAAGCCCTGGTCGGCCTCGCCGAGGACGCGGTCGGCGGGGACGCGCACGCCGTCCAGGAACACCATGCTGGACGCGACGGTGTTGGTGCCGAGCTTGGGGATCGGCCGGTAGGTCAGCGTGCCGTCGGCGACGGCCTGCTTGACGTCCACGAGCAGGACCGTGAAGCCGTTCGTGCGGGGCCTGGCCTCGGCCGCCGGGATCGTCCGGGTGACGAGCACCAGGTGGTCGGCGCGCTCCACGCCGGAGATCCAGATCTTCTGGCCGGTCACCACGTAGTGGTCGCCGTCGCGGCGGGCCTGCGTGGTGATGTTCATGGCGTTGCTGCCCGCGTCCGGCTCGGTGATCGCGAAGCAGGTCTCGATCTCGCCCGCCGCGATCTTCGGCAGGAACGTCCGCTTCTGCTCCTCGGTGCCGTGCCGGGCGATGGTCAGCCCGCCGAACGCCGGGGTGAGCAGGTACATGAACGACGCGGCGCCGCCCGCGCCGCCCTCGGCGAGCGCCTCCAGCGCCACCGCCAGCTCCAGCAGGCCCTGGCCGGCGCCGCCGTGCTCCTCGGGGATCGCGAGGCTGTGCCAGCCGCCCTGGACCAGCTCCCGCCAGACCTCCTCCGGCCACCGCTTCTCGGCGTCGCAGCGGCTCCAGTAGTCCTGGTCGTACTTCCCGGCGATGGCCAGCACGCCCTCGCGCACCGCCGCCGCGTTCTCCGGCAGATCGAAGTCCACCCGCGCCTCCCTCGACTCTCGTGCGGGGCCTCCACCGTAGCCGATCCAGTAAGTGAGTACTGACGCAGGTCCCGGCCGTCATTGAAGCCCGGCTCTCCGGGTAGGCAACGGCGGTCGGGGGTGCTAGGGCGGCAGGAGGTTCACGGGGATGCGACCAGGCGACAGGTGGACGCTGGCGGGCGGGCGGTGGAGCCGCGGCGGCGGGGACGGCGCCTTCACGGTGACCGATCCGGCGACCGGCGACCCGGTGGGGGAGGTGCCCGTCGGCACCGCCGTGGACGTGGCGGCCGCGGTGGCCGCGGCGACGCGGGCGGCGCCCGGCTGGGCCGCGACCGCGCCCGCCGAGCGCGGCGCCGCGCTGCACGCCGCCGCCCGCGCGGTCGAGGAGCACGCGGACGAGCTGGCCGCTCTGGTCACCGCCGAGATGGGCAAGCCGGCGGGCGACGCGCTCGGCGGCGTCGAGGCCGGGATCGGGACGCTGCGCCAGTACGCCGAGCTGGGCCCGCTGCACGGGGGCCGCAGCCTTCAGGGCGGCCGGAGCGCCACCGACTTCATGACCCGCGAGCCGCTCGGGATCATCGCGGTCGTCACGCCGTGGAACGACCCCGTCGCCATCGCCTGCGGGCTCATCGGCGCGGCCGTCGTCACCGGCAACACCGTCGTGCACAAGCCGTCCGAGCGGACCCCGCACACGGGCGCGCTGCTCACCGAGCTGATCGCCGGGCGGCTGCCTGCGGGCGT
Organism: Actinomadura violacea; assembly: GCF_017573465.1. GTDB lineage: Bacteria > Actinomycetota > Actinomycetes > Streptosporangiales > Streptosporangiaceae > Spirillospora > Spirillospora violacea. The sequence goes on from NZ_JAGEPF010000015.1 coordinate 17,227, forward strand.
CGTCGACATGGTCAGCGGCGACGCCACGACCGGCGAGGCGCTCGCCGGCCACCCCGACCTCGACGCGGTCGCGCACGTCGGGTCCACCCGCGCCGGCCGCCGCATCGCCGCGCTGACCGCCGGGACGGGCGCCAAGGCGCTGCTGGAGAACGGCGGCGCCGACCCGCTGATCGTGGACGCGGGCGTCGACCCCGGCTGGGCCGCCGGACAGGCCGCCACCGGCTGCTTCGCCAACGCCGGCCAGATCTGCACCTCGGTCGAGCGGATCTACGTGCACGAGTCGGTCGCCAAGGAGTTCGTCACCGCCCTGGCCGCGCGGGCGGACGCGCTGCGGACCGGACCGGGCCGCGACCCGTCCACCGAGCTCGGCCCGCTGGTCGACGAGCGGCACCGCACCCAGGTGCACGAGCAGGTCGAGAAGGCCGTCGCGGACGGCGCCCGGCTGCGCGCCGGCGGCCGGATCCCCGAGGGGCCCGGCTGCTTCTACCCGGCGACCGTCCTGGACGGCTGCACCGACCACATGGCGGTCATGGCGGAGGAGACGTTCGGGCCCGTCGCGCCGGTCCGCGCCGTCGGCTCGTTCGAGGAGGCGCTGGCCGCGGCGAACCGCTCCCGCTACGGGCTCGCCGCGACCGTCCTCACCCGCGACATCGCGCACGCCCAGCACGCCTGGCGCACCCTCAAGGCGGGCACCGTGAAGATCAACGCGGTGTTCGGCGGCGCCCCGGGAGGCGCCGCCACCCCGCGCCGGGCCAGCGGCCAGGGCTTCGGCTACGGCCCCGAGCTGCTGGACGAGATGACCGCCGTCAAGGTCGTCCACCTGCAGACCGACATCCCCTGAGACGTCACCCCTTGACGGTCAGCAGCGGCCGCAACTCCGCGACGGGCGTCGCGACGCCGCCGCCGTGCAGGCTCGACACCACCGGCCCGATGTCCTTGTAGGCCCACGGCGCCTCCTGCTTGAGGTCGCGCCGCCACGCCGCCATCACGTCCGACCGCCGCGCCACCATCGGGTCGCGGTGGTCCAGCGGGGTGACGACGTGGAACTCGCGCAGGAACGCGTCGAGCTCCGCGTCGTTCCCGCGCGCCGACGCGCCGCGCGGCACCCGCCGTCCCGCGCCGTGGCACGCGCTCGCGAGGGTACGCGGGTCGCCGTGCCCGCGCAGCACGAAGCTCGCCGCGCCCATCGACCCGGGGACGATCACCGGCTCGCCCCACATCGCGTACGGGCCGCCGGCCATCGCCGCGTGGCCGCCCGCGGGCGTGGCGCCCTTGCGGTGCACCACCCGGTCGCCGTCCCGCCAGAACAGGTTGTGCGGCGCGTCGTACAGCAGCCGCGCGTCCGCGCCGCCGCACTCCGCCGCGAGGCCGGCCCGCATCGTCAGCGACAGGAAGAACCGGTTCCCGGCCGCGAAGTTGGCGGCGTTGCCGAACGCGTCCAGGTACCGGCCCCGCGCCGGCGCGGACCGCTCGTCGAGCAGGAACGGCAGGATCCCGTTGCCCGGCCGGGGGAGCCCGGCGGGCCAGCCGGCGCGCAGCGCGTCCAGCGCCGTCGCGTTCGCCTGGTGGCCGAGCGACAGCGACCCGCTGTGCACCATCGTCACGACGGTGCCGGGCGCCAGCCCCCACGCGTGCGCCGCCGCCGCGTCGTGCACCTCGGAGACGTACTGCAGTTCGGCGAAGTGGTTGCCGCCGCCGATCCCGCCGATGACGCTGTCGTGGCTGGCGCCGCCCGCGCTGCCGACCCAGTCGGCGAACGCCCCGGCCGTCTCCGCCGGGAAACCGGGCGCGTGCATGCGGTCCAGCGCGTCGTCGGCGTCCTCGGGCCGGACGCCCTGCCACGGCGTGCCGCCGGCCAGCAGCAGGCCGGGCAGTCCGTCGCGCAGCAGCGCCTCACGCTGGACGGGCGTCAGCGCGATCCGGCGCCCGCCCTCGAAGAACAGGTGCCGCAACCGCCGCTCCAGCGCGTCCAGCCTCGGCCGGACGCGGTCGGCGCGCAGCGACGTGACCTCCAGCCGCATCCCGCAGTTGACGTCGTTGCCGACGGCCTGCGGCAGCAGTGCGTGCTCGGTCTCCAGGACCGTGCCGATCGGGATCCCGGCGCCCTTGTGGAAGTCGGGGGTGAGGGCCGCCCGGGTGAGGCGCGGCTCCGGGCCGTCGTAGCCGGGCGTCGCCTCGGCGAGGCGCTCCAGGGTGCGGGCGGTCTCCAGGAGCGCGAGCGCCTCGTCGACGGCGGCGTGCTCGAGCGGGACGTCGCCGCCCGCGCAGATCTCGACGGGGACGCCGTAGGGGTTGGGGAGGCGGAGCCAGTGGTCGCCGGTGCGGACGAGCCGCCGGTCCTGACGTGCATGCATGGGGGAGATCCTTCGGGCTGCCGGAAGGCGCGCGAGAACGCGCGCAAGGAAGGGAGCCGTCCGCACGAAGGCGCGACGGCCGGGGGAGCGGGACGGAAGGGCCCGCTCGGTCCTCGGGTTCAGCAGCCGCGAGGCGGTTACGACCGTACCGCGCCGTCCCCGGCGGGTCCACAGGATTTCCCGTAGGCCCCGATGTAGCTCGTCACCATCCGGGCGACGAAGTGCGCGACCTGCTCCGGCGGGCCGGACGGCAGCATGATGTGGCTCATCGTCAGCCGGACCGCCGCGTCGGCGATCTCCACCAGCGCGTCGCGGGCCACGTCCGGCCACTGCCGCAGCGCGTGCTCGGCGAGCCGCGAGCTGGCGGTGAACAGCACCGGCTCGGCGCGGGTGGTCAGCAGCGGCAGCATGTCGTCGCCGTCCGCGCCGGTCAGCACCGCCTTCTTCAGCTGGTCGTCGGCGGACATCTCCAGCGTGAACAGCACCGCCGCGACCACCGCCGAGTACAGGTCCTCGTGCTCGGACAGGACCTGGTCGATGCCGTCGAGGTAGCGGTCGTTGTCGCGGACCACCACCGCCTGCGCCAGGCCCCACTTGTCGCCGAACTCGTTGTAGACGGTCTGCCGGCTGACCCCGGCTGCGGCGGCGACGTCCTGCATGCGCACCGCCCGGTAGCCGCGCTCGACGAGGAGCGCGGCGGCGGCGTCCAGCAGGCATTCGCGCACCGGACGTTCCGCGCTGCTCATGAGTCGTCCTTCCGGCCGGCGGTCACCCCGTCATTATCCTTGCCCGGTGACGGAATTGGACTACCGGGCGCTGAACCGGGCGCTGTGGGACGAACGGGTCGCCATCCACGTCGCCAGCGACTTCTACGACGTCGCCGGCTTCCGCGCGGGCGGGACGGCGCTGCGCGACTTCGAGATCGCCGAGGTCGGCGACGTGGCGGGCCGCCGGCTGGCGCACCTGCAGTGCCACTTCGGCCTCGACACGCTGTCGTGGGCGCGGCTCGGCGCGCGGGTCACCGGCCTCGACTTCTCCGGGCCCGCCGTCGAGGCCGCCCGGGAGATCGCGGCCGGATGCGGCCTCGACGCCCGGTTCGTCCAAGCGGACGTGTACGACGCGGCCGCCGCGCTGGGCGAGACCTACGAGATCGTCTACACCGGCATCGGGGCGCTGGTGTGGCTGCCGGACATGGACCGCTGGGCGGCCACCGTGGCAGGGCTGCTCGAACCCGGCGGGTTCCTGTACCTCAGCGAGTTCCACCCGTTCGGGGACGTCCGGGACGACGCGGACGGCTCCACCGTCGCCTACGACTACTTCGACACCTCGCCGCAGGTCTGGGACGAGCCCGGCACCTACACCGACGGCGACCAGGACACCCGCAACACCCGGTCCGTGGTGTTCCAGCACGGCATCGGCGAGGTCGTCAGCGCCCTCGCCGCCGCGGGGCTGCGCATCGACTTCCTGCACGAGCACGACCACACCTACTTCCAGCGCTTCGAGGCGCTGGAACGGCACGGGACGGCCTACCGGCTGCCGGAGGGGCGTCCGCGCGTCCCGCTGATGTACTCGCTGCGCGCGACCCGTCCCGCGGACGGCTGAACCGGGGGCGGCGGCGCCGGGACGGCCGGCTCGCCGCCGCCGTCGAGCAGGTGCGCGAGCGGCAGCGTCGCCGCGCCCACCGCGACGGCCTCGGGGCCGAGGTGGCACAGCTCGACGGAGGTCTGCGCGAACGGCTGCCGCAGCGCGTACCGGGCGGTGGCGTCCACGATCCGGTCGAGCATCCGGCCGCCGAGGAGCAGGCCCGCCCACCCGCCGACGATGATCTTCTCGGGGCTGAACAGGTTGACCAGGTCCGCGACCCCGGCGCCGAGGTGCTCGGCGACGTCGGCGCGCAGCTCCGCCGCGGCGGGCGACGGATCGTCCAGCAGCCCGGCGAGCGTGGTCTCCTCGTCGGCGCCGGCGGGCCCGCCCGCGGCGCGGTAGCGCTCCAGCAGCGCCGCCGCGCCCACGTAGGCCTCCAGGCAGCCGAGCGAACCGCACCGGCACGGGACGCCGCCGACCCGCGACGTCGTGTGCCCCCACTCGCCGGCGCTGCCCGCCGCGCCCCGGTAGGGCGAGCCGTCGATCATCACCGCGGAGCCGACGCCGGAGCCGATGAGCGCGACCACCGCGTTGCGGTGCCCGCGCCCGGCGCCGAACCACATCTCGGCCTGGCCGAGCGCGGTCGCGCCGTTGTCGACGAACAGCGGCAGGGCGGTGCCCGCCCGGAGCATCCGCTCCAGCGGCACCCCGTCCCAGCCGATCGTCTGGCAGTGCACGACGGCCTCGGGCCCGCCCTCGGCCGGCCGGTGCTCGACGACGCCCGGGACGCCGACCCCGACGCCGATGATGGTGGACGGGTCGACCGAGGCGCGCTCGATGACGTCGGGCAGCCCGGCCAGGATGTGCCGCGCCACGGCGCGGTCGTCGTGCCCGCCGTCGCCGAGCGGCAGGTCGGCCTTGGCGAGCGGGGTGAGGTCCAGGTCGAACAGCTCGACCAGCACGCGGGTCTCGCCGACGTCCACGCCCACCAGGTGGCCGAAACCGGCCGCGACCTTCAGCAGTACCCGCGGCCGGCCGCCGTCGGACTCCACGCTGCCGGCCTCCGCGACGAGGCCCGCCTCGATCAGCTCGCCGACGACGTTGCTGACCGACGCGGGGCTGAGCCCGGTCTCGCGGGCCAGGTCCTGGCGGCTGAGCGGGCCGTCGAAGTAGAGCCTGCGCAGCAGCACCGAGCGGTTGGTGCGGCGCAGATCGCGCACGGTCCTGCGGCGCCGGTCCGGCATCGGGCCCCCTTTCGCCGCGGCCCTGCGGCCGCGTCCCCCGAAGGTTCTCAGGTCTTGACCCGGGAATTATGTCACTGCTTAGATCACGCCGTGAAATAAGGTGTGACGTAACTCGCCCGAGTGACGCACCCCACTCCTACGCGGAAGGCCGAGCCGATGCGCCACCCCACCTCACCGGCGTCCGGACACAACGCGACATCACACAGCGCGACGTCGCACAGCGCGACATCCTCTGGGGAACCGCCCGCCACCGCACCGGCCCCCGGCGCCCGGCGGCGCGCGCGGCGCCGGCCGCGCCGCACCGCGACCGCCCTCACCGCGGGGATCGCCGGCGGCATCCTGCTCGCCGCGGCGGCCTGCGGAGGCGGGACGGGCTCCGGCGGGAACGGCTCGCCGAAGACGCTGACCTACTGGGCCAGCAACCAGGGCACCGACATCGCCGCGGACCAGCGCGTCCTCGGCCCCGAGCTGGCCAAGTTCGAGAAGCAGAGCGGCATCAAGGTGAAGCTCGAGGTCGTCCCGTGGACCGACCTGCTCAACCGCATCCTCGCCGCCACCACCTCCGGGCAGGGCCCGGACGTGCTCAACATCGGCAACACCTGGTCGGCGTCCCTGCAGGCGACCGGCGGGCTGCTGCCGTTCGACGCCAAGACCATCGCCCAGGTCGGCGGCGCCCAGCGGTTCGTCCCCGCCGCGCTCGCCAGCGCCGGCGCCAAGGGCAAGGACCCGGCGGCCGTGCCGCTCTACTCCCTCGCCTACGGCCTCTACTACAACAAGAAGATGTTCGCCGACGCCAAGCTCGACCCGCCGAAGACCTGGCAGGAGATGGTCGACGACGGGCACCGGCTGACGAAGGGGAACGTGCACGGCATCGCGGTCGAGGGCGCGAGCATCCCCGAGAACGTGCACGCCGCGTTCAACATCGGCCAGATGTACGGCGCCGACTTCTTCACCCCGGACGGCAAGCCGCAGTTCGCCACCCCGCAGGCCGTCGCCGCGATCAAGTCCTACGTGGGCCTGCTCGGCACCGACAAGATCGCCGCGCCCGGCAACGCCGAGTACTCGGCCAACCAGTCCCTCAACGACTTCGCCACCGGCAAGGCGGCGATGCTCATGTGGCAGGCGACCACCAGCGGCTTCACCAACCTCGGCATGAAGCCCGGCGCCTGGGGCGTGGTCCCGATCCCGGCGCCGTCGCCCACCCCGCCCGGCGGCCGCGACGTCACCTCGATGGTCGCCGGCATCAACATCGCGGTCTTCAAGAACACCGACAACCGCGACGGCGCCCTGAAGTTCGTCAAGTTCATGACGAGCGACGACGAGCAGAAGATCCTCAACAAGGCGTACGGGTCGCTGCCGTCGGTCACCGCCGCGCAGAACGACCCCGCCTTCGACACCGCCGACCTCAAGGTGTTCAAGGACATCCTCGCCGCGCACGCCGCGCCGCTCCCGCAGGTGCCGAGCGAGAGCCAGTTCGAGACCGCCGTCGGCACCGCGATGAAGGAGCTGTTCGCCGACGCGGCGGCGGGCCGGCCCCTCACCGACGACAGGATCAAGTCGAAGCTCGAAGCGGCCCAGCAGCAGATGGCCAAGTGACCGCCGCATGACCTCCGCCAACGTCTCGCCCGGAACGACGCGGGCGGGCGGCGCGGCGGGCGGCCGGCGCGGGCGCCCCGGCGGTCCGGGGGCCGCCGGGGGCGCGCCGACGGCCCGCGCCCGCCGGCCGCGACGCCGCCTCCGGCTCCCGCCCCGCCTGCTGCCCTACCTGCTGCTCGCGCCCGCCGTCGTCGCCGAGCTGGTCGTGCACGTCGTGCCGATCGCGGTCGGCGTCTGGATGAGCTTCCGCGACCTGACCCTGTTCTACATCCGCGACTGGGCGAAGGCGCCCGGCAAGGGCCTCGGCAACTACCGGATCGCCGTCGACTTCGACGCCGCCATCGGCAAGGACCTGCTGGGGTCGTTCCTTGTCACCGTCGGCGTCACCGTCCTCGCCGTCGGGCTGTCCTGGCTGCTCGGGACGGCCGCCGCGATCCTCATGCAGGAACGGTTCCGGGGCCGCGGCCTGCTGCGCGCGGCCTTCCTCGTCCCGTACGCGCTGCCCGTCTACGCGGCCGTGATGACCTGGGGCTTCCTGTTCCAGCGCGACACCGGCATGGTCGACCACGTGCTGGTCGACCAGCTGCACCTCACCGGCGGCGACCGGCCGTTCTGGCTGATCGGCGGGAACAGCTTCTGGGCGCTGCTCACGGTCATCGTGTGGCGGTCCTGGCCGTTCGCGTTCCTGGTGCTGATGGCCGGGCTGCAGAACGTGCCGCGCGACCTGTACGAGGCGTCCGCGCTGGACGGCGCGGGCGTCTGGCGGCAGATCCGGCACATCACGCTGCCTGCGCTCCGGCCCGTCAACCAGGTGCTCGTGCTGGTGCTGTTCCTGTGGACGTTCAACGACTTCAACACGCCGTTCGTGCTGTTCGGCAAGGCGGCGCCGGACGGCGGGGACCTGGTCTCGCTGCACATCTACCAGACCTCGTTCATCACCTGGAACTTCGGCGCCGGCTCGGCGATGTCGGTGCTGCTCCTGCTCTTCCTTCTGCTGGTCACGGCGGTCTACCTGATCGCCACGTCGCGACGGAGGACCGCCCGTGCCTGAGACCGCCGCGCCCGCCGCCGGGAGACGCCGCGCGCCCACCGACCCGCCCGCGTCCTTCCGCTGGACGCGCCGGATCGTGCTGACCTTCCTGGCCGTGTTCACCCTCGTCCCGGTCTACGCGATGATCAGCTCGTCGCTGAAGCCGCTCAAGGACGTCCAAGGCGCGTTCCACTGGCTGCCCTCGGAACCGACGCTCCGCCCCTATGTCGACATGTGGTCGACGGTGCCGCTGGCCCGGTACTTCGCCAACAGCGTCATCGTCGCCGTCGGCGCCACGGCGGCGTCGGTCGTCATCGCGATCGGCGCCGCGTACGCGGTGAGCCGGTACCGGTTCGCCGGCCGCCGGGTGTTCACCGTCACGGTGCTGTCGACGCAGATGTTCCCGGGGATCCTGTTCCTGCTCCCGCTGTTCCTGATCTTCGTGAACGTGGGCAACGCGACCGGGATCGCGCTGTACGGCAGCCGCGGCGCGCTCATCCTCACCTACCTGACGTTCTCGCTGCCGTTCTCGATCTGGATGCTGGCCGGGTACTTCGAGTCGATCCCACGCGAGCTGGACGAGGCGGCGCGGGTGGACGGCTGCGGCCCGGTCGGCGCGCTGCTGCGGGTGATCGTGCCCGCGTCGCTGCCCGGCATCGTCGCGGTGACCGTCTACGCGTTCATGACCGCCTGGGGCGAGGTGCTGTTCGCCTCGGTGATGACCAACGACCAGACCCGGACGCTGTCCATCGGGCTGCAGGGCTACTCGACGCAGCACGAGGTCTACTGGAACCAGGTGATGGCCGCCTCCCTCGTGGTGAGCGTCCCCGTCGTCGCCGGGTTCCTGCTGCTGCAGCGCTTCCTGGTGACCGGCCTGACCGCCGGCGCCGTCAAGTGACCGCCCGCTTCCCCGCCCGCCACGGCTTCGCGCTTCACCACGGTTCGCGCTTCACCACAGAGGGAGACCTGTGCCCATCGACGACCTGACCGCGTTCGGACCCGACTTCGCGTGGGGCGCGGCGACCTCGGCCTACCAGGTCGAGGGCGCCGCCCGCGAGGGGGGCCGCGCCCCGTCCATCTGGGACGTGTTCTGCCGCGTCCCCGGCGCGGTCGCCGGCGGCGACACCGGCGACGTCGCCTGCGACCACTACCACCGCTGGCGCGAGGACGTCGACCTGATGGCGTCGCTCGGGCTCGGCGCCTACCGGTTCTCGGTCGCCTGGCCGCGCGTCCTGCCGGACGGCGCCGGACCCGTGAACCCGGCCGGGCTCGCCTTCTACGACCGGCTCGTGGACGCGCTGCTGGAGGCGGGCATCGAACCGCACCTGACGCTCTACCACTGGGACCTCCCGCAGGCGCTGCAGGACCGCGGCGGCTGGCCGTCCCGCGACGCCGCCGAGCGCTTCGCCGAGTACGCGGCGGTGGTCGCGGGCGCGCTCGGCGACCGGGTGACGTCCTGGGCGACGCTGAACGAGCCGGTCTGCGCGGCGTGGCTAGGGCACCTGCGCGGCGTGATGGCGCCGGGCGTCGCCGACGTCCGGCAGGCGGTGCCCGCCTCGTACCACATGCTGCTGGCGCACGGCCTCGGCGTGCAGGCGATCCGCGCCGCGGCGCCGGACGCCCGCGTCGGGATCGTCAACCTGCTCACCGACTGCGAGCCCGGGAGCGACCGGGACGAGGACGTCGCGGCGGCGCGGCGCGAGGACGGCCACCACAACCGCTGGTGGCTCGACCCGATCCACGGGCGCGGCCTGCCCGCCGACATGATCGAGGTGTACGGCACCGAGCCGCCCGTGCGGGCCGGCGACCTGGAGACGATCGCGGCGCCGCTGGACTGGCTGGGCGTCAACTACTACCGCCGCTCGGTCAACGTCGCCGACCCGGACGGCCCTCCGCCGCACGCCCGGCAGATCACTCCGTCCGGGACGCCGCGCACCGGCATGGACTGGGAGATCCACCCGGACCGGCTGGAGAGGATCCTCGTCCGCGTCACCGAGGAGTACGCGCCGCGCAGCCTCATGGTCACCGAGAACGGGTCGGCGTACACCGACGCGGTGACCGGCGACGGCGCCGTCCACGATCCCGAGCGGACCGCCTACCTGGAGGCGCACCTGGCGGCCTGCGCGTCCGCGATCCGCAAGGGCGTCCCGCTGGACGGCTACTTCGCCTGGTCGGTGCTGGACAACTTCGAATGGGCGTACGGCTACGCGCAGCGGTTCGGGCTCGTCCACGTCGACTTCGGGAGCCAGAAGCGGACCGTGAAGGACAGCGGGCACCGCTACGCCGAGATCATCCGCGCGCACCGCGGCCTGTCCGCCGGGACGGTCGCGACCGGCCGCTGACCGCCCGGACCGGGGCCCTTCGCCGCATGGGGGCCCCGGTCCGGGCGTTCCGCACGTCCCGCCTACAGTGAGGCTCCACCATGCCCGTGACGGCGGGCGCCAGGGTGAGGAGGACCGGGGTGGGCGGGATCCTTGTGGCCAACCGGGGCGAGATCGCGCTGCGGATCGTCCGGGCGGCGGCGGAGCTGGGGCTGCGGACGGCCGCCGTGCACACCTGCGACGACGCCGGCTCCCCGCACACTCGCCGCGCGGACGAGGTGCGGGCGCTGCCCGGTGAGGGCGTCGCCGGCTACCTCGACGCGGAGGCGCTGATCGCCGCCGCCAAGGACGCCGGCGTCACCGCCGTCCACCCCGGCTACGGGTTCCTGAGCGAGAACGCCGCGTTCGCCGCGCGCTGCGCCGCCGCCGGCCTGACGTTCGTCGGGCCGCGCCCGGAGCTGCTGGAGCTGTTCGGCGACAAGACGAGGTCCCGCGAACTGGCCCGCGAGACGGGGGTGCCGGTGACGCCCGGCACGCCCGGACCGGTGACGCTCGCCGGCGCCGAGTCGTTCGCGCGCGAGCACGGGCCGATCATGCTCAAGGCGCTGGCGGGCGGCGGCGGGCGCGGCATGCGCGTCGTCGCCGAGCCCGGCGACATGGCGGAGGCGTACGAGCGGTGCCGTTCCGAGGCGCTCGCCTCGTTCGGCAACGGCGACCTGTACGCGGAGAAGTACGTGCCGCGCGCCCGCCACATCGAGGTCCAGGTCGCGGGCGACGGCTCCGGCGCCGTCACCCACCTGTGGGAACGCGACTGCAGCGTCCAGCGGCGGAACCAGAAGCTCATCGAGATCGCTCCGGCGCCCGCGCTGCCGTCGGCCCTGCGGGACGCGCTGCTGGACGCGGCCGTCCGCATGGCCGCGCGAGTCCGCTACGAGAGCCTCGGCACGTTCGAATTCCTCGTGGCCGGTGAGGAGTTCTGGTTCCTGGAGGCGAACCCGAGGCTGCAGGTCGAGCACACCGTAACCGAGGAGATCACCGGCGTCGACCTGGTGAAGGTGCAGATCCGGCTGGCGCTGGGGGAGGACCTCGCCGGGGTCGGGCTCGCGGCGCCGCCGCCCGCGCACGGATGCGCCGTCCAGGTCCGCGTCAACACCGAGACGATCGGCCCGGACGGCACGCCGCACCCGCACGCCGGGACGCTCACCGCGTTCGCGCCGCCGACCGGTCCCGGCGTCCGCGTCGACACCTACGGGCAGCCCGGCTACCGCACGAGCCCCCGCTACGACCCGCTGCTCGCGAAGGTGATCGCCCGCGCCGAGGACCTCCCGTCGGCCGCCGCCCGCGCGCACGGAGCGCTCGGCGAGTTCGAGATCGCGGGCGTCGCGACGAGCATCCCGCTGCTGCAGGGCGTCCTGCGGCATCCCGAGTTCACCGCCGGCGGCGTCCCGACGTCCTTCATCGCCGACCACCTGCCGGAGCTGCTGAGCAGCGAGCACCACCGGTTCTACGTGCCGTCCGCCGAGGAGCCGGCCGCGCCCGCCCTGGCCGTGCCCGACGCGCCGCCCGGCACGGTCGCGGTTGCCGCACCCATGCAGGGCACGGTCGTGAGCGTCGAGGCCGCGGAAGGCGACCTCGTGCGCGCGGGCGCGCCGGTGCTGATCCTCGAGGCGATGAAGATGGAGCACGTCGTCCGGGCGGGCGAGGCGGGCGTCGTCCGCGCCCTCGCCGCGGCGCCCGGCACCACCGTCGCGGAGGGCGCGCCGCTGCTGTTCCTCGAACCCGCCGAGGCCGACGGCGACCACGCCGACGACGAGGCGGAGGCCGACCTCGACGCGATCCGCGCCGACCTCGCCGAGACGATCCGGCGGCACGAGATCGGACTGGATGCGGCCCGCCCCGACGCGGTCGCCAAGCGGCACGCGCGCGGCCACCGCACCGCGCGCGAGAACATCGAGGACCTCTGCGACCCCGGCACGTTCGTCGAGTACGGCGCGCTCGCCATCGCCGCGCAGCGGCAGCGCCGCTCCCTGGACGACCTCATCGAGCGCACCCCCGCCGACGGCATGGTCTGCGGCCTCGGCGACGTCAACGGCGGCCAGGCCGTCGTCATGTCCTACGACTACATGGTCCTGGCCGGGACGCAGGGCCACCAGAACCACCGCAAGACCGACCGGATGCTCGACCTCGCGCGGCGCCGGAGCCTGCCGGTCGTGCTGTTCGCCGAGGGCGGCGGCGGACGCCCGGGCGACACCGACACCTCGATGGTGTCCGGCCTCGACGTCACCACCTTCCACGCGATGGGCCGGCTGAGCGGGGCCGTCCCGTCCGTCGGGATCGCGTCCGGGCGCTGCTTCGCCGGGAACGCGGCCCTGCTCGGCTGCTGCGACGTCATCATCGCCACCCGCGACGCCAACATCGGCATGGGCGGCCCCGCGATGATCGAGGGCGGCGGGCTCGGCGTGTTCGCCCCCGAGGAGATCGGCCCGATCGCCGACCAGGAGCCCAACGGGGTCGTCGACATCGTCGTCGAGGACGAGGCGGAGGCAGTCGACGCCGCCCGCAGCTACCTGTCCTACTTCCAGGGCCCGGCGGACGAGTGGACCTGCGACGACCAGCGCATCCTGCGGCACGTGATCCCGGAGAACCGGCTGCGCGCCTACGACGTCCGCCGCGTCATCGGGCATCTCGCCGACACCGGCTCGGTCCTGGAACTGCGCCGCGCGTTCGGCGTCGGGGTCATCATCGCGCTGGTGCGGATCGAGGGCCGCCCCATGGGCCTGATCGCGAACAACCCGGCGCATCTCGGCGGCGCCATCGACCGCGACGCAGCCGACAAGGCCGCCCGCTTCCTGCAGCTGTGCGACGCGCACGGCCTGCCCGTGGTGTCGCTGTGCGACACCCCCGGGTTCATGGTCGGCCCGGACGCCGAGCGCACCGCGACCGTCCGGCACTTCAGCCGGCTGTTCGTCATCGGCGCGAACCTGACCGTCCCGCTCGTCACCGTCGTGCTGCGCAAGGGCTACGGGCTCGGCGCGCAGGCCATGGCGGGCGGCGGGTTCAAGGCGCCGCTCGCCACCGTCGCGTGGCCGACCGGCGAGATCGGCGGCATGGGGCTGGAGGGCGCCGTCCGGCTCGGGTTCCGCAAGGAGCTCGCGGCGGCCGAGGACCCGAAGGCGCTGTTCGAGACGATGGTCGCCGCCGCCTACGAGCACGGCAAGGCGCTCAACGCCGCCACCGTGTTCGAGCTGGACGACGTCATCGACCCGGCCGGCACCCGGCGGCTCGTCACGACGGCGTTCGCGTCCGCCCCGCCCACCCGGGACCGGCCGCGGCGCTGGGTGGACGCCTGGTGACCGGGGTCGCCCCGGCCAGATAGGCGGCCCGCACGCACGGATCGGCGCGCACCTCGGCGGGTGGGCCGGCCGCGATCACCCGGCCGCCGTCCAGCACGTGCAGGACGTCGCACACGCCGAGCACCGGCTCCAGGTCGCGCTCGGCGACCAGCACCGCGACGCCCTCGGCGGCGAGGTCGCGCAGCAGCACCTCCAGCGCGCGCGCCCGGCGCTCCGGGAGGTCGGCCCACGGCTCGTCCAGGAGCAGGACGGTGGGCTCGGCAGCCAGCGCGCGCGCCAGCCCGGCCAGGCGCGCCACACCCGGCGGGACGCCCCGTGCCGGCCGGTCGGCGAACTCGGCGATCCCCACGCGGGCCAGCAGCTCGTCGGCGCGGGCGCCCGCTTCGCCCCGCGCGCGGCGGCGGCGCGCCCACCGGTCCCGGACCGTGCGCCCGCCGTGGTCGCGCAGGGCCGCGTGCCTGCGCGCCGCGGCGCGGACGCTCTCGCGGACCGTCCGCGACCGCCACCGCTCCGGCTCGCGGGACGTGCGGGCGATGCCGCGCCGAGCCCGCTCCCGCGCGGCGCTGCCCGTCAGGTCGGCGTCGTCCAGGTGGACGGTGCCCTCGGCGGGCCGCCGCAGCCCGGCGATGACGTCGCAGAGCGTCGCCCGGCCCGCGCCGTCCGGCCCGACGAGCCCGGCGACCGTGCCCGGCGGGACCGTCAGCGCGGCGCTGCGGACGGCGGTCACCCCGCCGACCCGCACCGTGACGTCCGCGACCCGCAGTCCCTGATCGGTCGACATCGGCGCCTCCCGGCCGGTCCGGTGCCCGGCGGTCCGCATCGCGGGCCTTGTGTGATGTGGATCACTGACGGATCATCACCCTACTGAGACGTGTGCGCGCGGGCAACGGGCGTGTGCGCGCGGACGACAGGGCGGAGGAACGCCATGGCGGACTGGAGGACGCGGAGCCTGTGGCTGTCCCGCAAGCCCTACGAGCCCGCACCGCCGCTCGACGGCGACCTGGACGTGGACATCGTCATCGTCGGTGGCGGCTTCACCGGACTGTGGACCGCGATCCACCTCAAGCACGCCGACCCCTCCGTGGACGTCGCCGTCCTGGAGCAGTGCGTCGCGGGGTACGGCGCCTCCGGCCGCAACGGCGGCTTCGCGATGACGATGGTGGGCCGCAACCTCCACGACCTGGCACGCAAGGTGGGCCCGGCGCGGGCGCGCGCGACCCGGCTGGCGATGCGCGACACCCTGCGGGAGATGGCCGGGTTCGTCCGCGACGAGGGCATCGACGCCGACCTGACCCGGCCCGGCCTGCTGACCGTCTCGAACGGGCCCGAACAGGACGAGCGGATCCGCCAGGACCTCGAAGCGTCCCAGCGGCTCGGCCTGGACGACCTGCGCTACCTCAGCGGCCCCGAATGCCGCGCCCTCGTGGCCGGGGAACGGATCCGGTGCGGCCACTTCGAGGAGGAGGCGCTGCTGCTCGACCCCGCCGCGCTCACCCGCGGGCTGCGCGACGCCGCCGTCCGCCTCGGCGTGCGGGTCTTCGAGTCGACGCCCGTCCACACCCTCGCCCTGCCCGGCACGCACGTCCTGGCGCGCACCCCGGGCGGCGACGTCAGAGCGGACCGGGCGCTGCTGGCCACCAACGCCTACGCGCACGCCGTGCCCGCGCTGCGCCGCTGGCTGTTCACCATCGTCGCCTCGATCATCGTGACCGAGCCGCTCACCGGCGAGCAGTGGAAACGCGCCGGCTGGGCGGGCGGCGCCGGCGTCGAGGACAAGCGGATCATGCCGCACTTCCACCGGCCGACCCCCGACGGCCGGATCCTGTGGGGCGGCCGCGACGCGCCGTTCGCGCCCGGCGGCCCCGACCCGCGCCAGGACCGGTCGCCGCAGGTGTTCCGGCGTCTGGAGGAGACGTTCCGCTGGACGTTCCCGCAGCTGGACGACGTGCGGATCGACCACGGCTGGTGCGGGCCCGTCGCCGGCACCGTCAACTGCTTCGCGCACGCCGGGCGGCTCGGCCGCGGCCGCCGCGTCGTCTACGCGCTCGGCTACGCCGGCCACGGCGTCGGCCCGAGCCACCTGACCGCGAAGATCGTCCGCGACCTGCTGCTCGACCGCGAGAGCGAGCTGCTGGAGCTGCCGATGGCCGCCAAGCGGCCCGTGCCGCTGCCGCCCGGCCCGCTGCGCGGGCTCGTCCTCAACGGCTCGCAGCGCGTCCTGCAGCGCGCCGACGACGGCGACCGCGGCCCGCTGACCGGGCTCGCCCTGCGCTTCCTGCAGTGACGCCGGTCAGGCCGGCTCGGCGCCGAGCGCCTCGACCCGCTCGCGCGTCCATTCCTTGACGCCCGCCATGAACCCCTCGACGTCCGCCGCCTTGCCGGACGCCATCTCGGTGAACCAGTCCGGCACGTACCGCTCGAACCGCCCGTTCCCGATGACCTCCAGCACCGCCGCGGCGACCTCCTGCGGCGGCAATGCGTCGGACAGGTCGCTGAGCGGCGGCTCGTTGCCCGGCAGCGAGAACAGGTCGGTGTCGACCAGCGCCGGCTGGACGACGTGGGCCTGCACGCCCGTCCCGTCCAGGTCGACGGCCATGCTCTCCCAGAACGCGGTCAGCGCCGCCTTGGACGCGCCGTACGCGGCCTCGTGCGGCGGGCCGAGCCGCGCCGCGACCGACCCGATCGCGACCAGGTGCCCGTGGCCGCGCCCGATCATCCCGGGCAGCAGCGCGAGCGTCAGCCGCACCGGCGACAGGTAGTTCAGCCGCATCACGTCGTCGTTGTCGGCCGGCGTCATGTCCTGGACGCGCCGCCGCTTCGGCATCGCCGCGTTGTTGACCAGGACGTCCACGCCGCCGAACTCGGCTTCCACGGCCGCCGCGAGCCCGGCGACCGCGTCCAGGTCCGCCAGGTCGGCGACCCACATCGCCGAGGCGGGGGAGTGCTCGCGGCACCGCGCGAGGGTCTTCTCCAGCAGTTCCTCCCGGCGCGCGACCAGCCCGACCCGCGCCCCCGCGGCGGCCAGCGCCTCCGCGACGACCGCGCCGATGCCGGACGAGGCGCCCGTGACCAACGCCGACTTGCCCGTCAGACTCACCATGCCGCCAACGTCACACACGGCCGCGCCGTGCGGCAAGGCGCACCGCCGCGCGGCGAGAAGAGCAGGGCCGCGCGGCGAGAAGAGCAGGGCCGCGCGGCGAGAAGAGCAGGGCCGCGCGGCGAGGGAGCGCGCCGCGCGGCCGGTGCGGGGTCAGATCCAGCCCTCCAGGGACGCCATGAAGCCGTCGAGGTCGTCGCGGTGCACGCAGTGGCCGGTGCCCT
This sequence comes from Actinomadura violacea, assembly GCF_017573465.1. Classification (GTDB taxonomy): domain Bacteria; phylum Actinomycetota; class Actinomycetes; order Streptosporangiales; family Streptosporangiaceae; genus Spirillospora; species Spirillospora violacea. The sequence goes on from NZ_JAGEPF010000015.1 coordinate 34,030, forward strand.
CGACCCGCGTCACGGTGAAGCCCTTCGCGCGCAGGCCGGTGGCGAGGTCGTCCGGCACCAGGCGCGGGTCGCCCGCGGCCTGCACCAGCGACGGCACGACCGGCCGGTCCGGGATCATGTCCACCGCCTCGCCCAGCCACCCGGCCGCGGCGACGTCCCAGCGCGCGTACCCGTCCAGCTCGGCGGCGATGTCCTCGTCGGCCCACTTCGGGCACATCTTCCGGACCTGCTCGGCCGTGGCCCGCTTGGTGAACGCGGCGAACTCCTCGAGGTTCGGATTCGCGTCGCCGCCGATCTTCCACGCGGGGTCGCTGTAGACGGCCTTCGCGGGACGCAGTTCCACCGCGACCAGCGACAGCGACAGGGCGCCGAGGGAGTGGCCGATGGCGACGTCCGCGCCGGCCGGAAGCGACTCCACCAGGTCGGCGGCGAACAGTTCGGGGGAGTACTCGGCGGCGTGCGGGCTCTCCCCGTGGCCGCGCAGGTCCGGCATGAGGACGCGGTAGCCGCGGGCGGCGAGCAGCGGCGCGACGCGGCACCAGGTGCCGGCGGACGCCATGATGCCGTGGATCAGCACGGCGGTCCGGTCGCCGGAGCCGGTCTCGTGGACCTTCAGTTTCACGGGGTCTTCCTTTCCGAGGGGTTCAGCGGACGCTCTTGACCGGGAGGATCGAGAGCGCCGCCGCGACGGCGAGGACCGCCGCGACGATGTAGAGCGCGGGGTAGCCGCCCGGGGTGCTGATGATCGCGGACGCGACGAACGGGGCGATGATCTGGGGTCCGGCGTTGGCGATGTTGAGCACGCCCATGTCGCGGGCTGCGTCCTCGCCGCGCGGCAGCACGAGCGTGACCATCGCGGTGTCGACGGCCATGTAGACGCCGAAGAACAGGCCGTCGACCGCCATGAAGACGACCATGGTCGTCCAGTGCGGGGACAGCAGCGGCATCAGCAGCGCGGCGGCCATGCCCGCGCTGGCGACGAAGACGAACGTCTTGCGGCGGTCCAGCCGGTCCGACAGCGGCCCGCCGATCACGGTGGTCACCACCGAGGTCGCGGCGCCGATGAGGGTGAGGAGGGCGACGCCGTCCGCGCCCTTCATGCCGTGCGGCAGCCCGATGTGGTCTTCGAGCATGTACAGCAGGTAGCCGGTCACGCAGAAGTAGGAGAGGATCATGAGCGCGCGTCCGGCGAACACCCACCTGAAGTCGTGGACGCGCAGCGCCGACAGGAACGAGGCCAGGTCGCGCCGCAGCGAGGAGCCGTCGGCGGCGCGCGCGGGCAGCTCGTCCGGACGCGGGTCGTGGGTCAGCGTCGCCAGCAGCACCGCCGCGAGGACCAGCAGGGCGCCGAGCGTCGTGTACCCCCAGGCGACGGCGTGCGTGAACCGGCCGGCCACGACGATCCCGACGAGCAGCCCGAGGGTGGTGCCGGCGCCCGCCATCGCCGACGCGGTGCCGCGCCGGTCGGGCCGCACGCGGTCGGGCACGATCGCGGTCAGCGCCGCCTGGTAGATGTTGCCCATCCCCTGGACGAGGCACCAGCCGACGACCAGCAGCGCGATCGTGCCCGCGTTCCCGAGCGCGACCGCGAACGCCAGCGCGAGCAGCGCGCCGCCGAGCAGGAACGGGTTCCGGCGGCCGAACCGGGAGCGGCTGCGGTCCGACAGCGCGCCGCCGATCGGGTTGAGCAGCGTCGCGAAGGCCGCCCCGATCCCGGTGACGAGGCCGAGCAGCGCGACCTTGTGCGCCTTGTCGATGTGCTCGACCTGGGTCGGCAGCAGGATGCTCGCCACCCCGCCGTACAGGGAGAACAGCATGAGGTTGCCGGTGAGGAGCAGTGGCATCAGGCCGCGTTGAGACCGTGCCGCGCCGGACTCCGCGCCCGCGTGCGCGCGGGGGGCCGCGCCGGTCCCGGCGCTCACCGGACGGTCCCGTGCACGGCCGCGGCGCGGCGGTCGGTGGGGTGCATGGGGGCTCCTCGGGGGATCGGTGACGCGAGTCACTTATACGTATAAATTCTGTATAGCACTCCTTTCCTGGCGCAGGTCAAGGCGGGGCCGCGCCGGACTGTGCGGGAGAATGCGGGCATGGCGCCCGACACCGGTGACCCGGCCCCCTCCGGACGCCCGGCCACCAGCGTCGACGTCGCCCGGCTGGCCGGGGTGTCCCAGGCGACCGTGTCGTACGTGCTGAACGACGCCCCGGGCGTGACGATCAGCGAGGCGACCCGGGCGCGGGTGCGCGCCGCCGCCGAGGAGCTCGGCTACGCGCCCGACGCCTCGGCGCGCACGCTGCGCACCGGCCGCAGCGACATCGTGCTGATGCCGCTGCTGGCCGCCCCCATCGGCACGCTGGTTTTGAGCCTGCTGAACGAGCTCGTCGAGCGGCTGCGCGAGCACGGGCTCACGCTCGCCCTCTATGGGGACGCGCGGTCGCGGGGAGTGGTCGCGGCCCGCGACTGGACGCGCTGGCGGCCCGCCGCCGTCGTGGTGGAGGCGCACCGGCTCACCGCCGCGTCCGTCCGCCGCCTCCACGACGCGGGATGCGCAACAGTGGTCGGGCTGGGTGCGGAGCCGTCGCCGCTCGTCCCGACGATGGTCATCGACGACGGCGAGATCGGCGCCGCCGCCGCCCGCCACCTGCTCGGCCGGGGCCGCCGAAACCTCGCGGCCGTCGTGCCGGCCGAGCGCGGCCTGGACGCCTTCGGTGAACGCCGCCTCGGCGGCGTGACCGCGGCGGCGCAGGCGGCGGGCGCCGCCGTGCGCTGCGTCGACCTGCCCTTCGACGAGGACGCCGCCGCCCGCCTCGCCGCCGGGTGGGCCGCCGGCGGCGCGCGCCCCGACGGCGTGTTCGCCTACAACGACGAGTACGCCATGCTGCTGATGCGGGCCCTGCAGGACGCGGGCCTCGACGTCCCCGGCGACATCTCGGTCGTCGGCGCCGACGACCTGCCGCTGGGCCGGTTCCTGCGGCCCCGGCTCAGCACGGTGCGGGTCGCGGGCGACGTCACCGCGGCGGGCCTCGCCGAGCGGCTGGCCCGCATGGTGGCCGAGCGCGAGCGCGACCCCGCCGTCACCGTCTCGCTCACCCGCGTCGAAATGGTGCCGCGCGAGTCGTCCTGAGGCCGGTAAGGTAGTGGGTTTCGCCGTCCACCCCCTCGCCTCTGGAGGTCCTCCGGCATGCCCGCCGAACCGCCGATCCTCGCCGCCGAGCGCGCCCATCTGGCCGAGTCCCGCGCCGCGCTGCGCCGGATGCGCGAGCACGCGGAGTCATTGTCCGCCGACGTCGCGGCGGACTGGGTGTCCAAGCAGTTCCTGGAGACGCTGCTCGACCAGCGGGTCGCGGCGCTCGCCGACCATCCCGACACCCCGCTGTTCTTCGGGCGGATGGACCGCGACGGCGAGGACGGCCCCGACCTGCCCGCCGTCATGTACGTCGGGCGGCGGCACGTCCACGACGGCGACGAGGGCCGCCCGCTGGTGCTGGACTGGCGCGCCCCGGTGGCGCGGGCGTTCTACCAGGCGGGCCCGGCCGAGCCGATGGGCTGGCGGCTGCGGCGCCGCTTCGGGTTCCAGGGCGGCGAGCTGACCGCCTTCGAGGACGAGCCGCTCGACGGCGGCGCCGAGATCGGCCCGTCGCGGATCCTGACCGAGGAGATCGAGCGGCCCCGCACCGGCCCGATGCGCGACATCGTCGCGACCATCCAGCCGGAGCAGGACGTGATCGTCCGCGCCGACCTGCCCCGGACCGTCTGCGTGCAGGGCGCTCCGGGCACCGGGAAGACCGCGGTCGGCCTGCACCGCGCCGCCTACCTGCTGTTCACCCACCGGGAGCGGCTGTCGCGGTCCGGGGTCCTGATCGTCGGCCCGAACCGGGCGTTCCTCGCCTACATCTCCGCGGTGCTGCCCGCGCTCGGCGAGGTCCGCGTCGAGCAGGCCACCATCGACGACCTGCTCGGCGCGCCGCTGGGGGAGGAGCCCGCTGCGGTGTCGGCCGCCAAGGGCGAGGCGCGGATGGCCGATGTGCTGCGCAAGGCGCTGTGGCTGCACGTCCGCAAGCCGGAGGAGGGCCTGGTCGTTACGCGCGGCGTCGCCCGCTACCGGCTCGCCGACCACGAGGTGCGGGAGATCGCGGCGGGGCTGCGCGGCACCACCCGCTACGGCAGCGGGCGCGCCGCGTTCGCGCAGCGGCTCGCCCACCAGATCCTCGTCCGGATGGAGCAGCGCGGCGAGGCCCCCGACGACCGCGTCCAGGACCAGGTCGCCCGCAGCAAGCCGGTCAAGCAGCTGCTCGACCAGGTCTGGCCCAAGCTCACGCCCGAGCAGGTCCTGTACCGGCTGCTGTCGGACGCCGACTTCCTGCGCGCCGCCGCCAAGGGCGTCCTCGACGAGGACGAGCAGGCCGCCCTGCTGTGGGCCAAGCCGGCCCGCTCGCACCGCTCGGTGAAGTGGACCGCCGCCGACCGGGCGCTGATGGACGAGCTGAACGACCTCATCGAGCGGACCGCGTCCCTCGGGCACCTGGTCGTGGACGAGGCGCAGGACCTGTCGGCGATGCAGCTGCGCGCCCTCGGCCGCCGCTGCGGCACCGGCTCGGCGACCGTCCTCGGCGACCTCGCGCAGGGGACGACGGCGTGGTCCGCGCGGTCATGGAAGGAGGTGCTGTCGCATCTCGGACAGGACGGCGAGGTCACCGAGCTGACCCTCGGCTTCCGCGTCCCCGGGACCGTCCTGGACTACGCCGCCCGGCTGCTGCCGCACGTCGCGCCCGAGCTGGAGAGGCCGCGGTCGCTGCGCGCCGGCGCCGGGGCGCTGGACGTGCGCCGCGTGCCCGACGTGGTGACCGCGACGGTGGAGGCGGCGCGGGAGGCCCTCGCCCGGGCCGGCTCGATCGGGCTGATCGTGCCGGACGCGCTGGCGGCCGCGCACGCGGCGGCGCTGGCGGAGGCCGGGCTGGACGCCGCGCTGCTCGGGCCGGAGTCCGACGGCACCGCGCGGCTGCTGGTCGTCCCGGCGACGCTGGCCAAGGGCCTGGAGTACGACCACGTCATCGTGGTCGAGCCCGCCGTGATCGCCGCCGCCGAGGCGCGCGGCCTGGCGCGGCTGTACGTGGTGCTGACCCGCGCGGTGACCTCGCTGACGGTCCTGCACGCACGCGACCTCCCCGCCGAGCTGGCCCCCTGACCGCGGCGGGACCGCCGCCGCGCCCGTCCGTACCCACCGCCCTCGCCGAGGAGAACCGTCCATGACCGTCCCGCCGCTGTTCACCGAGACCGTCGAGCTGCCCGCGGCGCCGCCGTTCGACCTGGCCGCCGCGCTCGGCTTCATGTGCGGCTTCGCGCCGACCGCCGGTGAGCAGTCGACCGACGGCGGGACGCTCACCAGGGCGCTGCGCGCCGCCGGCCGGACGGTCGCCGCCCAGGTCGTCCAGGCGGGCGACGGTGTGCGCGCGACCCTGCACGCCGCCGAGCCGCTCACCGGCGACGTCGTCGGCGCCGCCGCCGATCGCATCGCGTTCCAGCTCAGCCTCGACGACGACCTCACCGGCTTCTACGCGATCGGGAGGAAGGACCTCGCCTTCGCGCCCGTCCTCGACCGGCTGCACGGCTACCACCAGGTGAAGTTCCCGACCCCGCTGGAGAACCTGGTGTGGGCGATCCTGTCGCAGCGCGCGCCGCAGGCCGCCGCCACGCGCGGCAAGCACGCCCTGCGGGACGAGTTCGGCGACCGGATCACCGTGGACGGCGCGGAGTACGCCGCGTTCCCCGACATCGACCAGCTGGTCACCCTGCCCGAGGAGCGGATCGCCGAGCTCGTCGGGAACCAGCGCAAGGGCCGCTACCTGCACGGGGCGCTGCACGCCTGGCACGGGACGGACGAGGAGTTCCTGCGGACCGGCCCGTACGGCGAGGTCAAGGAGTTCCTGCTGTCCCTGCCCGGGATCGGCGCGTGGTCGGCGAACTTCATCCTGATCAGGGGCCTCGGCCGCATGGACGAGACGCCGCTGGAGAAGGCGCTGCGCGGCGCCGCGTCCCGCGCCTACGGCCGGTCCCTGTCCGACGACGAACTGCAGCGGATCGCCGCCGGCTACGGCCCGTGGCAGGGCTACTGGGCGCACTACCTGCGCGCGGCCTCCTGATCCGTCGTCGCGTCCTGCGGCCGCAGGCCGTCGAAGGCGATCCGGAGGACGTCGTCGCTGCCGCCGGCCCGCCCGGCGGCGTAGGAGATCCCGGCCAGCAGCGCGGTGACCTCGGCCGGGCCGATGTCGGGGCGGACGGCCCCGGCCCGCTGCGCCGGCTCCAGCAGGGCGCCGATCGCGTCCCGGACGTCCGGTCCGGTGCGTCCGGTGGCCCTCCGGGCGTCGACGCCGGCCTCGGCCAGCGCCTCGGTGAGGGCCTGCTTGGTCGCCGCCTGGGAGACGACGCGGGCGAAGAAGCGGTAGAACGCCTCGCCGGGGTCGGGGGCCGACGCGAGCTCGCGGGCCTCGCCGGCCAGCCGCTCCAGCAGTGCGACGAGCACCGCCTCCAGCAGCGACTCCTTGGTGGGGAAGTGCCGGAACACCGTGCCGATCCCCACTCCGGCGCGGCGCGCGACCTCCTCGGTCGAGGCGGAGGTGCCCTGCTCGGCGAACACGTCCTCGGCCGCGGCGAGGACCTTGGCGCGGTTGCGCAGGGCGTCGGCGCGCAGCGGCCTCCCGGACGGGCTCGTCGTCATCGCGGCCTTCCCGTTGACAAGTGGAGTAGCGACTCCGTATTTTCGGATGCGGAGCAGCAACTCCGATTGTACGGGAGAGACTCATGTCCGAGTTCGCCACCCCGCGCGCCGTCTTCCAGCGGCTGATCGACGGGGTGACCGCGCGGCGGCCCGACGGGCTGCCGCAGCTGTACGCCGAGGACGCGGTGGTCGTGCACCCGTTCGCCTACCCGGCGTCCCGGCTGGAGGGGCGCGAGGCGCTGCGCGAGCACTTCGCGCGGCTGCCGGCCCTCCCGGTGGAGATGACGGCCCGCAACGTGGTCGTCCACCAGACCGCCGACCCCGAGGTGATCGTGGCCGAGTTCGAGTACGCGGGCCGCAACACCGACACCGGCCGCGACTTCGTCGTGCCCAACATCTTCGTCATGCGGATCCGGGACGGGCGCATCGTCGAGTCCCGCGACTACGCCCACCACCAGGCGTTCGAGGAGGCGATGGCATGACCGCCCCGACGCCGCGCGAGGTGTTCGCGCGGCTGAGCGCCGGCATCTCCGAGGGCCGCTGGAGCGAGCTGGCGGACCTCTACGCCGAGGACGCCGTGGCCGGCCAGCCGTTCGCGCTGCCGCCCGCCCCGCCGCACCTGGAGGGCCGGGCGGTCATCGGCGAGCACTTCCGGAGGGCGGGCGAGGGGCCGCTCCGGTTGCGCGAGGAACGTCGTGGTGCACGAGACCGGCGACCCGGAGGTGATCATCGTCGAGTTCGACTACGAGGGCCGCATCGCCACCACCGGTCACGGGTTCCGCGTTCCGAACATCCAGATGCTGCGCGTCCGGGACGGCCTGATCGTCGAGACGCGCGACTACCACGACCACCGCGGCCTCGCCCGCGCCTTCGCCGCCCGCGCCTAGCCCGCGCCCAGCGGGCGTGGACGGTTGACCGACCCCCGTGCCGGTTCCTAGGGTGGACGGGCCATACCGACCGGTTGGTATGTTCGTTCGCGGTGGCCCGTTCGCCACCCTGCACCCCGCGCGGAGGTTCGCCCTGTGAGCACTGCACCGCCCGACGCCGACGAGCTGAGCAGGCGGGTCGAGGAGTTCCTCGCCGCCCACGACCCGTCGGCCACCGAACCGCTGGAGTTCCTGCGCGCCCGGTTCGACGCCGGCCTGGCCTGGGTCCACTACCCCGAGGGGCTCGGCGGGCTCGGCGCCCCCCGCGCTCTGCAGCCCGCCGTCGACCGGCTGTTCGCCAAGGCCGGCGCGCCGACCAACCATCCCGAGCGCAACGGCATCGGGCTCGGCATGGCGGCCCCGACGATCCTGGCGTTCGGCACCGAGGAGCAGAAGCGCCGCTTCCTGCGCCCGCTGTGGACCGGCGAGGAGCTGTGGTGCCAGCTGTTCAGCGAGCCCGGCGCCGGCTCCGACCTCGCCGCGCTCGCCACCCGCGCCGTCCGCGACGGCGACCGGTGGATCGTCAACGGCCAGAAGGTCTGGACGTCCATGGCGCACGAGGCGCGCTGGGCGATCCTCGTCACCCGCACCGACCCGGACGTGCCCAAGCACCGCGGCATGACCTACTTCGTCTGCGACATGACCGCGCCGGGCGTCGAGGTCCGGCCGCTGCGGCAGATCACCGGCGAGGCCGAGTTCAACGAGGTCTTCCTCACCGACGTCGCGATCCCCGACGAGCACCGGCTCGGCGACGTCGGCCAGGGCTGGCAGGTCTCCACCACCACGCTGATGAACGAGCGGGTCGCGATCGGCGGCGCCGCCGCGCCCCGCGAGAGCGGGATGATCGGCGTCGTCGCCGGCCTGTGGCGCGACCGGCCCGAGCTGCGCACCCCCGGCCTGCACGACGCCGTCCTGCGCGCCTGGGTGGAGACCGAGGCGGCCCGGCTCACCGGCGAGCGGCTGCGCCAGCAGCTCACCGCCGGGCAGCCCGGCCCCGAGGGGTCCGGCGCCAAGCTCGCCTTCGCCAAGCTCAACCAGGAGGTCTCCGGGCTGGAGCTGGAGCTGCTCGGCGACGAGGGCCTGCGCTACGACGACTGGACGATGCGCCGCCCCACCGAGGTCGACTTCACCCGCCGCTCGCCCGGCTACCGCTACCTGCGCGCCAAGGGCAACTCCATCGAGGGCGGCACCTCGGAGATCCTGCGCAACATCATCGCCGAGCGCGTCCTCGGCCTGCCCGGTGAGATCCGCGTCGACAAGGACGTGGCGTGGAAGGACCTGCCCAAGTGAGTGACCTGCTCTACTCCGAGATCGAGAACGACCTGCGCGCCGGCGTCCGCGAGCTGCTCGACGACAAGGCGCCCTGGACCGGCGTGCTCGCCGGCACCGAGAAGGACGAGCCGTACGACGCGGCGCTCTGGCAGGCCGTCGCCGGGCAGCTCGGCTGCGCCGGGCTGCCCGTCCCCGAGGAGCTCGGCGGCGCCGGCGCCACCTGGCGTGAGACCGCCGTGGTGCTGGAGGAGCTGGGCCGCGCCGTCGCGCCCGTCCCGTTCCTGACCAGCTCCGTCGTCGCGACGGCGGCGCTGCTGGCGGCGGGGGAACGGGAGCTGCTCGGGTCCCTGGCGGCCGGCGAGAGGATCGCCGTGCTCGCCGTCCCGTTCGCGACGCCGCCCGGCGACGTCGCCCCGACCGCCCAGGTGTCGGACGGGAAGCTGACCGGCGAGGTGGCGGGGGTCGCCGACGGCCTGGCCGCCGACGTCCTGCTCGTCCCCACCGCCGACGGCCTGTACGCGGTCGACGCCGCCGACGCCGCGCGCACCGCCGTCACCTCGCTCGACATGACCCGGCGCCTGGCCGACGTCGCCTTCTCCGGAGCGCCCGCGCGGCGCGTCGCGGAGGGCGGCGAAGCGGTCCGCACCGCGCTGCTGACCGGCGCGGCGCTGCTGGCGTCCGAGCAGCTCGGCCTCGCCCAGCGCTGCCTGGACGACACCGTCGCCTACGTCAAGACGCGCTACCAGTTCGGCCGCCCGGTCGGCTCCTACCAGGGCCTCAAGCACCGGCTCGCCGACCTGTGGACGTCGATCACGCAGGCCCGCGCCGTCGCCCGGTACGCCGTGTCCTGCGCCGCCTCCGGCGACGCCGACCTGCCCGTCGCCGCCGCCGTCGCGCAGGCGCACTGCTCGGCCGTCGCGCTGAAGGCCGCCGAGGAGTGCGTGCAGATGCACGGCGGCATCGGCTTCACCTGGGAGAACTCCTCGCACCTGTTCCTCAAGCGCGCCAAGGCGGACGCGATCGCGCTCGGCACCGCCGACCGCCACCGCGCCGCGCTCGCGACCCTGGCCGACCTCCCCTCGGCCTGAACCACGGGTCCGCGGCCCGCCCCGGCGAACTCCTCGCCGGGGCGGTCAGCCGGTGATGACGGCCAGGATCCGGGCACCGGCGGGGAACACGCCGCGCTCGGCGAGCGCGACGATCCCGAACATCATCTTCGCCGTGTAGATCCGGTCGAGGACGAGCCCGTGCCGGTCGGCGAAGTCGCCGATGAAAGCGTCCAGCTCCGGGGACGTCCTGGCGTAGCCGCCGAAGTGGAAGCCGTGCTCGACGCTCCAGGCCCCGCGCCGCTCCCCGTAGGTCTCGTGCTGGAGGCGGTCCACCTCGGCGTCCATGAAACCGCCCTTGAGCACGGAGAACCCCAGCGCACGCGCGCCCGGCGGCAGCCCGGCGGCCAGGCCCGCGAGCGTCCCGCCCGTCCCGCACGGGCAGCAGACCACGTCGAAGCCCGCCGCCTCGGCGCCCAGCTCCGCGCAGCCCCGGACGGCCAGGGCGTTGCCGCCGCCCTCGGGCAGCAGGTAGAAGTCGCCCCACCGGTCCCGCAGCGCGGCGACGACGTCCGGTTCGTGCTTGCGGCGGTACGTCGTCCGGTCCATATAGGTGAGCCGCATGCCCCTGCGCTCGGCGTACGCCAGCGACGCGTTCAGCGGCAGGTGCTCCTCGCCCCGCACGACGCCGATCGTCGCGAATCCGAAGACGTCCCCGGCCGCCGCCGTCGCCCGCAGATGGTTGGAGTACGCCCCGCCGAACGTCAGCAGCGTCCCGTGCTCGCGGGCGGGCCCGATGTTGTGCCGCAGCTTGCGCCACTTGTTGCCCGGAAGCTCGGGATGGACGAGATCGTCGCGCTTGAGGAACAGCCGCAGGCCGCGCCGCGCGAACCGGGCGTCGTCCAGCTCCACGACCGGTGAGGGCGCCGCCTCGGGCACGCCGGCGGCGGTCATCGCGGTGCGGGCAGGCCGAGCTTCTCCCGCAGCGTCCGCTGCACGGTGTCGGCGTCGGGCCGCGCGTCCACCGTCACCACGTACTCCTTGCGGCCGAACAGCTCCAGGATCGGGGCGGTCTTCTCCCGGTAGAGCCGCAGCCGCTCCGCGACCGCCTCCTCGGTGTCGTCCGCGCGCGTGACGAGCTCACCGCCGCACACGTCGCAGCGGCCCTCCTGGTCGGGCCGGTCCGCGATCAGGTTGTAGTCCATCCCGCACTCGGAGCACAGCCTGCGCGCCAGCACCCGGCGCCGCACCTCCTCGTCCGGCAGATCCAGGTGGATCACGCCGTCGATGTCGTAGCCCTCCAGGAAGAACTCCGCCTGCCGGCGGCTGCGCGGGAACCCGTCGATGATGAACCCGTAGTTCCAGTCGTGCTGGTGGAGCCGGTCCCGGACGACGCCCTCCACCAGGTCGTCGCCCACCAGCTCGCCCGCCGCCATCGCGCGCCGGACCTGCGCGCCGAGCTTGGTGTGGTTCTGCACATGCCAGCGGAAGATGTCTCCGACGCCGATGTGCACCAGGTCGAGATCGCGCGCCAGCAGCAGCGACTGCGTCCCCTTCCCGCTGCCCTGCGCGCCGATGATCACGTACTTGCGCATGCCCGCAGCCTATGCGGCGCGGGCCGCCCGCCCGCGCCGCGGGTCAGCGCGCGAGCCGCAGCGCCCGGCCGAGCCAGCGGAACCGCGACCGGTCGGGCGCGTGCTCGGGCTCGTCGCGCAGCGTCATGTAGTCCGGCAGCGTCCCGATCGCCGGCGGGCGCACGCACACCAGCGTCGCCCGCGCCCGGCGCGCGCAGTGCAGCCGCACCGACGGCCGCAGCAGCCGCGAGAACGGCCCCCGCGTCCCGTGCCCGACGACCAGGATGTCGTCCTCGCCCGCCAGCCGGACCAGCGTCGCGCCCGGCTCCCCGACCAGCGCCAGCGCCGTCATCTCCACCCCGTCCGGGGGACCGCCGCTCACCTCGTCCAGCAGCCGGGCGACCAGCTCGGCGCCCGACCCGCGCAGCGCGTCGGTGATCCCGCAGCCGAGCTGGCCCGCCGCCGAGACGTGCGGCGGCAGCGGCGCGGAGTGGGCGACGAGCAGCGGCAGCCGGCGCAGCCGCGCCTCGCCGATCGCCCAGGAGAGCGCGCATCGTGCCCCCGCGGAGTCATCGACCCCCACGACGACGCGCGGGCCGCCCTCCGGTCTCGCGATCACGGTCCCTCCTGAAGGCAACGGACTGATGTGCACTCTAGGGTGCAGGCATACCCGTTCCGACGGAAGTGTTTCCGCTTCAGGAAAGCCGAGTTTCCGCAATCGTCACCGGCGTGTCACCGGCGGGCCGCTCGCCGCGGGCGCTCGCGGGCCGGGCGCCGAACCCCGACAGGACCGACTCCAGCAGCGGCAGCGCCGCCCCCGCCCGCTTCGCGCGGATCACCACGTCCCACGCCGGCTCGAACTTCTTCCACCCGCCCGCGTACGCCGCGTGCCGCGCCTTCCCCCGCAGCGTCGGCTTCGACGCCGCGCCCCTCGCGATGTTCCGCCACTTGTAGAAGTCCCGGTAGGCGCGCCAGTAGCCGCTCTCCAGCTGGGTGGCGGTCATCCGGGCTGGCTTGAACACGACGGTGCGGGTGTCATAGCGGTCCCAGTCGTGGTGAAGGATCCGCCCCGCCTTCTCCATCCGCGCGTACAACCGCGTACCGGGGTACGGCGTCATGACGTGGAACGTCGCGGTCTCGATGCCCTGCCCGACCGCCCACTCCACCGTCCGCTCGAACACGCTCGGGTCGTCCTCGTCCATGCCGAACACGAAGCTGCCGTTCACCATGACGCCGTGGTCGTGCAGGCGCCTGATCACCTGCCCGTAGTCCCGGTCGATGTTCTGCCACTTGCGCTGCTCGGCGAGGTTGCCGGCGTTGACGGTCTCGAACCCGACGAACAGGCTGCGCAGCCCCGACTCCACCGCCTTCTCCAGCAGCCCCGGCCGCAGCACCGACTGGACCGTCCCGGCGGCCTGCCACAGCCGCCCCATGCCGCGCATCCCGTCGAACAGCGTCCCGGCGAACCGCGCGTTGCCGAACAGGTGGTCGTCCAGGAAGTACAGGTGACGGCCCGGCAGCCGTTCGATCTCCGCGAGTGCCGCGTCGACCGTCTGCGTATAGAAGGACTTGCCGCCCTCGAAGAACGCCTCCTTGTAGCAGAAGTCGCAGACGTGCGGGCAGCCGCGCGACACCACGATCGAGTTCGGCACGAGGTACCTGCGCCGGTCGATCAGATCCCGCCGCACCGGCGGAAGCGCCGCCAGCGTCCGCTCGGTGGACTCGTAGCGCGCCGCCGGACGTCCCGCGCGGAAGTCGGTGAGGAAGCGCGGCCAGGTGTCCTCGCCCGGTCCGAGGAACACCGTGTCGGCGTGCGCCGCGGCCTCGTCCGGCAGCGACGTCACGTGCAGGCCGCCGAGGCACACGTGCACGCCCTTGGCGCGGTAGTGATCGGCCAGCTCGTAGGCGCGCCGCGCGGACGTGATGTAGACCTGGATGACCACCAGGTCGGGCTCGTCCGACAGGTCGACCTTCTGGACGTGCTCGTCGGTGAGCGTCACCTCGTCGTCCGGCTCGAGGTACCCCGCCAGCGTGGCCAGCCCGAGCGGCGGGAAGAGCGAGTACTTGATCGGCCGGTAGAACGGCGACGTCGCCTCGGTCAGGGCCGGAAGGATCATCTTCACGCGCATGCTCTTCACCCTGGCGCCCGGAAAAGCGCGACATGTGCCGCCATTGTGGAGATCCCGTAAAGGTCCCCCCGCCGCACTACGCCGGGCCGGAACCCGACGTCCACAGCCACGCCGTCGCCTTGGTCTCCTTGCAGACCACGTGGACGGGCCGGTACCGCTCCCGCTCGACGTAGGCGCCGCTGCCCGTCACGTCCTCGAACATCCGGTCGCCGACGAGCAGGCCGACGTCCGAACCGGACAGCTCGATCGCCTCCTTGAACGCCGGCGCGTCCAGCAGCCGGAACAGATGGATCACGGCATGCCCCGCCACACCGTAGGCGTCCCGCCGCACGAAACCGGCCGACACCGCGACCCGCAACCGCAGCCGCGACGCCTCGCTCCGGCACCGGTTCGAATGCCGCAGCATCGCGCCGAGATGATGAGCGAGCGGATCGAGGAGCAGATGCCCGGGCATGCCCGGCGGCAGCACGACGAGCATGCCGTCGCCCCGGTCCTCCACATGGCAGGCCTCCCACGGCAGCCAGGTCATCTCGAACGCCCGCCGCACCAGTTCGTACGTCGCGCCGCGGAGCTCCTCCTGGATCGCCTCGTCCCGGTGCGGGGCGCTGAAGCCCACCACGTCCACGGCGAGGAGGCACGTGTAGTGCCGCGGGTCGGCGGGGGCGGCGGCCGGGCGCGGCGCCCACCCGCCCATGAAGCGCACCTGCGTGACGGAAGCGTCCCGTGACACTGGCTTCCGGTCGTGCGCGCGTCGTATCCTCATTGAGGATCGAAGCCTTTCTGGGAATGGCTGTTACGGTCACGCGCGGGACCCCTGCTGCAACAGGGGTCCCGCCACTGTTCGGGCGGGCTTCCGGCGGTTTCCGTCGGCCCGCGGGGGCTGGTGCGTTCACCTTCGTCGACTATTATGCGCCGACTCGCGGAGAGGCCCCTGCCCGCGGCTGATTGCCTGGCGCAGATCTGCGCGCCGCAGATCGCAAGAATCTTTTTCTCCACCTGTCGCCGCGATAAGTGGCAACACGGCGCCACGCGCCCTGCCTGACGGCGGCACGGCGCATGGCGGTTCGGCGGCAGGCGAAGCGCGCGATGGCACGCCTCTCGACGCACTCAGTGAAAGGAGACGCGACCGGTGGGCCTCCTGGGGCGGTGAGCGTCCGCCGCCGCCGCCCCGCGCCCGCACGGCAAGGTTCCAGAGTGCTTTCCGCCCTTGTCCCGCTGCAATCTGCAACCTGGTGCAGTGGGCCTGGCAAACTGCCACATCGCTGTTTTAATGGAGGCATCCCGCACGGCGGCGGTCGGTGACGTGCCGCTCTGCCAGGGCGAGCAGAGGGGTGAGCATGGGTGTGCCCTCCCGACCCGGGCCGGTGGTCCAGCGCGCGGTTCTGACCAGTGAGCTGCAGCGCCTCCGCCAGGAGAACGACACGACCCAGGAGCAGGTGGCCGCCGCGCTCGACTGGTCGACGTCCAAACTGATCCGCATCGAGGGCGGGGCCGTCGGCGTCTCCACGACCGACCTGCATGCGCTGCTGCGCCACTATGGAATTCAGGACGGCGACGCGCAGATCGCGAAGCTGACCGAAATCGCCCGGGACGCCCGCCAGCGCGGCTGGTGGGCGCTCTACAAGAACGAGCTGGCCCCCGAATACCTCAGGTACATCGGGTATGAGAACGGCGCGTCGATCATCCGCAGTTTCCAGCCGCTGCTGGTGCCCGGCCTTCTCCAGACCGAGGAGTACGCGAACGCGGTTACGGTCGAGTTCGTTCCGACCCTTAACCAGCGCGATGTCGTGGTCGAGGTGCGGATGCGGCGGCAGGAGGAGATCTTCTCGCAGAGCGGACCCCCGCGGATATCGATGGTGGTGGACGAGGCGGCGCTCCGCCGCCGGGTGGGCGGTCAGGTCGACCCCGGCATCATGCCCAGGCAGTTGCGGCATCTCCTCGGGATGCTCGAGAAGCCTTATGTGTCGATCGAGGTCATCCCGTTCTCCAAGGGCGCCCATTTCGGCATGGGGGGCGAGTTCACCGTTCTAGAGTTCGCCGATGCCAGAGTGAACGACGTCCTGTACATCGAGCAGACGGACGTCACCGTCATGGACCCCGACGCGAGGATCACCGGCTACCGGGCGGCGTACGAGAACCTGCGGCAACTGGCCGTGCGCCCCGATGAGACCGGCCGCTTCATCGAAGAGATCATCGCTTCCATGACGTGACGCCGGCCGGCCGCCGAGCCACCGGCGAACCCCGGACCAAGAGTCGCATTGCGCCGTCCGGTCGCTGCCGAAGCTGGTACAAATCTTCCTGCCAAGATCGATGGACTCTTCCTGCCGAGATCGATGCGAATTACGGAGAGTGTTCGCTGATCGCTCTGGGTAGGCAACGGGCGGTGGTGCCCGCGGATAGGCGAAACGGCCTCGGTGAGGCCGGTGGGAGGCTCTGGTGACACTGGTCCAGCGGTCCGTTTCCGTGTCCGGTGGAGCCGCGCCCACCGGCGCTCGCGAGGAGCCCGCAGGAGCCGTGCGCTGGCGCAAGGCCTCGGCGAGCCGGGAGGCCGAGTGCGTCGAGGTGGCGGGGGCGCGGGCTTTGGTCTGGGTGCGGGACTCCAAGGATGCCGGGGGGCCGGTGATCGCGATGACGCGGGAGGCTTTCGCGGGGCTGGTGGCGGGGATTCGCGGGCGCGCCGGGTGAGCCGTTCGGGGTGGTGAAACCGCAGGTCGGGCGTAGGATCGTCAGAACGCATGTGTTCTGTCGGTGGGGTCGCCTACGGTCGGGGTGGACGGCGGCCGAAGCGGCGCCGCCGCACTGACGCCGCCCAGCGAAGGTGATGACCACCATGGTGAACAGCACCAAAGAGACGGATCAGGACTTCCAGGAGCTGGCCGACCCGTACCGGCGGGAGCTGCTGGCGCACTGCTACCGGATGCTGGGGTCGATCCACGACGCCGAGGACCTCGTCCAGGAGACCTATCTGCGGGCCTGGCGGTCCTACGACAACTTCGAGGGGCGGTCGTCCCTGCGGACGTGGCTGTACCGGATCGCCACGAACGTCTGCCTGACCGCGATCGACCAGCGCGGCCACCGGCCGATGCCGTCCGGGCTGGGCGCGCCCAGCGACGAGCCGGAGCGGCCCGTCGTCGCGTCGCCGGAGGTGCCGTGGCTGGAGCCCGCGCCGGACGCGGTGCTCGGCGCGGACGCCACGGATCCCGCCACCATCGTCGCCGCCCGCGAGAGCACCCGGCTGGCGTTCGTCGCCGCGCTCCAGCACCTGCCCGCCAAGCAGCGGGTCGTGCTGATCCTGCGGGACGTGCTGAAGTGGAAGGCCGCCGAGGCCGCCGAGCTGCTCGGCACGTCCACGGCGGCGGTCAACAGCGCGCTGCAGCGGGCGCGCGCGCAACTGGAGGAGGCGGCGCCGCTGCGCGACGAACTGGTCGAGCCGACCGACCCGGGCCAGCGCAAGCTGCTCGAGCGGTACGCGAAGGCGTTCGACGACGCGGACGTGGACGCGCTGCTGGAGCTGTTCCGCAAGGACGCGGTCTGGGAGATGCCGCCGTTCCCCGAGTGGTTCGTCGGCTCGGACGCGATCGTCCGGCTGATCAAGGCGCAGTGCGGCCCCGAGCCGGGCGAGCTGCGGATGATCCCGGCGGCGGCCAACGGCCAGCCGGCCTTCGGCATGTACCGGCGCGACGCCGAGGGCGTGCACCGGCCGTTCCAGATCCAGGTGCTGAGCATCACGGGCGACGGGGTGTCGCAGGTGTCGGCGTTCTTCGACACGTCGCTGTTCCCGGTGTTCGGGCTGCCCGACCGCGCCTGATCCCGGCCCCTCCCGCTGACGGCGCCCCTGGTTTTCCATTGAGCGGAAAGCCGGGTGCGGCGCGGTCCCCGGCTGCTGCCAGGGTGGAGCGCAGTGCGGCGCGACGGCGGGGCGGACGTGCACGGCGGCCCTAAGGTGATCATCGTGGCGGGCCGCACCGCGGAGCACGTCGAGGAAGGAACGAGCGCATGACGCATCCCCCGTACCTGTATCCGGGCTACAAGAGCACCGTGCTCCGCGCCCCGGCGCAGGAGCTGATCATGCCGAAGCTCGGCCCGGACAGCGTGGAGCTGGCCGCGCCGGTCTTCGGCCACCAGGAGCTCGGCCGGCTGGACCACGACCTGACGGTCCAGCACTCCGGCGAGCCGCTCGGCCAGCGGATCATCGTGACCGGCCGGGTGCTGGACGGGGCGGGCCGCCCGGTGCGCAACGCGCTCGTGGAGGTCTGGCAGGCGAACTCCGCGGGCCGCTACGACCACCTCGGCGACATCCACCCGGCGCCGCTGGACCCGAACTTCACCGGCGCGGGGCGCTGCCTCACCGACGACGACGGCCGCTACCGCTTCATCACGATCAAGCCGGGCGCGTACCCGTGGGGCAACCACCACAACGCGTGGCGGCCGGCCCACATCCACTTCTCGGTGTTCGGCACCGCGTTCACCCAGCGGCTCGTCACGCAGATGTACTTCCCGGACGACCCGCTGTTCCCGTTCGACCCGATCTTCCAGTCGATCCCCGAGCAGAAGGACCGCGACAAGCTGATCTCGCGGTTCGACATGGACCTCACCAAGCCGGAGTGGGCATTGGGGTTCCAGTGGGACATCGTGCTCGGCGACACCCCGATGGAGGCGTGATGACGGCATCGGCGAAGACCACCCCGTCGCAGACCGTCGGCCCGTTCTACGGCTACGCGCTGCCGTACGAGGCCGGCCCGCGGGTGGCGCCCGCGTGGCGGCCGGACGCGATCACCGTGCGGGGGCGGGTGCTGGACGGCGCCGGCGAGCCCGTGCCGGACGCGCTGCTGGAGATCTGGCAGGCCGACGAGAACGGGGAGATCCCGCGGCGGCCGGGCGGCATCGTCCGGGAGGGGCATGACTTCTCCGGGTTCGGCCGGTGCGGCACCGACCCGGCGGGCGGGTACTGGTTCACCACGGTGAAGCCGGGCGCGGTCGGCGCGGGCGCGCCCTACATCGCGCTGCTGGTGTTCGCGCGGGGCCTGCTGAAGCCGGTCGCGACCCGGATCTACTTCCCCGAGGACGAGGCCGCGCACGCCGCCGACCCGCTGCTCGCGGAGGTCCCGGCGGACCGCCGCGGGACGCTGGTCGCCGAGCGGGAGGCCGACCGGACGTACCGGTTCGACGTGCGGCTGCAGGGCGAGGGGGAGACGGTCTTCCTTGCCCTCTGAGACGCCGCCTTCTGAGACGGCGCCCACCGAGGGGCCGTCGCCGGACGCGGGGCTGCTGTCGCCGGTGCGCGCCGGGACGGAGGCCGAGGCGGCCACCAGCGACGCCGCGTACCTGGCGGCGATGCTGGACGCCGAGGCGGCGCTCGCCCGGGCGCAGGCCCGGCTGAAGATCGTTCCGGCCGCCGCGGCGGAGGCGATCACCGCCGCCGCGGCCGGCGGCGGGTTCGACCCGGCCGACGTGGCGCGCCGCGCCCGCGGGTCCGGCAATCCGGTGGTGCCGCTGGTCGCCGACCTGCGCAGCCGCGCCGGCGCGGCGGGCGAGCACGTGCACAAGGGCGCCACCAGCCAAGACATCGCCGACACCGGCGCCATGCTCGTCGCGGCCCGGACGCGGCGCGTCACCCTGGCCCACCTCGACCGGGCCCTGGACGCGCTGGCCGGGACGGCGGCGCGGTACCGCGACACCCCGATGGCGGGCCGCACGCTCGGCCGGCAGGCGCTGCCCACCACGTTCGGCGCGAAGGCGGCGAACTGGCTGCTCGGCTGCCTGGAGGCGCGCGAGCGGCTGGCTGCGGTGGCGCTGCCCGTCCAGCTCGGCGGCGCCGCCGGCACCCTGGACGCCTACGGGGACGCGGCGTTCGACCTGGTCGCCGCGTTCGCCGAGGAGACCGGCCTGGACGTCCCGGTCCTGCCGTGGCACACCCGCCGCACCCCGGTCGCCGACCTCGCGTCCGCTCTCGCGGTGACGGCCGGCGCCCTCGGCAAGATCGCCACCGACGTGTGGCTGCTCGCGCAGAGCGAGGTCGACGAGGTCGCCGAGGCCGCCGGGCCCGGGCGGGGCGGCTCGTCGTCGATGCCGCACAAGCGCAACCCGGCGCTGTCGGCCCTCGTCCGGTCGGCGGCGCTGCAGGTCCCGGCGTACGCGCAGGTCGTCCTCGCCGCGCAGGCCGCGCCGCTGGAGCGGCCGGCGGGGGAGTGGCACGCCGAGTGGCAGCCGCTGCGCGAGTGCCTGCGGCTGACCGGCGGCGCCGCCGAGACCGCCGCCGAACTGGTCTGCGGGCTGGAGGTGTCGGCGGACCGGATGCGCGCGAACCTGGACGGCCTGCTGAACGTCCTCGGAGCCGACCCCGGCACCGGCGCGGCCGCCGCCCTGGCCGACCGGGCCCTCGACGCGTACCGGAGGAGCCGCGCGTGACCCCGCATCCCGAGACCCCGCAGTACCGCCTCGACGGGCCGGCGGACGCGCCCGTCGTCGTCCTCGGCCCGTCCCTTGGCACCTCGATGGACCTGTGGCTGCCGCAGCTGCCCGCGCTGACGCGGTCATGGCGGGTGCTGCGCTACGACCTGCCGGGCCACGGCGGCGCGCCGCCGCCGGACGGCCCGTTCACCGTCGAGGACCTCGCCGGCGGGGTCGCCGCGCTGCTCGACCGGCTCGGCATCGCCGAGGCCGCGTACGCGGGCGTCTCGCTCGGCGGCGCGGTCGGCACCGCCCTCGCGCTCCGCGCCCCCGAACGGGTCGCGAGCCTCGTCCTGTGCTGCACCTCGCCGCGCTTCGGCGACCCGGAGCCGTGGCGGGACCGCGCCGCGCTCGTCCGCCGCGAAGGCGTCGGACCGGTCGCCGACACCGCCGCAGAGCGCTGGTTCACCCCCGGGTTCACCGGCGCGGAGCCGTACGTGGCGATGCTCCGCGCGACCGATCCGGAGGGCTACGCGGGCTGCTGCGACGCGCTCGCCGCGTTCGACGCCACCGCGCGGCTCGGCGGCATCACCGCGCCGACCCTGGTGATCGCCGGCGCGCAGGACGGCCCGACCCCGCCGGAGGGGCACGCCGACCGCCTCGCCGGCGGCATCCCCGGCGCCGAACTGGCGGTGGTCGACGGCGCCGGGCACCTCGCCAACGCCGAGCGGCCGGAACCGGTCACCGAGGCGATCACCGCGCACCTGGATCGCACCTGGAAGGGACGGGCATGAGCACCGACGAGGAACGCCACGCCGCGGGCATGCGGACGCGCCGCGAGGTGCTCGGCGACGCGCACGTCGACCGCGCCGAGGCGCGCAAGGACGCCTTCACCACCGACTTCCAGGACCTGATCACCCGGTACGCGTGGGGCGAGATCTGGACCCGTCCCGGGCTGGACCGCAAGACCCGCAGCTGCATCACGCTGACCGCCATGGTCGCGGGCGGCCACCTGGACGAGCTGGCCATGCACGTGCGCGCCGCGCTGCGCAACGGGCTGACCCCCGAGGAGATCAAGGAGGTCCTGCTGCAGACCGCGATCTATTGTGGGGTGCCCGCCGCGAACTCGGCGTTCGCCGTCGCCCAGCGGGTACTGGCCGAACAGGAGTGACCGGCGGGAGGGCCATGGCGGAGCGCGCGCGCCCGATGAGCGTGGCGGGCAAGGTGATGGCCATCCTGAACGCCTTCGCCCAGGACGACGTGCGCCTGAACCTGAGCGAGATCTGCCGCCGCGCCGGGCTGCCGCTGGCCACCGGGCACCGGCTGGTCGGCGAGCTGGCGGCCGGCGGGTTCCTGGAGCGGGTGCCCGACGGGACGTACCGGATCGGCACCCGGCTGTGGCGGATCGGCAGCCAGGCACCCGCCGTCACCGGCCTGCGGGAGCTGGCGCTGCCGCACATGGAGGACCTGTACGAGGCGACCCACGACAACGTCCAGCTCGCCGTGCTGCGCGAGGACCGCGTCCTGGTCGTCGAGCGGCTGCGCGGGACGCGGTCGGTGCCGGTCGTGACGCAGGTCGGGGCGACGCTGCCGCTGCACACCACCGGTGTCGGGAAGGTGCTGCTGGCGTTCGCGCCGCCGGAGTACCGGGAGCGGGTGATCGCCGCCGGGCTGGCCCGGCACGCGGCGCGCACGATCACCGACGCGGACGAGATGCGGCGCTGCCTGGAGCAGGTGCGCCGCTCGGGGTACGCGCTGACCCGCGACGAGATGACGCTGGGCGCCTCGTCGGTCGGCGCGCCGGTCCGCGACGGGACGGGCGAGGTGGTGGCCGCGCTGTCGCTGGTCGCGCGGACCCGCAGCGCCGACCTGCGGCGGCTGCTGCCGCCGCTGACGACGGCGGCGCGGGCGCTGTCGCGCGACGTCGAGCGGCACTGGCGCGCACGCCCCGAGACGTTTTCCACCGAGCGGAAGACCGGCGCCTGAACCTGCGGGTACGCGCGCCAGCATCACAGGGGGATCCCCCCGAGGACCGATGACGAGGAGGCTCGATGCGTACCCAGGTGGCGATCATCGGAGGTGGCCCGGCGGGGCTGCTGCTGTCGCATCTGCTGCATCTGCAGGGGATCGATTCGGTGGTCCTGGAGAGCCGCGACCGCGGCTACGTGGAGCGGCGGCAGCGGGCCGGGATGCTCGAGCAGGGCACCACCGACGTGCTCCGCGAGAGCGGGGCGGGGGAGCGGCTCGACCGCGAGGGCCTCGTCCACCACGGCCTGGAGCTGCGGTTCGGCGGCGCCGGCCACCGGGTCCCGCTGACCGACCTCACGGGCCGGACCGTGACGGTCTACGCGCAGACCGAGATCGTCAAGGACCTCGTCGCCAAGCGGCTGGCGGACGGCGGCGACGTGCGGTTCGAGACCGAGGTGGTGGACCTGGACGCCTCCGCGCCCAGCGTGACGTTCCGCGACGCCGCCGGCGCGACGCACACCCTCGAGTGCGACTACATCGCGGGCTGCGACGGGTTCCACGGCGTCAGCCGCCCGGCGGTGCCGGGGCTGCGCACGTTCTCCCGCGAGTACCCGTTCGCCTGGCTCGGCATCCTCGCCGACGTCCCGCCGTCCACCGAGGAGCTGATCTACGCCAACCACGACCGCGGGTTCGCGCTGCACAGCCTGCGGTCCCCGCAGGTCAGCCGGCTCTACCTGCAGGTGTCGCCGGACGAGTCCATCGGCTCCTGGTCCGACGCGCGGATCTGGGACGAGCTCGCGACCCGGTTCGCCACCGACGACGGGTGGAAGCTGCACGAGGGCCCGATCACCGACAAGTCGATCACGCCGATGCGCAGCTTCGTGGCCGAGCCGATGCGGCACGACCGGCTGTTCCTGGCGGGCGACGCGGCGCACATCGTCCCACCGACGGGCGCCAAGGGCCTGAACCTGGCGGTGTCCGACGTGATCGTGCTGGCCAGGGCGCTGACGGAGCGGTACGCGACGGGCTCGGACACTCTCCTCGACACGTATTCTTCGACGTGCCTGCGGCGCGTGTGGCGCGCCGAGCACTTCTCCTACTGGATGACCACGCTGCTGCACGTGGATCCGGCCGCCGACGACTTCGCCCTGCGGCTGCAGCGCTCGCACCTGGACTACGTGGCCTCGTCCGAGGCCGCGAAGGCGTCGCTGGCCGAGAACTACACGGGCCTGCCGATCGACTAGCGGGCGCACGTCGTCGGTGGGGCGCCAGTGGGCGGCGCCGGGAACGGTGCGCGGCGCGGATCCGTTCCCGGCCCGCGATGAGATGCACATCACGCAAGCTGGCAGTGCCTGCAATTTTGCCGGACATGCAAGTTCGGTTTACCGTGAGAGCATGACCGAGACGAGCCTGCGCGAGCGCAAGAAGGTCGCGACGCGCCAGGCGCTCAGCCGCGCCGCCGCCCTCCTCGCCGTGGAGCGCGGCGTCGAGGGCGTCACGATCGAGGCGATCGCCGACGCGGCCGGGGTCTCGCCCCGCACGTTCCACAACTACTTCCCGGGCAAGGAAGAGGCGATCGTCGCGCCGCTCACCGACGGGGCGCAGGCCGTCATCGACGCCCTGCGCGCCCGTCCGGCGGGCGAGCCGATCTGGGACGCGCTGCGCGCGGTCGTCCGGGAGGTGCTGCTGCAGACCGACACCCGCGACGAGACCATCGCGCTGCTGCGCGTGGTCAAGCGCAACCCCGGGCTCGTCGGCAAGCAGCTGTGCGGCCTCGGCGAGATGCAGCGGCAGATCGCCGAGGTCATCGCCGCGCGCACCGGCACGCACGCCGGCCGCGACCTGTACCCGCACCTGCTGGCGGGCGCCGCCGGCGTCGCCATGCGCACCGCCGTCGACCTGTGGGTGGACGGCCGCACCGGCGCCGACCTGCCCGACCTGATCGACTCGGCGTTCGCGCAGCTGCGCGCCGGGCTGCCCGGCCCCTAACCGGGCCCCTCCGACCCCGGCGCCGTACCGCCGCCAGGCGGCTCCGGGTCCCCGACATGGCGGCCGAGCACTCCCTCCACCCCCCTGACCGAAGTGACAGCCCGACGGCCGGCCGCCGTGGGGCCATGTCCGCACGCCCCGTTACCGATGGGACGCTCTCTTGGCCACCTTCCTCTACCGGCTCGGCCGGTTCTCGTTCCGGCGCCGCCGGCTCGTCACGCTGCTCTGGGTGGGGCTGCTCGTGCTCTTCGGCGTCGGCGCCGCGGTGCTCAAGGGGCCCACCTCCAACGACTTCTCGATGCCGGGCACCGAGTCCCAGCAGGCGATCGACCTGCTCAAGGACCGGATGCCGCAGGCATCGGCGGACGGCGCGACCGCACGGGTCGTGTTCGCCGCGCCCGACGGCAAGACCGTCACCGACCCGGCCGGCAAGGCGGGCGTCGAGAAGGTCGTCGCCAAGCTGAAGACCGCGCCGCAGGTCGCCTCCGTCGTCGACCCGTACCAGGCCAAGGCCGTCTCGCAGGACGGCCGGATCGCCTACACGCAGGTCACCTACAAGGTGCCGGCGATCGACCTCACCGACGCGGCGCGCGACGCGCTGACCGCCGCCGCCCAGCCCGGGAAGGACGCCGGGCTCCAGGTGGAGATGGGCGGCGACGCCACCCAGGCGATGCCCGAGCAGAGCGCCACCGAGGTGATCGGCGTCGCCATCGCCGCGGTCGTGCTGATCATCACGTTCGGGTCGCTGATCGCCGCCGGGCTGCCGCTGCTGAACGCGATCCTCGGCGTCGGCATCGCGATGGCCGGGATCACCGCGGCGACCGGGCTGTTCGAGATGAGCTCGATGACCTCGACGCTGGCGCTGATGCTCGGCCTCGCCGTCGCGATCGACTACGCGCTGTTCATCGTCTCCCGCTACCGGCACGAGCTGCAGGAGGGACGCAGCGGGGAGGAGGCCGCGGGACGCGCCGTCGGCACCGCCGGGTCCGCCGTGGTGTTCGCCGGCCTGACCGTCGTCATCGCGCTCGCCGGCCTCTCCGTCGTGGGCATCCCGATGCTCACCGAGATGGGCCTCGCCGCCGCGTTCGCCGTGGTCGTCGCCGTGCTGATCGCGCTGAGCCTGCTGCCGGCGCTGCTCGGCTTCGCCGGCCGCAAGGTGCTCGGCGGCTGGATCCCGTTCCTGCGCGGCGGCGTGTCGCGGCGCGGCCGGCCGCCGTTCGGGGAGCGGTGGGCGCGGTTCATCATCCGCCGCCCGCTGCCGGTCCTGCTGCTCGCGATCGTCGGCATGGGCGTCATCGCCGCCCCGGCGCTGGACCTGCGGCTCGGCATGCCCGGCGACGAGGCCGCCTCGCCCGCCACCACCCAGCGCAAGGCCTATGACCTGCTCGACAAGGGCTTCGGCCCCGGCTTCAACGGACCGCTGATGGTCGTCGTCGACGGCGGCCAGGCCAAGGCCGCGGCGCAGACCTTCGCGGGCGAGATCAAGTCCCTCCCGGACGTGGTGACCGTGACGCCGCCGCAGGCGAACGCCAAGGGCGACACCGCCGTGCTGACCGTGATCCCGAAGAGCGGCCCGAGCACGCAGCAGACCGAGGACCTCGTGTCCGCGATCCGCGACAAGGGCGACGGGCTGAAGGCGCAGACCGGCGCCGAGGCCATGGTCACCGGCCGGACGGCCATGATGATCGACGTGTCGGCCAAGCTCAGCGGCGCGCTCGCGCCCTACCTCGGGCTCGTCGTCGGGCTCGCGTTCATCCTGCTGATGCTGGTGTTCCGGTCGCTGCTGGTGCCGCTGAAGGCCACCCTCGGGTTCCTGCTCACCGTCGCGGCCACCTTCGGCGCCGTCGTCGCGGTGTTCCAGTGGGGCTGGCTGTCCGGGCTGTTCGGCGTCGACACGACCGGCCCGATCATGAGCATGATGCCGATCTTCATGATCGGCGTGGTGTTCGGGCTGGCCATGGACTACCAGGTCTTCCTGGTCACCCGGATGCGCGAGGAGCACGTGCACGGCGCGGCCCCGGGCGAGGCGGTGGTCACCGGGTTCCGGCACGGCGCCCGCGTCGTCACCGCCGCCGCGGTGATCATGATCGCGGTGTTCGCCGGGTTCCTGTCCTCCTCCGAGTCGATGATCAAGATGATGGGCTTCGCGCTGGCGGCCGGCGTCGCCTTCGACGCCTTCGTCGTCCGGATGACGATCGTCCCGGCGGTGATGGCGCTGGTCGGCCGGTCCGCCTGGTGGCTGCCGCGGTGGCTCGCGCGCATCCTGCCCAACGTGGACGTCGAAGGTGAGAGGCTTCGGCATCTGCTCCACGACGGACACGGCGGCGGGGACGGCGGCCCCGCGCCGCGTCCCGGCGAGGACGAGCGCGAGCTCGACCCGGCCGTGACCTGACCGAGGGCCCGGGCCGTCCCCGACGAGGGGACGGCCCGGGCCTTTCCCGCAGCCGCCGGCTCGCCCGAGCGCGGTGGACCGCCCGCCAGAAGGACAGCAGCATGAGCCTCCTCCAACAGCCGTCCCGGCCGGTCTCGTCGTTCGCGCGGCTGCGCAGACCGGGACGGCCGGGCGGGGGGCGGCCGGGCGGGCGGCCGCGGCCCGTCCGCGAGCTGCTGCTGATCGCGGTGCTGTTCACGATCTACAAGCTCGGGCGGCTGCTGGCCAACGACCGGGTGGGGGAGGCGTTCGGCAACGCGCACCGGATCTGGGACGTCGAGCGGGCCCTGGACCTGCCGAACGAGCTGCACGTCCAGCACGAGCTGCTGCACAGCCAGTTCCTGGTGCACGTCGCCAACTGCTACTACGCCTACGTCCACTTCCCGGCGATGGCGCTGTTCCTGCTCTGGATCTACCTGCGCCGCCCCGCGCACTACCGGTGGATCCGCCGGGTCCTGGTCGCGCTGACGGCCGGGGCGCTCGCGCTGCACCTGCTCGTCCCGCTGGCGCCGCCGCGGATGCTCCCCGCCACCGGCCTGATCGACACCGCCGCCCGCTTCGGCCCGTCGGTGTACGGGTCGCCGCAGCACGACACGATGGCCAACCAGTACGCGGCGATGCCGTCGCTGCACATCGGCTGGGCCGCGATCATCGCGATCGGGCTGGTCGTCACGTGCCGGACGCGCTGGCGGTGGCTGTGGCTGCTGCACCCGGTCGCGACCATCGCCGTCGTGGTCGGCACCGCGAACCACTACTGGATGGACGGGATCGTCGTGCTGGCGCTGCTGGCCGTCGCCGTCCTGCTCCTGCGTGCTCCCGAGCCCGCCGCGCCCCCCGGCGGAGCGAAGGCCCCGGGCGGGACGCGCGCCGAACCGGAGCCGTCCTAGTCAGGGCATCGCGGGCTCGGCGCCGAGGGTGTCGAGCAGCTCGACGACCGGCTCCAGCTTCTCGTACAGCAGCAGCACCGGCTCGCCGGGCCGGGCCATGTCGAGCGCCGAGGCCAGCGCCCCCTTGAGGTCGCCCGCCGGATGGTGCCGCACGTCCGGGCGGCCCTCCCGCAGCCCCTGGACGATCAGCCGGGTCATCTCGCCGGAGCGGCGGCCCCGCAGGTCCTCGTCCTCGTAGACGACCACCCGTCCGAACGCGCCCGCCAGCGCTTGCGCGGTCTCGGCGACGAGCTCGTCGGACCGGTCGCCGGGCAGCGTCACCGCGGCGACGCCCCCGCCCCAGCGGGCCCGCACGAACGCGCCGACCGCGGCGACCGCCGCCGGGTTGTGCGCGTAGTCGACCAGCACCGGGTTCTCGCCGACCTGGTAGACGCAGCCCCGCCCGGGGTTGCGGGTGTGCGGCTCGAACGTCCGCAGCGCCTGCGCGGCGACCTCCAGCGGCACGCCGAGCGCGCGCCCCGCCGCGAGCGCGGCCAGCGCGTTCGCGACGACGTGCCCGGCCTGGCCGCCCGACGAGCCCGCGACGTCCTCCACCGGCAGCACCCGGGTGCGGCGCCCGCCATGCGCCTCGGTCAGCCAGCCGTCCTCGACGTGGTAGCCGGTGCCGCCGCCCTCCAGGTGCCGGACGAGCACCGGCGCGTCCGCCGACATCGCGAAGAAGCACAGCTCCGGGTCGCGGCGCCGCACCGCGGGACGCTCGGCCAGCCCCGCCGACGGCCCGTCCTCCGCGTTCAGCACCAGGCGGCCGCCCCGGCGGATCTCCTCGGCGACGAGCGCCTTGATGTCGATCAGGTCGTCCACCGACTCGGTGTCGTCCATGCCGAGGTGGTCGCGGGTGACGTTGGTGACGACCGCGACGTCGGCGCTGTCGTAGCCGAGGCCGCGCCGGACGATCCCGCCGCGCGCCGTCTCCAGCACCGCCGCCTCCACCGACCGGTCGCCGAGCACCATCTCCGCCGACCGCGGCCCGGACGCGTCCGACCGGTGGATCAGCCGGCCGCCCACGTACACGCCCTCGGTGCTGGTCATGCCGGTGCGCACGCCGTCCATCTCCAGCATGTGCGCGATCATCCGGACCGTGGTGGTCTTGCCGTTGGTGCCGGTCACCGACACCACCGGCACCCGCGACGGGGTCCCCGGCGGGTACATCAGGTCGACGATGTCGCCCGCCACGTCGCGGCGCTCGCCCTCGTACGGGGCCAGGTGCATGCGCAGCCCCGGCGCGGCGTTCACTTCCAGGATCCCCGCGGCGCCGCGCTCGGCCGGCAGCGGCGAGCCGATGTCGGGCAGCCGCAGGTCGATCCCGCACACGTCCATCCCCACGGTCGAGGCGGCCCGCACGCACATCGCGGCGACCTCCGGGTGCATGTCGCCGGTGACGTCGCGGCTCGTCCCGCCGGTGGACAGGTTCGCGTTGCGGCGCAGCGGCACCGTCTCGCCGTCCGCGGGCACCGTGTCCGGGCCGCGGCCCTGCCGGGCCAGCAGCGCCAGCTCGGTCGCGCCGAGCACGATCCGGGTCAGCGGGCGGTCATGGCCCTCGCCGCGCGCCGGGTCGGCGTTGACCCGCTCCACCAGCTCCGCGACCGTGGACGTCCCGTCTCCGGTGACCTGCGCGGCGGTCAGCTCCGCCGCCGCCGCGACCCGCCCGCCGACCACCAGGACCCGGTAGTCGCGGCCCGGGATGTAGGACTCGACGAGGACCTCGCACCGGTTGCCAGGGCCGTCCTCGCCCGCGGCCGAGGTGAACGCCGCCACCACCTCCGGCGGCTCCGACAGCTCGATGTGCACGCCCTCGCCCTGGTGCCCCGACAGCGGCTTGACCACCACCGGCGCGCCGATCTCCCGCAGCGCCCCCACCGCCTCGGCGGGCGACGCCGCCACCCGGCCCTCCGGGACCGGGACGCCCGCGTCCGCCAGCACCCGGTGCGCCAGCCGCTTGTCCGCCGCGATCTCCATCCCGATCGCGGACGTGCCGCCGGTCATCGCCGCCCACACCAGCCGGCGGTGCCGCCCGTACCCGAGCCGCAGCAGGTTCAGATCGCCGACGCGTCGGACCGGCATGCCCCGCTCGCGGGCCGCGCGGGCCAGCGCGGCCGTGCTCACCCCGAGCCGCGACGCCTCGTACGCCGCGGCGATCGGGGCCAGGGCCGGCGCGGGGTCCGGCACGATCCCCGACAGCGCCGCGGTCACCGTCCGCACAGCCAGCTCGACCAGGTGCTCCACCACGTCCGTGTCGGCCGGCTCGTCGCGCGGGCACTCAAGGATCAGCTCATAGTCGCCGGGGCCGCCGGAGCGGACCGTCCGGCCGAAGTACACCTCCCGGCCGGCCAGGCCGGACAGCTCCAGCGTCACGTGCTCGGTGACGTGGCCGAAATAGGTGCCGCGGGCCATCGCGTCCAGCAGCCCGCCCGGCCGGCCCGCCGAGCAGTGGTGCGAGCGCAGCCCCGGCAGCGCCGCCACCAGCCGCTCCGCGAACCCCGGATGGTCGGTGGTCTCGTGCCCGGTCAGCCCCTGCAGGTCGAGGCGCGCGATGGCGACGGGACGGGCCAGATAGACGTTCGGGCCGCCGAGGCGGCGCACATGCTCAAGCCGCACGGCTACTCCTCCCCGGGCCCGCGCATCGTGCCGATCGCGGGCAGCCGGTCGTGCATCTGGAACGAGCACCCGGCGGGCAGCAGGTGCAGGGACACATCGAACATCGCCATCGGCTCGTCGTCGGACGCGGCGTACGCCACCGTCGACTGGCCCGCGTCCACCACCGTCACGACCCCGGTGCCGACCACCTGGAACTGCCCGTCGCCGACCACGATCGCGGTGTCCTCGTCGATCCCGACGCCGAGCAGCCGGGTGTCGAGCGCGATGCCGCTGAGCAGTCTCGGCAGCCGCCCCCGCTCGTTGAAATGCATGTCGATCAGCACGTTGTCCAGCAGCGCCAGGCCGGGCCCCACCTTCACGCTGGACGCCGCGACCTCGTGGCCGTGCCCGCCGAGGATCATCCAGTGCCCCATCGCGGTCGCGCCGGCGCTCGTCCCGGCGATCACCAGGCCCTCCTGCTCCAGCCGGCGCTTGAGCAGCTCGTTGGTCCGCGACCCGACCAGCGTCCGGATCCGCGACTGGTCGCCGCCGCTGAACAGCACCCCGGTCGCCGCGTCCAGCGCGCGCAACGTCGCGGCGTCGTCGGCCGCCGCGCGGCCGAGCAGCCGCAGCTCCCGCACCGACGACACGCCGAGCCGCCCGAACACGGCGGTGTACTCCTCGGCGACCTCCTCGGGGACCTCCGTCGCGGTCGTCACCACGACGATCCGCGCGTCCTCCGCGCCGGCCAGCTCGACGAACGTCTCCAGGGGCCCGGAGCCGCAGGTCCGGTTCTCCGCCCCGCCAATGATCAGCAGCCGGCCCTTGCGTCCGGCGTCCCCGCTTCTGTCTTCCACACCTACCGACTACCCTTGATCACTCCGGGTAGTCTCTCGTTCGCGAGGTGTCATGGTAACGGCCGCGGGCGCCGCGATCGGCGGCAACGCGCTGCTGTCGGCGGCCGGCGCGGGCCGCGACCGCTACCTCGCGCGGCTGGCCGCGTTGGTCGGCGTCGACAGCGGCACGGCCGACGTCCCCGGCGTGAACCGCGCCGCCCGCCTCGTCGCCGGATACGCCCGCGAGTCCGGGCTGGAAGCCGAGGAGCGGCCGCTGGCGGACGGCCGGACCGCGGTCGTCGCCCGCCGCCGCGGCACCGGCCGCGCCCGGATCGTCCTCGCCGGGCACCTCGACACCGTGTTCCCCGCCGGGACCGCCGCCGAGCGGCCCTTCCGGGTCGACGGGGCGCTCGGGCGCGCGCACGGCCCCGGCGTCTGCGACGACAAGGGCGGCCTGCTCGCCGGGATCGCCGCGGTCGAGACGCTGATCGCGCTCGGCGCCGAACGGTACGGGGAGATCGTCCTGGTCTGCTCGCCCGACGAGGAGACCGGCTCCCCGCTCGGCCGGGCCGTCCTGGAGGCGGAGGCGCGCGGCGCCGCCGCGGCCCTGTGCCTGGAGGGCGCCCGCGAGAACGGCGACCTGGTGTCCGCGCGCAGCGGCGTCACCGACCTGGAGATCACGCTGCGGGGCCGGGCCGCGCACGCCGGCATCGAGCCGGGCCGCGGCGCGAACGCCGCGCTCGCCGCCGCGCGGCTGACCGTCGCGTGCCAGGCGCTGAACGGCTCCCGGCCCGGCGCCGGCGTCAACGTCGGCGTGCTGGCCGCCGGGTCCGCGCCGAACGTGGTCGCGGCCTCGGGCCGCCTGGTGGTGGACGTGCGCGCCGACCGGGCCGCGGCGTTCGACGCGATGATCGCCGACATCCGGCGGCTCGCGGCGGAGCACGGCGTGCCGGGCGTCGCCGCCGAGGTCACCGAGCACGCCCCGATGCCGCCGTGGGAGCGCGGCGAGGCCACCGCCCGGCTGGTCGGCCAGGCCGTCCTCGCGGGCGGGACGGTCGGCGTCCCCGTGCGGGACGCGGCCACCGGCGGCGGCGCCGACGCCAACCTGATCGCCGCGCTCGGCGTGCCCGTCCTGGACGGCCTCGGACCCGTCGGCGGCTGCGACCACGCGCCGGGGGAGTGGCTCGACCTCGCCTCCGTCGTCCCGCGGACGGCGCTGCTCGCCGCACTGATCGACCGCGTCGCCGGCGCCTGACCCTCGCCCCCGGCCCGGGTCCGCAAGGCCGCCGGAGCACGGTCCCCGCTGTGTCATGCTGGGCGGATGAGCGGCAGCTCCGTTCCCCCGGACGGGCGGCCCGGCCCGTCACCCGCCGCGGCGCCCGCGCGCCGCCCGACCGGGCCCGAGGCCGCGCTCGCCGCGGCGTCCGCGCACTACCTGCGGGGCGAGCCGATCGACATGTCGGCGCTCGCCGCCGAGCTGGGCGTCGGCCGCGCCACCCTCTACCGCTGGGTCGGCAGCCGCGAGCAGCTGCTCGGCACCGTGCTGGCGGAGATGACCGAGCGCACCTACCGGGTCGCGGCGCGCGGCGTCCGGGGCACCGGCCCGGAGCGGATCCTGACCGTGCTGGACCGGTTCATGCGGGCGGTGGTGGACGCGGCGCCGCTCAAGGCGTTCACCGAGCGCGAGCCCCGGCTGTTCATCCGGCTCGCCACGATGCCCGGCACCATCGAGGACCGCGCGACCGAGCTGCTGACCCGGGAGTTGCAGCGGGAGACCGACCGCGGCGCGCTGCGGGTGCCGCTGCCGACCCGGACGCTCGCCCAGGCCGTCGTCCGCATCGCGGACTCGTTCATGTACGCGCACTACCTCGGCGGGAACCGGCCGGAGATCGAGCAGGCCCTCGAGGTGGTGGAGCTGCTGCTGCGCCCGTGCGGGCATGATGCGCCCGCCGGTCCGGCCGCCCGGCCGCGGACCGGCGCGGGAATCTCCGAGCCGGTCTGAGCGCTGAAGTTTTTAGCGGGAATGACTATTTCGTGGCATTCGTTCGCCATGAGAGGCTGGAGATCATTGGACGCACTGTCGAACGAGGGGCGGCCGGGCCGTGACTGACATCCCCCGCCGCGCG
This sequence comes from Actinomadura violacea, assembly GCF_017573465.1. Taxonomy (GTDB): domain Bacteria; phylum Actinomycetota; class Actinomycetes; order Streptosporangiales; family Streptosporangiaceae; genus Spirillospora; species Spirillospora violacea. The sequence goes on from NZ_JAGEPF010000015.1 coordinate 66,951, forward strand.
GTGACGCGGACCGCGAAACTGGCGACGCTGCCGCTCGGCTTCGCCGGGCGCACCGCCCTCGGCTTCGGCAAGCGCACCATCGGCCGGCCCGCCGAGGCCGTCGCGCTGGAGGTCCAGCGCCGCACCGCCGAGCAGCTGTTCTCCGTGCTCGGCGAGCTCAAGGGCGGCGCGATGAAGGTCGGGCAGCTGCTGTCGATCTTCGAGGCCGGGCTGCCCGAGGAGGTCGCCGCGCCGTTCCGCGCGAGCCTCACCCGGCTGCAGGAGGCCGCGCCGCCGATGCCCGCCGCCACCACGCACAAGGTCCTCGCCGAAGGGCTCGGCACGGACTGGCGCGAGCGGTTCGCCGAGTTCGACGACCGGCCCGCCGCCGCCGCGTCCATCGGCCAGGTGCACAAGGCCGTCTGGCACGACGGGCGGACCGTCGCGGTCAAGGTCCAGTACCCGGGCGCCGCCGACGCCCTGATGAGCGACTTCAACCAGATGTCCCGGCTGAGCCGCGTGATCACGCCGCTGTTCCCCGGCGTCGAGGTCAAACCGGTGATCGCCGACCTCAAGCGGCGGCTGGAGAAGGAGCTCGACTACGTCGACGAGGCGCGCGCGCAGACCGCCTTCCACGACGCCTACGCCGACGACCCCGACTTCGTCGTCCCCGCGGTCGTCGCGCAGTCCGGGAACGTGCTGGTCACCGAGTGGCTGGACGGCACGCCCTTCGCCAAGGTCATCGCCGAGGGGAGCCAGGAGGAGCGCGACCGGGCCGGCCTGCTGCTGTTCCGCTTCCTGCTGTCCGGCCCGTCCCGCTGCGAGATGATCCACATCGACCCGCACCCGGGCAACTTCCGGGTGCTGGACGACGGCCGCCTCGGCGTCATGGACTTCGGCGGCGCCGCCCGCGTCCCGGGCGAGCTGCAGTGGTCGATCGGCCGGCTGCTGCGCATCGGCACGCTCGGCGACCCCGACGAGATCGTCGACGCGCTGTGGGAGGAGGGCTTCCTCGCCCCGGACGCGGAGGTCGACCCGGAGGAGGTCGCCGCGCTTGTCACCCCGCACGCCGCGCCGTTCGCCGTCGACCGGTTCCGCTACACCCGCGAATGGATGCGCGAGCAGACGTCCCGGGGCCTCGGCCTCGCCTCCGACATGCGGCCGGGCGCGCTCGCCCGCCAGTTCCGGCTGCCGCCGCAGTACCTGGCGGTCAGCCGTGCCCTGGCGGGCGGCGGCGGAGTCCTGTGCCAGCTGGAGGCGGAGGGCGACTACCGCGCCGAGGCCGAGCGCTGGCTTCCCGGCTTCGCCGACGACGAAGGCCCCGACCTGGACGACCGGACCGAAGCCACCGCCTGACCGGTCCCCCGACCGCACGGCGAGCGCCGGCGACCGGAGGCCGCCTGTCCAAGCGGGCCGACCGATCGCACGGCGAACGCAGCGAGCGCCGGCGAGCGGAGGTCGCCGTCAGGAGAGGGCGCGGGCCTCCTCTTCCTCGACCTCTCGGTTCCAGTCGCGCTTGCTCGACTGCCAGCCGTCCTCGTCGCGGCCGCGGCGCCAGTAGCCGGAGATCGACAGCTGCTCCATCGGCAGGCCGCGGTCGACGCGCAGGTGGCGGCGGAGCGCCTTGACGAAGCCGGCCTCGCCGTGCACGAACGCGTGCACCTCGCCGTCGGGGAAGTCGAGCTTCTGCACGGCCTCGACCAGCAGGTCGCCGACCTGGCCGCCGCCGCGGTGCAGCCAGGTGATCTCGGTGCCGGCGGGCGTGCGCAGGTCCTGCTCCTCCTCGGGGCCGGCGACCTCGACGAACACGCGGGCGGGCGCGCCCTCGGGGATCCGCTCGAGGGCGGCGCCGATCGCGGGGAGCGCGCTCTCGTCGCCGGCCAGCAGGTGCCAGCCGGCGTCGGCGCGGGGCGCGTAGGCGCCGCCGGGGCCGTTGAAGAAGATCTCCTCGCCCGGCCGGACGGCCGCCGCCCACGGCCCGGCGATGCCCTTGTCGCCGTGGTGGACGAAGTCGATGGTCAGCTCGACGGCCTCGGGGTCCCAGGCGCGGACCGTGTAGGTCCGCACGCTCGGCCACTGGTCGCGCGGCATCTCGGCGCGGACCCTCTCCATGTCGAACGGCTCGGGGTAGGCCACCCCGGGCTGCGGGAAAAGCAGCTTGACGTAGTGGTCGGTGAACTCGCCTGCGCCGAACCCGGCGAGGCTCTCGCCGCCGAGCACCACGCGGATCATGTGCGGGGTGAGGCGCTCGGTGCGCAGCACCGTCCCCCGGTTGAGCCTGCGCCCTCTGCGTACCGGTTCCGTGGCCATGCGGACCTCCGCCGAAATGGATCAGTGGTAATTAGGCAACCCTAACCTCTGACGCGTCAGGTTTGTTCCGGTGGTGCCCGCGCGTCCGGAGGGCTAACGGCGGGACGCCCGCCGGGGTACGGTCTGCGGGGCGGCTCCCACTGCGCACGGGACGGGTGAGGTAGTTGGCGGTCAGCAGGCAGACGATGACGGACGAGCAGCGCAAGTCGGTCGCGCTGGAGTACCTCAAGGGATTCGACAACGGCGGGGTGACGTCCGACGGGGCGCCGCTGCTGGACCTGTTCGCCGACGACGCGCAGGTCTACTTCCCCAAGTGGGGGCTGGCGACCGGCAAGGACGCGATCGGGCGGCTGTTCGGCGACGTCGGCGCGACGATCAGGTCCATCCAGCACCACTACGCGACGTTCAACTGGGTGTTCTCGGGCGGGGACACTCTGGTCGTCGAGGGCACGAGCCACGGCGAGCACCGGGACGGGCCGTGGCGGGCGGGTGTGCCCGAGTGGGGCGCCGGCCGCTGGTGCGACGTCTTCGAGATCCGGGACTGGAAGATCCAGCGCGTGTTCATCTACCTGGACCCGGACTACGCGAGCGGTGACACCGCACGCTACCCCTGGCTGAAGCCCTAGTCCTGCTCCGCAGGAGTCCGTGCGGCCCGTGGGCAGATGAGCCTGGATGTCGTCAGGTGAATGAGAAGTGGGCTGCGGCTTCGGCGGCCGTAACCCCTTGAGAGCGGCCGGGGACGTCGTGGACGGCGTTCGCGCCCTCGGCGCGCAGCTGGTCGGCCCCGCCGTGGCGGGCCATGACCGCGGCGTAGGCGCGGACGTCCGCGGTGGTGATGTCAGTACGGTCCCGGCCGGCGTGCTGTTGGAGGAGGGTGCCGAGGTCCGGGGCGAATCGCAGCATGGTCACCGGGGCGTCGAAGCGCCTGGCGATGGCGATGAGGCGGGCGCGTGCCTGGGGGGCGACGTTCGTGGACTCGGCGATCGCCGTTCGTCCGGCGGCGAGCCGGGCGACGATCCTGCTGTCGCGTTCCTCGAAGATCCGTGCGTCGGCCGCGTCGGAGTCCGCGTCGGCCGGTGAGGTGCCGAGGAGTTCCGCGCGGATCTCGTCGCTGGAGACCACGGCGCCCTCGTCGATCTGCCCGTGCGCGAGCAGCGCCCGCACGAAGCCGGTCTTGCCGGAAGCCGGCGGGCCGACGAGGAGCACGAGTCCCGCGGGCACGTGGGCTGGCCCGGAGTTCTTCGGCACCGCCCCATTCTGCCGCCTCTGACCGGCCCTCGACCACGATCATGGAGCCGGGCGGGAACGTGGCGGGGAGCACACGCTCTCCATATATTTCACGAGTAAATTACTTGTTAAGCTTTAGGGGTGAGCGAAGAGAGCATCGGCGCCCCGGTCGTCCGGATCCGGCCGCTTCCGCTGCGCGGCGTCCTGAAGGTCGGCAAGGCGGCCGACATCTGGCACAAGGCCGCGCTGAGCGCGCCCATCGCGTTCGGCGTGCCGGCGCTGGTCCTGCTGGCGCTCGGCCGCCTCGACCTCGCGCTCTACGCCTCCGCCGGGTCGCTGTGCGCGCTCTACGCACACGGCGAGCCGTACGCCTCCCGCGCCCGCTTCATGGCGGTGATGGTGCTCGGCATGGTCGCTAGCGTCGGGATCGCCCTGGTCACCGCGGCCTCGACCGACTCCGCGGCGATCCGCGTCGCGGTCGCCGCGCTGCTCGCCGCCGCGCACAAGGCGCTCTGCGACGCGGCGCGCACCGGGCCGCCCGGCGGCCTCATCCTCACCTTCGTCGCGGCGAGCTGCCTGTTCGTCCCGGACGCGCGGCTCTCCGACGTCCCGTTCCACCTGGCGCTCGGCCTCGCAGGCGGCGCGGTCGCCTGGCTCGTCGTCATGGCGCCCGGCCTCGTCCGGCCCGACGGCCCCGAGCGCACGGCGGTGGCCCGCGCACTGGAGGCGGCGTCCCGGCTCGCCGGCGCGGAGCCGGACGGCGCCGCGCGGGCCCGCCACGACGCGGCCGCCGCGATCAACGCCGCCTGGCACACGCTGCTGCGGTCCGGCGCCCGGACCGCGGGCCGCGCCGCGGACCGGCGGCGCCTCGAACGCCTCCTCGTGCACGCGGGGACCGTCGTCGCCGGCACCCCGGACGACCCGGACCGGCTCACCGGCTGGGCCGCGGACCTGCGCCGCAACCGGCCCGTGCCGGACGCGCCCGGCCGTCCCGGCGAGGACGGCGAGCTCGCCGGGATCGCCGCCGACCGGGCCGCCGCCGCGCCGCGCGGCGTCCGCGGCGTGCTCGGGGCACTGCGGCCGGGGTCGCCGCTGCTGCCCGTCGCGGCCCGCGTCGCCGTCGGCGCCGCGCTCGCCGGCTGGGCGTCGATGGCGCTCGGCGTCGGCCGCCCGTACTGGGCGGTCGTGACCGCCGCCGCCGTCTTCCAGGCCAACATCACCCTCAGCTGGAGCCGCGGCCTGCAGCGGGCCTTCGGCAACCTGGCCGGGCTCGCGCTGTTCACCGCGCTGCTCCCGGTGACCCGCGCGGGCGGTCTCGCGCTGGTCGCCGCGGTGATGGGCCTGCAGTTCTGCACCGAGGCGACGATGGCCCGCAACTACTGGCTGGGCAGCGTGTTCGTGACGCCGATGGCGCTGCTGATGGTCGAGCTGGCCGCGCTCCAGCCCGCCGGGCGGCTGGCGGCCGAGCGCTGGCTGGACACCTGTGTCGGCGTCGCGGCCGGGCTGCTGAGCTGCGCCCTCGTCACCAACCGCCGTGCCGGCGGGCGGGTCGGCGCCGCCCTCGACCGCCTCGACGCCGCCACGGCCGCCGCCCGCACCATCGGCGCCGGCGCCCCGGACCCGGCGCGGGCCGCGCGGGCCCGCGAGCGCCTGGCGTCCGCGCTGGTGGACGTGCGCGACGCCGCCGACGTCGCGTCCGGTGAATGGTGGCAGGGCGCGCTGCCCGCCGAACGGGTCGAACGCGCCGAACGGGAGGGGCACCGGGCGCTCGCCGGGCTCGCCCCCGGACGCGTCCCCGCGTCCCGGGCGGCCTGACGGGCGTACGATCACCCGGACGGCACGCGGAGGGGGAGCCGGGCGTGGAGGACGTGGTCGCCGAGGTGGTCCGCCAGTGGCGGGCCGTCGATCCCGGGCTGGACACCTCCCCGCTGGAGGTGATCGGGCGGATCACCCGCTGCGCCGCGCTGCTGCAGCAGGCCCAGGAGGGCCCGCTCGGCCGGGAGGGGCTCGTCCGGCCGGAGTTCGACGTGCTCACCGCGCTGCGCCGGCTCGGCCCCGGCGTCACCCCGACCCGGCTCGCCCGCGAGACGTTCTCCTCCGGCGCCGCGGTCACCAAGCGGGTCCGCCGGCTGCAGGAGCGCGGCCTGGTCGAGCGGCGCCCCGACGAGCGGGACCGGCGCGTCCAGCACCTGGCGCTCACCGCGGACGGGCGCGCGCTGATCGACCGGATCATGCCCGACCAGGTGGCATACGAGTCCGCGCTGCTGTCGGGGATGCCCGCGGAGCGCCGCGACGAGCTGGCGGGCGCGCTCGCCGAGCTGCTCGTCGTCCTGGAGGGAAGGCTGGGCGGGCTGATCGGATAGCACGGCGCACCTGCGCGGGGTGACCCTCCGAACAGGGGTGTCTGCGATACGTTCGGGGGACCCCGCGCGAGACCCCCAGCCCGTACGCGCCGCCCGGAGGAACGATGCCCGTCCTCGACCAGCTCCTCGCCGCCCTCGCCGGCGGCTCGGTGGAGATCGTCGATCTCACCGCGCCGCTGTCGGACCGGACGCCGATCCTGCGGCTGCCCGAGCCGTTCGCGAACACGGTCCCCTTCTCGCTGCGCGAGATCAGCCGGTACGACGACCGCGGCCCCGCCTGGTACTGGAACGACATCACGACCGGCGAGCATGTCGGCACCCACTTCGACGCGCCCGTGCACTGGGCGACCGGCCGCGACGGCGAGGACGTCGCGCAGGTCCCGGCGGGGCGGCTCGTCGCCCCCGCGGTCGTGCTCGACGCCTCGGAGCACGCCGCCGCCGACCCCGACTTCCTGCTGGAGATCGAGCATGTCCGCGCGTGGGAGGAGGCGCACGGCCCGCTGCCCGACGGCGGCTGGCTGCTGTACCGGACGGGCTGGGACGCGCGCTCCGCCGACGCGGAGGCGTTCCTGAACGCCGACGAGAACGGCTCGCACGCGCCGGGCATCTCGCCGGAGTGCGCCCGCTGGCTGGCGGAGGAGACGCCGCTGCTCGGGCTCGGCGTGGAGACGGTCGGCACCGACGCGGGCGGCGCGCACGCCTTCGACCCGCCGTTCCCCTGCCACTCCTACTTCCTCGGCGCGGGCAAGTACGGCCTCACCCAGCTGCAGAACCTGTCCCGGCTGCCGGCCCGCGGCGCGGTGCTGGTCGCGGCGCCGCTGCCGATCGTCGGCGGCTCCGGCAGCCCCGCGCGGGTGCTGGCCCTGGTCGAGCGATGATCGTCGCGGAGGCCGTGGGGGAGGCCCTCGCCCGGCTCGGTGCCGGCACCGTGTTCGGCGTCGTCGGCAGCGGCAACTTCCACGTCACCAACGCGCTGGCCGCGCACGGCGCCCGGTTCGTCGCCGCCCGCACCGAGGGCGGCGCCGCGACGATGGCGGACGCGTACGCGCGGGTGAGCGGCGGGCTCGGGGTGGTGTCGGTGCACCAGGGGCCGGGCCTCACCAACGCCGTCACCGGCATCGCCGAGGCCGCCAAGAGCCGTACGCCGCTGCTGGTGCTGGCCGGCGAGGTGGCCGCGTCGGCGGTCCGCTCGAACTTCCGGATCGACCAGGCCGCGCTGGCGGCGTCCGTCGGCGCCGTCCCGGAGCGGGTGCACTCGCCGCAGACCGCGCTCGCCGACGTGGCGCGCGCCTGCCGGACCGCGGTCGCCGAGCGCCGCACGGTGCTGCTCGGGCTGCCCCTGGACGTGCAGGGCGCCGAGCTGCCCGCCGCCGACGCGCGGGGCGGGACGCGCGCCGGGTACCGGCCCCGCGCGGTGCGGGTGCCGCCGCTGCCGGTGCCGCCGCCGGGCGCCGTCGCCCGGCTCGCCGACGCGCTGCAGGCCGCCGAGCGCCCGGTCTTCATCGCCGGCCGGGGCGCGCGCCTGGCCGGCGCCGGCCGCGACCTCGCCGACCTCGCCGCGCGGTGCGGCGCGCTCGTCGCCACCTCCGCGGTCGCGCGCGGCCTGTTCGCCGGCGACCCGTTCGGCCTGGACGTCAGCGGCGGCTTCGCCACCCCCGCGGCGGCCGAGCTGATCGCCGGCGCGGACCTGGTCGTCGGGTGGGGCTGCTCGCTGACCATGTGGACGACCCGGCACGGCGCGCTCGTCGGCCGCGCCGCCACGGTCGTGCAGGTCGACGTGGAGGCCCGGGCGCTCGGCGCGCACCACCGGGTCGACCTCGGCCTCATCGGCGACGTCGCGGAGACCGCGCGGGCCGCGGCCGCCGAGCTGGACGCGCGCGGGCACTCCGCCACCGGGTACCGCACGCAGGACGTCGCCGCCCGCATCGCCCGCGAGGGCCGCTGGCAGGACATCCCCTACGAGGAGGACAAGGAGCACGACCAGCACCCGGACGGCGGCCCCCGCGTCGACCCGCGCACGCTGACGATCGCGCTGGACGGGATGCTGCCGCGCGAGCGCACCGTCGCCGTCGACTCCGGCAACTTCATGGGGTACCCGGCGATGTTCCTGGACGTCCCCGACGCCGACGGCCTGGTGTTCACGCAGGCGTTCCAGTCGATCGGGCTGGGCCTGGCGACGGCGATCGGCGCGGCCGTCGCCCGCCCGGACCGGCTGACCGTGGCGGCGCTCGGCGACGGCGGCGCGCTGATGGCCGCCGCCGAGCTGGAGACCGCGGTCCGGCTCGGCCTCGGCCTGCTGGTGGTCGTCTACGACGACGAGGCGTACGGCGCGGAGGTCCACCATTTCGGGCCGTCCGGCCATCCGCTCGGCACCGTCACGTTCCCGCCCGCCGACGTGGCCGCGATCGGCCGCGGCTTCGGCTGCGCGGCGGTGACGGTCCGGCGGCCGGGCGACCTCGCGCCCGTGGCCGATTGGCTGGCCGGCCCCCGCGACCGGCCGATGCTCGTGCACGCGAAGATCGCGCGAGGGCGGCCGTCCTGGTGGCTGGCGGAGGCGTTCCGGGGGCACTGACCGGTACCGGTTCGTGTAGGGCCCGCCGACCGGGGAAGGAACGCGGACAGTGATCATCTGCTGTGCCGTGCGTCACGCCCCGAGGAGGAGAGATGGCCGCACCGCCGCGAGCACGAAGGCTCCCGGACGTCGTCGTGGAGATGTCCGCGGAGTTCGCCGGGACGCTGATCCTCATCCTGTTCGGGGTGGGGGTCGTCGCGCAGGCCATCGCGGGCAGCGGTCTCGGCGCTCCGCAGAGCCTCGGCGGCCACGACGCCATCACCTGGGCGTGGGGCTGGGGCGTGACGCTCGGCGTCTACGTCTCGGCGCGGCTGAGCGGCGGCCACATCAACCCGGCGGTGACGGTCGCGCTGGCGGTCTTCAAGGGCTTCCCGTGGCGGAAGGTGCTCCCGTTCATCTTCGCCCAGACGCTCGGCGCGTTCATCGCGGCGCTGATCGTCCGGTGGGACTACAGCGAGATCCTGGACAAGTTCGACCCCGGGCACACCACCAAGACGCAGTTCGTGTTCTCCACCATGCCGGGCAACGGGTCGCTGCCGGTGCACACCTGGGGCGCGTTCCGCGACCAGATCATCGGCACCGCGATCCTGCTGTTCCTGGTCCTGGCGCTGACCGACGCGCGCAACTCGCCGCCGCTGGCGAACATGGCGCCGCTCATCATCGGGCTGGTCGTGGTCGCGATCGGCATGGCGTTCGGCTCGGACGCGGGGTACGCGATCAACCCGGCGCGCGACTTCGGGCCGCGGCTCGCCCAGTTCATCACCGGGTACGACAACGCCTGGCGAGATCAGTACGGGCACTTCTACTTCTGGGTGCCGATCGTCGCGCCGATCATCGGCGGCGTGCTGGGCGCCGGCCTGTACATCCTGTTCATCGGCCGGCACATTCCCGAGGAGGGGCCCGGGGGCACCGAGCCGAGGCCCGAGTACGACGTCGAGTGACGGCGCCGCGCCACCGGCCCCGCGCCACCAGACGCCGCACCACCAGGCACCGCACGTCCCCGCGCAGAAAGGCAGAGCCGCATGGCCGACTTCGTCGGCGCCCTCGACCAGGGCACCACCAGCACCCGGTTCATGATCTTCGACCACGGCGGCAACGAGATCGCCCGCCACCAGCTCGAGCACGAGCAGATCCTGCCGCGGGCGGGGTGGGTCGAGCACAACCCGACCGAGATCTGGGAGCGCACCCGCGCGGTCGTGCAGACGACCCTGAACAAGGCCAACCTGCACCACGACGACCTGGCCGCGTTCGGCATCACCAACCAGCGCGAGACGACGCTGGTGTGGAACCGCCGCACCGGCCGCCCGTACTACAACGCGATCGTCTGGCAGGACACCCGCACCGACCGCATCGCCTCCGCGCTCGAGCGCGACGGCCGCGGCAAGACGATCCGGCACCGCGCGGGGCTGCCGCCCGCGACGTACTTCTCCGCTGGCAAGGTCCAGTGGATCATGGAGAACGTCGACGGGGTGCGGGAGGCCGCGGAGAGCGGCGATGCCGTCTTCGGCAACATGGACACCTGGGTGCTGTGGAACCTGACCGGCGGGACGGACGGCGGCGTGCACGTCACCGACGTCACCAACGCCAGCCGCACCATGCTGATGGACCTGGAGACCCTCGACTGGGACGAGGAGCTGCTGTCGTTCTTCGGCATCCCGCGCTCGATGCTGCCGGAGATCAAGCCGTCCTCGGCGCCCGACCCGTACGGCGTGACCCGCGCGGACGGCCCGCTCGGCGGCGAGGTGCCGCTGACCGGCATCCTCGGCGACCAGCAGGCGGCGACGGTCGGGCAGGTGTGCTTCTCGCCCGGCGAGGCCAAGAACACCTACGGCACCGGCAACTTCCTGCTGCTCAACACCGGTGAGGAGCTCGTCCGGTCCAAGGCGGGGATGCTCACGACGGTCTGCTACAAGTTCGGCGACCATCCGCAGGTGTACGCGCTGGAGGGCTCGATCGCGGTGACGGGGTCGGCGGTGCAGTGGCTGCGCGACCAGCTCGGCATCATCTCCGGCGCCGCGCAGAGCGAGAACCTGGCCCGGCAGGTCGAGGACAACGGCGGCGTGTACTTCGTCCCCGCGTTCTCCGGTCTGTTCGCGCCGTACTGGCGGTCGGACGCGCGCGGTGCGATCGTCGGGCTGTCACGGTTCAACACCAATGCGCATCTCGCCCGCGCCACGCTGGAGTCCATCTGCTACCAGTCCAAGGACGTCGTCGAGGCGATGCGCGAGGACTCCGGCGTCTCGCTGGACGTCCTCAAGGTGGACGGCGGCGTGACGGCGAACGAGCTGTGCATGCAGATGCAGGCCGACATCCTCGGCGTCCCGGTGTCGCGCCCGGTCGTCGCCGAGACCACCGCCCTCGGCGCCGCCTACGCCGCCGGCCTCGCCGTCGGGTTCTGGAACACCACCGACGAGCTGCGCCAGAACTGGAACGAGGACAAGCGGTGGCTGCCCACCTGGGGCGAGGAGCAGCGCGAGAAGGGCTACGCCGGGTGGAAGAAGGCGGTCGAGCGCACCTACGGCTGGGTGGACGTCGACTGACCGAACTGGGCGCTGATCTCGTCGATCGTGCGCAGGATCGCGATGGTCTCGTCGAGCGGCATCAGCGGCGACTCGGTGAGGCCGGCGCGCAGGCAGCGCGCGACCTCCTCCGCCTGGTAGGTGTAGCCGTGGCCGTCGATGTCCGCGGTGAGGACCTCGGGGTCGCCGCCCGTCCGCACCACCGTCATGGAGGCGGGACGGTAGAACGGGGACGCGACGTCGATCCGGCCCCGCGTCCCGACGACGGTGGCGCTGTGCGGCGAGTCGCCGTGCAGCCCGCAGTGCAGCAGCGCGATCGCGCCGGACTCGTAGCCGAGCAGGATGCCGGTGTTCGCGTCCACGCCGGTCGGCGCGGGTGACGCGGTGGCCTGCACGGACGCGGGCGGCCCGAGCAGCGGCCAGGTGAACGACAGCGGGTAGCAGCCGAGGTCGAGCAGCGCGCCGCCGCCCAGCTCCGGCGACCACAGCCGGTGCCCGGCGTCGAACTCCGCCGCGATGGAGAAGTCGGCGTACACGGCCGTGACGTCACCGATCGCGCCGTCGGCGACCAGGTCGCGCAGCCGCCGGACGAGCGGGTTGAACCGCGTCCACATCGCCTCCATCGCGAACACGCCGTGCTCGCGGGAGAGCGCCGCGAGCTTCTCGGCCTCGGCGGCGCCGGTGGTGAACGGCTTCTCCACCAGCACGGCCCGCCCCGCCTCGACGCACAGCCGCGCGGGTTCGAAGTGCATCGGGTGGGGCGTCGCGACGTACACGACGTCGACGCCGTCGTCGGCGGCGAGTTCGGCGTAGGAGCCGTGCGCCCGGGGGACGCCGTACCGTTCGGCGAACGCGGCGGCGGTGCCGTGCGAGCGCGAGCCCACGGCGGCGATCTCGTGGCCGGGCAGGCGCAGCACGTCCTCGGCGAACACCGAGGCGATGCCGCCCGTCCCGAGGATCCCCCAGCGCAGCGATGGTTCGGTCATGGGCCGATCGTACGGTGTGGCGGTCCTTCGTCCGGCGGCGAAGCTGATCTAGCATCCGCCGGGACAGCGCCGTCACCGGCCGGGCGCTCCCGCCGGCCAGCCCGAGAGGACCCCGCATGAACCGACGATCCGCCGGAGCCGTCACCGCGTCGCTCGCCCTCGCCGGGGCCGCGCTCGCCGCCGCGCCGCCCGCCGCGGCGAGCACCGCGCAGGCCGCCCCGCGCGGCCACGGCGAGGTCGACTTCACCGGAATCGTCGCGCTCAGCAACTGCTCGGGCTCGCTGGTGCGCGGGCCGCGCTCGCACGACTCCGACAAGGCCCTGGTCCTCACCAACGGCCACTGCCTGGAGAACGGGATGCCGAAGCCGGGGCAGGTCATCGTCGACCGGCCGTCCACCCGGACGTTCACCCTCCTCGACCGGACCGGCCGTTCGACGCTCGGCACGCTGCGGGCCACCAAGGTCGAGTACTCGACCATGACCGACACCGACGTCACCGTGTACCGGCTGGACGAGACCTACGCCGCCATCCGGAAGCGGTACGGCGTTCCGGCGCTGCGGCTGTCGACGTCCCGGCCCCACGACGGCACCGAGATCCGGATCGTGTCGGGCTACTGGAAGGCCATCTACGGCTGCAAGACCGACGCGACCGTCTACCGGCTGCGCGAGGCCGGGTGGACATGGAAGGACTCCATCCGGTACGCGCCGCAGTGCCAGACGATCCACGGCACGTCCGGCTCGCCCGTCATCGACGCCCGCAGCCACCGCGTCGTCGCCATCAACAACACCGGCAATGACGACGGCGAGCGCTGCACGCTGAACAACCCGTGCGAGGTGGACCGCAAGGGGAACGTCACCGTGCGGCACGGCATCCACTACGGCCAGCAGACGTACCTGCTCGCGCGGTGCCTCGGCAAGGGCAACGACGTCGTGCTGGGCAGGTCCTGCGCGCTGCCGAAGCCCTGACGAAGCCCCGAGAGCCGACCGGCCCTCGCCGGTCAGCTCTCGGCGAGCAGCCCGCCGCGCAGCCGCTCGAGCGTCGCGCGCAGCAGCCGCGACACGTGCATCTGCGACAGCCCGACCTGCTCGGCGATCTGCGTCTGCGTCTTGTTCCCGAAGAAGCGCAGCAGCAGGATCGTGCGCTCGCGCTCGGGCAGCTCGTCGATCAGCGGGCGGAGCGCGTCGCCGTCGATGAGGTTCTCCAGGGCCGGGTCGTCGGAGCCGAGCCGCTCGCCGACCGTCGCCGCGTCGCCGTCGGCGGTGCCGTCCGCCGGGGCCTCCAGCGACAGCGGCCGGTAGGCGTCGCAGGCGACGATCACCTCGACCGTCTCCTCCTCGCTGATCTCCATCAGCGCGGCGATCTCCCGGGTCGTGGGGGAGCGGCCGTGCTCGCGGGTGAACGCCTGGACGGTGCTCTGCAGCACCGGCCGGAGCTCCTGGATGCGCCGCGACACCCGCAGTCCCCAGGTCTTGTCCCGGAAGTGCCTTTTCACTTCGCCCGTCACCACCGGGTAGGCGTAGGTGACGAAGCGGTCGCCGACGTCGGGGTCGAACCGGTTGATGGCCTTGACGAGCCCGAGGTAGGCGACCTGCTGCAGGTCGTCGAGCGGCTCGCCGCGGTTGGCGTAGCGGCGCGCGACGCTCCGCACCAGCGGGACGTGCATCTCCACGATCCGGGTGCGCAGCCGCTCCCGGCGCGGATCGTCCTGGGGTAGGCGCCTCATCTCCGCCAGGAGGAGCTCGGCCTGGCCGTCCCCGAACCGGGGGACCCGGACGTCGGATCGAGGGGGACCGGACGGGGGCGCCGACGTCATGGGGGTCTTTCTCCTTTGCCGAGGCGGCGATGGGCGGGGACGCGGATCGCTGCGCCTCCTGTACCCGGCGATCCGCCTCCCACACAACGGACCGGCGGAACCGCCCGCGCCCGGCAAGCCCGTGTCGAGGGCCGCCGTGTAGAAGGAGGCGCGGCGGGTAGCGGGGCGGTGACGGACGAAGGGGAGCCCCGTGAGCACGATCACCGAGTCGGTCAACGTCACCGTCCCGATCCGCGTCGCCTACGACCAGTGGACGCAGTTCGAGGAGTTCCCGCGGTTCATGGCGGGCGTCGAGGAGGTCCGGCAGGTGGACGACACCACGCTGCGCTGGACCGTCCGCGTCGCCGGCGTCACCCGGCGGTTCGCGGCGCGGATCACCGAGCAGCTGCCGGACGAGCGGGTCGCGTGGACGTCCACGGAGGGGCCGGCGCACGCCGGCGTGGTGACGTTCCACCGCCTCGACGACGACACGACCCGCGTCACCGCGCAGATGGAGTTCGATCCCGAGGGGCTCGTGGAGAAGGCCGGCGACCGGGCCGGGGCGCTGCACCGCCGCGTCAAGGACGACCTGCGGCGGTTCAAGACGTTCGTCGAGTCGCGCGGCGTGCAGACGGGCGGATGGCGCGGCAAGGTCGACCGGCCCGGATCCTGACGGGACGGCCCAGCCCGCGACCGGGACCGGTGCCGGCGGGCCGGGAGGGCGGGGCCGCGCCCGGGGCACCGCCGGTGATCGGTAGACTGGGCGCGCGCCCTCCGGGGGGAGAGGCGCCACGGCGGTGGGGCCCGCCGTCCCCGCGACGGGGGAGAACCGCGGTGCGATCCGCCAACGGTCCCTACCGGTGACAGCTGTTTCCGCTGGTAGGAGTGTGCCGTGCCCGATGCCGTGACCGGACGTCCCGTCGACCCCGACGTCGATCTCAGCGTGCCGCGCCAGCGGTTCGAGCTGCGCCGCGCCCCCTGGGCGACGCTCGGCGCGATCGCGGCGGGCGGGGTCCTCGGGGCGCTCGCCCGCTACGGGCTCACCGAGGCGATGCCCTACCGGCCGGGCGAGTTCCCGTGGCCGGTGTTCCTCATCAACGTGTCGGGCTGCCTGGTGATCGGGGCGCTGATGGTGCTGATCACCGAGACGTGGCGGGTGCACCGGCTCGTCCGGCCGTTCCTCGGTGTCGGGGTGCTCGGCGGCTACACCACGTTCTCCACCCACATCGTCGACTTCCAGAGGGCGCTGTCCGCCGGGGCGCCCGCGGTGGGACTGTTGTATCTCGGCGGGACGCTCGCCGCCGCGCTCGCCGCGGTGTTCGCGGGCGTCCGGCTGACCCGTCTCGCCGTCCGCGCGCGTCCCAGGGAGCGGTCATGAGAATCCAGGGTCCGGCGCTGCGCCTGACCGTGTTCGTCGGGGAGAGCGACCGGTGGAACCACCGGCCCCTGTACACCGAGATCGTGCACCGGGCGCACCGGGCCGGGCTCGCCGGCGCCAGCGTGCTGCGCGGCTGCGAGGGGTTCGGCGCGTCCAGCCGCATCCACACCTCTCGCATCCTGTCGCTGTCGGAGGACCTGCCGATGGTGATCGTGATCGTGGACGCCGAGCGGAAGATCCGCGCCTTCCTGCCGGAGCTGGACGAGCTGGTGGAGGAGGGCCTGGTGATCATCGACCCGGTCGAGGTGATCCGCTACACGGGCCGCGGCATGGAGGGGGAGGCGTGACGGTCCTGCTGATCGCGCTGGGGGCGGCGCTCGGCGCGCCGCTGCGCTACCTCACCGACCGGGCCGTGCAGGCGCGCCACGACTCGGTGTTCCCGTGGGGGACGTTCACCGTCAATGTGGCGGGGTCCGCGCTGCTGGGCTTCCTGGCGGCGCTGCCCGCGACCGGGGGGCCGATGGCGTTCGCCGGGACCGGCTTCTGCGGCGCGCTGACGACCTACTCCACGTTCGGGTACGAGACGCTCCGGCTGGCCGAGGACGGCGCCCGGTTCTACGCCGTCCTCAACGCGGGCGCGAGCATCGCCGGCGGGCTCGGCGCCGCCTACTGCGGGATGGCGCTCGCGCAGGCGTTCACGGGCTGACGGCCCGGTCCGCACGCAACTGCCGGCCGGGAGCCGCGCCGCGAAACCTGGCGCGGCCCAGGCTCGCTGTCCAAGGGGCCTGGCGGGTCCTGGGCTGCGAGTGGGCCGCGACGGTACCGTTCCCGCCGCCCCCATTCGGTAAACCGGCAGGTGTCTCAACTGTCACGGCGGGGAGAGGCGGGCCACGCGCCGCCCCGCGCTCCGTCACGGACGGCCAAATCCGGCGCCGCCGCGGACATGGCCGCGCCGTCCCCGGGTAGCAGCCACCCGCGTGCCACCGACGGAAGGGAACGAGATGACTCGCGGTGGGCCGTGCGCGTCCTGGTGACCGGCTGGCCGAGCTTCCTGCACGGCGAGGCCACCGCGGGGGACGTCCTGGCGATGGAGGCCGTCCGGCGGGCGCTCGACGAAGCGGGGACCGGCTGCGACCTCGCCTGGAGCCCGGTGTTCCGGCCCGGCGGGCTCGACCTCGGCCGCGCGGACCCCGCCGGCTACACCCACCTGGTGTTCGCGTGCGGGCCGCTGCACGGCGCGCAGGTCGAGGACCTGCACCGGCGGTACGCGCGCTGCCGGCGGATCGCGGTCGGCGTCTCGGTCATCGACCCGGACGACCCCGCCGTCACCGGCTTCGACGCCGTCCTGCCGAGGGACGCGCCGGGCGCCGAGCCCGCAGGCGACCTGGCGGCGCTGCCGGAGACCCGGCCGGTGACCGTCGCGGGCGTCGTCCTCGCCCCCGGCCAGCACGAGTACGGGACGCGCCGCCGCCACGACCGGATCCAGGCCGAGCTCACCGGGTGGCTCGCGGGCCGCGAGTGCGCGCGGCTGTCGCTCGACACCCGGCTCGACCCGCGCGACTGGCGGCTGTTCTCCACGGCCGCCGAACTGGAGTCCGCGCTGCGCCGCCTCGACGTGGTCGTCACGACGCGGCTGCACGGGCTCGTCCTCGCGCTGAAGAACGGCGTCCCGGCCCTGGCCGTCGACCCGGTCGCCGGCGGCGCGAAGGTCGCCGCGCAGGCCCGCGCCTGGTCGTGGCCGGCGATCGTCACCGCGGGCGAGCGGGACGAGCCGCCGCTGCTGGACCCCGCCGAGCTGGACCGGTGGTGGCGGTGGTGCCTGCGCCGTGCGGACGGGGACGGGGACGGCGGCGGGGGCCGCGCGCCCGTCCGGCCCCCGTCCGCCGGCCTCCTCGCCGACCTGCTGTCCGCCCTCCGGGCCTGACCCCGGGGCCCGCCTAGGCGGGACGGGCGATGAGCAGCTCGCGGGAGAACCACTCGATCGTGGACAGCAGCCCCTCCTCGATGCCGAACTTCGGACGCCAGCCCAGCAGCTCCTCGGCGAGCGCGGTGTCCGGCCGCCGCACCTTCGGGTCGTCCTGCGGCCGCTCGACGAACCGGATCCGCGACCGCGACCCCGTCAGCTCGACGACCAGCCCGGCGAGGTCGGCCATCGAGATCTCGTAGGGGCTGCCGATGTTGACCGGCCCCGGATGCTCCGACATCGCGAGCGCGATGAGGCCGCGGACGGTGTCGTGGACGTGGCAGATCGACCGGGTCTGCGAGCCGTCCCCGGTGACGGTCAGGTCCTCGCCGGTCAGCGCCTGCCGCAGGAACGTCGGGATCGCCCGGCCGTCGTCGGGGCGCATCCGCGGCCCGTAGCTGTTGAAGATCCGCACGATCCCGGCGTCCAGGCCCCGGGAGTGCCGGAACGCCGACGTCAGCGCCTCGCCGAACCGCTTCGCCTCGTCGTAGACGCTGCGCGGGCCGACCGGGTTGACGTTGCCCCAGTACGTCTCGGGCTGCGGATGCACCAGCGGGTCCCCGTACACCTCGGACGTGGAGGCCAGCACGAACCGGGCGCCCTTCTCCTCGGCGAGCTCCAGCGCGTTGCGGGTGCCCTGGCTGCCGACCTCGAGCGTCTGGATCGGGTACCGCAGGTAGTCCGCCGGGGACGCCGACGAGGCCAGGTGGAAGACGTAGCCGACGTCGCCGGGCACGTGCACCGGCTCGGTGAGGTCGCGCCTCAGGAACCGGAAGTCCCGCCGGTCGGTGAGGTGCGCGATGTTGCGGGACGAGCCGGTCAGCAGGTTGTCCAGGCAGACGACGGAGATGTCGCGGGCCAGCAGCGCCTCGCACAGGTGCGAGCCGAGGAATCCGGACCCTCCGGTCACGACGGCGCGTGATTGCCTCATCAGTTCCTCCTAAACGTGTGGCGTGAGCGCCTTCCCGGCCGCCTCGACGGCCTGGTCCGCGGAGATCTCCAGCAGGCCCGGGTGGGGCTCGCCGCCGTGCGGGTCGCCGATCCGGCCGGCCCACAGCACGCGGTGCTCGGCCCGGTCGGGCGGCCCCCACCGCGCGGGCGGCGTCGGCCCGAACAGCAGCACCGACGGGGTGCGGAAGGCGGTCGCGAGGTGCGCGACGCCGGTGTCGCCGCACACCACCAGCCGGGCGCCCGCGACCAGCGCGGCCAGCTGGGGGAGATGGGTGCGGCCGGACAGGTCGTCGCACGCGTCGAGCCCGGCGAGCTCCACGACCTCGTGCGCGAGGTCCGCCTCCCCGGGGCCGCCGGTGACGACGACGCGCTCGCCGCCCGCGCGCAGCGCCGCCGCGACCGCCGCGAACCGCTCGGCCGGCCAGCGCCGCGCCGGGAACGCGGCGCCCGGGTGCACGACGACCGCGCCGGGCACGGGCGAGGCGACCGGCGGCGGCGCGAGGTCCAGGTCGTCGGGGTCGGCGTCGAAGCCGTAGGCGCGCACCAGCCGGCACCACCGCGCCACCTCGTGCTCGCCCGGGTCCCAGTCGGGGCCGTCGGTGTGCAGCGCGCCGGTGTGCGCGAACGCCAGCAGCCGGGCGGGGTGCAGCGCCGCCAGCAGCCGGTGGCTCTGCGGGCCGCGGCCGTGCAGGTTGACGGCCGCGCCGACCGGGCCGGCCGGCGGCAGCGGGCCGAGGCCCGAGTCCGCCGGCAGGACGTCGTCGACCGCGCCCGTGGCCAGCGCCAGCGGCGCCAGCGCGGGCGGCGCGGCGAGGGTGATCCGCGCCCCGGGCATCCCGCGCCGCAGCGCCCGCAGCGCGGGGACCGCGGTGAGCAGGTCGCCGAGCCCGAGCGCCCGCAGCACCAGCGCGCGGCGGGGGGCCGTCACGGCCACGACGGCTCCCTGGACGGGCAGACGACCATCTCCCGCACCTCGCAGCCGGGCGGCTGGCGCAGCGCGAAGGCGATCGCCGCGGCGACGTCGTCCGGGCTGTTCAGCTGGGCGTCCGGGCCCGGCTTGTACTGCTCGGTGCGGTCGTCGAAGAACGCGGTGTCCATCCCGCCCGGCACGATCATCGTGACGGCGACCTTCCCGGCCATCTCCGCGGCCAGCGCGCGCGTGAACCCGACGACACCGAACTTCGACGCGCAGTACGCGGTGGCGTCGGGCAGCGCCCGCAGCCCGAGCGTCGAGGCGACCGTGACGATCCGCCCGCTCGGCTCGTTCTCCAGGTAGGGGAGCGCGGCGCGGACGACGGCGGCGGTGCCGAGCAGGTTCACCTGCACGACCCGCTCCCAGTCCTCGGCGGGCACCTCGCACAGCGACCCGCACGCGTCGGTGCCCGCGGCGGTGACGACCGCGTTGAGGCCGCCCGCCGCGCGCGCCAGCCCGTGCACGGCGCGCTCGGCGCACGGGCGGTCCGCGAGGTCGGCCTGCATGTGCTCGAAGTCGTCCTTCGGGGGGTGCCGGTCGAGGATCAGGGGGCGTCCGCCGTCGTCGGCGACCTTGCGCGCGACCGCCGCGCCGAGTCCGGAGGCTCCACCGGTGATGAGGACGTTCATGACGCGTTTCCCTTCGAGGAGTTGGTGGTGGAAAGCGTGTTGGGGGTGGACGGCGTGTCGGTGGTGGACAGCAGGCGCGTGGTGGAGCGCCCTTCCAGCAGGGGCAGCAGGACCACCTCTCCGTTGTGGGCCCGGACCGTCTCGGCCTCGGGCAGGATCGTCCCGGCGTAGTCGGCGCCCTTGACCCACACGTCGGGGCGCAGCCGCGCCAGCAGCGGCGCCGGGGTGTCGTCGTCGAACACCACCGCGGCGTCCACGTCGCTGAGCGCCTCCAGCACCCGGACGCGGTCCGCGGCGGGCGTCAGCGGGCGGGTCGGGCCCTTGCGGCGGCGCACCGACGCGTCGGAGTTGACGCAGACGATCAGGCAGTCGCCGAGCCGCCGGGCCTGCTGCAGCATGCTGACGTGCCCGGCGTGCAGCAGGTCGAAGCAGCCGCCGGTCGCCACGACCGTGCCGCCCGCCCGCCGCGTCCGCTCGACGACGTCCCAGGCGTCGTCCCCGCGTTCGGGGACGAGCCGGGCGCTGCCGGTCTCGTCGAGCTGCGCCGCGACGGCCGCCGCCGCGCCCGCCCGGACGAAGTCCGACGCGCGGCGCACGCCCGCGGTGACGGCGCCGGTGAGCGACGCGCCGTCGGCGAGCGCCTCGACCGTCCCGGCGGCGAAGCTGTCGCCGGCGCCGCAGGAGTCGCCGCGCGCCGGCTCGGCGGGCGCCAGGAACGGCGCCTCCGACCCGTCGCACAGCAGCGCGCCCTCGGAGCCGAGCGTGATCGCGACGCCCTCGATGTTCCACGACCGGCCGAGGTGGCGGCCGCGCCGGCCCGCCGCCGACAGCCCGAACCCGGTGATGTCGGCGCCGTCCGCGGCGGCGAGCCGGGCCGCCTCCTCCTCGTTCGGGGTGAGCAGCCGCGTCCCCGGCACCGGCGGCTCGCCGCGCGGATGCGGGTCCCACACGACCGGGACGCCGCGCGGCAGCGCGCCGAGCAGCGACCGGACGGCGCGGTGCCGGGTCACGCCGCGCCCGTAGTCGGAGACCAGCACCGCGCCGGCCCCCGCGATCGCGTCGGTGACGCGCGGGCCGACGGGCCCGTCGAGGGCCTGCCCTTCCCCGGCGTCCAGGCGCGCCACCGACTGGTCCCCCGACCGGATGCGCAGCTTGCAGGGCGTGCCGCCGTGCAGGTGGAACGCGGCGACCTCCAGGTGCCGCTCCAGCATCGCGCGCAGCCGCCGCCCCGGCTCGTCGTCGGCGAGCGCGGTGACGAGGACGACCTCCCGGCCCTCGGCCGCCGCGAGCAGCGCGGCCAGCCCGGCGCCGCCGGGACGGGCGTGCTCCTCGGCCTGCTCGACGACCGGGACGGGCGCGTCCGGGCACAGCCGGCTGCTCGTCCCGACGATGTCGACGTCGAGCAGCACGTCGCCCACCACCACCAGCGGTGCGGTCATCTGGTAACCCCCAAGGCGTCGTCGACCACCCCGCAGAGCAGGTGCATCGCGGCGAGGTGGATCTCCTGGACGGTCGAGGTCGCCGCCGCCCGCACGGTGATCGCGTCGTGGCAGGCGTCGGCGAGCGGGTTCGGGCCGGGCCCGGTGACCGCCCACGCGGTCATCCCGAGCCCGCGGGCCCGGTCCGCCGCGGCGATCACGTTGGGGCTGCGGCCGCTGGTCG
Organism: Actinomadura violacea; assembly: GCF_017573465.1. Taxonomy (GTDB): domain Bacteria; phylum Actinomycetota; class Actinomycetes; order Streptosporangiales; family Streptosporangiaceae; genus Spirillospora; species Spirillospora violacea. The sequence goes on from NZ_JAGEPF010000015.1 coordinate 88,255, forward strand.
ACAGGCACACCAGCACGTCGCCCGCGCGGCCGTGCGCCTGCACCTGCCGGGCGAACACGTGCGCCGCGCCGTAGTCGTTGCCGATCGCCGTGACCGACGAGGTGTCGCCGTGCAGCGGGATCGCCGACAGCGGCCGCCGCTCGTCCTCGAACCGGCCGACGAGCTCGGCGGTCAGATGCTGCGCCTCGGCGGCGCTGCCCCCGTTCCCGCAGGCGAGCAGCCGCCCGCCGGAGCGCAGCACGCCCGCGAGCCGGCGGCCCCACGCCTCGATGGTGGGGACCTGTGCGCGGAACTCCAGTGCCGCCTCGGCGAGCGCCTCCAGCCGGCGGTCCTGCGCCGTGGCGGTGCGCGTCCGCGCGACCCGTTGCGTAGTGGTCGTCATCAGGCTGCCTCCCTGCGGGGGGCGACCCCCCGCGCCCCCCGGCAAAACCGCCGCATGCCCTCGCTTCGCTCGGTCATGCGGCCACCCCGCTCAGCGTCGCGGCGCGCTCGTAGACGCCGGCGGTGTCGGCGGCGACGCGCGTCCAGGAGTAGCGCTCCCGGGCCCGGTCGGCCGCGGCGAAGCCCAGCGCGGCGCGGCCCGCCGGGTCGTCCAGCAGGCCCCGGATCGCGGCGGCCGCCGCCTCCGGGGCGCGCGGCGGGACGAGCACGCCGGTTCCGCCGTCCACGACGGTGTCGAGATGGCCGCCGACGGCGCTGGCCACGACCGGGACGCCGCACGCCATCGCCTCCAGCGGCACCATGCCGAACGGCTCGTACCAGGGGAGGGTCACCACCAGGCTCGCCGACCGCAGCAGCGGCGGGACCTCCTCGCGGCCGAGCCGGCCGAGGAACTCCACCCGGTCCGCGACGCCCGCGTCCCGCGCGACGCCGCGCAGCCGCCGCACCTCGGGGTCGGCGTCCAGGTCGCCGCGCGGCGGGCCGCCTGCGACGGCCAGCTCGGCGTCCGGCAGGTGCGCCAGCGCCCGGATCGCGGTGTCCACGCCCTTGCGCTCGACGAGCCGCGACAGCACGACGAGCCGGTGCCGCTCCCTGCCGCCGGCGGCGTCCTCGTCCGGCCAGGGGCCCTCCCAGCGGGGCCCGTCCGGGGTGAACAGCCGGAGGTCGACGCCGCACGGCACCACCGAGATCCGCTCGCGCGGCACGTCCATCGCGGTCAGCTCGGCGACCTCGTCGGCGCAGGTGGCGATGACGGCGCCGGCGGAGCGGCCGATCGTGCGCTCCAGCCGCAGGCGCGCCGGCGGGCTGGTGTCCCTGCCGCCCTGGTGGCGCCGCTTCACGGTGCCGAGCGCGTGGTAGGTCTGCACCACCGGCACGCGCCGCGACGAGAGCGGCGCGACCGCCTGCAGCGCGGCGAGCCCGCTCATCCAGAAGTGCGCGTGCGCCACGTCCGGCGCCTCGGCCCCCCAGCGCTGCTCCAGGTAGAGCCCGAAGTCGCGCATCCACGGCAGCAGGTCGTCCTTGGCGATGCGCTCGGCGGGGCCCGCCGGGACGTGCTCGACCGTCACGCCGGGCGCGAGGCGCACCCGGCGCGGCAGCGCCGGCGCGTCCCGCCGCGTGTACACGGTGACGTAGTGGCCTTGCCGGCCGAGCTCGGCCGCCAGCTCCGCGACGAAGACGTTCTGGCCGCCGCCGTCCGCCCCGCCCAGCCCGCCCTTGGCGGCCAGCGGGCTGGCGTGCTCGGAGATCATGGCTATTCTCATCGCGTTACCTCCGTGAGAGTTCGCTCCCAGTCGCGCAGGAACCGCGGCAGGCCGTAGCGTTCGACGGCGTACGCGCGCGCCTCCTTGCCCATCTGGCGGGCGCGCGGCGGGTCGGCGGCCAGGGCCCGCGCGGCGTCGGCCAGATGCGCGACCCGCGTGGACAGCACCCCGGCCTCCGGCGGCACCGCCTCGACCGCCTCGGTGGTGGCGAGCGCCACCACGGGCAGGCCGAGCATCATGGCCTCGATCAGGGCGAGGCCGAGGGAGGTCCACCGGTAGGGGTGGACGTAGACGCGGCGGCGGGCGAGCTCCTCGTGCATCCGCGCCTGCGGCAGGTCCTCGAACGTCCACAGCGACTCCGGCGCGATGCCGAGCGCCTCCGGGACGCCGGCGACGTTCATGCCGAACAGGTCCAGGGGGACGGCGCGCGCCAGCTCGGCGAGCAGGTCGGTGCCGGCGACGCGGCCGCGCCGCAGCGGGTCGTTGATGACGACGCCGGCGCGCGGCATGTCGCCGGTGCAGCGGTGCCCGGGGTCGACGACCCCGTGCTCGATGACCGTGGTCGGGGCGCGGCCGCAGTTCCAGAACAGCCGGTTGAAGTTCGTGACGTGCACGACGGGGATGTCGCCGCGGTCGTGCAGGAAGTGCCGGCTGTCGGGGACGACCTCCTCGGGCAGGCTCGCGTCCGCCGGGGTGCGGCGGGGGGTGTCGTGCTCGACGTAGACGGCGGGGACGTCGCGTCCGGGGCGGCGGCCGAGCCATTGCTCGGCGAGCTCCAGTTCGCGGGGGCGCTGCAGGACGACGACGTCGACGTCCTCGTGCCGCAACCGCTCGGGCGCGACCTCGACGGCGCGGTCGGGCCAGGTGAACGTGTCGGGGCGGCCCCGGCCGTCCGGGCCCTTGTCCGGGGTGACGGGGACGAGCGTGGTCTGCGGCCCGTGCACGAACGACGTGGCCCACGAGCCGTGGACGTGCCAGAGCAGGACTCTCATCGGGCGCGCGCCTCCTCCCGGGGTGTTCCGCGCGGGTCCACGGCGACGACCTCGACGGCCGCGGCGACCTCGTCGGCGCCGACCGACGCCAGGCAGGGGTGGCCCTCGACCGGGCAGACGCGGGCGCGGCTGTCCTTGCAGGGCGCGCCCTGGTCGCCGAGCAGCGCCATCGGAACCCCGAACGGCGCCCACCGGCCGGCCGGGACGGTCGGCGCGAACAGCGACACGACCGGGGTGCCGACGGCGGCGGCGAGGTGCGCGGGGCCGGTGTTGCCGGCGACGACGGCGCGGGCGCCGCGCAGCACCGACGCCAGTTCCGGCAGCGCGGTGCGGCCGCCGAGGTCGAGGCCGTCCTCCCCGGCGACGAGCGCGGTCAGCTCCTTCTCCTCGCCGTGCCCGGTCACCACGACCCGGTGGCCGGCGGCGCGCAGCAGCCGGACGGCCTCGGCGCACCGCTCCGGCGGCCAGGCCCGCGCCGGGACCGACGTCCCCGGGTGCACCACCACGTAGCCGGCGCCGCCGGTGAGGTGGTCGGTGTCGGGCAGCGGCTCGCGCACCCGCAGCCGGGTGTCGGCGGGCGCGGGGAACCCGGCGTCCTCGGCGAGCGCCAGCATCCGCAGCGGCTCGGGCACGTCGCCGTCGGGGCGGTGCCGCAGGTCCAGCAGGGAGCCGGGGTAGTCGTCGCTGATGCCGCCGATCCACGGGACGCCTGCCAGCCGCAGCAGCAGCGCGAGCGGCAGCGGCGACTGGTGGAACGAGGTGAGGATCAGCGCCCGGTCGAAGCCCGCCAGCTTCGTGACGGCCGCCTCGATGTCGGCCCGGTCGACCGGGGCCGGCTCGGGGTCGATCCAGGGCGCGCGCCACTCGATGACCTCGTCCACGCCGGGCAGCAGGTCGGCGGCGGCGCGGCCGCGCGGCCCGCACAGCAGCACGACCTCGTCCGCCCCCGCGGCGACCGACCGGACCGCGGGCCCGGCGAGCAGCACGTCGCCGAGGTTGTCCTGGCGTGCCAGCAGCACCCTCATCGCGTCCGCCTTCCGCCGAGGACCAGGTCGACGGCGGCGCCGAGGTCCGGTGCCGTCTCCCAGGCCCGCGCGATCTCCGCGGGCCGGGTGCGGACGGTCGGCACCAGGATGCCCCGGACGCCGGCCGCCGCGGCGGCCTCGATGTCGCGGCCGATGTCGCCGATGACGGCGCAGTCGGCCGGCAGCGCGCCGAGCCGCCGCACGGCGCGCTCGATCATGCCGGGCCGCGGTTTGCGGCACTCGCACCCGTCGTCGCCGTCGTGCGGGCAGAACTCCCACACGTCGATACGGCCGAGCAGCTCCTCGACCCGCGCGTTGACGCGGCGGACGTCGCCGGCGGTGATGCGCCCCTTCGCCACGCCCGACTGGTTGGACACCACGCCGATCCGGACGCCGTGCCGGCGCAGCCGGTCCAGCGCCCGGCGCGCGCCCGGCATCGGCTCGACCAGCGCCGGGTCGCCGTTGTACGGGACGTCGCGGATGAGGGTGTCGTCGCGGTCGAACAGCACGACCCACGGACCGGCCCAGGGCCGGGCGTCGCGGTGCAGGATCAGGCCCCGGATCCGGTGCCGGACGGCGGCGGGCGGGATGACCGCGCTGGTGACCGCCATCTTCAGCACCTCGCCGGGCGTCCGGGGGCCGGGACGGACCCGCTGGAGCGCGAACCGGGCGGTCGAGACCGTCCACGCGCCCGCGGCCAGCGCCGAGGCGGCGGTCGCGGCCCGGTTCCCCCGCATTGCGGCGGGCACCGCGGTGAGCGCGGCGAGGCCGGCGGCGGTCGTCATGACGTGGCGGCGCAGCAGCCCGGGGCCTTCGCCCGCGCGGGCGCGCCAGCCGGCGCCGTGCACGCGCCACATGAGGACGTCGTCGGCGTTGCCGGCCTGCGCGCGGACCGACGCCCAGAACCCGGCCGGGCGCACCGGATGCGTCACGTGCCGCTCGCCCCGGACCAGCTCGTGCCCGGCGGCCAGGGCGCGCAGCGCGAGGTCGGCGTCCTCCCGGTAGGCGCGGCGGAACCGCTCGTCGAAGCCGCCCAGCTCGGCGAGGACGCCGCGCCGGTACGCCATGTCGGCGGTGATCCAGTCCGCGCCGGCGAGCCCGGCGGTGCTGCGCTCCCAGTCGGTGGGGCGGCGGCCGTCCGGCGGCGGGACGGTGACCTGCCCCTGCGAGCCCGCGACCTTGGGCGGCAGCCCGGCGAGGTCGGCGGCGAGCCGCTGCGTCCAGCCCGGGTCGGGGACGACGTCATCGTCCAGGAAGGCGACCCATTCGGTGGCGGCGGCGCGCCAGCCGGCGTTGCGCGCGGCGGCCGGGCCGCGCCCGCCGGAGCGGATCACCCGGATCCGCCGGCCGCCGGAGCCCGGCAGCGGCAGCGGCGCGCCGTGCGCGGGCCGGTCGTCCACCACGATGATCTCGTGCGGGGCGGGCTCGGGGCCGCCGGCGATCGAGTCCAGCAGCGCTTCCAGGACGGTCCGCAGGCTCGGCCGGCCGATCGTCGGGACGACGACGGTGCAGCTCATCGGGCGTGCACCTCCCGTCGGCGGACGACGAACGGGCCGATCGCCAGCAGGTCCACCGGCGCGGAGCCGAAGCACTCCAGTGCGTCCCGCGGGTCGTCCACCATGGGCCGTCCCGCGGTGTTCAGGCTGGTGTTGACGATGACCGGCAGCCCGGTGCGCAGCCGGAACTCCTCCAGCAGCCGCGCGACGAGCGGCTCGTGGCCCTGGGCGACGGTCTGGACCCGCGCGGTGCCGTCCACGTGGACGACCGCCGGGATCCGCTCCCGCCACTCCGGGCGGACGTCGTGCACGAACAGCATGTACGGGCTCGGGATCGGGCCGTCGAAGATCTCGGCGGCGTGCTCCAGGGCGACCATCGGGGCGATGGGCCGGAACTGCTCGCGGCCCTTCACGTCGTTGAGCCGCTCGATGTTGGCGGCGTGGCCGGGATGCGCGAGCAGCGACCGGTGCCCGAGCGCGCGCGGGCCGAACTCCGAGCGCCCTTGGAACCAGGCGACGATCTCGTCGCGGGCCAGCGCCTCGGCGACGGCCGCTGCGAGGTCGGGCGGGCGCTCGTAGAGCACCTTGGCCGTGTCGAGGATCCGTGCGATCGACTCCTCGTCCCACTGGCGGCCGAGGTCGGCGCCCGGCATCGCGGTGACGGCGTCGCCGCCTTCCTGCGCGAGGTGCAGGGCGGCGCCGAGCGCGGTGCCCGCGTCCCCGGCCGCGGGCTGCACCCAGATGTCGTCGTAGGGGCCGTCCGCGAGGAGCCGCGAGTTCGCCACGCAGTTCAGCGCGACCCCGCCGGCGAGCATCAGCCGCCGCGACCCGGTCCGCCCGTGCAGCCACGACGCCAGGTCCAGCAGCACCTCCTCCAGCCGCGCCTGGACGCTCGCGGCGAGGTCGGCGTGGTCGCGCGTCCACTCCCCGTCGGACGCGCGGGCCTTGGCGAGGGCGCCCCAGTCGATCGGCGCGACCGCGAAGCCGCCGTCGCCGGTGGCCCGCACGTGCTCGCGCAGCTCGTCCAGGAAGCGCGGCTCGCCGTAGGACGCCAGGGCCATCACCTTGTACTCGTCGCTGGAGCGCAGGAAGCCGAGGTGCTCGGTGAGGTCCTCGTACATCAGGCCGAGCGAGTGCGGCAGGCGCTGCGCGTGCAGCGGGGTCAGCTCCCCGCCCGCGTAGGTACCGGCGAGGTGCGAATGCGACTCGCCCCGGCCGTCCAGGACGAGGACGTCGCCGTCGCAGGGCCGCGGCGCGGCCAGGGCGGCGGACGCGGCGTGCGCCACATGGTGCGGGACGTACCGGACGATCCCCGGGTCGAGCCCCGGCAGCGCGGTGGCCAGGAAGTTCGGGGCGCGGTGCGCGTACAGCGTCCGCAGCCGCTCCCACTGCTCGTCGTGCCCGTCCAGACCGGGCTCGACCAGGCCGGGGTCATAGGCGTAGGCGACGGCGTCCAGGTCGCCGGGCTCGAGCCCGGCGCGCTCCAGGCACCAGCGGGCCGCCAGCTCCGGCGGTTCCCAGGCGGCGAAGGCGACCGGCCGCTTGCCGTGCTTGCGGCGGCTGAAGCGTTCCTCCTCCGCCGCGGCCACGACCGTTCCGTCCACCACGAGGGCGGCGGCCGGGTCGTGGAAGATCGCGTTGATTCCGAGCACGCGCATGTATGAGCCCCGTTTCGGCGCAGCGTTCGGTGGAGTGGCGGATGCCGCCGTCGTGGGCATCGCCCTGAGGATCTCCGTGGGAGCGAATCCCCTATAGGTGATTTCGTGCATTACCGGGAAGTCCGGCTCTAAACGCTGTGCCAGGAAAAGTCGTCGGTGAACGAAGTGACGCCTGAAATGGGATTTCATGCGTATTGCGGTGCCTGGTGGGGTTTGTGGGCCTTGGTGGTGCAAGCCGCGACATGGAGCCCGGCGCGGGGGGTACGGGGCGTGCCATGCGCTGCACCGTCGTCGTCATCACCCGGGACCGCAGGCGCTCGCTGTTGGCGACGCTCGGGCGGCTGCGGGCGCTGCCCGGCGCGCCCCCCGTCATCGTGGTGGACAACGCCTCGCGGGACGGGACGCCCGACGCCGTCGCCGAGGAGTTCCCCGGCTTCCGGCTGATCCGGTCCCAGCGCAACCTCGGCGCCGTCGCCCGCAACCTCGCGGTCGACCACGTCCGCACCCCGTACGTCGCGTTCTGCGACGACGACACCTGGTGGGAGCCGGACGCGCCGCCGCGCGCCGCCGCCCTGCTGGACGCCCATCCCCGGCTCGCCGTGGTCACGGGGCGGATCCTGGTCGAGCCCGGCGGCCGCGAGGACCCGATCGTCCCGGAACTGCGCGACTCGCCCGTCCCCGGGCCGTCCTGGCTGCCCGGCCCGGCGCTCGGGTCGTTCCTGGCGGGGGCGTCCATGCTGCGGGCCGAGGCGTTCCGGGAGGCCGGCGGGTTCTCGCCGCGGCTGTGGCTGGGCGGCGAGGAGGAGCTGCTCAGCGCCGACCTGATGGCCCTCGGCTGGCACCTGTGCTACGCCGAGGACGTCGTCGTCCACCACGAGCCGTCGCCGCTGCGCGAGGCCCACCTGCGGCGCCGGCACGGCATCCGCAACACGCTGTGGTTCACCTGGCTGCGCCGCCCGTTGCCCGTCGCGTTCCGCCGCACCGCCGGGCTGCTGCGCACGCTGCCGCGCGACCGCGTCACCGCGGGCGCGCTCGCCGAGGCCGCCGCCGGGCTGAGCTGGGTCGCCCGGGAGCGCCGCAGGCTGCCGCGCGACGTGGAGTCCCGGCTGCGCAGCCTGGAGGAGACGCAGCGGACCTCCAAGGCGCGCCGGTACGTCAGCTGATGGGAGCGGAGGAGCACATGGCCGACGTCACGATCGTGGTCGCCACCCGGGACCGGGCGGACGAGCTGCGCCACAGCCTCACCCGGCACGCCGCGCCGGTGATCGTCGTCGACAACGCCTCCGCCGACGGCACCCCCGACGTCGCCGAGGCGGCCGGGGCCCGGGTGCTGCGGCTGTCGGGCAACCTCGGCGGCGCCGCCCGCAACGCGGGCGTGCGCGAGGCCGCGACCCGCTACGTCGCCTTCGCCGACGACGACTCCTGGTGGGCGCCCGGGGCGCTGGAGCGGGCCGTGGAGGTCCTCGACGCCCATCCCCGGACGGCGCTGCTGGCCGCCCGCGTCCTGGTCGGCGAGGAGGAGCGGCTGGAGCCGGTGTCGGAGGAGATGGCGCGGGCGCCGCTCGGGCGGCCGGACGGCCTGCCCGGCCCCGCCGTGCTCGGCTTCCTCGCGTGCTCGGCCATCGTGCGCCGCGACGCCTACCTCGACGCCGGGGGGTTCTCCGAGGTCCTGCACTTCGCCGGCGAGGAGGAGCTCCTCGCGCTCGACCTCGCCGCCGCCGGCTGGGGCCTGGCCTACGTGCCGGAACTCGTCGTGCACCACCACCCGTCGCGGAGCGGCCGGAACCCGGCGGCGCGGCGCCGCCGGGAGGTCCGCAACCGGCTGCTGACCGCGTGGCTGCGCCGCCCGCTCCCCGCGGTCGCCCGGACGGCCGCCGCGGCGCTCGGCACCCGCGACGGCCGCGGCGGGCTCGCCGACGCGGTCCGCGCGCTGCCCCGCCTCGCCCGCGCGCGCCGTCACCTCCCGCCCGCCGTCGAGACCGCGCGGGCCCGGCTCGGCGCCTGACGCCCGCCGGAGCGGTGCCTGACGCCGCTGCCGGGGGAGCGCGTCAGGTGTCGCGCACGCCCTCCCGCCTGCGGGCCAGGATCACGGTGAACACGGTGCCTGCCAGCGCGACCGCACCGAGCGCCCACCCGGTGCCGTACTCGGCGTGCCGGGTGGAGCCGCTCGACTCCGCCGCGGTCAGGAACAGCGTCCCGATGGTCGCGATGCCGATCACCTGGCTGATCTGCATGAGCGTCAGCATCAGCCCGCTGGCGTCCGCCGCGTCCGCCGCCGGGACGTGCTCCAGCCCCACCGTCATGATGATCGACATGACTCCGAGGCCGAACCCGATCACCGCGGTGAGCAGCTCGTACGCGACGCCGCCGCCCGCCAGCGGCCCGACGCACAGGTAGCCCGCGGCGGCGATGGCGAAGCCGGCCGGGATCACCCGCCGGTGCCAGCGGGCCGGCAGCCGCTGCCAGTTCAGCCCGACCAGCGCGAACGCGGCGACGCACGGGATGAACGCCAGCCCCGACTCCAGCGGCGACATCTTCAGGTCGCCCTGCAGGTGCAGGGTCGTGGTGAACAGGAACGAGCCCCACGAGCCCGGCGCCAGCATGATCGCACCGCAGGCGGGCAGCAGCCCCGGCGCGCGCAGCACCCGCGGCGAGACCAGCGGCCGCCCGCCGCGCGCCGCCACGCGCCGCTCCACCGCCACGAACGCGGCGAGGAACGCGGCGCTCGCCGCCAGCGAGACCCAGCCCCACAGCGGCCAGCCCAGCTCGTGCCCGAGGATGAGCGGGACGACGAACAGCAGCACCGCCGGGGACAGCGTCAGCAGCCCCGGCAGGTCGAGGTCCCCGCCCCGCGAGTGCTCGTCGCGCCGCAGCAGCCGCGGCCCGGCCACCAGAAGCGCCGCGCCGATCGGGACGTTGACGAGGAAGACCGTCCGCCAGCCCGCGCCGAACAGGTCGGCGCTCACCAGCAGGCCGCCGGCGGCCTGGCCGACGACCACCCCGCCCGCGATCACCGCCGAGTAGAGGCCGAGCGCCCGCGCCCGGGCCGGGCCGGTGAAGCCCCGCTGGATCATCGACATCACCTGCGGCGTCATCAGCGCCGCCCCGGCGCCCTGCAGGAACCGGAACCCGACCAGCGGCCAGGTGGACGGCGCCAGGCCGCAGGCGAGCGACAGCACCGTGAACGCGGCCAGGCCGGTGTGGTACATCCGGCGGTGCCCGGCGATGTCGCCGAGCCGCGCCCCGGTGATCAGCAGCACCGCGTAGGTGATCGTGTAGCCGGCGACGATGAGCTGCAGCCCCGCGCCGGACGCGTGCAGGTCCGCGCGCATCGTCGGCAGCGCCACGTTGACGATGTTCACGTCCAGGATCGCCATGAACTGGCCCAGCAGCAGGAGGCCGAGGGTCGCGCCTCCGGGACCGTTCCGCGCACCCCGCTCGGGAACGACCCCGCGCAGATCGGTTGTTTGTGTCATGGGAACGACACTGGAGCGAAATCGGTACCGGTAACGAGAGCCCTTCGATACTGGTACTGACAGCACCTGGCAAGCGCGGCGGGCGGAGGGCAAGGTGGAACCGTGACGACGACCGGCACGGCGACCGGGCGCGGCGCGTCCCGGCGCCGCACCGAACTGGCGGCGTTCCTGCGCAGCAGGCGGGAGCGGATCGCCCCGCACGAGGTGGGCATGCCGCCGGGGCAGCGTCGCCGCACGCCCGGGCTGCGCCGCGAGGAGGTCGCGCAGCTCGCCGGGGTCGGCGTCACCTGGTACACGTGGCTGGAGCAGGGCCGCCCGATCAACGCCAGCCCCCAGGTGCTGGACGCGGTGGCCCGCACGCTGCGCCTCGACGGCGCCGAGCGCGAGCACCTGTACCGGCTGGCGGAGGTGCCGGAGGCGGAGGCGCCGGACGAGGCCGATCACCTGCCCGAGGACATGCAGACGATCCTGGACGGGCTGCTGCCGCTGCCCGCGGCGGTGTGCAACGCCCGCTCCGACGTGCTCGCCTGGAACGCCGCCTACGAGGCCATCTTCCCGTGCATCAGGGCGTTCCCGCCGTGCGAGCGCAACACGCTGTGGATCACCTTCACGACGCCGGGGTGCTGCAACCCGGTCGGGAACATGGCCGAGGAGATGCCGATGCACGTCGCGGTGTTCCGGTACCGCTACAGCCGGCACATGAACGAGCCGGGCTGGAAGGAGCTGGTCCAGCGGCTCCAGGCGGCCAACCCGGAGTTCGCGCGGCTGTGGGCCGAGCACGACGTGGCGCTGCCGGGCCCGCGCGTGAAGGTCTTCCGGCACCCCGTCGTCAAGGAGGTCCGCACCCGCACCACCAGCATGGACATCACCGGGACGGCGGGCGCCCGGATGGTCGTCTACACGCCCACCGACGGCGAGAGCCGCGAGCGGATCTCCTGGCTGCTGGCCCACCCCGAGCTGGCGGTGCCGGCCCACCGGCACTGATCAGCGGCCGCGGGCGCGGCGGGCGATCACGGCCAGGTCCGCCGCCGCGATCGCGGCCACGACGGCGCACACCACCGCCGCGCCCCACGCGGCGCCACCGCCGTTGCGGTTCGCGACGATCGCGAACACGATCGCGGCGGCCACCGCCGCGACGAGCGCGACGCCGGACAGCACGGCCCGCAGGCCGAGGGCGCTGCGCGCGGTCAGCGGCTCGTTCCCCGGCGGCTGCCCGCCCGGGCCGCGGTCCTCGCCCTCGTCGCGGCCGTCGCCCTCGTCCCGGTCGCGGCCGTCCTCGTCGTCCGGGCCGGGGAACCCGGCGGTCACCGGGCGAACGTGCCGACGAGCGTGCCCGCCGCCACGACCTTGTCCTCGACGGCGTCCCGCAGCTCCTCCGCGGTGAACCCGTCCCGCAGCCCGGACGGCTCTGACAGCCCGTACAGGCGGAAGAAGTAGCGGTGCGGGTCGTCGCCGGACGGCGGCTTCGGCCCGCCGTACCCCTCGGTCCCGTAGTCGTTGCGGCCGAGGACCGCGCCGGTCGGCTGCTCCCCGGCGTCCAGGGCCGTGGTGACCGGGTCGATGCCGGCGACCAGCCAGTGCGCGAACGTGCCGACCGGGGCGTCGGGGTCCTCGCAGGCCAGCGCCAGCTCGACCACCTCCTCCGGGACCTGCGACCACTCCAGCGGCGGTGAGACGTCGCCCCTGTCGTGCGAGTAGTCCGATGGCATGAGCGTGTGATCGTCGAATGCGGTACTGCGCAGCGTCATCTCTTCCATGCGGGCGTCGTGCCCGGTGCGGGGACGACGATGCACGCCGCCCGCGACCCGCCCCGGCCGGGCGCCGTTAGCCGGCGCTGGAGGCCGCCCAGATGTTGATGCCGGCCTCGACCGCGTCCCGGTCGATCGCCTCCAGCTCGTCCGGGGTGAAGTCGAGCCGGTCGAGCGCGGCGAGGTTCTCCTCCAGCTGCGCGACGCTGCTCGCGCCGATCAGCGCCGAGGTGACCCGCGCGTCCCGCAGCGACCAGGCGAGGGCCATCTGCGCGAGCGACTGCCCGCGCCGCCGCGCGATCTCGTTGAGCGTCCTGACGTGCCGGACGTTCTCCTCGGTGAGCAGGTCGCTGGAGAACGAGGTGTTCTTGCTGGCCCGCGACCCCTCCGGGATGCCACCGAGGTACTTGCCGGTGAGCATGCCCTGCGCCAGCGGCGAGAACGCGATGCAGCCGGCGCCCTCCTCCTCGAGCGTGCCGAGCAGGCCGCCCTCGATCCAGCGGTTCAGCATCGAGTAGGACGGCTGGTGGATCAGCAGGGGCGTGCCCATCTCCCGCAGGATCCGCGCGGCCTCCGCGGTCCGCTTCGGCGAGTACGACGAGATCCCCGCGTACAGCGCCTTCCCGGACCGGACGGCGTGGTCCAGCGCGCCCATCGTCTCCTCCAGCGGCGTTTCCGGGTCGAACCGGTGGCTGTAGAAGATGTCGACGTAGTCCAGGCCCATCCGCTTCAGGGACTGGTCGAGGCTGGCGAGCAGGTACTTGCGCGACCCCCACTCGCCGTACGGGCCGGGCCACATGTCGTAGCCCGCCTTCGTGCTGATGACGAGTTCGTCCCGGTACGGCGCGAGGTCCTCGCGCATGATCCGGCCGAAGTTGGTCTCCGCCGATCCGTAGGGCGGCCCGTAGTTGTTGGCGAGGTCGAAGTGCGTCACCCCGAGGTCGAACGCCCGCCGCAGGATCGCGCGCTGGACGTCGATCGGGCGGTCGTCGCCGAAGTTGTGCCACAGCCCCAGCGAGATCGCGGGGAGCCGCAGCCCGCTGCGCCCGCACCGCCGGTAGGGAAGTCGCTCGTATCGGTCGCCGTCGGCCGTGTAAGTCATGGTCACGAGTATTTCAGCCCGCCTCCGCCGGCTCGTCCCGCGGCCGGTCGGCGGCCTCGACGCAGGCGCGCACGAAGTCGCGCAGGACGGGGTCGGTCGCGTCCCGCCGCCACACGACGGCGCGGACGGCCGGCGCGACGCCCTCCACCGGCCGGTAGACGATGCCGGGCCGCGCGTACACGCGGGCGCTCGACTCGGTGATCATCGCGACGCCGCGCCCGGACTGAACCGCCTGGAGCCAGTCCTCGGAGTTGGCGACCTCGGCGCCGATCGCGGGGGTCCGGCCGAACTCGGCGGCGGCGAGCCAGAACTCGCGCAGCGGCCCGGACGAGGCGGGCAGCGCGACGAACCGCTCGTCGCGCAGGTCGTCGAGCCGGACCGTGTCGCGGGCGGCCAGCGGATGCCCGGCGTGCAGCGCGACGCGGCGGGGCTCGCGGCGCAGGACCTCCACGTCCAGGTTCTCCTGGCCGGGCACCGGCAGCGGGATGAACGCGGCGTGCACCCTGCCCTCCAGGACGCCCCCGGCCGGGTCGCGCCAGTCGCCGACCCGCAGGTCGGCCCGCCAGCCGGGACGGAGGCGGGCGAACCTGGCGATGACGGGTTCGATCGTCTCGCCGTCCATGCCCGAGTGGTACTCGACGCGGAGGACGCGGGACGCGGCGTCGCGGGCCCGGCGCACGCCCGCGAGCCAGGAGTCGAGGTCGCCGAGGACGCCGCGCGCGACGGGCAGCAGGGAGCGGCCCGCGCCGGTCAGCGCGACGCCCTGCCGGCTGCGCTCGAAGAGCGTCACGCCCATCTCCTGCTCCATCCGGCGGACGGCCTTGGACAGCGCCGGCTGGGCGATGCGCAGCCGTTCCGCGGCGCGGGTGAAGTGCAGTTCCTCGGCCACCGCGACGAAGTACCGCAGCGACCGGACCGAGACGTCCATTCCCGAATCGTAATTCCATCCGGGCATAAGGACGGATCTTCGACGCGGCGGAGCGACAAGGCCGATCTTGGTGGTCCTAGGAGGGGAAAGTGACGACTACAGGGATCGACATCGAGACCATCCGCCCGGTGGAGCGGGCGGGCCGGCCGTGGGCGGGCATGGGCGCGATCGTGCTGACGTCCGTCGCGGCCATGACGCCGGCGTTCGGCACCGCCGCGCTCGCCACGCCGATCGAGCACGGCCTGGGCGTCTCGGCGACCGGGTTCGGGCTGGCGCTGAGCGGCTTCTTCGCGGCGAGCGCGCTGGGCTCGTTCGCCGCCAAGCGCGTCGCGGCGCGGCTGCCCGTGCCGGTGGTGCTGACGGCGGCCGGGGCGCTCGCGCTCGCCGCGCTGGCCCTCGCCGCGGCCGCCGGGAACCTGGCCGTACTGGCGCTGGCGCTGCTGCTGGCCGGGGCGGGCAACGCCCTCGTCCAGCCCGCGGCGGGCCGCTACATCGGCGCGCGCGTGCCGCAGGGACGGCTGTCGCTCGCCACCGGCATGGTGAGCGCCGCGCTCGGCGCGGCGCCGCTCGTGCCGGGGCTGCTCGCCGGGTTCGCCGCCGGCCCGCTCGGCTGGCGGGCGGCGCTGCTGCTCGGCGCCGTCCTGCCCGTCCTCGCGATCCCGGCGGCGTTCCTGGCCCGGACGGGTCCTGCCGCAGCCGTCGCGCGACCGGCCGCGACGGGCGGCGCGGCGCCGGTGGGCCGCGTCCTCGTGCTCTGGACGGTCGCCGCCGGTCTCGCCACGATCGGCTCGAACGCCGCCGCGTCGTTCTTCGTGCAGCTCGGCACCCACTCGGGGCTGTCGACCGCGCTCGCCGGGCTGATGCAGTCGCTGGCGGGGGTCGTCGCCGTCGCCGTCCGGCTCGCCGCGGGCGGGTTCGCCGACCGCGCGCCGCGGCGCAACCCGGCGCTGGTCACCGCGATGATGCTGAGCGGCGCGGCCGGCCTCGCGCTGGTCGCCGCAGGCAGCCCCGCGGCGTTCGTCGCCGGTGCGCTGCTCGCGGTCGCCGGGGGCTGGGGCTGGACGGGCCTGCTGCTCGCCGCGGTGATGCGGCTGCTGCCGGGGCAGGGCGAGCGGGCCGGCGCGACCGTGCAGATCGGGCTGTTCGGCGGGGCGGCCGTGGCGCCGCTGGCGTTCGGCGCCGCCTCGTCCGCGCTGGGCGTTCCGGCCACCGTGCTGATCGCGGCGCTGATCGTGCTGGCCGGGGCGGCGTCGATGCTCGCGGGGACGGCCGCGCTGCGCCGCGAGGCCCGCTAGGGCTCCGGCAGGGCGTGCTTGAGGACCTTGCCGGCGGGGTTGCGGGGGAGCGCGTCGAGGAACACGACCTCGCGCGGCACCTTGTGCCGGGCGAGGTTCGCGGCGACGTGCTTCTTCACGTCGTCCTCGCCGAGGCCCGCGCCGCCGGCGCCGGCGGCGCCGACGACGAAGGCGCGCAGCCGCTGGCCGAACTCCTCGTCGGGGACGCCGACGACGGCGGCCTCGGCGATGCCGGGATGGGCGGCCAGCAGGTCCTCGACCTCGCCCGGATGGACGTTCTCCCCGCCGGAGACGATCATGTCGTCGGCGCGGCCGTCCACGTGCAGCCGGCCGCCGGCGTCGAGGTGGCCGAGGTCGCCGACGGCCATCAGCCCGCCGACCTCCTCCTTGCCGCCCCCGCCGGTGTAGCCGCCGAACCGGGCGGGCGAGTCGACGAAGATCCGGCCGGTCGCCCCCGGCGGCACCGGGCGGTCGTCGTCGCCGAGGACCGCCACGGTCGTCCCGGCGGGCGGGCGGCCGACGCAGCCGGGCGCGGCGGCCAGGTCGTCCGGGGTGGCGATGGTGATGCAGGACGCCTCGGTGGAGCCGTAGAAGTTGTACAGGACGGGCCCGAACGCCTCGGCGGTGCGGCGGCCGAGGTCCGGGTCGAGCCGGGCCCCGCCGGTGAGGATCACCTTGAGCCGGGACAGGTCGCGGGCGTCGAGGGCGGGCGAGGCGAGCAGCCGGTTCAGCATCACCGGGACGGCGATCAGCGACGTGCAGCGGTGCTCGGCGAGGTCGTCCAGGACCGCCGCGGCGTCGAAGCGGCGGCGCAGCACGAGGGTGGAGCCCAGGCCGAGCGCGAGGACGGCGCAGGTCAGCCCGAATCCGTGGAACAGCGGCGGGGCGACGAACATCGCCTCGCGGCCGCGGAACGGCACCTTCGACAGGATGCCGCCGGGCAGTGCCATCGACGGCGACTGCGAGCGCGGCGCGCCCTTCGGGCGGCCGGACGTCCCGCTGGTCAGGATCACCATCGAACCGTGCCGCGACGGGGCGGGCGGGGGAGAGGTGTCGCCTCCGGCGATGAGCTCGTCGAGGTCGGCGTCGGTGTGGCGGGGGAGGCCGAGGCCGTCGGCGACGCCCGCGAACTCCTCGTCGTGCACCAGGACGGTGACGCCTTCGCGGGACACGGCGTCGCGCAGCTGCGGCGCGGCGAAGTCGGTGTTGAGGAACAGCACGGACGCGCCGGTCTTGGCCGCCGCCGACATCGCCTCCAGCAGCCCGCGGTGGTTGCGGCACAGGATGCCGACGGTGGAGTCCGGGCCGACGCCGCGCTCGCGCCAGGCGTTGGCGAGGGCGTTGCAGCGCCGCTCCAGCTCGGCGAACGTCAGCGGGCCCCGCTCGTCCACGAGCCCGGTGCGGTCGGGGAAGCGGTGCGCGGGCAGCGCGGTGACGGCGCCGAGCGGCCCGTAGGCGCGCATCGCGCGCGCCGCCGCGAGCAGCGCGCCCGGCGGCATCGGGCCGACCATCCCCGCGCGGGCGGCGGCCCGCAGGCCGCTCAGCTCGGCGGAGACGCGGGAGAGGGTGGGCATGCGCGCAGCGTAGTGAACAGGGGAACAGATTCACAAGATCTGTTCCCCTGTTCACCCATGTCCGTCAGGGCCGGAACGCCTCCGCGTTCTCGCGGGCCCACTGCGCGAAGGGCCGGGCGGGGCGGCCGGTGACCCGCTCGACGGTGCCGCGGACGGTGCGCCCGACCTCGGGCGGGTTCCCGAGCGTGTCGATCAGGAAGTCGATGAGCGGGGCGGGGAGCCCGTCGGCCGCCCACTTGGCCCGCGCCTCGTCCTCGGTCAGCTCGACGTACCGGATCTCGCGGCCGAGCGCGTCGCCGAGGATCCGCACCTTCTCGGTCGTGGTGATCCGCTCCGGGCCGGTGATGACGAGCGACTCGCCCGCGTACCCGCCGTCCGCGAGGACGGCCGCGGCGACCGCGCCGATGTCGGCCTCGTGGACGAGGCTGCTCGTGCGGGACCCGAACGGCTCGCGGACCACGTCCTCGGCCCGGACGGACGGCGCCCACCACTGGAGCGTGTTCGCCATGAACTCGACCGGGGTCAGGATCGTCCATTCCAGGTCCGCGGCGGCGAGGGCCTGCTCCAGCTCGCCCTCGGCGCGGCCGCCGAGCAGGGTGACGCGCCGGACGCCGCTCTTCACGGCCAGGTCGGCGATGGCCTGCCCGTCCTCCAGGGGCGCGTAGCCGTCGCCGGCGAAGTTGATGAGGTGCGCGGCGGTCGCGCCGTCGAACGCGGCGGTGAGGGAGTCCGGTACGGCCAGGTCGCCCGCGACGACCTCCACGCCGGCGGGGAGCGCGGCGCGGGACGGGTCGCGGGTCAGCGCGCGGACGGGCAGTCCGCGCCGCAGCAGCTCGGTGACGACGTGCCGGCCGACGGTTCCGGTGGCCCCGGTGACCAGGATGCTCATGCTCGCCTCCATGCAGAACGGAATGTTCGATTCCACTATAGCAGAACGGAATGCTTCATTCCGAATGGTCGTCATGTCGACAAAGAAACCCCCTCTGGGCTGTCATGTCTGCCAGGCGTGAACGGACGCCGATCGTGGCAGGAAGAACCAGAGATATGCGGACGAGGAGGTCCCGGTGGTCGTGCTGCGCAGCTATGTGTCGGGTTCATGGCGTGCTCCGGAGGACGAGGGGGCGCCGTTGCGCGACGCCGTCACGGGGGAGGAGGTCGCGCGGATCTCCTCCGCGGGGATCGATCTCGGCGCCGCGCTGGAGCACGGGCGGGCCGTCGGCGGCCCGGTGCTGCGGGAGCTGACGTTCCACCAGCGTGCGGCGCTGCTGAAGGCGCTGGGCTCGCACCTGCGGGAGCACCGCGAGGAGCTGTACGCGCTGTCCGCGCGGACCGGCGCGACGCTCGGCGACTCCAAGTTCGACGTCGACGGCGGCATCGGCGTGCTGCTCGCCTATGCCAGCAAGGGCAAGCGCGAGCTGCCCAACGACACGGTGCTGGTGGAGGGCGCCGTCGAGCCGCTCGGCCGGGGCGGGACGTTCGTCGGCCAGCATCTGTGCACGCCGTCGCACGGCGTGGCGGTGCAGATCAACGCGTTCAACTTCCCGGTGTGGGGGCCGCTGGAGAAGCTCGCGCCCGCCTTCCTGTCCGGCATGCCGAGCCTGATCAAGCCGGCGAGCCAGACCGCCTACCTGACGGCCCGGCTGGTCGAGCTGATCGTCGAGTCGGGGCTGCTGCCGGAGGGCAGCGTGCAGCTGGTCTGCGGCGACCCGCGCGACCTGCTCGACCACCTCACCGAGCAGGACATCGTGGCGTTCACCGGCTCGGCGTCGACGGCGCGGCTGCTGCGCACGCATCCGGCGATCGTCGGCAACGCGGTCCGGTTCAACGCCGAGGCCGACTCGCTGAACTGCTCGGTCCTCGGTCCCGACGCCGCGCCCGGCACGCCGGAGTTCGACCTGTACGTCAAGCAGCTCGTCGCGGAGATGACCGTCAAGGCGGGGCAGAAGTGCACCGCGATCCGCCGCGCGCTCGTCCCCGCCCCGCTGATCGACGCCGTGACGGAGGCCGTCCAGGAGCGGCTGGCGCGGGTGACCGTCGGGAACCCGGCCGACCCGGACGTGCGGATGGGGGCGCTCGCCACCCTCGACCAGCGCGAGGAGGTCCGCCGCTCGCTCAAGGCGCTGACGGACGCGGGCCGGATCGTGTTCGGCGACCCCGAGCACGTCGAGGTGAAGGGCGCGGACGCCGAGCGCGGCGCGTTCATGTCGCCGGTGCTGCTGCGCGCCGACGACACCGGGCGCGCCGAGCCGCACGAGGTCGAGGCGTTCGGCCCGGTCAGCACCCTGATGCCGTACACGGACGCGGCGGAGGCGATCGCGCTCGCGGCGCGCGGCCGGGGCAGCCTCGCCGGGTCGGTGGTCACCGCCGACGCCGAGTTCGCGCGCGACGTCGTCCTCGGCCTGGCCCCCTGGCACGGGCGGCTGCTCGTGCTGAACTCCGAGGACGCCAAGGAGTCCACCGGGCACGGGTCGCCGCTGCCCGCGCTCGTCCACGGCGGCCCCGGGCGCGCCGGCGGCGGCGAGGAGATGGGCGGGGTCCGCGGGGTCGTGCACCACATGCGGCGCACCGCCGTCCAGGCCGGGCCCGCGATGCTCACCGCGCTCACCGGCCGCTGGGTGCCCGGCACCGACCGCACCGTCACCGACGAGCACCCGTTCCGCAAGCACCTGGAGGACCTGCGGGTCGGCGACACCGCCGTCGGCGGGCCCCGCGTCGTCACGCTGGACGACATCGGGCACTTCGCCGAGTTCACCGGCGACACCTTCTACGCGCACACCGACGAGGAGGCGGCCCGCAAGAACCCGCTGTTCGGCGGCCGGGTCGCGCACGGCTACCTCGTCGTGTCGTTCGCGGCGGGGCTGTTCGTCGAGCCCGCGCCGGGTCCCGTGCTGGCGAACTACGGGCTGGAGAACCTGCGGTTCCTCACCCCGGTGAAGCCCGGCGACGAGCTGACGGTGACACTGACCGCCAAGCAGATCTCGCCGCGCGAGGGCGCCGACTACGGCGAGGTCCGCTGGGACACCGACGTCACCAACCAGGACGGCGCGTCCGTCGCCAAGTACGACGTGCTGACGCTGGTGGCCAAACGGCCCGCGCAGGACTAGAACGAAGGGAGGGGGCGTCCGCGGAGAGACGTCGAAGCGCCGCCGGTCACGGGGAGCACCGATGATCAGTCCCCTGCACATCCAGACCGTGCGCGAGGTCGTGCGCACCGGATCGTTCGCGGACGCCGCCCGCAACCTCGGGTACACCGCGTCCGCCGTCTCCCAGCAGGTCGCCGCGCTGGAGCGCGCCTGCGGGCTGGTGCTGTTCGAGCGCCGGGCCCGCAGCGTGCGGCCGACCAGCGCGGCGTTCCTGCTGGTCAGCAAGGGCAACGACGTGCTGTCGGCGCTGGCCACGCTGGAGCGGGAGCTGCGCACCGTCGCCAGCGGGGAGCGCGGCGCGCTGCGGCTCGGCAGCTTCCCGACCGCCAGCTCCCGCATCCTGCCGCGGGTGCTGGCGGAGCTGGCGCGGATCCGGCCCGGCATCGAGATCAAGCTGTCGGAGGGCGAGCCGGACGAGCTGCTGCCCGAGCTGCTCGACGGCGACCTGGACCTGCAGCTCGTCTACCGCTACGACCTGTTCCCGCGCGGCTGGCCGGACCAGATCGTCGAGACGCCGGTGATGGACGAGAACCTCGTGCTGTGCGTGCCGGCCGAGCATCCGCTCGCCGGGCGCCGCACCGCTCGGCTGCGGGACCTGCGGTCGGAGACGTGGATCGCCAGCCGACCCGACAGCTGCGGGGCGCAGGCGCTGCTGCGGCTGTGCGGCACCGCCGGGTTCACGCCGGACATCGCGTTCCGCAGCAACGACTACGCGGTGGTGTGCGGGCTCGTCGGCTGCGGCCTCGGCATCGCGCTCGTCCCGGCGCTCGGCTGCGTCCCGCAACCGGGCCTGCGGACGCTGCGGCTCAGCCGCCGCACGCCGCGCCGCCACGTGACCGTGCTGCGCCGCACCACCAACACCAACCCGCTGGTGAAGGACGCGATGCGCGGCCTGATGGACGTGGCCCGCGACGTCGAGGCGGAGGTCAGCGGCGCCACCGGCCCTTGAGCTCCATCGCGGCGCGGACCCGCTCCTGCGCGAGCGCGAGCGCCGCCTCGTGCGGGGTCGTGCCCTGCGCGCGGGCGGCGGCGAGCACCGCCGCGGTGTTGTCGCGCATCTTCGCCGACACCGCCGCGAACACCGCGCCGGGGTCGGGACGGAACGCCGAGTAGCGGGCGTCCATCGCGAACCCGGCCGCGACGACGCCGCCGGCGTTCGCCACGAAGTCCGGGACGACCGTGACGCCGCGCGCCGCGAGGACGCGCTGCGCGGGGCGGTCGGTCGGCAGGTTCGCGCCCTCGACGACGATCCGCGCCTGGATCCGCGCGGCGACGTCCTCGCCGATCACGTCCTGGAGCGCGGCCGGCACGAGGACGTCGGCCGGCACCAGCAGTTCGGCGCCCACGTCGAGGAGCCGCCCGCCGTACTCCTTCACCGCGGCGTCGCCGGCCTCGTCCCGCAGCGCGAGGAGCCGCGCGACGTCCAGGCCGTCCGGGTCGTGCAGCGCGCCGTGGACGGTCGACACCGCGACGACCGTCGCGCCGAGTTCGGCGAGGCGGCGCGCGGCGGCGTGCCCGACCGCGCCGAACCCCTGCACCGCCACCCGCGCGCCGGACAGCTCCAGCCCGGCGTCGCGCGCCGTAGCGTCGGCGGCCTCCGCGACCCCGTACCCGGTCACGCCCAGCTCGTCGTAGGGCATGCCGCCCAGCGCGTGCGGGGTGCCGACCGCCGCGCCGCGGTCGCCCAGCTCGTCCTGGACGACCGCCGCGTCCCGCTCCGTCAGCCCCATGTCGAGGCCCGCGACGTACCGGGCCGGGATCTCCTGCGCCAGCGCCCGCACGAACGCCCGCAGGACCGCCTCCCGGTCCGGCGAGGCGGGGTCGGCCGCGATCCCGGCCTTCGCGCCGCCGAAGAACAGGTCGGCGCCCGCCCACTTGTAGGTCATCACCCGGGCGAGCCGCGCGACCTCCGCGACCGTCACCGTTGGGCTCATCCGCATGCCGCCCTTGCCCATCCCGCGGGCGGTGTTGTCGATGACGAGCACGCCGCGCATTCCGGTCCGGGCGTCGGAGACGCACACGACCCGCTCGGGGCCCCACTCGTCCATCAGCGCGAGCACGTCAGACACAGTTGATCTCCGGGCGGGGGCGGTCGCCGGCGAACCGCGCGGCGTGCAGGGGGGCGACGTCCACGAACGGCTCGCGGCGCAGGTACAGGTCGCGGACGACCTCGCCGACCGCCGGGCCCTGCAGGAACCCGTGGCCGGAGAACCCGGTCGCGTACAGGAACCGGGACACCCCGGCGTCCTCGCCGATCAGCGCGTTGTGGTCGGGGGTGACCTCGTACAGGCCGGCCCAACCACCGGCGAGGCCCGCGTCGAGGAGGCGGGGCGCGCGGGCGGCGATGGCGTCGGTGAGCCGCGGCAGCCACGCGTCCGTCCGGTCAAGCAGGAAGCCGGGCCGCTCGTCGGGATCGGACATGCCGAGCATCAGCCCCTCGCCCTCGCCGTGGAAGTAGAACGACGTGGTGAAGTCGATCGTCATCGGCACGGGACGCGGCAGGTCCGGCATCGGTCCGGTGAACGCGATCTGCCGCCGCAGCGGCTCGACCGGCAGGCTGACGCCCGCCATCGCGCCGACCTTCGCCGACCAGGCCCCGGCGGCGCAGACGACGGCGGACGCGGCGATCCGTCCCCGCGAGGTCTCCACCGCCCGGACCTCGCCGCCGCCGGTGTCGATACCGAGCACCTCGCAGTGCGTCAGCAGCGTCGCGCCGTGCCGCCGCGCGGCGGTCGCGTACCCGAGGACGACCGACTCCGGCGTGCAGTGCCCGTCGTCGGGGGAGAACGCGGCGGCGAGGAGGCCGCCGGTCTCGATGAGCGGGGACAGCCGCCGCGCCTCCTCGGCCGAGACCATCCGGCTCGGCACGCCGAGGGAGTTCTGCAGCGCGACGCCCTCCTCGAACGCCGCGACGTCCTCGGGCCGCGACAGCAGGAACAGGTACCCGACCCGGTGCAGGTCGATCTCCTGCCCGGGACGCTCGCCGAACCGCGCGAACGCCTCCAGGCTGCGGGCGCCGAGGCGGATGTTCACCTCGTCGGAGAACTGCGCCCGGACCCCGCCCGCCGCCTTGCACGTCGACCCGGAGCCCAGCCCGTCCCGCTCGGCCAGCACCACCCGCACCCCGGCCTCCGCGAGGTGGAACGCGATGCTCGTCCCCATCACCCCGCCGCCGATGACGACGACGTCCGCCGTGGTCTCCATGCGCGCCTACAGCCGGAAACCGAGGTCGGGGACGATCTCCAGGACGTCCATCTGCGCCTTCTGCAACCGCCCGGAATGGTCCCAGTTCATCGACTGCCAGCGGGTGAACTGGTCCAGCACCCAGACGCCCGACTGGCGGCTGCCGTTGCCGGACCGCCCGTTCCCGCCGAACGGCAGGTGCGCCTCCGCGCCGGACGTCGAGTTGTTCACGCTGACCATCCCGGCGGAGATCCGCCGCCGGAACCGGAACACCTTCGCCGGGTCGGTGGTGTAGATCGACGCGGACAGGCCGTAGCCGGGCGCGTTCGCCAGCGCGACCGCCTCGTCCAGCGTCCGGTACGGGACGACGCCGATGACCGGGCCGAACGTCTCGTTCATGAACAGCTCGTCGCCGGGCCCGACGCCGTCCACGATCACCGGATGGTAGAAGAGCCCGGCCTCGGGGTCGCCGGCGAACCCGGCGCGCGGGTTCGCGCTCGTGATCCGCCCGGTGTCGGACGAGCCGTGCACCGCGTGGCGCCCGCCGATCCAGCCGAGCGTCTTCTCGAACCCGCCGGCGAACCGCTCGTTGATGAGCGGGCCGTACAGGACGTCTTCGAACGGGTCGCCGACCGGCGCCGCGCGGACCGCCTCGTCCAGCAGCCGGACGAACGCGCCGTGCAGCGACTCGTGCACGATCGCCGTGCCGAGGGACGTGCAGCGCTGCCCGGCCGTGCCGAAGCCGGAGAACAGGGCGCCCTCGACGGCGAGCGGCAGGTCGGCGTCCTCGGTCACCACCATCGGGTTCTTGCCGCCGAGTTCGAGGCACGGCGTCTGCAGGTGCCGTCCGCACAGCTCGCCGATCCGCGACCCGACCTCCGTGGACCCGGTGAACCCGACCTTGTCGACGAGCCCTTCGCCGAGCGCCCGCTCCAGCCCGGCGTAGGTCTCCGGGCCGTCGGCGTAGACGACGTTGAGGACTCCGTCGGGCAGGCCCGCATGCGCGAACAGCCGATAGAACGCATCGGCGCAGGCGGCCGCGTACTCGGCGGGCTTCCACACCACCGCGTTCCCGCACAGCAATGCAGGGACGATGTACCAGGACGGCACCGCGACCGGGAAGTTCCCCGCCGTGACGACCGCGACGACGCCGACCGGGTCCCGGAACGTGAACAGCTGTTTGTCGGGCATCTCCGAGGGGACGGTCTGCCCGTACAGCCGCCGCCCCTCGCCGATGAAGAACGCGCAGGTGTCGGCGATCTCCTGGACCTCGCCGAGCGCCTCGGCGTACGGCTTGCCGACCTCGCGGGCGACGACGCGCGCCAGCGCCGCCTTGTTCGCCTCGACCAGCCGGCCGATCGACGCGACGACCTGCCCGCGGACCGGCGCCGGCACGTCGCGCCAGGCGTCCTGCGCGGCACGCGCCGCCCGGCAGGCCCGGACGAGGCCGGCGGCGTCCGCGAGGGCCACCTCGGCGACCAGGTCCGCGGTCCGGGAGGGGTCGGTGGAGCGGTACGAGCGCGGCCCCGCCGGGATCCGGGCGCCGCCGATGACGGAGGTGAGCACGGTTCCCACACTGAACGGGCCGCCGCGCCCGGCCAAGATCGGGCAGAGCGCGGCCTGCTTACCGCGAGGCCAAGCCCGGCTGGGGCTTCGCCCGCCGAGCACGCGCGTTAAGCATCCCTTGGCCACCGGGCAACCGGTTCGCGTCCTCGCCCGAGTCGACCCGGGCGGCGCGCGCGCACGATGCTCGTTACCGGACCGCCTTACCGCACCGCAGGAGCCCGCATGGCCGAGCCCGCCGACGTCCACTTCCTGGAGCAGGCCGCCGCGCTGAAACCGCCGGCGTCCCCGCGCGCGCCCGGGCCGCTCACCGGCGAGGAGTGCCTGCGGCTGTTCGACGCGCAACTCGGCAGCCGGCACCTCGACCTCGCCGCGCGATGGCTGCGCGCCCAGGATCGCGGCTACTACACCATCGGGTCGTCCGGCCACGAGGGCAACGCCGCCGTCGCCGCCGCGCTGCGTCCCGACGACCCGGCGCTCCTGCACTACCGGTCGGGCGCGTTCTTCCTGGAGCGGGCCCGGCAGGCGGGCGAGGCGGATCCGCTGCGGGACGTGCTGCTCGGCGTCGTCGCGGCAGCGGACGAGCCGATCGCGGGCGGCCGCCACAAGGTGTTCGGCAGCCGCCGACTGCACGTCATCCCGCAGACCTCGACGATCGCCTCGCACCTGCCGCGCGCGCTCGGCGTCGCGTTCGCGATCGAACGGGCCGCGCGGCTCGGCGTCGCGTCGCCGTGGCCGAGCGACGCGCTGGCGGTGTGCAGCTTCGGCGACGCGTCCGCGAACCACTCGACGGCGGCCGGCGCGATCAACGCGGTGGTCAACTGCGGCTTCCAGGGGCTGCCGATGCCGCTGCTGCTGGTCTGCGAGGACAACGGCATCGGCATCAGCGTCCGCACCCCGCCCGGCTGGATCGAGGCCGCCTACGGCTCGCGTCCCGGCCTCGCCTACTTCCCGGCCGACGGCGGCGATCTAGAGGACGCCTTCGCCGCGTCGCGGCGCGCCGCCGAGTGGGTCCGCGAGCACCGCCGTCCCGCCTTCCTGCATCTGCGGTGCGTCCGGCTGATGGGCCACGCGGGCTCGGACGTCGAGGCCGCCTACCGCACGCCCGCCGAGATCACGGCGGACCTCGCCGCCGACCCGCTGCTGCGCACGGCCCGCCTCCTCGTCGACCGAGGCATCGCGACCGCCGACGGGGTCGTCGGGCTGTACGAGGCCAAGCGGCGCGACGTTCTAAGGCGCGCGGAGCAGGTCAGGGACGCCCCGCGGCTGGCGTCCGCCGCCGAGGTGACGGCCCCGATCCGGTACCGCGAGCCGTCACCCGGCGCCGAGGAGCCGGGGCGGGGTGAGCCTGTGACGGTCGCGCAGGCGATCAATCGGACGCTCGCCGCGCTGCTCGACGAGCGTCCCGGCATGGTCGTGTTCGGCGAGGACGTCGCCCGCAAGGGCGGCGTCTACGGCGTCACACGCGGCCTGATGAAACGGGCCGGGGCGGCGCGGGTGTTCGACACGCTCCTGGACGAGCAGTCGGTCCTCGGGCTCGCGCTCGGCTTCGGGCTCGCGGGCATGCTGCCCGTCCCGGAGATCCAGTACCTCGCCTACCTGCACAACGCCGCGGATCAGATCCGCGGCGAGGCCGCGACGCTGCCGTTCTTCTCGGCGGGGCGGTACCGCAACCCGATGGTCGTCCGCATCGCCGCCTACGCCTACCAGAAGGGGTTCGGCGGCCACTTTCACAACGACAACGCCGTCGCGGCGCTCCGCGACATCCCCGGCCTCGTCATCGCCTCGCCCGCCAGGCCGGACGACGCCGCCGGGATGCTGCGCGCCTGCGCCGGCGCCGCCGAGCGCTACGGCCGGGTCTGCGCGTTCCTCGAGCCGATCGCCCTCTACCATGCCCGTGACCTGCACGAAGAGGGCGACGAGGGCTGGCTCGCCCCGCCCGGTGGCACGGTACCGCTCGGACGCGGTCGCACCTACGGGGACGGCCGCGATCTGACCATCGTCACCTTCGCCAACGGGCTGCGGATGAGCCTGCGGGCCGCGCGCCGCCTCGAGGCCGGCGGCGTCGGCTGCCGCGTGCTCGACCTGCGCTGGCTCGCCCCGCTGCCCGTGGACGACCTGCTGCGGGAGGCCCGCGCGACCGGCGCCGTCCTCGTCGCGGACGAGACGAGGCGGACCGGCGGCGTCTCCGAAGGCGTCCTGGCGGCCCTCGCCGACGCCGGTTTCGACGGCCGTGCCGCCCGCGTCGCGAGCGACGACTCCTTCGTCCCGCTCGGCGACGCCGCCGCCCACGTCCTGCTGTCCGAGGACGCCGTCGTCGAAGCCGCCGCGCGGCTCCTCGGCCGGTCTCGGTGACGGGTCGGAAAAGGACGATCCCGCCGGCCCGGGCGGGGGCCGGCGGGACCATGCGGCGGACTACTTGAGGGACGCCGGAACGTCGGCGGCGTCGCCGAGCCCGACCAGGTAGTCGGCGTACTCCTTGGCGTCGCCCTTCGTCACGAGCCTGCCCTGCAGCGTCTCGTCCGCGGCGGGCTTCTTCCCGGCGAGGATGTCGGCGGCGAGCGTCATGACCTTCTGGCCGAGCGCGAACGG
The DNA here is from genome assembly GCF_017573465.1 of Actinomadura violacea. Classification (GTDB taxonomy): domain Bacteria; phylum Actinomycetota; class Actinomycetes; order Streptosporangiales; family Streptosporangiaceae; genus Spirillospora; species Spirillospora violacea. The sequence continues at coordinate 115,733 of NZ_JAGEPF010000015.1, forward strand.
CGACTCGGCGTTGGTCGCGTACATGTCGCCCGCCGCGACGGCGGCCAGCGCGTCGGAGATGCCGTCGTTGCCGACGAGCTTCACCTTCTTCGACAGGTTGCGGGCCTTCAGCGCCGACAGGACGCCCATGGCCATCTCGTCGTTCGCCGCGTAGACGCCGTTGATGCCGGGCTTGGCCTGCAGCACGTTCGTCATCACGTTGAGCGCCTTGGCGCGGTCGAAGTCCGCGGCCTGCTTGGCGACGACCGTCATGCCCTTGTGCTTGGCGATCTCCTCGTTGAAGCCCTTGCTGCGGTCCTGCGCGACGTTCGTGCCGAGCAGGCCCTGGATCTCCACGACCTTGCCCTTCTCGCCGACGGCCTCGGCGAGCGCCTTGGCGGCGTTCCGCCCGGCCTGGACCGCGTCGTACCCGACGAACGTGGCGAGCTTGCCGCCGGACGGCTTGCGGTCGAACGCCATCACCGGGATGTTCGCGCCGTTCGCCTGCGTCACCGACGACGTCGCCGACTGGGTGCTGACCGGGTCGATGATGAGGATGCCGGTCTGCTTGGAGACCGCCGTCGTCGCCTGGTTCAGCGCGGCGGCGTCGCTGTTGTTGGCGTTCTGCACGTTCAGCTTGATGCCGAGCTTGGCCGCCTGCGCCTGGGCGCCGTTCTTGACGCTGACGAAGAACGGGTTGTTCAGCGTGCTCATGATGATCGTCGCGTCCTTCTTGCCGGACGCCTTGCCGGAGCCGGAGCCGGCGTCGTCGCCGGCGCGGCTGCACCCGGCGAGGGCGAGCGAGGCGGCGGCGGTCACGGCGATCGCGGCGCGGGTGGTACGGGCCACGCGCATGGGAATCTCCTTTGCGGGGTGGGGTGGGGTGAGACCGGTCAGGGGGTCTTGACGGCGGCGCCGCCGCGATGGGACGGGCCGCCGCGCGCGGTGCCGTCCGCGCGTTTGGGAAGGAGGGAGCGCAGCACGTCGATGTTGCGGTCCAGGAACACGGCCAGCAGGATGACCAGGCCCTTCACGACGTTCTGCAGGAACGGTGAGACGTCGAGGAGGTTCATCCCGTTGTCGATGACACCGAGGACGAGCGCGCCGACGAGGGTGCCGAGCAGGGTGCCGCGCCCGCCGGCGAGGCTCGTCCCGCCGATGATGACGGCGGCGATCGCCTCCAGCTCCAGGCCGGTGCCGGCGGTCGGCTCGGCGGTCGACAGCCGGGCGGTCAGGATGAACCCGGCGAGCGCCGCCAGCACTCCGCTGACCACGAACGCGAGGATCTTGACCCGGTCGGTGCGGACGCCGGACAGCCGCGCCGCCTCGGTGTTGTCGCCGGTGGCGTAGACGTGCCGGCCGAACCGGGTGCGGGCGAGCAGGTACCCGGCCGCCGCGAACACCACCAGCATGATCACCACGGGGACGGGCACGCCGGCGATCCGGTTCTGCCCGATGCCCTGGAAGTCGTAGTCGGTCACGGCGACCGGGTTGCCCTTGGTGAGCTGCAGGCTGAGGCCCGACAGCACCGACATGGTCGCGAGCGTCGCGATGAACGACGGCATCCGCGTCTTGGTGACGAGCAGCCCGTTCACCAGCCCGATCGCGGCACCGGCCGCGACGCCCGCGGCGACCCCGGCGACCAGGCCGTGGTCGCGGAGCATCTGCGCGGTGACCACGGCGGTGAAGCCGAGCGCCGCGCCGACCGACAGGTCGATCTCCGCCAGGATGATCACATAGGTCTGGCCGACCGCGAGCAGCGCCGCGACCGACGTCGCCAGCCCCACGTTCATCAGGTTGTTGTGCGTCAGGAAGACCGGGGAGGCGATGGTCAGGACGATCCCGACCAGCAGCAGCATCCAGACCGCGCGCAGCCGGCGTGCGGCGGCGGCCGCCGAGGAGAGCCGCGACCGGGACGCCGGGCTCGTGACTGAGAGGGTCATGGGGCACCTACCAGTGCGTGTTCGAGGATGTTCTGTTCGTTCACGTCGTCGCCCGCCAGCTCGGAGACCGGCCGCCCCTCGCGCATCACCAGGACGCGGTCGGACATGGCGACGAGCTCGGGCAGGTCGGAGCTGACCAGCACGACGGCGACGCCGTCCGCGGTGAGCCCGTTGATGATCCGGTAGATCTCGGTCTTGGCGCCGACGTCGACGCCGCGGGTCGGCTCGTCCATCAGCAGCACCCGCGGGCCGGTCATGACCCACTTGGCGAAGAGGGCCTTCTGCTGGTTGCCGCCCGACAGGGACGCGGCCGGGACGGACGGCGACGCGGCGCGGACCCGCAGGTCCGCCATCACCTTCCTGGTCGCGGCGCGCTCCCGGCCGCGCCGGACGACGTCGGCCGTGGTGAACCGGCCGAGCGACGGCAGCGACACGTTCGCCTCGACCGACTGCTGCAGGGCCAGGCCCTCACCGGACCGGTCCGGGGTGACGTAGGCGATGCCCCCGGCGATCGCCTGCCGCGGGTCGCGCGCCTTGACCGGCTCGCCGTCCACGGCCACGGTCCCGGAGGTCAGCGGGTGCAGGCCGAACAGGGCGCGCAGCAGCTCGCCGCGGCCGCAGCCGACCACGCCGCCGATGCCGAGCACCTCGCCCGACCGGACGTCGAGGTCCACGTCGCGGAACGCCGCGCCGCCCGACGCGCCCCGCACCCGCAGGACGACCCGGTCCGTGGCGTTGCGCTCCTTCGGGTAGAAGTCGTCCACGGCGTCGCCGACCATCGCGGTGACGACCTGGGCGGGGGTGAGCGACCCGGTGGGCTCGTCCAGGGTGACGCGGCCGTCGCGCAGGACGACGATCCGGTCGGACAGCTCGAACACCTCGTCCAGCCGGTGGCTGATGTAGAGGATCGTGACGCCCGCCTCGCGCAGCCGCCGGACCTGCTCGAACAGCCGCTCCGACTCGCGCTCGTCCAGCGCCGCGGTCGGCTCGTCCAGGATCAGCAGCCGCGGCCGGTGCGTCATCGCCTTCGCGATCTCGACCATCTGCCGCTCGGCGACGCCCAGCTCGCCGACCGGGCGCCGGACGTCGATGTCCAGGCCGAGGTCCTTCAGCGCGGCCGCCGCGGCCTCCGCCATCCGGCGCCGCGACACGTTCAGCCGCCCGAACCGGCCCTCCCGGTCGAGGACGTGCATGTTCTCCGCGACCGACAGGTTCGGGAACAGGTTCTGCTGGAACTCCTGGTAGATGACCTCGATGCCGAGCGCCATCGCGGCCTGCGGGTCCTTCAGGACCGTGGCCTCGCCGTCGATGACGATCCGCCCGCCGTCGGGCTGGTGCGCGCCGGAGATCACCCGGGTGAGGGTGGACTTGCCGGCGCCGTTCTCGCCGCACAGCGCGACGACCTCGCCCGGCTCGACCGCGAGGCCGACGCCCCGCAGCACGTGGTTCTCCCCGAACGACTTGTGGACGTCGACCAGCTGCATCCGCATGTCGATCTCCCGTCAGTAGACGACGCCCGCGGTGAGCAGCACGTTCGCGTACGGGGTGAACTCCCCGGACCGCACCGCCGCCCGCGCGCCGCCGGTGGCCCGCTTGAACTCGGCGTGCGGGACGAACCGCACCGCCAGGCCCGGGAAGCGCGCCTCGACCTCGGCGAGCATGTCCGGGCTGTGCTCCCTGACCTCCTCCGACATCAGCACGCCCTCCACGGCGACCTCGGCGAGGACGGTGTCGAGCAGGTCGAGGAAGCGCGGCAGGTTCTCCCGCACCGCCAGGTCGACCCGCTCCACCCCGGGCGGGATGGGCAGCCCGGCGTCGGTGACGACGAGCAGGTCGGTGTGCCCGAGCTCGGAGATGACCCGGGCCAGCTGGCCGTTGAGCGTGCCGTTGTTGCGCCTCATCGGGCGGCTCCTTCCAGGGGGGTACCGGACATCAGCGCGTCCACCTCGTCCCGTCCGGGGAGGGACGGGCTCGCGCCGGGACGGGTCGTCGCCAGCGCGCCGGCGGCCATCCCGCGGTTGATGGCACGTTCCAGGTCGTCGCCGGCCGCGAGCGCCGCGCCCAGCGAGCCGGTGAACGCGTCCCCGGCCGCGGTCGTGTCGACGGCCGTGACCTCGTAGGCGGGGAAGTGGCGGGCGCCGGCGGCGGTGACGGAGACGGCGCCGCCCGCGCCCAGCGTGATCAGCGCGTGGCCGACGCCGCGGTCCAGGAACCAGCGTCCGGCCCGCTCGGCGGACGCCGCGTCGGTCACCTCCACGCCGGTCAGCTCGGTCGCCTCGCTCTCGTTCGGCGTGACGAGGTCGATGTGCGGCCACACGTCGTCCGGCAGCGGCTGCGCGGGGGCCGGGTCCAGGACGACCGTCAGCCCGGCCGCCCTGCCCGCCTTCGCGGCGTGGCACGTCGTCGCGGCGGGCACTTCGAGTTGCAGCAGCAGGACGCCGGCCTTCCCGGCGGTCGCGGCGATGCTCGCGTCGACCATCGCCGGGCTGAGGTCCGCGTTCGCCAGGGGGGTGATGACGATGTCGTTCTCACCGGACGCGTCGACCCGGATGTGCGCGACGCCCGTTCGGCCGTCCACGGTCCGGACCTCGTCGAGTTCGACGCCGTGCGAACGCAGGCCGTCCATGACGATCTCGCGGAACGGGTCCCGGCCGACGCACCCGGCGAGCCACGTCGGCGCGCCCGCGCGGGCGGCGGCGACCGCCTGGTTCGCCCCCTTCCCGCCGAGCACGAGGGTGAAGTCGTCGCCGAGCACGGTCTCGCCGCGCCGCGGGAACCGTGCGCTGAACGCGGTCACGTCCGCGGTGATGCTGCCGACGACGAGAACACCGTGGGGTTCCATCGCGGTCCTCCTGTTCCGGCTGTTCGAGGCATGAGTGGGGAGAGGCCACGGCGGTTCCGCCGTGTCCTTGGCTGGTGTGCGGTCGTGGATCAGACCCCGACGGGGTGCCAGACGGTCTTGGTCTCCAGGAACGCGGTCATGCGCGCGGTCCCGGGGTCGTCGGCCCAGTCGGTGGTGGCGGGGTGGTGGACGCGTTTGAGGTTGCCGGCGGCCGTCTCTTCGAGGTCCCGTCGGTCTTCGTGGGCGACGCCGGTGAGGTCGATGGCGTTGACGTCCATGTGGGAGGCGAGCCAGGGGGCGAGTTCGGTGCGGTGTCCGGTGAGGATGTTGATGACGCCGCCGGGCAGGTCGGAGGTGGCGAGCACTTCGGCGAGGGTGATCGCGGGGAGTGGTGCGGGCTCGGAGGCGATGACGATGGTGGTGTTGCCGGTGACGATCGCGGGCGCGATCACCGACACCAGGCCCAGCAGCGGCGAGTCGGGCGCGACGACGGCGACGACACCGGTGGGTTCGGGGGTGGAGAAGTTGAAGTAGGGGCCGGAGACGGGGTTGGCGGCGCCGGTAACAGTGGTGATCTTGTCGGCCCAGCCGGCGTACCAGACCCACCGGTCGATGGCGGCGTCGACCTCGGTGGCGGCCTGTGTTTTGGATGCGCCGGTGTGGCGGAGTTCGGTGATGAACTGGTCGCGGCGGCCTTCGAGCATTTCGGCGATGCGGTAGAGGATCTGCGCGCGGTTGTAGGCGGTGCGCCCCGACCAGCCTCCGAAGGCTTTGCGGGCGGCGGTGACGGCGTCGCGGACGTCTTTGCGGGAGGCGTGGGAGGCGTTGGCGAGGAAGCGGTCTTTGGTGTCGGTCACGGGGTAGGACCTGCCTGACTCCGACCGCGGGAACGCGCCGCCGATGTAGAGCTTGTAGGTCTTGCGGACGGCGAGCCGGTCAGTCATTCGCTCAGACATTGAGGTAGGCCTCCAGCCCGTGGCGTCCGCCTTCGCGGCCGAATCCCGATTCCTTGTAGCCGCCGAACGGGGAGGCGGGGTCGAACTTGTTGAAGGTGTTGGCCCACACCACCCCGGCGCGCAGCCGCTGCGCGGTCCACAGGATCTGCGAGCCCTTCTCGGTCCAGATCCCGGCGGAGAGTCCGTAGGGGGTGTTGTTGGCCTTGGTGACGGCCTCCTCGGGGGTGCGGAACGTCAGCACCGACAAAACGGGCCCGAAGATCTCCTCACGCGCGATCCGGTGCGACTGGGCGACGCCGGTGAAGACGGTGGGCGCGAACCAGAACCCGCGGTCGGGCAGCTGACACGGCGGCGACCACCGGCCGGCGCCCTCCTGTTCGCTGGCCGCCGACAGTTCGCGGATCTTGTCGAGTTGCGCGGCGGAGTTGATCGCGCCGATGTCGGTGTTCTTATCGAGGGGGTCACCGACCCGCAGCGTCGCCATCCGCGCCTTCAACCGCTCCAGCACCTCCTCGGCCACCGACTCCTGCACCAGCAGCCGGGACCCGGCGCAGCACACGTGCCCCTGGTTGAAGAAGATCCCGTTGACGATGCCTTCGACGGCCTGATCGAGGGCGGCGTCGGCGTAGACGATGTTGGCGGCCTTGCCGCCCAGCTCCAGGGTGAGCTTCTTGCCGGTGCCGGCGAGGGTGCGGGCGATCTGGCGTCCGATGTCGGTGGAGCCGGTGAAGGCGACCTTGTCGATGCCGGGGTGGGCGACCAGGGCGCGTCCGGTGTCGCCGGCGCCGGTGATGATGTTGACGACGCCGGGCGGCAGGTCGGCCTGGCGGCAGATGTCGGCGAACAGCAGAGCGGTCAGCGGCGTGGTCTCCGCAGGCTTCAACACCACGGTGTTCCCGCAGGCCAGCGCCGGGGCGATCTTCCAGGCCAGCATCAGCAGCGGGAAGTTCCACGGAATGACCTGCCCCGCGACACCGACCGGTTTCGGGTCCGGGCCGAACCCGGCGTGGCCGAGTTTGTCGGCCCAGCCGGCGTAGTAGAAGAACCACGCCGCCACCAGCGGGACGTCCACGTCGCGGGACTCGCGGATCGGTTTGCCGTTGTCGATCGACTCCAGCACCGCCAGCTCACGCGAGCGTTCCTGAATGATCCGCGCGATCCGGTACAGGTACTTGGCGCGCTCGGCGCCCGGCATCGGCCCCCACACCCGCTCAAAGGCGATCCGGGCGGCCTTCACGGCGCGGTCCACGTCCGCCTCGTCAGCGCACGCCACATCGGCCAGCACGGCCTCGTCGGCCGGGTTGATCGTCTTGAACGGCTCACCATGCCCGTCGACGAACTCACCGTCGATGAACAACCCGTAAGAGCCGCGGATGTCAACGACCGACCGGGACTCCGGCGCGGGCGCGTACTCGAACACCATGATCAGTCCAGGGTGAAGTAGTCGGGACCGGAGTACACCCCGGTGGACAGCTTGCGGCGCTGCATCAGCAGGTCGTTCAACACGCTGGAGGCGCCGAGCCGGAACCAGTGCGGCGTCAGCCAGTCCGGGCCGGCGGTCTCGTTCACCAGCACCAGATACTTGATCGCATCCTTGGTGGTCCGGATCCCGCCCGCGGGCTTCACCCCGACCTGGCGTCCGGTCGCGGCGCGGTAGTCGCGGACGGCCTCCAGCATCACCAGCGTCACCGGCAACGTCGCCGCCGGCGACACCTTCCCGGTCGAGGTCTTGATGAAGTCCGCACCCGCCCGCATCGCCAACCACGACGCACGCCGCACATTGTCGTAGGTGACCAGCTCACCCGTCTCCAGGATCACCTTCAGGTGCGCGTCCCCGCAGGCGTCCTTGACCGCGACGATCTGCTCGAAGACCGTCCCGTAGTCACCGGACAAAAACGCGCCCCGGTCGATCACCATGTCGATCTCGCTCGCGCCTGCCGCGACGGCGGCCCGGGTGTCGGCGAGCTTGGCCTCCAGCGGAGCCCGCCCCGACGGGAACGCCGTCGCCACCGACGCCACCCCGATACCCGTTCCCTCAAGGGAGCGGACGGCGACCTCGACCATGTCGGGGTAGACGCACACCGCTGCGACCTTCGGCACCGAGGGATCGGATGGATCGGGATGGGCGGCCTTGGCGCACAGCGCACGCACCTTCCCCGCCGTGTCCGCGCCCTCCAGTGTGGTCAGGTCCACCATCGAAATGGCCAGGTCGATCGCCTCGGCCTTGGCCGAGGTCTTGATGGACCGCGACGCCAGGCGTGCCGCGCGCTCCTCGGCGCCCACCTGGTCCACGCCCGGCAGGCCGTGCAGGAATCCCTGCAGTTCGGTCACGGTCATCGGGTCCTGCCCGCCTTCCTGGAGGTCCGGGGCGGGGCCGTCGAGGCCCGCTCGATGATCTTTATGTCCATGACGATGCGCCGGGGGAGGTCGCGGGTCTGACTGTCGTCGAAGCGGTGCAGGAGCAGCCGCATGGCGAGGACGCCCTGCTCGGTCATCGGACGGTCGACGACGGTCAGCGGGGGCCGCAGCAGCGGTCCGGTGTCCAGGTCGTCGAATCCGATGAGGCTGATCTGCCCGGGTACGTCCACCCGCATGTCGTGCAGCGCCTTCAGCGCGCCCAGCGTGGTGAGGTTGTTCGCGGTGAAGATCGCGGTCGGCGGTTCGGCGAGCGACAGCAGCGACAGGGTGAGCTGGTAGGCGCGCTCCTCGCGGAAGTCGCCGATCAGGTCGAGTTCCGGCGGGATCTCGACGCCGGCGGCGGACACGGCCTCCAGGAAGCCGTCCCGCCGGTATCGGCCCGGCGTGGACTCCTGGCCGCCGCTGATCATCGCGATGCGGGTGTGGCCGAGCGCGAGGAGGTGCTCGGCGGCCTGCCGGCCGCCGGCGCGGTTGTCGACGAGGACGGCGTCGAAGCTCTCCCCGTCGGCGAGGTCGCGGTCGATGAACACGACCGGCAGCCCGCTGTCGCGCAGCTGCACCGGGGTCTGCTCGTGCTCGGTGGCCGGGGCGAGGATGATGCCGTCCACCTGGCGGGCCATGTCGGCGAGCAGGTCGGCCTCGCGGGCGCCGCTCTCGTCGCTGTTGGCGAGCAGCAGCCGGTAACCGCGGTCGCGGCTGACGGACTCCATGCCCTTCACGACCGCGGCGAAGTAGGGGTTGGTGATGTCGGGGACGACGACGCCGATGGTGCGGGTGCGTCCCGACTTCAGCGACTGCGCCGCGATGTTCGGCGCGAAGCCCAGCTCATCCACGGCGGCCCGGATGGCCTCCGCTGACCTGACCCGCTGTCCCCGCAGGAACCGCGAGACGGTGGCGGGGGAGACGCCCGCCCGCGCCGCCACGTCGTGGATGGTCGCCACGTCGACTCCCGTCTGTTGCGCAGATCACTGAAATCGTTGTCAGAGAATGATTGCAGCATGCGCGCAGGCGATGTCAATAGGTGCGCCGCCGAAAACGTGCTGATCTGCTGTTATCCGGCCCATGCGGCGCCGCGGGGGACTCGGTCGCCCAGAGAAACAGAAATCGGTTTCAGTAGTCGGCGCCCGCAGCGGCTGCTCAGCCGGTCTCGATGACGGGGTCGCCGCCGAGGTAGGCGGCCTTGACGCGGTCGTCGCGCGCGAGGTCCGCCGCTGGGCCGTCCAGGACGATGCGGCCCGTCTCCAGCACGTAGGCGCGGTCGGCGAGGCGGAGCGTCTGGTGCGCGTTCTGCTCGACGATCAGGACGGTCGCGCCCTGGTCCCGGATGTCGCGGACGACCTGCAGCACCTGCTGTGCCGTCCGCGGCGCGAGCCCCATCGTCGGCTCGTCGAGGGCGAGCAGCCGGGGGCGCAGCATCAGCGCGCGGCCGATCGCGAGCATCTGCTGCTCGCCGCCCGACAGCAGCCCGGCGAGCTGCCCGCGCCGCTCCCCGAGGCGCGGGAACATCGCGTACACCTCCTCGCGGCGGGCGCTCACCGCGGCCCGGTCGCGGCGCCGCAGGTAGCCGCCGAGCAGCAGGTTCTCCGCGACCGTCAGCGCCGGGAACACCCGGCGGCCCTCCGGGACGTGCCCGAGCCCGGCCGCGACGACCGTGTGCGCGTCGAGCCGGGTGATGTCGCGGCCGTCGAACTCGACGCGTCCCGACCGGGCGCGGTGCAGGCCGGTGATGGTGCGCAGCGTGGTCGTCTTGCCGGCGCCGTTGCTGCCGAGCAGCGCGACGATCTCGCCCTCGGCGACCTCGAAGGAGATCCCGGCCAGCGCCTCGACCTGCCCGTAGCGGCCGTGCAGGTCCGTCACCCGCAGCAGGGTCACCCCAGCACCTCCGTGACGAGGTCGGTCTCCGGGTCGTCGGGCACGCCGAGGTAGGCCGCGATCACCCGCGGGTCCGCCTGGATCTCGGCGGGCGGGCCCTCGGCGATCGCCCGGCCGTGCTCCAGGACGGTGACCCGGTCGGAGATCGACATGACCAGCGCGACGTCGTGCTCGATCAGCACCACCGCGGTGCCGAGCCCGCTGATCCGCGCGATCAGCTCCATCAGCGCGCGCTTCTCGGTCGGGTTGGCGCCCGCGGCGGGCTCGTCCAGCAGCAGCACCCGCGGCTCGGCGGCGAGCGCCCGCGCGATCTCCAGCCGGCGCCGGTCGCCGTAGGGCAGGCCCCCGGCGGGCCGGTCCGCCGCATCGGCCAGCCCGACGAAGTCCAGGCAGCGGCGGACCGCGTCCAGGTCGGCGCGGCGCGGCGGCCGCAGCAGCGCCCGGTCGCGGGCGAACCGGCCGATCAGCACGTTCTCGGCGACGGTCATCTCCTCGAACAGCCGGATGCTCTGGAACGTGCGGGCCAGCCCGGCGGCGGCGACCCGGTGCGGGGACAGCCCGCGCACCCGCCGCCCGCCGAGCGCGACGGTGCCCGACGACGGCGGGATCAGCCCGGTGATGCAGTTGAACGCGGTGGTCTTGCCCGCCCCGTTCGGGCCGATCACGCTCACCACCTGCCCGGCGGCGGCGCGCAGCCGCAGGTCCGCGACGGCCGTGACGCCGCCGAACTCCCGGGTCAGGCCGTCCACCTCCAGCAGCGCGCCCGTCTCGGCCCGGGCGGGCCGCGCCTCGGCGGGCGCCCGCGCGGGCAGCCGGAACCGGCGCGGCCGGGCCGGCCACACGCCCTGCGGCCGCAGGATCACGATGACGATGAGCAGCAGCGCGAAGAACAGCCCCCGGTACTCCTGCACGGTCCGCAGCGCCTCGGGCAGCGCGACGATGACGATCGCACCGACCATCACCCCGGGCCGGCTGCCCATCCCGCCGATGATCACTACGAGCAGGATCATCAGCGAGGTCAGGAACGTGAAGCTGGACGGGTCGACGGTGCCGAGCTGCGCGGCGTTCAGCGGCCCCGCGACCGCGCCGACCGCGGCGCCGAGGACGTAGGCGAGCAGCTTCACCCGCCGGGACGGGACGCCGACGGCCTCGGCGGCGGTGTCGTCGGACCGGATCGCCCGCCACGCGTACGCCAGCCGCGTCCGCGCCAGCAGGCCCGTCAGGACCAGCACGACGGCGAAGAACGCGAGCGCCAGGTAGAAGAAGCCGGCGGGCGTGACGATCTGCCGGCCGCCGACCGAGACCGGCGGGATCCCGGTCAGCCCGTTCGGGCCGCCGGTGACGTCCAGGTTCACCACGGTGATCCGGATGATCTCGCCGAAGCCGAGCGTGACGATCGCGAGGTAGTCGCTGCGCAGCCGCAGCGTCGGGTACCCGATCACGACCCCGGCGGCGGCCGCGGCGAGCACCGCGGCGGGCAGCGTCAGCCAGAAGTTCCAGTCCAGCTTCAGCATCAGCAGGCCGGAGGTGTACGCGCCGATCGCGAAGAACGCCGCGAAGCCGAGGTCGAGCAGCCCGGCGTAGCCGACAACGATGTTGATGCCGAGCCCGAGGATCGCGTAGATGAGGATCGTCCCGGCGACGGTGACCTGGTAGTCGTCCATCACCTGCCCGCCGGCGAGCGCGATCACGATCAGCAGCGGCCAGCCGCCGTGCCGGAGCGCCGGGTTCCGGAGGAGCGCGAAGCGGGCCTTCATGCGCGCTCCACGACGCGCTCGCCGAACAGCCCGGTCGGCCGCAGCGCCAGCACCGCGATCAGCAGCCCGAAGATGATCACGTCGGTCCAGCGGGACGAGACGTACCCGGCGGCGAACGACTGGACGAGCCCGATGCACACGCCCGCGACCATCGTCCCCGGCAGGTTCCCGATCCCGCCGAGCACCGCGGCGGTGAACGCGCGCAGCCCGATGAGGAAGCCCATGCCGAAGCTGATCTGCACGTAGTACAGCCCGTACATGACGCCGGCGGCGCCCGCGAGCATGGACCCGACGAAGAACGTGACGAGGATCAGCCGCTCGACGTTGATGCCCTGCAGGCGGGCGGCGTCCCGGTCCATCGCCAGCGCCCGCATCGCCGTGCCGGTGACGGTGCGGGTGACGAACAGCCACAGCCCCGCCATCAGCGCCACCGACAGCAGCACCAGCGCGAGCTGCCCGTAGGTGACGCGGACGGTGCCGCTGAAGATCCGGCCGCCGTCCAGCACCCCCGGATACGACTTGAACCGGGCGTGCGTCAGGTCCTTCACGCCCTCCTCAAGCGCCAGCGACACCCCGATCGCGGAGATCAGCAGCGCCAGCCGGGGTGAGGAGAGCAGCGGGACGTAGGCGGCGCGGGCGATCCCGGTGCCGACCACGCCCGTGGTCAGCGCGCCGACCACCACCGCGGCGAGCAGCGCGGGCCACGCCGACCCGCCGGTGACGCCGAGCGTGGTCAGCACCCCGTACCCGGCGAACGCCCCGATCATGAACACGTCGCCGTGCGCGAAGTTGATCAGCCGCACCACGCCGTAGATCATCGAGTAGCCGAGCGCGATCAGCGCCAGGAACGCCCCGATGGTCAGGCCGTTCACCAGGTACTGGACGAACTCGCTCATGCCGCCGCGCTCACGAGGCCTTGGCGTCCACCCAGGCGCCGCTCTTGTCGAGCTTCTTGAAGGCGGTGAACGCGCCGTTCTGCACGTGGACGGTGATGTACAGCGGGTCGGTCCGGTCGCCCTTCGCGTCGAAGGTGATCGGGCCGGTGATGCCGGGGAAGTCCTTGACGCCGTGCAGGCCCTTGATGATGTCGGCGCCCTTCGTCCCGGTCTGGCCGATGACCTTCGCCAGGACCTTCACCGCGTCGTACTCGTAGACGGAGAACGGCCCGGGGTCGGCGCCGTTCTTCGCCTTGTAGGCCGACACGAACCCCGATGCGGCGGGCAGGTCCTTGGCGAGCGGCGCGGTCGTGGCGATGTAGCCGTCGGCCGCCGAGCCGGCCGTCTTCAGGACGGTCGCGTCGGTCGTCGCGTCCCCGCCCATCAGCGTGAACTTCAACCCGAGCTGCTTGCGCTGCTTCATCAGCAGGCCCGCCTCGGCGTAGTAGCCGGTGAAGTACAGGACGTCCGGCTTCGTCGAGGCGATCTTCGTCAGGACGGGGCTGTAGTCGGACTGGCCGGGCTGCAGCGCGTCCTCGTAGACGACCTGGCCGCCGGCCTGCTTCACCGAGTTCGCCGCCGCGTCCGCGAGGCCCTTGGCGTAGGTGGTGTTGTCGTGCAGCAGCGCGATCCGCTTCGCGCCGAGCGGGCCGGTCATGAACTTCGCCGCGACCAGGCCCTGGTTGTCGTCGCGCCCGCAGGTGCGGAACACCTTGCCCTTGCCGCTGTCGGTGAGCGACGGGTTGGTGGAGGCGTCCATGACGAACGGCACGCTCCGCCGCCCGTAGATCGGGATGGCGGGCACCGCCGCGCCCGAGCAGTAGCCGCCGGCGACCGCCACGACGCCGCTGTTCAGCAGCTTCTGCGCGGCCTGCGCGCCCTGCTGCGCGCTGCACTGGTCGTCCGCCTGGACGATCTTGATCTTCTTGCCCTTCACCCCGCCGGCCTTGTTGACCTCGTCGGCGGCGACCCGCGCGGCGGCGAGGATGTCCTGGCCCGCGGAGGCGGAGTCGCCGCTCAGCGGCGCCGGAACGCCGATCTTGACGTCGCCGGAGCCGCCGGAGCCGCCCGATCCGCAGCCGGCGGCGAGCGGGACCAGCAGCAGCCCGGCGCCGGCCGCCGCGAGCCCGTGCGATCGCGCTCCGCCGCGCCGTCGTCTTCTGGCCGTCATCGCCGCTCCCTCGCTCGTCAGGCGGGTTGGCAAAAGCGTGATCCGCCTGCGGACGGCCGTCGAGACGACGAAGCATGCGATCTCATGTCGTGATCGGTAAGCACCGCTTGCCCTTCCGCCCTGGACGGCGCCGGGGCCGGGTCGCGAGGATCGGCGCATGGCCGACGTCCTGCTGCTGTCCGCCGCCGACGTGCGCGCGGTGTTCGACCTGCCGGCCGCGATCGAGTCGCAGCGGGCCGCGTTCGCGGCGCTCGGCACCGGCGAGGCGCGGCTCGCGCCGCGGGTGCTGCTGGACGGCCCGGACGGCGCGGTGGCGTTCAGCTACCTGTCGCGGCTTCCCGGGACGGGCGCGGTCGCGAAGTTCGGCAGCGTCACGCCGGGCAACGCCGCGCGCGGCCTGCCGAGCGTCGCGGCGCTGGTCACCGTGCAGGACCCGGTGGACGGGCGGCCCGTCGCGATCATCGAGGGCGAGGCGGTCACGACGCTGCGGACGTCCGCGGCGAGCGCGGTCGCCGCGGACCACCTCGCGGCCCCGGCCGCGTCCCGGCTCGCCGTGATCGGCTGCGGCGTGCAGGGCCGCGCGCACGTGCGGGCGCTACCGCGCGTCCGCCCGGTCGAGCGGGTGACCGTGGTCTGCCGCAACGCCGGGACGTGCGGCGCCGCCGCCGAGCTGGCCGCGGAGCTGGAGCTCCCGGTCGAGGGGACCGGGGACGTCCGCGCGGCCGTCGCCGGCGCCGACCTCGTCGTCACCGCCACCACCAGCGCGGAGCCGGTCGTCCTCGGCGAGTGGCTCGAACCGGGCTGCACGGTGCTGAGCGTCGGGTCGTTCGCGCCGGACCGCCGCGAGGTCGACGGCGCGCTCCTCGACCGCGCGGCCGCCGTCGTCGTGGACGACGTGGACACCGCCGTGCGGCAGGCGGGCCCGATCGTGGCGGGGCTGCGCGACGGACGGCTGAGCGAGGACCGGATCAGGCCCCTCGGCCCGATCGTCGCCGGGCTCGCGCCCGGCCGCGCCGCGGCCGACGACGTCGTCTTCTACAACAGCGTCGGCCTCGGCGTGCAGGACACGGCGGCCGCGGCCGTCATCGTGGAGCGCGCCCGCGCCGCCGGCGCGGGCCGGATCGTCGCGCTGTAGCGGGCCGGACCGGACGGCACGCCGCGCCGTCGGTAAACTACGTGTTCGTTAAAGCGAACGCAAGAGATGCGGGCGGGCGGCGTCCCGCGGGCGAAGGGGGCGGGCACGTGGGCGGTCCGGGCGATTCGGTGCGGGACGTGCTGGCGGGCAACCTGCGCCGCGCGCGGCTGGAGCTCGGGCTGTCGCTGTCGGAGCTGTCGCGCCGGTCGAAGATCGGCAAGGCGACGTTGTCGCAGCTGGAGGCGGGCGCGGGCAACCCGACCATCGAGACGGTGTTCAGCCTGTCGCGCGCCCTGGAGGTGCCGATCTCCGACCTGCTGGACCACCAGGAGCCGTCCGGGCTGACCGTGGTGCGCGGCGCGGACGTCGAGGTGCTGCGCGGCGAGGGCGTCGACCTGCGCCCGCTGCGCGGCATCGAGTCCGGCGGCGCGATCTTCGAGGTGTACGACCAGCAGGTCAGGGCCGGTTCCCGGCAGGACTCGCTCGGCCATGTCGGGACCGAGCACACCATCGTGCAGGCGGGCCGGCTCGGCGTTCGGGTGGACGACCGGGACGTGGAGCTCGGGCCCGGCGACTACGTGAGCTTCGATGCCCGGCTGCCGCACACCTACACCGCCCTCGATGGGGCCGTCCGGTCCGTGCTGCTCCTGCAGTACCGCTCTGACCAGCGGCTTCATGCCGCACCGGCGGAGTCGCCGCACCTGGTCGAGACGCCGTGACGGCGGTCTCATCCGCGCATTGACAGCGCGCCGCGGGCGGACGTACTCTCGGGCTCGTTCGGTTTAACGAACGCTCTGGACGGTGACGGCGCGGCGGGAGGGTCGATGACGCGGATCGTGGTGCTGGGCGCCGGGATGGTCGGCGCGGCCTGCGCCCGCGAGCTGGCCCTCGCCGGGTTCGCGGTCACGGTCGTCGACCGGTCCGGCCCGGCCGCGGGCACCACCGCGCACGGCGAGGGCAACGTCCTCGTCTCCGACAAGGGGCCCGGCCCGGAGCTGGAGCTGGCGAAGCTGTCCCGCGAGCTGTGGCCCGCGATCCTGGACGGCGACCCGAACGCGGATGCCGCCGAATGGGACCCCAAGGGCGGCATCGTCGTCGCCACCACCGCCGAGGGCGCCGGCGCGCTCACCGAGTTCGCCGAAGGGCAGCGGAAGGCCGGCGTCACCGCCGAGGAGATGGACGTCGCCGCGCTCGCCGCCGCCGAACCCCACCTCACCCGCGACGTCGCCAAAGCCGTCCGCTACCCCGAGGACGCGCAGGTGCAGCCCACCGGCGCCGCGACCGCGCTGCTCGCCGCCGCCGTCCGCGCCGGCGCCGAACTGCGCACCGGCTGCGAGGCGCTCGGCGCCGTCCGCCGCGGCGGGCGGATCACCGGCGTCCGCACCTCCGCCGGGACGATCGAGGGCGACGCCGTCGTCAACGCCGCCGGACCCTGGTCCGGGGAGGTCGCGAAGAGGCTCGGCGTCCGGCTCGACGTCCGGCCCCGCCGCGGCGAGGTGCTGGTGACCGCGCCGATGCCGCCGACCGTCTTCCACAAGGTCTACGACGCCGACTACGTGGGCGCCGTCGGCAGCGCCGCCGAGGACCTCCAGGCGTCCGCGGTCGTCGAGGCCACCCGCGGCGGCACGATCCTGCTCGGCTCGTCGCGCCGCCGCGTCGGGTTCGACGACCGGCTCCGTCCCGAGGTGCTGTCGGTCATCGCCGCCAAGGCGCTGCGGCTGTTCCCGATGCTGGCCGGCGTGCCGGTGATCCGGGCCTACGGCGGGTTCCGCCCGTTCGTCCCCGACCACCTGCCGGTCATCGGCGCCGACCCCGGCCTGGACGGCCTCTGGCACGCCACCGGCCACGAGGGCGCCGGGATCGGGCTGTCCGCCGGCACCGCCGCCGTGCTGCGCGACCTGATGCTCGGCCGCGAGCCCGCGATCGACGCCGACCCGTTCCGGGCGGACCGGCCCGCCGTCCAGTCCGAAGGAGAGAACCTGTGAGCGCGAGACTCGTGCCCGCGGCCGGCGACGCGTCCGGGCGCCGCCCCGACGTCCCGCTGCGGATCACCGTGGACGGCGAGCCCGTCGACGGCGCCGCCGGGCAGACCATCGCGGGCGTGCTGCTCGCGTCCGGGCGCCGCACCTGGCGGTCCGGGCCGTCCGGCGCCCCGCGCGGCGTGTTCTGCGGCATCGGCGCCTGCTTCGACTGCCTCGTCACCGTCAACGGCGTCCGCGACGTGCGGGCCTGCCGCCGCCGCGCCCACGACGGCGACGCGGTCGCCACCCAGTCGCGCGGCGGGGACGCCCGATGAGCCGCCATGTCGTGATCGTCGGCGCGGGCCCCGCGGGGCTCGGCGCGGCGGCGGGCGCGCTGCGCGCCGGCGCGGACGTCACGCTGGTCGACGCGTCCGAGCAGCCCGGCGGCCAGTACCACCGGATGCTCCCCGACGCGTTCGCCGCCGCGGACCCCGGACGCCTGCACCACGGCTGGCAGGGCTTCGAGCGGCTGCGCGACCACGTCCTGCGGCACCCGCGCTGCGACTGGTGGCCGGAGAGCACCGTCTGGTCGATCGAGCGGCACGACGAGGGGACGCCGGCCGTCCACGTGCTGCGCGGCGAGGCCGACGCGGCCGGCCGCGAGCGCCGCGTCCTGCAGCCGGACGCCCTGGTCCTCGCGCCCGGCGCCCACGACCGCGTCCTGCCGTTCCCCGGCTGGGAGCTGCCCGGCGTCTACACCGCCGGCGCCGCGCAGGCGCTCGCCAAGGGGGAGCGCCTCGTCGTCGGCGACCCCGTCCTGATCGCCGGTTCTGGACCGTTCCTCCTCCCGGTCGCCGCGTCGCTGATCGAGGCCGGCGCCACCGTCCTCGAGGTGCTGGAGGCCAACCCCGCCGCGACCGTCGCGCGCGGCTGGGCACGCCGCCCCTGGGAGCTGGCCTCGCAGGCCGGCAAGGCCGGGGAACTCGCCGAGTACGCGGGGCTGCTGGCCCGGCACCGCGTCCCGTACCGGACGGGCCGCGCCGTGATCGAGGCCCGGGGCGACGGGCGCGTCGAAGAAGCGGTCACGGCGCGGCTGCGTCCCGACTGGTCGGTCGTCCCCGGCACCGAGCGCACCGTCCCGGTCGACGCGCTGTGCGTCACCCACGGCTTCAGCCCGCAGCTCGAACTGCCCGTCGCGGCGGGCTGCGCGCTCGCCCGCACGCCCGGCGGCGCGTTCACCGAGGTGGACACCGACCAGTGCACCACCGCGCCCGGCGTCTACGCGGCCGGAGAGATCACCGGTATCGGCGGGGCGCCCGCCGCCCGCACCGAGGGGCTGCTCGCCGGCTGGATCGCCGGGGGAGGGGACCCCGGCGCCCGCGAGGCCGGCGCGCTGCGCCGCCGCCGCGATCAGGCCCGCGCGTTCGCCGCCCGCCTAGCGGCCGCGCACCCGATCGGTGCGGCCTGGCCCGGCTGGCTGCGCGACGAGACCGTCGTCTGCCGCTGCGAGGAGACCACCTACGGCTCCCTGTGCCGTGCGGCCGGCGACGAGGCGAGCGGGTCCGCCCGCGCGGTCAAGCTCGGCACCCGCGCCGGGCTCGGACCGTGCCAGGCCCGCGTCTGCGGCCCCACGGCCGCCGAACTGCTCTCCGGCAAGGTGCCCGGGGCGAACCCCCACCACCGGCCCATCGCCCAGCCCATCAGGCTCGGCGAGCTCGCAAGTCCCCCCACCGAGAACACACCTGACCCCGATCAGAAAGAGAGCGCCCGATGAGCGACACCAAGCTCCTGAGCCTCGGCGGCGTCATCGTTGCGACGGCGCTGCCCTACTACGAGGACGCCTCGGCCCCCGCCGGGCTCGCCGTCGACTACGACAAGTACGCCGAGCACTGCCGCTGGCTCGTCGACAACGGCTGCCGCGGCGTCGGACCGAACGGCTCCCTCGGCGAGTACTCCTCGCTGACCGACGACGAGCGCCGCCGCGTCGCGCGCACCGCCGTCGAGGCCGTCGGCAAGGACGGCGTCGTCGTGGTCGGCGTGCACGGCCCCGGCTCCCACCAGGCGAAGCAGTGGGCGGAGATCGCCGCCGAGGACGGCGCGCACGGCGTGCTGTGCCTCCCGCCGACGATGTACCGGGCCAACCGCGGCGAGGTCATCGCGCACTACGAGGCCGTAGCGTCCGCCGGGCTGCCCGTCATGGTCTACAACAACCCGATCGACACCAAGGTCGACCTCACCCCGGACCTGCTCGCCGAGATCGCGCAGATCGACGGCGTCGTCGCGGTCAAGGAGTTCTCCGGCGACGTCCGCCGCGTCCTGGAGATCAAGGAGAAGGCCCCCGGCATCGAGGTGGTCGCCGGCGCCGACGACGTCACCCTGGAGGCGCTGCTGATGGGCGCCACCGGCTGGTTCGCGGGCTTCCCGAACGTGTTCCCCGCCGAGTCCGCGCTGCTGTACGAGCTGGCCACCACCGGCAAGCTGGAGGAGGCGCGCGCGCTGTACGAGCCGCTCGTCGCCGCGTTCCGCTGGGACTCGCGCACCGAGTTCGTCCAGGCGATCAAGCTCGGCATGGAGCAGGTCGGCCGGTACGGCGGCCCGTGCCGCCCGCCGCGCGGCCCGCTCACCGACGAGCACCGCGCCGGCGTCACCGCCGACATGGCCCGCGCCATCGAGGCCCTCGCCCGGCGGCAGGCCGCCTGATGCGCTCGGTCCGGTCGATCAGCGCGGTCGACTCGCACACCGAGGGCATGCCGACCCGCGTCGTCACCGGCGGCGTCGCGCCCATCCCGGGCGCGACGATGGCCGAGCGCCGCCGCTACGCCGTCGAGCACCTCGACGGGCTGCGCCGGTTCCTGGTGGACGAGCCGCGCGGCCACCCCGCGATGAGCGGCGCGCTGCTGCAGCCGCCCACCCGGCCGGACGCCGACTGGGGCGTGGTGTACATCGAGGTCAGCGGGTTCCTGCCGATGTGCGGGCACGGCACCATCGGGGTCGCGACCGTGCTGGTCGAGACCGGGATGGTCGAGGTGACCGAGCCGGAGACGATCGTCCGGCTGGACACCCCCGCCGGGCTCGTCGAGGCCCGCGTCGCGGTCCGCGACGGCGTCGCCGAGAACGTCACGCTCCGCAACGTCCCCTCGTTCGCGCTGCGCCAGGACGCCGCCGTCGACGTGCCGGGCCTCGGCGAGGTCCGCTACGACATGGCCTACGGCGGCAACTTCTACGCGATCACCGAGCTGGAGCGGCTCGGGCTGCCGTTCGACCGGGCCCGCAAGGACGACATCCTCGAGGCCGGGCTGGCGATCATGGCGGCGATCAACGACTCCGACCGCCCCGTGCACCCCGGCGACCCGCTGATCGGCGGCTGCAAGCACGTCCAGTTCCTCGCGCCCGGCTCGGACGCGAAGCACTCGCGCAACGCCATGGCGATCCACCCCGGCTGGTTCGACCGCTCGCCGTGCGGCACCGGCACGTCCGCGCGGATGGCGCAGCTGCACGCGCGCGGCGAGCTGCCGCTGCACACCGAGTTCGTCAACGAGTCGTTCATCGGCACCCGGTTCACCGGCCGGCTCGTCGGCACCACCGAGGTCGGTACCGCCGAGGCAGGCGGCCCGCCCGCGGTGATCCCCGAGTTCACCGGCCGCGCCTGGATCACCGGCAACGCCACCTACCTGCTCGACCCCGCCGATCCGTTCCCCGAGGGCTTCGTCCTCTGACGGAACCGGCTTCTCCCGGTCCGGGGCCGCGGGCCCCGTCCGGGCATCTCACGGCGGCCGGCCGCACCGGGCCGGCCGCCGCGCACCCACCCCTGGTATTCCCCTGACCCATCCGGGAGGGACCGTCATGTCCCAAGCCATGCCCAAAACACCGCCCTCGGCCGATTCCGGCGCGAGCGGACTGTTCACCCGAGCGGGCGTCTTCCGCCTGAAGCCGGTCGACTCCTCGGAGGAGGAGACCGCCGGCGGCCTGCGCCGCACCATGGGCCTGTGGCAGCTCGTCGCGCTCAGCCTCGGCGGCCTCGTCGGCGCGGGCGTGTTCTCGCTCGCGGGCGTCGTCGCGCACGACGACGCCGGGCCCGGCGTGATGATCTCGTTCCTCATCGCGATCATCGCCAGCAGCGCCGCCGCGCTCTGCTACGCCGAGTTCGCGGGCCTCATCCCGAAGGCCGGCTCCGCCTACACCTACTCCTACGCCGCGCTCGGCGAGGCGATCGGGTGGGCGATCGGCTGGGACCTGCTGCTGGAGTACACCGCGATCGTCGCGGTCGTCGCCATCGCGATCTCCGGCTATTTGTCCTACATCCTCGACCAGGTCGGCCTCGACATCCCGCACTGGGCGCTCGGCGCGCCCGGCACCGGCTCCGGCCACAAGATCGACCTGTTCGCGGCGCTGCTGTGCCTGCTGCTGGCGTTCGTGCTGTCGCGCGGGACGAAGGAGTCGGCGCGCTTCGAGACGATCCTCGTCGTGGTGAAGCTCGGCATCGTCGCCCTGGTCGTGATCGCGGGAGCGTTCCACATCTCCGGCGGCAACTTCAGCCCGTTCCTGCCGTTCGGCATCGGCGGCGCGATCTCCGGCGCCGCCACCACGTTCTTCGCCGTGTACGGCTACGACGCGATGAGCGCCGCGGCCGAGGAGAGCGCCGAGGCCAAGAAGGTGCTGCCGAAGGCGATCGTCATCTCGCTCGCCATCGCCGCGGTCATCTACCTGCTGGTCTGCATCGTGCTGCTCGGCATGCAGGACTACCGGCACATCGACGTCAAGAGCCCGTTCTCCAGCGCGCTCGCCTCGGTCGGCCTCGCCGGCCTCGGCACCGTCGTCGCGGTCGGCGCCGTCATCGGCATCACCACCTCCGCGCTGGCGAACATGCTCGCCGTCACCCGCGTCTGGTTCTCGATGAGCCGGGACGGGCTGCTGCCCGCCTACTTCGCCAAGAACCACCCGAAGCGGCAGGTCCCGGACCGCGTCATCTGGCTCGTCGGGATCGGCTCGGCCGTCATCGCCGGGTTCCTGCCGATCAAGGAGGCCGCCGACCTCACCAACATCGGCATCCTGATGGCGTTCATCGTGGTCGCCGTCGCGATCATGGTGATGCGCAGGACCCGCCCCGACCTGCCGCGCTCGTTCCGCACCCCCTGGGTGCCGCTGGTGCCGCTGGTCGGCATCGGCTTCTCGATCTGGCTGATCGCCAACCTCGACTGGGTCACCTGGGTCCGGTTCGTGGTCTGGATGCTGCTCGGCCTGATCGTCTACGCGTTCTACGGGTACCGGAACTCGGTGGAGAATCGGGGACCGGGGACCGTCCGCACCACCCCGCAGGGCGGGGACGAAGGGAGCACCTCATGACACCCGACCAGACCGTCGCCGCCGCCGTGTCCGCCGCGGCCGGCTGGGCCGCGGCGCCGCCGCAGGAGCGCGCCGAGGGCCTGACCGCGATCGCGGACGCCCTGGAGGCCGCCCGGGCGGAGCTGGTCGCCCTCGCCGACGAGGAGAGCCGCCTCGGCGAGACCCGGCTGAACGGCGAGCTGACCCGCACGACGTTCCAGCTGAAGCTGTTCGCCGACCAGGTCCGGGAAGGCGCGTTCTACGACGCCCGCATCGACCGCCCCGACCCGCATTGGCCGAGCGGCCCCCGGCCCGACCTGCGCCGCTACCGGACGGCGCTCGGCCCGGTGCTGGTGTTCGCGGCGAGCAACTTCCCGTTCGCGTTCAGCGTCGCGGGCGGCGACACCGCGTCCGCGCTCGCCGCCGGCTGCCCCGTCGTGGTCAAGGCGCACCCCGGCCACCCCCGGCTGTCGCGCCGCACCGCCGAGATCATCGCCGGCGCGGGGCTGCCGGACGGGGTGTTCGGGCTGATCGAGGGCGAGGCGGAGGGCGTCGAGGCGCTGCGGCACCCCGGCATCGCCGCCGCCGCGTTCACCGGCTCGGAGAAGGGCGGCCTCGCCCTCGCGAAGATCGCGGCGGAGCGGCCGACCCCGATCCCGTTCTTCGGCGAGCTCGGCAGCGTCAACCCGACCGTGGTGACGCCGCGCGCCGCCGAGACGCGGGCCGACGAGATCGCACAGGGCTACGCCGCGTCCCTCACCTTGGGCGCCGGGCAGTTCTGCACCAACCCGGGCCTGCTCTTCGCGCCCGAGTCACTGGTGGACGAGATCGCCGAGCGGCTGCAGGGCGTCGCCGCCGCGCCGATGCTGAACGACCGCATCGCGTCCGGCTTCCTGGCGGTGTCGGACGTGCTCGGCGGCCGTCCCGGCGTCCGCCGCGTCGTGTGGCCGGAGGACGGGGCGTCCCTCGCCCCGCGCCTGCTGACCATGGACCTCGAGGCGTTCCGCGCCGACGCCGGCGCCGCCGGACAGGAGTGCTTCGGCCCGCTCGGCCTCGTCGTCACCTACGACGACCTCGCCGACGTCGCGGACGCCGTCGCCGCCCTGCCCGGGCAGCTCACCACCTCGCTGCACGCCGAGCAGGACGAGACCGGCGACCTCGCCGCGCTCACCGGCGTGCTCGCGGACCGCAGCGGGCGGGTGCTGTGGAACCAGTGGCCCACCGGGGTCGCCGTCAGCTACGCGATGGAGCACGGCGGCCCGTACCCGGCCACGACCGCGCCCGCGACCACCTCGGTCGGCACGGCCGCGATCGAGCGGTTCCTGCGGCCCGTGGCGTTCCAGGGCTGGCCGCAGGACCTGCTGCCGCCGCCGCTGCGCGACGACAACCCGTGGAAGGTTCCGCAGACCGTCCACTAGGCGGAACCGCCGGCCCCGGGACGAGCCGGGGCCGGCGGACGCGTCAGCGGGAGTCCAGAGCGCGCAGCAGCTCGCCCGCCGCGTCGTCGAGCGCGGCGATGAGCCTGCGCCCGGCGACGATGCTGTGGCACAGCGCGGCCCGCTCGGCGTCCTCCGCGGGCAGGTCGGCGTCCAGCGCGCGCATGAACCGTTCGAGCACCTCCGACGGGCGCACCGGCGGCGCGAGCGCCGGGTCGCCCGCGAGGATCGCCCGCTGCAGCTCCCGCAGGCCCGGGCCCGGGTCGAGCCCGGCCTCCTCGGCGAGGACGCGGCGGGCGCCGCGGAAGGCGCGCAGCGCGTCGGCCTGCCGCCCGGACCGGTACAGCGCCGTCATCAGCCGCTCCCACAGCTCCTCGCGCAGCGGGTGCCGCGCGGTCAGCGCGGACAGCTCCGGCACCAGCGCCGCGTGCAGGCCGAGCCGCAGCTCCGCGTCGATCCGGTCGCGCAGCGCCGCGAACCGGGCCTCGGCGAGCCGCTGCGCCTCGGCCCGCACCAGCGGGACGTCCGGGACGCAGGCGTAGGCGTCGTCGCCGCGCCACGCGGCGGCCGCCTCCCGCAGCAGCCGGGCCGCCCGCGCGTCGTCGCCCTCCCGGGCCGCCGCGCCGCCCTCCCGGACGAGCCGCTCGAAGGCGTGCGCGTCCAGCTCGCCGGGCCGCACCCGCAGCAGGTAGCCCGGCCCGGTCCGCGCGATGCGGTCCGGGTCGCCGAGCGCGCGGCGCAGCCGGTGCACGTACGACTGGATGTTCTTGGTCGCCGACTTCGGGGGCCCCTCGCCCCACAGGGCGTCGACCAGCGTCTCCAGCGCCACGGGCCGGTTCGCGCCGCACAGCAGCGCGGCCAGCAGCCCGCGCGCCTTGGGGGTGCCGAGCCGGACGGGCCCGGCGGCGCCGCGGGCCCGGACCGGCCCGAGCACCTCGAAACGGACGGCGGACCGCACCGCGCCCTCGCGGGCGCCCGGCCCGCCCGGAGCGGTGGTGTCCGCGCCGTTCGCTCTGACAAGGACTCCTGTACCCGACATGAGCCGCCTTCCAGGACGGGATGAGCCTCGTCCTGGACCGTAATGAACACCGATTTCGTCTCGCTTACACGGCGCCCTGACAAGCCCGTGCGGTCGTAATCGCCGGGCCGCGAGGGGCGCGCGCGGCGGTGGGGGAATCGCCGTGCCGGGGCGGGTGTTGCCGTAGCTGTAAGGACCCGGAGAGGAGAACGGTAATGGCAACGAAGGCCCTGACGCGCGAGACGTTCGACGAGACCGTCGGCGGGGACGGCATGGTCCTGGTCGACTTCTGGGCGTCCTGGTGCGGGCCGTGCCGGCAGTTCGCCCCCGTGTACGAGCGGGTGTCGGAGAAGCACCCCGACGTGGTGTTCGCCAAGGTCGACACCGAGGCCGAGCAGGACCTCGCGGCGGCCTTCCAGATCAGCTCGATCCCGACGCTGATGGTCGTCCGGGACCGGGTGGTGCTGTACTCGCAGCCGGGCGCGCTGCCCGAGGACGCCCTTGAGGATCTCATCGCGCAGGCCCGCGCCCTCGACATGGACGAGGTGCGGCGCGAGGCCGAGGCCGCGAAGAGCGCCTGACCGCGCGCCCCGAGGACGTCAGGGACGGGCCTTGGTCCACTCGGGGCTGTCGAGGAAGTGGTTGTCGAACCGCTCCTGCGACTCCAGCAGCTCGTCCAGGGTCGCCTCGCCCGCGCCGAGGCGGCCGAGCAGCCGGAAGTAGTCGAACCGCTCGACGCCGGGCGTGATGACGATCAGCAGGTCGGCGGTGCTGCCGGGCTTGGCCGCGAACGCGTGCGCCATCCTCGGCGGCACCACGACCAGGTCGCCCTCGCCGGCCTCGAGCACCTGCTCGCCGGCCAGGATCTGCGCGGTGCCGCTCAGCATGTAGAACAGCTCGGTGGATCCCGCGTGGTAGTGGGGCGTCGCCCCGTTCCCGCCGTCCGCCAGCGTCACCCGCTGCGTGCTGAGCGCGCCGCCCGTGGTGCTGGAGTCGGCGAGGAGCCGCACCGCCGCGGGCACGTCCCCGATCGTCTCGGCCTCGTCCCCGCGGACCACCACCGCGCCCGGTTCGATGTGCGTCATCGCCCCCACCTCCGCGGTCACCCTAGCGCGTGGCGATCATGCCGCCCAGACCGTCTTGACGTTGCAGAAGGCGTGCATGCCCTGCGCGGACAGCTCGCGCCCGTACCCGGACCGCTTGACGCCGCCGAACGGCAGCTCCGGGTAGGACGTGGTCATCCCGTTGATGAAGACCTGCCCGGCGTCCAGCTCGCGGGCGAACAGCTCTCGCTCGCCCGGGTCTTGCGTCCAGGCGTTGGACCCGAGGCCGAACCCGGTCGCGTTGGCCAGCTCGACGGCCTCCTGCGCCCCGTCCACCCGGAACAGCGACGCCACCGGCCCGAAGACCTCCTCGTGGAACATCCGCATGTCCCGCGTCACCCCGCTGATCACCGTCGGCGGGTAGTACCAGCCGGGACGGTCCGGGCGCTCGCCCCCGCACAGCACGGTCGCGCCCTTGCCCACCGCGTCCGCGACCAGTTCCTCGACGTCGGCGCGGCCCTGCTCGCTGACCAGGGGCCCGACGTCGGTGCCGTCGTCCATCGGGTCGCCCACCTTCAGCGCCCGCATGTTCTGCACGAACAGCCGCTCGAACTCGTCGGCGCAGCCGCGGTCGACGATGAACCGCTTGGCGGAGATGCAGCTCTGCCCGTTGTTCAGGCACCGGGACGTGGCCGCCGCCTCCGCCGCGGCCGCTATGTCGGCCGACGGCATCACCACGAACGGATCGCTGCCGCCGAGCTCCAGCACCGTCGGCTTGATCTCGTCGCCGGCGATCGCGGCGACGGACCGGCCCGCCGGCTCGCTGCCGGTCAGCGTGGCCGCCTTGACCCGCGGATCGCGCAGCACCCGCTCCACCTTCGCCGACCCGATCAGCAGCGTCTGGAACGCGCCCTCGGGGAACCCGGCGCGGCGGAACAGGTCCTCCAGGAACAGCGCCGTCTGCGGGACGTTCGAGGAGTGCTTCAGCAGGCCCACGTTGCCCGCCATCAGCCCCGGCGCGGCGAAGCGGATCACCTGCCAGAGCGGGAAGTTCCACGGCATCACGGCCAGCACCGGCCCGAGCGGCTGGTAGTGGACGTAGGCGTCCCGGGCGCCCACCGCCTCGGGGTCGGCGGGACGGTCGGCGAGGAACTCCGCGGCGTGCGCGGCGTAGTACCGGCACGCCTTCGCGCACTTGCGCGCCTCCGCGATCGCCGCCTTGAGCGTCTTGCCCATCTCGGTGGTGAGCATCGCGCCGATCTGCTCGGCCTCGTCGTCGAGGATCCGGGCGGCGGCGTTCATCCATTCGGCGCGGCGCCCGAGGTCGGTCGTGCGGTACGCGGCGAACGTCTCGGCGGCCCGTGCGAGGCGCCGGTCGACCTCCTCGTCGGCCAGCTCGTCGAAGGTCTTCTCCACGTCCCCGGTCGCGGGATTGGTGGTGGCGATCGTCGTCATGTCGGGATGCTCCCTGGGTGTCCGCCTGTTCATCGGGGACGTGCCCGTGCGCCCTCCCTGGAAACACGGCGCCGGAAGGCCGCGCCGCGCGCGAGCCCCGGCGGCGCCGGGGCTGCGGGCCAGTTCGCCCTATCCAGGTCCTGACCTGGGCAAACGTGACATGGCTCATACACTTCTCTTGACCGGAACGTTCCATGGAGCCGGTGGCGTTTAACCCCCTTTGACAGTGCCTTTGAAGGGGAGAGATCCTTGGCGATCCCGGTGATGCTGCGCTCGCTGCGCCATCACAACTACCGGCTCTGGGCCACCGCGGACTTCGTCTCGATCACCGGGACGTGGATGCAGGTCCTCGCGATGAACTGGCTCATCCTGTCCATCACCCACTCGGCCACCAGCGTCGGGCTGGGCCTGGTCCTGCAGGCCCTGCCCACCATGCTGCTCGGCCCGTGGGGCGGCGTGATCGCCGACCGGCTCCCCGCCCGCTACGTGGTGGCCTCCGGGCAGATCGCGCAGGCGGCGCTGTCCACCGTGCTCGCGGTGATCGCCGCCGGCGACCCGTCCGGCACCGGCGGCCTCTACGCGATCTCGCTGGCGTCCGGCATGGTCACCGCGATGACCTCGCCCGCGCTCGGCCGCTTCGGCGCCGAGGTCGTCGGCCCCGAGGACCTGTCCAACGGCCTGGCGCTCGGCTCGGTGCTGAGCTCCGGCGGCCGGATCCTCGGCATGAGCCTCGCCGGCGTGATCATCCCGCTCGCCGGAGTCCCCGGCGCGTTCGCCGCCAACGCCGTGAGCTTCCTCGGCGTGCTCGTCGCGATCGGGCTGATGCGCACCAAGGAGCTGCACGTCCTGCCGCCCGCCAAGCCGGGGGAGCGCGGCATCGTCGCCGGGTTCCGGTACGTGCTCGGCAACCCCCGCCTGCTGATCATGTTCGGGCTCGCCTTCGCGCTCGGCAGCCTCGGCCGCAACTACCAGGTGACCATGGCCGCGATGAGCCAGGGCCCGCTGCACGGCGGCGCCGGCGGCTACGGCGCCCTGTCGGTGCTGTTCGCCGTCGGGACCGTCCTCGGCGGCGTGTACGCCGCGTCCCGCGCCCGGCTCCCGATCCGGCTGCTGGTGATCACCGCGACGATCTGCTCCGTCGGCCAGCTGCTCAGCGGCGGCGCGCCGAACCTGGCGCTGTTCGGCGCCGCGATGCTGCCGATCGCGGCCGGCGCCGTCGTCCTGGACACCACCGTCGCCACCCGCGTCCAGCTGGACAGCCCCGGCCACCTGCGCGGCCGCGTCATCGCCGCGCAGGGCATGGTCGGCGCCGCGTCCGGCGCGGTCGGCGGCCCCGCGCTCGGCGCGCTCTGCGACACCCTCGGGCCCCGCACCGCGCTCGTGCTCGCCGGGACCGTCTGCCTGGCCGTCGCGCTCGCCGCCGCCTACGGCTTCGCCCGCGTCCGCCGCGCCCGTCCCGGGACCGCCGCCGCGACCGCCCCTGCGCCGGCCCCGGCCCTGGCCGCCGCCGAGGCCTGACCGCCTCGCGCGCCGGGCTCCGTCACGTTCCCGCCGCCGGCCGGGCGCGCAGGCCGGCGGCGGCACGGAGCACCGACTCCCATTCGCCGGGGGAGGCGTCCACCGGACGGTGCGCGGTGAAGCGCGGGTTCAGCTCGACCCGCCGGTCCCCGGCGACCTCGTCGACGAAGTCCAGCATCCGCCGTACCGGGTCGTCGCCGCGCCGCGCGCCGAGCGCGGCGACGACCTCGTCCAGAGCGGCGGCCAGGTCGACGCGCGGAGCGGTGACGGTCCCGCCGCAGCGGACGAGCTGCTCCTCGTAGCGGTCCTCCCAGAACTCCACGCGCCATCCCGGCCACAGCCCGCCGAGCGCGGGCACCAGGCCCGTGCAGGAATCGCGGATCCAGACGCCCGCCGTCCGAGCGCCGGCGTCCACGTGGAGACCGCCGGCCGGGATCTCCGGCAGGTCCAGCCGGGCGAGCCCTCCGGCGGGCAGCCGGTCCAGCAGCGCGGGCCCCTGCCAGCCGGTGTGCACGAACCACCCGAGCGGGTAGGCGGTGCACCCCTCCGGCGTCCGGACGGTGAGGAGATGGATCTCGTCGTCGAGTTCGGCGATGGTCTCGTCCGGCAGGAACCGCTCGTCCTCATCGGGCTCGCGCACGGCCGACCGGTCGAGACCGGCCGCCGCGGCGAGGTCGCCGGCGCCGTCGTAGGCCCAGCGGACCGTCCAGCCCGGCCACGTCGCCTCCAGCAGCGCCAGGAACGCGCGCTTGCACGGCAGGTCCTGCATCAGCTGATCGCCGTAGAACACCAGCCGCCGCGCGGTGCGGTCGACGACGGCGCCGCCCTCGGCCCAGACGTCGTCCAGCCAGTCGTTCTCCGGGTCGTCGCAGCGGTGCTGCGCGGCGATGAACCGGGCGGCCGGGGCCGGGCCCGCGACCAGTGCCGAGCACACCACGTCGGCGCCCCAGTGGGAGTAGTGCAGGCGCACCCGGCTGGCATCGATCAGCACGAAGTTGGCGCGGGCCCCCATGGGCGGTGACGGTACGCTCCGCGGCCCCCGCTTCCCAGCGGTTTTCGGGGGGTCAGCCGGTGGCGGGGCGCAGCAGGGCCTCTTGGGCGATGGACGCGACGAGCGTGCCGTCCGCCGTGTGGAGCGTTCCGCGCGCGAGGCCCCGCGCACCGTGGTTCGTGACCGGTTCCGCCGAGAACAGCAGCCACCGGTCCGCGCGCGGCGGGCGGTGGAACCACATCGCGTGGTCCAGCGTGACGGCCGTCGCGAGGCGCTTCGGCGAGCCGGGCGCGCGAGCGCTGCTCACCATCCCCATGTCGGACAGGTAGGCCAGCAGGCAGGCGTGCAGCGCCGGATCGTCGCCGACCGGCCCGTCCGTCCGGATCCAGAACGGCTGCGGCACCGGGAACCCGTCCTCGTCCGGCGGGTCCACCACGCGGACCTCGAAACCGTCCGGATGCCGGGAGAACCCGGGCGGCACCCAGTGCGCCGGCAGGTCCTCCGGGGCCGGCGTCCCGGACGGGCCCGGACGCTGCCAGTCGTAGCCGTCCTCCGGCCCGTGGAACGAGGCGATCAGCTCCAGGAGGGGCTTGCCGCCCTGGCTCGCGGTGACGTGCCGGGTGGAGAACGAGCGGCCGTCCCTGGTGCGGGCCACCTCGAAGCGCAGCGGCTTCTCGGGGGCGCCCGGCCTGATGAAGTAGGCGTGCAGCGAGTGCGGCGGCCGTCCGTCCGCGGTCCGGCACGCGGCCCGCAGCGCCTGCGCGGCGACCTGGCCGCCGAACAGCCGGGGCCGCCCCACCGGCGGAGATTCCGCCGCGAAGACGTCCCCGCCGAGCGCGGTGAGGTCGAACAGCCGCGTCATGCCCTGCGGGGCGTCGCCCATGAACCCTCCCGAGACCGTCCGGCAGGCTATCGCGCCGACCTTATCCGCGCGGCAGGACGAACCGGTCATCCGGGTGGGAACACTCCGCGGTTGGGGAGAGCGTTGCGAGCGCCGCGCGCCGCCGACCTATGATCGCCGTGGGGGACGGCGCAGCGCCCGGGGGCCGTCGGCGCTCGCCCGGTCCCGCCGAGGAGATGAGAGAGGCAATGGCTGATATCACCGAGGCGCCCGAGTGGACGGCGCTGGCCGAGCACCAGGCGGCGCTGGCGGGGCGGAACCTGCGCGAGCTGTTCGCCGGGGACCCGGGACGCGTCGAGCGGATGACCGTGACCGCCGGGGACCTCTGCCTGGACTACTCCAAGCACCGCGCGACCGAGGAGACGCTGCGGCTGCTGGTGGCGCTGGCGGAGCGGGCCGGGCTGCGCGACCGGATCGCGGCGATGTTCTCCGGGGAGCACATCAACGTCAGCGAGGACCGCGCCGTCCTGCACAC
Source organism: Actinomadura violacea (assembly GCF_017573465.1). Taxonomy (GTDB): domain Bacteria; phylum Actinomycetota; class Actinomycetes; order Streptosporangiales; family Streptosporangiaceae; genus Spirillospora; species Spirillospora violacea. Next base: position 146,861 of record NZ_JAGEPF010000015.1, read on the forward strand.
CGCGCTGCGGCTGCCGCCGGGGGAGGCGCTGACGGTGGACGGCCAGGACGTCGCCGCCGACGTGCACGCCGTCCTGGACGAGATGTCCCGGTTCGCCGAACGGGTCCGCTCGGGGGAGTGGACGGGCTTCAGCGGCAAGCCCATCACCACCGTCGTCAACATCGGCATCGGCGGCTCCGACCTCGGTCCCGCGATGGCCTACGAGGCGCTGCACGACTACGCGGACGCGGGGATCTCCTGCCGGTTCGTCTCCAACATCGACCCGGCCGACATCCTCGGCAAGCTCGCCGGGCTGGACGCCGAGCAGACGCTGTTCGTCATCAGCTCCAAGACGTTCGGCACGCTGGAGACGCTCACCAACGCCAAGGTCGCGCGGCAGTGGCTCATCGACGCCCTCGGCGACGCCAAGGCCGTCTCGCGGCACTTCGTCGCGGTGTCGACCAACGCCGAGCGCGTCGCGGAGTTCGGCATCGACACCGACAACATGTTCGGGTTCTGGGACTGGGTCGGCGGCCGCTACTCCTTCGACGGCGCGATCGGCCTGTCGCTGATGATCGCGATCGGCGGCGAGGGCTTCCGGGAGATGCTGGCCGGCTTCCGCGCGATCGACGAGCACTTCCGCACCGCGCCGTTCGAGGCGAACATGCCGGTCCTGATGGGCCTGCTCGGCGTCTGGTACACCGACTTCTTCGGCGCGCAGACCCGCGCGGTGCTGCCCTACAGCCAGCGGCTGGCGCGCTTCCCCGCCTACCTGCAGCAGCTGACGATGGAGTCCAACGGCAAGTCGGTGCGGGCCGACGGCGCGCCCGTCGTCGCGCAGACCGGCGAGATCTTCTGGGGCGAGCCCGGCACCAACGGCCAGCACGCCTTCTACCAGCTGCTGCACCAGGGCACCCGGCTCGTCCCGGCGGACTTCATCGGGTTCGCCGAGCCGTTCGAGGACCGGGCGGGCATGCACGACCTGCTCACCGCGAACCTGCTCGCGCAGACGTCGGCGCTGGCGTTCGGCAAGACCGCCGACGAGATCGCCGCCGAGGGGACCCCGGCCGCGGTCGTGCCGCACAAGGTGATGCCGGGCAACCGGCCGACCAGCACGATCCTGGTCCCCAAGCTCACCCCGAAGACCCTCGGCGAGCTTGTCGCCCTCTACGAGCACATCGTGTTCGTCGAGGGGACGATCTGGGGCATCGACTCCTTCGACCAGTGGGGCGTCGAGCTGGGCAAGGTGATGGCGCAGGACCTCGCGCCCGCGCTCACCTCCGAGGAGCCGCCCACGGACGCGCCGGACGCGTCCACCGCCGCGCTCGTGCGCAGGTACCGCGAGCTGCGCGGCCGCCGGGTCTGACGGCGCGAACGGAACGGGCCCGCCGGTGCGTCCGGCGGGCCCGTTCCGTTCGCGTCCGGGCTCAGGCGTTCGCGTCCGGGCTCAGGCCCAGCCCTGGTCCTCGAGGATCGCCCGGTACTCGGCGTAGGAGATGAACCCGTCGAGGTTGGCGTCGGCCTTCTCGAACCTGTCCTGCGTCTCCGCGCGCGTCCACGACAGCCCGAGATGCTCCAGGACGAGCGTGAACTCCATCAGGTCGAGCCGCTCGTCGTTGCCGAGGTCCGCCTTGGTGAACACGGCGAGAAGGTCGTCCTCGGTCGGCCTGGTGGTCATGCGCTCCCCCTGAACTGGTCCGCTATGCCACGCATCATAGACGCGATCATTCGCCGCCGGTCAGCTCGGGGACGCGGTGCCGGTAGCGCTCGATGAGCGCGGTGTTCCGCTCGTCGCCGCCCGGCACGTTCGCGCTCGTCCACCGGGGCGGGTCCGCGCCGCGGGCGGCGGCGAGGTCGTCCAGGTCGGCGAGGATCCGCGACCACGCGTAGGCGGCGAGGATCGTGGAGACCGCGGCGGTCCGCGGCGCCTCCGGCGGGTGCAGGACGTCGCCGGGCGGCACCCGGGTGTCCACGACGATCGCGGCGTGGTCGGCGAGCGTCGTCGCGGCCCGGGCGGCGGCGCCGTCCGCGGCGCGGGCCGAGGTCACCGCGACCACCGGGACGTCCCGGGCCGCGCACTCCGCGGCGATCTCCACCGGGTACGGGTTGCGGCCGCTGGTGGAGAACACGACGGCGACGTCCGGCGGGGCGGGCGCGGCCTCCTTGACGACGGCGCGGCCGACGCCGGTGCGCCGCTCGGCGCGGGTGCTGCGCACGGCGTCGTCCAGCGGGAGCACGTCGGGCGCCCAGATCGGGCGGACGGCGGCGAGCCCGCCGGCCCGGTAGAACGTCTCGCACACCATCACCAGCGAGTGCCCGGCCCCCGCGACGTGCACGATCCCGCCCGCCTGGACGGCGTCGAGCAGCAGCGCGGCGGCCGCGCCGATCGCCTCGCCGGACGCGGCGTCGAGGTCGTCGAGCAGGGCCCGCACCCGGCCGGGGAGCGGCAGCCGGGCTGCGTCAGGCATCGGGCACGGCCTCCTTGAGCGCGCGGGCCAGGTCCTCGCGGCCGGGCGCGGCGCGCAGCCGGCCGGCGAGCCCGCCCGACAGCGACCGGGCGAGCGCGGCGAGCGTGCCGACGTGCGCGTCCGGGTCCGGGGTGCAGAACGCCAGCAGCAGGTCGACCGGGTCGTTGTCGGGATGCCCGAACTCCACCGGCGCGGCCAGCCGCGTCACGCCGACCCCGACGGCCAGGCCGCCGTCCTCCGGGCGGGCGTGGACGAGCGCGAGGCCCTTGGTCAGGACGATGTACGGGCCGTTCTCCTCGACGACGCGCTCGCACGCGGCCGGATAGCCCTCGCCTGCGGCGCCCGCGGCGACCAGCGCGGCGGCGGCCTCGCGGACGGCCTCTCGCCAGTCCCGGGCGGCGACGTCGTCGTTGGCGGCGATGACGGTCACGGCAGCCACCCCTGCTCGGTCAGCCGCTCCTTCAGCTGCGCCGCGAGGCCGTCCTTGTCGAGGAAGTCGCTGATCGTGATGACGACGGGCGCGAGGTCGGCGATCTCGCCGGTGTGCATGCCCTGCCCGATCACCACGTCCGGGGACATGCCCCGCGCGGACGACACGTCGGTGTTCTCCACCCGGGCGTCCACGCCGAGCGAGCTCAGCGCGTCCTCGGCGGTCATCTTCAGCATCAGGCTGGAGCCCATCCCGACCCCGCACACCGCGAGGACCTCCAGCCGCCTGTCCAGTGCCATATCCGTTTCCCTCCGTTGCAGGTCGTTCACGCCTTGGCGGCGGCGGTGCCGGCGGCCGCGGGCTCGCCCTCGGTGACGGCGCGGCGCTTCTCGGCGCGGCCGAGCAGGACCAGGGTGACCACGGTCGCGGCGAGCGCGATGACGGGCACGAGCCACACCGACCCCTTGCCGATGACCGGGTCCGTCGCCTTCAGCAGCCACCCGATCGCGAACCAGTCGGGGTCGGCGAGCGTGGACAGCTCCGGCGCCGTCTTCTCGTACAGGCCCCAGGTGAAGCCCTGGCCGACCGCCAGGATCAGGCCGGAGATCACCCCGCCGAGGACGGCGCCGCGCCAGCCCGCCACCACGTTGCCGAACAGCCCGGCGGCGCCGCCGACGAAGAACAGCATGATCATGGGCGGGGCGAGGGTGAACCAGCCGGCCGCCGCGGACACCGCGAGGCAGATCAGGAACACCACCGTGGACGTCACGAACCCGAGCATGACCGCGGTCGGCGCGACGGGGAAGACGGTCGGCGCGTCCAGCGCGGGCCGGGTGCCGGGGATGACCCGGTCGCTGAAGCCCTTGAACGCCGGGACGATCTCGCCGAGGAACATCCGGACCCCGTACAGCAGGATCGCGATGCCGCCCGCGAACCGCAGCCCGACCAGCAGCCCCCACACCCATGGGGACAGCTTGTCGTCCATCTCGGCGGCGGCCTTGGCCACCACGCCGTGGTCGGCGAACGCGACCCCGAGCAGCATGATCACCGAGATGATCAGCGCGGTGCTGATGTTCACGTCCTTGAAGAACGACAGCTGGCGGGGCAACGTCAGCTTCTCGGTGTCGTGCTTGTCCCGGCTGCCGAGCGGACGGGCGGCGTAGCCGGTGATGAGGCAGGCCAGCGAGCTGGTGTGCGCGTACCCGAACCGGTCGTCCGGCATGACGCGGCGCATCAGCGGCCGCATCCACAGCGGCTGCAGCGTCCAGTACGCGGCGACGAACCCGGCGCCGCACAGCACCAGCGTCAGCTGGTTCGCGCCCGGCGCGATCGTCACCAGCGACGCGACGGTCACCGTGCTGACCCAGAACATCAGGTGCCCGGTCAGGTACAGGTACCGCGCGGCGGGGAACAGCCGCACGATCAGCACGTGCACGAGGAACGCCACCGTGATCACCAGTGCGATCGTCCCGCCCTGCTCGGACAGGAAGTCGGTGAGCGAGTGGTCGGCGTGCGGCGGCGTGGTGCCCATCGCGCTCGCCAGCACCGTCTGGAAGCTGGAGAGCCCGCCGGTGAACACGTCCACGCCGATGAACAGGATCACCACGCCGATCGTGGCGCGCAGCGCGCCCGCGACGACGTCCTCCGCCCGTTTGCGCTGCAGGATCAGCCCGGCGAGCGTGATGAGCCCGATCAGGATCGGGACCTGGCCGAAGACGTTGTTCGCCAGGAACGTGAGGATGTCCTTGATGACGCCCATGGTGAAGTCGCCTCACTTCTCGGGGTGGGTCGCGCGCTGTAGCCCCGACAGCGCGGATGGACGGTCGTGGCCCCGGACGCGCGCCGGGGGAGCGGTCAGTGGGACGGCGGGCGCAGGTCGAGCTCCAGCCGGTACCGGTCGCCCCGGTAGAGGGACCGGACGTACTCCAGCGGCCGCCCGTCCTCGTCCCGCGTCACCCGCTCGAACAGGAACGCCGGCGTGTGCACGGGGACGTCCAGCTCGGCGGCCTCCTCCGCGGTGACGACGGTCGGCTCGATCGTCTCGGTGCCCGAGGCGATCACGATGCCGGCGCCGCGCAGCAGGTCGTAGAACGACCGGCCCTCCAGGACGTCCCGGCGCAGCCCGGGCATGAGCGCCCGGGGCAGGTAGAGCGTCTCGATGGCCATCGTCGCGCCGTCCGCCAGCCGCAGCCGCCGAATGGTAAATACCTCTTCGGCCGGGGACAGGGCCAGCCGCCTGCCGATCCGCGCCCCCGCGGTCTCGGTGCGGAACGACAGCACGCGGCCGCCCGGCTTCATCCCCCGGCGGATCATGTCCTCGGTGAACGAGGTCATGGTGAGCGGGACCGCGATCCGCGGTTCGGCCACGTAGGTGCCGCTTCCGTGCCGCCGTTCGAGCAGGCCCTCCGCGACGAGGCCGTCCACGGCCTGCCGTAACGTGGGCCGGGAGACGCCGAGGTCCTCGACCAGCCGGCGTTCGGAGGGCAGCGCGTCACCGGGCTCCAGGCCGTCGAGCATGGCGAGCAGCTCCCGGCGGACCGTCTGCCGCTTCGTGTTCCCGTTACGGCCCTCGCCGCCAGTCCGCACGCCTTCACCTCTCTAAGGATCCGATCCCGTCGTCGCACACGCTACGTCCCATTATGGCGACTGGTCAATACCACTTTGTCGATGTTTGCCATGGCGGTCCGCGCGCACCCGGCCTAGCGTCACCGAAGATCGTCCTGACATCGGCGGAGCGCCGCGCCCGGACGGCGCGGCGGGGGAGGCGGCGAGATGAACCGGTGCGTTCGCGCGGGCCTGGCGTTCGCGGTCCCGCTCGTGCTGTCCGCGACCGCGGGCACGGCGGCGGCCGCGGACAGGGGAACGACCGAGGCGGACGGCGGGCCGCCGGGGACCCGGCCCGGCTGGCGGCTCGTCGCGGCCGAGCCGTTCGACCGGCGCCTGGACGACGCGCGGGTGCCGTGGCGGCCCGACGACGACGGCCCCGCGAGCCCCTACGACGTCGACATGTACGACAACGACGGCGGCTACTTCACCGCCGTGGGCGGACCGGCTTTCCGCACGCAGCTCGCCAAGGTGCACACGTACCGCAAGTCCTTCGCGTTCGGCCGGCGCGGATGGCTCACCGCCGAGCTCGCCGCGCGCGACCGCGACGGGGACGGCAGGCCGGACGACCCGCCGACCCTGACCTCGCGGAACGGCGCCGCGGACCTCGACGAGCCCGACTACCGCGGCGGCGTCGTCATCCGGTCGACGCGGGACCTGCCCGCCGAGTACCGGGTCGAGATGACGCTGCGCGGCCTGGACTTCGGCGGCGAGCGCGGCGGCTCGTGGGACTATCCCGACGGCCGGATCAACGGCTACGCGCCGGGCGGCTGCAAGACCGTCTTCCCGTGGACGTCGGGCGGCGACTTCTCCCGGCCCGAATGCGCGTGGCCGGACGCCCGCACCGACTCCAACGGCTTCTACTACATGTCGATCATGGATTACCGGCGGGTCGCGCCGCACAACAACGTGTTCGTCCACGCGCACCGGAAGGTGGCCATGGACGGATACAACAGGTACAAGTACACAGGCTCGGGGCTCAAGTACTGCAACCCCGCCACCAAGCGGTACGAGCCGTACTCCGCCGGGACCGGAAACGGCGTCAACGCCATCTTCATGACCGACGACCGCCGGTATCCGGCCATGCCGGGCACCGAATACCTGATGCAGAGCGAATGCGGCTTCGTGAAGGGCGGCGCGATCGTCTCGACGGTCGACCTGCGGCCGGAACTTCTGCCCGAGAACCCCTACACGTTCGCGATCGAGCGGCGCGCCGGGGCGTACACGATGGAGATGTCGGGCGTCTTCGCGCACGTGGGCCGCGCGACGTTCCGGTACACGCGCAAGTTCGTGCAGGACGGCGAGCCGATCTGGCACTACAACCAGCGGCCCGGCGAGTACGACGGCCGCTACGACGCGGACTGGACCTGGAAGGGACCCGGCGGCACCCTCGTCGACCGGCGCACCTGGCCGGCCGGGTCGGCCTATCCCGACCGGTTCATGATCGGTGACCCGCACATGAACTTCTACGAGGGCGCCGCCCGGGTCGACGACGTCCGCCTCTACGTCCCCCGGTGATCCGGCGTCAGCAGGGCTTCAGCGAACTGATCTTGTAGCCGAACGCGTTGGTGTTGCCTTTGGAGCCCACCAGCGGCTCCCGCTCGGCGGCGCGCTTGTCGCCCTTGTAGTGGGCGTCCTGGTACAGGCACCACCTGCGGCCGGTGCGGTTCCACGCCGACAGCACGTGGTCGTTGAGCCCTCCCTCCAGCTCGCTCAGGTCCCGCGCCTTGTGGGCGAAGGACAGGCGGGCGCCGCCGCCGTCCCTGTCGTGCCAGATGCACATCCGGCCGCGCGGGCAGGCGTCGTAGCCGGCCAGCGCCGGCGCCGACACCGACGCGGGCACCGACGCCGGCGCCGTCGCGATCGGGGGCGACGCCGACGCCGCCGCGGCCGGTGCTCCGGCCATCAGCGCCGACGCCGCGAGGACCAGGCCGGTCCGGGTTCCGATGCGCACTTCCACCGCCTTACTGTCACCTGCCGGTGACTTAAATGAGATGAGCCGATTACGTAGAGTAGTGCTCGGAAATGCCGGCGCGAGGCGGCATCGCCGCAGGTGAGGCAGATGTGGCCGGCACGTGACGCCGGCGGTGAGGGGACGACGGTGGCCGACGCTCCGGAAAGCGCGCGCGGTGTCCTGCTGGACTCGTTCGAGGGCGCCACCGACGACGCCAAGCTCACCCGGGCCCTGGCCTACGTGTCCCAGCAGACCTGCAAGCCCGCGATCGTGCTCGGCCAGCGCGCGATGGAGTTCAAGCAGACCCGCGAGGTCTTCGACGGTCTCGCCTTCACCGGCGTCATCAGCGGCAACGAGTTCCACTACAACCAGCGCGTGCGGATCAGCGTCCCGGGCTCGGGATGGCTCGCCCTGCCCAAAGGGCGGACCCGGGGGCTCTACATCGGCGACCTGAGCTTCGAGGGCGACTCCGGCACCACCTTCTTCACCGACCACGACCACACCGGCCCGGTGCTGTGGGCCTCGCATTTCGAGAACCTCGCGTTCAACCTCTTCAAGCACGTCATCTGGGGCGCGCACAACGCCGTCACGTTCTCCGGCTTCTGGGACGTCAACAACAGCTACGACACGCCGTTCAAGCTCTGGGGCTCCGACAACAGCTACTGGACGGACGGAATGCTGATCGACTCCCCGAAGATGGGAAGCGGCGACCGCTATCACGTGTGGCTGCCGAACGTCAGCAAGACCGTCGTCGGCCCCCTGTTCATCACGGCGCAGGCCAACGTCTGCGGGATCCGCCTCGACGGCGGCCGCGGCGTGGTCCTGGACGGCGTCCGCTTCGACGCGCAGGCCCAGGCCGGCCGTCCGACCTGGGGCAGCCAGCTGCTCATCACCGGCGGGAGGTTCGTCCGGGTCCGCGACTGCTGGTTCTACGGCGGCATGGCGCGGCCGGACTCGACCGGCCACTCCAGCGCCGCCCACGACAAGGGGATCGTGACGATCACCGGCGGCACCGGCATCGTCATCGAGAGCCCGATGTTCAGCGACGGCGACGGCGTCCAGCCGAACGCCACCGCACAGGGCGTCCCGCACGTCCACATCGGCGGCGGCTCGCGGATCCGGATCCGCGACATCCAGGCGAGCGGCGCGCCGGTCGTCCGGCGCGCGTCGTCCGTGCCCGCCGCGACCATCGTCACCGACCCGGACGTGACGGTGCCGGCCGGCTGACCCGCGAGCACCACCCGGCCCACCAGGGCCGGAACGCCGCGGCCCCTGCGCGTGGGTGATCATTCGCCCGCCGTTCGGCTGCGCGCCCCGTCGACGCCACTCGCGATCTCTAAGTTCCTGCGGCGGCGTCTAAGACGGGAACCGAAATGCGCAGAAGCAGGGTCGTCCGGGCTCGCGGCATCACGAAGTCGTTCGGCGACGTGGTCGCCCTCGACGGCGTCGACCTGGAGGTCGAGGCCGGGCAGGTCCACGGCCTGGTGGGCCCGAACGGCGCGGGCAAGACGACGCTCCTCGGCCTGCTGCTCGGCCTGGCGGTCGCCGACCGCGGCCGCCTGGAGATCCTGGGGGCGCCGGTCGGGCGGACGCTCGCCGTCCCCGACGGCGTCGCCGGGTTCGTGGACGGGCCCGGGCTCTACCCCTCGCTGACCGCGCGGCAGAACCTCACCGCCCTGGCGAGGCTGCGCGGGCACGACTCCGCCGCCGGCGTCGGCGAGGCGCTGGAGCAGGTGGGGCTCACCGACGTCGCCGACGACCGTGTCCGCGGCTTCTCCCTCGGGATGCGGCAGCGGCTCGGGCTGGCCGCCGCGCTGCTCACCCGGCCGCGGCTGCTCGTCATCGACGAGCCCGCCAACGGCCTGGACCCGGCGGGCAAGCGGCACGTGCACCGGGTCATCACCGGGCTCGCCGCGGACGGCGCCGCGGTCGTCATGTCGAGCCACCGGATGGACGACCTAGCCGCGCTGTGCCCGGAGGTCACCGTCCTCGCGACCGGGCGGGTCGTGTTCTCGGGGCCGGTCGGCAAGCTCGCCGCGGAGGTCGGCGACCTCGACCACCGGCTGCTGACCGCCGATCCGCCGGCCGCCCGCGAGGTGGCGTCGCGGACGCCCGGCCTGCGGGTCGTGCGGGACCCGCAGGCCGGGCCGGACGACGGCGCGCTCGTCGTCCGCGGGCCGGTGCAGGCCCTCGACGACCTGGTGGTGCGGCTCGTGGAGGCCGGTGTCGCGGTGCGCGGGCTGGCGCCCGTCGTCCCGCCGCTGGAAGCCGCCTTCCTGGCGCTGACCGGGACCGAGCCGCGCGAGACCGAGGAGGACCCCCGATGACCGCGACCACCGCCGAGACCCCGCCCGCCGCGGACGAGGCCAGGCCGGCGCCGCTGCCGCGCGGCTACCGCTTCGAGCTGGTCAAGCTGCTGTCGCAGTGGCGGATCCGGCTGGTCCTCGCCGCGTGCTGGATCGCGCCGGCGGTGTTCGTGGCCGCGGTGAGCATGCAGAGCTCGCTGCCGGCCGACACGGTCTTCGGCCGCTGGATGCACGCGTCCGGCTGGGCGGGGTCGCTGGTGGTGCTGGGCTTCTCCTGCACCTGGGCGCTCCCGCTGCTGACGTCGCTGGCGGCCGGCGACGTGTTCGCCGCCGAGGACCGGCTCGGCACCTGGCGCCACCTGCTGGTCGCGGTCCGCTCCCCGCGCCGGATCTTCGTGGCGAAGGCCCTCGCGAGCCTCACCGTGATCCTGGCGATGACCGCCGGGCTGGCCGTCTCGGGCATCGCCGGGGGACTGGCCGCGGCGGGCGGCCATCCGCTCGCGGGTCTCGACGGCCACATGCTGTCCTCCGGGGACGCGGCCACCACGGTGCTGCTCGCCTGGGGCTGCGTGCTCGCGCCGACGCTGGCGTTCGCGGCGGTCGGGCTGCTCGGCTCGGTGGCGCTCGGCCGGTCGCCGATGGGACTGCTGATGCCCGCGCTCCTCGCGCTCGGGCTGCAGCTCGCGCAGATGCTCCCGCTGCCGGTGGCGGTGCGGACGGCCCTGCCGGGCGAGGCGTTCCTCGCCTGGCGCGGCCTGTTCACCGCCCCGGCGCAGACCCGCCCGCTGCTCATCGGCATCGCGGTCGCGCTGGTGTGGGCCGTCGTCGCGACCGCGCTGGCCTACCGGCTGTTCCTGCGCCGGGACTTCACCGACCTGGCCTACGACGGGTCCGGACGCCGCGTCACCGTGCACGGGGTGCTGCCGCTGGCCCTCCTCGCCGTCCTCACGGTCGCGCTCGTCTCCTGGACGACCCCGGCGAGCGGGTCGGGGATCGACCGGGGCAAGCTCGAGGACTCCCTCGCCACCTCGTACGGGCACCTCTACCGGCTGCAGACCCGCGAGCTGCACCGTCCCGCCGTCACCGAGGCACAGCTGCGGACCACCGCGTCGTGCGACAAGGGCGGCGACCGCGTCGCCGACGAGGGTCCGGGCAACGACTGGCGGTGCGTCGTGACGTGGCACCTGCCCGGCGTGTCCTCCACGGGCACCGCCATCTACCAGCTCGACGTCACCGCGGACGGGCGGTACGTCGCCGACGGAGACGGCCCGAAGGAGGTGAACGGCTACTTCCAGGTGCGCACCTCGAGCGGGGATGCGCCCAACCCCCTGTGGCAGTTCGACGGGAACGTCGACCTGCTCGCCGGCCCCGCCAGTGCTCAGAAGGGTTAGTTCATGCATGTCAGACGTCAACGCCGGAGCCCCGCGGAGAACCGCTCCGGGGTGTTCCGCCGGCTCGGCGGCCGCCGGGTCCGGATCGTCGCGGCCGGTACCGCCGCGCTGGCCATCGCGGCGAGCGGGGGTGCCGCCTACGCGTCGACGCACGCGTTCGGCACTCGCAAGGTCGGCGACACGACCGGCCTCGGCACGGTGCTCGCCAGCGACCAGTTCAACAAGCCTCTCGGCGACCGGCTGCTCGTCGACAACGGGAAGCTGCTGTCCTCCACCGTCAGCCCGGACGGGCGCCATCTCGCGGCGCTGACCACCGACCGGTCCATCGCCCTGACGATCGTCGACCTGAAGGACTACAAGGTCCTTCAGCAGGCCGGCACCGCCGCGGACGCGGACCTGAAGATCGGCAACAACAACGTCGGGCAGGAGGGGCCGACGTACTCGCCGGACGGCAAGACCCTCTGGATGCCGCAGATCAACGGGTTCAGCCGCTTCCCGGTGAACGCCGACGGCACCGTCGGCGCCCCGGCGTTCATCACGATCCCGAACGACGGGGCGAAGCACCCGCTGCCCGCCCAGGCGGTGTTCTCCGCCGACGGCACCACCCTGTACGCCGCCGTCAACGGCCAGAACCGCGTCGTGGCCATGGACCCGGCCACCGGCACGATCAAGCACAGCTGGAGCGTTGGGAACGCTCCACGCGACCTGGCCCTGATCGGCGGCAAGCTCTACGTCAGCAACGAGGGCGGGCGTCCCGCGAAGGACGGCGACCAGACCCTCAACTCCTACGGCACCCAGGTCCCCGCCGACCCGAAGACGGGCGCCGCCACCACCGGAACGGTGAGCGTCATCGACGTGGGCGACGACGGCGGCTCGGTCAAGTCCATCGACGTGGGCCTGCACCCGACCGCCCTGCACGCCGCGAACGGGGTGCTGTTCGTCGCCAACACCGGCAGCGACACCCTCTCGGTCGTCGACACCTCGAAGGACACCGTCGTCCAGACCATCACGACGCAGCCGTGGCCGGGCGCGAAGGTCGGATACGAGCCCGACGGCGTCACCCTCACCCCTGACGGCCGCCTGCTGGTCACGCTCGGCCGCGCCAACGCGCTCGCCGTCTACCGGTACAAGAGCCCCAAGGACCCGGTCGGCTACGTCGGGCTGCTGCCGACCGACTACTTCCCCGAGAACGTGACGACGGCCGGCGGGCAGGTGGTCGTCACCAACCTGCGCGGCATCGGTGAGCGCGGCCCCGGGCGCACCATCGACAAGGGCGCCGGCACGTCGCCGGCCACCGGCCACAACACCCACGACTCGACCGGCACGCTGCTGCGCTTCAAGCTCCCGGACGACCGCCTCATCAGGGCCTACACGTCCCGGGTCTTCCAGCAGAACGGCTGGGACGCCGCGTCGCTCATCGGGCTGCGCACCGGCGGCCGCGCGCGGCCCGTGCCGGTCCCGGTCCGGCTCGGCGACCCGTCGACCATCAAGCACGTCTTCCTGCTCGTCAAGGAGAACCGCTCCTACGACCAGGTGTTCGGCGACGACAAGCGGGGCAACGGCGACCCTGCGCTCGCGCAGTTCGGCGAGAACGCGACACCGAACCAGCACGCCCTGGCCAGGCAGTTCGGGCTCTACGACAACACCTACGACATCGGCACCAACTCCGCCGAGGGCCACAACTGGCTGATGCAGTCCGACAACCCGGAGTACACCGAGTCGGGCGCCGGCGAGTACACGCGCAGCTACGACACCGAGGACGACGCGCTCGGCCACCAGCGCACCGGCACCCTGTGGAGCGGCGTCCAGGCGGCCGGCGGCACCGTCAAGAACTACGGCGAGTTCCTGCAGTTCGAGACCAAGCCGTCCGGCGCGACCTGGCAGCAGTTCTACTGCGACGCCAGGACCATGGCGGACACCGGCCAGAACACCGCCATCAAGACCGACTCGTCCTCGCCGATCCCGTCGCTGAACGACGTCACCGCGCATGACTACCCGAAGTTCGACACCAACATCCCGGACATCTACCGGTACGAGATCTGGAAGCGCCACTTCGACGCCGAGGGCCCGGCCTCCCTCAACATGTTCTGGCTGTCCAGCGACCACACCGGCGGCGCGCCGAACCCGATCGCGCAGGTCGCCGACAACGACCTCGCGGTCGGCCGGATCGTCGACCACATCTCGCACAGCAAGTACTGGAAGGACAGCGCGATCTTCGTCATCGAGGACGACACCCAGGACGGTGTCGACCACGTCGACGGCGCGCGCGGCCCGGTGCAGGTCATCAGCCCCTACGCCAACCATGGCAAGGTCGACGGCCACTACTACTCGCAGATCACGGTGGTCCGCACCATCGAGCAGATCCTCGGGGTCCGGCCGATGAACCAGAAGGACAGCGCGGCCACCCCGATGTTCACCGCCTTCAACAAGCGGCCCGACCCCACGCCGTTCACCGCCGTGCAGAACCGCGTCCCGCTGACCTACGGGCTCAAGACCCCGCCGGCCTGCGGCGACGATCCCGTCCCGACGGCCAAGACGTCGCTCGCCCCGGCCCAGTCGCCGACCCCGGCGGTGCCGGCGGGGGAGAAGGGCGTCGCGAACCTGTGGGACGCGTGGAACCGGCAGCAGCACCAGAACGACCAGAACCCGCAGCCCGACCGCGCCAACCCCGACCAGATGGACCACTACACGTGGTACCTGACCCACGGGTTCACCAAGCCGTATCCGGGTGAGAAGACGATCCTCACCCCGGCGGAGGTGCCCGGCCGCTACTTGCCGTCGCCCGACGCCGACGGCTGACCCGTCACCACGCACCGCAGGCGGCCCGCCGGGGGATCCCCGGCGGGCCGCGCCCGCTTTGCGCTTACGATCACGGCATGAGCGGTGTGTACGCGATCAGCGACCTGCACGTCGGGTTCCCCGAGAACCGCGACTTCGTCGAGGCGCTGGAACCGGAGGCCCCGGACGACTGGCTGATCGTCGCCGGCGACGTCGCCGAGCGGTTCGCCGACGTCGAGTGGGCGCTGGGCGCGCTGGCGAAGCGGTGGGACCGCGTCCTGTGGGTCCCCGGCAACCACGAACTCTGGACGATCAAGGACGACCCCGTCGCGCTGCGCGGCGAGGCCCGCTACCGGCGGCTCGTCGACATGTGCCGCGGCCTCGGCGTCCTCACGCCCGAGGACCCGTACCCGGTCTGGGACGGCGCGGACGGCCCGGTCACGGTCGCGCCGCTGTTCCTGCTGTACGACTACACGTTCCGCCCGGACGGCGCGTCCACCAAGGAGGAGGCGCTGGAGATCGCGCACGGGACCGGGGTCGTCTGCACCGACGAGGTCTTCCTGCACCCGGACCCGCACCCCACCCGGGACGCCTGGTGCGACGCGCGGATCGCCTACACCGAGGAGAGGCTCGCGGCCCTCGCGCCCGGCACCCGGACCGTCCTGGTCAACCACTGGCCGCTCGTCCGCGAACCGACCCGCGTCCTCTGGTATCCGGAGTTCGCGCAGTGGTGCGGCACCGAGCGCACCGCGTCCTGGCACTCGCGGTTCGGCGCCGTCGCCGTCGTGTACGGGCACCTGCACATCCCCCGGACGATCTGGACGGACGGCGTGCCGCACATCGAGGTCTCGGTCGGCTACCCGCGCGAATGGCGCAGGCACGGCGGCGAGCCGAAGGGACCGCGCCGCATCCTCCCCGTCCCGGTCCGGACCTGACGCCTCAGCCGCACCCGCCCGCCGCGTCGCCGACGGCGCCGGCCGCGCCGGGAGCGATGCCGGACGCGGCGAGGGACAGCAGGCGCTCCGCGGCGCCGGGCTCCCGCTCGGCGGCCGTCGCGATGCCGCCCGCGAGCTTCAGCACGTCCAGGAACGCGGCCCCGGCGGGCGCCTCGCCCGACTCCTGCGCGCGGGCGAACAGCGCCTCGCCCGCGTCCCGCATCGCGCGGCACGACCGGGACCCCGCCGGCCGCTCGGCCCGCAGCGACACCAGGACGGACGGCACCGTCCCCTGGAACTGCGACACGGCGGCGACGAACTCGCCCAGCCACGCCAGGAACGCCCGCCCGGGCTCCGGCGACCCCAGCAGCTCGCGGCCCCGGTCCGCGAGCGCGTCGTAGGCGTCGGCGAGCAGCGACTCCAGGAGGTCCTGCCGGGTGGGGAAGTGGCGGTAGAGGGTTCCGACGCCGACGCCCGCGAGCCGGGCGACCCCCTCCAGCGAGGCGCCCGCGCCGTCGCGGGCGAACATCTCGCGCGCGGCGGCGAGCAGCCGGGCGCGGTTGCGGCGGACGTCCGCGCGCGGCGCACGGGTGCGCGGCGTGTCGTCGCTGGTCACGTGGTTCCCCGGTCCTTCCCTGACGCATGCGCGACCGCGGCTCGGAGGGGTTGGTCCGCGGAGTTGGAACGTTCCCCGAAGTCTAGTCGCAGCGGGTCGCGCCCCCGCGGAGCAGGGATCCCGCACGGCCGGAGCCCGCCGCGGACACGAGGTCCGCGGCGGGCTCCGGTGGGGTGCGGAGGCGGCCCGTCCGAGGGCGACCCCGCCCGAGTGCGGCGCCGTCCAAAAGCGGAGGCGGCCGGAAGCCGGGCGGGGCCGCCGGTCAGGAGCCGCCGGGCGCCATCGGCAGGTAGACGCGCCCGCCCGCTGCGCGGAACTCGCCGGCCTTCTCCCGCATCCCGGCGGCGAGCGCGTCCTGCTCGGCGAGCCCGTGCTCGCCCGCGTACCGCCGGACGTCCCGGGTGATCTTCATCGAACAGAAGTGCGGCCCGCACATCGAGCAGAAGTGCGCCGTCTTCGCGGGCGCCGCCGGGAGCGTCGCGTCATGGAACTCCCGGGCCGTGTCCGGGTCGAGCGAGAGGTTGAACTGGTCCTCCCAGCGGAAGTCGAACCGCGCGTCCGACAGCGCGTCGTCCCACGCCTGCGCGCCCGGATGCCCCTTGGCCAGGTCGGCGGCGTGCGCCGCGATCTTGTAGGCGATCACGCCGGCCTTGACGTCGTCGCGGTCGGGCAGCCCGAGGTGCTCCTTCGGCGTGACGTAGCAGAGCATCGCGGTGCCGTGCCAGCCGATCATCGCGGCGCCGATCGCCGAGGTGATGTGGTCGTAGCCCGGCGCGATGTCGGTGGTCAGCGGCCCGAGCGTGTAGAAGGGCGCGCCGCCGCACCACTCCTGCTGCAGGTCCACGTTCTCCTTGATCTTGTTCATCGGGACGTGGCCTGGCCCCTCGTTCATCACCTGGTTGTCGTACTCGGCCGCGATCGCCGTCAGCTCGCTCTGCGTGCGCAGCTCGGCGAACTGCGCCTCGTCGTTGGCGTCGGCGATGCAGCCCGGCCGCAGCCCGTCGCCGAGCGACCAGGTGACGTCGTAGGCCGCGAAGATCTCGCACAGCTCCCGGAAGTGGGCGTAGAGGAAGTTCTCCTCGTGGTGCGCCAGGCACCACGCCGCCATGATCGACCCGCCGCGCGAGACGATGCCGGTCTTGCGCCGCGCCGTCATCGGGACGTACCGCAGCAGCACCCCGGCGTGCACGGTCATGTAGTCGACGCCCTGCTCGGCCTGCTCGATCACGGTGTCGCGGAAGACGTCCCAGGTCAGCTCGGCGGGGTCGCCGCCCACCTTCTCCACCGCCTGGTACAGCGGGACGGTCCCGACCGGCACCGGCGAGTTGCGCAGGATCCACTCGCGGGTGGTGTGGATGTCCCGGCCCGTCGACAGGTCCATGATCGTGTCGGCGCCCCAGCGGGTCGCCCACGTCATCTTCTCGACCTCGTCCTCGATCGAGGACGCCACGGCCGAGTTGCCGATGTTGGCGTTCACCTTCACCAGGAAGTTCCGGCCGATGATCATCGGCTCGGTCTCCGGGTGGTTGACGTTGGCGGGCAGCACCGCCCGCCCGGCGGCCAGCTCGCTCCGGACGAACTCCGGCGCCACGCCCTCGCGCAGCGCCACGAACTCCATCTCGGCGGTGATCTCCCCGCGCCGCGCGTACGCGCGCTGGGTCACCGCGCCTCCGGCCGCCCGGCGCGGGCGGCGGGGGAGCAGCCCGTCGGCGACGGGCGCGGCGCGGCGCCCGTCGTCCTCGGGACGCGCCGGCCGGCCCTCGTACGGCTCGGTGTCGCCGCGCTCGGCGATCCACGCCTCCCGCAGCGCCGGCAGGCCCTTGCGGACGTCGGTCTCGTGCTCGGGGTCGGTGTACGGCCCGGACGTGTCGTACAGGACGACGACATCGCCGTTGGTCAGCGGAACCTCCCGCATCGGGACGCGCATCCCCGGGCGCGAGCCCGGCAGGTAGGTCTTGCGGGCAGCTGGAACCACGGATTCGGTCATGACGACTCGATCTCTCCCTACGCCGGCATTACCCGGTCAGGTTCATGCGGTCAGCGGCCGTCCCAGCCGCTATCTCAGCCCGGTTCGCCGGGCCCCCGCGATCTGTCGTGGTCGACGGTAACCCGCCGCACCCCCGTTGCCGCAACCGCCTCCCGGGGGTTAGAACGCGCCCGCGCGACCGGGTTGAGAGGATCGCGGCATGGAGAGCATCCGCGGTGACCTCACCCTCACGCCGGTCGGGCACGTGTCGTCCCCGCTCAAGGACCGTGCCGCGGCGCCCAAGCAGGGGACGGAGGGCGCCCCCGACGCGTGGCTGGTCTTCGAGCCGTCGTACCACGCCGCGCTGGAGGGCCTGAGCGCCGGCGACCGGATCATCGTGCTGACGTGGCTGCACCAGGCGTCGCGGGACGTGCTGCGGACCCGGCCGCGCGACGACCCGCGCAACCCCGAGACCGGCGTGTTCGCCACCCGGTCCCCGGACCGGCCGAACCCGGTCGGCCTGCACCCGGTCGAGGTGCTGCAGGTCGTCGGGCGGCGGCTGCGCGTCCGCGGCCTCGAGGCCGTCGACGGCACGCCGGTGGTGGACGTCAAGCCCGTGATCGGAGGCGATGCGGCGCGTTGACCGGCCCGGGAGCCGCGCTGGTCCAGACCACCGCCTAAAGTGGAGAGGCATGATCACCGTTTGAGGAAGGACCCGGCATGCCCGTATCCCCCCGGCCGCAGCACGCGACCGGCACGCAGACCGTGCTGGAGAAGACCTACGAGCGCGTCCTGGTCCGCGACCCGGGGGAGCCCGAATTCCACCAGGCCGTCCACGAGGTGCTGGAGACGCTCGGCCCGGCGGTCGCCGCCCGGCCCGAGCTCGGCGCGAACGGGCTGCTGGAGCGGCTCGTCGAGCCGGAGCGGCAGATCGTCTTCCGGGTGCCGTGGACCGACGACTCCGGCGCGGTGCACGTCAACCGCGGCTTCCGGGTCGAGTTCAACAGCGCGCTCGGCCCGTACAAGGGCGGGCTGCGCTTCCACCCGACCGTGAACCTCGGCATCGTGAAGTTCCTCGGCTTCGAGCAGATCTTCAAGAACGCGCTGACCGGGCTCGGCATCGGCGGCGGCAAGGGCGGCAGCGACTTCGACCCGCACGGCCGCTCCGACGCCGAGGTCATGCGGTTCTGCCAGTCGTTCATGACCGAGCTGCAGCGCCACATCGGCGCGGACACCGACGTCCCGGCCGGCGACATCGGCGTCGGCGGCCGCGAGATCGGCTTCCTGTTCGGCCAGTACCGGCGGATCAGCAACCGCTGGGAGGCGGGCGTGCTGACCGGCAAGGGCCAGCCGTGGGGCGGGTCGGCGTGCCGGACGGAGGCCACCGGCTACGGCAACGTGCTGTTCACCGCCGAGATGCTCCGCAAGCGCGGCGAGGAGCTCGACGGCCAGACCGTCACCGTGTCCGGATCCGGCAACGTCGCGATCTACAGCATCGAGAAGGCGCAGCAGCTCGGCGCCAACGTGATCACCGTGTCCGACTCCGGCGGCTACGTGGTGGACGAGAAGGGAATCGACCTCGAGCTGCTCAAGCAGGTCAAGGAGGTCGAGCGGGGCCGCGTCTCCGACTACGCCGAGCGGCGCGGCGCGTCCGCCCGGTTCGTGCGCGGCGGCGGCGTGTGGGACGTGCCGGCCGACATCGCGCTGCCGTCGGCGACGCAGAACGAGCTGGACGTCCAGGCCGCGCGGGTGCTGGTCCGCAACGGTGTGAAGGCCGTCTCCGAGGGCGCCAACATGCCCACCACACCGGACGCGGTGCACGTGCTGCAGGAGGCGGGCGTCGCGTTCGGGCCGGGCAAGGCCGCCAACGCCGGCGGCGTCGCGGTCAGCGCGCTGGAGATGCGGCAGAACGCCGGGCGGGAGATGTGGACGTTCCCGCAGGCCGAGGCGGAGCTCGCGGAGATCATGACGCGGATCCACAACACCTGCGACGAGACCGCCGAGCGCTACGGCGCGCCCGGCAACTACGTCGTCGGCGCGAACATCGCCGGGTTCGAGCGCGTCACCGAGGCGATGCTGGCGCAGGGCCTGATCTGATCCGCCGCGGTCGCGCCCCCGGCCCGGGCGGCGCGGCCGCCCGGGCGGGCGGCGGGATCGCGTGGCGCGGGGGTGGATGCGCGCGGCCCGCCGCGTCGGGGAGGATGGGCGCGTGGTGACGATGCCCCGGCCCGGTGCGGCGACCCGCGACGCCCTGCTGACGACGCTGCTGGCCGCGGTGGCGGCGGCGGTGGCGCTCGCCTGGCCGGGGACCCGGCCGCTGGACGCCGGGGGCGTGCTCCTGCTGGCCGGCGCGCACGCCCCGCTCGCGGTGATCCGGCGCCGGCCCGGGCTCGCGCTCGTCGTGCTGGTCCTGCTGACGCTGCCGTATCACCTGCTGCAGTACCAGCACCACGCGCTGATCCCCGCCGAGGTGATCGCGCTGTTCGCCTACGCGGTGCTCGGCCGCCGGGTCCGCGCGGTCCTCATGGTCGTGGGCCTGCTGCTGTTCGTCTGCGTGATGATGATGGCGCTGCGCGCCGGGGGGAGCTCGGTCCGCGAGCAGATCGCGGTGATCGAGGCGGTCGTCTCCGTGGTGATCGCGGTGCAGGTCTGGCGGGTGCACCGGGCGCGGCTGGCGACGATCACCGAGCGCGCCGAGCGGGCCGAGCGCACCCGCGAGGAGGAGGCGCGCCGCCGCGTCGCCGAGGAGCGCCTGCGCATCGCCCGCGACCTGCACGACCTGCTCGCGCACAGCATCACGGTGATCGGGGTCCAGGCCGGCGCCGCCGCCCATCTGCTCGCCGGCGACCGGCCGCTGGACCGCGCCGAGCTGGCCGAGGCGCTCGGGTCGATCGCGGGGACCTGCCGGGACGCCCGCACCGAGCTGCGCGGCACGCTGCAGGTGCTGCGCGGCACCGACGTCGGCGCGCCCGCCGTGCTGCCGGGCCCGGACGCGATCCCCGGCCTGGTGTCCGCGGCCCGGTCCGCCGGGCTGGAGGTGACGCTGGACGCGGACGGAGCCGCCGCGGCGCCGCCGGAGATCGGCGTCGCCGCGTACCGGATCGTCCAGGAGGCCCTGACCAACGTTGTCAAGCACGCCGCCGCGCACCGCGTCGCGGTGACCCTCGCCCGCGAGGAGGCGGGGCTCGTCGTGCGGGTCGCCGACGACGGCCGCGGCCCCTCCGGCGCCGGGCCGGAGGGGTTCGGGATCCTCGGCATGATCGAGCGGGCGCGCAGCGTCGGCGGGACGCTGGACGCCGGCCCCGGCGAGGACGGCGGCTTCGTCGTCACCGCCGTCTTCCCGCCCGCGGACGTCCCGCCCGGCGCGTCACCGGACGCGCCGCCGCCCGACGTCCCGCCGGACGCGCCGCCGGGCAGGGAGCCGGTCAGTCCCCGCTGACCGACCGGGCGTACAGGAAGAGCAGGCCCGACAGCGACGAGCCGGACAGGATCTCGCCGCGCGCCGCCAGTTCCGGCACCGACGCCAGCGGCACCCACTCGATCCGCTCGGCCTCGACATCGGTGGGCTCGCCGACCCGCTCGGCGCCGTCCGCCCGGTAGATGTGATGTATCCCATCGTGCAGGCCGGGGGACGGGCGCACCGCCAGCACGTGTTCCAGCGGCCCGGGCCGGTAGCCGGTCTCCTCGACCAGTTCGCGCGCCGCGGACTCCGCCGGGTCCTCGCCCTCCTCGACCCGGCCGCCAGGAAGTTCCCACCCCCACGCGTCGGTGATGAAGCGGTGCCGCCAGATCAGCAGTACGCGGCCGGCGCCGTCCACCGCCGCCACCCCGGCGGCGGGCCGCACCCGCACGAGATGGTGGTCGAAGCGCCGCCCGTCCGGCAGTTCGACGTCGGCCAGCCGCACGTCCAACCAGGGGCTGTCGTAGATCGATCTCTC
Organism: Actinomadura violacea; assembly: GCF_017573465.1. Taxonomy (GTDB): domain Bacteria; phylum Actinomycetota; class Actinomycetes; order Streptosporangiales; family Streptosporangiaceae; genus Spirillospora; species Spirillospora violacea. Next base: position 168,226 of record NZ_JAGEPF010000015.1, read on the forward strand.
GCCGTGCACCGTCCATCGCATGGCCGGACGCTATCGGGGGCTTTCAAAGCCTTACCGGTAGGGTCAGGATCAAGGGGACGGCGCCGACCTCCGGGGGCGGGCCCCGGACCCCAGGGCCACCGCCCGGAGGGCGCTGTCAGGGAGGGGAGCGCAGCGGTGAGCACTGAGGCCGGCAGGGCGCCGGAGGCGGCGCGGGACCGGATCTTCACGGTGCCGAACCTGCTCAGCATGGCGCGGCTCGTCGGGGTCCCGTTCTTCCTGTGGCTGGTGCTGGTCGAGCAGGACTGGTGGGCGCTCGGGCTGCTGGTGTTCGCCGGCCTGTCGGACTGGCTGGACGGCAAGCTCGCGCGCGCGCTGAACCAGACCAGCAAGCTCGGCATGCTGCTGGACCCGGCCGCCGACCGGCTGTACATCTTCGCGACGCTCGTCGGCCTGACCGTCCGCGACATCATCCCGCTGTGGCTGCTGATCGCGCTCGTCGCGCGCGAGGTGGCGATCGTGCCGATCGCGCCGATCGTGCGGCGGCTCGGCTACGGCGGCGCGCTTCCCGTGCATTTCATCGGCAAGGCGGGCACGATGTGCCTGCTGTACGCCTTCCCGCTGCTGCTCCTGGGAGACCATGACGGGGCGGCGGGCACCGCGGCGAAGGTGATCGGGTGGTCCTTCGCCATCTGGGGGACGGCGCTGTACTGGTGGGCGGCCGTCCTGTACTGGGCGCAGACGCGGCAACTGGTGCTGGCCGGCCGCGGCGCGCCACCCGACGGCGCGCCCGGTCCGGGCGCGCGGCCCCCGGCCGGCGAGCAGAAGGGAGCTGAGACCCCCCGATGAAGGCCGTCGTGATGGCGGGTGGCGAGGGGACGCGGCTGCGTCCGATGACCGCCAACCAGCCCAAGCCGCTGCTGCCGCTCGTCAACCGGCCGATCATGGAGCACGTGCTGCGGCTGCTGAAGAAGCACGGGTTCAGCGAGACCGTCGTCACGGTGCAGTTCCTGGCGGCGCTGATCCGCAACTACTTCGGCGACGGCGAGGAGCTCGGCATGTCGCTGAGCTACGCGACCGAGGAGGTGCCGCTCGGCACCGCGGGCAGCGTGAAGAACGCCGAGGCGGCGCTGCGCGACGACCGGTTCCTGGTGATCTCCGGCGACGCGCTGACCGACATCGACCTGACCGACATGGTGCGCTTCCACGAGCGCAACGGCGCCCTCGTCACCATCGGCCTCAAGCGCGTCCCGAACCCGCTGGAGTTCGGGATCATCATCGTGGACGACGAGGGCCGCATCCAGCGGTTCCTGGAGAAGCCGACGTGGGGGCAGGTGTTCTCCGACACCGTCAACACCGGCATCTACGTGATGGAGCCCGAGGTGCTCGACCACGTCGCGGCGGGCGAGGTCGTCGACTGGTCCGGCGACGTGTTCCCCAAGCTGCTGGCGGAGGGCGCGCCGCTGTACGGGTACGTGGCGGACTGCTACTGGGAGGACGTCGGCACCCACGAGAGCTACCTGAAGGCGCAGGCCGACATGCTGTCCGGGCAGGTCGGCATCGAGCTGGACGGGTTCGAGATGTCGCCGGGCGTGTGGGTCGCCGAGGGCGCCGAGGTGGACGCGGAGGCCGTGCTGAAGGGCCCGCTCTACATCGGCGACTACGCGAAGGTCGAGGCCGGCGTCGAGCTGCGCGAGTACACCGTGCTCGGCAGCAACGTCGTGGTGAAGGAGGGCGCGTTCCTGCACCGCGCGATCGTCCACGACAACGTGTTCGTCGCGCCGTCGACGAACCTGCGCGGCTGCGTCGTCGGCAAGAACACCGACATCATGGCGGGCGCCCGCGTCGAGGAGGGCGCGATCGTCGGGGACGAGTGCGTCATCGAGGCGGAGGCGTACGTCTCCAGCGGCGTGAAGGTGTACCCGTTCAAGACGATCGAGGCGGGCGCGGTCGTCAACACCAGCGTGATCTGGGAGTCGCGCGGGCAGCGCAACCTGTTCGGGCCGCGCGGGGTGTCCGGGCTGGTCAACGTGGAGATCACCCCGGAGCTGGCGGTGCGGCTGGCCAGCGCGTACGCGACCACGCTGAAGAAGGGCACCACGGTCGTCACCGGCCGGGACGTCTCGCGCGCCGCCCGGACGCTCAAGCGCGCGGTGATCAGCGCGCTGACCGCCAGCGCGATCAACGTGCAGGACCTGGAGGCGACGCCGCTGACCGTCGCCCGGTTCGAGACGGGCCGTGAGGACTGCGCGGGCGGCATCTACATCCGCACGACGTACGGCGAGACGCAGGGCGTCGACATCATCTTCCTCGACCCGGACGGCGCGGACCTGTCGCAGGCCGCGCAGCGCAAGCTGGAGCGCGTGTTCGGCCGGCAGGAGTACCGGCGGGCGTTCCCCGGGGAGATCGCCGAGCTGACCTACCCGCCACGCGTGGTGGAGACCTACACCCGCGACCTGCTGGACCGCATCGACATCAGCGGAGTCCGCGAGGCCGGGCTGAAGATCGTGCTGGACTGCGCGGGCGGCGTCGCGTCGCTGGTGCTGCCGAGCCTGCTCGGCCGGGTCGGGGTCGAGGTGCTGACCCGCAACAACGCGCTGGACGAGGCGAACCCGACCGAGACGCTGCCCGAGCGGATGCGCGACCTGGAGCGGCTCGGCGCGCTGGTGTCGTCGTCGCGGGCCGCGTTCGGCGTCCGGTTCGACCCGGTCGGCGAGCGGATCTCGCTGGTGGACGAGAACGGCGAGCTGGTCGCCGACGACCGGGCGCTGCTGGTGATGCTGGACCTGGTCGCGGCGGAGCGGCGCGGCGGCCGGGTCGCGCTGCCGGTGACGACGACGCGGGTGGCCGAGCAGGTCTGCCGGTTCCACGGTGTCCAGGTCGAGTGGACGTCCACCTCGCAGGACGTGCTCACCAAGGCCGCCGCGCGCCCCGACGTGGTCTTCGCGGGCGACGGCCGGGGCGGGTTCCTGATGCCGGAGTTCAGCGGGACCGTGGACGGCATCGCGGCGTTCGTCCGGCTGGTCGGGCTCGTTGCGCGGACGCGGCTGACGCTGTCGCAGATCGACCGGCGGATCCCGGTCGCGCACCTGCTGCGCCGGTCCGTGCCGACGCCGTGGGCGGCGAAGGGGAGCGTGATGCGGCACGTCGTGGAGGCCGCCGGGAGCCGCACCCTCGACACCACCGACGGCGTCCGCGTGGTGGAGGACGACGGCGGCTGGGTGCTCGTCCTGCCCGACCCGGCGGAGGCCGTCACCCACCTGTGGGCCGAGGGCCCGGACGCCGACGCCGCGCAGGAGCTGCTCGAGGAGTGGGCCCTCGTGGTGGAGCGGGCGGGCTCGTAGCCGGGCGGCGCGGGGCCTCAGCAGCGTTCGCGGGGCTTGAGGCCCCGGGCGTCGGGCTCCCGGTCGCCGTAGGCCTCCTCCAGGAACGCGGCGAGGCGCTCCACGTCGGCGACGTTGGAGACCAGGCCGAGCGAGGCGCGGACGGCGCCGCCGCTCGGCAGGTGCAGCAGGTCGAGGTACTCGTCGAGGGTGCGCATGCCGCCGCGCAGCGTCCGCCGGTCGCGCAGCGCCCGCTCGGAGATGCCGAACGCGCCCTCGCCGGCGCCCGGGTTGCAGAAGCAGCCGGTGCGGACGGAGATCCCGCCGGCGGCGGTGTCGCGGGCGACGATCCGCTCGTCCACGATCCGGCCGTGCCGGTCCAGGACGTTGAACGCGACGGTGCCGCCGCGCCGGTCTGTGCCGTCGGGGCCGTACACGCGGATCATGGGGGAGCCCGCGCCGTGCCGCAGGCCGGTCAGCCGGTGCAGCAGCCATGAGGTGAGGCGGGCGACCCGGCGGTGGATCAGGTCGATGCCGATGTCCTCGATCCACCGGACGCCGAACTCGACGTCCGGGATCGACAGGAAGTTCAGGGTGCCGTCCTCGAACGCCGTCTCGTCGCCGGCGAGGACGTGCCAGCCGCCGAGCGCGCTGACCGCCTGGATCGTGCCGCCCGCGAACCAGGGGCGGCGCAGCCGGGCGAGCGCGGCGCGGCGGGCGACCAGCGCGCCGACGCCGGTCGGGTAGCCGAACATCTTGTACCAGCTCACCGGGACGAAGTCGGGCCGCACCCGGCCGAGGTCCAGCCGGTTCGCGGGGACGAACGCGGCCGCGTCCAGCAGGACGTCGTACCCGTGCGCGTGCGCGAGGTCGATCCATTCGAGCGGGTGCTGGACGCCGGTGAAGTTGCTCTGCGCGGGGTAGACGAGCAGCCCGCGGCGGCGGGCGAGCGCGTCGCGCACGTCGCCGCCGGGGACCCGCAGCTCGGTTCCCCGGACGGGCAGGTTGACCACCTGCGCGCCGCGCGCCCGCGCGAACTCGCGGATCCCGTTGACCGAGTTGTGGTTGTCGCCGGTCAGCACGAGCCGGGACCCGCGCCCGAACGGGTAGGCCTCGCCGACGAGCCGGCACGCGCCGGTCGCGTTCGGCGTGAAGACCACCGCGTACTCGTCGGGGGAGGCGTTGAAGAAGCCGAGGACGGCGGCGCGGGTCCGCTCGACCAGCTCGGTGGACGCCCTGGACGTCGGGTTCTCCGAGTGCGGGTTGCCGTAGCAGCGCCCGGTGAGCCGCCTGGCGTGCGCGCGGATCTGCGCCTCGGCGGCCACACCCGAGCCCGTGTAGTCGAGGTAGGTCCGGCCTCCGGCGTCGAGATGGCGGTACTCGGCCGCCCGCAGGTCGTCCAGCCGGCTCGTCGAGGCGTACTCGGCGTCGGTGCCGGGCGTCGCCCCCGCCGCCCAGCCGTCGGTTGAAGCGGACATCATGCACCCCCGCGTACAAAGCCGCATCCTCCTCTAAGAACGGTCCAAAATCGGAGAACGTGATGCAAGGGGATGTTGTGACCTTTTCAGGACGAGATGCCTGAGTTTGGCGGGGCCGGCGCGGCCCCGCGGGACGGGGCGTCCTGCCGTGCCCGCCGGGCCGGCCGCGTGCGGCGGGCGAGGACCGCCGCCGTCCCCGCGAGGAAGAGCGCCGCGAACCCGGCGAGGACCGCCCAGTCGGCGCCCACGGCCCGCGAGAACGTCCCGCCGTAGGACGCCAGCAGCGGCGGCCCCAGCGGCGACCGGCCCGACGCCCACAGCCGGTCGACGCCCAGGCTGTGCCCGAGCCCCTCGAACGCCCACCGGTTCGACATCGCGTAGCTCAGCCACCGGCCCGGCGCCGCCATCACCGGGACGGGCAGGATCGCGCCGACGAACAGCACCTGCGGGAAGCACAGCATCGGCAGCGCCATCGTCGCCTGCGCCGGGTCGGTCACCGCCGCCGACACCAGCAGCCCGAGCGCCAGCGCGGCCACCGAGCACAGCAGCAGCGTGGCGAACAGCTCCCCGTACGTCCGCCAGCCCATCGCCGGCAGCCGGTCGAGCCCGCGCAGCACGCCGAGCATGAGCGCGTCCACCGCCGCCAGCAGCGGCAGCAGGACGGCCGCCTTCGCCAGCACGTACGGGCCGACCCGCAGCCCGGTGAGCCGCTCGCGGCGCAGGACGGGCAGCTCGGTGCAGATCTGCAGGAGCCCGTACGTCAGCCCGAAGAAGAACCCGCCGAACGCGATCCAGAACAGGATCATCACGGTCGCGCTCGGGCTCGGCGACTCCGGCGCGAACGCGCCCGGCCGGAACAGCACCGCGAACATCGCCAGCACCATCACCGGCGACCCCGCCAGCACGGCGAGCGTCAGCCGGTTGCCGGTGAGCAGGTCGAGGTTGCGGCGGGTCAGCAGCGCCCACTGCCGCAGCGCGCCTACGCCCGGTCCCGCCGCCGCCCCCTCGCCGCCGGGACGGCGAAACCGGTTCCCCCAGTCGGACGGCGCGGCGCCGGCGAGCCGCAGGTAGACGTCGTCGACCGTGGCCGCCCCGAACTCCTCCAGCGCCTCCTCCGGCGGGCCGTGGAACGCCAGCCGCCCGTCCGGCGCCAGCACCGCCACCCGGTCGCACACCGCGACGTCCGGCGGGTGGTGCGTCGTCATGACCACGGTCGTCCCCGCGTCGGCGAGGCCGCGCAGCAGCCGCATCAGGTCGGCGGCCGTGGCCGGGTCCAGGCCGGACGTCGGCTCGTCGAGGAAGAACACCCGCGGCCGGGTCAGCAGCTCGACCGCGATGCTGGCCCGCTTGCGCTCGCCGCCGCTCAGCCGCCCGACGCGCTGCCCGGCCAGCTCGGTGAGGGCCAGGGCGTCCAGCACCTCGTCCACGGCCTTGTCGGCGTCCTCCGGCGGCGTGCCGGCGGGCAGCCGCAGGCCCGCCGCGTACCGCAGGGTGCGCCGCAGCGGCAGATCCTTGTGGACGATGTCGTCCTGCGGCACGTACCCGAGCGGCCCGCCGCCGCCCGTGTGGCGCACCTCGCCCTCGGCGGGCGGCCGCACGCCGGCGATCGCGTCCAGCAGCGTCGTCTTGCCCGCGCCGCTGCCGCCGATGATCGCCACGAGCTCCCCGGCCCCGATCGTCAGCGACACGTCCCGCAGGGTGCGGCGCCCGCCGTCCACCCGCTGCCCGACCCCGCGCACCTCGATCACGCCACGCCCCCATCCGCTCCGGAGGGCCCGCCCGCCCCCACAAGAACATGGACGACGGCGCGGCCCGAGTCCAGAGGCGGATCTCCCGTTCGGGCCGCCGGGTCAGTCGACGGAGACGTCGTCGGGGGTGCCGCCCGCGATCTCCGCCAGCACGTCCAGAGCCCGCGCGAGGACGTCCTCCGGCGGCGACGCCAGGCCGAACCGCACCGCCCGCGGCGCGGCGGCGCCGCCCACCACGAACGCGGCGGCGGGCGTGACCGCGATGCCGCGCCGGGCCGCCGCCGCCACGAACGTCTCCGCGCGCCACGGCGCGGGCAGGTCCCACCAGCAGAAGTACGAACCGGGATCGGACGAGACCGCCGCGCCCGCCAGCCGCTCCGCCGCGATCCGCTGCCGGGACGCGGCGTCCTCCCTCTTCGCCTTCACGATCGCCTCGACCGTCCCGTCGGCGATCCACCCGGCCGCCGCCTCCAAGGCGAACCCGGCGGGCCCCCACGCGCCCGAGCGCAGCGCCGCGGCGACCCGGCCCGCCAGCCGCCGCGGGACGGCGGCGAACCCCACGCTCAGCCCGGGCGCCAGCCGCTTGGACAGGCTGTCGACGAGGATCGTGTGGTCCGGCGCGGACGAGGCCAGCGGCGGCGGGCCGTCCTCGCGCAGGAACGCCCAGATCCGGTCCTCGACCGCGCACAGCCCGAGCCGTTCGAGCAGCCCGCCCAGCTCGGCGCGCCGCGCCGGCGGCATCGTCGTCCCGTACGGGTTGTGCAGCGTGGGCTGGAGGTAGACGCCGCCGAGCGGCGCGGCGCGGTGCGCGTCGGCGAGCGCGTCCGGGATCATCCCCTGCCCGTCCACCGGAACGGCGACCGGCGTGACGCCGAGCCGCGCCGCGATCCCCTTGATCACCGGGTAGGTGAGCGCCTCGACCGCGAGCCGCCCGCCTGCCGGGACCAGGGCGGCCACGGACGCGGCGATCGCCTGCCGCCCGTTCCCGGCGAAGAGCACCTCCTCCGGCGCGGGCGTCCGGCCGTCGGCGGCGAGGAGCGCCGCCGCGGCCTCGCGCGCCGCCGGGGTGCCCGCGACGCCGGCGGGCGCGAGCGCCGCGTCCAGCACGTCCGGGCGCATCAGGCGGTCCAGCCCGGTGGCCAGCAGCGGCGCCTGCTCGGGCACGACCGGGTAGTTCAGCTCCAGGTCGACGCGGGCGTCCGCCGGCTCGGCCAGCGCGGGGGCCGCCCGCCGGTCCGCCGCGAGCACGAACGTGCCGCGTCCGACCTCGCCGACCACCAGGCCGCGCCGGCCGAGCTCGCGGTAGACGCGCGCGGCCGTCGAGGCGGCGATGCCGCGGCGCCGCGCGAACGCGCGCTGGGGCGGCAGCCGGTCGCCCGGCCGCAGCCGCCCGGCGGCGATGTCGGCGGCGACCGCGTCGGCCACCCGCCGGTAGTCGTCCATACGGCTGCCCCCAGGATTGCACCGAGTTCAATCTTATTATTGCACCGATTCAAACCGGCGCCTAGCATCGGTGCAATGATCTCCCCAGCCGCCCTGGCGGCCATCGCGCTCGTCGCGCTCGGGCTCGTCCTCACCCCCGGGCCGAACATGATCTACCTGGTGTCGCGGTCGGTGACCCAGGGCCGCCGCGCGGGCCTGGTCTCGCTCGGCGGCGTCGCGCTCGGCTTCGTCCTCTACGTGGTGGCCGCCACCGCCGGGATCACCACCGTCTTCCGGCTCGTCCCGCCCGTGTACGCGGCGCTGAAGCTCGCCGGCGCCGGCTACCTGCTCTGGCTGGCCTGGCAGGCCGTCCGGCCCGGCGGGGCCGCCGTGTTCGCTCCGAGAGAACTCCCCGCCGACCCGCCGCGCCGGCTGTTCGCCATGGGCCTGGTCACCAACCTGCTCAACCCGAAGATCGCGATCCTCTACGTGTCGCTCCTGCCGCAGTTCGTCGACCCCTCCCGCGGCCACGTCGCCGTGCAGAGCCTGCTGCTCGGCCTCACCCAGATCACCGTCGCGATCACCGTGAACGGCCTGATCGTCCTCGGCGCCGGGAGCATCGCCGCGTTCCTCGCCCGCCGCCCTGCCTGGCAGCGCGTCCAGCGCTACCTGATGGGCACCGTGCTCGCCGCCCTCGCCGTCCACATCGGCCTGGACCGCACCCGCGCCGCCGTCGCCTAGCGGCCGCCCGGAGCGGCGTGACCGGCCCGATTTGGCGGGCCTTGACATCATGGTGCGGTGATCGCTCGACGGCGGGGCCCGGACGAGGCGGAACGGGCGGCCGGATGGCGCCGGCCCGACGCCTCCATGTCCCTGCTCTCGGACCTGTTCGCCGGCAAGCTGCTCGACCCCGGCTACGCCGAGGCCGCGGCGCGGCGCGCCGCGTCTGGCGGGACCCGCCGGCGCGGCGGGCGGCTGAGCGGGGCCGGGGTGCTCGCGGTGCTGGCCGCCGCCGGCGTCCTCCTCGCGGTCGCCGGCGTCCAGGTGCGCCGCAGCGAGCCCGTCGCCGCCAAGGAGCGCGCCCGGCTCATCGACCAGATCCACGCCCGCACCGGCGAGACCGACGCCCTGCAGCGCCGCCTCGACCGGCTGCGCGCCGACACCGGCCGCGAGCGGGCCGGTGCCTTGGAACGCAGTGCCGAAGGCCGCCGGGCCAGGCGCGACCTCGCCGCGCAGGCCGCCGCCGCGGCCGCGGAGCCCGCCGCCGGCCCCGGCCTCGTCGTCACCGTGGACGACGCGCCCGCGGAAGGCCGCGGCGAGGACGGCGGCGACTCCGGCGGCCGGGTCTATGATCAGGACCTCCAGGCGCTGGTCAACGGGCTCTGGGCGGCGGGCGCCACCGCCATCGGGATCAACGGGCGGCGGCTCACGCCGGTCACCGCGATCCGCACCGCGGGGGAGGCGATCCTGGTCGACTACCGCCCGCTGACCGGCCCGTACGAGGTGACGGCGCTCGGCGACCCGGACCGCCTGCACGACGCGTTCACCGGCTCCGCCGCCGACCGCAGGCTGCGGGCCCTCCAGGAGCGCTACCACATGCGGTACGGCACGCGCCGGACGTCCGGCGCGCGGCTGCCCGCGGCGGGCGCGCTCCGGCTGCGGTACGCCGCGCCCGCCCCCGGAGCCGGCAGGTGACGCGGTGAGCACGGGAGCGGCGGCCGCCGGCGCCGCGGCGAGCGAAGGGACGGACGGGGCATGATCGCGCTGATCGGGCTGGTGATCGGCGTGGTGCTGGGCCTGCTCCTGCACCCCGACGTCCCGCTGTGGCTCCAGCCCTACCTGCCCATCGCCATCGTCGCGGCGCTCGACGCCATGTTCGGCGGCGTCCGGGCCCGGCTGGAGGGGATCTTCGACGAGAAGGTGTTCGTCGTGTCCTTCCTCAGCAACACCGTCATCGCGGCGCTGATCGTCTTCCTCGGCGACGAGCTGGGCGTCGGCTCCCAGCTGTCCACCGGCGTCGTGGTCGTCCTCGGGATCCGGATCTTCTCCAACGCCGCGGGCATCCGCCGGAAGCTGTTCGGCGCATGACGGGCGACCAGGAGCGGCAGGAGCCGGTGGAGCGGGAGGAGCCGCAGGGGGCTGAGCGGCCCGCTGAGCCCGCGAGCCCGCCGCCCGCACCCCTCACCGGGGTGATGGCGCTGCTGCGGCCCAGGGCGAGCTTGGGGCAGCTCATCGGCGGCCTGCTGTGCCTCCTGGTGGGCTTCGCCGTCGCCGTGCAGGTCCGCTCCACCAAGCGCGACACCACGTTCGCCACCGCCCGGCAGGACGAGCTGGTCGGCATCCTGGCCGATCTGGGCCAGCGGTCCGAACGGCTCCGCGGCGACATCCGCGACCTCGAGCAGACCAAGGCCGAACTGCAGCGCGACGCCCAGGGCGGCGCCGCGCTCGAGGAGGCCCGCAGGCGCGCCACCACCTACGGGCTGCTGGCGGGCACGCTCCCCGCCGAAGGGCCCGGCATCCAGCTCGTCGTCCAGGACCCGCGCGGCGGCGTCCGCGCCGGCGGCCTGCTGGACGCCCTGGAGGAGCTGCGCGACGCCGGCGCCGAGGTCGTCCAGGTCAATGGAGTCCGCGCCGGCGTCGACACCTACTTCCTCGACGCGGCCGGCGGCGTCCGCGCGGACGGGCGCCCGCTGCGGCCCCCGTACACGTTCCTGGCCATCGGCGACCCGCACACGATGACCACGGCGCTCAACATCCCGGGCGGCGTGGTGCGCACGCTGCGGGCCGCCGGCGCCGCCGTCTCGATCACCCCGCGCGCGAAAGTGACCGTGAGCGCGGTACGGTCTCCGTAGAGGGAACGGGGGGAGCGGTGAACAGCCGTCCGGGACGTCGCGATCCGCGCCGTCCGCGCGGCGGCGTAGACCGGCGATCATCGGCGAAGGTACCGTGGTGCGGTCGGTTCACCGTTCCGGTTGACCCCTCGGGCAATACCCGCGTAAGTTGCGGCGACCGTCGCGAGCGCGGGCGGTGAGCAGGACCGTGGTCGGGGGCGGGTCCCCGGCGTGGGTTGGGTGAAGGATGCGCGTGGCGCAGGCGGCCCCCGCGGCAGCGGGGCGTCCGCGGGCGGCGCGCCGATGGTAGGAGGCCGAGCCGATCTATGCCGAGCGTCTACTGCACGCAGTGCGGTCACGCCAACCCGGATGATGCCCGCTTCTGTTCGAACTGCGGCACCCCGCTGACGCGGGGCGCCCAGCCGCCGATCTACCGGGAGTCGCCCGGCGAGTCGACCTCCACGATCTCCATCGGCGGGTTCGAGGCGCTGGACACCGGCCAGGACGAGGGCGAGCAGCCGGGCCCGGACCAGACCGCCATGGAGGCGCTCCCGCCCGGGACCGCGCTGCTGGTCGTCAAGCGGGGCCCGAACGCCGGGAGCCGCTTCCTGCTCGACAAGGACCGCACGTCCGCGGGCCGGCACCCGGAGAGCGACATCTTCCTGGACGACGTCACCGTCTCCCGCCGGCACGCCGAGTTCGCCCGGCACGGCGGCACGTTCTCCGTCCGCGACGTGGGCAGCCTGAACGGCACCTACGTCAACCGGCAGCGGATCGACCAGGCCGGCCTGTCCGGCGGCGACGAGGTCCAGATCGGCAAGTTCCGGCTGGTCTTCCTGACCAACCCGGCGCACGCCTGACGAGGACCGGAGCGGCGGGGGAGCACGGGGTCTCGGCGACGATGGGAGGGCCCTTGAACGCGCAGCCGGCCCGGTCCCCGATGACGATCGGGGACGTCCTCGGGCTGCTCAGGACCGAGTTCCCCGACATCACCATCTCCAAGATCCGGTTCCTGGAGACCGAGGGGCTCGTGGAACCGGAGCGCACCCCCGCCGGGTACCGCAAGTTCGGCCAGGCGGACGTGGAGCGGCTCCGGTTCGTGCTCACCGCGCAGCGCGACCACTACATGCCGCTGCGCGTGATCAGGCAGCACCTGGAGGCCCGCGACCGCGGCGAGGCCGTCCCGCCGCTCGGCGCCCGTCCCGACGGGCCGCCCCGCCGCCCCCGCACCCTGGTCGCGGCCGGCGCGGACGCGCCCGACCCGGCCGTCCGGCTGACCCGCCGCCAGCTCCTGGACGGCGCCGGGATCGGCGAGGACCTCCTCGGCGACCTGGAGGAGTACGGCCTCGTCCGGCGCAACGGCGGCCACTACGACGGCGAGGCCCTCACCGTGGCGCGCGCCGCCGCGGCGCTCGGCGAGCACGGCTTCGAGGTCCGCCACCTGCGCGCCGCCAAGGCCGCCGCCGACCGGCAGGCCGGGCTGATCGAGCAGATGGTCGCCCCGCAGCTGCGGCGCCGCAGCCCGGGCGCGCACGAGCAGGCCGCCGAGACCGCCCGCGACATCGCCGCGCTGTCGGTCCGGCTGCACGCCGCCCTGCTGTCGGCGGGACTTCGCGAAAGCCTCGACCCCTGATCGCACGGTCCGCGGCGGCATTTGCCGCACCGCCGCCGCGCCACCCTGTCCGAGCCTGGGTGTACGTTGGGGCAGGGTTCGTCGAGGATCCGACCGGTGCACGTGGTGATCGAGACAGCGTCGACCAGCAGGGAGCCGCAGTGAAGCAGATGGAGGTCGTCGGCGTCCGGGTCGAGATGCCCTCCAATCAGCCCATCGTCCTGTTGAAGGAGACGGAGGGCGAGCGCTACCTGCCCATCTGGATCGGGGCGGTCGAAGCGACCGCGATCGCCTTCGCCCAGCAGGGCGTGCTGCCCGCCCGCCCCCTCACCCACGACCTGTTCCGGGACGTGCTCGATGCGCTGAGCGTCCAGCTCCGCACCGTGAACATCACCGACCTGCGCGAGGGCATCTTCTTCGCGGACCTGGTCTTCTCCAACGGCGTCGAGGTGAGCGCCCGCCCCTCGGACTCCATCGCGCTCGCGCTGCGCACCGGCGCGACGATCTTCGCCAGCGAGGACGTCCTCGAGGAGGCCGGCGTGGCCATCCCCGACGAGCAGGAGGACGAGGTGGAGAAGTTCCGCGAGTTCCTCGACACGATCTCCCCGGAGGACTTCGGCCGCGCCGGCTGACGCCGCGTCCGGGGGCCCTTCTCGGGGCTCTTCTCGGCGGCTCCGCCGCGCCGTTCCGCATGGTCGGGCGAGCGTCGGTTACGCTGTGTGATGGGGCGGTGCGGGCCGAACTTGAGGGGCGGAGTGGGGTATGTCACTTCGGGGTGTAAGTTCATGCCGTGCCGCGATTGGTCTTGCATTGCCCTGGACCTGGCAGTTTCCGAGGGGCGACCATCGGGGTAGGAGTGCGTTGGCGGCAAAGGTGCGCAGTTTGCCCACGTGAAGCCGGTTCATCCGGGCATGCGACGCGCCGACGGTGAACGTTGACCACACCCTGACCGGCACCTACCGTGCTGGTGGAACACCCGTGGTGTAATTCGTCAAACCCCCTTGACGAAGCGCCACGGGCTGATAGAAGCCGGAGGTCCGCGTGGCGGTGAGCAGCGGCGAGGGCAAGGCGACCCCCGACAGGCACATGGCGTCACGACGCGCCGGAGAGCAGGGCCTGCTCTTCGACACGCAGGTGTCGGCGCCGCCCGAGGACGTCGGCTACCGCGGTCCGACGGCGTGCGCGGCGGCGGGGATCACCTACCGGCAGCTCGACTACTGGGCGCGCACGAAGCTGGTGGAGCCGAGCGTCCGCGCGGCGCACGGGTCGGGCAGCCAGCGGCTCTACAGCTTCCGCGACATCCTCGTCCTGAAGGTGGTGAAGCGGCTGCTGGACACCGGGGTGTCGCTGCAGCAGATCCGCACGGCGGTGACGCACCTGCGCGACCGCGGCGTCCAGGACCTGGCGCAGATCACCCTGATGAGCGACGGGGTGAGCGTGTACGAGTGCACCTCCGCCGACGAGGTCGTGGATCTGCTGCAGGGCGGGCAGGGCGTGTTCGGCATCGCGCTCGGACGGGTGTGGCAGGAGGTGGAGGGGAGCCTGGCGGAACTGCCGGCCGAACGGGCCGCCACCGACGACCCGGACCCTCTCGAACACCCCCACGATGAGCTGGCGAACCGGCGGCGCGCCCGCCGCACCGGCTGAGCCCCCCGCGAGCCCCCGCGAAGAACTCCGTCCCCCGATCCCTCAGATCGCATCCTTGCGCTGGAGATAGGCGAACGCCGCCCAGCCGGGCAGGACCGGCAGCCACAGCGTCAGCAGGCGGTACAGCAGCACCGCCGACGTCGCCGCCTCCGCGGTCAGCCCCGAGATCGTCAGCGCCAGCGTCAGCGCGCCCTCGACGGCGCCGAGCCCGCCCGGCGTCGGCACCGCGGAGCCGACCGCGTTGGCGGTCAGGAACACCACCACGACCGCCGTCCAGTGCAGCGACCCGCCGAACGCGCGGATCGAGGCGTCCAGGCACAGCACGTACGCCGCGGTCAGCCCCACCGTCCCGCCGAGGCCGGTGGCGAGCTTGCGCGGCGACTGCAGCACGTCCACGAGCCGCGGCACCACGCCGGAGAACATCGACCGCACCCGGGACGCGGCGAACCGCCGCACCCGCGGGATCGTCAGCGCCGCGCCGGCGACCAGCCCCAGCGCCAGCACCACGATCATGATCGTGCGGGACGGCGCGAGGTCCTTGGTGGCGTTGTGGGTGGAGCCGGTGAGGAACCCGAACAGCGCCAGCAGCAGCACGTGCACCACGAGGCCGACCAGCTGGGACGCGCCGACGCTGGCGACCGCCAGGCCCGAGCGGATGCCCGAGCGCTGCAGGAAGCGGGTGTTGATCGCGACGCCGCCGACCGCGGCCGGCGCGACCAGCTGCACGAACGACGCCGCGACCTGCACCAGCACGGTCCGCCCCACCGGCAGCCGCTCCGGGACGAACCCGAGGAGCATGTACGCCGCCGCGAGATAGGTCGCGGCGGACGCGGCGAGCGCGATGAGCACCCAGTGCCAGGTCGCCGTCGACAGCAGGTGGGCGAAGTCCAGGCTGGCGATCTGCGGGAGCACGATGTACCCGGCGACCGACAGGCCGACGATGCTGAAGATCGTCCGGGGCCGGAAGCGCTCCAGCCGGACCGGCGCCGCCTCGGTCTCCGGCTTCAGCGCGACGATCTGCTCCCGGATCCGGGTGAGCAGCTCCCGGTCGCGGCGCAGCGCCGTCCGCGTCGCCCGCGACAGCGCCACCCGCTGCAGCAGCGGCACCGCCGCGGGCAGCGCGTCCTCGCCCAGCGCGGACGCCGCGGTCCGCACGGCGCGCTCGGGGCCGGCGCGCAGCGCGACGGTGGTGAGTAGCTGCGCGAGGTCCAGTCGCAGCGCCAGGTCGCCGGCGGCGATCTCGCCGGACCGCATGTCGGTGAGGTAGGCGCGGCCGTCGTCGCCGACGAGGATCGCGTCCTCCTCCAGCCGCCGGTGCGCGAGACGGCCCTCCTGCAGCCGCCGGAACTGCCGCCACACGTCGCCGAGGAGCGTGTCGGTGACCTCGTCGTCCGGGACGTCCCCGAGCCGGCGGCCGGGCACGTGCTCGTAGGCCAGCAGCGCCGCCTCCGTGCCGACCTCCGACGTCCCGACCAGCCGGGGGGTGCGTGCGCCCGCCGCGTCCACCGCGTACGCCATCAGCGACTCCAGCTCCAGGGAGCGGCGCAGCGGGCGCAGTGCCCGGCCGGTGGTGGTGCGGCTCAGCCGCAGCGTCCGCCACATCCGGTACAGCAGCCCGGCGGTCTGCTGGTCGCGGTCGAGGACCCGCACCTCCAGGTCCCAGCGGCCGGGCCGCCGCTCGCCCGGCGTGCGGCACTCCGGGTCGGCGCGGTCGAGGACGACGCCGTAGCGGCGGTCCGCGCCGGCGTCGCCGGGATCGTCGAGGCGGGCGGCGCGGCGCGGGCACAGCCCGAGCCGCTCGAGCGTGTTGACCACGGTCGTCCCGGTCGGCCGCGGGTTGGGCGTGCCGACCGCGTAGAGGGTGCCGTGCCCGATCGCGCGGCCGAGCAGGTAGGTCGCGGCGAGCGCGGCGACGGACGCGTACGACGCGGTGAGGCCGGTCAGCGCGGCCAGCCCGATCAGCGTCCAGGTCACCGCCTGCCAGCGGGTCCGGCCCGCCATCCCGACGGCCGTGACGAACGCGATCACCGGGGCGATGTCGGTGTGCACCGGCGCGGTCCGGGTGCCGCCCCAGATCAGCGAGTCCAGCACCCCGCCGGGCGCCGCGCTGGTCACCCAGTCGTCCAGCCCGACGGTGATCCCGAACGCGATCACGGCGGCGAGCAGCGCGATCGCGACCCGCATGCCGTCCTTGCGGAACAGCCGCTCGATCGCGAACGCGATCGGCACGGTCAGCACCCCGAAGCTGGAGGCGAGCGTCGCCAGCGACAGCAGCAGCCGCGGCGCGTGCGCGGTGCCCTGCGCGATGTCGGTCTGCAGCCCGTGCGTGGTCTGCTGGGCGATCGACACCAGCAGCATCACCACGGCCAGCCCGGCGCAGGAGACCCCGAACCTGATCGCGTCGCTCGAGCGGCGGATCCGGTCGGGCTGCGCGGGCTCGTCCACGGGGACGCCGGCGGTGGCGCCCGTCGCCGGGCGCACCGACGCCCCGCCGTGGGTCTGTGTCACGCCCTACCGCCGCCCTGCCCGTCCGCCATCGTGATCAGCGTCCCAGGGCCGGGGCCGCGCCGTCGAACGGCGGCCTCCGATCCGGCCGGCCCGCGGGCGGCGCCGCGCCCGGCCCGCCCGGCGGCCGCGCACGGCCCGCGGCCCGTCCGCCCCGGTGAGCTGTGCACATCGTACTTGCCGGTACATGCCCGGACCGTCCACCACCCCGGTTACACGCCGCCGATGTCGCGGTCCGCGGGGGCGCGCGGCGATCGCCGGTGCGCGGGTTGGGTAGGGTTTGTTCCGGACATGCCGTCGACCCTGCGCGGGAGAGACCCCATGCTGCCAGCGTGGGGCGCCGAAGGGGCAACCTCCCCGGAACCTCTCAGGCAAAAGGACCGCGCGGACGAGGCACCTCTGGAAAGCAGGCGCCGATCCCCCTGACCGGGGAGGGGCGGCTCACCGAAGGGGAAATCCCGCGCTGCGGGGGAAGCTCTCAGGTGCCGATGACAGAGGGGGAGACCGGCCGCCGGCCCGTTGCCGGCGGCGGCCCTGAGCGACCGCAGCAGCCAGGAGGCTCTCCATGACCGCCCAGTTCTTCGCCCCCGTGGCCTCGCCGCAGCACCCCCGTTCCACGTTCGCCGACCGGCACGTCGGCCCGTCCCCGGACGAGCGCGCCCGGATGCTGGCCGCCATCGGCTACTCCGGCGCCGAGGCGCTCATCGACGAGGCCGTCCCGGCCGCGATCCGCACCTCCCGGCCGCTGGAGCTGCCGCCCGCGCTGAGCGAGACCGCCGCGCTGGACCGGCTGCGCGAGCTCGCCTCGCGCAACACCGTCCTCACCTCGATGATCGGCCTCGGCTACCACGGGACGACCACGCCGGGCGTGATCCTGCGCAACGTCCTGGAGAACCCGGGCTGGTACACCGCCTACACCCCGTACCAGCCGGAGATCTCGCAGGGCCGCCTCGAGGCGCTGCTGAACTTCCAGACGGCCGTGTCCGACCTGACGGGCCTGCCGGTCGCCAACGCCTCCATGCTGGACGAGGGCACCGCCGCCGCCGAGGCGATGGCGCTCGCGCACCGCGTCTCCAAGCGCAAGGAGCCGGGCACGTTCCTGGTCGACGCCGACGCGCTGCCGCAGACGATCGAGGTCGTGCGGACCCGGGCGGTCCCGCTCGGCATCGAGGTCGTCACCGCGGACCTGTCCGGCGGGCTGCCCGACGGCGACTTCTTCGGCGTCCTGCTGCAGTACCCCGGCGCGTCCGGGGCCGTCCGCGACCTGGAGCCGATCGCCGCGCAGGCGCACGAGCGCGGTGCCAAGGTCGTCGTCGCCGCCGACCTGCTCGCCCTGACCCTGCTGCGGCCGCCGGGCGAGTCCGGCGCCGACATCGCCGTGGGCTCGGCGCAGCGCTTCGGCGTCCCGTACGGGTTCGGCGGCCCGCACGCCGGCTACATGGCGGTCGGCGAGGGCATCCAGCGGCAGCTGCCCGGACGCCTCGTCGGCGTGTCCGTCGACGCCGACGGCGCCACCGCCTACCGCCTCGCCCTGCAGACCCGCGAGCAGCACATCCGCCGCGAGAAGGCCACCAGCAACATCTGCACCGCGCAGGTCCTCCTCGCCGTGATGGCGAGCATGTACGCCGTCTACCACGGGCCCGAGGGACTCGCCGCCATCGCCCAGCGGACGCACCGCCGCGCCGCCGAGATCGCCGCGGGGCTGCGCGCCGGCGGCGTCGAGGTGGTGCACGGCGCCTTCTTCGACACCGTCCTGGCGAAGGTCCCGGGCCGGGCCGCCGAGGTCGTCGAGGCCGCCCGCGAGCGCGGCATCAACCTGCGGCCGGACGGCGCCGACCGCGTCGCCGTCGCCTGCGACGAGACGACGCTGCCCCAGCACGTCACCGCCGTCCTGGAGGCGTTCGGCGCGCCCGCCGAGGTCGCCGCCGCCGAGGAGGCGATCCCGGACGCGCTGCGCCGCGAGAGCCCCTACCTGACCCACCCGGTCTTCCACGCGCACCGCTCCGAGACCGCGATGCTGCGCTACCTGCGCCGGCTCCAGGACAAGGACATCGCGCTCGACCGCTCGATGATCCCGCTCGGCTCCTGCACGATGAAGCTGAACGCCACCGCCGAGATGGAGCCGATCACCTGGCCGGAGTTCGCGAACCTCCACCCGTTCGCGCCGATCGACCAGGCCGCCGGGTACGTCGAGCTGATCGGCGAACTGGAGGACGCACTCGCCGAGATCACCGGGTACGCCAAGGTGTCCGTCCAGCCCAACGCCGGATCCCAGGGCGAGCTGGCCGGGCTGCTCGCCATCCGCGGCTACCACGCCTCCCGCGGCGACGAGCACCGCGACGTGTGCCTCATCCCGTCGTCCGCGCACGGCACCAACGCCGCCAGCGCCGTCATGGCCGGGATGCGCGTCGTCGTCGTCAAGTGCGACGAGGGCGGCAACGTCGACCTCGACGACCTGCACGCCAAGATCGGCGAGCACGGCGACCGGCTCTCCGCGATCATGGTGACCTACCCGTCCACGCACGGCGTGTTCGAGGAGTCGATCACCGACGTCTGCGCGGCCGTGCACGAGGCCGGCGGCCAGGTCTACGTCGACGGCGCCAACCTCAACGCCCTCGTCGGCCTCGCCCGCCCCGGCGAGTTCGGCTCCGACGTCTCGCACCTCAACCTGCACAAGACGTTCTGCATCCCGCACGGCGGCGGCGGCCCCGGCGTCGGCCCCATCGGCGTCCGCGAGCACCTCGCCCCGTTCCTGCCGAACCACCCGCTGCGCGAGGAGGCCGGCCCCGCCGGGACCGGCGTCGGCCCGATCTCCGCCGCGCCGTGGGGCTCGGCGGGCATCCTGCCGATCTCCTGGGCGTACATCGCGATGATGGGCCCGGACGGCCTGCGCGCCGCCACCGAGGGCGCCATCATCGGCGCCAACTACCTCGCCGCCCGCCTCGGCCCGCACTACCCGATCCTCTACACCGGCCGCAACGGCCTCGTCGCGCACGAGTGCATCGCCGACCTCCGCAAGATCACCAAGGAGACCGGGATCACCGCCGAGGACGTCGCCAAGCGCCTCATCGACTACGGCTTCCACGCCCCGACGCTCTCCTTCCCCGTCGCCGGCACCCTGATGATCGAGCCCACCGAGTCCGAGGACCTCGCCGAGCTCGACCGGTTCTGCGACGCCATGATCGAGATCCGCCGGGAGATCCAGCGCGTCGCCGACGGCGGCTACGACCGCGAGGACAACCCCCTCAAGAACGCCCCGCACACCGCCGCGTCCCTCATCTCCGACGACTGGAAGCACGCCTACACCCGCGACGAGGCCGCCTACCCCGTCCCCGCGCTGCGCGAGAACAAGTACTGGCCCCCGGTCCGCCGCATCGACCAGGCCTACGGCGACCGCAACCTCGTCTGCTCCTGCCCCCCGCCGGAGGCGTTTGAGGACTGAGTTTTTCCAGGGGGGCGACCCCCTGGAACCCCCGTTGCGACGGACGAGGCGTTTCACGCTCCGCTGGCGCTCCGCGTGAAACGCCTCGTCCGTCGTCGGGCAGGCCCGCTGCGCTCGCAGGGCTCGCTCCGCGTGCCTGCCCGTGGCCGGTGGCTGAGGTCCGGTCTTCCGGACCGATGTTCAACCGGCGCTTCTGGACGGGGGTTCAGGCGGCGCGGGGGACCGGGGGCCGTGGGGGCTGCGATCTTGGCGGGCGTTTTCGAGTGTCGGCCGGGACGGGGCGGTATCCGGTCGCTAGGCTCTGGGCGGACCCCGACCCCCAGAGGGCAGAACACCGATGAGCGAGTCCGCGGCCGACGATCCGGCCCTGTTGTGCGAGGAGGCGCGGAGCCTCGCGGAGAACGGCGCGGCCCGCGAGGCCGCGCTGCTGTTCGAGCGGGTGCTCGCCCTCGGCGACACCCCGTGCCGGGCGCAGGCGGCGCTCGGCCTCGCGGTCGTGCTGGACGACGGCGGGGACGTCGAGGCGGCCCGCGAGGCCGACCGGGCCGCCATCTCCACCGGCGACCCCGAGTACGGTCCGCGCGCCGCGTACCACCTGGCGCTCACCCATGAGCGGGCCGGCGAGCACGAGGAGGCGGCGCCCGCGTGGCGCGTCGTCGTCGACTTCGGCAACCCGGCGTACCTGCCGCCCGCCCACCTCGCCCTCGCGCGGCTCGCCGACGACGCCGGCGACTTCGAGGGGGCGCGCGGGCACTGGGAGGCGGTCGTCGGGACGGGCGACGCCGAGTACGGGCCGCCCGCCGCGCACGATCTCGCGCAGCGGCTGCTGGAGCGCGGCGAGCCCGCCCGCGCGCAGCGGGTGCTGGCCGCGGGGCTCAGGCTGATCGACCAGGACGGCGCCCCGTACGCCTACGCGCGGCTCGCCGTCGCGCTCGGCATCTCCTACCTCGACCAGGCGGTCGGCGCGTTCGGCGCGGCGCTCGGCGACCCGGCCGAGCCCGCCGACCCGGAGGTCGGGCCGCTCGCGACGGAGCTGCTGGCGCGCACGCTGCCGCTGCGCGGGCGCGGCCCGGAGGCGGGCGAGGTGTGGCGGCGCGGGCTCGCCGACCCGGGCGTCGCCGGGCAGGTGCGGGCCCGGCTGCGCCGCGACTTCGGCGACGAGGACGCCGACCCCGCCGACCTGTGGTGGGAGCCGGTCGTCGAGCAGGCCGTGACCGACGGGACGCTGCCCGCGCTCGCCGGCGAGGCGTTCGGCGCGCTCGACCACATGTACGCGCTGCTGGCCGTCCGTCGGCAGGCGGGCGAGCAGGAGCGGGCCGGTGAGGCGATCGGCGACGCCGTCCGGGTGCCGGACGGGTACCCGTGGGGCCCGCTGCTGCACGAGAGCTTCGCCGAGCGGCTGCGGCTGGCGACGGGCGGACCGGCGGTGCCGCCGCCTGACCCGGCGGGCGCCTGACCTCAGTCCGAGATGTCGCGCTGCGCGACCACCTTGGTGATGCGGGCGCGGACGAGGTACTCGCCGGGCACGGCGTTGCGCTCGCCGAACTCCTCGCCGCGGTCGGCGCCCATGTAGCGGGAGCCGATGACGGTCGCCCACCTGCGCAGCTCGTCGAGGTCCTCGGTGAGCCGGGCCTCGGCCTGGATCATCACGTACGAGTACGGCGGCGTCTGGTCGTCGACGCACACCGACAGGCGGGGGTCGCGGCCGAGGACGCGCGCCTTGATGCTCTCGTGGTAGGTCGTGAACAGCAGGTCGTCGCCGTCCAGGACGAACCAGATGGGCGTGACGTGCGGCGTGCCGTCCTTGCGGGTGA
Source organism: Actinomadura violacea (assembly GCF_017573465.1). Taxonomy (GTDB): domain Bacteria; phylum Actinomycetota; class Actinomycetes; order Streptosporangiales; family Streptosporangiaceae; genus Spirillospora; species Spirillospora violacea. Next base: position 190,027 of record NZ_JAGEPF010000015.1, read on the forward strand.
CGCCGGCCTTGCCGGTGCGGGTGCCCTCCATGACGAAGGCGCGCCATTCGCTGTCGGTCATGATCTCCATCCGCCCAGTGTGCCCCACACGGTCACCGGCCGTGCCGGGCCGGTACCGTGGCGTCATGCACATCCAGACCGCGCACGGGCCCGCGGAGGCGACCCTGGACGGGCCGGACCGCCCGGCGTTCCTGCTGGTGCTGACGCACGGGTCGAACGGGGGAGTGGACGCGCCGGACCTGCTGGCGGTCCGGGACGCCGCGCTCGGCCTGGGCGGCGCGGTCGCGCGGGTCATGCAGCCGTTCCGGCTCGCCGGGCGCCGCGCGCCCGGCTCGGCGGTCAAGCAGGACGAGGCGTGGCTGGAGGTCGTCGGGGTCTTGCGGGAGCGGTTCGGGGACGTCCCGCTCGTCCAGGGCGGACGCAGCAACGGCGCGCGGGTCGCGTGCCGGACCGCGACCGCCGCCGGCGCGGCGGGGGTGATCGCGCTGGCGTTCCCGCTGCATCCGCCGGGCAAGCCGGAGAAGACCCGGGTGGAGGAGCTGCGCGGCGCGGGCGTCGAGGTGCTGGTCGTCAACGGGGACCGCGACCCGTTCGGGGTGCCGGACGCGGCGGACGCGGCGCACGTCACGGTGCTGCCGGGGGAGCGGCACGACCTCAACAAGGACCCGGACGGGGTGGGCCGGGCGGTGGGGCCGTGGCTGCGCCGCTGGGTGGCGGCGCCGGCGCGGGCCCGCGGCTGACGCGGGCCCGGACGGCAGTACGCCCCTGGGCCCGGAGCGGGCCCAGAGGGCGTGGTAGGGCGGGCGTGCCCCCGAGGATGATCACCCGTTCGAACTAGTCCCCCGTTGGAGACTCCTCACGCGGCGGACGGCGCCTTCAGGTCCGTCGGCCGGTGCGGTGCGATGACTGCTCCGTCGGGCAGCAGCTCACCGGTGTCCTCGAAGAGCACGACACCGTTGCACAGCAGGCTCCACCCCTGCTCGGGGTGAGTGGCGAGCGTCCTGGCGGCGTCGCGGTCGGGTGCGTTGTGCGAGGGACAGGGCGGCTGGTGCGGGCACATCGGCGTGCCTCCGGTCTCAACTACAGGTCGGTCGTGGTGCTTTCCCTTATGACGCACCCCAGTGTGGAACGGTTCGCGCGGCCCGGCCATAGTCCGTTGGGACGGTTGTCCTTTGGTACCGGAGGACCGGTGATCTGTGACCCGCCTCACTCCGAGGTGCCAGGCATAGCGTCCCTCACGCGCGATAACGGACGCCGAACAACACGCCGTCGGGCGGGGAAACGTTGCCGTCGGTTCGATCCGCCTTACCCGGCCGCCCGGTTCCGGTCGGCGGGTGCGATCGTTTCCCCCGGACGCGGCCTCCGGGCGCCCTACGATGTCCCACGGGGGACCGGGCTTTGCGAGGCGTGGGGGGTGAGGCCGGTATGCGCGTCGCGCTGTTCGTCGCTTGCTTCGACGACGCGTTGTTCCCCGCGACCGGCAGGGCCGTGACGGCGCTGCTGGAGCGGCTCGGCCACGACGTCGCCTACCCGCCCGGCCAGACCTGCTGCGGGCAGATGCACTGGACGACCGGCTACCACCGCGAGGCGGCGGGCCTGGCGCGCGCGTTCACCGCCGCGTTCGAGGGCGCCGAGGCGATCGTGGCGCCGTCCGCGTCGTGCGCCGCCGCGGTCCGCGACGCCTACCCGCGGATCGCGCGGGCGGCCCGCGACACGGCGCTGGCCCGGGCCGCCGAGGACCTCGCCGTCTACGAGCTGACCGAGTTCCTGGTGGACGTGCTGGGCGTGACGGACGTCGGCGCCTTCTTCCCGCACCGCGTCACCTACCACCCGTCCTGCCAGTCCGCGCGGGCCCTCGGCATCGGCGACCGGCCGCTGCGGCTGCTGCGCGCGGTGAAGGGCATCGACCTGGTGGAGCTGCCGGCGGCGGACGAGTGCTGCGGGTTCGGCGGCGCGTTCGCGGTGAAGAACGCCGACGTGTCGGTCGCGATGGCGGCCGACAAGGTCGGGCACGTCCGCGGCACCGGCGCGGACGTGCTGTGCGCGGTCGACAACGGCTGCCTGGCGCACATCGGCGGCGCGCTGTCGCGGCTGCGCGCCGGCGTCCGGGTGGTGCACCTGGCCGAGATCCTGGCCGCGACGGGGCCGGCGTGACCGCCGCACCGCCCCCGCCGGCGTCCGGGGCGCCGGGCCCGGTCGCGGCGCCGCCGAAGTTCGCCGCCGCCGCGCGGGTCGCGCTCGCCGACACCGCCCTGCGCAGCGGCTTGCGCGGCGCCGCCGCGGCCGCCCGGGAGCGGCGCTCGGCGTTTCCTGAGCCCGCCGACTGGGAGGACCTGCGCGAGGCCGGCCGCGCGATCAAGGACGAGGCGCTGCTCAACCTCGACGCCCACCTGGAGGAACTCGAACGGGCCGTCACCGAGGCGGGCGGCACCGTGCACTGGGCGGCCGGCGCCGCCGAGGCGCGCCGGATCGTCACCGGCCTGGTGCGGGCGTCCGGCGCCGCCGAGGTCGTCAAGTCGACGTCGGCGGTCACCCGGGAGATCGGCCTGGCCGGGGCGCTGGCGCGCGCGGGCGTCGCGGTCCGCGAGACCGGGCTCGGCGAGCTCCTCGCACAGCCCGGCGAGGACGGGCAGGCGTCCTACAGAGACCGCGCCGGCGGCCCGTCCGACGATCCCGCCGTGCTCGCCGAGGCGGCGCGGCTGCGCCTGCGCGAGCGGTTCCTCGGCGCGCGCGTGGCCGTCACCGGCGCGAACTTCCTGGTGGCGGAGACCGGCACGCTGGTGCTGCTGGAGTCGGAGGGCAACGGCCGGATGTGCCTGACGCTGCCGGACACGCTGATCTCCGTCGCCGGCATCGAGAAGGTGGTGCCCACCTGGGCGGACCTGGAGGTGCTGCTCCAGTTGCTGCCGCACTCGTCGTCCGGCGCGCCGATGACGCCGTACGTGTCGTCGTGGACGGGCGTCACGCCCGGCGACGGGCCCCGCGAGTTCCATCTCGTGCTGCTCGACAACGGCCGCACGAAGGCCCTCGCCGACGAGGTCGGCCGCGCCGCGCTGCGCTGCATCGGCTGCTCGGCCTGCCTGGACGTCTGCCCCGTCTACGAGCGGACGGGGCCGGCCCCCTACGGGCCGGTCCGCGCGGGGCCGATCGGCGCGATCCTCACCCCGCAGCTGCGCGGGGTCGAGCGGGCCGCCGAGGCGTCGCTGCCGTTCGCGTCGACGCTGTGCGGCGCGTGCGCCGACGTCTGCCCGGTGAAGATCGACATCCCGGAGGTGCTGGTCCACCTGCGCGGCCGGGTCGTCGAGTCGCGCCGGCACCGGCCCGTCCCGACCCCGGAGCTGGTGCTGATGCGCGGCCTGGCCTGGACGATGTCGGACCCGCGCCGGTACGAGGCGGCGCTGCGCCGCGGCACCCGCTGGGCGCGGCTGATGTCGCGCGGCGGCCGGATCCGCCGGCTGCCCGGCCTGCTCGGCAAGTGGACCGACGCCCGCGACCTGCCCGCGCCGCCGCCGGCGACGTTCCGCGCCTGGTGGTCGGGGAGGCGCCGGTGAGCTCCCGGGACGAGGTGCTGCGGCGGGTACGGGACGCGCTCGGCGGGGCGCGCGGCACGCACCCGGCGGTGCCGCGCGGGTACGCGCGCCGGCTCGCCGGCACGGACGCGGCGGACGTCCCGGCGCTGTTCGGCGAGCGCGTCGCGGAGAACCGGGCGGCGGTGCGGCACGTCGGCGCGGACGAGCTGGCCACCGCGGTCGCCGCCGCGCTGTGGGGCCGCGAGGCCAAGCAGATCGTCGTCCCCGCGGACCTGCCGTTCGGCTGGCTCGCGGAGCTGGACGGGGTGCGGGCGATGGCCGACCGCCCGGTGATCGACGTGGACGCCCTCGCGGCCGCGGACGGCGTCGTCACCGGCTGCGCCGTCGCGATCGCCCGGACCGGGACCGTCGTGCTGGACGGGGGCCCGACGCAGGGCAGGCGCGCGCTCACCCTGCTGCCCGCCTACCACCTGTGCGTCGTGCAGGCCGAGCAGATCGTCGGGACGGTCCCGGAGGCGCTGGAGCGGCTCGACCCGTCCCGTCCCCTCACCTGGATCAGCGGCCCGTCCGCCGCACACGGCGCGGGCGCGGCGGCCCCGGCGGGTGCGGAGGGCGTGCACGGCCCCCGGCATCTCGAGGTGCTGGTCGTCGAGGACTGACCCCGGCTACCCGGCGCCGGTGAGGACCAGGTCCAGGCCGACGGTGAAGCGGGCGTCCCAGTCGACGGCGCGGTCGGCGCCGTCCTCCGCCGTCCCGCGGACCTCCAGCGCCGCGTGCCCGATCACGTACCCGAGCAGGGTGTGCGCGGCGACGGCCGCGGGCTCCTCGCGCACGCCGCCCTGCCGCATCACCTCCCGCAGGGACGTGACGGTCGCGGTGAGCGCGGCGGGGTTGCGGCGGGTGACGACGAGGGGGAGCACGCCCGCGTGCGCCAGCAGGCGGCCGCGGTAGTCGCCGGCCCACGAGCGCAGGACGCCCCGCCAGGACGCGGCGTCCGCCGCCCCGGTGTCGGCGGGGGCCGCCGCGACGTGCGCGACGAGGCCGTCGAGGAGCTGCTCCTTGCCGCGCGGGAGGTGGTGGTAGATCGCCATCGCCTCGACCTCCAGCGCGTCGCCGAGGCGGCGCATGGTGAGGCGGCCGAGTCCCTGGCCGTCGACGATCTGCAGGGCCGCCTCGGTGATCCGCTCGATCGACAGCGGCGCGCGGTTCTGGGCGTTGATGCTGGGCTGCCTGACCATGGGGGCAAGCGTACGGCGGCCCGCCGACATGATCGGGGAGCCGGCCGCGCGCCGCCGTGCCGGGACGGCGGCGGGCCCCGGGACTTGCCCGAGTCCCGGGGCCCTGGATGGTTCCGCCCTGATGCGCACACCGGTGCGATTCCGGGGGACGGTCAGGTTCAGTTCGCCGTGTTCTCCCTTTGAACCACCGCCGCACGAGAGCGGCGGACCAGATTCGAACTGGCACCTCGGCGACCTTCGCCGTCCCCCGCCCACCGGTGATGGGCGGAGATGCTGAGACTGGAGCGAGAGCTTGAGATTCATGGGCCGCTCTACCTGGCTGAGCTACCGGGGCCCGAGTGCTCCGGGGAGGATTCGAACCTCCGCTGACGCCACGCGATCAAGCTGAACTTCATTCTCAGCTTCCGGGCTCGCGCCCGGACCCCCGCGCTCCAGCGGGGGAGTCTTCAGTTGTGCGGCCCGCGTCACCGCGGGGGGTTCAGGCGAAAAGGTAGCCGAAGACGGCCTCGCCCACCTTCCGGTCGGTCACTTCCGCGCCGTTGGCCTCCTCGCGGGCGAACTTGATCGCGGCCTGCAGCTTGGCGACGCGCTCGCGCAGCTCGTTCACCCGGCGCGCCGGCAGGGCGCCGGAGAACGCGGTCCGGGTCCAGGTGCCGACGATGACGTCCTCGGTGTAGGTCTCCACCTGGGCGGGGGTGCTCGGTGGTCGCCTCGTACAGGACGTGGGCCCGCGGGATCTTCTTGGTGCGGGTCGTCCGGACCGGCTCGGTGCGCCACACGTCGGCGGACTCGTCGAACGTCCACGCCTCGGCGGTGTCGAGCACCGGGAGCCGGTCGACGAGCCCGGCCAGCTCGGTGAGCTGCTTCTCCAGGAACAGCAGGTGCGCGACGGGGACCTGCTCCAGGACGGTGCGGCCGTCGACGACGACGTCGGCGCGGGCGTCGCGGTTCGCCCAGTCCTTGGTGGCGGTGATGTCGAAGAGCCGGGTGAGCGCCGCCGCGACCTCCTTCAGCGTCCCCTCCGCCGTCACCTGCACGCGGGTGGACTCGGGCGGCAGGGACTCGCCGTCGTCGTCGAGCGGCTGGTAGGTGCGGGAGATGCCGGACAGCAGCGCGGTCTTCTGCAGCCGCTGGCCGATCTCGGCGATCTCGCGCTGCGCGCGGCTCTTGGCGCCCTTCTCGACCGCGATGATCTGGTTGAGCTTCGGCATGGTCCGTCCCGCCTCCCGTGGTTTCCGCCGGAAACGGTACTGATCGGCGATCTTTCGCGCATCCTGATTACCGGGTGGCGCGCCGTTGGGCGCTCAGAGTGACCTTACTGTGTAAAGGGCGCGAGTTCGGTGTCCGGCGTCACAGCCGGGGGACGGCGCGCGTACGCTGGGCCTCGATCGGACGATGAAGATCGTGAGCTTGAGGGAGTATCGCCATGCCGCTGATCCGCCGGGTGGGCAAGGACGTCGCGGAGCAGTACGACGCCGACGAGCGGCTGGCCGCCGGCTACGACGCGCGCCTCGCGGCCGCGGGCGAGGCCGAGCGCGCGCTGCGCGACGCCCAGGGCGCGGACGTGCCCGAGCCGGAGCTGCACGAGCTGACCATCGCCTTCGACGAGGCGATGACGGAGGTGCTCGCCGCGGCGGAGGCGTCCGAGCGGATCGCGATGGGCCCGAAGACCTACGTGTCGGACGCGCAGGACGCCAAGGCGCGCCGCGCCGCGGAGATCGCGCGCCGCAAGGCCAAGGCGCGCCCGTCCGTGCGGCCGTGGACCGACGAGGTCGACCGGCTGCGCACCGCGCGCGAGGCGCACCGGCTGAGCTTCCGGACGCGTCCCGCCGCGGCCGTCTGAGCGCGCCCGTCCCACGTGCCGCCACGTGGGACGACACAGCACCACCGAGTGGCACCGGCCACCGAACTCTGAGAGTCTGCCCTCTCGGGGAACGCCGGGGCGGCCCGCTCCGCACCGCCGCCGCGCGCGGCGGCGCGGGACGCGCTCCGGCGGGGAGGGCGCTGGTGCCCTGAACGCGGGGGGAAGTCACGTGGAGCGCACGCCGCCGGACCGGTGCCGCGTACTCGAGTCCTACGAGGACGGGACGCGGGCGATCCGTGAGCTGGCGTCGGCGGTCGAGGACTGGGACGTGCCGACGCCGTGCGCCGACTGGCAGCTGATCGACCTGGCCGGGCACCTGCGGTGCGTGGCGGAGAACTTCCTGGAGTACCTGCAGGACGCGCCGGACAGCCGGCTGGCCAAGCTGTTCGCGCAGGACGCGGCGTCGGCGGTGCTGATCCGGCAGCAGGCGCGGCAGAACGCGACGGAGCTGGCGGTGCTGCCGCCGGAGCCGGGCCCGGAGCGGATCACGGCGTTCTCGGTGTCGGCCGGCGCCTACGCCGACCTGATGCCCGACATGTGGGACCGCACCCATCTGATCTACCGGGGCACCAAGTACACCGTCGGCGACCACGCGGGCGCCGCGTGCGTGGAGTGGCACCTGCACGCCTGGGACATGGCCCGCTCGATCGGCGCCGACTACCGGCCGCGCGACCCCGACCTGCTGGTGTCGGCGTGGCACTGGGGGGTGCCGCACCTGCCGCTGGCGTCGGGGGACGCGTGGGAGTCGGTGCTGCGGTCCTCGGGCCGGTCGCCGCGGTGGCCGGACCCCGGCGAGGGGCCCGGCCGGCCGCGCGGCGGGCGGCAGCGGGCGGGGCGCCAGGCCGTCAGACGCCCGCCGGCTTCCTCGGGTGGGTCCGCAGGTAGACCGTCCAGGTGAGGAGGCAGCAGGCGGCGTAGTAGGCGATGAACGCGATGTACGCGCCGTCCCCGGTCCCGGAGGTCAGGAACGACTGCCGGAAGGCGATGTTGACCAGTACGCCGCCGAACGCTCCGATCGCGCCGGCGATGCCGATGAGCGCACCGGCGAGCCGCCGGGCCTCGTGCTCGGCGGCCACCGGGTCGCCGCCGTTGGCGACGCCGAGCTGCGCCTTCGCCCGGAAGATCGCCGGGATCATCTTGTAGGTGGAGCCGTTGCCGAGGCCGCTGAACGCGAACAGCAGGATGAACCCGGTGACGAACAGCGCGAGCGACTTCTCGCGCGACGCGGTGAGGACGATCCCCGCCGAGACCGCCATCGCGACGAAGTTCCAGAACGTGACCCTCGCCCCGCCCGTCCGGTCCGCGAGCCATCCGCCGACGGGCCGGATCAGCGAGCCGAGCAGGGGCCCGAGGAAGGTCAGGTACGCGGCCTTGATCGGGGTGTCGAAGTCGGCCTTGAACTGGACCTGCAGTACCTGCCCGAAGGCGAACCCGAACCCGATGAACGACCCGAACGTGCCGATGTAGAGCAGCGACATGATCCAGGTGTGGCCGTCCTTGCAGACGTCGCGCATCGCCCGCTTCTCGTTGCGGACCTGCGACAGGTTGTCCATGAACAGCGCCGCGCCGAGCGCGGCGAGCACGATGAACGGGATGTAGATGCCGGCGACGAGGCCCGGGTGGCCCTTGCCGGCGGTGGCGAGCACCGCCAGGCCGACGAGCTGGACGACGGCGACGCCGACGTTGCCGCCGCCGGCGTTGATGCCGAGGGCCCAGCCCTTGAGGCGCTGCGGGTAGAAGGCGTTGATGTTCGCCATCGAGGAGGCGAAGTTGCCGCCGCCGACGCCCGCGACGGCCGCCAGGACCAGCAGGGTGGAGTACGAGACGCCGGGCTTGATGAGGAACGCGGCGAGCACCGCGGGGACGAGCAGCAGGGAGGCGCTGACGATGGTCCAGTTGCGGCCGCCGAACCGGGCGACGGCGAAGGTGTAGGGGATCCGCAGCACGGCTCCGATGGCCGCCGGGACGGTGGTGAGCATGAACTTGCCGGCCGGGTCGATGCCGTAGGCGGGGCCGAGGAACAGCACGAGCACCGACCACAGCGTCCAGACCGAGAACCCGATGTGCTCGGAGAAGATCGAGAACGCGAGGTTGCGGCGGGCGGTGCGGGCCCCGGACGCGGCCCAGAACTCCGGCTCCTCGGGCCGCCAGTCCTCGATCCAGCGGCCTTTCAGCGAGGGGCGGCGCGTGCGCGGCGCCGCTTCGGTCGTGACGGTCATCGGCTGTCTCCTTGGGGTCGCTGACGCGGCACGACGCTAGGAGCCGGGCGTTTCGCGCTTGTGTGGCCCGCAATGCGGCGGTGATAACTCCACTGCACAGCGTGCGCGTGCGAGGTGTGAGATGGGAGCGGGCGCGCGTGGCCGCCGCCCCGCCGGGGTAGGTCGTGATCGCGGCGCGGCGGGGGAGGGAGAACAGGACCTATGGCGACCTGCGAGGTCTGCGGGAACGACTACGCGATGGCGTTCGAGGTGCACGCGCAGGGGGACGTGCACACCTTCGACTCGTTCGAGTGCGCGATCACCCGGATGGCGCCGATCTGCGAGCACTGCGAGTGCCGGATCCTCGGGCACGGCGTCGAGGTGGGCGGGCGGTTCTACTGCGGCGCCCACTGCGCCCGCGCCGCCGATCCGGAGCGCGCGCGGCTCATCCAGGACGCCGCGCCGGTGTAGGCGCGGCGCCCGAGCGCGCGGGCCGGTCGCGATGTGGCGGCCGGTCGCGGTGTCCGGTCCGGTGTCCAGGCAGGGGTCCGGCGGTCGCGGCCGAGCCGGTTCGGCCGCCGGGGCTCAGTCCGCGGCGCGGCGGGCGGCGCCGAACGCGGGCTCGCGGCCGTCCTCCAGGTAGACCGGGCGGCCGTCGGCGAGGGCGCGCAGGCTCGGCTCCATCCGGCGCGACACGTGCGCGGGCGACAGCTCGGGCACCTTCTCCGGCGCGACCAGGACGTGGTCGGACAGCTCGTCGGGCGGCAGCCGGATCGCGGCGATCTCGGCGCCGGTGACGGTGCCGCCGAAGACGAACACGTTGACCGAGTCGACGCCGTCGTCGCGGGGCGAGCCCCAGTCGACGCAGACCAGGCCGTCCAGGCGGGGGACGAATCCGAGCTCCTCGCGGCATTCGCGCACGCACGCCGCGAGCGGGGACTCGTCGGTCTCGATGACCCCGCCGGGCAGGAACCAGCCCTCGCTGTAGGTGGGCTTGACCAGCAGGACCCGCCCGAGGTCGTCCAGGAGCAGGGCCGCCGCGGCGCCGCGGGAGCGCGGCAGCGAGGCGTAGTAAGCAAGGTCGGGCATGTACCGAGATTAGGCCGGATGACCGTTGTGTGATCCTCGTCGCGGCGGGCCGGAAACCGCATCCTCCGCGAGATCGCCGGGCCGCCGCGAATCCGGTTCGGTATCCGGCCGGCCGGTGACGAATGGACCCTGACAATCGCCGACAACGCTTGACACGCGATCGTCAATCCTTGCCGCCCGCGCCGCCGGCGCCGGGGCTGACCTTGCCGGACGCGCCGGGTGAACCGCATTTAACGCGCGGGTCACACGCGGGACGCGGCGGCGAAACGGCGCCGCCGGAGTCTTCCCGTCATGACCGGGACTCCTACGCACTGCCCGTACTGCGCCCTGCAGTGCGGGATGACCCTCGACGGCGGCGCGTCCGCGTCCGACGTACCCGCGGACGGCGCGCCGGTGCGGGTGGCGCCGCGCGACGACGTGCCCGCGAACCGCGGCGGGCTCTGCCAGAAGGGCTGGACCGCCGCGGAGCTGCTCACCGTCCCGGACCGCCTGACGACTCCGCTGATGCGCCGCACCCGCGACGCGCCGCTGGAGCCGTGCACCTGGGACGAGGCGCTGGACCGGATCGTCACCGGGATCGGGCGCCTGACGGCCGGGTACGGTCCGGACGCCGTCGCGGTGTTCGGCGGCGGCGGGCTCACCAACGAGAAGGCCTACCAGCTCGGCAAGTTCGCCCGGGTCGCGCTGCGCACCTCGCAGATCGACTACAACGGGCGGTTCTGCATGTCGTCGGCCGCCGCCGCGTCCGGCCGGGCGTTCGGCATGGACCGCGGGCTGCCCGGCCCGGTCACCGACCTGGCCGCGTCCGGCGCCGTCCTCCTCGCGGGCGGCAACCCGGCCGAGACGATGCCGCCGTTCATGCGGCACCTGGCCGACATGCGCGACGGCGGCGGCGCGCTCATCGTCGTGGACCCGCGCCGCACCGCGACGGCCCGGCAGGCGGACCTGCACCTTCAGCCCGCGGCCGGCACCGACATCGCGCTCGCCAACGGCCTGCTGCACCTGGCGCTCGCCGAGGGCCTCGCCGACGAGGACTACATCGCGGCGCGGACGAGCGGGTTCGACGCCGTCCGGACGGTCGCGAACGCGTACTGGCCGGACCGGGTGGAGCGCATCACCGGCGTCCCGCTGCCGAAGATGCGCGAGGCCGTCCGGCTGCTGGCCGGCGCGGACCGCGCCCACGTGCTGACCGCGCGCGGCTCCGAGCAGCACGCCCGCGGCACCGACATGGTCTCCGCGTTCATCAACCTGGCGCTCGCGCTCGGGCTGCCGGGCCGTCCCGGGTCCGGGTACGGCTGCCTGACCGGGCAGGGCAACGGGCAGGGCGGCCGCGAGCACGGGCAGAAGGCCGACCAGCTCCCCGGCTACCGGAAGATCGACGACCCGGCGGCGCGCGCGCACGTCGCGGCCGTGTGGGGCGTGGAGCCGGACGCGCTGCCGGGCCCGGGCCGGTCGGCGTACGAACTGCTGTCGGCGCTCGGCACGCCGGACGGCCCGAAGGCGCTGCTGCTGTTCGGGTCGAACCCGGTCGTGTCGGCGCCGCGCGCCGCGTCGGTCGAGGAGCGGCTGGGCGCCCTCGACCTGCTGGTCGTCGCCGACTTCGTGCCGTCGGAGACCGCGCGGCTCGCCGACGTGGTGCTGCCGACGGCGCAGTGGGCGGAGGAGTCCGGCACGATGACGAACCTGGAGGGCCGGGTGCTGCGCCGCCGCCGGGCGGTCCGCGCGCCGGACGGCGTCCGCACCGACCTGGAGATCATCGCCGCGCTGGCCGGGCGGCTCGGCGCGCCGGGGGAGTGGAGCACCGACCCCGAGCGGGTGTTCGGCGAGCTGCGCCGCGCGAGCGCCGGCGGCACCGCCGACTACTCCGGCATCACCTACGGGCGGATCGAGGCCGAGGGCGGGGTGTTCTGGCCCTGCCCGTCCGAGGACCACCCCGGCACGCCGCGCCCCTACCTGGACCGCTTCCCCACGCCGGACGGGCGTGCCCGGTTCGTCCCGGTCGAGCACCGCGGCGCCGCCGAGGACGTCGACGCCGAGTACCCGCTGTACCTGACGACCGGCCGCGTCCTCGCGCAGTACCAGTCGGGCGCGCAGACCCGCCGAGTGCGGGCGCTGGCCGACGTGGCGCCGGGCCCGTTCGTGGAGTTGCATCCCGATCTCGCCGAGCGGCTCGGCGTCCAGGACGGCCAGGACGTGAAGGTGGAGAGCCGCCGGGGCGCGGCGATAGCGGCGGCGCGGGTGACGGACGCGATCCGCCGCGACACCGTGTTCATGCCGTTCCACTGGGCGGGGGAGGGGCGCGCGAACCTGCTCACCGGCACCGCCCTGGACCCCGTCTCGCGGATGCCGGAGTTCAAGGTGTGCGCCGTCCGGATCTCGGCGTGAGCGCCTTTTAACACGGCGGTGACAAAGGAGACCCAACCGTGAAACGGCCCCTGCGCAGACTCGTTCCATGAACATCGGGGACGGACCGGCGCGACCGGCCACCGCGCGAACCTTACAACGTCAAGGCGGCGGGCCGGGTGCGTCCGCCGCCGCTCCCACTGCGCCGTCGAAGTCCCCGCACGCGAATCGCCTGGAGGTTGCCGTCCGATGAGCATCACATCCGAAGCGACGATCACAAGGCGTCCCGCCGGAGCCGCGGCCCGCTGGTTCGACATCTGCCGCTACGCCGACCTGATCCCCGAGCGCGGCGCCTGCGCGATGCTGGACGGCACGCAGGTCGCGGTGTTCCGGGCGTTCGACGGGACCCTGTTCGCGCTGTCGAACCTCGACCCGTTCAGCGGCGCGTACGTGCTGTCACGGGGCATCCTCGGCACCCGCGACGGCGTCCCGACGGTCGCCTCGCCCATGTACAAGCAGGTGTTCGACCTGCGCACCGGGGTCTGCCTCGACGACCCGCGGGTGGCCGTGCCGACCTTCCCGGTCCGCCGCGCCGCCGGCGGCGACCGCGTGGAGGTGGCGCTCACCGATGACCGCCGACAGTGAGCCGCTGGCCGGGTTCGCCGTCGGGGTGACCGCGGCCCGCCGCCACGAGGAGCTCGCGACGCTGCTGGAGCGGCGCGGCGCGCGGGTGGTGCTCGCCCCCGCGATCCGCCTCGTCCCGCTCGCCGACGACGCCGGGCTGCTGGAGGCGACGCGGGCGTGCCTGGCCCGGCCGCTGGACCACCTCGTCGTCACGACCGGGATCGGGTTCCGGGCGTGGCTGGAGACGGCGGACGGGTGGGGGCTGCGCGACGCCCTCATCGCGGCGCTCGGCGACGCCGCCATCGTGGCGCGGGGCCCGAAGGCGTGCGGCGCGATCCGCTCGGCCGGGCTGCAGGAGCGCTGGTCGCCGGAGTCGGAGGCCTCCGCCGAGGTGGTCGCGCACCTGCTGGAGAAGGACCTGGCGGGCGCGCGGGTGGCGGTCCAGCTCTACGGGGAGCGGCAGCCGGAGCTGACGGACGCGCTGCGCGCGGCCGGCGCCGAGGTGATCGAGGTCCCGGTGTACCGGTGGGCGCGCGCCGAGGACGTCACGCCGCTGCGGCGGCTCGTCGGGCAGGCCGTCGCCGGCACGGTCGACGCGATCACCTTCACCAGCACGCCCGCGGTCGCCGCGACGCTCGCCGTGGCGGCCGAGGACGACCTGGAGGACGCGCTGCTGGAGGCGCTGCGCACCCAGGTGGTCGCGGCGTGCGTGGGCCCGGTCACCGCGCGGCCGCTGACCGAGCGCGGCGTGCCGACCGTCCAGCCGGAACGCGCGAGGCTCGGGGCGCTCGTGCGGGCGCTGGCGGCGGACCTGCCGCGGCGCCGCGCGCGGCTGCTGTCGGTGCGCGGGGCCTCGCTGGAACTGCGCGGGCACGCCGTGGTGCTGGACGGGCAGCTGCGGCCGATCGCGCCGGCGCCGATGGCGATCCTGCGGGCGCTGGCGCGGCGGCCCGGGCACGTGGTGTCGCGCGCGGAGCTGTGCGGCGTGCTGCCGAGCCGGCTGGTCGTCGGCGGCTCCCCGTGGTCGCGGGACGCGCGGCCGCAGGCCGACGAGCACGCGGTGGAGATGGCGGTGGCGCGGCTGCGGCGCGGGCTCGGCCGTCCCGGGATCATCGAGACGGTCGTCAAGCGCGGCTACCGGCTGGCGTGCGACCCGCGCCTGGTGGACCGGCTCGCGGCGGGCGCCGGTGGCTGACCGGTCCGCCGCGTCCCGGCCGCCCGCGCTGCTGGCCGTCGCGCACGGCACCCGAGACCCCGCGGGTCCCGTCACCGCGCGGGAGCTGCTGGCGCGGGTCCGGGCCCTGCGGCCCTCGCTGCGCGTGGCGGAGGCGTACGGGGAGCTGGTCTCCCCGTCGGTGGAGGAGGCCGCCGCCGCGCTGGACGGGCCCGCGGTCGTCGTGCCGCTGCTGCTGGGGCGCGGCTACCACGCCCTGATCGACATCCCAGAGCGCGCCGGGCGGCTGCCGTCCGGCGCGGTGACGGCGCGGCCACTGGGCCCGGACGCGCTGCTCGCCGACGCGCTGGCCGGACGACTCGGCGCGATGCCGTCCGTCCGGCGCGGAAACGGGGGCCCGCCGCGCCCGCAGGACACCGTCGTCCTGGGCGCGGCGGGCTCCGCCGACCCGGCCGGCGCCGCGGACGTGCGGACGGCGGCGCGGCTGCTGGCGCGCCGGCTGCGGCGGCCCGTCCCGTACGGGTTCGTCGCCGCGGACGGTCCCGCGCTGGACGAGGTGGTCGCGGAGCAGCGCCGGCGCGGCGCCGGGCGCGTGCTCGTCGCGTCGTACCTGCTGGCACCCGGCCGCTTCCTGGACCGGATGCGGGCGTGCGGCGCCGACGCGGTGACCGCGCCGATCGGCGCGCACGACGCGGCCGCCCGGCTGGTCCTGCGCCGCTACGACGAGGCGCGGTCGCGCATCGCGGAACCCGCGTCCGTCTCCTGATGCGCCTGCCGCCGGGCCTCCGCCTCGACCTGCGGGGTGACGACCCGTTCGCGCGGCGCCGGCCCTTCGTAGCGGGGTGCGTCGTCGTCGGGGGCGAGGTCGGTGAACCGGTCGTCGTGGTGGGCGAGGACGCGCAGCAGCATCTCGCGGAGCAACCGCCGCTCCTCGGGTGACAGCGGCTCGAACAGGACCTCGTTGAGGCGGCGGCGCGCGAGCAGGCCCTCCTCGAGGAACGCGCGGCCGTCCTCGGTGGCCTCCAGCGCGTAGCGCCGCCGGTCCGCGGGGTCGCGGCGGCGGCGGACGTGGCCGCCCTCCTCCAGCGCGTCCACGATCCCGACCAGGTCGCCGGCGTCCATCCGCAGCCGCTCGGCGACGTCGCGCTGCGACAGCGGCCCCGACCGCGCCACGCACCACAGCACGAGCAGGTGCGGCATCCGGGGCTGACCTGGGAACATCCGCGCCCCGGTGCGCCGGACGAGGCGGACCGTCTCGTACATCAGGTAGGTCGGCGAGTCGTACATCGGGTCGTCCTGGTCCTTCACGTCCCGCTCCTCGAGATCGCTTGGAATGTCCTATCTCTCTTGACGTGAGAGATAGGCTACTCCTACCGTTGGAAAGCCCAAAATATGGGCACATCTCCATCGGAGGGGAGGCCCCATGCCCGGCGGGGGACCCGCCGTCGAGGTCGACGGCCTGATCAGGAAATTCGGCGAGGTGGAGGCCGTCCGGGGCATCGGCCTCACCGTGGCCCCGGGAGAGATCTTCGGATTCCTCGGCCCGAACGGCGCCGGCAAGTCCACCACGATCAACATGCTCTGCACGCTGCTGAAGCCGACCGCCGGCACCGCCCGGGTCGCCGGCTACGACGTGGTGGCCGAGCGCGACAGCGTGCGCCGCAACATCGGCCTGGTCTTCCAGGACCCGACGCTCGACGGCTACCTGTCCGGCGAGCAGAACCTGCGCTTCCACGCCGAGCTGTACGGCGTGCCGCGCAACGTGACCGCCGACCGCATCCGGCAGGTGCTGGAGATGGTCGGGCTCTGGGACCGGCGCGCGGACCTGGTGCAGACCTACTCCGGCGGCATGAAGCGCCGGCTGGAGATCGCGCGCGGCCTGCTGCACTCGCCGCGGGTGCTGTTCCTGGACGAGCCGACCGTCGGGCTGGACCCGCAGACCCGCTCGTCCATCTGGGACTACATCCGGCAGCTCAAGGACGCCGAAGAGATCACCATCTTCATGACCACCCACTACATGGACGAGGCCGAGTTCTGCGACCGCATCGCGATCATGGACTCGGGGCGGATCGTCGCGCTGGACACCCCCGAGGCGCTCAAGGCGGGCGTCGGCGAGGACCGGGTCCGCATCCAGACCGCCGACGACGAGGCCGCGATCGCCGCGCTCCGGGACCGGTTCGGGCTGGAGGCCGGCATGTCGGAGGGCGCCGTCGCCTTCTCGGTGGCCTCCGGCGAGGCGTTCGTGCCGCGGCTGTTCGCCGAGCTGGACGTCCCGATCCGGTCGGTGAGCGTGTCCCGGCCGTCCCTGGACGACGTCTTCATGTCGTTCACCGGCTCGACGATCCGCGATGCCGAGGCCGGCTCCACCGACAGGATGCGCATGGCGATGCGCGCGGCGAGGAGATGAGATGACGAGTTCGACGCGGGCGGGCTCGCCCGGGGCCGCGGTGCCGGTCGCCGACGTGGTGCGGGTCCGGGTGCCCGAGCCGGGGCTGCGCCAGGACGTGCGCGCGGTGAAGATCGTCCTGCACCGCGAGCTGATCCGGTTCTGGCGCGACAAGCTGCGGATGGTGTCGGGGCTGGTGCAGCCGGTGCTGTGGCTGCTGGTGATGGGCACCGGCCTGTCGAACCTGATGGCCAGCGGCGGTGCGCACGGGAACATCGACCTGAAGACGTTCATCTTCCCCGGCGTGTGCGCGATGTCGGTGATGTTCACCGCGATGTTCTCCGCCGGGTCGATCGTGTGGGACCGCGAGTTCGGGTTCCTGCGCGAGATGCTCGTCGCGCCGGTCAGCCGCAGCTCGATCGTGATCGGCAAGTGCATCGGCGGCGCGCTGGTGGCGACGCTGCAGGGCGCGGTGATCGTCGCGCTGGCCGGGCTCGCCGGGGTGCCCTACGACCCCGTCCTGATCCTGGAGCTGCTGGGGTTGATGTTCCTGGGGGCGTTCGCGCTGACCGGGTTCGGCGTGATGATGGCCGCGCGGATCAAGCAGATGCAGTCGTTCTTCGGCCTCATGCAGATGGCGATGATGCCGATGATGTTCCTGTCCGGCGCGCTGTACCCGCTGAACGGGCTGCCGGCGTGGCTGACGGTGCTGACCCGGTTCAACCCGCTCACCTACGCGGTCGACCCGCTGCGCCAGGCGGTCTTCTCCCACCTGGACCTCACGCCGGCGCTGCGGCGCACCTTCGACCCGGGCGTCACCTGGAACGGGTGGGTCGTCCCGGTCTGGCTGGAGATCCTCATCGTGCTCGGCATGGGAGTCGGCCTGATGGGCATCGCGATCATCGAGTTCCGCCACTCCGACTGACCGGGGGCCCCGTACGGAACACCACCGGAAACCCTGCCGTCACGGTGCGTGATGCACCATACTGAGCCCGCTACGAAGCGAGTTCGGTCGGACGCGGAAAGTGACGGTGGACAGGTGAACGGGCATCGGACGATGGTGCGGGGGACGGCGGCGACGGCCGCCGTCCTCGCTGCGGTGGCGGTTCCGGCGGTCGTGCGGGCCCCGGCGCGGGCCGCGGAGCGGACGGGCGGCGCCGCCGCGCCCGCCGGCCCGCACGGGGGGCTGCGGATCGCGCGGTTCCTGGGGGAGAAGCGGCTGCCGCACCTGATGAGGTTCCAGGGCACGACCGTCGGCGGCCTGTCGGGCCTCGACCGCGACCCGCGCACCGGCGACTGGTACATGATCTCCGACGACCGGTGGCGGTACGACCCGGCCCGCTTCTACACCGGCCGCGTCGACATCGACCGCCGGACGGGCCGCTTCGACGGCGTGAAGATCACCGGCGTGCACACCATGACCGGCCCGGACGGCAAGCCCTACCCCGGGTTCGGCAAGCCCCGCTCGGTCGACCCCGAGTCGATCCGCTACGACCCGCGCCGCCACCGGGTGCTGTGGGGCAACGAGGGCGACCGGCCCGACGAGACCCATCAGGTGCCGCTCGCGCCGCTGACCGTCCAGTGGGCGGGCCGCGACGGCAGGTACCACGGCCTGCTGCCGCTGCCGAAGGACCTGCGGCTCACCACCGGCCACCACGGGCCGCGCCGCAACTTCGGCATGGAGGCGCTGGCGATCGCGCCGCACACCATCGCCGGGATGATCGAGGGCCCGCGCTACGAGGACGGCCCGCTGCCGACGGTGCGGCACGGCGCCGCCACCCGGCTGACGATGTGGACCAGGCACGGGAGGGTCCGGGCGCAGTACGCCTACCAGGTGGACCGGCTGCCGGCCGCGCCCGTCCCGCCGGGCGGTGTCGCCGACAGCGGCGTGTCGGAGATCCTGGCGATCGACGACCACCGCTACCTGGCGCTGGAGCGGTCGTGGCTGCAGGGCGTCGGCTACAAGATCAGGCTGTACGAGTTCGACACCCGCGGTGCGACGAACGTGCTGGCGCGCGACAGCCTGGCGAAGGGCGGCAAGTACCGTCCGGTCCGCAAGCACCTGGTCGCCGACCTCGGCCGGTACGCCTCCCCGGCGCAGAACCTGGAGGGCATGGGCTGGGGCCCGCGGCTGAAGTCGGGGGAGCGGACGCTCGTGATCTGCTCCGACGACAACTTCGACGCCCAGGAGGTCACCGAGTTCCTGGCGTTCGCCGTCCGGGGCCGCTGAGCCCGGACCCGGAAGCACGGCGGCGCCCGCCGGATCCGTCGATGGATCCGGCGGGCGCCGTTTCGTCGTGCGCGGGCCTCGTCAGACGGCGAAGTCCAGCAGCGGGCGGGCGTTGCTGGGGTGCCGCAGCTTGGACAGCGACTCCTTCTCCAGCTGCCGGATCCGCTCGCGGGTCAGGCCGAGGGCCTTGCCGATCTCGTCGAGGGTGCGCGGCGTCCCGTCGTACAGCCCGAACCGCATCGCCATGATCTTGGCCTCGCGGGGCGACAGGATGTCGAGGGTGCGGCGCAGCTGGTCGGCCATCAGCTGCCGGTCGACGAGCTCGGACGCCTCGGGGCTGTCGGTGTCCTCGATGAGGTCGCCGATGCGGGTCTCGCCGTCCTCGCCGATGGTGGAGTCCAGGCTGATCGGCTGGCGGCTGGTGCGCAGCAGCTCGCGGACCTGCTCGGGGCTCTTGTCCAGCTCGACGGCCAGTTCCTCGGGGGTGGGCTCGCGGCCGAGCCGCTGGTGCATGTCGCGCTCGACCCGGCTGAGCTTGCTCAGCATCTCCAGCACGTGCACGGGCAGCCGGATGGTGCGGGCCGAGTCGGCGAAGCCGCGCTGGATCGCCTGCCGGATCCACCACATCGCGTAGGTGGAGAACTTGTAGCCCTTGGAGTAGTCGAACTTCTCCACGGCGCGGATCAGCCCGAGGTTGCCCTCCTGGACGACGTCCAGCAGCGACAGGCCGCGGTCGGAGTACTTCTTGGCGACCGACACCACGAGCCGGAGGTTGGCCTCGAGCATGTGGGCCTTGGCGCGGCGCCCGTCGGCGGCGACCCACTCCAGGTCGGCGCGCTGCCGCGGGGTGAGCTTCTCGGTCTCCAGCTTGTGCTCGGCGTACAGTCCGGCCTCGATGCGCTTGGCGAGGTCGACCTCCTGCTCGGCGGTGAGCAGCTGACGGCGGCCGATCGCCTTGAGGTAGGTGTGGACCGAGTCGCCCATGGTGGTGGACTGGTCGTCCAGGTCGGCGGGGGAGTCGGCGGCCTCGACCTCGGTGACCTCGAAACCCTCTTCGGGGACGTCGGCGTCGCCGGTCTTGGCGGCGGCCTTGGCCGTCCGGCGGGTCCGGCCGCCGGCGGTCTTGCCGGTGCTCTTGCGCGCGGCGCCCTTCTTGCCCGCGGCGCCGGGGGTGGCCTGGGCGGTGTCGCCGCCGTCGTGGTCGGCGGCCGCGGCCATCTTGCGGACGGTGTCGGGCTCCCCGGCCAGGCTGATCCCGGCCTCCGACAGCTCGCGCAGGATCGAGCGGCCCTGCGCGGGGCTGAGGCCGGCGGTCTCGAAGGCGCCTCTCACCTCGTCGAGCGAGAGGCGCCCTTGGGCGCGGCCGCGCTTCAGGAGGTCGTCGAGTGCGGGGCTCGCCGACTCCGTGAGCGGGGTCTCGATAGCGCTTCGCGGCATGGGGACACCCCTCTCCCTTCGGTGTGTGGATGCGGCGCGGATTGTCGTTCGCTGCGGGCGCACGCATAGAGGGGAACGTCGCACGGCGGCCCCGTTGTTCCCGGCCGGGCCGGATCGGCGCTCCTCAGAGGGATCGCAAGGGGGACGATCCGGTGGCCGATGATGCCCGGTGCGGGGCGTTCCATGCGGTCCGACCGGCCGAAATCTGACCTTACTTCGTAAAGGCGCCGGGCCGTTGCACTGTGAGCAACGCCACTAGCCTCCCCGGTTCTCCGGCCGCAGCGTCCGGCCGTACCGCGCGATCACGCGTTTGCGCAGCTCGGGATCGTCGCGGGGGACCGGTTCGAGGAACACCTCGTCGATCTCCTCGTGGGCGTCGCGCAGCTCGCGCGCCATCCGGACGCAGGCGCGCTCGACGTCGCCGGAGGTGAGCGCGTCCCGGAAGTCCAGGCGGGCGCAGACCAGCACGCGGTCGGCGCCGACCGTCATCGTGATGATATCGACGACCCATTCCACCTCGGGCGCGGCGTACAGCCGGGCGCGGACGTCGTCGACGATCCGCGGATCGGCCTGGTTGCCGATCAGCAGGTTCAGGTTGATGCGGCCGAGGATCACCGCGACGACGGTGAGCAGCACGCCGATGAGAACCGACCCGATGCCGTCCCAGACCGGCGAGCCGGTGGCCTGGTGCAGGCCGAGCCCGCCGAACGCCAGGAGCAGGCCGACCAGGGCGGCGGAGTCCTCCAGCAGGACGCTGATCGCGGTGGGCTCGTCGGTGCGGCGGATGTAGGCGAGGAACGGCAGCGACTCCTCGCGGGCCGCGGCGCGGGTCTGCCGCAGGGCCTGCTGCCAGGACGTCCCCTCCAGCACGAACGCGACCGCGAGGACGATGTAGCCGATCAGCGGGTCGGTCTCCGCGCCCGACCGGGACCCGAAGAGGGTCTGGAAGCCCTGGTAGTAGGAGAACAGCGCGCCCATGCCGAAGATCGCGACGGCGACGAGCAGCGTCCAGATGTAGCGCTCCTTGCCGTAGCCGAACGGGTGCCGCCGGTCGGCGGGCCGGCCGCTGCGGCGCAACCCCACCATGAGCAGGATCTCGTTGAAGGTGTCGGCGATCGAGTGCGCGGCCTCGGCGGCCATCGACGCCGACCCGGTGACCAGCGCCGCGACGATCTTGGCGATGGCGATGCCCAGGTTGGCGAGGAACGCCAGCAGGACGGTCAGGCCGCTCTCGTTCTCCGGCTCCTCGCGCTGTCCGCCCATGCCGGTCGTCCTCCCCCGATCGCCGCCGTGCCATGCGCCCCGCCCGCCCCGGGCGGTACGGGTGTCACCGCGCGGTGCGCAGCCAGGCGCGGTCGGGCTTGCCGGAGGCCAGCAGCGGGATCGCCTCGACCAGTTCCAGCTCGCGGGGCGCGGCGGCGGCGGGCATCGTCTCGCGGACGAAGGCGCGCAGTTCGGGCAGGGCGGGCGGGTCGGCGGCGGGCACGACGACGGCGGTGACCCGTTCGCCCCATTCGGGGTCGGGGCGTCCCACCACGACGACGTCGCGGACCTTGGGGTGGTGCGACAGCGCGGTGGCGACCTCGCCGGCGACGACCTTCTCCCCGCCGGTGTTGATCACATCGTCGATCCGGCCGCGGACGCGGAGCCGGCCGTCCTCCAGGGCGCCGAGGTCCTGGGTGACGAACCATTCGCCGTCGCGGACCGCGGCGGTCTGGTCGGGGCGCAGCCGGTAGCCGGTGAACAGCGACGGGCCGGCGAGCCGGATCCGGCCGTCGGCGCCGAGCTCGGCGCGCATGCCGTCCAGGGGGGTGCCGTCGTAGACGCAGCCGCCGCAGGTCTCGCTCATCCCGTAGGTGGTGAAGACGCGGCCGCCGCGGTCGCGGGCCTCGGCGAGCAGGCCGGGCGCGGCGGCGGCGCCGCCGAGGACGATCGCGCCGAGCCCGGACAGGTCGGCGCCGGCGTCCAGGAGGCGGCGCAGCTGGGTGGGGACGAGGGAGATGTGGACGGGTCCCGCGGCGGTGACGGCGGCGGTGTCGAAGCGGGGCGCGATGATCGGGTCGGTGCCGGCGAGCAGGGACCGGACGAGGACCTGCAGGCCCGCGATGTGGCTGGTGGGCAGGCAGCACAGCCAGCGGTCGCCGGGCGCGGCCTCGATGCGGGCGAGGGTGCCTGCGGCGGAGTGGCGCAGCGCGCCGGCCGTCAGCTCGACGAACTTGGGGGCGCCGGTGGAGCCGGACGTGGCGATCAGCACGGCGGTGCCGTCGGCGGGCGGGGCGTGCTCGCCGGCGGTGCGGTGGGGGGTGAGCCCGTCCTCGGTCTCGACGGCGTCGGGGGCGAGCGCGTCGAGCAGGGCCGCCAGCGCGGGCGCGGGCAGGTCGGGGGAGAGGGGGCAGACGGCGGGTCCGCCGTCGAGGGCGTCGGCGAGCGCCCGGAACAGGCGGGGCCCGGGCGGCAGCACGACGGCGTGGAGGCGGCGATCCATGATCTCATCAGGGTAGGCGACCCCGCTGAACGCGTTCAAACCGCGGGGCGGTTGAATGGGGGCGACCCGGATCGACGCGGGCCCCGACGGGAGAGGAACACATGGTCTCGGAGCTGTTCGACGCGGACGCCTGGAAAGAGGTCGAGGGCTTCGGCTTCACCGACATCACCTACCACCGGGCCGTGGACCAGGGCACCGTCCGGATCGCGTTCGACAGGCCGGAGGTCCGCAACGCGTTCCGCCCCCACACGGTCGACGAGCTGTACCGGGCGCTGGACCACGCGCGGATGTCGTCCGACGTCGGGTGCGTGCTGCTGACCGGGAACGGGCCGTCGCCCAAGGACGCCGGGTGGGCGTTCTGCTCCGGCGGCGACCAGCGCATCCGCGGCAAGGACGGCTACAAGTACGCCGAGGGCGAGACCTCCGACACCATCGACCCGGCGCGGGCGGGGCGGCTGCACATCCTGGAGGTGCAGCGGCTGATCCGGATGATGGGCAAGGTCGTGATCTGCGTGGTGCCGGGGTGGGCCGCGGGCGGCGGGCACAGCCTGCACGTGGTGTGCGACCTCACCCTCGCCAGCCGCGAGCACGCCCGGTTCAAGCAGACCGACGCGGACGTGGCGAGCTTCGACGGCGGGTTCGGGTCGGCGTACCTGGCGCGGCAGGTCGGCCAGAAGTTCGCGCGGGAGATCTTCTTCCTCGGCGACACCTACGATGCCGAGGCCGCGCACCGGATGGGCATGGTGAACGCGGTCGTCCCGCACGCCGAGCTGGAGGCGACGGCGCTGGAGTGGGCCCGCAAGATCAATGGGAAGAGCCCGACGGCGCAGCGGATGCTGAAGTTCGCGTTCAACCTGATCGACGACGGGCTGGTGGGGCAGCAGGTGTTCGCCGGGGAGGCGACGCGGCTGGCCTACGGCACCGACGAGGCCGCCGAGGGCCGCGACGCGTTCCTGGAGAAGCGCGACCCCGACTGGTCGCGCCACCCGTGGTACTACTAAATGCTCACGGTGTGGTCCGGAATACCGTGATTCGATAGGCAGGTCAGGGGGTCAGCGGGTGCGGGTCTTCGCCATCCCGATGCGGACGCGGTTCCGCGGTGTGACGCGCCGGGAGGGCGTCCTGTTCCAGGGCCCCGCCGGATGGGGCGAGTTCTCGCCGTTCGCCGACTACGGGCCGGCCGAGTGCGCCCGCTGGCTGGCGGCGGCGCGGGAGGCCGCGCACGAGGGCTTTCCCGCCCCGGTCCGCGACCGGATCCCGGTGAACGTGACGATCCCGGCGGTCGGCCCCGACCGGGCGTTCGAGATGACCAAGGCGTCCGGCTGCCGGACCGCGAAGGTGAAGGTCGCCGAGCGCGGCCAGGACGACGCCGACGACTTCGCGCGGGTCGAGGCCGTCCGCGACGCCATCGGGCCGGACGGCCGGGTCCGCATCGACGTCAACGGCGGCTGGGACGTCGACCACGCCGCCCGCATGATCCGGTCGCTGGACCGGTGGGAGCTGGAGTACGCCGAGCAGCCGTGCGCGACGCTGGAGGAGCTGGCGCGGGTGCGGCGGATGGTGGACGTCCCGATCGCCGCGGACGAGTCGATCCGCCGCGCCGAGGACCCGCTGAAGGTCCGGGCGGCGGGCGCCGCGGACGTCGCGGTGCTGAAGGTGCAGCCGCTCGGCGGTGTGCGGGCGGCGCTGGAGGTCGCGGAGGCGTGCGGGCTGCCGGTGGTGGTGTCGAGCGCCGTGGAGACGTCGGTGGGGCTGGCGGCGGGGGTGGCGCTGGCCGCCGCGCTGCCGGACCTGCCCTACGCGTGCGGGCTCGGGACGCTGTCGCTGATGGAGGGCGACGTCGTGCGCGATCCGCTGCGCGAGTCCGGCGGTGAGATCGAGGTGCGCCGGCCGGTGCTGGACGAGCAGGCGCTGCTGAAGTTCGCCGCGCCGCCCGACCTGGAGGAGGCGTGGCGGCGCCGCGCGGCCGGCGCGCAGGCGTTCCTGCCGGGCCCGCCGATGGTCGAGGTGGGCAGATGAACCCGGCGACCGCGCTGGCGACCGTCCTGGTCGACGAGCTGCTGCGGTGCGGCATGACCGACGCGGTGCTGGCCCCGGGGTCGCGGTCGGCGCCGCTGGCGCTGGCTCTGCACGCCGCGGAGGAGGCCGGCCGGGTCCGGCTGCACGTGCGGATCGACGAGCGGTCGGCGTCGTTCCTGGGCCTCGGGATGGCCAAGCGGTCCGGGCGTCCGGTGGCGCTGGTGTGCACGTCGGGGACGGCGGCGGCGAACTTCCACCCGGCGGTGGTGGAGGCGCACGAGTCGGCGGTCCCGCTGATCGTGATCACCGCGGACCGTCCGCCGGAGCTGCGCGACACCGGCGCGAACCAGACGATCGACCAGGTGAAGCTGTACGGGACGGCGGCGCGGTGGAGCACCGAGGTCGGCGTGCCGGAGAACCGTCCGGGGATGGTGGCGTACTGGCGGTCGCTGGTGAGCCGGGCGTGGGGGCTGGCGCAGGCGCCGGTGCCGGGTCCGGTGCACCTGAACGCGGCGTTCCGCGAGCCGCTGATCCCCGACGGCGATGAGTCGTGGTGCGAGCCGCTGGACGGCGACGCGACCGGCGCGTGGACGAAGGTGCGGGCGGCGACGCCCGGCTCGGTGCTGCACGTCCCGCCGACGCGGCGCGGCGTGCTGGTGGTCGGCGACGGCGCGGTCAACGTCAAGCGGTACGTGGCGGCGGCGTCGATGGCGGGCTGGCCGGTGCTGTCGGAGCCGAACGGCAACGCCCGCTACGGCGACCACGCGCTGACCTCGCATCACTTCCTGCTGGGGATTCCGGAGTTCGTGGAGCGGCACCGTCCCGAGGTGGTGGTGACGCTGGGCAAGCCGGGGCTGTCGCGTCCGCTGCTGTCGCTGCTGCGCCGCGCCGAGGAGCACATCGTGCTGGCCCCGGACCTCGCGCACTGGCCGGACCCGGTGCGGTCGGCGACGCAGGTGGCGCCTGAGATCGAGATTCCGGTGGTGTCGGGCGACGACGCGTGGCTGAAGTCGTGGCGGTCGGCGGACCTGGCGGCCGCGGCGGCGGTCGACGCCGTGCTGGACGGCGTCCCCGAGGTCAGCGAGCCGCGGCTCGCGCGGGACCTGGTCGCGGCGATGCCGGGCGGGTCGCTGCTGTTCACGGCGGCGAGCATGCCGATCCGCGACCTGGACCAGGTGATGCGGCCGCGGCGGGGCATCCGGATCATGGCGAGCCGGGGCGCCAGCGGGATCGACGGGCTGATCTCCACGGCGATCGGGGCGGCGCTGGCGCACAGCGGCCGGTCCTACGCGCTGCTCGGCGACCTGGCGTTCCTGCACGACCAGAACGGGCTGATCATCGGGCCGCATGACCGGCGCCCGGACCTGGCGATCATCGTGGTGAACAACCAGGGCGGCGGGATCTTCTCGCTGCTCCCGCAGGCGGCGCTGGCCGGCCCGTTCGAGCGGGTCTTCGGCACGCCGCACCATGTGGACCTGGAAGCGGTGGCGGCGGCGCACGGCGTCCCGTACCGGCGGCTGGGGGCGGCCGCGGACCTGCCGAAGGTAATGGCGGGGGAGGGGCTGCGGATCGTGGAGGCCCGCACGGACCGCGAGGGGAACGCGGTGCTGCACGCGGAGATGCGCAAGGCGGCGCACGCCGCCGTCCGCGACCTGTTCGCCTGAGACCTGGAGAGGGCGGCGCCCGCAGGCACCGCCCTCTAATGTTTCAATCTTCAACTTACAATGTAAAGGCACTGGGCGGGAAGCATAATCATGCGCTGCAATGACAAACCCCTCCGCCACGCCGAGGAGTCTCGCGGAGATCACTCGGCGGTGGCGTGCTCCGGGTCTGCCGGGATGGACAACGTCGGCGTGGGCGCGGGCTCGGCGGCCGGCTGCGGTTCGAAGGTGGGGCGGGCACGTAGGCAGCGGATCATCTCCTCGGCGTAGGGCAGCGCGCCGAACAGGCCCATCGCGGTCAGCAGCGCGATGCGGGTCCTGCGGGACAGCGGGTCGCGGCGCTTGAGGCGGACCCGGAAGTCGGGCCAGCCGTCCTTGCCGGTGAGAGCGCGCGCTTGGTCCCAGTACAGGACGGTCAGGAAGCCGGTGGCCATGAGCGGGACGACTTCCAGGAGGCTGTGGATGTGCTGTTCGAGCGGGGTGACGCGGCGGCGCTCCTCGGCGTAGCTGACGTCCCAGTACGCGGTGGCGCCGTGGACGGCGAGCGCGCCGGCGCAGGTGGCCAGCACGCCGGGGTTGACCTCGCAGAACAGGCCGAGCGCCACGGGCACGCCGGCCTCGGTCATCATCAGCGCGTGGATCATGGATTCGCGGGCGCCGGCGGTGGTCTCGATGCAGGTCCTGCGGTGGCGCTGCCAGTCGGCGAGGCCGGCGGCGAGCCAGAGCGGCAGCACGCCGCCGATGAGCCAGCGCCGGGTGGCGGGCTCGACGCCCAGGGTGCGGCGGAGGTCGCGCGGGCGGACGGTGGGGTCGGCGAGCGCGCGCAGGGCGGCGAGGTGCGGTGAGCGCGGCTTCGGCTTCATCGGCGTGGCCTCCGGGTGGTGTCGGTGTTCCCCGGCGCTACCCGTGAGGCGTGGCCGTACACGTGCGCTCGAACACGTGGCGGGGCCGGTCAGCCGAGGAGGCGCTCGCGGAGGGCGTCGGTATCCTCGGTGGTCCAGCCGTGGCCGGTGAGCCAGCCTTCGGTGCCGCCGAACTCCTCGTCGATGCGGGCGAGGAGCTTCTCCATGATGGCGGCGTGGGGGAGGTGGCTGTCGGCGGGGCGGGAGTCCAGGTCGGCGGCGTAGGTGTCGCTGGCGCGCAGGCGTCCGAGGACGGCGTCGATGCGTTCGCCGGTCATGGCGTAGTCGGCGACGATCGCCTCGCGGGTGACGCCGGCGAGGTCGAGGGCGAGGGCGCAGACGACGCCGGTGCGGTCCTTTCCGGCGGCGCAGTGGACGAGGGAGGAGCCGTCGGTGCGGGTCATGACGCGCAGGGCGGCGGCGATGTTGTCGCCGCGGTCGCGCAGGTAGCCGAGGTAGTGGCCGGTGGAGCGGTCGAGTTCGGTGCCCTCGGCGTCGCGGCCCTGCCAGGGGAGGGCCTTGACGACGTCGGCGCGGTCGGGGGTGTCGGCGGTGACGTCGGTGCGGCGGCCGCCTTCGGGGAACAGCGAGAGCTGGTGGAGGGTGACGGAGGGGACGCGGACGAGGGGGCCGGGGCCTTCGAGGCGGACCTCGGCGTCGCTGCGCAGGTCGATGACGTTCTTGAGGTGGTACTCGTCGATGAGGACGCGGACGTCGGCGACGGTGAGGTCCTGGAGGTTGTCGGAGCGCAGGACGCGGCCGCGCCGGGTGGCGCCTCCGTCGGCGGTGGGGAGCCCGCCGAGGTCTCGGGCGTTGACGGCTCCGTCAAGGTCGATCCACCGCGTCGGTTCGCTCATGGCTTCTGACCCTATATGGACGTGATGTTCCGTCTTTGATGCAGGGTCCGGGTCGGTGGGCGTTGCGGGTCCGTCCGGGGTCGTCGCGGGGCGGCGGCGGTGTGGTCCGCGGGGGCGATGGCGGGTGGGGGGTACCGGGACCTGGGAGCCAGGGCGGGGTTGGCTCCGCAGCGTGGCGACCGCTCGGTGATCGTCTCCGTAGCTTCGGGTCAGGCAACGCGACGATCCGATGGAGGCCCCGATGACCGCGACCCTCGACGCCCCGCCCGCACGGGCGGCCGGCAGTGATTTCGCTCCGCTGGCGCGGCAGGTCCGCGCGAGCGGGCTGCTGGACCGGCGTCCCGGCTACTACGCGCGGGCGATCGGGTTGAACCTGGCGGCGACGGCGGCGGTGTGGGGGGCGGTGGCGTGGGCGGGGGCGAGCTGGTGGGCGGTGCTGCTGGGGGTTCCGCTGGCGGTGCTGTCGGCGCGGACGGGGTTCCTGGGGCATGACGCGGGGCACCGTCAGATCGCGCGGTCGGCGCGGGTGAACCGGTGGCTGGGGCTGGTGCTGGGGAACCTGCTGCTGGGGATGGGGCAGGGCTGGTGGACCGACAAGCACAACCGGCACCACGCCAATCCGAACCATGTCGGCAAGGACCCGGACGTGGGGGAGGGTGTTCTGGCGTGGACGGAGGGGCAGGCGTCGCGGCAGCGGGGGTTGCTGCGGTGGGTGGCGCGGCATCAGGCGGGGTTGTTCTTCCCGTTGCTGACGCTGGAGGGGCTGAACCTGAAGGTGGGCAGCGTGCTGTACCTGCGGGGGAGGTCGCGGCGGGACCAGCTGGTGGAGGGCGGTCTGCTGGCGCTGCACGCGGTGGTGTACCTGTCGCTGGCGTTCACGTTCCTGTCGCCGGTGAAGGCGGTCGTGTTCATGGCGCTGCACCATGCGCTGTTCGGTGTGCATCTGGGGTCGGTGTTCGCGCCGAACCACAAGGGGATGGCGATGCCGGAGCCGGGTGAGCGGTGGGGGCATCTGCGGCGGCAGGTGCTGACGTCGCGGAACGTGCGGGGCGGTGCGGTGGTGGACTGGCTGATGGGCGGGTTGAACTACCAGATCGAGCACCACCTGTTCCCGGGGATCCCGCGGTGCAGCCTGCGGCGGGTGCAGCCGCTGGTGCGGGCGCACTGCGCGGCGGTGGGGCTGCCGTTCACCGAGACGGGGCTGGTGGAGTCGTACCGGCAGGCGCTGGGGCACATGCGGGCGGTGGGTGCGTCGCTGCGGTGACCGCGCCGTTGCGGTGACCTTGGGGCCGGGGTGACCGTAGGATTGCGGGCGTCATGCCCGAAGGACATACCCTCCATCGTCTGGCCGCCGAGCACCAGCGGGTGTTCGGCGGCCGTCCCGTCGCCGCCGGGAGCCCGCAGGGCCGGTTCGCGGCGGGTGCGGCCGAGATCGACGGCCGTGTGCTGGCCGCGGCGGACGCGCACGGCAAGCATCTGCTGCTGGAGTTCGACGACGACCGCGTCCTGCACGTCCATCTGGGGATCTATGGGACGTGGCGGTTCGGTGGGCTGCCGGTGCCCGAGCCGCAGGGGGCGGTGCGGTTGCGGCTGGCGGGTGCGGGCGGGTACGCGGATCTGCGGGGCCCGAACGCGTGCGAGCTGCTGGAGCCGGGCGGGGTGAAGCTGCTGCGGGACCGGCTGGGGCCGGATCCGTTGCGGGCGGACGCGGACCCGGAACGGGCGTGGGCGCGGATCTCGCGGAGCCGGACGAGTATCGCGGCGCTGCTGATGGACCAGTCGGTGATCGCGGGGCCGGGGAACATCTACCGGGCGGAGGTGCTGTTCCGGCAGGGGATCGATCCGATGCTGCCGGGGCGGGCGCTGTCGCGGGAGCGGTGGTCGGCGGTGTGGGCGGATCTGGTGGTGCTGATGGCGGAGGGGGTGCGGTCGGGGCGGATCGACACGGTGCGTCCGGAGCACACGCCGGAGGCGATGGGGCGTCCGCCGCGGGTGGACGATCATGGTGGTGAGGTGTACGTGTACCGGCGTGCGGGGTCGGCGTGCCTGGTGTGCGGGACGGCGGTGGCGGCGGCGGAGCTGGCGGCGCGGAATCTGTTCTGGTGTCCGGGGTGCCAGCCGCGGGAGGTGTGAGCGGGCGCGGGTGTGTCAGTGCAGGTAGTGGGCGGCGAGGGCGCGTGCGGTGCCGGTCATCATGTCGCGCAGCCGGGGTGGGGCGAGGACTTCGACGTCGGCGCCGAGTTTGAGGAATTCGACGTGGGCGTGGCGGAGTGATTCGACGGGGAGGGTGACGGGGGTCCAGCCGGTGGGGTCGGGTGGTTCGGCGTTGTCGTGGAGGGCGCGTGCCATGACGGGCGGCAGGAGTATGGGGGCGCGTTCGAGGCCGGCGGGGGAGAGGCGGACGGTGGCTTGGTCGCGGTAGGAGTCGGCTTCGAAGCGGGCGGCGTAGGCGTCCCAGTAGGCGGCGAGGTCGAAGCCGGGTGGGCGTTCGAACCGCTGGGGGAGCGGCTGCAGGGTGAGGATCTTGGAGACGCGGTAGGTGCGGGGCGCCGCGTCCGGTGCGGGTGCGGTCTCTGCCGGTGCGCCGGGGTCGGGGTGGTGGGCGATGAGGTACCAGGTGCCGGCCTTGAGGACGACGCCGATGGGTTCCAGGACGCGTTCGACCTGCTGGGGTCGTGCCCAGCGGCTGTACAGGACGCGGATGCGCTGCTGGTTCCAGACGGCGTCGGCGACGGCCTGCAGGTGGGGGACGTCGTCGGGGGCGCGGAACCAGCCGGGGGCGTCGAGGTGGAAGCGTTCGCGGATGCGTGCGGCGCGGGTGCGCAGGTCGGGTGGGAGGGCGGCCATGAGTTTGAGTTCGGCGGCGGCGGCGACGTCGCCGAGGCCGAGCTGGGAGGCGGGGCCGGGCATGCCGGACAGGAAGAGGGATTCGGCTTCGCCGGTGGTGAGTCCGGTGAGGCGGGTGCGGTAGCCCTCCAGGAGGCGGTATCCGCCGTCGGGGCCGCGGTCGGCGTAGACGGGGACGCCTGCGGCCGACAGTGATTCGACGTCGCGGTAGACGGTGCGGACGGAGACTTCGAGTTCGTCGGCGAGGTCGCGGGCGGTCATGCGGCCGCGGGTCTGCAGCAGCAGGAGGAGGGACAGCAGGCGGGACGCGCGCACGGGACCAGTGTGGCGTGGCGGGGAGGGTGGTTCAGCCCTGCAGGGCGTACTGCATGGCGCGGAACTTGGTGGCGGCTTCGGCGAGTTCGGCGGCGGGGTCGGAGTCGGCGACGATGCCGCAGCCGGCGAAGAGGCGGGCGCGGGTGCCGTCGAGCTGGGCGCAGCGCAGGGCGATGCCCCATTCGCCGTCGCCGCGGGCGTCGATCCAGCCGACGGGGCCGGCGTAGCGGCCGCGGTCCATGCCTTCGAGTTCGCGGATGAGGTCCATGGCGGTGGCGGTGGGGGTGCCGCAGACGGCGGGGGTGGGGTGCAGGGCGGCGACGACGTCGAGGACGGAGCGGTCGGCGGTGAGGCGGCCGCGCAGGGGGGAGGCGAGGTGGTGCAGGTTGGGGAGGGTGAGCAGTTCGGGTTCGGCGGGGACGTGCAGGTCGTTGCAGAGGGGGGCGAGGGCGTCGCGGACCATGTCGGCGGCGTAGCGGTGCTCTTCGCGGTCCTTGGCGGAGGCGAACAGGCGGGTGGCGCGGTCGTGGTCGGCGGCGGGGGTGTCGCCGCGGGCGGTGGTGCCGGCGAGGACGAGGGATTCGATGTCGCCGCCGGTGCGGCGGATGAGCAGTTCGGGGGTGGCGCCGACGAGGCCGGCGCAGGAGAAGGTGTAGCAGCCGGGGAAGCGGTCGGCGAGGCGGCGCAGCAGGACGCGGGCGTCGATGGGGCCGTCGGCGGTGGCGGTGAGGTCGCGGGCGAGGACGACCTTGCCGAGGGCGCCGCCGCGGATGCGCTGGACGGCGGCGGCGACGGCCTGGCCCCAGGCGTGTGCGGTGAGGGCGCCGTCGCCCCAGGTGAGGCCGGTGGGGGGCTGGGGGCGGTGGACGAGGGAGAGGGGGTCGGCGTCGTCGCCGATGGTGGTGAGCCAGGCGCGTCCGTTGCGGCGGCCGAGGACGCGGCGGGGGACGATGAGGACGGAGTCGGGGGAGGTGGGGTCGAAGGCGAATCCGCCGAAGGCGACGGGGCCGGTGCCGGGGAGGGCGACGGGGTCGTCGATGTCGGCGGCGCCGAACAGTTCGCGCAGGAGCGCGGTGGCGGTGCTGAAGCGGTCGTCGCCGCCGGGCAGGGTGATGCGGGCGGCTTCGCCCCAGCCGACGATGCCTTCGCCGTGGCGGATCCAGGCCAGGGCGGCGGGGTGCGGAAGTCTCGAGACGAGGTCGCCGGGGTCGGCGACCTCGGCGGTGCGGACGACGAGGCGGTCCGGTGCTGTCACGGCGAGCTTCACGCAAGCCACTGTACGGCAGAATTGAACCTGTTCAAACAGGCGGGGCGGCGGCGTCCGGTGAGGTGTGCGCCACATCGCGGCGCGGTCTTCGACGGCACATGCCCGCTCCGTCCGCTCCCATGCGTCCCGGGCCTGGGCGGGCTGCTATGCGCCCGCCCCCGTGCGGCGGTGGCACGGGGGCGGGGACGCAGGGGGCGGGCTGCGGTGTCAGGGGGTGCGGCGGCCGGTGAGGCGGCCCGTCAGCTTCCATGCCGCCGGGAGCAGCGCCGCGGCGAGCGCGACCTTCAGCGCGTCGCCGGCCAGGAACGGCGTCACGCCGAGGTGCAGCGCCTTGCCGAGGCCGACGTGCAGGGACGCCATCAGGTACGGGACGCCCGCCGCGTACATGATGGCGGTGCCGGTCAGCATCGTCGCGACGGTCCGCAGCGGGGTGCGGTCGCCGCCGCGCTCGGCGAGGCGGCCGACGGCGGCCGCGGCGGCGACGAAGCCGAGCACGTAGCCGAACGTCGGGAAGCCGGCGCCGGAGGCGCCGTCGGTGAACCAGGGGACGCCCGCCATGCCCGCCAGCAGGTAGACGATCATGCCGAGGCCGGCGCGTCCGAAGCCGAGGGCGGCGCCGGCGAGCAGCACGGCGAAGGTCTGGCCGGTGACCGGCACGGGGGTGCCGGGCAGCGGCACCGCGATCTGGGCCGCGACGCCGACGAACGCGGCCGCGCCGGCGACGAGCGCGGCGTCGCGGGCGAGGGAACCGGGCAGCAGGTCGCCGAGGACGGCGGGGCCCCGCCGGGCGGCGTGAGCAGTGGCCACTGAACCTCCCATTAAAGGTGTTGTCAGCCGAAACCTAGCGAACGGGTCATCCGGAACAGTGCGCGCGGTCCGTTCAAGCGCCCCGACCCGGCCGGCCGGCGGCCGCCGGGCGCGGGCGGCGGGCCAGGTACACCACGTCGGGTTCACCGCGCGGCACCGGCACCGGCAGCTCCTCCACCTGCGCGAACCGGGACGCCAGCAGCTCCTGGAAGCCGGGCGCGTCGCCCGCGCTCCACACCGCCAGCACGCCGCGCGGGGTGAGGCGCCCGGCGAGCAGATCCAGCCCGTCCGGGCCGTACAGGCGGGCGTTGCCGGGGGTGACGGTCCAGTGCGGTCCGTTGTCGATGTCCAGGCACACCGCGTCGAATCCCGCCGCGTCAGCCGCGTCCGCCGCTCCGGGCCCCGGTGCGGCGATGACGTCGAGCAGGTCGGCGCGGACGAGGGCGACGCGCGGGTCGTCCAGGCCGCCGCGCGACCACGGGCGCAGCGGCCCGGCGTGCCAGCCGACCACCGCCGGTTCCCGCTCCACCACCGTCACGTGCCCGACGGCGGGGTGGGCCAGCGCCTCGGCCAGGGAGAACCCGACGCCGAGCCCCCCGATCAGCACCCGCACCGGCGCACCGCCGGCGCCGTCGCCGCGCAGGACGGCGTCGACGGCGGCGCGGACCAGCAGCCGCTCGGACTCGCCGTTGCGGGTGTCCATCAGGAACACCCCGTTGCTGATGATCTCGTAGTCGGCGCCCGCGCGGCGCAGCACCAGCTCCCCGCCGACGCCCTCGGCGCGCTCCACCACGACCGGCTCCGCCCGGCCCTCCCCGATCACGTCCATGGCCCCCGACCCTAGCCACCCGCACCGGGCGCCCGGGCCCGCGCGAGGGGCTGGGCGGGGCAGGGGCCGGTCGGCTACGGTGCCGGGCATGCCCGACCCCTCACCGCGTCCCCCCGCGCCGCACCCCTCCGCGCCGCCCGCGTCCGCCGGCGGCCCGCTGCTGCCCGGCCGCCGCATCCTGGTCGTCGGCGCCGGCACCCGGCCCAGCGACGACCCCGCCGCGCCCGTCGGCAACGGCCGCGCGATCGCCGTCACCGCCGCCCGCGAGGGCGCGCAGGTCGCCTGCGCCGACGTCGACGAGGCCGCCGCCGGCGCGACCGCCGGCATGATCGCCGCCGAGGGCGGCCGGGCGCACGTCGTCATCGCCGACGTCACCGACCCCGAGTCCTGCGACCGCGTCGTCATGCGCGCGGCCGAGAAGCTCGGCGGCCTGGACGGAGTGGTGTTCAACCCCGGCATCGGCATCGGCTACGGGCTGGCCGGCACCGGCCTGGCCG
Organism: Actinomadura violacea; assembly: GCF_017573465.1. GTDB lineage: Bacteria > Actinomycetota > Actinomycetes > Streptosporangiales > Streptosporangiaceae > Spirillospora > Spirillospora violacea. The sequence goes on from NZ_JAGEPF010000015.1 coordinate 224,626, forward strand.
ACTGGGACCGCGTCATGCAGGTGAACCTGCGCGCGCCGTTCCTGGTCGGGAAGGCGGCGCTGCCCGCGCTGGACGCCGGCGCCGCGATGGTGTTCATCGGGTCGCTGGCCGGGACCAAGCCGGGGTCGCGGTCGCCGTCCTACGACGCGTCCAAGGCGGGCCTGGTCCGGCACATCGCCGCCGAGGGCGCCGGGCGCGGCGTGCGCGCCAACGTGGTCGCGCCGGGCCTCATCGACACGGTGATGGGCCGCGACGCCTCCGGCGGGAACACCTCCCGCGACCGGGCCGCCGCGCTGATCCCGATGCACCGCCAGGGCACCGCGTGGGAGGTCGCCGACGTGGTGGTGTTCCTGCTGTCGCACCGCGCCGCCTACGTCACCGGGCAGGTCGTGCACGTCGACGGCGGCCTGTCCACCCTGCGCTGACCCCCGCCCCGCGCCGGCCGGGCGCCTCGAAAGGGGGTCGCGGGGCGGGTGCGGCGCGTCCTACGGTGGCGACCGTGGACGATCATGTGGAGTTGCGGCCGGTCGCCGAGGCGGACCTGCCGGTCATCGAGCGGCTGCGCACCGACCCCGGGCTGTGCGGGCGGTTCCTGTGGGCGGGGTGGAGCGACCCGCGGCGGTTCCGGCGCCGCTTCGAGCAGGACGGGATGCTGGGGGAGGACACCGGCACCCTCGCCATCGCGCACGGCGACGGCCTGCTCGGGATCGTGTCGTACCGCCGCGTCCCCACCGCCGGGTCGCTGTGGTGCTGGAGCATCGGGATCGCGCTGCTGCCCGAGGCGCGGGGCCGCGGCGCCGGGTCGCGGGCGCAGCGGCTGCTGGTGGACTACCTGTTCGCGCACACCACCGCCCACCGGATCCAGGCCGAGACCGAGGTCGGCAACCTCGCCGAGCAGCGCGCCCTGGAGAAGGCGGGCTTCACCCGCGAGGGCGTGATGCGCGGCTTCGGGTTCCGCGACGGCCGGTACCGCGACGAGGTGCTGTACAGCGTCCTGCGGTCCGATCTCCTCGGCGACGACGCCCCCTGACGGGCCCGGAGACCGCACCGCCCGCGGGGCCGGGCGGGGGAACACATCGCCGCTTTCGGATGTTGCGCGGTAATGTTGTAATCATCTGGAGGTGACGCGATGTCCCCGTCCCCCGACCCCCGCCCCGCCGAGCGGCCCGCCGACGCCGAATCCGACGCCCTGGACGCCTACTCCGCCACCGTGTCCGCCGTCGCCCGCGACCTCACCCCCCGCGTCGCCGCGCTGCGCGTCCGGCACCGGCGCGGCGAGGGCGCCGGATCCGCCGTCGCGTTCACCGGCGACGGGTTCCTGCTCACCAACGCCCACGTCGTCGGCGCCGCCGCCGGCGGGCAGGCCGCGTTCGCCGACGGGTCCACCGCCGAGTTCACCGTCGTCGGCACCGACCCGCTGTCCGACCTCGCCGTCGTCCGCGCCGACGGTGCCGCCCCCGGCCCGGTGACGCTCGGCGACAGTGACCGCCTGGTCGTCGGGCAGCTCGTCGTCGCCGTCGGCAACCCCCTCGGCCTGGCCGGGTCGGTCACCGCCGGGGTGGTGTCGGCGCTCGGCCGGTCCCTGCCCGCCCGCAGCGGCGGCGCCGCCCGCGTCATCGAGGACGTCATCCAGACCGACGCCGCCCTCAACCCCGGCAACTCCGGCGGCGCCCTCGCCGACTCCCGCGGCCGCGTCGTCGGGATCAACACCGCCGTCGCGGGCGCCGGGCTCGGCCTCGCCGTCCCCATCAACGCCACCACCCGCCGCATCATCGCCGCGCTGATGCGCGACGGCCGCGTCCGCCGCGCCTACCTCGGCCTGGTCGCCGCGCCCGTCCCCGTCCCGCCCGCGCTGCGCGCCCGCACCGGGCAGGACGAGGCGCTGCGCGTCGCCGAGGTCGTCCCCGGCGGGCCCGCCGACCGCGCCGGGCTGCGCCGCGGCGACCTGGTCCTCACCGCCGGCGGGCAGCCGGTGTCGCACGCCCAGTCGCTGCAGCGGCTGATGTTCGAGGGCGCCATCGGCCGGCCGCTGCCGATCACCGTCCTGCGCAACGGCGCGATGGTCGACGTCATCGCCGAACCCGCCGAGCTCACCGACACCGAACCCGCCTGACCGGCCCCGGCGCGGGCGGGTGCGGGCGGGGGCGGCCGGGTCAGCGGGCCGCGCCCGCCCGCACGCCCTCCTGCGGGCCGTCCTGCGGGCCGTCCTGCGGGCCGCGGAACGTCGCCCGGTACGCCGACGGCGACACCCCCACCGCCGCCTGCAGATGCGCCCGCAGCGACGCCGCCGTCCCGAACCCCGACCGCTCCGCCACCCGCTCCACCGGCAGGTCGGTCTCCTCCAGCAGCTGCCGCGCCCGCTCCACCCGCTGCCGCGCCAGCCACACCGCCGGCGACACCCCCGCCTCCTGCCGGAACCGGCGCGTGAACGTCCGCACGCTCATCGACGCCCGCGCCGCCAGCTCCGCCAGCGTCAGCGGCTCGTGCAGCCGCTCCAGCGCCCACGCCCGCGCCGGGCCCGTCGTCGCCTCCCGCGGCGCCGCCACCGGACGCGCGATGAACTGCGCCTGCCCGCCCTCGCGGTGCGGCGGCACCACGGTGCGGCGCGCCACGTCCCCCGCGACCGCCGCGCCGTGGTCGCGGCGGATCATGTGCAGGCACAGGTCGATGCCGGCCGCCTCGCCCGCCGAGGTCAGCACGTCGCCCTCGTCGGCGTACAGCACCGCCGGGTCCAGGGCGACCGAGGGGAACATCGCGGTGAACCGGTCCGCCGACAGCCAGTGCGTCGTCGCCCGCCGCCCCTCCAGCAGGCCCGCCGCGGCCAGCACGAACGCGCCCGTGCAGATCGAGGCGACCCGCGCGCCCCGCCGGTGCGCTGCGACCAGCGCCGCCGGCACCGGGCCCGCGCCCGGGCACCGCTCGTCCAGTTCGTGCGACGCCGGCACCACCACCGTCGCCGCGTCCCGCAGCGCCGCCAGCCCCGCGGGGACGTGCACCTCGAAATCGGCGTCGGTGCGCACCTTACCCGCCGCGACCCCGCACGACACCACCTCGTACAGGGGGGTGCCCGCGGCCGACCGGGCCCGCCCGAACAGCTGGTGCACCAGCCCCAGCTCCATCGGCAGCACACCGTCGCGCACCAGCACCGCCACCCGGTGCCGTCCGCCCGCACTCACGCTCATGGCCCGATCCTTGCACATGATGGCTCACCGGCCACTCGCCGGCGGCCCGCACCCCCGGCAGCATCGAACACCGGAAACCGGCACCGACCACACGAAAGGAAGCATCCGCGATGAACGTGCTGTGGGTGTTCGCCCACCCCGAACCGCGCTCCCTCAACGGCGCCCTGCGCGACCACGGCACCGCCACCCTGCGGCGCCACGGCCACCGCGTCCGCCACTCCGACCTGTACGCGATGCGCTGGAACCCCGTCGCCGGGCCCGGCGACGTCGCCCACGACCCCGGCGAACCCCTGCGCCTCGGGCCCGCGACCGAGCACGCCCGCGCCACCGGCGCGCTCGCCCCCGACATCCGCGCCGAGCACGCCAAGCTCGACTGGGCCGACACGCTGATCCTGCAGTTCCCGCTGTGGTGGCACGGGATGCCCGCCATCCTCAAAGGCTGGTTCGACCGCGTGTTCGTCCAGGGCTACGCCTTCGGCGTCCACGACCAGCAGGGCCGCGCCCGCCGCTACGGCGACGGCGGCCTGGCCGGGCACCGCGCCCTCGTGGTCACCACCGCCGGCGCCCGCGCCACCGGCCTCGGCCCCCGCGGCGTCCACGGCGACGCCGAGGACGTCCTGTTCCCCCTGCTGCACGGCACCCTGTTCTACAGCGGCATGGACGTCCTGCCGCCCCTGGTGATCACCGGCGCCGACCGCGCCGGGCCCGCCGAGCGCGCCGACGCCGCCGCCCGCCTCGACGACCGCCTCACCGCCCTGCCCGCCGCCGCCCCCATCCCGTACCGGCCCGAACACGGCGGCGGCTACGACGACGACCTGGTGCTGCGCGCCGACCTGGCCCCCGGACGCACTGACCTCGCCGTCCACCGCACCTGACCCCGCCCGCCCCCGCCGCACGCTTCACGCCCCGGCGCCCGCCGCGTCCACCGTGACATCGGCGGCGTCGGTGGCATCGGCGGCGGGCCGGGCGGGTCCGCCGCGGCGGCGGTGGCGGCGCATCGCCGCCATGTGCCGCGCCAGCGCCGACGCCGCGAGCGTCCCCGCCAGCGCGCACACCCCCGCCCACCCCAGGCCCCCGTACACCCGCGCCGCCAGCCAGGACCCCGCCGCACCGCCGAGATACCCGCACGTCATGTAGGCGGTGTTCACCCGGCTGCGGGCGTCCGCGCGCAGCGCGTAGTTGCGGACCTGGTTGGCGACCATCCCCGACTGCATCGCCACGTCCAGCAGCAGCGACCCCGCCGCGAGCGCCACCAGGCCCGGCGCGCCGCCCGCGCACCCCACCGCCAGCACCCCCGCCGACACCAGCACCCCGATCATCGCCCACAGGTTCACCGCGTCCGGGCCCCGCCGGTCCGCCGCCCGCCCCGCGACCGGCGTGCACAGCATCGTCGCGGCGTTCACCAGCGCCAGCGCCCCCACCGCCGGCGCGCCCAGCTCGTAGCGGGGGCCGCTGAGCAGCAGCGCCACCCCCGTCCACACCGCCGAGAACGCCCCGAACACCGCCGCCTGGTAGAAGCAGGACCGCCGCAGCAGCGGCTCCTGCCGCAGCAACGCCAGCGGCTCCAGCAGCAGCCGCCGGTAGGGGTGGCCGGACGGCGGCGCGGTCACCGGCAGCGCCCGCCACAGCACCACCGCCAGCACCAGCGCCAGCGCCGCCGCGACCAGGTACGGCGACCGCCACCCCAGCCACTGCGCGAGCGGGCCGCCCAGCGACCGCGACAGCAGCATCCCGCCGAGCGACCCGCTCAGCATCACCCCGCTGACCAGGCCCCGCCGGTCCGCGGGCACCAGGCCCGCCGCCATCGGGCCGATCACCGGCGCGACCACCGTCGCCGCGCCCGCCGCGGCGCTCGCGGCCAGCAGCACCCCCGCGTCCGGCGCCGCGCCCGCCACCGCCAGCGCCGCCGCCGTCACCGCCAGCAGCGCCACGATCAGCCGCCGGTGCGGCACCCGGTCGCCCAGCGGCACCAGCAGGAAGATCCCCGCCGCGTAACCGAACTGCGCGGCCGACACCACCCCGGCCGCCGTCCCCGCGCCCACGCCCAGGCCCGCCGCGACCGCCGGAGCCGCCGCCTGCGGGAAGTACACGTTCCCGACCGCGACCCCGCACGCCACCGCCAGCAGCGCGATCACCCCGCGCCCCGCCGCACCCGCCGATGCCGTGGGCGCCGTCGTGCTCGTCGCCGTCCCGTCCGCCGTGCTCGTCGTCATGGCGACGAGTCGACCGCGGCGCCCCGCCCCACCGGAAACGATGTAGCGTGGCGCTTAATGATCCGGTTCGTGCTCGGCGTCGAGGACCTCGCCGACACCCGCTTCGCGCTGTCGCCCCTCGGCGAGACGATGGAGAGCCTGCGCGTCCTGCGCGACCCCGGCCGCTACGCGCTGCAGCTGCCGTGGCGGCGCGACGCACTGTCGCGCCTCGCCGGCGTCGACACCGCGCTGCTGATGGCGCTGGTCGGCGACCGGCACGCCATCCCCGACCACCTCACCCCCCGGCCCGAGGTGTTCGCGCCCGGCTTCGACGACGAGCTCGCCGCCGCCCGCGCCGCACCGCCCGCCCGGGTCCGCCGCGACCTGCTCGCCGTCCACGCCCCCGGCCCCCCGCCCGCCGCGCTCGCCGACCCCGCCGACGGCGACGACGCCCGCGTCGCCCGCCTCAACGACGCGATCTGCGACGAGCTGCGCCGCTACTGGCGGACCGCCGTCCGCCCGCACTGGCCGCAGATCCGCCTCGTGCTGGAAGCCGACATGACCTACCGCGCCCGCCGCCTGGCCACCGGCGGCGCCCGCGCGCTGTTCGCCGGCATGCACCCCAACCTGCGCTGGGACGGCGGCGTCCTGCACATCGACCAGATGATCGGCCGGCACACCGTGCACGCCGCCGGCCGCGGGCTGCTGCTGGTCCCCTCGGTGTTCGCGCACAAACCCGCCCCGCCCGTCAGCGCCGACGAAGCCCCGCTGCTGGTGTATCCGAGCCGCGGCGTCGCCACCCTGTGGCGCCCCGCACCCGCCGCGGCGGACGACGGCGGCGGTGACGGTGGCGGTGGCGGGGGAGCGCTGGCGGCGCTGCTCGGCGCGCCGCGCGCCCGGCTGCTGGGCATGCTCGGCGAACCGCTGCCGACCGTGGAGATCGCCCGCCGGCTGGCCGTCACCCCCAGCGCCGTGTCCCAGCACCTGAAGATCCTGCACGCCGCCGGGCTCGTCGCCCGCGCCCGCGACGGCCGCCACATGCTGTACCGGCGCAGCCCCCTCGGCGACCGCCTCACCGGCCCCCACCCCCACGACGACGAACCGTCTTCGTGTTCGAACGAACGTGATGTACGTTGGAAACATGGTTGATCGCACAAGGAGTCAGGGGGCGTCAATGGAATGGGTCGTCGTCGACTACGGCGAGGTCGTGTGCCACGCACCGCCCGAGGACGCCGTCGCCCGCATCGCCGGCACCGTCGGCGGCGACCCCGCCGCGTTCTGGGACGCCTACTGGGACGGCCGCGCCGCCTACGACCTCGGCACCGTCGACGCCGCCGGATACTGGGGCGAGCTGTGCGGGCGCCTCGGCCGCGCCGCCACCCCCGCCCTGCTGGAGGTCCTGGTCCGCCTCGACCTGGAGATGTGGTCCCACCTGGACGAGGGCACCCTGCAGATCCTGCGGGACCTGGACGCGCGCCGCGTCCCCCTGGCGCTGCTGTCCAACGCGCCGCTGGAGATGGCCCGCCATATCGAGGCCGCGCCGTTCGCCGGGCTGTTCCGCCACCGGTTCTTCTCCGCCGACCTGCGCCTGGCCAAACCCGACCCCGCCATCTACGCGCACGTCGCCGGCCACCTCGGCGCCGCGCCCGGCGACCTCACCTTCGTCGACGACCGCCCCGCCAACGTCGAGGCCGCCCGCGCCGCCGGCCTGCGCGCGTTCCTGTTCACCGGCGCCGACCGCCTCCGCGCCGACCTCGCCCTCTGACCGCACCGCGGCCCGGCGGCGTCACAGCAGCGACAGCTGCTCCGCGGCCGGCGCCGCCGGGGGAGCGGGGAGGCGGCGGTGCGCCGACGGGCCGCGGCGCCCCGCGCCCACCCCGTACCGGTCCGCGAGGTCCCGCACCCGCGCCGAGATCCGCCGCTGGTACTCCTGCGGCGCGTACGCGCCGGACCCGTACAGCCGCGCGTACGGGACGACCAGCCGCGGATGGTGCTCGCGCAGCCAGGCCATGAACCATTCGCGGGCGCCGGGCCGCAGATGCAGCGTGATCGCCGACACCGACGTCGCGCCCGCCTCGGCGGCCTGCCGCACCGCCGCCTCCAGCTGCGCCGGCGAGTCCGACAGGTAGGGGATCACCGGGCCCATCAGCACCGAGCAGCCGATCCCCGCCTCGTTCAGCCGCGCGCACACCTCCAGCCGCTTGCGCGGCGACGGGGTGCCCGGCTCCACCAGCCGCCACAGCCCCGCGTCCACCGACCCGACCGACACCGCCGCGCTCACCCGGGTGCGCTCGGCCGCCTCCTGCAGCAGCGGCAGGTCCCGCAGGATCAGCGACCCCTTGGTCAGGATCGAGAACGGGTTCGCCGCGTCGCGCAGCGCCGCGAGGATCCCCGGCATCAGCCGGTAGCGGCCCTCGGCGCGCTGGTAGCAGTCGACGTTGGTGCCCATCGCGATGTGCTCGCCGCGCCACCGCGGCGCCGCCAGCTCCGCCCGGACCCGCTCGGCGGCGTTCACCTTCACCACGATCCGCGAGTCGAAGTCCGCGCCCGCGTCCATCTCCAGGTACTCGTGGGTCTTGCGGGCGAAGCAGTACACGCAGGCGTGGGTGCAGCCACGGTAGGGGTTGATCGTCCAGCGGAACGGCATCCGCGACGCCTTCGGCACCGCGTTGACCACCGATCGGGCGCGCACCTCGTAGAAGGTCATCCCGCGGAACTCCGGCGTGTCGAACGTGCGCGCAACCCCCCGCTCGATCAGCGGCACGGCCGCGCCGCCGGTCCCGTCGCCGCCGCCGTCGTCTTCGGAAAGCCGCAGGTGATCCCAGCGCACACCCGCCCCCTTTCGAACATGTGAACGATCTGCTGCGCCGCCAGTATGGAACGCGTGTTCGAAGATCGCAACGGGTGCGGGCGGGCGGCGAAACGGGACGGGGCGGGAGGGTGAGGCATCACACGGACATCATCGTTACGTCCGTACCACCGCAACGGATGCGTAACAATGGCTCGCTATGGCATGGCGAACGGGGACGCGGATCCGGGCGACGGCGGCGGTGCTGGCGGCCGGTGCGATGACGGGCACGGCGGGCTGCGGCGTGCCCGCCTTCGGCGGCGGCGACGACGGCGACCGCGCCGGGCCCGTCACCGCCGGCGCCAGACCCGAATGCCCCAAGGTCGCCGCGCCCGACGGCGACGGCCCCGCCCGGCAGGTCCGCGGCATGTGGATCGCCACCGTCGGCAACACCGACTGGCCCGCCGAGCCCGGCGAGTCCGCCGCCAAGCAGAAGAAGCAGTTCACCCGGCTGCTCGACACCGCCAAGGCGATGAACATGAACGCGGTGTTCGTGCAGATCCGCCCCGACTCCGACGCGTTCTACCCCTCCCCGTACGAGCCGTGGTCGCAGTGGCTCACCGGCACCCAGGGCAAGAACCCCGGCTACGACGTCCTGAACTTCATGGTCGAGCAGGCGCACGCGCGGAACCTGGAGTTCCACGCCTGGTTCAACCCCTACCGCGTCAGCCGCCAGGACGACCTGAAGAAACTCGCCGCGAGCAGCCCCGCCCGCCGCCACCCCGACTGGGTCCGCAAGTACGGCGGCGGCCTGTGGTACGACCCGGGCCTGCCGCAGGTCCGCGACCTGGCGACCAAGGCCGTCCTGGACGTCGTCCACAAGTACGACATCGACGCCGTCCACTTCGACGATTACTTCTACCCCTACCCCGAGGACGGCGACTTCCCCGACTCCGCCGCCTACAAGGCCTACGGCAAGGGCCTGTCCAAGGCGAACTGGCGGCGCCGCAACGTCGACACCCTCGTCCAGACCCTCTCCCAGCAGATCCACCAGGCCAAACCCTGGGTCCGGTTCGGCATCAGCCCGTTCGGGGTGTGGCGCAACAAGAGCAGCGACCCGAACGGGTCGCCCACCAGCGCCCTGCAGAGCTACGACGACATCTACGCCGACACCCGCGGCTGGATCAAGAAGGGCTGGCTGGACTACGTCACCCCCCAGCTGTACTGGCCGATCGGCGACGCCCGCGCCGACTACGCCAAGCTCGTCGCCTGGTGGGCCGACCAGGTCAAGGGCACCGGCGTGCAGCTGACCATCGGGCAGGCCGGCTACCGCGTCGGCGAACCCGGCCCCTGGAAGAAGCCCGCCGAGCTGTCGCGGCACCTCACCCTCAACCGCAAGTACCCGCAGGTCCGCGGCGACGTGTTCTTCAGCGCCGCCGACATCGCCGGCAACCGCCGCGGGTTCGCCGCCCGCATCCGCGACGACCACTACTCCCGCCCCGCGATCCCGCCCGCCGTCGCCGGCCGCGGCGGGCACGCCCCGCCGCCCGTCCAGGACACCAAGGCCGCCCCCGACGGCAAGGGCATCAAGGTGCAGTGGCGCCCCTCCCAGGGCGCCGCCTCCTACGCGGTGTACCGGGCCGACGGCAAGACCGCCGCGTGCGCGCCCCTGGGCGGCGCCCGGCTGATCGGCGACGTCCGCGGCGGCGGCGTCATCGACCCCTCCGCCAAGCCCGGCCGCGCCTACACCTACTACGTCACCGCCCTGGACCGCCTCCACCACGAGAGCGCTCCCGCACGCGGCTCAACGGTTACCGCCGCCGAAGGATAATGATCATGCTCCGTGGGGAAGAACACAGCACTGCCCGCCCCCCGGAGGTATTGAGCATGGCGCTGTCGATGGAGGAACAGCGGATCCTCACCCAGATCGAGGTCCGCCTGAGCGAGGACGACCCGCGGCTGGCCGGCCGCCTCGCACGGCTCGGCACCCCCCGCGGCCGCCGCGCCCGCCTGATCACCGCGACCGCGATCGCCGCCGTCGTCGTGCTGGCGGCCATCGGAGCCGCGATCGCCGCCGCCCTGCTGCAGTGACCCGCCCCACCACCCGCCCCGGCCGCCCTCCACCCCACCGCCGCGCACCACCACCGAACGCACACCCTTGAGCACAACGCGGGCTTGAACACGACCGCACCGACCGCGGGCCCCGCACCGGGCCCCTGAGACGGCGAACGCCGAGGCCCCGGCGAGAATAGATCTCGCCGGGGCCTCGGCGCTTAGGCCGGTGTGGTGGTCGCCTCACGGCGAAAGGCACAACGAGGTTCCAGCCCGGACCGTACGGACCGGCGGTATTCCCCGAAGGCGTTGTGTAGAGCCCGGGGGACACATGCCACACCGACGCCACCCACCATAACGGCAACCGGACCCTGCTCATTCCACCGGGGCCGTCCGCGTGTCCACCATCACCTCACCCGCGGGTGAGGGTTCCCTGCGCCCGTGCACCGCCCCCGCGCCCGATGCGTCCCTGAAGATGGACCGACGCGGGCACCACCGGAACCAGCCACCGGGACGGGGAACACCCGGCGGCGCCACCGGCCCGCGCACACCGCCCACGGCGAGGAGACGGGGAAAGTGGCACCCGAGGGGCACGGCACCGAGACAGGCACCGACGTCATCGATCCGGCCGCCGGCGGGCCCACCGCCGCACCGGCCACCGAACACGGGCGAGGGGAGGCCGCCGCGGCGGGGGAGCGGCACCGCGCGCCCGAGGACCCGCGCGGCGCGCGCCCCGCCGCGTCCTGGGAACTGCCCGCCGAACCGCGCAGCGCCGCCCGCGCACGCGCCCTCACCGCGCGGACCCTCGACGCCTGGCACGTCACCGACCCCGGCGACGTCGCCGACATCGTGCTGATCGTGGACGAACTGGTCACCAACGCGGTCGTGCACGGCACCGGACCCGTCCGCCTCGGGCTGCGCCTGGACGGCGGCCGCCTCACCGGCGAGGTCGGCGACACCGACCCCGCCGCGCCCGGCCCCGCGCGGCCCGCGCCGCCCGTCCTGGACTGGGCCGAGGCCGGCCGAGGCCTGCTGCTGGTCACCGCGCTCGCCACCGGATTCGGCGCCCGCCCCCACCCCGCCGGCAAGACCGTCTGGTTCACCCGCGACCTGCACCAACCCGGCGGCCACCGCCCCACCGCGAACACGCCCGTCACCGCCGGCGCCGCCCCGGCCCGCAACTGAACCCGGCCCCCGCCAGGGCGGTGGCGGGCCGGGACCGGCGGCGGGCCGGGACCGGCGGCGGTTCGCAGGCGCGTACCGGCCGAACCGGTTCGCGGCTATCCTCGGCGACCATGACCCCCTCCGCCCCCGTCCGCCGGGGCGCCGGGCGGCCCTGCCTGGACTTCACCGGGACCCTGCGGCACCGCGGCGCCGCCCGGGCCGTCGAGGAGCTCACCGACCCCGCCGCCCTCGACGCCTGGATCCACCGGTGCGGCCCCTACGACCGCGCCGAGGACGCCGGACGCGCCGACGCCGCCGACCTGCTGGCCGCGCGCGTCCTGCGCGAGGCGATCCACCGGCTCGTCACCGCCGCCCGCGACGGCGGCGGCCCCGCCGCCTGCGACGCCGCGTCCCGCGACCGGGTGAACTCCGCCGCCGCCCGCCCCGTGCCCGTCCCCGCCCTCGACGCCGCCGGACGGCTGCGCCACCACGCCGCCGAACCCGTCGCCGCGGCCCTCGCCGTCCTGGCCCGCGACGCCCTCGACCTGGTCGCCTCCACCGCCCTGGCGCGCGTCCGCGCATGCGCCGGCGACGGATGCGGCGCCCTGTTCCTGGACACCTCCCGCCCCGGGACGCGCCGCTGGTGCTCGATGAGCGCCTGCGGCAACCGCGCCAAGAAGGACGCCCCGCACGCCCGCCACTGACCCGGCCGAAGGTCACGCCTGCAGCGGGCAGCGGTCCACCACCCGCACCTCCTCCTCAGCGCCGTCCGGCGGCCGCGGCGGCTCGTCGGCCAGCCGGTCCAGATGCCACTCGATGTGCGCCAGCGGCCCCCGCCACCCCGCCAGCAGATCCGCCAACGGGCGCGGCGGGCCCGGCCCCCCGTACGGGCGCGGATCGGGCAGCTCCCCCTCCCACAGGGCGTCGTCGCAGTCGGCCGCCCAGTGCGCCGCCGCCTCCAGCACCTGGTTCAGATCCCGCGCCAGATCCCCCAGCGAGCGCAGCGCCATCGCGTCCTGGATCATCCGCTCCCGCGCGTCGTAGGGCAGCTCCCGGTCGAACACCGGCGGGAACGCCGGACGCCGCCCCTCCAGCACCGGGTCCTCGCCCGTCGCCGCCGCCCGGACCGCCGCCAGCTGCCAGCGCGTCCACTCCGCCAGATGCCCCAGCACGCCCCGCAGCGCCGCCGCGCCCTCACCACCGCCGCGGACCTCGGCGGCCGCGTCCCGCAGCCGCCCCCGCACGAACTCCAGCCGGTCCAGCGTCCACGCCCGCGCCCGCGCCGCCCCCACCGGGCTCCGCCGCCGCGCGCCGGGCGCCGGACGCGGCATCGGCACCCGCAGCGCCGCCAGCAGCCCGTCCAGGTCCCGCACGTCCGCGCCGCGCCCCGACAGCACCGCCGCGCCCACCCGGTCCAGCCGGAACATCCGCGGCCCGTCCCGCATCAGGCACCACCCCACCAGGTACTCCCCGTAGGGGGCGGTGACCAGCCCGTGCGCCTCCACGTCCCGGAAACTGCGCGCCCCCGCCTGATCGGTGTAGGCGAGCCGGACGACCCGGCGCCGCCGCACCGCCTCGGCGAGGGTGTCGCGGACCGGGCCCATCAGCGACGCGACCTCGCTCAACGGCTCCGGCTCCGCCGGCTCCTCCAGCACGTACCCGCGGCGGCCCGGCTGCCGGACCTGCAGCCCGCCGTGCGTCAGCAGCTCCAGGTCGCGGCGGACCGTCCGCTCGCCGACCTCCAGCCGCGCGGCCAGCTCCCGCGGCTCCAGCGGCACCGGTGCGGCGGCGCGCAGCTCCGCGACCAGCGCCAGCAGCCGGTCCACCCGATCGACATGCTCCACACGCCCATCGTCACCCCGGCCGCCGACAATATGCGGCCGCGAACCCGCCTGTAACCCCCACGACACAGCCGATCCCGCCGCCCCGCCCGGCCGCGGGCCATGGGGGGCCGACGTTGTTCACGGCCGGTTCGGGGGCCTGGGCCGGCGGAACACCCCGGGGCCCGTCGTGCGCCCGCAGGTGAGGCGTTAATGCAGGTCAAACAGGGTGGCGTAACAGTGGCGTAATCTTCGTCCGGCATCCTGGACGAGGGGTGGGCCGCCGCGCGGGCGGCGCGCACGAGCGCGAGGGAGGGGCATGGGCGGGACGTCGCCGCGGGAGCAGAGCAGCGGGTGGGTGTCGTCGCGGCCGCGGGCCGAGCGGGCCCGGCAGGCCGCCGACGTGCTGCGCCAGCAGATCACCGGCGGCGCGTTCCCCGGCGGGACGCTCCCCGACGAGCGGGAGCTCGGCGAGCGGCTCGGCGCGTCCCGCAACGCCGTCCGGGAGGCGCTGGCGCTGCTGCGCGCGGAGGGCCTGATCACGCGGCGGCGCGGGGTCGGCACCACGGTGGTGGCGGCCAAGCACGGGCACGGGCTGGACCGGCTGGCGGGGCTGGCGGAGGCGCTGACCGGGCACGGCACGGTCACCAACGAGGTCCGCGAGATCGGCCGGGTCCCGGTGCCGCCGCCGGCGGTGGCGGCACGGCTCGGGCTGGCGCCGGGCGCCGGCGCGGTCCGGGTGGAGCGGCTGCGGCGGCTGGAGGACGAGCCGCTGTCACTGGACACCACCTACCTGCCGGGCGACATCGGCGAGGGCCTGCTGCGCCGCCCGGGCCTCGGCCGGGAGCTGGCCGAGCGGGACCTGTTCGGGCTGATCGAGGAGGTCGCCGGGCAGCCGCTCGGCCGGGCGGAGGTGCAGGTGCACGCGGTGGCGGCCGCGCCGGCGACGGCGGCGCCGCTCGGCGTCCCGGCGGGTTCGGCGATCTTCGCGATCGACCGGCTGGCGCATCTGGCCGACGGGCGGCCGGTCGACAGCGAGGCGGTGCACATCCGCGCGGACCGGCTGACGCTGCGCGCCACCCTGTGGCGCTCGCCGGCGCCGCCGGGCGCCTGACCGCGGCGGCCCGCCCGCGGGCGGGCCGCCGCGGTGGTCGTCGTTGCCGGGTGCGTGGAGAGAGGAGGGGCCGTGGGCGGTCTCGGGATGCCGGTGCTGGCGGGTCTGGTGCTGTTCGGGCTGGTCGCCGGGGTGGGGATCACGGCGGTCGGGCCGGGCGGGGTGCTGGTGACGGTCGGGCTGTTCGCGCTGACGGGCATGTCGCCGGCGCAGGTGGCGGGCACGGCGATCGTCACGCACGTCGCGACCGGGGCGCTGGCGACCGCCGCCTACACCCGGTCGGGGCAGCTGCGCGAGCGCGGCACGCGGCGGATCGCGGGGGCGCTGGCGGCCGCGGCGGTCGCGGGCACGCCGCTGGGCGTGCTGGTCAACAGCGTGGTGTCGGGACGGGTGTTCGGGATCCTGCTGGGGGTGTTCGTGGCGCTGGTCGGGGCGCTGGTGTGGCGCCGCGCGGCCCGTCCCGCGGCGGCGGAACCGGGCGGCGGGCGGTTGCCGGGGACGCCGGTGGTGGCGGCGGTCGGGTTCGCGGTCGCGGTGGCGAGCGGGGTGTTCGGGATCGGCGGGCCGATGCTGAGCGTGCCGCTGCTGGTCGTGCTCGGGGTGCCGGTGCTGTCGGCGCTGGCGGCGGCGCAGGCGCAGTCGGTGGTGATCGCGACCGTGGGGACGCTGGGGTACGTGGCGGCGGGGGCGGTGGACTGGCCGCTGGCGGCGCTGACCGGGGTGCCCGAGCTGGCGGGGGTGCTGCTGGGCTGGGTGATCGCGCGGGCGGTGCCGGCGGGCGCCCTGACGGGCTCGCTGGTCGTCAGCCTGTTCGCCCTGGCGCCGTATCTGGCGCTGCACGGCTGACGCGCCGCCGGGCAGGCCGGGGTCGCGCCGCGGCCCGGGACGATCCGGTCACGGCGCCGGACGGGGGCGGGTGTCAGCCGCCGAGGCTGTCCAGGGCGGTGTCCAGGCGCTGGGCGAGGCGTTCGAGCTGCTCGTCGTTGGCGCCGGTGTCGAGTTCGGCGATGACGGCGTCCCGGGTGGTGATCACCATGGCGTCCTCGGGTTCGCCGCGTCCGGCGGGCGTGGACGGGACGACGGCGGCGTGCCCGCCGACGACGACGAGCGCGGCGTCGCGGTCGGCGGAGGCCAGCAGTTCGTGCAGGTGGTCCGGTGTGATCGTCGGCATCGGGTGTGACCTCCTGTGGGTGTTCGGCGGACGCGGGACGGGCGGGGGCGGGGCGCGGGGCGGGCGGGTCAGGGCTTGTGGCCGGCGCCGGTGGCGAACTCGCGGGCGCGGGCGGGGCCGCCGGCGCCGGGCGCCAGCGGCGGGGTGTCGCGTCCGGCGCCGGTGCGCAGCCCCTCCAGGAAGTCGGCCATCGCCTCGCGGGCGGTGCGGCGGGGCGTCCAGCCGAGTTCGGCGCGGGCCCGCGCGGTGTCCATGATCGGCACTTGCAGCGCCAGATCGAACAGGCCGGGCGAGGCGGGGACCAGGTGCAGGTTCCACGCGGCGGCGAGCGCGGCGCGCACGCCGCGGGCGGGCAGCCGGACGGTGCGGGCGCCGAGCAGGTCCGCGAGCACGTCGGGGTCGATGACGGGGTCGGCGGCGATGTTGAAGGCGCCGCGGGCGTCGCCGAGCGCGGCGAGCGCGAACGCCCGCCCGGCGTCGGCGGAGTGCAGCGCCTGGAAGCGCAGGCCGGGCAGGTCGGGGACGACGGGGACGCGGCCGGGCCGGATCAGCCGTCCCGGCACCAGCGGCCCGGCGAACAGGCGGCGCTGCTGGGCGGCGCTCTGGCGTTCGAACACGAACCCGGGGCGGATCCGCACGACGCGGGTGCCGGTGTTGCGGGCCTCGAAGACGTCCAGGAGCCGTTCGACGTAGGCCTTCTCGCGGCTGTAGGCGGCGCCGGGCCAGCCGTGGGTGGGCCAGGACTCCTCGACGGCGCGGTCCTTGGGGCCGGGGGAGTAGGCGCCGACGGAGGACGCCACGACCAGGGCGGGCACGCCGGCTTCGGCGACGGCGTCCAGGACGCGGGTGGTGCCGACGACGTTGGCGTCCCAGGTGACGGCGGGCCGGTGGGTGGGCTGGAACAGCCACGCCAGGTGGATCACGGCGTCGGCGCCATGCAGCAGCGGGACCAGGTCGGTGTCGGTGACGTCGGCCTCGGCCCATTCGGTGCCGTCGTCGCGTTCGGCGCGGCCGCCGGGGCCGCGGCGCGACAGGCCGAGGACGGAGGTGGCGCGGGGATCGGCGGTGAGCGCCTCGACGGTGCTGGTGCCGATGTTGCCGGTGGCGCCGGTGACCACGACCCGCATGGTGTTCCCCCTCAGTCGTCCCTGCAGGTGGACGGCCCCATTCCCGCCATGCGCCGCTCTACACGCGCGCCGCGGGTCAGCCGTCGCGGCCGGGGGTGCGGCGGGCGCGGAACGCGGCGGCCTTGGCGCGGTTGCCGCATTGGCGCATGTCGCACCAGCGGCGGGTGCGGCGGCGGGAGGTGTCCAGGTAGAGGCGGGTGCAGGGGTCGGCCTGGCACTGCTTGAGGACGCCGCGCCCTGTGCCGTCGGCGCCGTCGGTGTCGTCGCCGCCGGGTGCGGCCGCGGCGGCGAGCAGGTCGACGGCGGCGCGGGCGGCGGCGGCGAGCACGGCGGCGGCGTCGCCGTCGCGGTGCACGGCGCCGCCGGCGGTGAGGCGGGGGACGGGCGGCGCGGCGGCGGCGCGCAGGTTGATCAGGCCGCGGTCGGCGGCGGCGAGGGGCGCGCCGTGCAGGACGGCGGTGGCGCAGCGGTAGATCGCCTCGCGCAGGGCGACGGCGGCGGCGAGGTCGCCGGCGCTCATCTCGGGCGGGTCGGTGAGCAGCCCGGCGGCGGCGCTCCAGCGGGCCAGGTCGCCGGGGGAGGTGAGCAGGTCGCGGCGGTCGTCGCGGCGGTGCTGGACGGTGCCGGCGAGGTCGAGGGCCAGGTCGCCGGAGACGAAGGTGAACTCCATCCCCCCACAATAACCGGCTTGACAGGTTACGGGAGGCGGCTCAGGATGAGTAACCGTCATAACCGGTTACTTGTGGAGGTGTCTCATGGTCGCCCAGCACACCCCGGCCACACCGCCGGCCCAGGCGCCGGCCCAGGCGGCGTCCCAGGCGAGGGCATCAGGGACCGCCGCGAAGCCGGACGCACCGGGGGAGCGGCCCGCCGCCAGGACCGGTGCCGGTGGCGGGCTCGGGGGAGCGGCGATGCCGGCGGTGTTCGTCCTGCTGTGGAGCAGCGCGTTCATCGCCGGCGCGATCGGCGTGGACGCCGCCCCGCCGCTCCTGCTGATCTTCGCGCGGTTCGGCGCCGCCGGGCTGCTGCTGGCCGGCTACGCCATCGCCGTCCGCGCGCCCTGGCCCCGCGGCCGCACCCTGGCGCACCTGGCGGTGTCGGGACTGCTGATCCAGGCCGTCCAGTTCGGCGCCCTCTACAGCGCGCTGGCGATGGGCCTGCCCGCGGGCGTCGTCGCCCTCGTCCAGGGCCTGAACCCCGTGGTGATCGCGCTGCTGGCGGCACGGGTCCTGGGGGAGCGCGTCACCCGGCGCCAGTGGGCCGGATTCGGGCTCGGCGCCGCCGGCGTCGTGCTCGCCGTCGCCGACCGCATCGCGTTCTCGCCCCTCGGCGTGCTGCTGGCCCTGGTCGGGCTCCTCGGCCTCAGCCTCGGCACCCTCTACCAGAAGCGCCACATCCCCGACATGGACGTGCGGACCGGCACCGCCGTGCAGTTCCTGGTCGCCGCGCCGCCGCTGGGCGCCCTGTCACTGCTCACCGAAACGCCCCACGTCGCGCACTGGGGCGCATTCGGCGCCTCGCTCACCTGGATGGTGCTGGTGAACTCCATCGGGGTGTTCCTGCTGCTGAACACCATGCTGCGCCGCTCCCCGGCCTCCACCGTCGCTGCGCTGTTCTTCCTCACCCCGTCGGTCACCGCGGTGCTGGCATGGGCGACGATCGGGCAGGCCCTCGACCCGCTCGCCGCCGCCGGGCTGGTCCTCGGCGGCGCCGGCGTCCTGCTCGCCGGCCGCCGCTGAACCCCCCGCCCCCGCGGCCGGGCACCCAGCCCGCCCGGCCGGACGCACGGACGGTCAGGCGGTCAGGCGGCGGACGGGCCGGGGCCGTCCGGGCGGCAGTGCAGGCACGGCCGGTACCCGGCGGCGGCCGCGGCGGCCAGATCCCGGAACCCGCGCCGGTGCGAAGGCGCGATCCGGCGGGCGTCCGCGCAGGTCGGGAAGCACACGATCCCCGTGGTGTCGCTGCCGACCAGCCGCACCCCCCGCCGCGCCATGTCGGTGACCTCGTCCACGTCGACGTCCTCGGCGCGCAGCAGCCGCTCCTTGGCCGCCGCCCCGAACACGTACTCGCCCAGCGACCCGTCCGACCGCGTCACCCGATGGCACGGGATCAGCAGCGGCACCGGGTTGCGGCCCAGCGCCGACCCGACCGCCCGCACCGCCTTCGGACGCCCCGCCCGCCGCGCCACCCACGCGTACGGGCGGACCTGCCCGCGCGGGATCGTCGCCGCGGCCCGCAGCACCGCCGCCTCGAACCCGCTGAGACCCCGCAGGTCCAGCGGCAGATCACCGAGCCGCCCGGTCCGCAGCGCCGGCACCAGCCCGGCCGGCGGACGCGCCGCCGGCAGCAGCGGCCGCGCGAACCGCTCCCGGAACGCGGACGCGAACTCCGCCTCGTCCAGCCCGGCCCGCACGAACGCCACACCGCGGTCGGTGAACGCCACCCGCAGATGCTCCAGCGGCCCCTCCACCTCGACGCGCCGCGCGGCGATCCGGTCCAGCAGCGCGGGCGGCGCGTCGGCGCCGAGCCCGGCCAGCCCCGCAAGCAGCGCGTCGGCCGCAGGATCGGTGCTGCTCATCGGATGCCTCCCTCTCCCTGGTCATGCAGGCGGCGCAACCGCGCCAGCCCGCGCGAGACGTGCGACTTCACCGTGCCCTCCGGCACCCCCAGCACCTCCGCGATCTCCGCCACCGGCAGGTCGGTGACGTGCCGCAGCACCACCGCGGCGCGCTGCGCGTCCGGCAGCGCCGCCAGCAGCCCCGCCAGCTCTCGGCCGGTCTCGTGCCGCGCCGCCGCGTCCTCCACGCCCTCCGCCGGGTCGGGCGGGTCCGGCGCGTCCTCCAGCGGCCCCGGCGGCGGCTTGCGCGCCGCCGTCCGCAGCCCGTTGCGCCACACGTTCGCCAGGATCGTCAGCAGCCACGCCCGCGGCCGCAACTCGGCGATCCGCTCCGGCCCGTACCCGCACAGCGCCCGGTAGGCGCGCAGGAACGCCTCGGCGGACAGGTCCTCGGCCTCCGCCCACCGCCCGCACAACCGCAGCGCGGTGGAGAACACCGGCCCCCGGTACGCCTCGTACAGCACGGCGAACCCGCCGTCCAGGTCGCCGGACAGCGCCGCGACGACCCGCACGGCCGCCGCATCGCCCCCACCGGCCTGCCCGCCGTCCCCGGCGGCGGGCGGCGGAGCGCCGGGCCGGGTCGTAACCTCGTCGGTAACCGTCACATCCCCTTCAACACCGCCGCCGCCCCTCCCGTTGCACCCCCGGCCCGGGCCCCCGGGGGCGGCGGGGTCAGCCGAGCCAGCCGGGACGGATCATCCCCGACTCGTAGGCCAGCACCACCAGCTGCGCCCGGTCCCGCGCCCCGAGCTTGGCCAGGATACGGCTGACGTGCGTCTTCGCGGTCGCCGGCGACAGCACCAGCCGCCCCGCGATCTCCTCGTTCGACAGCCCCTGCGCGACCAGCTCCAGCACCTCCCGCTCCCGCGCCGTCAGCGCGTCCAGCTCCACCGCGGGCGGCGGCGCGGTGATCCGGGAGGCGAACTCGGCGATCAGCCGCCGCGTCACCGCCGGCGCCAGCAGCGCGTCACCCCGCGCCACCACCCGCACCCCGTGGATCAGCTCCGGCGGCTCGGTGTCCTTCACCAGGAACCCGCTCGCCCCCGCCTTGATCGCCCCGTACACGTAGTCGTCCAGGTCGAACGTCGTCAAGATCACCACCTTGACGCCGTCCAGCGCCGGATCGGTGACGATCCGCCGGGTCGCCTCCAGCCCGTCCAGCACCGGCATCCGCACGTCCATCAGCACCACGTCGGGACGCAGCTCCCGCGCGACCCGCACCGCCCGCTCACCGTCCCCGGCCTCGGCGACGATCTCGATGTCGTCCTCGCCCTCCAGAATCGACCGGAACCCCGCCCGCACGAGGGTCTGGTCGTCGGCCAGCGCCACCCGGATCACGTGTCCTCCCGCATCGGCTCGCCGTCCGCCACCTGTTCTCCCGCTCCCTCGTCGCGTTCCCGCCCGCCACCGGACGAGGCGTCCAGCGGCAGCCGCGCCCGCACCCGGAACCCGCCGCCCGGCCGCGGGCCCGCGGCCAGCTCCCCGCCGACCGCCGCCGCCCGCTCCCGCATGCCGCGCAGCCCGTTACCCCGCGACCGCCCGCCGGGCCCGTCCGGGTCCCGCGGCGGGCCCGCACCATCATCGTCGATCTGAACGATCACCGCGTCCGCCGTGCACCGCACCTCCACCGTCACCGACCCCGCCCCCGCATGCCGGACGACGTTGGTCAGCGCCTCCTGCACGATCCGGTACCCCGCCAGCCCCACCGGCGCCGGCACCGCCGCCAGCACCCCGCCGCCCTCACCCTCACCGCCCTCACCCTCACCGCCCTCACCCTCACCGCCGCCGGTGTCGGCGAGGTCGCCGGCGCGCCGCACCCGCAGCCCCGCGGCCCGCGTCCGCTCCAGCAGCTCACCGACCCGCGCCAGCGACGGAACCGGCTCCACCGGCCCCGCCCCGCCCGGCCCGTCGACCTGCCGCAGCACCCCCAGCACCCCGCGCAGCTCCCGCAGCGTCTGCCGGCTCGCCGCCTTGATCGCCTCCAGCGCCGAGTACGCCCGCGCCGGATCGTCGCGCCGGTGCAGCGCCGCACCCGCCTGCACGTTGATCAGCGAGATCTGGTGCGCCAGCACGTCGTGCAGCTCCCGCGCGATCCGCAGCCGCTCCTGCGCCTCCCGCCGCAGCGCCTCCTCCTCCCGGCCCCGCTCGGCCTCGGCGGCGCGCCGCTCGGCCTCCTCGAGCCGGATCCGCCGCCCCCGCACGTACTGCCCGATCCCGATCGTCACCAGCAGCGCCAGCGACAGCGACGCCACACCCCGCGGATCCGCCACCGCGTCCGGATCGCCGCCGTCCCCGCCCCGCACCGCCGAGGTGGTCAGGAACCCCGCGTTCACCACGATCACCGCGCCCAGCGACACCGCGAGCCGGCACTCCACCGCGGCGTTGAACAGCGCCACCAGGAACACGAACGCGATCGGCCCGTCCGGATACCCCAGCGGGTAGTACAGCGGCGGCACCACGGTCGCCACCACCAGCAGCGCCACCGGATGCCGGCGCCGCCACACCAGCGCCAGCGTCGTCACCGCGATCAGCGCCAGCCCGCCCGGCCACAGCGAACGGTCCCCGGGCTTGACCGCGACCGCGCTCATCACCACCGTGACCACCAGCGCCGCCACCGCCGGTACCACCTCGCCGGCCCGGCCGCGCCCCCACCGGCGGCCCCACTCCTCCCGGGACCGCGCCGACCACGGCCGCGACCACGGGCTCGGCGGCGGGCTCGGCGGCGGGCTCGGCGGGGCGGGACGCCCGCGACGCGGCGAAGGCACGCTCACCCGCCCCACCGTAGCGGCCCCTGACTTTCGGCAGTATCACCGCAGATCACCGGCTTGTACCGTGGGCCGGGTGAACGACCCGGCCACCACCGTCCCGCAGCGACCGGGGGAGCGGGACACGGCGCCGCACGCCCGCCCCGGCACCCGCACGCCCGCCGTCCATGCCGCGGCACGCACGGTGACCCGAGCCGTCCGCGCCGACGCCCGCGCCGTGCTGCACCGGCCCCGGTCCCTGCTGGCCAAGGACACCGCGCTGTGGGCGGTCCTGGCGGCGCCCGCCGCGTTCGACCTGGCCTCCCCGGTCGCGCCCGCCGCCCCGTCCTGGTGGCTGCGGATCGCCGCGCTCGGCGTCCTGGCCGCCGCCGTCGCGCTGTCGCGGACCCGCCCGACCGCCGCGCTGCTCACCGCCATCGCCCTCATCGCGGTGCACGGCAACTTCGCCTTCGCGATGCCCGTCATGTCCTACCTGACCGGCATGCGGACGCGCCGCGCCCGCCCCGTACTGTGGGTCTTCACCGCCGTGTTCGCCGCCGGCACCCTGCTCAACATCGCCCGCGGCATCGACGTCACCACCTGGTTCCCCCTGACGATCTGGCTGGTGCTGCTCGGCGTGCTGCCCTGGCTCGTCGGCCGCTACTGGAAGCAGCACCGCGAACTCCTGCACGCCGGCTGGGAACGCGCCGAACGCCTCGAACGCGAGCAGCGCATCACCGCCGAACGCGAACGCCTGCGCGAACGCGCCCGCATCGCCCAGGACATGCACGACTCCCTCGGCCACGCCCTGGCCCTCATCGCCGTGCGCGCCGGCGCCCTGCAGGTCGCCCCCGGCCTGCAGGACCGGCACCGCGCCGCCGCCGCCGACCTGCGCGCCGGCGCCGCCGACGCCACCGAGCAGCTCCGCGAGATCATCGGGATCCTGCGCGACGACACCGCCCGCCGCGCCGCCGCGGGGGAGACCCCGCCCCCCGCCGGGCCCGACACCGCCGCCCGGCCCGTCCACGAGAGCGTCCACGACCTCGTCGAACGCGCCCGCGCCTCCGGCGTCCCCGTCCACCTGGACACCACCGCCGGCCCCGCCCCCGGCGCCCTCCCGCCGATGATCGCGCTCGCCGCGCACCGCATCGTGCAGGAGGCCATCACCAACGCCGCCAAGCACGCCCCCGGCGCCCCCATCACCGTTACCCTCACCCGCCACGACACCGGCCCCGGCCCCGGCCCCGAGCCCGGCGCGGCGCCCGCGGTCGTCGTCACCGTCGCCAACGACGCCCCGCCCGCAGGCCCCGCCCTCCTGCCGCCCGGCGGCGGCCACGGACTCACCGGACTCACCGAACGCGCCCGCCTCGCCGGCGGCACCCTGCACGCCGCACCCGCCCCCGGCGGCGGCTTCACCGTCCGCGCCGTCCTGCCCGAGACCCCGCCGCCCGGCCCCCGCCCCCTGGACGCCCCCGACGGCCCCTCCGAGTCCGCCCGGCACCTGGAACGCGAACGCCGCCAGGTCCGCCGCGGCCTCATCACCGCCATCGCCGTCCCCGCCGCGCTCATCGCCGCCCTCGTCGCCGTCATCCTCGGCTACTACACCTACGCCACCCTCAACTCCGTCCTGCCCGCCGCCGACTACGCCGCCCTGCGCGTCGGCGACACCCGCGAGCACGTCGAACCCCTCCTGCCGCCCGTCCAGGCCACCGAGGCCGGCACCGTCCGCGCCCGCGTCCCCGAACCGCCCGGCGCCCACTGCCGCTACTACCGCCCCACCGCCGACCTGCTCGGCACCGGCCACCTGTACCGGCTGTGCTTCACCGACGGCCGCCTCACCGCCAAGAACACCTACAGCACCGCCGACCCCGCCACGAAAGGCACCGAGTGATCCGCGTCCTGCTCGCCGACGACGAGGCCATGATCCGCGCGGGAGTCCGCGCCATCCTGTCCGCCGACCCCGGCATCGACGTCGTCGCCGAGGCCGGCGACGGCCGCGAGGCCGTCGACCTCGCCCTCGCCCACCACCCCGACGTCGCCCTCCTGGACATCCGCATGCCCCGCATGGACGGCCTCACCGCCGCCGACGAGCTGCGCCGCGCCGCCCCCGCCACCGCCGTCGCGATGCTCACCACCTTCGGCGAGGACGAGTACATCGCCCGCGCCCTCACCGGCGGCGCCAGCGGTTTCCTGCTCAAGTCCGGCGACCCCCACGAGCTCATCGCCGGCGTCCGCGCCGTCGCCGCCGGCGCCGCGTTCCTGTCGCCCAAGGTCGCCCACCGCGTCATCACCGAGCTGTCCGGAGGCCGCATGGCCGCCGGCGCCGCCGCCCGCCGCCGCACCGAAGGACTCACCCCCCGCGAACGGCAGGTCCTCGCCCTGCTCGGCGCCGGCCTGTCCAACGCCGAGATCGCCGACCGCCTCCACGTCGTCGAGGGCACCGTCAAGGCCTACGTCAGCGCCATCCTCACCCGCCTGGACGTCCGCAACCGCGTCCAGGCCGCCGTCCTCGCCCACGAAGCCGGACTCGTCCACGACACCACCCCCTGACACACCCCTGCACCCGGCACGGCCAGGGGGCCGCCGCACCCGACTTCGGTGCGACGGCCCCCTGGCCGCATACCAGGACGGGTCAGGCGTCCCGGCGGCGCAGCACCAGCACACCGCCCCACAACGCCGCCACCGCCCACGCCGCCAGGATCACCGCACCGACACCCGCCGGATACGGGCCGTCCCCGCTCATGAAATGCCGCCCCGCACCGCTCGGCAGCACGTCCGCCGCCCGGCGCCCCACGCTCGAACCGGCGTTCACCAGCAGCATCGGCACCACCAGCAGGAACAGGAACGCCGTCGTCAGCGTCCCCGCCGTGCTCCGCAGCATCGCCCCGAGCCCCAGCACCAGCACCGACACCAGCGCCAGGTACACCCCGGCCTGCAGCGCGTCGTCGACGAACACCACCGCCCGGAACCGGCCCCACTCACCCAGCACCGGACCGGCCACCGCCGTCCCGACCACACCCAGCACCACCCCCGCGGGCAGCGTCACCGCGGCCAGCACCACCGCCTTGGCCATCAGCATCCGCCCGCGCCGCGGCACCCACTGCAACGTCGACCGGATCCCGCCCGTCGCGTACTCACCGGTGATCACCAGGATCGCGACCGCCACCACCACGAACTGGACCATGTCCAGCGCCGAGATCGCGACCCCGCTCACCGACACCACCCCCTGATCGTCCGACGCCACCTCATTGGTGTTGTTCGACACCGTCGACGACGCCAGGACCAGGCACATCAGCCCCATCAGCACGACCGCCGACGCAAGGCCCCACCACGTCGACCGCAGCGACCACAGCTTCGTCCACTCCGCCGCGACCGCCCCCGGCATCCCGCCGCCCGTCCGCTCGGCCCCGCCGTCCCGGCCGTCCCGGCCCGACCGCGCCCGCACCGTCGCCGCCATCACGCCCGCACCCCCGCGCCGTACTCCACGCTCGTCCCCGTCAGCTCCATGTACGCCTCCTCCAGCGATGCCCTCTCCTCGCGCAGCTCCAGCAACGGAACCCGCGCCTCGAACGCCGCCCACCCGACCCGATCCACCGGCAGGCCCGTCACCACCAGCTCCTCCGCCGACACCCGCACCGCCTCGACGCCCCCGCGCCCCGCCGCACCATCAGCCGGCCCGCCATCGGCCGGCCCGCCGTGGACCACCGCACCGTGAGCCGCCTCCAGGCGCGCCGCCAGCTCCGCGGCCCGCGGGCTGCGCACCCGCACCGCGTTCCGCGAACTCGACGCGATCACCTCCGCCACCGGCGCGTCCGCGATCAACCGGCCCTTGCCGATCACCACCAGCCGGTCCGCCGTCAGCTGCATCTCGCTCATCAGATGCGACGACACGAACACCGTCCGGCCCTCCGCCGCCAGCGACCGCATCAGCCCCCGCACCCACAGCACCCCGTCCGGATCCAGCCCGTTCACCGGCTCGTCGAACAGCAGCACCCCCGGATCCCCGAGCAGCGCACCCGCGATCCCCAGCCGCTGCCCCATCCCCAGCGAGAACGACCCCGCCCGCTTCCCGGCCACCTCCTCCAGACCCACCAGCCCGAGCACCTCCTCCACCCGGCCCGCCGCGATCCCGTTGCTGCGCGCCATCGCCAGCAGATGCCGCCGCGCCGACCGCCCCGGATGCACCGCCTTCGCGTCCAGCAGCGCCCCCACCTCACGTAGCGGATGCCGGAACTCGGCATACCGGCGGCCGCCCACCAGCGCCGCCCCCGCGCTCGGACGGTCCAGCCCCACCACCATCCGCATCGTCGTGGACTTGCCCGCCCCGTTCGGCCCCAGGAAGCCCGTCACCTTCCCGGCCGCCACCTCCAGCGACAGGCCGTCCACCGCCGTCCTGTCCCCGTATCGCTTCGTCAACCCGCGCAAAGTGATCACCACATCGCCCCTTCCGGCTCCGGCATCCCGACAAAGCCAGAACCTAGGCGGCGGGGGAGCGGCCCCACAGTGCCCGAACGCCACCCCGCGACCCCTACTTTCGGCAGGGAACCGGCACCGCCTTCGCCAGCACCGCCCGGACAACGCAACGGGCCGCCCCGGTGCCACCACCGGAACGGCCCGCCCACACCCGCAGACGCTACGAACCCGGCCTGTGATGCCGCCCCACCGCACCACCCGGACCGCCGGGACCGCCGGGACCGCCGACACCCCGCACACCGCCCATCACGTCCGGCATCGTCACCGCCGCATCGTCCACCCGCGTCGCACCCGCCGCGGCCGCCGGCACCGGCCGGCCACCACGCCCGCCGACACCAAGCCCGCCGCCGTGCCTGCCACCGTGCCCCGCACCCGCCACCGCAGGCACCGGACGCACCCCGAGCAGCACCGACCCCACCGAGAAACCCCGCATGAAATCCACCAGCGGCTCGGCCGCCCGCACCAGCACCAGCGCCACCACCGGAGCGACCAGCACGCCCACGCAGAACCCCGCCGCCACGTCATGCGGGTAATGCACGCCCACGAACACCCGCGAGAACGCCATCAGCGCCGCCAGCGGCAGCACCAGCGGAGCCAGGGCCCGCCACACCACCACCAGCGCCGCCGCCGACGCCGCGGCGATCGTCGCGTGGTTGCTCGGGAACGACCAGTCCCCGGGCGGCGGACACGACGCGATGTGCACCGCCCCCGACACCGCCCGGCACGGCCGCTCCTCCTGCAGGAAGTCCTTCGACACCTCGCTCACCAGATACGCCGCCACCATCGCGAACGGCGCCGACAACGCCAGCCCCATCGCCCGCGCGTCCAGGCCCCGCGCCCGCCACCAGCCCGCGACGAACAGCACCGCGAACAACAGCAGCCCCGCGTTGGTCCCCACGTCCGCCACCGAATGCACCCACGACGGCGTACCCCACGCCCACTCGGTCACATCCCGGTACAGCTGGACGCTGAAATCTGGCGCCTGCATGCTCTCCCTCACCATCCAGACGACCGCCCGGCACCCCGAACCGGCACCGGACCGACCGCCGAAGTTCACCCCACGTTCACCATCCCGTAGAGCTTGGCACGTCCACACGATCGCCCGCGCCACAAACACCGCGCATCACCCGGAAGTCGGCCCCGCACCCCCTACCAAAGACAGCCCTACCGCCCCTCCGCACGGACGACCCCGCCCGCCTCCACCCCGCCCGCCTCCACCGCGGCGCCCCCGCGCCCCCGCCGGCGGCCCCGCACCCAGCGCACCCCCTCCACCGCACCCGTCACCGACAACGCCAGCCCCAGGCCCACCGCCACGCCCTTCACCGGGTCCTCCTCGAACGCCGCACCGCCCACATAACCCAGCAGCCCGCCGTACAGCCCCCACGACACCGCCGCCACCCCCGCGAACAGCGAGAACCGCCGCAACGGGAAACCCACGGCGCCCATCGTCACCGTCACCGCCGTCCGCCCGCCCGGCACGTACCGCGCCACCACCAGCACCAGCCCGCCGCGCTCCGCCAGCGCGCCCGCCGCCCGCACCAGCGCCCCATGCCGGCGCGTCCCCGGCCGCGCCCGCCGCAGCAACCGCCCGCCCGGCCCCCGCCCCAGCAGATACGCCACATGATCACCGGCGAACGCGCCCGCCGCCGCCGACACCACCACCAGCGCCAGATCCGGCGAACCCGACGCCGCGTACACCCCGCCCGTGATCACCATGCTCTCGCTCGGCACCACCGGGAAGAACCCGTCCAGCAGCGCCACCGCGAACAGCGCCAGGCAGAACCACGGCGACGACACCGCCGAGCCCAGGAAATCCAAGATCGCATCCATGCCACCCGACGCTAGGAAACCCGCACCGCCGGCGAACCCCCCGAAAGACACCCACCGACCCCGCCCTTCGGCACCCACCGCCGCAACGAAACCGGTTCGCGCACCACCCCCGTCCTCCAGCAAACTCACATCACGTGACACACCTGCACATCTTCGACATGGACGGCACCCTCCTCACCGGCACCACCGCCAACCTCCAACTCGCACGCCACCTCGGCACCCTCACCGAACTCCACGCCCTCGAAGCCCGTTTCGCCGCCGGCACCCTCGACACCCGCGCCTTCTCCACCGAGATCCACCGCCTCTGGCACCACCTCACCCCCGACCACGTCACCGCCGCCTACACCGCGAGCCCCTGGCTCACCGGCATCCCCGACGTCTGCGCCGACATCCGCGCACGCGGCGAACACTCCGCCGTCATCACCATGTCGCCCGACTTCTTCGCCCGCCACCTCCTCGACCTCGGCTTCGACCACGTCATCGCCTCCCGGTTCCCCCCACTCCCGTTCACCACCGCACCCCTCGACACCACCGGCATCCTCACCCCCGACGACAAAGTCCGCATCGCCGAAGAACTCCGCACCCACCACGACCTCACCACCGACCAATGCCTGGCCTACGGCGACTCCATGTCCGACGCACCCCTCTTCCGCCACCTCACCAACACCATCGCCGTCAACGCCGACCACCACCTCGCCGGCATCGCCGCCCTCGACTACCGCGGCACCGACCTCACCGCCGCCTACACCCTCGCCCGCACCCTCCTATGACCACCGGGCCGGGGGAGAGGCCGATCACCCCCGCTCCACCGGCCCCAACAGCGGATGCACCCGCATCGCCGCCTCCAACTCACCCGGCAGCTCATCCCGGTACCGCCCCAACGTCGACAGATCCGAATGCCCCAGCACCCGCCGCACCGCATCCATGTCCGTCGCCGCCGCCAGCAGATGCGTCGCCGTCGTATGCCGCAGCCCATGCGGCGTCACACTCCGCCGCCGCCCCGGCTCCACCCCCTCCAGCACCCGATCGATCACCGCCTGCACATCACCCCGCGCCAACCGCCGCCCCCGCCACGACAACAGCAACGCCCGCGACTCCACCCCCCGATCCAGCAGCACCCGCCCCTCCGCCACATACGCGTCCAGCACCTCCACCACCGGACGAGGAAGCGGCACATCCCGCGTCCGCCCGCCCTTCCCGAAAATCCGCCAATACCGCATCCCCCCGTTGACGAAGAAGTCCTCCGCATTCGCCCGCGTCAACTCCGACACCCGCGGCCCCACCGCCGCCAGCAGCAACACGATCAACCCGTCCCGCAACTCCGTCCGCTGATCCACCCGCCGCCGCGGCGCCGGACCCGCGTCCGCCATCTCCCGCGCCGCCCCCAGCAACCCCTCCGCCTGCTCCACCGTCAAAGCCCGCCGCTCCGCCCGCAACCCGCCCCGATGCTTCGGCCGCACCGTCACCGCCACCATCGGATCCAGCTGCACCCACCCCGCCACCACCGCGTACTTGAAGAACGCCGACAGCGACCGCCGGAACCGCGCCTGCGACGACGCGCTCTGCAACGCCCCACCACCCGGCCCCGCCCCCGGCCCCGGCCCCGCACGACGCCGCCCGTCCGGCTTGCGAGCGAACGCCAGCAGCACCTCATCGACGTCCCCGCCCGTCAGATCGTCCAGCACCCGATCCGCACCCGCCAGCTCCGCGAACGTCACCACGTCCCGCGCGTACAACTCCGCCGACGCCGGCGCCAACGCACCCGTCGAACACTTCGCCCGGACCATCTCCGCATAACGGTCCACGGCCTCGGCCACGGTCACACGCTCAAGATCGGCAGGACGCACCCGCCGCACGCTACAACCCGCCACCGACAAAACCGCCCCCAGCCGGGTAGGACCACCGCACCCGACACCCGGGGGAGAGGAGCGGCCCGTGCTCATCGGCACATCCGGCTGGCAGTACACCGACTGGCGCGACGTCCTCTACCCGACCGGCCTCCCGCAACGCGCCTGGCTGCAGCGCTACAGCGAAGTCTTCACCACGGTCGAGAACAACAACGCCTTCTACCGGCTCCCCAAACGCGGCACCTTCGAAGCCTGGCGAGACAACACCCCGCCCGGCTTCGTCATGGCCGTCAAAGCCAGCCGCTACCTCACCCACATGAAACGCCTCAACGACCCCGCAGAACCCGTCGCCCGCCTCATGAACGCCGCCGCCGGCCTCGGCGGCAAACTCGGCCCCGTCCTACTGCAGCTCCCGCCCACCCTGCAGGCCGCACCCGACCGCCTCGACGCCTGCCTGCGCCGATTCCCCGACGGCGTCCGCGTCGCCGTCGAACCACGCCACCCCACCTGGTGGACCGCCGACGTCCGCCGCGTCCTGGAACACCACGGCGCCGCCCTCTGCTGGGCCGACCGCCTCGGCCAGGCCCTCACACCCCTATGGCGCACCACCGGCTGGCTCTACCTGCGCTTCCACGAAGGCCCCGCCAATCCCTGGCCCCACTACGACGACGACACGCTGCACGCCTGGGCCGACCGCCTGGACGGCGCCGACGACGCCTACGTCTACTTCAACAACGACCCCGGGGGAGCGGCCGTCCGCAACGCCCTGCGCTTCACCGACCTCATCGCCGCCTGACACCACGTCACGCCACGTCACGAGCGCGGCGCATACATGATCAACGCGACGCCGGCCAGGCAGACCAGCGCGCCGGCGAGGTCCCACCGGTCCGGCCGGAACCCGTCGACGACCACGCCCCACGCCAGCGATCCCGCGACGAACACACCGCCGTACGCGGCCAGGATCCGGCCGAAGTCGGGGGAGGGCTGCAACGTCGCCACGAACCCGTACGCTCCGAGGGCGGCCACGCCCGCCGCGATCCAGAGCGGCCCGCGATGCTCCCGCCAGCCCTGCCACACCAGCCACGCGCCGCCGATCTCGGCGAGCGCGGCCAGCAGGAACAGAGCGATCGAGCGCAGCACGGTCATGCCGATCACCTTAGAGACCACGCACACGGCCGCCATCGAATCGCCTATAAAGGGATAAATAACGCAAACCAGACAGAAGCTGGATTCTGTCTGGTTTGAGATCTGAAAGGGACATCTCACTGCAAGCCCCACGGCAGGCCCCGTCCACCGACGGCGAGCGCGGGCTGCGACCTTGATCATCTGGTGTCTTCCTGCACAGCCATGGCCGGGGAGCGGGGCGCCTTCCACGGGCTCGAGTCGGGGAGGAGGATGACGGCATATGCCCGAACTCGACCGACCGCCTCGACTCGTCCGGCCGACGGTGGTGGTGCGCGCCTCGTTCCTCGCGGGCGAGCGAGCCGACCGTCTCGCCGAGGGCGCGACCGACGACTGGTCGCGGACGCTCGACGACGCCGCCAGGGACTTCGACGCCTTCGTCGCACGCGTCGGAGCAGTCAGGCGCCGATGGGGCGTGCCGTGCAGCACGTTCTGGTACGTGTCCGGCGAGCACTATGTCGGCACCTTGATCATCCGGCATCGGCTGACACCCGAACTCGCCGAAGCCGGCGGGCACATCGGCTACCACGTCGTCACGCCGTGGCGCCGCCAGGGCCATGCGACGGCGATGCTCGCCGAAGGGATCGCCGAATGCCGGCGGCTCGGCCTGGAGCGCGTCCTGCTGACGTGCGCGGCCGGCAACGAGCCGTCGCGCCGCGTCATCCAGGCCAACGGCGGCGTGCCGGACGGTCGGCGCCGCGGCGGGGACCGTTTCTGGATCGCGGTGCGCCCGCAGTGACCCACGCACACGCCGTTCTGCCGTCCGACGCCCCTTTCGTCCCAGCTCCTGCAGATGGTCGATAATGAGCATTATGTTAAGTAGGGGTCATCGACCGCCCTCGCGGGCCCGATAACCCGTTGCCCGTGCCGCGGCCCTCCCCAAGGAGTTCCCGCAGTCGCCCTGGGACGAGCTCGACTTCCTCGACTGGCGAGACCCCAACGCGCCCGACTGCGCGTACCTGGTCGCCGAGACGGGCGAACGGCTCACCGGGATCGCGCTGCGATTCGCGTCCGCGCCCGGCAAGGCGCGCGAGTTCAACTCGGCCAGCCTGTGCTCGTTCTGCCAGACCGTGCACACCGGCGGCGATGTCGCGTTGATGAGCGCGCGACGCGGCGGCGAGGCCGGCAAGCAGGCAACACCACCTGAGGGGCCCTGCCCACGTCCCGCTCCCCCGGGTTGACCATCACCTGCGTCCGGTCACCGTGGTGCGGAGGCCGAGCCGCCACTCCCCCTGGATCGGCCTGGGTTCAGCTTGTGAAGGCGATGCTCTCGGCGTCGGTGACGGCGGCGGTGCGGCCGGGCGCCCGGTGGTCGCTCCAGTAGAGGTTGGTGTGGGCGATGACCTGCTCGGGAGGCGGCGCGCCCCACGCGCTCTGGTCCTGGGTGGTGTGGGCGTCACCGACGAGGGTCACGTCGTAGCCGCGGGTGAACGCGCTGTGGATCGTGGAGCGGATGCACGCGTCGGTCTCGGCGCCGGTGACGATGAGTCGCCCGATCGCGGCCGCGGCGAGGACGCCTTCCAGGTCGGTGTCCTCGAAGGCGTCGCCGTAGGTCTTGTGCAGGAGCGGTTCGGTTTCGTGGCGCGCCAGTTCCGGTACGTACTGCCAGGCGTCGCTGCCTTTGGTGAGGTGTTCGTCGGAGTGCTGGACCCAAATGACGGGGGCGTCTTGGGTGCGGGCTTTGTCGACGAGGGCGGCGATGTTGGCGATGACGGTGTCGCGCTGGTGGGCGTCGGCCATGACGCCGTTCTGGATGTCGATGACGAGCAGGGCGGTGTTGGGGCGGTCCGGCAGCGTGGTCATGGTGGCGCTCCCCTGGTGCGGGTGTTCGGCGTGAACGGTATCGGGCGGTGCCGACAGTAGGACGCTCGCCGCGGCGATGGGGCGGGGTGGTCTTCTCCGGTGGGAGTAGGCGGGGCGGTGTTGTACATCCCGGGGTGTAGGGGGCGGGGGGCCGGTACGCGAAAGGCGCAGTGCGGTTCCGGGCTTGCGCAGGATTCGCGGCGGGGGTGCGGGGGCCGAGGATCGTGTCGTGGTTTCCGTCGATCCTTCGTGGGGGTTGTGCTGATGGACCCGTTGGTGCTGGCGCGGATGCAGTTCGCGTTGACGGCCGGTTCGCATTTCCTGTTCGTCGCGTTGACGCTCGGGTTGGCGACGCTGGTGGCGTTGATGCAGACGCGGGCGACGTTGTCGGGCAGTGCGGTGCATGCGCGGATGACGCGTTTCTGGGGTCAGTTGTACGTGGTGAATTACGCGGTGGGGATCGTCACGGGGCTGGTGATGGAGTTCCAGTTCGGGTTGAACTGGGCGGGGATGTCGCGGATGACGGGAGGGGTGTTCGGGGCGCCGCTCGCGCTGGAGACGATCGGGGCGTTCTTCGTCGAGTCGACGTTCCTGGGGTTGTGGATCTTCGGGTGGGATCGGCTGAACCGGTGGGTGCATCTGGCGCTGATCTGGGTGGTGACGCTGACGGCTTACCTGTCGGCGTATTTCGTGCTGGTGGCCAATGGCTGGTTGCAGCGTCCGGTGGGTTACGAGATGCGGGACGGTGCGGCGCGGCTGACGGATGCGGGGGCGCTGCTGGGGAATCCGACGGCGGTGCTGGCGTTCGGTCATGTGCTGTTCGGGGGGCTTTTGACGGCGGGGTTCTTCATGGCGGGGGTGAGCGGTTATCACCTGCTGCGCCGAACGGCGGAGGTGGAGTTCTTCCGGCGGTCGATGCGGATCGGGCTGGTGACGGTGATCGCGTCGGTGATGCCGGTGGTGATCGTCGGGGGGATGCAGTACCAGTACCTGCAGCCGACGAAGACCGGTGGCGGGGACGCGGCGGCGGCGGTGGCGCGGTTCACGGCGCGGTTCGGGCCGGACGACTACATGCCGCCGGGGATGGCGGGTGTCGGTGAGGCGGTCATGGAGGGGCTGTGGTCGCTGATGCTGCTGCTGGCGGTGGTGGCGCTGGTGAAGGTGTGGTGGGGCCGGTGGCTGGTGCGGGGCCGGGTGTTCCACGTGGTGATGGTCTGCGCGGTGCCGCTCCCCTATGTGGCGATGCTGGCGGGCTGGGTGTTCCGCGAGGTGGGGCGGCAGCCGTGGATGGTGTACGGGGTGCTGAAGACGCGGGACGCGCTGTCGCCCGGGGTGGGGTCGGGGACGATCGCGGTGTCGTTCGGGGTGTTCACGGCGCTGTTCGCGGTGCTGGTGGCGGTGAACGCGTGGCTGCTGGCGCGGTTCGCGCGGCGGGGGCCGGACGGGGCGGCGCTGGGGGCCGCTCCCCCGGTGGCTCCGTCCGCGCCGGCGGTGTCGGCGTCGTTCTGATTCTCGGTTCCGGTGACGGTGTGAGGGAGTGCGTGTGATGGAGTCTCTGGCGGTCGTGCTGCTGGCGGTGTTCGCCGGCGGGTATCTGGTGCTGGCGGGTGCCGATATCGGGGTGGGGATGCTGCTGCCGTGGCTGGGGCGGGACCAGCGGGAGCGGCGGGTGGTGATCGCCTCGTTCGCGCCGTTCTTCCTCGGGAACGAGGTGTGGCTGGTGGCGTCGGCGGGTCTGGTGGCGGGGGCGTTCCCGGGGTTGGAGCACCGGCTGCTGGAGGAGCTGTATCCGGTGGCGGTGGTGCTGCTGGTCGGGTGGGTCGTGCGGGACATGGGGCTGTGGCTGCGGGGGCGGGTGGACGCGGCGGGCTGGCGGTCGGTGTGCGACGGCGCGGTCGTGGCGGGGAGTTGGGCGCTGGGGTTGGCGTGGGCGTCGCTGCTGGGGTCGGTGCTGGGCGGCGGGGGTTTGAACGCGGGAAGCGTGCTGGGGTTGCCGCTGGTGGTGCTGTTCGCGTGGCATGGTGCGGGGTTCGCGCGGCTGCGGCTGGCCGGTGAGCTGGCGGCGCGGACGGAGCGGGGCCGTGGCCGGTACGGGGTGTCGGCGTTGGTGCTGGTCGTGGCGTTGGTGGTGGCGGGGTCGCGGTTGCCGTGGTCGGAGGTGGTCGCGGAGGGCGGCGGGTTGTCGTTGACGGCGGTGGCGGCGGTGGTGCTGCTGCCGTTGCTGGCGGCATCGCAGGCGCTGGTGTGGCGGACGTTCTGGGGGCGTGTGGACTCCCCCTCGTATCTGTGAGGCGGTGGTCGCGGTGAAGGGTGTGGAGCGGCGTCTGCTGCGGCTGGTCCCCCGTCCGGTGCTGGTGGGGCTGGGTGTGCTGGCGGCGGGGCAGGGTGTGCTGCTGGTGGTGGCGGCGGGTCTGCTGGCGCGGGCGGTGGCGGGCCTGGACGCGGGGTTGCTGCCGTGGCTGGTGGCGGCGGTGGCGGGCCGGGCGGTGCTGGCGTGGGTGTCGTCGCTGGTGGCGGGGCGTGCGGCGGCCGAGGTGAAGCGGGGGCTGCGGGAGGCGCTGCTGGAAGGCGGTGCGGCCGATGCGGGGGCGCGGGTGACGTTGCTGACGCGGGGGCTGGACGCGGTGGATCCGTTCTTCACCGGTTATGTGCCGCAGTTGCTGGCGGCGTGCGTGGTCCCGGTGCTGGTGGTGGCGCGGTTGGCGGTGGCGGACTGGGCGTCGGCGGTGGTGGTGCTGGTGACGTTGCCGCTGGTGCCGGTGTTCGGTGCGCTGGTGGGGTTGCGGACGGCGGCGTTGACGGGGCGGCAGTGGGCGTCGCTGCATCGGCTCGGCGGGCATTTCCGGGATGTGGTGGCGGGGCTTTCGACGTTGCGGGGGTTCGGGCGGACGGGGCATCAGTCGGGGGTGGTGCGGGCGCTGGCGGAGGAGCATCGGCGGGCGACGACGGGGGCGCTGCGGGTGGCGTTCCTGTCGTCGCTGGTGCTGGAGCTGGTGTGCGCGTTGTCGGTGGCCGTGGTGGCGGTGCCGGTGGGGTTGCGGCTGCTGGAGGGTGGGATGGCGTTGTCGACGGGGCTGCTGGTGCTGGTGCTGACGCCGGAGGCGTATCTGCCGTTGCGGGCGTTGGGGGCGCGGTTCCATGCCAGTGCGGAGGGGGTCGCGGCGGCCGAGGAGGCGTTCGCGGTGCTGGACGCGCCGGCGGCGCCGTCCGGGGGCCGGGCCGTGGTGGGCGGGGGTGTGCCGGAGATCGTGCTGGATCGGGTGACGGTGCGGTATCCGGGTGCGGAGCGGGCGGCGCTGGAGGAGGTGTCGTTGCGGGTCGGGGCGGGTGAGCGGGTTGCGGTGACGGGGCCGTCGGGTGCGGGGAAGTCGACGTTGCTGCTGGTGGTGGCGGGTCTGGTCGTGCCGGTGTCGGGGCGGGTGCTGGTGGACGGCGTCGATTTGGCGGAGCTGGATCCGATGGCGTGGCGGCGGTGTCTGGGGTGGGTGCCGCAGCGTCCGCATCTGTTCGCGGCGTCGGTCGCCGACAACATCCGGCTCGGTGTTCCGGGCGCGGGGATGGAGCGGGTGGTGGAGGCGGCGCGGGCGGCGGTCGCCGAAGGGTTCGTCGCGGAGATGCCGCGGGGGTATGCGACGGTGCTGGGCGAGGGCGGTGCGGGGGTGTCGGCGGGGCAGCGTCAGCGGCTGGCGGTGGCGCGGGCGTATCTGGCGGGTGGTCCGGTGATGCTGCTGGACGAGCCGACGGCGCGGCTGGACGTGGCCAGTGAGCAGGCGCTGGTGCAGGGTGCGGCGCGGCTGCTGGAGGGGCGGACGGCGCTGGTGGTGGCGCATCGTCCGGCGTTGCTGTCGCTGGCGGACCGGGTGGTGCGGGTGGAGGGCGGCCGGCTGCTCGAGCCCGCCCCGGTGGGTGTCGGCGCGGAAGGGAGGGCGGCGTGAAGGGGATGTGGGGCGCGGTGCGTCCGCATGCGGCGCGGCTGGTGGCGGCGGCGCTGGCGGGCGTGGCGGCGGAGGTGTGCGGGCTGGGGCTGGTGGCGACGGCGGCGTGGCTGATCGCGCGGGCGTCGCAGCGTCCGGAGCTGGCGGTGCTGTCGGTGGCGATCGTGGCGGTGCGGGGTCTGGCGCTGGCGAAGGGGTCGCTGCGGTACGTGGAACGGCTGGCGGGGCATGACGCGACGTTGCGGGCGCTGGCGGAGCTGCGGGGGCGGGTGTTCGACGCGCTGGCGGCGCGGCGGCGGGCGGATGCCGGGCTGCGGGACGGCGGGGTGTTGACCCGGATGGTGTCGGACGTGGAGGCGGTGCAGGACCTGCTGCTGCGGTGCGTGCTGCCGGGGGTCGCCGCGGTGGTGTGCGGGGTCGTGGGTGTGGTGGTGTGCGCGCTGGTGGCACCGGCGGCGGCGGTGGTGCTGGCGGCCGGTCTGGTGGTGGCGGGGCCGGTGCTGGCGGCGGTGGCGGCGCGGTCGTCCGGCCGTGCGGCGGCGCGGGTCGCTGCGGGGCGTGAGGAGTTGGCGGTGCGGGCGTTGGACGTTCTGGAGGGCGCGGCGGATCTGGCGGTGTTCGGTGCGGACGGCCGGTTCGCTGCGGCCGCCGGGACGGCCGCGGCGGGGCTGCGGCGGGCCGAGAGTGCGGCGGCGCGGGTGTCGGCGCTGGTGGCGGGCGCGGGTGTGGCGGTGCAGGGGTGCACGGTGGCGGCGGTCGCGTGGGCGGCTCTGGGAGGCGGCGCGGGGCAGGTGGGTGCGGCGGTGGCGGGGTTGTCGGCGCTGGTGGCGGTGGAGTCGGTGCTGCCGCTGGCGGGGGCTGCGCAGCGGTTCCGGGAGGTGCGGCCGGCGGTGCGGCGCGTGGAGGAGGTGCTGGCCGCTCCCCCGGCGCCGCGCCCGTCGCGTCCGGTGGCGGTGCCGCCGGGGCCGCTGGCGGTCGAGCTGCTGGGCGTGCACGTCTCCTACCCCGCAGCGGGCCGCGGTTCGGCGGATCGCGGCCCGGCGGCGCTGGACGGTGTGGATCTGCGGGTGGAGCGGGGCCGGCGCGTGGCGGTGGTGGGCGCCAGCGGCGCGGGCAAGAGCACGCTGCTGGCGGCGGTGGCGGGTGAGGTGGCGCCGTCGGCGGGCGCGGTTCTGCTCGGCGGGCGCGACGCGTCCCGCTACGGCACCGAGGACGTGCCGGGCGCGGTGCGGGGTCTGATGCAGGACGCGCACGTGTTCGCGGGGTCGGTGCGCGCGAACCTGCTGCTGGCGCGTCCGGACGCGAGCGACGGCGAGCTGGAGGCGGCGGCGCGGCGGGCGCGGTTCCTGGAGGTGGTGCGGGCGCTGCCGGACGGGTGGGACACCGCGGTCGGGACCGGCGGGCACGGGTTGTCGGGCGGGCAGCGGCAGCGGCTGCTGCTGGCGCGGGCGCTGCTGGCCGACCCGCCGGTGCTGCTGCTGGACGAACCGGCCGAGGCGCTGGACCCGGTGATGGCCGACGCGGTCGTGCGGGACCTGCTGGAGGCGCCGGGCGGCGGGACGCTGCTGCTGGTCACGCATCGGTTGGCGGCGTTGGGCGCGGCGGAGGAGGTGGTGGTGATGGACCGCGGCCGGGTGGTGCAGCGCGGCCGGCACGAGGAGCTGGTGGCGGCGCCGGGCCCGTACCGGGACCTGTGGGACGCCGAACTCCTCGCCGCCGCCTGACCCCCGACCGTCCGCACGGCTGGCGCGGCCCGGGGGCGGGGTCAGGTGAGGTCGCGCAGGGCGGCGGCGATCGCGGTGATCCCGTCGTCGATGACGGAGGGGGCGGTGGCGGCGTAGCCGAGGACCAGGCCGGGCGGCGCGGGCCGCTGCGCATGCCAGGACAGCGGCTGGGTCTTCACGCCGCGCTCGAGGGCGGCGGCCGCAAGGTCGCCGTCCCGCAGCCCGGGACGCGCCGGGAAGGTGACGAGCAGGTGCAGCCCGGCGGCGGCGCCGTGCACGACCGCGCCGGGCAGCCGCGCCCGGATCGCGGCGATCATCGCGTCGCGGCGGGCGCGGTGGCGGCGGCGCAGCGTCCGCAGCTGCCGTTCCATCTCCCCCGAGTCCATCAGGTCGGCCAGCACCAGCTGGGGCAGCGCGGCGTTGCCGAGGTCGGCGAAGCGTTTGGCGTCCACGAGCGCGTCGCGGTGGCGGGGCGGGGCGATGACCCAGCCGGTCCGCAGCGCGGGCGCCAGCAGCTTGGAGACGCTGCCGGCGTAGAAGACGCGGTCGGGCAGCATGGCGTGCAGCGCGGGGACGGGCGGCCGGTCGTAGCGGTGCTCGGCGTCGTAGTCGTCCTCGATGACCAGGCCGCCGTCGCCGGCCCAGTCCATGAGCTCGCGGCGGCGGGTGCCGTGCAGGACGGTGCCGGCGGGGAACTGGTGGGCGGGGGTGAGCAGGACGGCGGGGGCGCCGGTGCGGCGCAGCGCGTCGACGCGGACGCCGTGGTCGTCGACGGGCACGGGCGGGGTGCGCATCCCCCGGTGGTTCAGGTGCTGGCGGGTGCCCAGGGAGCCGGGGTCCTCGACGGCGACGGCGTCGATGCCCGGATCGGCGCCGCGCAGCACCTCCGACAGCAGGCCGAGGGCCTGGGCGGTGCCGGCGACGATGACGATGCCGGCGGGGTCGGCGCGGATGCCGCGGTTGCGGGCGAGCCAGCCGGCGACGGCGGTGCGCAGCGCGGGAGTGCCGCGCGGGTCGCCGTAGCCGAAGGACGGTGCGGCGAGTTCGGACAGGACGCGGCGTTCGGCGCGCAGCCACGCCGTGCGCGGGAACGCGGCCAGGTCGGGGACGCCGGGTGTCAGGTCGATGCGGGCGGGTGCGGCGCGCAGCGCGTCGAACACCTCGGCGCCCGGCCGCTCGGGGAACACCGGCTTGCCCTCGGCTGATGCGGGGGCGGGTGTTCCGGCCGGCGGGTGCGGTGGGGCGGTGAGGGGTGTGGCGACGACGATGGTGCCGGCGCGGCCGCGGCCGGCGACGTGGCCGTCGTCGATGAGCCGCTGGTAGGCGTCGGTGACCACGCCGCGCGACACCCGCAGGTCCGCGGCCAGGACGCGGGTGGCGGGCAGCCGGCTGCCGACGGGCAGACGGCCGTCGCCGATCGCCTCGCGCAGCCGCCGCGCGAGCCAGCCGGCCATGCCGCCGGGCGGCGCGTCGGCGGCGTCGAGCTGCAGGAAGTCCGCCCCGCCCGCCGCCCCGCCCGCCGCCCGGCCGGCCGCTTCCGGTCCCCGCCCGGTTATGGACTGGTCGGGCTCGCCGTCATTGGACCTGTGCATCGGGCCATTGTGGCGCCACGGTGGGCGTATGGAAACAGCGACCTCACCCGGGCAGGCGCCCGGCTACGTCCACGGATACTCCCCGCACGAGACGCGGCGGCTCGGTGATCAGGCCGACACCCTCGCCGCGCTGCTGCACGGCCCCGCCGACGGGCCAGGCGGCGCCGAGGGACAGGGCGGCACCGCCTACCCGCCGGGCGCCC
Source organism: Actinomadura violacea (assembly GCF_017573465.1). Taxonomy (GTDB): domain Bacteria; phylum Actinomycetota; class Actinomycetes; order Streptosporangiales; family Streptosporangiaceae; genus Spirillospora; species Spirillospora violacea. Next base: position 265,186 of record NZ_JAGEPF010000015.1, read on the forward strand.
GCGTGCTGGAGGTGGGCTGCGGGGTCGGCGCCCAGACCGTCCACCTGCTGGGCTCCTCCCCCGGCGTGCGGCTGACCGCCGTCGACGTGTCCGCCGCGTCGCTGGCGCAGGCGCGCGAGCGGGTCGCGGCGCGGTTCCCCCGCGCGCGGGTCCGGTGGCTGCGTGCCGACCTGCACGACCTGCCGTTCCCCGACGCCGCGTTCGACCACGTGTTCGTCTGCTTCGTCCTGGAGCACCTCGCCGACCCGGCCGGCGCGCTCGCCGGGCTGCGGCGGGTCCTGCGGCCCGGCGGGACCCTCACCGTCATCGAGGGCGACCACGGATCGGCGTTCTTCCACCCCGACAGCGCCGCCGCCCGCGCCGCGATCGGCCACCAGGTGCGGCTGCAGGCCGCGGCGGGCGGCGACGCGCTCATCGGACGGCGCCTGCACCCCCTGCTGACCGCCGCCGGGTACAGGCGGGTCACGGTGCGGCCCCGCACCGTGTACGCCGACCGGACCCGCCCGGCGCTGGTGGAGGGGTTCACCCGCAACACCTTCACCGCGATGGTCGAGGCCGTCCGCGACGACGCGGTCGCCGCCGGCCTCACCACCGGCGAGGAGTTCGACCGCGGCATCGCCGGCCTGCGCCGCACCTCCGGCGAGGATGGCACGTTCCACTACACCTTCTTCAAGGGCACCGCCGTCAACCCCGGCGGGTGAGGGCGGTGGGCGAGGGCGGCGCGGTCACTCGGGCAGCAGGGGGCCCAGCGGCCCGAGGTCGAGGTTGAGGTCGCCGTCCTCCAGGTCGAAGTGGTCCTTCAGCCGGGTCATCGCCTCGTCCAGCCGCATCAGCGCCAGCCCGAGCCGCTCGATCTGCTCGTCGGTGAGGTCGCCGCCCTCCGCGCGGCGCAGCGCCTGCCGCTCCATCAGCTGCCGGACCAGCTCCACCAGCGTCAGCACCAGTTTCACCAGGTCCCGCTCGACGGTCTCGGGGTCGGTGCGCAGCCGCTGCATCGTGCGCGACGACCGCTCCCGCAGCGCCTCGGCGTGCGCGGACGCGCGGGTGGCGCGGACCGGGGCGTCCGCGGATGCGCCGCCGGTGCGTCCGGCGAGGATGTCGTCGGTGAGCGGGTCGCCCGCCGCCGGATCGCGCACCGACACCTCGCCCGACACCGGCGCGCGCTCCCCGCCGCGCCCGTATCCGTAACCGGGGCCGGGACGGGGGCCGGGGCCGGGGCCGGTGTAGGGGTCGCGGGGCGTGGGGTTCACAGTTCCTCCTCGCGCAGCAGCTCGTCGCCGCGCAGCAGTTCGTTGCCGACCGAGGTGACCAGCGCGCGCAGCGACACCCGCACCAGGTCCACCTCCGCGATGGAGATGACCAGGTCACCGGTGATCATCACGCCGCCGGCCAGCAGCCGGTCCAGCAGGTCGACCAGCGCGATCCGCTCCATCGGGGCGTCGCGGCCGCTGTCCAGGACGGCCGTCACCGCACCGCCCCCTCCGCACCGGCCGCGGCCGGTGCCGACTCGGGCTCGGCGGTGCCGACGTCGGCGGTGTCGATGAAGGAGTAGGGCGGCCACGGCCCCGTCACCTCCACCTCGATGCCCGCGTACCGCTCCCCCGCCGCCCGCGCGGCGTCGGCGAACGCCGGCGCGTCGCCGTCCTCCAGCAGGTAGGCGACGTTGAGGATCTGCACCCCGTCGCGGCCCGACAGCTTCGGGTCCTGCGGCGGATGGTGGCGGGAGGCGACCGCCAGGCCCGCGAGGCGGTCGTGGATCTCCCCGGCCCGCTCGCTCACCCGGCGGCCCGCGTCGGCGCGGCGGCGCCGCTCGTCCTGGCGGCGCCGCAGGTACGCCGTGCCCGCCCCCGCCGACCCGGACCCCGGCCCGGCCGGCTCGGCGGGCTCGGCGGGTTCGAGGGCCTCGCGGTGCGCGTAGGCCTTGACGCCCCACTCGGCGCGGCCGGCCACCCGGTCCAGCGCCTGGGCGAACCGGTCGCCCTGCTCGGCGAGGACCTGCGCGATCCGCGCGTCGTCGCGGTAGATCGTGGCGATCCGCACCGGCGCGGTCGGCGCGGCGTGCGCCGCCCGGTCCACCACCTCGTGGTGGGCGCGGGCGGTCGCCTCCAGCCACGCCAGGTCCTCCAGGTTCTCGCGCAGCGCCGCCTCGCCGTACTCCGCCAGCCGGACGGTGCTGACCAGCGCGGTCAGCTCTCCGGCCGGGACGGTGCGGACGGGTGCGCCGCCGACGCCGGCGGCGCCGTCCAGCGCGGTGGGGTCCAGGCCCCGCGCCACCCCGTACAGGTACACGGCGAGCGCGTCGCCGGCGGTGCGGTGGTCGGTCATGATCCCCCCTCCTTCTGCTCGGCGCGGCCGCCCGCGCCGTCACCGGCCCCCGGCGCGCCGGACGTGTCGCCGGCCTCCAGGGCGGCGAGCCGCTCGCGCAGCCGCCGGTTCTCCTCCAGCAGCTCCCGGTCGGCGCCGCCCTCCACGCGCCCGTCGCCGTCGCGGCCGGACTGCTCGGTGCGGGCCTTGGACGACAGCGACGGGTCGTGCTCCCACCAGTCGATGCCCATCTCCCGGGCGCGGTCGACCGAGGCCACCAGCAGCCGCAGTTTGATCGTCAGCAGCTCGATGTCCAGCAGGTTCACCCGGACGTCACCGACGATCACGATGCCCTTGTCCAGGATCCGCTCCAGCAGGTCGGCCAGGTTCGCCGACTGCCGCTCCCCCGCCATCGACTTGGCGGGCCCCCGCGAGCCGGTCCAGGAGATCTCGCTCAATGGTCCTCAGTCCCTCTCCACTCGGCCGCGCGGGTAGCGGCGGACGCGCCGGTAGGACACCAGCTCGCCGTCCGCGTCGACCTCGGTGTCGTAGATGGCGAGGATGTCGGCGGAGTCGGGGATGCGGTGGGTCTCCACCACCTCCACGCACACGCGCCAGCCGTCCTCGCCGGCCCGCTCGAGCCCGACGACGCTCTCGGCGGCGCGCCCGGTCATCGCGGTCACGTGCTCGGCCGCCCGTTTCGCGGCCTCCGACGCCGACATCATCACTGGCCTCCCTTCACGCGCCGCGCCGCTACAGGCCGCGGGCGCGGCCCTCGTGCAGGCGGGCGATCAGTTCCTCCTCGCGGGCGGCGGCCTCGTCCTCGCCGATCTCGCCCGCGGCGACCTGGTCGGCGATCTCCTGCATCTCCGCGGCGATCCGCCCCGGGTCGTACAGCTCCTGCTCGGCCTGCTCGGTGAGCACCTCCGCCAGCCACACCACGCCGCGCACGGGCGCCAGCGGCAGCGTCACCAGGCCGGTGAACAGGCCCATCACGCCTCCGGGACGAAGTCGTAGGGCGGCAGCGGCCCGATCAGCCGCAGCCGGACCCGGTCGGTGTGCGCCTTGCCGAGCCGCTCGACGGCGTTCTCGAACTCCTCGCGGTGCTCGGCGCGCACGAGGAACGAGGCGTCCAGGACGTCCTCCTCGCGGGCCGGGGTCTTGCGCACGAACGCCTCGGCCGCGGGGGCGGCGGCGTCCAGGAGCGCCTGGCCGTCGTGGTCGCGGCGCCGGTCCATCGCCTGCGCGATCAGCTCGCCGAGGCGGACCTGGTCGTAGTAGACGGCGTCGGCGACGTCGGCGGGGACGTCGCGCAGCCGCCGCGACAGCTCGGCGACCTCCGGCTCGTCCCGCATGATCTCCCGCAGGATCGTCTCCTGCACGTAGGTGGCCTTCAGCCGCAGCTCCACCCGGCCCTCGAGCTGGTCGATGACCTGGCCGAGCCGGTCGGAGTTGCCCTCCAGCAGCTCCTTGCGGACGGCGGCGCGGTCCGACAGCGCGGCGCCGAACCGGAACGGCAGCACCACCAGGCCCGCGTCCAGCATCGCGTTCAGCACCCGCTGGTGCGCGACCAGGTCGGCGCGCTCGCCCAGCGGCCGCCCGGCGGGCAGGTCGCTGACGACGGCGGCGCAGCGGCCGCCGTCCTCGACCAGCGTCACCGGCCGGTCGTCCAGGCCGGCGACGCCGTCGGGCAGGGACGCGCCGGTGCGCGTGACCCCGTACACGTACTGGGGGGTCCTGTCCTCGCCGGGTTCGTTCGGGGAGGTCATTCGTCGTCCTCCTTCTTGCGGGACGACCGGCGCCGCGCGGGCTGCTTGTCCCCGTCCTCTTCCTCGTCGTCGTCCGAGCCGCCGCCGAAGGTCTCCTTCAGCCGCTCGCCGGCGCCCTCAAGGGCGCCCCTGGTCTTCTTCTTCGCGCCCGACTCCTGCATGCCCTCCACGAACTGCGGCAGGCCCTGCGAGGTGCCGTCGTGGGCGATGTCGAGCCGGTTCACCGCCTTGGCGAACCGCAGGTAGGTGTCCACGCTGGCCACCACGATCCGCACGTCCACCGTGAGGATCTCGATGCCGACCAGCGACACCCGCGCGTAGATGTCGATGACCAGACCCTTCTCCAGGATCAGGTCCACGACGTCGGCGAGGCTGCTGCTGCCGGAACCGCCGCGTTGGACGGTGCTGGTGCCCGAGGTCTGCTGGGCGATCGGCCCAGTCATGTCATCTCCTTGTCCGGGGGAAAACGTTCATGCACCCCTCTACCCGCCTCGACCTGTCTAAACGGGCATTCCGGTTTCGGTCAGGCGCCGGTCAAGCGGCATGCGACGCCCCCGGGCCCGTCGCGGTGGACGGTCCCGGGGGCGTCTGCGAGCAGGGCCGGGCGCACGGTGTCGGCGCTCGGGCCGGTGCTCGGGGTCGCGGTGCTCGGGGTCAGTGCTTGGTGCGGCGGCCGATCACGATGCCGGCGCCCGCGGCCGCGACCACCGGCGCCGCCCGCAGCAGCCGCCGCAGCGTCAGCAGCTTCGCCAGCCCGGCGACCCGGCCCGGCAGCGCCGCCACCTGGCCGCCGACCTGCCCGGCCACCTGGCCGGCGCCTTCGCCGACGGCGCGGGCCGTGCCCGCGCCGGTCCCGGCGGCCGACTTCGCGCCGGACGCCGTGCCCGACACCGCACCCGACGCGGCACCCGACGCCTTGTCGGTCGCCTTGCCGGTCGCGGCGGTGCCGGCCCGCACGGCGTTCTTGCTCATCTGTCCAGAGCCCTTGCCGGGCACCGAGGGGGTGTTCATCCTCATTCCTTCCATCAGGGGGATCTCGGGGGCCGCGAAAGGCGTCAGCCGCGCACGCGCGGCAGCACCTCGCGGGAGTAGAAGTCGAAGAAGCCGTCCTGCTCGGGCCCGATCTGCGTGACGAACACGTCCTGGTACCCGGCGTCGGCGTAGGCGCGCAGCGCCCGGGCGTGCACCTCGGGGTCGGGGCCGCACGGCACCCGCTCGGCGACCATGTCCTCGGTCACCAGCTCCGCCAGCTGCCGGAACTGCCGCGGCTGCGGCAGCAGCTGGTTCGCCTCCCCCGGCAGGTAGTCGCTGGCCCACAGCCGCAGCGCCGTCGCCCGCGCCTGCGCCTCGTCCGGCGCCCAGCACGCCTTCAGCCCGCCCTGTACCCGCTTGCCCTCGCCGCCGGAGTCGCGGAACACCTTCACCAGGTCCGCGTCGGGCATCATGCAGATGAACCCGTCGGCGATCCGGCCCGCCAGCGTCGTCGCCTTGGTCCCGAACCCCGACATGTAGATGGGCGGGGGCTCGTCGGGGACGGAGTAGAGCCGGGCGGTGTCGAGCCGGTAGTGCTCGCCGCGGTGGGTGACGAGCTTGCCGGTGAACAGCCGCCGCATCAGCGCGACGGCCTCCTCCAGCATGTCCAGCCGCTCGGCCGCCGGCGGCCACCGCGAGTCGATGATGTGCTCGTTGAGGAACTCGCCGGTGCCGACGCCGAGGGTGAACCGGCCGCCGGTCAGCAGCGCGGACGTCGCCGCGGCCTGCGCGACGATCGCCGGGTGGGTGCGCACCAGCGGGCACGTCACCGCGGTCCCGATCGGCAGCGATGTGACCTGCGAGATCGCGCCGACCACCGACCACACGAACGACGCCTGGCCCTGCACGTCCAGCCACGGGTGGAAGTGGTCGGAGATCCACAGCGCCTCGAACCCGGCCTGCTCGGCCAGCCGCGCCTGCCGCACCAGCTCGCCGGGGAGGTGCTCCTCGCTGGACAGGAAGTACCCGAACCTGGTCATCTCCGTCCCTCCCTCGCAGGTGCCGCGTGCCGGACGGTCCGTAGCGCGGCCTACCCCGCCGGGCGCACGCAAACATCCCCAGGCGCGCGCCCCGCCCGGTCCCGGACGGCCGCGGGCCGGGCGGCGCGGGAGCCCGGGCGCGGTGCGCCGGTGCCGACGATCACGGTTGGAACCGTGCGCTCGGGTATGCGGAACGCATGACGCCACCCGCCCCCGAGCCGCCCGAGGAACCGGCCGGCGAACCACCGGCCGAACCACCGGCCGGACCGCCCGACGGGCCGCTCGGGCTGCCGCCGGCCGGACCGCACGCCGCGCGCACCGTCCCGCTGATGCGCAGCGGGCCCGCCCGCCGCGCCGCCGAGCCGCTCGCCTGGTGGGCCGCCCTGTTCGCGCTTTACCTGGCGCTGATCTCCACGATCGACATCATCGAGATCACCGTCGGCGCCGTCGTCGCCGCGTTCGGCGCCGCCGCCGCGACCGCCGGGCGCCGCGCCCTGTTCACCACCGGCACCGCCCACGACCCCGCCGGGACCCGCCGCCCCGCCGCCGACCTCGCCCCCGGCGCGCGGCCCGTCCCGCCCGCCCGGCTGCTGCCGCCGCTGGCGCGGCTGCCCGCCCAGATCGTCGCCGACAGCGCCCGCGTCGCCGTCCTCGGCGCCTCCGGCGGGACCTGGACGCCGCTGGCCGTCGCGCCCGGCGCCGCCAACCGCGGCACCGCGACCCTGCTGGTGTCGACCTCCCCCGCCACCTTCGTCGGCGGCGTCGACCCCGAGCGCGGCCTGCTGCACGTCCACCGCCTCGGCCGCGCCCCGTCGGCGTTCGAGCGGCGGCTGCGCGACACCGGCCTGGTCCGGGAGGCGCGATGAGCCTGGCCGTCCCCGCCCTGGTGCTGCTGGCCGCCGCCGTGCTGCCCGCGCTGCTGACCACCCTGCGCGGCCGCCCCGTCGACCGGCTCGCCGGCCTCATCGTCACCGGCCCGCTGGTCACCCTCGTGCTGGTGCTGCTCACCTCCGCCTACGGGCGGCCCGCCTACCTCGACGTCGCCCTCGTCCTGGCCCTGCTGTCGTTCGCCGGCGCGCTGGTGTTCGCCCGGTTCTTCAGCCGGACCCTGTGAACAGGAGAAGCCGTGAAGGGGACCCCACCGCGATGAGCCTGCTCGCCGACACCCTCACCTGGGCCGGCACCGCCGTCTGCGTCCTGGCCGGGCTGCGGCTGGCCGCCACCTCCGGCGCCGCCGGCCGCCTGCACGCCGTCGCGCCCGTCACCGCGCTCGGCGCGCCGCTGCTGCTGGCCGGCCTGGCGCTGCGGCCCTGGTCGTCCTGGCACGACGTCGTCAAGATCGCCGTGATCGGGGTGCTGCTCGCCGCGACCGGCCCCGCCACCGTCGTCACCGCCGGGCAGGCCGTCGCCCGCACCACCCCCGACAAAGCAGACGCAGCGGACAACCCTGGCGGCCGGGAGGGCGGCCCGCCCGAAACGGAGGCGCCGTGAGCGACCCGTTCTCCGGCGCCCTCGCCGACGCGCTCGTCCTCACCGCGCTCGCCCTCACCGTCCTGATGGCGACCGCGGTCGTGCTGACCCGCAACCCCGCCCGCCAGGCCATCGTCCTGTCCGGCTACGGGATGGTCCTCGGCGTGCTGTTCCTGGTGCTGCAGGCCCCCGACGTCGCCATGTCGCAGATCGGCGTCGGCACCGTCGTCGTCCCGCTCATCGTCGTCCTGGCCCTGCACGCCACCCGCCGCTACCGCAAGGGCGGCGACACCGGCGAGGACGACCACCGCCCCGACGACGACACCACCGACACCACCGACGGCGACAGCAAGGGCGGCCGGGCGGGGCAGGGCGCGACCGGGCAGGACGCCTCATGAGGGCCCGCGCCCGCACCCTGCTGTTCGCCGCCGGCGCGGCCGGCGCCGCCGCCCTGTTCACCGCCGGCGCCCTGGACCTGCCGCACTTCGGCGGAGCCGTGCACCCCTACGGCGACCGCGCCGTCCACCAGGCCCTGCGCGAGTCCACCACCAACACCATCTCCTCGGTCAACTTCGACCAGCGCGCCTTCGACACCATCGGCGAGGAACTGATCCTGATGGCGTCGGCGATCGGCGCCGTGGTGCTGCTGCGCGTCGTCGGCAAGGAGGCCGAGGACCAGGGCGCCGCGCACCGGCACGGCCCCGCCGAGGTGTCGGACGCGCTGCGCATCGTCGGGTACCTGCTGCTGCCCGTCACCCTGCTGATCGGCGTCTACATCATCGCGCACGGCGCCCAGTCGCCCGGCGGCGGATTCCAGGGCGGCGTCATCCTCGGCACCGCCGTCCACCTGCTCTACCTCGCCGGCGACTACCCCGCCCTGCAGCGGCTGCGGCCCATCCCGGTGTTCGAGTCCACCGAGGCGCTCGCCGCCGGCGTGTTCGTCGCGATGGCGCTGGCCGCCGCCGGCGCCGTCCCCGCCCTCAACGGCGCCGTCGGCGTCGAGGTCGGCTGCGCGCTGGTCCTGCTCATCGGCAAGTTCTTCGAACAGGCGCTGCTCGTACGCGAACCACCCGGGGGAACCTCGTGAGCCACCTGCCCTACCTGGCCGCCGGCTGGATCGTCATCGCCGGCCTGTACGGCGTCGTCACCAGCCGCGACCTCATCCACGCCGTGGTGTGCCTGTCGGTCACCCAGTCCGGCACCTACGTGCTGCTGCTGGCGATCGGCTACCGCTACGGCGCCACCGCCCCCGTCTTCTCCGACCGTCCGCCCCACGGACGCCCCGTCACCGACCCCGTCGTGCAGGCCATGACCCTCACCGACATCGTCGTCGGCGCCACCGTCACCGCCCTGCTGCTCGCCCTGGCCGTCCAGGTCGCCAAACGCCGCGGCACCATCGACCCCGACGAGCTGAGGTCGCTGGAATCGTGATCCTGCAGCTCACCGTCGCCGTCCCCGTCCTGGTCGCCGCGCTGCTGGCCACCGCCGGACGGTGGCTGCCCCGCCTGGCCGTCGACGTCGCCGCCGTCCTGGCCGTCGCCGCCGTCGCCGCGCTGGCCGCCCTCACCCTCACCCGCGCCCCCCACCACGCGCAGGTCAGCTGGCTCGGCGGCTGGGGACCGGCCACCGACGTCGGCATCCCCCTGGTCGCCGACCCCTTCGCCGCCGGCCTCGCCCTCATCACCGCCCTGCTCACCCTCGCCGCGCTGCTGTTCTCCTGGCGGTTCTTCACCGAGATCCAGGCGATCTTCCACACCCTCATGCTGCTGTTCCTGGCGGCGATGGTCGCCTACGTCTACACCGGCGACCTGTTCGACGCGTTCGTGTTCTTCGAGCTGATGAGCGTCGTGGCGTTCGCGCTCACCGGCTACCGCTCCGAGGAGCCCTCCACCGTCCACGGCGCCCTCAACTTCGGCATCATCCAGTCGATCGGCGCCTACCTCACCCTCGCCGGCATCGCCCTGGTGTACGCGCGCACCGGGCAGCTCGGCCTCGCCACCGCCGGACGCGCCCTCGCCGGCACCGGCGGCGGGCACGGCGACGCCCTGGTCACCGCCGCGTTCGTGCTGATCTGCACCGGCTACCTGGTGAAGGCGTCCGCCGTCCCCTTCCACTTCTGGCTCGCCGACGCCCACGCCGTCGCCCCCACCCCCGTCTGCGTGCTGTTCTCCGGCATCATGGTGCCGCTCGGCGTCTACGGCATCGCCCGCACCTACTGGGCGACGTTCGCCGGGCTCGTCCCGCTGCGCGCCATCGCCGTCCTCGGCGCCGCCGCCGCGCTGCTCGGCGCCGTCATGTGCGTCCTGCAGCACCACATCAAACGGCTGCTGGCCTACTCCACCATCAGCCACGTCGGGCTGCTGCTGGTCGGCGTCGCCGCCCACGGACCGGGCGCCCTCGCCGGCACCGCCTACTACCTCGCCGGGCACGCCGGCGTGAAAGGCGCCCTGTTCCTGGCCGCCGGCGCCCTGCTCAACCGGCACGAGACCGTCGACGAGCACGAACTGCGCGGCCGCGGCCGCGGCATGCCCGTCACCGGCGCCACCTTCCTGCTCGGCGCGCTCGGCCTGGCCGGGCTGCCGCCGTCCGGGCTGTTCGCCGGGCACGCCGTCACCGAGCACGCCGCCGAGGAACTCGGCTGGTGGTGGTTCACCCCGCTGGCCGTCGTCGCGTCCGCGCTCACCGCCGGCGCCGTCCTGCGCGTCTGGCTCGGGGTGTTCCGCGGCACCCCCGCCGAGGAGGACCCCGCCCGCGACGGACGCGACCACGGCGGGCAGGACCACCGCGAGGGCGGCCACGAGGACCCCGAGACCCGCCCCACCCTGCGCACACTGCCCTGGACGATGGTCACCCCCGGCCTCGCCCTGCTCATCGCCGCGCTGCTGGCCGGGCTGATCCCCGGCGGGCCCGTCGGCGCCGCCGCCGCGATGTTCACCGACCGCGACGGCTACGCCGGCCTCGTGCTGGACGGCCGCGTCCCCCACCCCCACTCCACCCCCGCCGACCCCTGGACCGCCTCCGGCGTCGCCGGGTTCCTGGTCACCGTGCTGCTGGCCGCGCTGATCGCCGTGTACGCGGTGCGGCGCCGCGCCTCCGAACGCACCGGCGGCGAGGGGGTCCTCGCGCGCGCCGCAGCGGCGGCCGCCGGGCGCCTGCACGCCCTGCACTCCGGCCACATCGGCGACTACGCCGCCTGGCTCACCGCCGGCGTCGCCGTCCTCGCCCTGCTCACCGCCCGCTTCTGACCCGGCCCCGCGTCCACACCGAGTCACTGCCGAGTAGCCGCCGGGTTGCCGCCGCGCGCACCGGCGCGCGACCCTGACACCCGCAAACCGCCGCACGGGGAGAGGAGCCGCCGCCGCATGGACCACCGCACGGCCCGCCCCGCACCAGCGGCCCCGCCCGCACAGCCCGGACGCGGACGCGGCGCCCTGGCGCCACCCGCCGCGCTCCTCGCCGCGGCGCTGCTGACCACCGCCGCGATCGTCGCCGTCCTGCTGCACCAGCGCCCCGCGCACCCGCCCGGCGCCGCACCACCCGCCCGCGTCCTGTCGCGCTACGAGACCGCCGCGCCCGGCAACACCATCGACCGCGACTGCGGCTACAGCGCCCCGCTGCCCGGCCACCGCAGCCTCTGGCTGTTCTGCGACTCCACCTGGAAGGGCGCCCACCCCGGCCTGTGGCTCGGCGCGACCGCCGCCACCGGCACCGCCGCCCCCGCACGCGTCCCCACCGACCTCACCGAACTCCCCACCCCCGGCACCCCGCAGGCCGGCACGCCCGCCGACCGGCCGCCGCAGGCGCTGCTGGCCACCCCGCCCGGCCTCCAACTGCCCGGCGGCGCCCCCTGCCACATCCCCGGCACCGCCTACAGCGCCTCCTGGATCTCCGGCGCCGTCCCCCTCCACCGCGACGGGACCGTCCTGCTCACCTACACCGACGTGTGCGTCCACGGCCTCACCATCGCCGCGCAGGGCTACGGCATCGCCGCCTACCGGCCCGCGAGCCGCACCCCGCAGGGCCAGACCCGCGTGTTCACCGTCCCCGGCGGCCTGCCGTTCCAGCTGACCCTCGGCTCCCCCGTCCTGCGCGACGGTCACCTCTACCTGTACGGGTCGACGTGCGACACCTGGACCATCGGCGCCTGCGCCGCCGGCCGCGTCACCCTCGCCCGCGTCCCCGCCGACCCCGCCGCCTGGCGCGACCCGTCCGCCTACCGGTACTGGTCGCCCGGCGGGTGGACGCCCGACGCGTCCCGCGCCCAGACCGTCGCCCCCGGCGCCGCGCCCGCCGCCGTCCATGTCGCCGACTACACCGCCGCCGGCAAAGGTCTCGTCCTCATCGAGCAGCTCGGCCTGCACGGCGGGTTCCGGCTGTGGCGCGCCCCCGCCCCGCAAGGACCCTGGCGACCCGCCGGCGGCGGCAGCGTCCCCTGCTCGGGCGGCACCGGCAACGACCAATGCCGCGCCTTCATCGGCCACCCCGAGCTCAGCACCCCGGACGCGCTGCTGATGTCGTACTACAACCCCGCCGACCGGCACGTCAGCGTCGCCGCCGTCCCCTGGTGACCCCGTCCCCTGGAGGCCGTCAGACGCTCCACAGGCGGCGCCTGCGGTAGCGCGGCTCCCACCGCAGCCGGTTCAGCTCCCGCACCTCGCGCGGCAGCGCCGTCAGGAACCGGCTGCGCTCCAGCGGCGCGATCCCGTCCACCATCCACGGCACCGTCCCCTCACCGCACCTGCCGCCGCCGGCGGCCGTGCACGCCGCCACCGCGTCGCCCGCGAACCCCGCCCAGTCCGCCGGGCCCAGCACCCGCCGCGCCAGCGCCAGCACGCCCGCCTCCTCATGCCGCAGATGCACCTCCAGCGCCGCCCGCAGCCCCCGCACCGCCGACACGACCTCCTCGCGGACGCCGTCCTCCAGCACCGCGTCCAGCACCGCCACCAGCGGCCCCACCCCGACGTACTCCGCACGCAGCTCCGCCACCACCCCCAGCTCCGGGCTGTGCCCCGCGACCGCGCGCTCCACCCGCGGCCACAGCGCGCCCTCCTGCAGCTCGTGATGCAGGCGCAGCTGCTCCTTCAGGTTCTCCCAGCCCGCCCGCACCAGCGGCGCATGCGCCCTGCCCGCCGCCGCTGCCGCCGCCAGCCGCTCCAGATCCCGGCGGAACGCCGCATGCCCCGCACGCGCGAACGCGTCCACGAACGCCGGCCCCGCCAGGCCGAGCATGCCCGCGGCCGCCCGGCCACCACCGGGCCCGGCCGCCGCCGCCCGCCCGGGCGGCGCGATTGAAAAAGTGTCCATACCAGGATGAGGGCCCCGGCCCCCTCGAATGTGACAGGACGGCCCCGAGACCTCGCTCACGCCGCCCCGCCACCCGCGGCAGGCGAAATCAGCCGGGCGGTGTCCGGCGGGCGATCGCCGCCTCGATGCCGTCCAGCACGATCTCCAGCCCGCCCTCGAACGCCTCCCGCGCCGCCCGCTCCAGATACGACGCCCCGCCGGCCGCCTCGGCGTCCTCCCGCACGTCGGGGGCGCCCTCGGCGTCCAGCCACGCCACGTGCGGGAACCGCCCGGCGAACCCCGGCGCGGCCCGCAGCAGCGCCTCGGTCCGCCCGTGCCACCACTGCTGCTCCGTCAGGCCCGTCGCCCGCACCGCCCGCCGCGACTCCGCCACCGTCCGCGCCGCGCCCCGCACCACGCCCGACAGCGTCGCCACCGCCCGCCGCACCCCCCGCGCGTCCAGGCCCGTCGCCGCGAGCACCCCCAGCAGCGCCTCCAGCGCCCCGTACTCGTTGGGCCCCAGCACCGGACGCGCCTGCGACACCTGCAGCACCCACGGATGCCGCAGGTAGAACGCCCAGCCGTCGTCCGCCCACGCCTGCAGCGCCGCCCGCCACCCCGCCGACACCTCATAGGACGGCGGCAGCTCCGCCAGCGCCCGGTCGTACATCAGGTCCACCAGCTCGGCCTTGCCCGGAACGTAGGTGTAGAGCGCCATCGCCGTGCGGCCCAGCCGCTCGCCGACCGCGCGCATCGACAGCGCCGCCATCCCCTCGGCGTCGGCGACCGCGATCGCCGCGTCCACGATGGCCGCCACGCTCAGCCCCGGCCTCGGCCCGGGACGCGGCGCGGGCCCCGAACCGGGCGGCGCCGCGTCGGGGCGGCCCCACAGCAGGTCCATCGAGCGGCGCGGATCGCCCTGTCCCGCGAAGACGGTCACCGAACAACTCCGTATGCCGTAAACTGTTTCATTCCGCGATCTCTTTACACCATAAGCTATCAAGCCGCTGCGAGGACGACGCATGCCCCTCCCGCCCACCACCGGCACCACCACGAGCACCGCCCCGAGCACCGGATCCGGTCCGGCCGCCGCCGACCGGCACGACGTCATCGAGGTCCGCGGCGCCCGCGAGAACAACCTCGCCGGCGTCGACCTCGACATCCCCAAGCGCCGCCTCACCGTCTTCACCGGCGTGTCCGGCTCGGGCAAGTCGTCGCTGGTGTTCGGCACCATCGCCGCCGAGTCACGGCGGCTGATCAACGAGACCTACACCGCGTTCCTGCAGTCGTTCATGGGCAGCCCCGCCCGCCCCGACGTCGACGCGCTGCGCAACCTGTCCGCGGCGATCATCGTCGACCAGGAGCCGATGGGCGCCAACTCCCGCTCCACCGTCGGCACCGCCACCGACGCCCACACCATGCTGCGGATCATCTTCTCCCGCCTCGCCGAACCGAGCGCCGGGACGTCCTCGGCCTACAGCTTCAACAGCGCCGAGGGCATGTGCCCCGAATGCGAGGGCCTCGGCCGTACCACCGCCGTCGACCTCGACCAGCTCCTCGACCGCGACCTGTCGCTCAACGAGGGCGCCGTCACCGTCCCCGGCTTCGCCGTCGGCTCCTGGTACTGGAAGGTGCTCGCCGAGTCCGGGCTCTTCGACCCCGACGCCAAACTGCGCGACTACACCCCCGCCCAGTGGGACGACTTCCTCGACAAGCCCGCCACCAAGATCCAGAGCCACGGCCTCAACACCACCTACGAGGGCCTGCTGGTGAAGGTGCGGCGGCTCTACCTCGGCAAGGACCGCGACTCCCTGCAGCCGCACATCCGCGCGTTCGTCGACCGCGCCGTCACCTTCTCCACCTGCCCCGCCTGCGGCGGCGCCCGCCTCAACCCCGCCGCGCTCGCCGGCCGCATCGGCGGGCTGAACATCGCCGACTGCGCCGCCCTGCAGATCAGCGACCTCGCCGAGTTCGTCGCCAAGATCGACGACGAGTCCGTCGCGCCGCTGGTCGCCACCCTGCGCGAGACCCTCGACTCGCTGGTGGAGATCGGCCTCGGCTACCTCAGCCTGGACCGCGAGTCGCCCAGCCTGTCGGGCGGCGAGGCGCAGCGCGTGAAGATGGTCCGCCACCTCGGCTCGTCCCTCACCGACGTCACCTACGTCTTCGACGAACCCACCGCCGGGCTGCACCCCCACGACATCGCGCGGATGAACGACCTGCTGCTGCGGCTGCGCGACAAGGGCAACACCGTCCTGGTCGTCGAGCACAAGCCCGAGACCATCGCGATCGCCGACCACGTCGTCGACCTCGGCCCCGGAGCCGGCACCGCCGGCGGGCACGTCTGCTACACCGGCGACGTCGCCGGGCTGCGCGCCTCCGGCACCCTCACCGGACGCCACCTGGACCACCGCGCCCGGCTCCGCGAACGGCCCCGCACCCCGGCCGGGCACCTGCCGATCCGCGGCGCGAACCTGCACAACCTGCAGGGCGTCGACGTGGACGTCCCGCTCGGCGTGCTCACCGTCGTCACCGGCGTCGCCGGATCCGGCAAGAGCTCCCTGATCCACGGGGCGCTGCCCGGACGCGACGGCGTCGTCGTGGTCGACCAGTCCGCCATCCGCGGGTCCCGGCGCAGCAACCCCGCCACCTACACCGGCCTGCTCGACCACGTCCGCACCGCGTTCGCCAAGGCCAACGGCGTCAAGGCCGCCCTGTTCAGCGCCAACTCCGAAGGCGCCTGCCCCGCCTGCAAGGGCATCGGCCTGATCTACACCGACCTGGCGATGATGGCGGGCGTCGCCGCCGTCTGCGAGAAGTGCGAAGGGCGCCGCTACACCGCCGATGTCCTCGCCTACACCCTGCGCGGCAAGGACATCAGCCAGGTCCTGGCGATGCCCGTCGAGCAGGCCCGCGAGTTCTTCCCCACCGGCCGCGCCCACGCCGTCCTGGACCGGCTCGCCGGCGTCGGCCTCGGCTACCTCACCCTCGGCCAGCCCCTCACCACCCTGTCCGGCGGGGAGCGCCAGCGCCTCAAGCTCGCCGTCAACATGGCCGGCGACGCCGCCGTCTACGTCCTCGACGAGCCCACCACCGGCCTGCACCTGGCCGACGTCGACCAGCTGCTCGGCCTGCTCGACCGGCTCGTCGACGCCGGGAACACCGTCATCGTCATCGAACACCACCAGGCCGTCATGGCCCACGCCGACCACATCATCGACCTCGGCCCCGGCGCCGGAGCCGACGGCGGCCGCGTCGTGTTCACCGGCACCCCCGCCGACCTGGTCGCCGGCGCCGACACCCGCACCGCCCGCCACCTGCGCGCCTACATCGGACGCGACTGACCGGCAGGCGGCGGGCCGGGCCGGGACCCGGCCCGGCCCGCCGTCACCGCGACGCCAGCATCTGCAGGTAGTGCGGGTTGGTCATCACCCCGAGCACGTTGCCGAACGGGTCCACGACCGACGCCGTCGCGAACCCCGTGCCCTCCCCGCGCTCGGTGATCTCCTCGTGGACGCGGGCGCCCATCGACACCAGCCGCCGCACCGCGCCCTCCAGGTCGTCGACGTGCCAGTACGCCACCGCCCCGCCCGGCTCCCCCGACCCCGCCGCCCCGGGACGGAACCGCGCGTCGATCAGCCCCAGCTCGTGCTGGTGGTCCCCGATCCGGAACTCCAGGTAGACCGCCCCGCCGTCCGGGCCCGGGACGCGGAAGTACGGCGCCGCCCCGAGCAGCTCGGTGTACCAGCCGCCGGCCGCCTCCACGTCGTCGGCGAAAAAGCTGATCGTCGCCAGTCCACGCAGCATGTCGTTCTCCGTCCACCAGGGGGACCGGACGTCCTCCGGCCCCGACAACGACCACGCTAGGAGCCCATTAGGTCAGTGAACGTCCTAATAGGACGGCAGGATGGAACCCATGCGCGATCCCTCCCGACGGCTGCTGCGGCTGCTGTCCCTCCTGCAGACGCCCCGCGACTGGACCGGCGCCGAACTCGCCGACCGGCTCGACGTCACCGACCGCACCGTCCGCCGCGACATCGACCGGCTGCGCACCCTCGGCTACCCCGTCCACGCCGTGCACGGCAGCACCGGCGGCTACCGGCTCACCGCCGGCACCGCGATGCCTCCGCTGCTGCTCGACGACGACGAGGCGACCGCCATCGCGATCGGCCTGCGCACCGCCGGCGCCGTCACCGGCATCGAGGACGCCTCCCAGCGCGCCCTCGCCAAGCTCGAGCAGGTCCTGCCGAAGCGGCTGCGGCACCGCGTGACCGCGCTCGCGCGGGCCGCCGTCCCGCTCCCGCCGACCGGCGACGCGCCGCCCGCCGCCGACCCCGCCGTCCTGGCCGTCCTCGCCGCCGCCTGCGTCGCCGGCGAGAACGTCCGCTTCGCCTACACCACCGCCGACGGCACCCAGAGCCGCCGGCACGCCCAGCCGCAGCGGCTCGTCACCGCCGCCCGCCGCTGGTACCTGGTCGCCCACGACGAGGACCGCGCCGACTGGCGCACCTACCGCGCCGACCGCATCACCGACCCGCACGGCACCGGCGTCCGCGCCCCCACCCGCACCCTGCCCGGCGGCGCCGACCCCGCCGCCTGGGCCATGGACAACCTCGCCGGCGGCTCCGGCGCCATCCGCGCCCGCCTGCTGCTGCACGCCCCCATCGCCGAGGCCGCCCGGCACGTCACCGCCTGGCACGGCGTCCTGGAACCGGTCGACGAGCGCAGCTGCCACCTGCACACCCGCTCGGGCTCCCTGCGGTACCTGGCGCACCGCATCGCGCTCCTGGACGTCGACTACACCCTGCTCGACCCGCCCGAACTGGCCGCCCACCTCGCCGCCATCGCCGACCGGATCACCCGCGCGACCCGGCCGCTCACCGGCCCCTGAACCGCGCGCTTGTTCAGGAACGGGAGGTGTCGCCCAGCGACTCCAGCAGCAGCCGCAGCGTGCCCGCCAGCTCCTCCCGCCCGGACGCGCCGAGCGCGGCCAGCAGCCGCGCCTCGTTCGCCACGTGCGCGCCGACCGCCTCGTCCACGACCGCAAGGCCCCGCGGGGTGAGCCGGATCAGCACCGACCGCCGGTCCCCGGCGTCGCGGACCCGCTCCACCAGCCCCTTGGCCTCCATCCGGTCGATCCGGTTGGTGATCGCCCCCGAGGTCACCATCGCCGCCCGCAGCAGCGCGCCCGCGGTCAGCTCGTAGGGGGCGCCCGAGCGGCGCAGCGTCGCCAGCACGTCGAACTCCCAGTTCTCCAGCCCCCGCTCGGCGAAGAACCCGCGCAGCTCCCGGTGCAGCAGCATCTGCAGCCGGGAGATCCGGCCGACGATCCCCATCGGCCACACGTCCAGGTCGGGCCGCTCCCGCGCCCACTGCGCGAGGATGTCGTCCACCGCGTCCGCCATCGCCGCCTCCTCATATCTCAACGTTGAGAATATCGATCGGCGGCGAATCCGTCAGGGCGCCTCGGCTGCCGCGAACGAACCCCTCAACGGCGGCTCACGGAGGCGGGGTGTAGCCGCGGGTGCGGACGAGGTCGTGGGTGAGGCGGGTGAAGGCCCGGGTGGCGGCGCTCTGGTAGGCGTTCTCGCGGTGCAGGAGGGCGACGGTGCGGGTGGGCAGGGGCGGGTCCAGGGGGACGGGGGTCAGGTGGGGGTGGTCGTGGGTGATGGCATCGGGCAGGACGGTGGCCAGATGGGTGCGTTGGACGATCTCGGTGAGGGCCTGGATGGAGTTGGCTTCGACCGTGATCCGCGGGGCGGCCCGGTGGTGGGCGAAGTAGGCGTCGATGTGGCCGCGTGTGGCGAAGTCCCCGCTGAGCAGGGCGAGTCGTTCGTCCTTCAAGGCCCGGACCGGTAGGGGACCGGGCATCGCCCGCGCGCGCGGGGCTCCGGTCACGAGGCTGAGGGTCTCGGTGAACAGGGCGGTGGCGGTGACGCCGGGCAGGTGGGCGCCGGCGAAGGCGATGCCGAGGTCGAGGTCGTCGGCCAGCAACGCCGCCTCGACGCGGTCCTGGGTCGTCTCGGTCAGCGTGAGGCCGATGCCGGGGTGGCGGGCGTGGAGTTCGGCGGTGAGCGGGCCGACGAGGTAGGCGGTGAAGGTCGGGGTGACGCCCAGGCGCAGGTGACCGCGGGACAGGTCCTGGACGTCGTGGACGGCGCGTTCGGCGGAGGCCAGGTCGCGCAGTGCGCGCCGGGCGTGGTCGGCGTAGACGGTTCCGGCGTCGGTGAGCCGCACCGTGCGGCCGGTGCGGTCCAGCAGCGGCACGCCCAGGGTCCGTTCCAGCTGCTTGATCTGCTGGGAGAGCGTGGGCTGGGAGATGTGCAACTCCTCGGCGGCGCGGGTGAAACTGCCCTGCTCGGCCACGGCGAGCAGATAGCGCAGGTGACGTAGTTCGAGAACGGCCATGAAACAAACTATAGACGCCACCAATGGGTTCTATACCTAACAACTCTTGGACACTATAGATGCAGGTCATGCATAGTGGATTTCGCCAGGCCACAAGAGCCGACCACCATCCGGAGGGAGTGACCATGCAGGACCTCACCGAGGGCGTCGCCCGTTTCCAGCGGGACGTCTTCCCGGCCAAGGCGGAGCTCTTCGCCCATCTGGCCGCGCATCACTCGCCGCACACGCTGTTCATCGGCTGCTCCGACGCCCGCGTCGTGCCCGAGCTGATCACCGGAGCCGAGGCGGGCGAGCTGTTCGTCATCCGCACCGCCGGCAACCTGGTGCCCGCGCACGCCCCCGGGGCCGACGGGGTCGCGGCGAGCATCGAGTACGCCGTCGCCGCACTGGGCGTGAAGGACATCGTCGTCTGCGGCCACTCCGCGTGCGGCGCGATGACCGCCCTCGCCGAGGGCCACGACCTCAGCGGCGCCCCGGCCGTCGCCTCCTGGCTCCGGCTCGCCGACGCCTCGGTGGCCCGCACCGCCGCCGGCGGCGGCGTGTCGGCCCTGGTCCGGCAGAACGTGCTCGCGCAGCTGGCGAACCTGGCCACCCATCCCTCGGTCGCCAAGGCCCTGGCGGAGGAGAAGGCCGCCCTGCACGGCTGGGTCTACGACATCGCGACCGGCCGGGTCGAGGACCTCACCACCGGCGGCGCCGCACTCGCGGCCTGACCCACCCGGCCCGGGGCTCCCGCCCGCGTCAGCCCGCTGGAGCCCCGCATCCACCCACCCGGCCACTGCACCCGCAGCCCTGCCCGTGAAGTGGCCCACCTGAGAGAAGGACGTACTGATCATGGTGCACGCACAGTTCGAGCAGTCCGCTCGTGAGGCCCTGGCCGCCAAGGCCGTCGAGGCGAAGACCATCAAGGACCTGTCCTGGAAGCAGATCGCCCAGGCCTCGGGCCTGTCGGTGGCCTTCACCACCGCCGCCGTGCTCGGCCAGCACCCGCTCCCGGAGAAGTCCGCGAAGGCCGTGGCCGAGCTGCTCGGCCTGGACGACGACGCGGCGACGCTGCTGCAGACCATCCCGGTCCGCGGCTCGATGCCGAACCGGATCCCCACCGACCCGACCATGTACCGCTTCTACGAGATGCTCCAGGTCTACGGCACGACCCTCAAGGCCCTGATCCACGAGGAGTTCGGTGACGGCATCATCTCCGCGATCAACTTCAGGCTCGACGTGAAGAAGGTCGCCGACCCCGAGGGCGGCGAGCGCGCCGTCATCACCCTGGACGGCAAGTACCTGCCGACCAAGCCCTTCTGACCCGACACCGCCCTTCGGAGGACCCTTCATGGACTTCGTCCAGCGCACCATCGACATCGCCCGCCAGAACGTCGCCGAGGGCGGCCGCCCGTTCGCGACCGTCATCGTCAAGGACGGCGAGATCCTCGCCGAGAGCCCCAACAAGGTCGCCCAGACCAGCGACCCCACCGCGCACGCGGAGATCCTCGCGATCCGCGAGGCCTGCACGAAGCTGGGCACCGAGCACCTGACCGGCACCACCATCTACGTCCTCGCCCACCCCTGCCCGATGTGCCTGGGATCGCTGTACTACTGCTCGCCGGACGAGGTCGTCTTCCTCACCACCCGCGACGCCTACGAGCCCCACTACGTCGATGACCGCAAGTACTTCGAGCTGGACACCTTCTACGACGAGTTCGCCAAGCCCTGGCAGGAGCGCCGGCTGCCGATGCGCCACGAGGAGCGCGAGGACGCCGTCGAGGTGTACCGGTTCTGGCAGGAGCGCAACGGCGGCGAGCGCCGCGTCACCGGCGCCCCCACCGCCTGAGCCGCCGCGCCCGATGCAGGGGCGCCCGGATGAGGGCCGGCCGCTGACCGCCCCCACCCGAGGCCGTCACCGCCTCCACCGTCGCTCCTTCCTGACGGTGGAGGCCGGGCCTGCGGCCCCCGTCCCTCACCCCGCCACGGGCAGGTGCCGGATCAGGAACTCCAGTTCCGCCTCGACGACCCGCTCGTGCTGCTCCAGGAACGGCGCATAATGCGTGCCCGGGACGCTGACCACCTCCGCGCGGGGCATCCGGTGCGCCGCGCGGACCGCCGCAGGCGGATACGCCGCCATGTCCTGCTCGCAGACCACCACCAGCGCCGGGCACCGCACCCGCGGCGCCGCACGCCCCGGCTCGTAGAGCGCGAACCGCAGCGCCGACCGCGCCGCGATCTCCTGCCGCGCGACGCCGTGCCGGCCGTCCGGGTCCAGCGCCCGCGGGCCGTCCAGGGAGTCGGGCGTCGACAGGACCCCGACCCGTCCCCGCGGCGCCGCGAGCGGCACCGTCCGCGGCGCCCGGCCCGCCGCCGCGCCCACGGCGTCGGCGATGCCCGTTGCGAACAGCCGCAGCAACGCCGCCGGAGTCTGGTGACTCGTAGCGTTGCGCGAGGCCGCCCACCCGCCGACCGCGGGCGTCTGCGCGACCACCGCCGCGAGCCCCTGCTCGCGCGCGGCGACACGGACCAGATGCCCGCCCGACAGCGAGAACCCCCAGCCCGCGACCGCGCTCGGGTCGACGTCCGGGAGCGAGGCCGCGAAGCCGATCGCGGCCCGCCAGTCCGCCAGCTGCTCCCCCACCCGCGCGACCTGGCGCGGCAGCCCGCCGCTCTCCCCCAGATGCCGGTAGTCGAAGGCCAGCACGCCGAACCCGGCCCGGGCGAACCGCTCCGCGAACCGGTCGGTGCCCGGCTCCTTGGTCACCCCGAACCCGCCGGCCATCACCACGCAGCCGCCGTTCGCGCTCGGATAGTGCCAGGCCGCGCACTGCGCGCCGCCGCTGTCGAACCGGATCTTCTCGCGCCGTACGGACGTCCGCATGCCTGCCTCCGATGGACGGACTCGCTTCCTTCCTTCAAGTGAACCATGTGGTTCGCAAACCTGTCCATCGGGTCCGCCCCCGCGATGTGGTGCCCGCCAAAGGAGGAGTTTCAGCTACGTAGGCGACGTAGCCACCTTTACCGCCTACCAACCTCCCAGCGATAGTAGGCGTCATGAACAAGAACACCGCCTACAATGCCGCGGCGAGTACCGCGCGAACGCTGAAGCGTGCAGGGCTCTGGGACCTGGCCCTGGAGTCGCCGCCGACCGCCACGACGGCGCTGCGGGCAGAGATCTTGACCGACAGGTTCTTCTGGAAGATCGACGGCCTGCGCAGGTCGTGCCACCTGCGTGCCGCGCTCGGCGCCCGCCCGCAGACCGCCGCCGCGGCGTCCTACGCCGCCGCGCTTCCGCCGGGCGCCGAAGCCGAGGAGCTGACCGGGATCGCCGCGCGAACGGCCCGCGAGCTCGGACTCACCAGGCTGATCAAGAGCCTGTGAGGCGCTCAACGCGATCCGTGGACCTCGATCTCGGCGATGGCGGCCTGCGGCTCCGCACCCTGGACGTCGCCGACGCCGCTCTGCTGGTCGAGGCGACGAGCACGGAAACGGGCCGGTCCCTCTGGGGAGATCGCCCGCTCGGTCCCCACTCGCTCGGCGACGCGCAAGCGGCGCTGGCCGCCTGGGATCCCGCCATGCCAGGCCAGTTCAGCCTGGGCGTCCTGCGGGGCGGGAGACTCCTCGGCGCGGTCGGCCTGATCCCGGAGCGTCCGGGCGGCATCGAACTCGCGTACTGGCTGCGGCCGGAGGAACGAGGCAAGGGCATCGCCTCCCGAGCCGTGCTCGCCGCCACCGACTGGGCCCACGCCGAACTCGCCGTTCCCCGGCTCTGGCTGGAGATCCGTCCCGGCAACGAGCCCTCCCTGAGGCTGGCCGAGCGCGTCGGTTACCGGTTCGAGCAACGCATTCCACGGCACTGCCGCACCCGGACCCATCACGATCCCGAACGCGACACCTGGCACGACTGCCTTATCTGGGTCCACGACGGCACCCAGACGACCGGAGCCGACCTGGGGTGATGTCCCGACTGACCTGCTCTGACGTCACACCGAACCAGCGTGACGTCGTAGCGGCAGTTGACGTGACGTCATAATGACGTCATAGTGGTGGCATGGACTTGATGCCGTATGTCGAGAGCCTGCGCCGTGAACTCGCCGTCGCCGCCGAGGCGGGCGGCCCGGAAGCCCGCGCGCTCGCCGAGCGCCTCACCGGCGTCCTCGAATCGGCCACCAGGCTCACCCTGCTCGAGGCGCTGTCGGCCGCGGCGGACGAGATCACCCGCGATCTCGCGCCGGGCTCGGTCGACGTGCGGCTGCGCGGCGGCGACCCCGCGTTCGTCGTGACGCCACCGCAGCCCGGCCCACCGACTTCGGAGGACGCGGCCGCCCCGCCGGAACCCGCACCGGAGCCGGCATCCGAAGCCGTCCCGACCGCCGCCGCGCCGTCCGGCGAGGAGGGCGGCACCGCGCGGATGACCCTGCGGCTGCCCGAGCACCTCAAGCTGCGCGTCGAGGAGGCGGCCGGACGGCAGGGTATCTCGGTCAACGCCTGGCTGGTCCGCGCGATCTCCGCCGCGTTCGAGCCCGGCGCCGGGCCCCGTAGTCCTGCCCCCGGCCGAGCGGCGCAGCAAGCGCACGGCGGACGCAGCTACACCGGCTGGGTCCGCTAGCCCCGGCCCGCCGCTCGTCACCACCCTTCGCCCGGCCCCGAGGCCGGGAAGCACCACCGGACCCATGAGGAGGGCTCCGCCATGCCCGCTTTCGACACACCCGAACCGATCATCCTCGACATCGACATGTACGTCGGCCTGGTTCGCCTCCACGCCGGCGACCGCACCGACACCGTGGTGGACGTGCGCCCGAGCGACCCGTCCGTCGAGGCGAGCGTGCAGGTCGCCGAGCGGACGGTCGTCGAGTTCTCCGGCGGTCGGCTGCTGGTCAAGGGCCCCAGGCCCAAGGCCCTGGGGCACCTGCTGCCGTGGCGCGGGTCCATCGACGTGACCGTCGACCTGCCCGCCGGGTCCCGCGTCGAGGCCAAGGCCGCCGCGGAGATCATCGCCACCGGCGTCCTCGGCGAGACGGTCGTGCACAGCATGAACGGCGACCTGCGCCTGGAGGAGACCGGTCCGCTGGAGGCCAAGACCTCCAACGGCCACATCTTCGTGGAGCGGGTGACCGGCCCCGCCGAGGCGACCACCTCCAACGGGGCGGTCCGGATCGGCTACCTCGACGGCCCCGGCACGGCCAAGTCGTCCAACGGCGCCATCGCGTTCGGCGAGGCGGCCGGCGACCTGCAGGTGAAGACCGCCTCCGGTGACGTCACCATCGGCCGCGCGACGGCCGGCCTCACCGCCAAGACCGCCTTCGGCCGGATCCAGGTCGGCGAGGTGGTGCGCGGCACCGTCCGCCTGGAGAGCGGCCACGGCAAGATCAGCGCCGGCATCGCCGAGGGCACCGCGGCCTGGCTGGACCTGAACTCCAAGTTCGGGGTGGTGCGCAGCTCCCTGACCGCCGCCGAAGGCCCCGAGAGCACCGACACGGTCGCCGAGGTGCACGCGCACACCAACTACGGCGACATCGACGTCCACCGGTCCTGACCTCCCCGACCACCGGCAAGGAGCCCCCTCATGAGCGACGCGATCACAGCCGAAGGGCTGGTGAAGAGGTACGGAGAGGTGACCGCCCTGGACGGGCTGAGCTTCTCGGTCCCGCAGGGGACGATGCTCGCCCTGCTCGGCCCCAACGGCGCCGGCAAGACCACGACGGTGCGGGTCCTGACCACGCTGCTGCGCCCCGACGCCGGACGCGCCACCGTCGCCGGATGCGACGTCGTCCGCGACGCGCGGCGGCTGCGGTCCTACATCGGGCTGTCCGGCCAGTACGCCGCCGTCGACGAGCACCTCACCGGCGCCGAGAACCTGGAGATGGTCGGGCGCCTCTACCACCTGGGCGCCAAGCGCAGCAGGGCCCGCGCCCGCGAGCTGCTCGAACGCTTCGACCTCACCGCCGCCGCGGACCGTCCGGTCAAGGGCTACTCCGGCGGCATGCGGCGCCGCATCGACCTCGCCGGCGCGCTCGTCGCCGACCCGCCGGTGCTGTTCCTGGACGAGCCCACCACCGGCCTGGACCCCCGCGCCCGCGCCGCGCTGTGGGACACCATCTCCGAGCTGGTCGCGGGCGGCGGCACGCTGCTGCTGACCACCCAGTACATGGACGAGGCCGACCGCCTCGCCGACCAGATCATGGTGGTCGACCACGGCCGCGCGATCGCCCGCGGCACCGCCGACGAGCTCAAGGACCAGGTCGGCGGCAGCCGCATCGAGCTGACCGTGTCCGACGCCGCCGAACTGGAGACCGCGCGGGAGGCCGTCGCCTGGGTCGCGGTCGGAGCGATGCGGACCGTGCCGGAGTCGCTCCGGATCACCGTCCCGGTCACCGACGGCCCCGAGGCGCTCCGGCAGGTCCTCGGCCGCCTCGCCGGCACCGGCGTCCGGGTGCGGGACGCGGGCCTGCGGCGGCCCACCCTCGACGACGTGTACCTCACCCTGACCGGGCACCAGGCGTCCGGCACCGACGAGCAGGTCCGGGAGGCCGCCCGATGAACGCGCTCACCCTGCCCATCGCCGACGGCTGGACGATCGCCAGGCGCAACGCCCTGAAGATCCGGCGGTCGCCGGACATGCTCGGCGGCGTGATCATGCTGCCGGTCGTGCTGGTGCTGCTGTTCGCCTACGTCTTCGGCAGCGCCATCCACGTCCCGGGGATGTCGTACCGGGAGTTCCTGCTGCCCGGCATCTTCGTCCAAGCGGTGATCATGAGCGCGCAGATCACCGGGTACACGCTCACCCTCGACCTGCAGAAGGGCATCTTCGACCGGTTCCGCTCGCTGCCGATGGCGCCGTCCGCGGTCCTGATCGGGCAGACCGTCAGCGACCTGCTGATGAACCTCGCCGGCCTGGTCGTCATGGCGGCGATGGGGCTGATCGTCGGCTGGCGGGTGCACACCTCGCCCGGTGAGGCCGTGCTCGGGTTCGGGCTGCTGCTGCTGTTCGCCTACGCGTTCTCGTGGGTCACCGCGACCGTCGCGCTGGCGCTGCGCACCCCGGAGAGCTTCAACAACATCGCCACAATGGTCTCGTTCCCGCTGGTGTTCGTCTCCAACGCCTTCCTCGACAGCTCCAAGCTGCCCGCGCCGCTGCGCGTCGTCGCCGAATGGAACCCCGTCTCCACCTTCACCCAGGCCGCACGGGAGTTGTTCGGAAACACCAGCGCCGCGCTGAAGACCTCGGACGCCTGGCCCATCCGGCACGCCGTCCCGGCGTCGCTGCTCTGGATCGCAGCCCTGCTGATCGTGTTCGTCCCCCTGGCGACCCGCCTCTATAAGAAGGCCGTCAGCAGCTGAACGAAACGACGCCTCCTCGCGGGCCGGTGCGCTGACCGGCCCGCGAGGGCTGCGACGGAGCGCTCACGGCGTCACCTCTGCCCCTTGTCCAGGTCGGCGAGGAGGCCGTCGAGGGCTTGGCCGAGGGCCTCGGAGTTCGCCGGGGTGAACCACGTGGTGCGGATGCGTTCGTTGTTCCCCTTCGGGGTCTCGTGGTCGGCGGCGAGCCGGCCCAGGGTGCGGGTCCGGTCGCTCAGCGCGCGGCCGACGCCCTGGAAGAGGCTGCGGACGTAGCCGTCCGCATCGGCCGCGTCGATGCCGTGGCCTGCGGCCCACTCCGTCAGCGCCGCGAGGTAGGAGTAGTGGGTGGTCAGTGTCCCGGTCAGCGCGGAGAAGACGTTGAAGGCCCCTTCGTCGGCGACCGGCAGCGCCCCGCCCAGCTGCTCGAAGAGACCGTCGACCACCGGATGGGACGGGCAGGTCACCGTGACCGAGCGCCGTTCCCGGATCGCGGGCAGCGGGATGGCCCGCACCAGCGGGGCGCCGGTGGCCAGCGTCCGGCGCAGGTCCTCGTTGCCGACCCCCGACATCACGTTCACCACGATCTTGCCGTCGTCCACCGTCAGCCCGGCGAGCGCCTCGTGCCGGTCCTGGCCGCGGACCGCGATGATCACCACGTCGGAGCGGTCCACCACCTCCTGGTTGCCGGCGCACACCTCGACGTTCTCGTAGCGCCCGGCCAACTCGGCCGCCGTGGCCGCCCCTCGCGGCGACAGCAGCACCTGCGGCGCCGGCTCCTCTCCCCCGCAAACGCCCTCCACAATGGCTCGGCCGATCTCCCCGACCCCGATGATGCCGATCCGCTTCACTGCGTCTTCCGTCCTCTGCCTAGTAGTTCGGGCCTGCGGGATCATGCTCG
This sequence comes from Actinomadura violacea, assembly GCF_017573465.1. Classification (GTDB taxonomy): domain Bacteria; phylum Actinomycetota; class Actinomycetes; order Streptosporangiales; family Streptosporangiaceae; genus Spirillospora; species Spirillospora violacea. Next base: position 292,656 of record NZ_JAGEPF010000015.1, read on the forward strand.
TCTCCACAGCGGGACGAGCGCCACCCGCCACTGCGGCTCAGGCTCTCAACGCAGGGTCAGGCGGGCTGGAGCGGGGTGCTCGGAAAGGGCACGCCGGTGAGGCGCCGGCTGATCTCCAGCAGGCGGGCGCGGGACACGGCATCGTAGGCCTGGTGGTGCGCCTGCGCGGGGCGCGCCCGGTTGAAGTAGGCGCCGATGACCGCAGCGAGCGCGGGGTCGGTGACCAGCCGGGCGGTGTTGGCGACGCCTTCGTCCAGGGTGCTCTGCACGGCGAACAGACGCGTGACGATCTTGGTGGGCATGTAGGAGGCGGGGTGCAGGGCGTTGACGGTGACGCCGTGGTCGCGCAGCAGTTCGGCGTGATCGAAAGTGAGCATGATCTGCGCGAGTTTCGCCTGGCAGTAGGCCTGCACACCGTCCCAGCCGCGCTCCAGCAGCACATCGTCGAAGTCCAGCGGCGCCTGTCCGGCGGAGCTGACGTTGACGATCCCGGCCGGCGACGGCCGGGCCGTGGCCGAACGCGCGGCGGCGGTGCGCGCCAGCAGCGGGGTGAGCAGGCAGCTGAGCATGTAGGTGGCCAGGTAGTCGACCTGGAAGGTCAGCTCCAGCCCGTCGGCGCTGCGCTGCGGGATCGTCTCGACGCCGATCCCGGCGTTGTTGACCAGCACGTCCAGCCGGTCGCGGGCGGCCAGGCGGTCGGCCATGGCGCGGATCTGGTCGAGGGAGGCGAAGTCGGCCTGTTCGAAGGTGAGCCTGCCGTTTCCGGTCCGGTCGTGCAGTTCGGCCAGTAATGCCTGCCCCTTGGCGGCGTTGCGGCCGTGCAGGATCAGGGTGGCGCCCTGCGCGGCGAGGTGGTGGGCCAAGGCGCGGCCGAGGCCGTCGGTGGCGCCGGTGATCAGGACGGTCCGGTCCTGCAGTGGGCGGGCGTCGTGCGTGGTCATGGGGGTTCGACCCTTCAGTCCGGTGGCGAAAGAGGGAATCTGGGCTGCGGCCTGGAGCGGGCCGGTCAACGGTGTGCCGGGGCGGGGGCGGCAGCGGGGGCCCTCGGACGGCTGGGGCGCGGGCGAAGCGAGGCGGCGTGCGCACCGGCGGCCAGCACCAGCGGCAGCAGCGCCACCGCCGGGAGCCAGCGACCGCCCAGAGCGGGCAGCAGGCCGCTGCCCAGCAGGCTGCCCAGGCTCATGCCCAGGTACAGGGCCGAGGCGTTCAACGCCAGCAGGATGCCGCGCTGGTCGGGCAGCAACTCCACCAGGCGCGCTTGCTGCGGGGCCATGAACAAGGTGTTGAAGACGGCCCAGAAGGCGAACACCGCGACCCCGGCCGCGGGCACGGGCGGCACGCTGCTCAGCGCCAGGAACGTGACGGTCAGGCCGGCCAGCGCCAGTGCGATGGTGCGTCCGCCGCCCAGCCGGGAGTAGACGCGGGCTCCGGCGGCGTTGCCGACCATGCCCAGGGCGCCGAAGACCAGCAGCGTCAGCGACACCAGCCCGGAACCGGCGCCGAACCGGGTGCCGAGATAGGCCCCGGCGACCCCGTAGACGGTGAACTGGGCGGTCAGCACCAGCAGCGTGGTGACGATCATCGACGCGGCTCCGGGTGTGCGAAGCACCCGGCCGAACGCCCGCGCGGTGGGAGCCGGGCCCGCCGCGACCGGCGGCAGCAGCACCGCCAGCAGGCCGCCCGCCCCCAGGGTCAGGACGACCACCGCGACCATGGTGGCCCGCCAGCCGACCGCGGTGCCCGCGGCCGAGGCCAGGGGGACGCCCAGCACCGTTGCGGCGGTCATCCCGCCGAACACCACCGCCAGCGCGCGGGGACGCCGCTCGACCGGCACGATCATCGAGCCGGTGGCGGACGCGGCCGGTCCGAAGACCGCCGCCCCGAGCCCGGCGGCCACCCGGGCGGCGGCCAGGGCCGCGAAGCCGGGGGCCACCGCGCCGGCGATGTTCCCGATCGTCATCAGCGCGAGGCCCAGCAGTAGCACCCGGCGGCGGTCCATGCGGCCCAGGACGATCGCCGCGACGGGCGCGGCCAGCGCGAACACCAGGGAGAAGACGGTGACCAGGGTTCCGACCCGGGCGGGCGGCACCCGCAAATCGGCGGCGATCGGGCCGCTGAGGCCGATCACCGCCAGCGAGGCGGTGCCCAGTGCGAAATAGCCCAGGGCCAGCGACAGGAGCGCGGGGGTCGAGGCACGGGAAGCCATGCCCCCTCCTTTCAATACGAACCGTTGCGTATTAGATTTAAATACGGACCGGTGCGTATGTCAACTAGACTCCGGGCCATGACCGGACGACCCCGCGACCCCGCCGTCGACGACGCCATCCGCCAAGCCGCCCTGGACCTCATCACCGAGCAGGGCTACCGGGGGGTGAGCATGGAGGGCATCGCCGCCCGCAGCGGCGTGTCCAAGCAGGCGGTCTACCGCCGCTACCCGGGCAAGGGCGAGGTGATCCTGGACGTCCTGGCCGCCTACGCCCGCACCCGGCTCCCCACCCCCGACACCGGCGACCTGCGCGAAGACCTGCTGGCCCTGCTCGAGGAGACCTTCGCCGCCCAGCGCGGCGTACCCGGCGCCCTCAACCAGGCCCTGGCCGCCGAAGCGCTCCAGGCCCCCGCGTTCGCCGAGCGTGTGAGCAGCGAACTGATCAATGCGCGCCGCGACGCCGTCCGCCAGATCCTCACCCGCGCCCGTGACCGGGGACAGGTCGCTCATCCCGACGATGAGGTCCTCATCGACCTGGTCTTCGGACCCATGTGGTACGCGCTGCTGTTCGACGCCGGCAAGCTCACCGACGCCTACGCCGCCGCTCTCACCGACGCCGTCATCGCCGCCGCCACCCGCGCGCCCTGACCGGCGCGGCCACGCTAACCCTGCGTCGGCGCTCGACCTGACATTCCGAGCGCCTGTGTCGTCGGACCGGTGACACACCATCCGGCACGCAGAAAGAAGACATCGCCATGTCGACGCCCACGACGACCGAACCGGCCACGGAGAACGACGGCATCCAGTCGCGTCTGCCCGACCTCACCCAACTCTTCCCCGAACTGCCGAAACTCTCCGGAGCCGTGCGCAACGCCGTCTGGAACGGGCCGGTTCCGCCGAAGACCATCAACCTGATGCTGCTACGCGCCGCGCAGATCGTCGGCAGCACCTACCACGCCATCTCGCTGACCCAGAACCTCCGCAAGACCGGAGAATCCGAGCAGCGCATCACCGCCGTCGCCACCTGGCACGACGCCCCCTACTTCACCGACGCCGAACGAGTCGCACTGGAACTCGTGGAGGCCGTCCTCACTCCCAACCCGCTCGGGGAACGCGTCCCCGACGAGCTGTTCGCCAAGGCGTCCGCACTCTACGACGACGAGGCGCTCTGGACGCTCACCATGGCGATCGGCCACTTCTTCCTGTTCGTCCCGGTCGCTCTCATCGGCAAGCCCATCCCCGGCAGGCCCATCGGAAAGAACTACAGCAAGTAGGGCGCGCTGGCCCCCGGCGGAAAAGGCTTAGGGCCGTCAGACCGGTTGGTCTGACGGCCCTGTTCGGCCACCTCACGGTTTAGGCCTTGTTGTAGGTGTGTTTGGCCCACAGGTAGGAGGCGGCGCCGATGGTGATGCACCAG
>NZ_JAGEPF010000016.1 GCF_017573465.1 Actinomadura violacea
CGGGACGGACGAACCTCTGGTGTGCCAGTTGTCCCGCCAGGGGCACGGCTGGTTGGCTACGTTCGGTCGGGATAACCGCTGAAAGCATCTAAGCGGGAAGCCTTCCTCGAGATGAGTTCTCCCTCCCCTCTTCGGAGGGGGTAAGGCTCCCAATAGACGATTGGGTTGATAGGCCGGGTATGGAAGCGCGGTAACGTGTGGAGTTGACCGGTACTAATAGGCCGAGTGGCTTGAACACACTGAACGTTCAATTCGAATCGCTGTGAGTGTTCGCGTCCCTGTGCGGTTCCCAGGAAACAATCCGGGAACCCGCTATAAGTGAAGATGGTCGAGCCTTGGTTGCTCGGACGAGTCTTCCCGCACCCTGGCGTGATTGGGGTGTTGGGGTTGGTCGTTCGGTGGTTTTGGCGGAGGGGAAACACCCGGTCCCATTCCGAACCCGGAAGTTAAGCCCTCCAGCGCCGATGGTACTGCATGGGAGACTGTGTGGGAGAGTAGGACACCGCCGGACTCATATTAGGAAGGCCCCGCCGTTCACGGCGGGGCCTTCCGCATTTCCGGGGTCAGGCCCAGTGGCCCGCGGCGGCGGCTTCGGCGACATAGTCCTCGAACGGCCTGGCCGGCCGTCCGAGGGCGCGCTCGACGCCGTCCGACACCGCCGCTTCCCGGTCGTCGCTCTCATTGGTGTGATGCCGAGTGGGCCGAACATGTCCGGTTTTCTCGGGCGTCTCGTCTCCAGCAGCCCCGCCCGCGTGCAGCGACCAGGCCGGCGGGTCATCGGCACCTTCAGCGGGACCTATACCAACGCGACGTCGACGCTCGCGACCACGTCCGGGCATGTCAGGGTCGGCGGCACGAATGACGGCAAACCGACGTGCGTCGGGCTGCTCAACGATCTCGACACCATCACGTTCGCGTCGTCCTTCACGCTGAGCTCGGCGATCAGCGTGACGCGGAGCTGACGCGGGACCGTGCGGGTGGGCTCGCTCCGGTGAGGTGCTCCCAGTGGGCGAGCTCGTCCGCATGCGATCCCGTGGAGGTCGCGGCGGTGACGGCGCCGATCGAGTCGTCGGCCGGCTCGGCGCCTTCGCGGTGGAGGAGGGTCAGCGGCCAGGCGGGGGTGCCGGTCCCGCCGTCGAAGGGAGTCCAGTTCCAGGGGGCGATGAAGCGCCAGGCGCGTCCGGCGGAGTCGGCCAGCTCGTCGTCAAGGCACAGGAACGCGTATGGGCGGAAGAGGAGTTCCGCGGTGATGGGCTGGTCGTCGTCGGGGTCGATGCAGTAGCCCTGGTATTCCGCGTCGGGATCTTCGGACTCGCCGTGCCGGAGGAGGACGAGGTTCCGGCGTGAGCGGGGCAGCCGACCGGTTTCCAGCGGCGGGTCGAAATGGTCGACGGACATGACGTGGACGATCGCCGGCCGGATCCCGACCCGGCAGCGGTCGCCGGCGGCGAGTGCGTCCGCGTCGGGGATCGTGGTGAAGAACCCGCGGTCGTCGTCCAAGGAGGAACCGAGGGGGAGGGCTACGTCGCCGTTCCACTGGATGAAGTCGCTCTCGGGGTCGATCTGCCACCAGGGCCAGCGGATCGCCACGTCGTAGAGATGGACGGCGCTGACGACCGCGTCGGTGAACGGGCAGGAGATCCGGAGGACGTCACCGGGCCGGAAGCCGCCGGGAGGTTCGCCGATCACGGGGCGTCCGAGTCCAGGAGGCCTGCGAGGTCGGCGTGGGTGCGGCCGGGGACGATCGTGGTGATCGTGTGGCGGCCGACGCCGGCGCGGACGAACGGGTCCTCGGCTGCGATCTTCTCGACGGTGGCGCGGTCGACGCCCGCGGCGATGATGAGCCCGCCCTGCCCGGACGGGACCGTCTGCCCGGAGACCAGGAACGTGTCGGCGGCATGATGCCGGTCGAGGAACGCCACGTGGTCGCGGACGTGCGGCGCGGCGGCCTCCTCCGAGCCGGTGTACTCCAGGCGCAGCAGGTGCAGCATCCCTTGTCGACCTCCATGAACCGGGACGGTCGGGCCAGTCTTCCAGCGGGCTCCGACATTCGCGGCGGCCGGTGCCACGGGCTCCCCGGGGTCAGCGCCGGGACAGGGCGAGGTCGAGCGTCGTCGCCCACTGGCGCAGCAGCCGGGTGCGGCGGGCCGAGTCGTCGGTGAGCAGGTCGGCGAGGCCGAGGCCGCGGACGAGGTCGAGGGTGGCCTGCACGGTCTCGCGGACGCCGGGCACGGACTCGTCCGCGCCGAGGGCCTCGACGGTGAGGCGGTGCGCCTCGCGTCCGACCCGGGCCTCGAGCGGCAGGACCTGGGCGCGCAACTGCTCGTCGGAGCTGGCGGCGACCCACAGCTGGAGCGCGGCGCGGAACAGCGGGGTGGTGTACATCTCGCCGAGCAGCGTGACGACGTCGAGGGTGGACGGCCGGCGGTCGGCGAGGGCGTCCAGGTGCTCGCGCATCTGCGCCATCCGCACCTCGGAGCCGTACTCGACGGCCGCGGTGACCAGCTCTTCCCGGGTGCGGAAGTGGTGCTGCGCCGCGCCGCGCGACACCCCGGCGCGTTCGGCGACGGTGGCGACCGTGGTGCCGGCCCAGCCCACGGACGCCAGGCGGTCGACGGCCGCCTCCAGGAGGCGCCGCCGGGTCGCGCGGCTGCGGTCCTGCTGCGGTTCGCGGGGGATCGCCTGCGTGGTCATCTCTTCCTCGGCTCGGGTGGCCCTCCAGTCAACCAAACCGGGCCGCGGAAAAACAATCAAGCGCGATTGATTTTTTCGGGGCGGGCTGGCAGGGTGCTGCCATGAGTCGACCCTTGCGGATCGGTAACGCCTCGGGCTTCTACGGCGACCGCTTCAGCGCGGTGCGGGAGATGCTGGAGGGTGGTCCCCTGGACGTCCTCACCGGCGACTACCTGGCCGAGTTGACGATGCTGATCCTGGGCCGGAGCCGGATGAAGGACCCCGGAGGCGGGTACGCGTCCACCTTCCTGCGGCAGATGGAGGAGTCCCTGGGGCTCGCCGCCGAGCGCGGCGTCAAGATCGTCACCAATGCCGGCGGGCTCAACCCGCGCGGGCTCGCCGAGCGGCTGCGCGAGCTGGCCGGACGGGTCGGTGTGGACGTGCGGATCGCCCACGTCGAGGGCGACGACCTGCTGCCGCGCGCCGGCGAGCTGGGGCTGGCCGACTCGCGCTACGGCGACCCGCTCACCGCCAACGCCTACCTGGGCGCCTGGGGCATCGCCGAATGCCTGCGGGCCGGCGCGGACGTCGTGGTCACCGGACGGGTGACGGACGCGTCGCTGGTCGCGGGGCCGGCGGCCGCGCATTTCGGGTGGAAGCGCGATGACTGGGACGCGCTGGCCGGGGCGACGGTCGCCGGGCACGTCCTGGAGTGCGGCGCGCAGGCGACCGGCGGCAACTACGCCTTCTTCGAAGAAATCTACAATGTAAAGCCACTGGGCTTTCCGCTGGCCGAGGTGCATGCCGATGGTTCCAGCGTGATCACCAAGCATCCGGGGACCGGCGGTGCCGTGACCGTCGAGACCGTCACGGCCCAGCTGCTGTACGAGATCGGCGCGCCCGCCTACGCCGGCCCGGACGTGACCGCGCACTTCGACGCCGTCGAACTGGCGCCGGACGGGCCCGACCGGGTGCGGATCGGCGGGGCCCGGGGCTCGCCGCCGCCCGCCACGACGAAGGTCTGCCTGAACCACCTCGGCGGCCACCGCAACGAGATGACGTTCGTCCTCACCGGGCTCGGCATCGAGGCGAAGGCCGCGCTCGCGCGGGCCCAGCTCGAGGCCGCGTTCGGCGACACCCCGCCCGCGCGGGTCGAATGGACGCTCATCGGCGGCGCCGCACCCGATCCCGCGACGCAGGGCGAGGCGACGTCGCTGCTGCGATGCGCCGTCCTCGACCCGGATCCGGAGAAGGTGGGGCGCAGGTTCAGCGGGGCCGTCGTGGAGCTGGCGCTGGCCGGGTACCCCGGCTTCACGATGACGTCGCCGCCAGGCAAGGGCGGCCCGTACGGGGTGTACGAGCCGGCGTTCGTGCCTAACGGGGAGGTCGAGCACGTCGCCGTCCTGCCCGATGGGCGGCGGGTGGCGATCCCCGCCGCACCGGTCGTCGCCGCACCGATCCCCGGCGCACCGGCCGTCGCGGAGCCCGAAGCCGAGACGCCTGGAAGACGGCCCCCGCCCGCCCAGGGGGGCGACCCCACTTCCAGTGTCCAACCCGCAGGTCAGGGCGCGGAAGTGGAACGGCATTCTGTGGACAACCCGCCCCCGCCCGCCGGCGAGGCCGCGAAGACGGTGCGGGTTCCCTTGGGGCGGGTCGCGGGGGCGCGGAGCGGGGACAAGGGCGGGGACGCCAACATCGGCGTGTGGGCCCGGACGGACGCGCAATGGCGGTGGCTCGAGCCCTTCCTCACCGCCGAGCGGCTGAACGAGCTGCTGCCCGAGACCCGCGAGCACACCGTGCGGCGGTACGTCCTGCCGAACCTGCGCGCGGTCAACTTCGTCGTCGAGGGACTGCTGCAGGAGGGCGTGTCCGCATCGACCCGGTTCGACCCGCAGGGGAAGGCGCTGGGGGAGTGGCTGCGGTCCCGCCTCGCCGACATCCCCGAGTCCGTCCTCGGCCCGCCGGGCCCGGCGGCGGAGACCATCCAGAACCCGGAAGGAGTCCGTTGACCCTCAAGAGCACGCTCGACACCGGCGGCCCGGAGTACCGGGAGCGGCGCGCCGCCATGCTGGAGAAGCTGGCGGCGCTGGACGCCGAGCACGCCAAGGCGCTGGAGGGAGGCGGCGAGAAGTACGTCGCACGGCACCGCAAGCGCGGGAAGCTGCTGGCCCGCGAGCGCATCGAGCTGCTGCTCGACCCCGACTCGCCGTTCCTGGAGCTGAGCCCCCTCGCCGCCTGGGGCAGCGACTTCCCGGTCGGCGCGAGCGTCGTCACCGGCATCGGCGTCGTCGAGGGCGTCGAATGCATGATCGTGGCGAACGACCCGACGGTGCGCGGCGGGTCCAGCAACCCGTGGACGGTGAAGAAGAGCTTCCGCGCGTCCGACATCGCGCTGGAGAACCGGCTCCCGGTCATCAACCTGGTCGAGTCGGGCGGCGCGGACCTGCCGACGCAGAAGGAGATCTTCATCCCGGGCGGCCGGATGTTCCGGGACCTGACCCGGCTGTCGGCCGCCGGGATCCCGACGATCGCGCTGGTGTTCGGCAACTCCACCGCCGGCGGCGCGTACATCCCCGGCATGTGCGACCACGTCGTCATGGTGAAGGAGCGCGCGAAGGTGTTCCTCGGCGGGCCGCCGCTGGTGAAGATGGCGACCGGTGAGGAGGCCGACGACGAGGAGCTGGGCGGCGCGGAGATGCACGCCCGAACGTCCGGCCTCGCCGATTACATGGCCGCCGACGAGGCGGACGCGCTGCGCATCGGGCGGCAGATCGTCAAGAACCTGAACCACCGCAAGCTCGGCCCCGCGCCCGGCCCCGTCGAGGAGCCGCTGTACGACGCGGAGGAGCTCGCCGGGATCGTCCCGGAGGACCTGAAGATACCGTTCGACCCGCGCGACGTCATCGCCCGGATCGCGGACGGCTCGGAGTTCGACGAGTTCAAACCGCTGTACGGGACGAGCCTGGTCACCGGCTGGACCCGGATCCACGGCTACCCCATCGGGGTCCTCGCCAACGCGCAGGGCGTGCTGTTCGGCGCGGAGGCGCAGAAGGCCGCCCAGTTCATCCAGCTCGCGAACCAGGCGGACACGCCGCTGCTGTTCCTGCACAACACCACCGGCTACATGGTCGGCAAGGAGTACGAGCAGGCCGGGATCATCAAGCACGGTGCGTTGATGATCAACGCGGTGGCGAACAGCAGGGTGCCGCACATCTCGATCGTGATGGGCGCCTCGTACGGGGCGGGCAACTACGGCATGTGCGGCCGGGCGTACGACCCCAGGTTCCTGTTCGCGTGGCCGAGCGCGAAGTCGGCGGTGATGGGGCCGCAGCAGCTCGCGGGCGTGCTGTCGATCGTGGCGCGGCAGGCCGCGGAGGCCCGCGGCCAGGCCTACGACGAGGATCAGGACCGCGCGATGCGCGAGCTCGTCGAGGCGCAGATCGAGGCGGAGTCGCTGCCGTTCTTCCTGTCCGGCCGGCTCTACGACGACGGGGTGATCGACCCGCGCGACACCCGCACCGTCCTCGGCCTGTGCCTGTCCGTTGTCCACAACGCGCCCGTGCGCGGAGCCGACGGCTTCGGCGTCTTCCGGATGTGAGCTGATGATCAACAGAGTGCTGGTCGCCAACCGCGGCGAGATCGCCCGCCGGGTGTTCCGGGCCTGCCGGGACCTCGGCATCGGGACCGTCGCCGTCCACTCCGACCCCGACGCGTCCGCCCCCTATGTGCGGGAGGCGGACGCGGCGGTGCGGCTGCCCGGGGCGTCCCCGGCCGAGACGTACCTCGCGGCGGCGAAGGTGGTGGACGCGGCGCGCCGGGCCGGCGCCGACGCCGTCCACCCCGGCTACGGGTTCCTGTCGGAGAACGCCGCGTTCGCGCAGGCCGTCGTCGACGCGGGCCTGACCTGGATCGGGCCGCCGCCCGCCGCGATCGCCGCGATGGGCTCGAAGATCGAGGCGAAGAAGCTGATGGCGGCGGCCGGGGTCCCGGTGCTGCCCGAACTGGACCCCGCGCAGGTCGCCGCCGCGGACCTGCCGCTGCTGGTGAAGGCGTCCGCGGGCGGCGGCGGGCGCGGCATGCGGATCGTCCGCGCCCCGGAGGAGTTGGCGGACGCCGTCGCCGGCGCCCGCCGCGAGGCCGAGTCGGCGTTCGGCGACCCGACCGTGTTCTGCGAGCCGCTGCTGGAGAACGCCCGCCACATCGAGGTGCAGATCATCGCGGACGCGCACGGTCGCGTCCGGGCCCTCGGCGAGCGCGAATGCTCCATCCAGCGCCGCCACCAGAAGATCATCGAGGAGGCTCCGTCGCCGGCGGTCGGCGCCGACCTGCGCGCCGCGCTGTGCACCGCGGCGGAGGACGCGGCCCGTGCCATCGACTACGTCGGCGCCGGAACGGTCGAGTTCATGCTCGCGCCGGACGGCCGGTTCTACTTCCTGGAGGTCAACACCCGGCTGCAGGTCGAGCACCCGGTCACCGAATGCGTGTACGGGGTGGACCTCGTCCGCATGCAGATCGAGTGCGCCGAAGGCGCCGCCCTCCCGGACGAGGCGACGGAGCCGCGCGGGCACGCCATCGAGGTCCGCCTGTACGCCGAGGACCCCGCGCACGACTGGCGCCCCGCGAGCGGCACCCTCCACGGCTTCGAGGTGCCCGGCGTGGACGCCGAGTTCGCCGTCCCGTCGTCGTTCGGGCTGCGGCTCGACAGCGGCGTGGAGAGCGGCAGCGAGGTCGGCGTCCACTACGACCCGATGCTCGCCAAGGTGATCGCCTGGGGGCCGACCCGCGCCGCCGCCGCGCGCCGGCTGGCGGCCGCGCTGCGCGGCGCCCGCGTCCACGGCCTGACCACCAACCGCGACCTGCTGGTGCGGATCCTGGAGGAGCCGGCGTTCCTGGCCGGCGACACCGACACCGGCTACCTCGACCGCATCGGCCTCGACGCGCTCGCCGCGCCCCTCGCCGACGCGGCGGCCGCCGACCTGTCCGCGCTGGCCGCCGCGCTCGCCGCGGCGGCGGGCGCCCGCGCGTCCGCCGGGGTGCTCGGCGGGCTGCCGTCCGGATGGCGCAACGTCCGGTCGCAGCCGCAGCGCCGGTCGTTCGACGGCCCGCACGGCACGGTCGACGTCGACTACCGCCTCGGCCGCGACGGCCTGGCCAGCGAACTGTGCCCCGGCACGGCGCTGGTCGGCGCCGAACCGGACCGCGTCGTCCTCGACCGGGACGGGCTGCGCGAGACGTTCACCGTCGCCGCCGCCGGAGACGAGGTGTTCGTCGACTCCCGGCTCGGGCCCGTCGCGCTGCGGGCCGTTCCGCGCTTCACCGACCCGAGCGCGCAGGTCGCGCCCGGCTCCCTGCTCGCCCCCATGCCCGGGACGGTCGTCCGGGTCGAGACCGAGCCCGGCGCGGCCGTCGCCGAGGGGCAGACCCTCGTCGTCCTGGAGGCGATGAAGATGGAGCACCGCATCGCCGCCCCCGCCGCCGGGACCGTCGCCGAACTGAACGTCGAGGCCGGACGGCAGGTCGAGTCCGGCGCCGTCCTCGCCGTCATCTCCGTGGAAGGAACCCCCGAATGAGCTTCGTCGAGACCGAGGAACGGCAGGCGCTGCGCGCGGCCGTCGCCGAACTGGGCGCCAAGTACGGCTCGTCGTACTACGTGGAGAAGGCCAGGGCGGGCGAGAAGACCGACGAGCTGTGGGCCGAGGCCGGGCGGCTCGGCTACCTCGGCGTCAACGTGCCGGAGGAGTACGGTGGCGGAGGCGGCGGCATCGGCGACCTCGCCGCCGTCTGCGAGGAGCTCGCCGCGGCGGGCTGCCCGCTTCTGCTGATGGTCGTCTCCCCGGCGATCTGCGCGACGATCATCGCCCGGTCCGGCACCGAGGCGCAGAAGAAGCACTGGCTGCCGAGGTTCGCCGACGGGTCGGTGAAGATGGCGTTCGCGATCACCGAGCCGGACGCCGGGTCCAACGCGCACCGCATCACCACCACCGCGCGCCGCGACGGCGACGGCTGGCTCCTGAACGGCCAGAAGACGTTCATCTCCGGCGTGGACGAGGCCGACGCGGTGCTGTTCGTCAGCCGCACCGAGGACCAGAAGGGCAACCTGCGGCCCTCGCTGTTCATCGTCCCGACCGGCACCGACGGCTTCACCTTCACCCCCATCGACATGGAGATCGTGTCGCCGGAGAAGCAGTTCATCTGCCACCTCGACGACGTCCGGCTGCCCTACGACGCGCTCGTCGGCGACGAGGACGGCGGGCTGCTGCAGCTGTTCGCCGGCCTCAACCCCGAGCGGATCATGGCGGCCGCGATGGGCGCCGGGATCGGCCGGCTCGCGCTCGGCAAGGCGATCTCCTACGCCAAGGACCGGCAGGTGTTCAAGACGCCGATCGGCGCGCACCAGGGCCTCGCGCACCCGCTCGCCGCCGCCAAGATCGAGCTGGAGCTGGCCCGGCTGATGGGGCAGAAGGCCGCCTGGCTGTACGACGAGGGCGACGACATGGGCGCCGGTGAGGCCGCGAACATGGCCAAGTACGCGACCGCGGAGGCCGCGATCCACTGCGTCGACCAGGCCATCCAGACCCACGGCGGCAACGGCCTGACCACCGAGTACGGCGTCGGGATGCTCGCCGGGGTCGTCCGGCTGATGCGGATCGCGCCGGTCAGCCGCGAGATGATCCTCAACTTCGTCGCGCAGCACTCGCTGGGCCTGCCCAAGTCGTACTGACCCGGCCCGCCCGCCTTTGCCTACTTATGGCGATGTGAACGTTACAGAGAGTGTCTAGAGGGGGACCATCGCGGGGCAACCGCCGCATAGCGAATGAAAGGGATGATCATGCGGAAGTTTGTCTCTGCCCTGGTCCTGACCGCCGCCGCACTGCTCGCCGGCTTCTTCGGGCTCACCACGTCCGCGTCGGCCTCGACCACGTCCGCCGCCGCGCCCGCCGCGGTCTCCTGGGGCTGCCACCACTGCTGCGGTGACCACAACACGAACGTGAACATCAACATCAACGGCTGACGCCCGCCGCGGCCGCCGTGCCCGTCCGTCCCGGGCGCGGCGGCCACGGCCGGCCCGGGGCCCGGTGCGGCCCGTCAGGCGAGCAGCGCGTCCAGCTGCGACTCCAGCGACCGCGGTGCCGCCAGCCGGTTGTCGACCGCCTCATGCGGGACGGGCGGCGGCTCGTCCGGGCGCATCCGCGCGACGAACGCGCCGAACTCCGCGAGCTTGCCCGCGTCGCGGGGCAGGCCGCGCTCCTCCAGCCGGTGCCTGAGCGTCGCCGCGTCCGTGCGGATCCACAGCAGCCGCACGGCGGGGCCGCCGAGCGCGTCCACCCACTCCGCCCAGCGGGCGGGGGAGCGGATCTGACCGGTGAACGGCGCGCTCAGCAGCACCGGGCAGCCGTGCCCGCGGACCTCCCGCGCCGCCGCGGTGAGCCCGGCGTACTCGTGCCGCTTCACGTGCTCGTCGTACCAGGGGCCCTCGCGCTCGCCCGGGTCGCGGCCGTGCGCCGCGAGCGTCGCCGCGACGAACGGGCCGAACAGCGTGTCCTTGTCGAGCAGCGCCGGGACGGGGCGCAGCCGCGCGAGCAGCAGGTCGCACACCGTCGACTTGCCGCCGCCGGGCGGACCCGCCACGATCCAGACGTCCGCCGGCATCAGGCCGGCAGCCGCATCCGGCGGGTCGCCAGCCGCTCGATGCGGGCCTCGTCGATCTCGTGGCCGAGCCCCGGCTGGGTCAGCGGCACCCCGACGACCCCGCCGGACGAGCGGACCGGCGGCGTCACGAACACCGGGCCGCCCGCCGGGTCCGACACCTCGCTCGGCAGCGTGCAGCCCGGCAGCGCCGCCAGCGCCACCGCCGCCGCCTGCCCGACGCCGAACGCGCCGGACCCGCTGCACCACACGTCCCAGCCCGCCGCGTACGCCAGGTCGTGCGCGCTGCGCGCCGCCGTCAGCCCGCCGAGCCGGTCCAGCCGCAGGTGCAGGGCGCGGCCCGCCTCCAGCGCGATCGCCGCGTCCAGCGTCTCCAGATCGCCGACGGCCGGCGCGACCGCCGCACTGACCAGCAGCTGCAGGCGGGCGTGCGCGGCGAGGTCGTCCGCGGCGAACGGACGCTCGATCGCGACCGGCCCGTAGGCGTCCAGGGCCTCCAGCACCGCCATGTGCTCGGCGGATCCGGTGTAGGCGTGGCCGGCGTCCGCGACGAGCGCCAGCGCCGGATACGCCTCCCGCAGCGCCCGGACGGGCTCGACGTCCCAGCCCGGCCGGATCGGGAGGGTGACGCGGGTGTGGCCCGCGCCGACCGCCCTGTTCGCGCGGGACGCGACCGCGTCCAGCAGCGGCTCGGCGCTGAGCCGCGCGCCGGTGACGATGGACGTCCGCGTCCCGCCGAGCGCGTGCGCGAGCGGCAGGCCCCGCTCGCGGCACCACAGGTCCCAGCAGGCGACGTCGATCGCCGCGGCGGCCTCGTTCGCGCCGAGGTCGGCGGCGGCGGACACGTCCTCGGGACGGTCCCAGTCCAGCCCGATCAGCGCCGGCGCCATCCGCGTCTCGATGTCGGCCCAGCCGGGGCCGGGGTTCGCCGTCCCGGTCGGGACGGCCATCTCGCCCCAGCCCGCCGCGCCGTCCCCGCCGGAGAGCCGGACGAGAATGCTCTCGGGCCGCCGCCCGCGCGGCATCGCGACGCGGAAGGCGTCGCAGCCAAGGATCCGGGGCACCCGCACCCGCCCTCTCGTGGTCGGAAGTGTTCTCCCCTCAATGATCCCCCCTCCCGGGACCTGGCAGAACACCGGCGGGGCGGAAGCCTCAGCGGCGCCTCAGGATGGGGCGCAGCGGGCGCCCCTCGTAGCCGCCGTCCTCGAGGCCCGCGAGGCGCTCGAAGGGGTTGAAGGACGCCCAGTCGCCGCACAGCGCCATCGAGATGCCCGCGCACGCCAGGTACAGGGGGATCATGACGACGCCGAGGCACCACGCGTACTGGGTGGAATGCCGGGCCTCGTGCTGCAGCAGTCGCGGGTTCGACAGCAGCATGGACGCGTCGCCGCGGACGAGGATCACGTTGCCGACCGTGAACGCCGACGCGATCGGCACCGGCGGCCGGTAGCCGCCCGCCACCAGCAGGCCGTCCCCGGCGCCGCGCAGGCGCGGGCCACCGCCGGAGCGGCGCGTCGCCGCCACCGCCAGCAGCAGGCCGAGCGGCGTCGACAGGTTGACGGCGTTGACGACCGAGCGGACGCGGTATGCGGGCTTCACCACGCCAGTGTCGCGCCGCGGCCGCCGCCGCGCGACCGCCCCGCGGGCGGCCGCGGGCGGCGGCCCGGCGCGAGAGGTCAGGACGGGCAGGTCGCCGCGAGGGATGTCGGCTTGCTCTCCGGCTTCGGCACGTCCGTCGCCGAGGGGGACGCGCCGTCCGGCGCGCCCGTGCTCGGCTTCGCGCTCGGCGAGCCGTGCGCCGCGAGGTCCGACGAGCCGGTCGGCGACGGGCTCGGCGAGCCGGACGCGTGCGCCTGCTCCGGGCTGACCGCCTTGGCCGCCAGCCGCCGGATCAGCCCGAAGTCGGGGTTCCCGGAGTTGATCAGCGGCGGGACGAACTGCAGGCTGTTGATCTGCGCGCCGTCCTTCACCTTGCTCGACAGCTTGATCAGCGCCGGCAGCAGCTCCTGCGGGATGTCGGTGGACAGCGTCCGCTTGGCCGCCGCGGCGAGCTTGTCGAAGCTGGTCAGCACGGTCTGCGGGTCGGCCTGCTGCGCGATCGCCCGCATCAGGCACTTCTGCCGGCCCATCCGCACGTAGTCGTCGCTGTCGGTGCGGGAGCGCCCGTACCAGAGCGCCTCCTTGCCCTTCAGCGTCCGGTAGCCGGGCTGCAGCACCTGGCCGTCCAGGCCGTACGGGATGGCCTGGGTGACCCGGATCTTCACGCCGCCCATCGCGTCGACGATGTCGGCGAAGCCGAACATGTCGACCAGGATGTAGTAGTCGACGCGGAGCCCGAGGATCCCGGCGATGGTGGCCTTCAGCAGCTCGGGGCCGCGGCGGTTCTTCGGCACGCCGGGCACCACGTCCGGGTGGTTGTCGGCGTACTCGTACACCTCGTTCAGCAGCCCCGGGTTCGCCGGGCCGTCGCCGGTGAAGCCGTAGGGGAAGCGGTCGCGGGCCGGGCCGGGCGGCATCTGGAACTTCTCCAGGTTGCGCGGCAGGCTCAGCAGCACCGTGTCGCCGGTCTTGGTGTCGACGCTGGCGAGCGTCATGCTGTCGGTGCGGACCCCGGTCCGGTCGGCGGCCGAATCGCCGCCGAGCAGCAGGATGTTCACCCGCGGCTGCCCGTCCCACGGGTCCGAGGCGTCGATCGGCCGGCCGTTCTGGCTGCCGGTGCGGAAGATGCTGGTCAGCGCGTCCCGGTAGACGTAGGTGCTGTGCGCGCCCCACGCCACGGGCACCGCGACGGCGAAGCACATCACCGCGACGGCGGCGGCGCCGAGCGTCCGGGCGCTGATCGACTGCCGGGCGGGCCGCAGCACCAGGTAGGAGCGGATCAGCACGGCGACCCACACGATCCCGAGGACGACGATCCCGGCCGCCAGCCGCTGCAGCTCGTCCGGCCGGACGGCGAGGTGGACGAGGCTGGAGCGGTAGACGGTGACGGTGACCGCCACGGTCGCCACCACCACGGCCCACAGGGCGAGCAGCAGGCCGCCGATGATCCGTTTGCCCGCGACCAGGTGCGCGACGCCCCAGACGAGCGCCGACGCGAGGGTCAGTGCAAGCGCGCGGGGGAGGCCCCCCTCGCCGTCTGGGGAACGGTCCGCGTCCTCTTCCGGGACGCGCTGGCCCGCCGATGGACTCGACATGTAACGCTCCGTCCCCCACCCATGGTGAATTAAGCCCCTGGCTCACATTATGGACGCGCAGAACCGGACAAAGGTTGCGTGGGAGTCGACCGCATGCGAGCGCGACGTGATCAGTTGCAGCTCACGCTCAGGATAGGCAATCCGATCACGGGGCGGGCGGCCGGGACCCGTTCGCCGGGCGCACGGGCCGCCAGGGCCCGCAGCGCGGGGTGGTCGGCGGGCGGCGCGGACGCCCGGCCTGCCGCCGGCCGCAGGCTCGTGATCTCGGCGTTCTCGATCTTGGCGGCCAGTCCGGCGAGCGGCGGGAGCAGCCGGCGGGGCACGTCGGTGTTTACCGAATTGATGAGAACCCGGGCGAGTCGCCGGTAGCGCTTCAGGACCGCCATTGGCCCGGTTTCCCGAAGATTTGCCCAAAAAGGGCAGCCTTTCTTGGCAGATGCGGCGCGCGAGGCCGTTCCGGCGAGTTCGCGGACGCCGCGCTCGTCCACCTTCACGTAGTACGGGATGTCCTGCCCCAGCATGTGGGCGACCGTCCGCTTCAGCAGCTCCGCGCCCGGGTCGCGGACGCGGCCGCCGCCCGCGAGCAGCTCCGGATGCTCGGCGCCCTCCCGGTAGACCTCGGACAGCGGTCGCCCCGCCGCGAACGGCACCGGCCCCGCGCCCGACCACACCGGGACGCGGCGCAGGCCGTCCGGCAGGCCCAGCAGCGTCGTGGCGCCGGACCGGGTGTCGACCCCGGCCACGGTGATGCCGCCGACGCGGCCGGGATCGCGCGGCGCGTCCGGGCCGGCGCCGATGAGCAGGACGTTGAGGCGCGGCCCGCCCGGCCCCCGGTCCGCGCCGCCCCGCCTGGCGGCGACCTGCACGGCGGGCGCCGGCACCGGCCCGTCCGCGAAGACCGTCCGGATCAGGTGCCGCTGCACGTAGCCGTACTGGGCCAGGCTCAGCGGCGGCACGATCACCAGCAGGCACAGCACCGAGACGGTGGTGCCGCCGGCCAGCCGCCACAGCGGGGCGAGCCCGTCCGGCGCCAGCACCGCGTAGGAGTGGGCGATCAGCAGCGCCCACAGCCCCGCCACCACCACGCAGGCCGCGGTCAGCGTCATCAGCCAGGACGGCCGCACCGACAGCTCCAGGAACAGCGCCCGGTACCGCCCGCCGGCGAGCGCCGCCGCGGTCAGCGCCGCCGCCTGTACGCCGAGCAGCGCCGCGCCCACCCCGACGCGCCCGGCCCGCAGATGCGCGATCCCCGGCACCACCGGCGACACGGCCGCGATCAGCAGCGCCTCCGCCAGCCGCCGGGGCGCCGCCAAGCGCCCGCCGGCGGCCCTCCCGGCGCCGGCCCGCCCGCCGGGCCCGCCTCCCGCCGCGGCCGGATCCCCGTCGACCATGCTGTCGCCCCCTCCGGGGCGGCGGACCCCGCATCCCCGCCCCGCACCAAGAGCGTGCAGGCCAGGGTCATGATCGAGAGGCGGATCCGGGGCCGTGTCGCGTAAATCCGGCGCCCGGGCCGGGTCAGGGGCGGGTCACCAGCTGGTGGACAGCGGCATGCCCTCGGCGTAGCCCGACGAGCTCTGGATCCCGACCGTCGCCCGCTCGTGGAACTCCTCCAGGGTGCGCGCGCCCGCGTAGGTGCACGAGCTGCGCAGCCCCGCCACGATCGAGTCGACCAGGTCCTCCACGCCGGGGCGCTGCGGGTCCAGGAACATCCGCGAGGTGGAGATGCCCTCCTCGAACAGCGCCTTGCGGGCCCGGTCGAACGGCGAGTCCTCGGCGGTGCGCAGCCGGACGGCCCGCGCCGAGGCCATGCCGAAGCTCTCCTTGTACATCCGGCCGTCGGCGGCGTGCTGCAGGTCGCCCGGCGACTCGAAGGTGCCGGCGAACCAGGAGCCCACCATCACGTTCGCGGCCCCCGCCGCGAGCGCCAGCGCGACGTCGCGGGGGTGCCGGACGCCGCCGTCCGCCCACACGTGCCGGCCGAGCCGGCGGGCCTCGGCGGAGCACTCCAGCACCGCGGAGAACTGCGGCCGCCCGACCCCGGTCATCATCCGGGTGGTGCACATCGCGCCCGGCCCGACGCCGACCTTGACGATGTCGGCGCCCGCCTCGATCAGGTCGCGGGTGCCCTCGGCGGTCACCACGTTCCCCGCCACCACCGGCACCGCCGGGTCCAGCCCGCGGACGGCGGCCAGCGCGGCGATCATCTTCTCCTGGTGGCCGTGCGCGGTGTCGACCACGAGCAGGTCGGCGCCCGCCTCCAGCAGGGCCTTGGCCTTGCCCGCCACGTCGCCGTTCACCCCGACGGCCGCGGCGATGCGCAGCCGCCCCGCCCCGTCGACCGCGGGCTTGTAGAGGGTGGCGCGCAGCGCGCCGGTGCGGGTGAGCACGCCGGTGAGCCGGCCCTCGGCGTCCACCACCGGCGCGAGCCGGTGCCCGCGCTCGTGCAGCCGGTTGAACGCCTCGCGCGGGTCGACGCCGTGCGGCAGCGTCACCAGGTCGCGCGACATGATGTCGCGCAGCTGCGCGAACCGGTCGACGCTCTGGCAGTCGGCCTCGGTCACCACGCCGACCGGCCGGTCGTCCTCCACCACGATCACGGCGCCGTGCGCGCGCTTGGGCAGCAGCGCCAGCGCCTCGCCCGCGGTGCTGCCCGGGTCCAGCCGGATCGCGGTGTCCACCACCAGGTCGCGGCCCTTCACCCAGCCGATGACCTCCGAGACGACCTCGACCGGAATGTCCTGCGGGATCACCGCGAGGCCGCCGCGGCGGGCGATCGTCTCGGCCATCCGGCGGCCCGACACCGCCGTCATGTTCGCCACGACGAGCGGCACGGTCGTCCCGCTGCCGTCGACCGTGGACAGGTCCACCTCCAGGCGGGACCCGACCGAGGACCGGCGCGGGACCATGAAGACGTCGTTGTAGGTGAGATCGTGAGCGGATCGCTCACCGTTCAGCAGGTGCACGGCTGTACTACACACCAATCGCGGATCAGAGTGGCTGGGCCACCGTACATTGTGATCCATACCCGCGGGTGCTCCGGCCAAGCGCCCGCCCGGCCCGCCCGGCGAGCCCCTCCGGCCCTCCCGCAGGCCCGTGACCGGGGGTGATGGTCGTGTGTCCGCGGGGATCGGCCGGGTGATCTCGCGCGCTGCGTCCGCCCCCTTCCCGCCGCAACGGAAGTGTCTTCGCGGACGAGGTTGAAAAGGGTGCAACGTGGGGCTTGGCTCTCTGTAAAGTTACCTCTTGACGTAACTGCGCCCCCGATGCACTTTTCTTACATGTGCGTCACGCGGACGGCCGACCCGCCGTAGGGGCGCGCACATCAGAAGACCGGGAGAAGAGGCAATGCAGGTCACGCACTCGAGCCCGGTCGGCAGCGACCGTCCGCACCGCGGGCCGCCCCGCCCGCACCGTCCCCCCGGGAGTGACCATCGCCACCCCGCGCGCCCGCCGCCCGCCCGCGCACGCGTCCGCGCGCGGGCCCGGCCCCGGCCGCGTTGCGCTCCCGGACCGGCCGGCGCGGCGTCGGAAACGGCGCCGCCCGCAACCCGGCGCCGACGCTTCGACGGTCGCCGGGCGGGACGAACACGAGCAAGATCAATATTTGACGCCATACCGTCCGGAAATGGAATGATCTTGCAGTTCCCAGC
The DNA here is from genome assembly GCF_017573465.1 of Actinomadura violacea. Lineage (GTDB taxonomy): Bacteria > Actinomycetota > Actinomycetes > Streptosporangiales > Streptosporangiaceae > Spirillospora > Spirillospora violacea. Next base: position 17,165 of record NZ_JAGEPF010000016.1, read on the forward strand.
AGAACGATTCACCACATGTCGAGGAGGACAGCCGTGCTGGATGCGGTCGACGCCGTGCTCGTCCGCGAGCTCCAGCGGGATGGCAGGGCGACGTTCCAGGCGCTCGCCGACCGCGTCGGGCTTTCCCGCACGGCCGTGCGGGCACGGGTGCAGAGCCTTCTCGAGACCGGCGTCGTGCGCGTCGTCGGGATCGTGCACGCCGCCGTCGTCGGCGCGGAGGCGATCGGGCACGTCTCGGTCACGGTGGAGGGCTCGGCCCGGGAGGTCGCGGACGCCGTCGCCGGCCGCCCGGCGGTCAGCTTCGCCGCGCTGACCGCGGGCCCGCACGACCTGGTCGTCCAGGTGCGCACCCGCGACGACGCCGCGCTCGCCGCCGAGGTGGACGGGCTGCGGTCCGTCCACGGCGTGCGCTCGGCGGAGGTCTTCCGCTCGGTCTGCACCGTCCGCGACACCCACGCGGTCGTGCGGGAGCTCGGCGAGGTCACCCTCGACGACATCGACTGGCGGCTGCTCCAGGAGCTGCAGCGCGACGGGCGCGCCCCCTACACCCGGCTCGCCCACATCATCGGGCTGTCGCAGGCCGCCACCCGCGCCCGCGTCGTCCGGCTGATGCGCACCGGCGTCATCCAGGTCACCGGCCTGGCCGACCCCCTCGCGCTCGGCGCCGCCGAGCTCGGCGGGTTCGGGCTCGTGGTGACCGGCGGGCTCCGCAAGGTCGCCGAGGCGGTCGCCGCGCAGGACGGCGTCCGCTACCTGGCGACGGGCTTCGGCCGCTACGACATCGTCGGCCAGGCCGAGGCCGCCTCCCGCGCGGAGCTGGTCGCCGTCCTGGACGCGATCAGGTCCGTGCCCGGCGTGACGGTCCGGGAGTCCTGGCACCACCTGGACGTGGTGAAGGAGTCCTACGCCGTCGAACTCCCCGAACGGCCGCTGAACGGGGCGTGAGGGGCAGCCGCCGCGGGCGCCGACTCCGGCGCCCCGGCGGCGACAGCCGTGCCGCGGGCGCGGCCGTGCCGCGGGGCCGCCGGTGCCGCGGGGTCAGTCGCGGCTGAGCGCGACCTCCTCCAGGTCCAGCTCGTGCAGGACCCGGTTCAGCACCTCGTCGTCGATCCGGCGGTCGTTGCGCATCTGCACGAACACCTCCCGCTCCGCCGACAGCATCTCCCGCCGCAGCCGCCGGTAGGTGGCCGTCGGCACCTCCTCGCCCTGCGGGCCCGTCCCGCCGCCGAGCCGCTCCCACGCCCGCAGCTGCCGGTGCTCGGCCAGCTGCCGCAGCCGCTCCACGACCGCCTCGTCCAGCTCCTCGGCGGCGGTCAGCTCCTCCAGCCGCGCCAGCGCCGCGTTCGCCGCCGCGTGCTGCGCGCCCGCCTCGGCGACCGTGTCGGTGTAGCGCTCCCGCTCGCTGCCGACGCCGAGCACCCGGATCAGCGCCGGGAACGTCAGCCCCTGCACCAGCAGCGTCGCGAGCACCGTCGTGAACGTGAAGAAGATGATCAGGTCGCGGCCGGGGAAGGGGGCGCCCGACGCCTGGAACGGGATCGCGAACGCCGCCGCGAGCGACACCACCCCGCGCATCCCCGCCCACGACACGACCGTCGCGCCGCGCCACCCGAGGTCCTCGCGGGCGCGCTCGCGGCGCGACAGCAGCCGCGGCAGCCGCGAGGCGGGGAACACCCAGACGAACCGGGCCACGACCGTCACCGCGAAGATCGCCGCGGCCCACCCGGCCAGCTCCGGCCAGCCGTGCCCGGACAGCCCGTCCACCACCGGCGGCAGCTGCAGCCCGATCAGCAGGAACACCACCGACTCCAGGACGAAGACGACGACCTTCCAGAACGAGTGCCCGATCAGCCGCGTCACCGCCGCCGACTCGGTGAACCGGTGCCCGAGGTACAGGCCGCTGATCACCACCGCGATCACCCCGGAGGCGTGCACGCTCTCGGCGATCAGGTACGCGGCGAACGGCGCCAGCACCGCGACGCCGTTCTCCACCAGCGGGTCGTCCAGCCGGGTCCGCAGCCAGTGCAGCGGCGGCCCGAGCAGCAGCCCCACCACCGCGCCGACGCCCGCCGCGAACAGGAACCGCCACATCCCGTCCGCCAGGGTGAAGCCCGCGCCCGCCGCCGCGATCACCGCGACGCGGAACGCGGTCAGCGCCGTCGCGTCGTTGAACAGGCTCTCGCCGACCAGCACCGTCACCGTCCGGCGCGGCAGCCCGAGCCGCTGCGCCACGCTGACCGCCGCGACCGCGTCCGGCGGCGCGACGATCGCGCCGAGCACGCACGCGGCCGCCGGCGGCAGCCCCGGGACGATCAGGTGCGCCGCGTACCCGACGGCGAACGTGGTGAACAGCACCAGCCCGATCGACAGCAGCCCGATCGACCAGGCGTTCTCCCGCAGGTTGGCGGCGGAGCTCTGCCACGCCGCCGAGAACAGCAGCGGCGGCAGGAAGACGAACAGGACGAACTCCGGGTTCAGCTCGAACTCCGGGACGCCCGGCACGAACGAGAGCGCCAGCCCCGCGATCACCAGGACCAGCGGCGCGGGCGCCCCGCCGCGGCGCGCCGCCGCGGCCACCGCCAGCGCGACGACCGGAACGGCCAGCAGCCAGAGTGCGTGCGTCGTCTCCACGCGCAGATCATGGCACGGCCGGCCGGCGACCCCGAACCCGGCGGACGACGGTGCGGCCCGGCGGCATTGCCCGGCGGTGCGGGGGTCAGCGCGGCTCGCGGCCGCGGACGTCCCGGGCGTCGTCCTTGGCGAAGGCCAGGAAGTCGCGGGCGGACGGCGAGAGCCGGCGGTGCGCGTGCACCAGCCCGACCAGCCGGGTGATCGGCGGCATGAACGACCGGACGGCCAGGCCCTCGGTGGCCTCCAGCTGGTTGCGGTACCACAGCAGCGAGCCGAGCCCGGCGCGCACCCAGCCCAGCCAGGCGCCCCGCTCGTCGGACTCCGCCACCGGCACCGGCCTCGCGCCGGCCCGCCGCAGCACCGCGTCGACCTCCGCGCGCCGGGCCCCGCCCCGGGCGGGCAGCACCAGCCGCATCCCGTCCAGCGCGGCGGGCGGCACCGGCTCGCGGAGCCGCAGCGCCGGCGGCGAGACCAGCACCATCTCGCGCTGCTCGATCGGGTGCGCGGTCAGGTCGCCGGGCACCGGCAGGTCGGTGAGGGCGAGGTCGGCGCGGCCCGCCCGCAGCGCGGCGGCGGCCTCGTCGCGGCCCGCGCAGCGCACCACGCGGACCCGCACCGCCGGCTGGTCGCGGGCGAACCGCGGCAGCAGCCGGCCGGTCAGCTCCGGCTCCAGCGACGGGGTGGTGGCGACGCGCAGCTCGGCGCCGCGCCCGTCCGAGCGGGCCGCCGACATCCCCTCGATCGCGTCGACGGCGTCCAGCGCCGCCCGCGCCTCCCGGACCACCTTCTCGCCGACCGGGGTGAGGACCACGCCGCGGCCGGAGCGGGCGAACAGCTCCACGCCGAGCTCGCGCTCCAGCTCGCGGACGGCGCGCGACAGCGCGGGCTGCGCGACATAGAGAGCCTGGGCCGCCGACGTCATCGTGCCGTGGTCGGCGGTCGCCACGACATAGCGCAGCTGCCGCAGATTCATGTCACGACCGTATGACAACGAACCGCTCCGGTCCTGGACATAGCCGGAATCGGACCGAGAACGGGCCGGGCGGTCACGGCCGCGGCGGCGCCGCCTTCGTGCCGTCGTGACCCGGGGGCCCGGCGGGGACGGCCTCCGGTTCGGGCTGCAGCTGCGGGGCGCCGACGGAGCAGTGGCTGCGGCACTCCGGTTCGACCTGCTCGCCGGTCGGCGCGCGCAGCGCGTCGCGGGACACGGTGAAGAACGTCAGCACGGCGCCGGCGGCCAGCAGCGCCGCGCAGGCCGTCATGGCGATGCGGAAGCCGTGCGAGAAGAGGGCGGGGTCGTTGTAGGCGTCGCCGGTCAGCCCGGCCAGCGGCGGGATCGCGGCGACCGCGAGCAGCCCGGCGGCCCGCGCGACGGCGTTGTTGACGCCGCTGGCGACGCCCGCGTGCCGGACGTCCGCCGTCGCCAGCACCGTGGCGGTCAGCGGCGCGACGACCGCGGACAGCCCGAGCCCGAACACCACCACGGCGGGCAGCACGTCCTGGACGTAGGAGGAGTTCTTGTCGATCCGGCCGACCAGCAGCATGCCCAGCGCGGCGACCGCCAGCCCGGCGGTCATCGGCAGCCGCGGGCCGACCTTCTGCGCGAACGCGCCCGCCCGCGCCGACAGCAGCAGCATCAGCGCCGTGACGGGCAGCAGCGCGGTGCCCGCCGCGATCGGCGAGAACCCGCCGACGACCTGCAGGTTGAGCACGAACAGGAAGAACAGCACGCCCATCCCGCCGTACATGATGAACGTGACGACGTTGACGGCGGAGAACTGCCGGGAGGCGAACACGTCCAGCGGCAGCATCGGCTGCGGCACCTCGCGCCCGCCCGGCCCCGGCCGCCCGCCGAACAGCCGCCGGCGCCGCCCGCGCGCCCGCTCCAGCAGCACGAACCCGACGGCCGCCGCGACGCCGACCACGGCCGCGACGCCGATCACGACCGCCGGGGTCCGGCCGCCCGGCGCCTCGGTCAGCGCGTACGTCGTGCCCGCCAGCGCCAGCGCGGCCAGCGCGGCGCCGGGCACGTCGAAGCGGCCGCGGGCGTCCGGGTCGACGCTCTCCGGGACGTGCCGGGCGGCGACGAGCACCACGACCACCGCGAGCGGCACGTTGAGCAGGAACACCCACCGCCAGCCCGCCGCCTCCACCAGCCAGCCGCCCGCGAACGGGCCGACGGCCCCGGCGACGCCGCCGAGCCCCGACCAGGCGCCGACCGCGCGCGGCCGGTCGTCGGCCGCGAACGACGCCTGGATGATCGCCAGCGAGCCGGGGGTGAGCAGCGCGCCGCCCATGCCCTGCAGCGCCCGCGAGAGCACCAGCATCTCGACGTTCAGCGCCATCCCGCACAGCACCGACGCCACCGCGAACCAGACCACGCCGATCAGGAAGATCCGGCGGCGGCCGTACCGGTCGCCGAGCGACCCGCCGAGCAGGATGAACCCGGCGAGGGTGAGGGTGTAGGCGTTGACCGTCCACTGCAGCCCCGCCATGTCGGCGTGCAGGTCGCGCGCGAGCCGCGGTAGTGCCACGTTCACCACGGTCGAGTCGAGCATCGCCACGCTCGACCCGAGGACGGTCGCCAGCAGGATCCAGCGCCCCGGCGCCGTGCCCAGCCGGACGTCCGGCATCAGGGCCTCCCGGCGGTGCGCGCCCTCCGGCCCGGGCCCGCCGGTCCCATCAGACGATCAGTTCGTCGGCGAAGCACCAGCGCCAGTCCTCGCCCGGCTCGAACGACCGGACGATCGGGTGCCCTTCCTTCTGGTAGTGCGCGGTGGCGTGCCGCATGGGGGAGGAGTCGCAGCAGCCGACGTGCCCGCAGCTCAGGCAGAGCCGCAGGTGCACCCATCGGGTGCCCTGCTCAAGGCACTCCTGGCAGCCCTGCGGGGTGCCCGGCGCCGGGTCCTCCACCGGAACGGACCGAACGTGCTCACAAGTGGCCATACGGGCATCGTGCCACGCCCGCGGTCAAGGGATCACCAGTGGTCGGGGCTGAACGGCTCGTCCTCGGGACGGGCCGACTCGGCGAGCAGCCGCAGGTCCGACTCGACCATCATCGTCACCAGGCCCTCGAAGGTCACCTCGGGCTCCCAGCCGAGCTGCTCGCGGGCGCGCTTCGGGTCGGCGCAGAGCAGGTCGACCTCGGCGGGCCGGGTGTACTTGGCGTCCAGGACGACGTGGTCCTCCCAGTTCAGCCCGGCGGTGCGGAACGCGAACTCGACCAGCTCGCGCACCGACTGGGTCTGCCCCGTCCCGATCACATAGTCCTCGGGGGAGTCCTGGGCGAGCATCATCCGCATCGCGCGGGCGTAGTCGCCGGCGTAGCCCCAGTCGCGGCGGGCGTCCAGGTTCCCGAGCCGCAGCTCCTTGGCCAGGCCCAGCTTGATGCGGGCCGCGCCGAGCGACACCTTGCGGGTGACGAACTCGGCGCCGCGGCGCGGCGACTCGTGGTTGAACAGGATCCCGCTGACCGCGAACATCCCGTACGACTCGCGGTAGTTCTGCGTGATGTAGTGCCCGTAGCTCTTGGCGACGCCGTAGGGGCTGCGGGGGTGGAACGGCGTCTTCTCGTTCTGCGGCGTCTCCCGGACCATCCCGAACATCTCCGAGGACGACGCCTGGTAGAAGCGGATCTGCTCGCGGCCGGGGGTACGGGACGGGCTGATGCCCGACACCACCCGGATCGCCTCCAGCATCCGCAGCACGCCCATGCCGGTCACCTCGGCGGTGAGCTCCGCCTGCTGCCACGACATCGGGACGTAGGAGATCGCGCCGAGGTTGTAGACCTCGTCGGGCTGGACCCGCTCGACCGCGGAGATCAGGCTGCCCTGGTCCAGCAGATCGCCGGTGGTGATCTGGACGTCGCCGATGTGCTTGCGCAGCCGCGACACGTGCGGATTCGCCTGCCCCCGGACCAGGCCCCACACCTCGTACCCCAGGTCAAGCAGATGCTCGGCCAGGTACGAGCCGTCCTGTCCGGTGATGCCGGTGATGAGTGCTCGCCTGGACAGCGATGACTGAGCCAAGGTGGCCCTCCTGAGGACGCGAAACGTGTTCTGAGCTGCGGGAACACCCTCCCGAACGGAGGAGACGTACCATGGGGGCCTCTACCCGAGAGAACGCCTACAACCAGTCGAATGAGGGTGACCAGAGACAGAAGGTTACTGGAATGGCGTTCGACCCCTACAGCCAGGACATCACCTCTTTCCGGAGGCACCTGGCAGCGACCAACAAGTCGCCCCGCACGATCAAGATCTACGTCGGTGCCGCCGAGAAGTTCGCCACCTGGCTGACCGAGCACACCGACTGCCGGGGCTGGATGGACGTGGAGCCCCGCGACATCGAGGGCTGGACGATCGGGATCCTGGAGTCCCGCTCGGCCGGGTACGCCTCCAACCTCCACCGGGCCCTCCAGCAGTTCTTCAAGTGGTGGGCCGCCGAGGAGCAGGCCCCCAACGTCATGCTGGGCATGAAGGCCGTCATCGTGCCCGACAAGCCCGTCCCGGTGCTGTCCAAGGAGCAGCTCCAGGCGCTGCTGAAGGGGGCCAGCGGACGCGACTTCATCGACCGGCGCGACCACGCGATCATCTCGCTGTTCATGGACTGCGGGATCCGCAAGGACGAGCTGGCCAAGCTCGTGGTCGATGACGTCGACCTGGACGACCGGGTGGTCTACGTCGTGGGCAAGGGCCGCCGTCCCAGGGCCGTCCCGTTCGGCCACAAGACCGCCCTGAGCCTGGACCGCTACCTGAAGGCCAGGGCCAAGCGGCCCCAGGCCCGGCGGCCGGAGCTGTGGCTGTCGGCCAAGAACGGCACCGTCCTGACCGCCTCGGGGATCTACCAGATGGTCCAGCGGCGGGGCGAGGACGCCGGGATCTACATGCTGTACCCCCACCAGCTCCGGCACAGCTTCGCCCACCACTACCTGGCGGCGGGCGGCCAGGAGCGCGACCTGATGCGCCTGGCGGGCTGGAGGAGCCCCACCATGCTCCAGCGCTACGGGGCGTCGCTGGCCGACGAGCGGGCCAGGGCGGCGGGCCACCGGCTGGCCCTGGGGGACAGGCTCTGAGGCCCTCACAGGGCCGCTGAGAGGGCGGGGCCGAGCACCGGGGGGAATCGGTGCTCGGCCCCTCTGGCGTGGGTGCCAGTCTCGTGGTGGCGAGCGCTGCCGGGTCGTCTAGAAGCCGACCATCGGCCAGGAGATGTTGCCGAGGCTGACCCAGGTGATGCCGGTGTCAGGGTTCTGGAGGACGACGTTGCCCGCGCTGGTCACCAGGAGCTGGGTGTGCTTGCCGTTGTTGCAGGGGGCGTCGAAGGTGTGGGAGGCGGCGGGGGCCAGCCCGGCGGGGAAGGACAGGATCGTCGTCCCGCCGGTGGCCGGGGTGCCCGTGGCGACGCCGATCAGGCCCGCCGTGTGGTCGGGGTACTCGATGTAGCGGGGGGCCTGAAAGCCCCCGCCGAACGCGCTCCAGCCGGTGCCGAAGGTGGGCGTGCCCAGGCCCCCGCGCTTGATGTACTCCCCGACCGGGAGCAGGATCCCGCCGCTGGCCGTGATGAGGCTGGAGGCGTTGATGCCGCCGGGGCCGCCGTCCAGGTTGATGCCGTTCGCCCCGGTGGCGGTCAGGTTGATGCGCGCGGAGATCAGGTCGAAGAGCTGGCTGAAGGCCAGCGACAGGATCTCGGCGTTCATCGTGATCGAGTACGGGGAGGACAGGTCGGCGTTGTTGTCGCTCACCAGCGGGCCGGAGGTGAGCGTCAGCGCGGGCGGGTTGCCGTAGCCGAGATCGGGGGCCGCCACGGTCAGCGTGGACTGGCCCGAGACCGGCTGGTCGACCTCCACGACGCCGGGGGCGACCTCCTGGACGGCCCCCGAGAAGAACTGGATGCGGTTCCCGTCCGGGCCGCTCTCGATCAGGATGTACTGGCCCGAGTCGCCCGTCCGGACGGTGCCGCGCACCACGACGTCATTGAACTCGGCGTCCCCGGACCGCTCGATCCGCCACCCGCTCACTCCGGACTGGAAGCCATCGGACTGGATCGCCTCGCGGACCAGGGTGTCGTTCCCGCCGACGACCGGGTTGTTGAAGCCGCTCATTAGGGGACCTCCTGGTCTCCGGTGACGATCAGCGTGACGTCCGCGCCGGGGGTGCCGCCGGACCAGACCGCGAACACGTACTGGCCCAGCCTCAGCTCCGAGCCCGAGACACGGTCGGTGCTGTCGTTGTTCACGTCGTAGGTCGCGTCGCAGAAGTAGGCGTCGGTGGCCATCACCCCGGCGTAGACGTAGCAGGTGGCCGCCGTGGGCGGCGGGTCGCCCGCCATCCGGATGGAGGCGACCTTGGGCAGCCACGTCACCCCGTGCCCCAGCGGGCCGACGCGCACGGTTCCCGAGCCGGAGCCGTCCAGGGTGCCGCTCCCGACCGCGCGTAGCTGCACCTGGGTCATAGCCGTGCCCGCTGGTAGGAGGTGGCGGCGGTGGCCGAGACCCGCTGCCAGACGCTCACCTGGGCGTCGGCCACCCGCTTGACCGCCAGGGAGCCCCGCATGCCGAGCAGCCGGAGGGCGTCGGGGTCGGCCAGGTAGCGCTGGACGGCCAGGGCCACCAGCGGGGGGCCGGCACTTACGACCACCGCCGTGAGGAACCTGCGGGAGCGCGTGCTCACAGCGTCCTCCGGGTCATGTAGACCGCCACCCGGGCGGGGTAGGTGCCGGTGGGGGCCGTCGCCCAGACCTCCCCCACGGTGTCCAGCGACACCGGGAAGGACTTGGGCAGGACCGCGCCGTCCGGGGCCGCCAGCGTCGCCTCCAGGTTGGCGGGGGACATCGCCTGAGCCCGGCTGGAGGTCAGGACCACGTCGTCGTCCAGGGCCAGCAGGGTGGCCCGGACGCGCAGCGGGTCCAGCGCCAGGAGCTGCTTGTAGGGGTTGTCGGTGGTCAGCACGAAGGTCCGCAGGGCCACGTGCTGGGGGAGGATCTCCTCCACCGCGACCGAGCCCACCGTGACCACCGGGATGGGGTCCACCGAGGGCACCTCGATGTCGGCGGGGTGCTCGGTCTCGTGCTGGATCAGCACGGCGTCGGGGTCGATGTGGTCGGTCACTTCAGGGCCCTCACAATCCGTCCGGCAGGGGTGGCGCTCCCGACGAGGGACGCCACGTTGGTGAGCTTGATGAGGCCGACGACGATGAGCGCGCCGCCCAGGACGACCTCGGCGACCCTCAGCCAGGTGTCGGGGTCCAGCAGGGTCGACAGGACCCCCGCCACGTCCAGGGTGTTGTGCAGGCCGTCCCCCACGGCCTTCAGGGTGTTCTGGGGGAGGTTGCCCACCCGCTCGGCGACGTTGCCCACGGTGTTGCCGATGGCGTTCATCGCGGGGCTGACGAAGCCCGAGATGGCCAGGGCCTGGACGCCGGGGTCGTTCATGCCGTTGCGGATGGTCGTGGCGTCGGAGGGGCTGATGGCCGCGATCATCGCGATGTCGGCCTGGAGCTGGGTGGACAGCTTGAAGCCGCCGCTGACCCAGTCCTGGACGGTGCGCTGGGCCAGGGCGGGGTTCTTGGCCTTCACCCGGGTCAGCGCGGCGGCCACCGCGTTGTACTTGGACTTGGCCGCCGCCGAGGTGGGCGGGGGAGTCGGTGCCATCGTCAGCTCCTCACGAGACCGGCTCGACGGAGACGACGCCGAGGCCGTCGAAGCCGAGGGCCTGGGCGGTCTGGTACCACAGGTCAATGCCGCGAGCGTGGCCACCGCAGCCAGCACCACCAGCGCCGATGTCCAGCTTCTCGGCCACCACCGACTTGCCCTTGTAGGTGATGCGGAGCTTCTGGCGGTAGGGCAGATTGCCCATGGCCTTGCCCATCCCCAGCTCCGCATAGCTCATCGTTCCGTTCAGGTTGTCGCCGTGGTAGCCACGGCTGCCGGTGCCCGGGTCCGAGGGACCGCCGAACACGCTGGCGCAGTACTGCTTGCCGGGTCCCGTGACGCCCGTGGAGGCGTCACCGGTGGGCCCCGACTGGGCGCTGATGCCGTGCACCTGGCTGCCCGAGGGGCGGTTGCCCCGGATGATGTCCTGGAGCGCCGACAGGACGCTGGAACCGCGCAGGCCCGACCAGATGAAGACCAGGCCAGCGCCGACCGCGCCCACGGCGATGGCGTTGATCTGCTTCGGCTGGGCCATGGCGGTCAGACCAGACGCTCGGCGTAGAAGCGCAGCGCCCAGGGGACGGCCCAGAAGCCCACGGCCACCCCGACGATGAAGACGACGCCCTTGTTCATCTGCTCCAGCTCCTCCTTCACGGGCTCGGCGACGACCGCCACCCGGTTGCCCAGCCCCAGCGACGGGGCCAGGTCGTTCAGCCACTCCTTGCGCTTCTCGCACCCGCACATCAGGCCCCCTGAGCGTTCTTCACGCGCCGGACGATGTAGCCCGAGCGCCCGACGTAGTTGGACAGCTTCACCGGGCCACAGGCCGTGCACGCGGCGTTCCACATCTGGGTGGAGCTGGCGATGATCCCGATGTGGGTGGCCGAGACGTACAGGTCGCCCGGCTGGCGCTGGCTGTAGGGGACGGTGGTGGCCCCGCTCCAGGTCATGAAGCCCGTGGTGACCATCGAGCCCTTCAGCAGGCCCAGCCGGTTCAAGACACAGCTCACGTAGCCCGAGCAGTCGAAGCACGACGCCGAGCACGGGCTCCCCGAGTGACCGCCGCCCCAGCAGTAGTTCCGCTTGCCCGCCGGGGAGTTCGCCACCTGGACGGCCATGTTGAGCACCGAGCCGGACGCCCCCGCACCGACCGAGGTGAGGTCGGCGGCCCCCGCCTGGGCCTGGATCTGGTGGACGTTGGCCCCCGAGGGCTTGTTGCCCTTGATGACGTCCTGGAGGGCGGACAGGACGCTGGAACCCCGCAGGCCCGACCACACCAGCAGCGCCCCCGCCGCCATGGTGCCGACGCCGAGGGCGCTGACGTCCTTACCGCCGGTCGCCATGGCCGCCTACATCGCGAAGCCCGCGTAGGACGGCGTGGCCGGAGCCTCCGCCACCTGCTGAGCGGGCATGTAGGACTTGGGCGTGGCCGCCACCGTCTTGCCGGTCTCGGGGTGGATGCCGTTGGCGTGCCGGGCGTGCCAGTCCAGCGCCACCAGGGTCAGGCCGCCCAGGACGAAGATGGTCTTGTCCTTGGCCAGGGCCGAGACGACGATGACCGCCCCCGCGCTCGTCCAGGCCGCACGCTTGCGGGCCGAGTCGATGTTGGAGTCGTGCGGCAGGGTCGCCGTCATGGTGGCGACGTTGGGCAGGTTGAAGGTGTAGGCGGCGTAGACCACCGCCGCCGTGGCCGCACCCAGGGTCAGGGAGCCCTCGGGCTTCAGGATGGACATGCTGCCCTCACTTGTGAGTCGTGACGTAGATGCGGGCCCGCGCGCCGAGCTTGTTGTCAGCGCCCAGCGCGTGGACGTCGAAGCGGTAGCGGGTGTTCGGCTTCAGTCCGGCCTTGTTGTAGTTCGTGTACACAACCGACTGCTGGCGGACGCCCGTGGGGGTGCCGCCGCCCGCCGGGTCGGCCACGTCGTAGACCGCGTAGCCCTTGGCACCCGGGACGGCCTTCCACTCGATGCGCACCGTGGTCTTGCCGACCGAGGCCGCGTGCAGGCCGCTGGGGGCGGGGAGGCTGGAGCCGGACGGGGCGGTGGTGCCTCCCGGGGTGCCGGTGGGGTCGCTCACCTTGATGGGCGTCGGGTAGCCCTGCGGGGGCTGACCGAGCAGGCCCACGGCCTCCAGGAAGATGTTCTTCTGGTCGGAGGTGACCGCCAGGCCCGCCAGCACCTTGGAGATGGCCGTCCCCGAGACCGACTGGGAGACCCCCGACAACTCCAACTGGGACTCGGCGGCGTTGGCCCAGTCCAGGTTCGTGGTGTAGACGCCGCCGGAGCCCAGCCCGGTGGAGGCGGGCAGCGGGTTGCCGTAGACGTCGTAGCCGTAGGGCGCGTACGGCGTCCCGCCCGAGGGGTAGTAGCCCGAGTCGCCCAGGTAGCCCGAGGGGAGGGTGGAGCCCGCGGTGGGGTCGGTGTAGGTGCCGTCGCTGGGCGCGGTGGAGGCCGCCGGCACCTGCGGGGCGTTGCGGTGCCGGTAGTAGGCCACCCCGACGATGACCACGACGACACCGCCGCCCATCAGGGCGTACTTCTTGGGGACGGTCCCGACGCCGGGGATCTTGATCGTGTCAGCCATGCCTCACCACGCGAATCCGGCCGAGGCTCCCGGGCCTGGGAGCGTGTCGGGGTTGGAGGGGGCCACGTACGCGCTCGGGGCCGAGGCGTTCGGGGCGTTCAGGTTGGCCAGGTCCCCGCCCGAGGCGTAGCGCGAGTCGACGTTGACCCGGGCGTTGCGTCCCTGGAGGGGGTTCTGGCGGATGGCACGCTCGGCCGAGCCCACGAACCACGTCGGCACCCAGCCGTGCGAGCGGTACCGGATGACGTGGGCGGAGTCGTAGCCGTAGTCGTTGCCGACGCCGCCGCCCTGGCTGATGTCGTCGGACTGGCCCCGGATCTGGCGGGGGACGTCCTTGGCCAGACGGTTCTCCCCGGGGGTCACGTCGAACACCGGGGAGGTGTCCATGACGTTGGGCGGGACGTAGCGGACCGCCCCCGGCTCCACGAACTTGACCGCGTGGAAGCCCGACGAGATCGCCTGGGCCGTACCGGCGTCCATCTGCGCCCAGGCAGCCGTGGGGGCCGCGTGGGTGATCGGGGTCAGGTCGGGGTTGGCCCCCGCCTGGAAGCCCGGCAGGGAGCCCGCCACGGGGAGCGGGGAGGGGTACAGCGCGGCGTCCTTGCCCCGGATCCCCCGCGTGATCGAGGGGTCCTGCTCCACCCCGTGCCCAGCGTGCACGGGGCCCGCCTTGGACGCCGCGATCTGCTCGTCCTGGCTGAGGGTCCCGTACATGCCGGGCAGCGCGGTAGCCATGTCACTTCCCGGTGATCGAGGTCTTCAGGGTGCCGCTGATCAGGCCGCTGGCGGCCTTGATGACCTGCGGCGTCTGGCGACCCGGCAGCAGGACTGCGGTGGCCATGCCGATGGCCACCGCCCCCGCGATAAGGGTCTGGAGCGCGTTGTTCACGGCGTCCTCCTACTTCTTATAGCCCAATGCCTTGGCCAGGTTCTCCACCGGTGCCGGTGCATTTCCCAGCCGGGCGAATAGCACGGTGATCAGCGAAATGTAGGCCACTCCGACCGCCATCTTCGCCGAGATCTGCTCAAGGCCACCGACCAGCGCCGCCGCCACCAGGGTGGCGGGGATGATGCGCCAGTTGAAATCGACCTTGATGGCCCCGCCCGAGGCGATGGGCGCGAACACGGCCTCATTCGCCAGCGAGATACCGCCGACGACGAGGATGATTCCCGTGCTGCGCGCCATCGCTCAGACCGAGGGCAGCTTGTTCAGGACCGGGAGGGCGCGGACCCGGGGTGCCAGAACGACACCGGCCAGGAACGCCGCCGCGATCAGGAGCGACTTCTTGTTGCCCATTGCTCGGTTCTCCTTACCGGCCCGTGAGCGCGCCGTAGTTGTTGCCCGGGGTGGCGATCCAGTTGGTCAGGGTGTAGAGCGTGTGCGTGCCCGAGCCGCCCACGGTGCCCTGCCACTGAAGCTCGTTTCCGACCTGGGTCACCAGGTAGCCGTTGCGCAGTTCCGCGCCCGGCTGGAATCCGAAGTCGTCGGTGAACCAGACGGGGTAGACGCCGTTCTCGCGGCCGAGGGAGACGTCCGTGGAAGTGGAGGTGAGCCCGTAGTTCTTGCCCATCCGGGAAAGCCACAGCTTGGTCTGGCGCTGGAACAGCGTGATGCGCCCGAAGTTCACCGTGACGGGGTCCGGCCAGTCGGCGTCGCCCTGGGAGCGGGAGCCGGTGGAGTCCACCAGCTTGTAGAGGATGTTGCGGATCGGGAAGCCCAGGCCGTTGCGCTGGACGTTGGACATCGAGCCCGCCGTGAGCTGGACGTTCTCCGAACGCCAGTACTGGAAGGTGCCCGGGACCGGCGGGGAGTCGGCGTGCGCGACGCCCGAGCGCGGGTCGGCGGGCTGGGGGCTGGTGTAGCCGTCCAGGGTGGTGCGGATCCGCACGTTGCCGAGGGTGGTGGGGGCGGTGGAGTAGACGTCGGTGGACTTCGCCAGGACGATTTCCACGGTGTAGCTGGTGGCGGTGGACTTGTTCTCGACCGCGCCGAGGGAATCGCGCTTCACGAATTCCAGCGGGAGGTACATCACCATCGAGAAGGAGCCGCCCGTGGAACCCGATCCGGCGGTGGCCGAGTAGGAGATGTCGCTACGCGGGTCGCCGACCAGGAAGTAGCCGCCGAACTTCATGATGGTCAGCCAGTCGTAGCCCGTGATCGGGCCGAAGACCGGCTGGTTGCCGGTGTCGTAGAAGGTGACGTGGTCGATGGCCGAGAACGGCGCGTCGGCCTTGAAGGCGACGGTGGCCGCATTCGACGCCGTGGTGCACTCGATGAGGAACCAGATGCCGGTGAGCCAGTCGTTCACGCGGGGCGTGTACGTGGGGAACTGAACGGTCCCCGTGGCCATCGTCTTGGTCTGGTCGTAGTCGGTGCCCTCGACCTCGTAGACGCCACGCCGGAACGGCGGCGGGGCGACCGGGGCCGCCGCCTGAGCCTGCTGCGGGGGTGCCTGAGTCGGCATTGGTGCTCCTATCGCGAAATCTTGATCCGGCGCATTTGCGCGGCCTGGTCCCGCCGGGTCAGTCGGCGGATGATCTCGGGCGCTTCGGGGTCGGTCAGGTGCGCTCCGGCGTCGTAGGCGTTACGCGTCATGCGCATGAACGACTCGGCCTGGCAGGCATTCATGCCGCCGGGGGGAACGCAGATGTACGCGCACTGACGCTCGTGGAGCTGGTGCCGAATGGCGTCCGCGCGAGTGTCGTACAGGACGCCATCGGAGCCCCCATCGGAAAGGCGGACGGCCACCCACTTCTTGACCGAGCCCCAGCCGAGGGCCGAGACGTGAAGATTGACCGCGTCAGAGCACCGCCTGGCCGCATCGCTGTGCAGTTCCGGCGTCCCTGAGAGCGGGCATCCCGAGTCGTGTTCCACGCCTACATAGTAAACGGCGTTAACTGTTCTGCGCTACGCCTGGACGATGCAGTAGGTGGGCCCGTCCCGGTGGATGTACAGCCACTCGTACTTGGCCAATCCAGCTACCGCTTCTTCGACCAGCCGGGGCGAGATGCCGCCGATCTCCCCGAAGCGCTTCCGGTTCTTCTCGTCCGGGTCACGCCCCAGGAATGTGTGGGTCGGGGAGTTGTAGATGAAGGACGGAACGGTGCCCTGCTGGGTCCCCGAGGGCTTCTGGCCCGCCGTCCAGAGACCGGCTCCCATTCCGTGGCCCTGAGTCCAGTAGCGGGTCATCTCCTTGGACAGGCTCAGCTCTGCGCAGAGAAAGTAGATCTCGTCCGCGATCAGGATGCTGTCGCCCCTCCAGAACAGGTCGCTAATGGCGGGCTTGAAGCGCTCGGCCAGGTGCGCGTTGTTCACCTCTGAAGGAACATCCATCAGGTGTGGAGGCCATAGGCCGTAGCCCGCCGGCACCTCCTGAGAGAACCACTTCTTGCGGGGCGGCCAGTCCTTCAGGACCGAGTAGTCCATCTGGTCCAGGGCGTTGTAGACCACCGGGTCCTTGGGCTTGGCCACGAGCATGACGGGAGGGACCGAGCACCAGGACGTGTCGGTGTGCTTCAGCAGGTCCCAGATCATCGTCGTCTTCCCGTTCTGGGTAGGCGCGATGAGGGACACATGTTCGCCCGGCTTGTAGTCCCAGTACTCCTGGAGGAAGGCCAGGCGCGGTATGCGCTTGATGAGCATCTCAGGCCGCCTGAGAGGCCATTCCCGCAACGGTCTGCTCGGTGAGTCCGGCCAGGGCCTCGGGGGACTGGACGCCGAGCGGGGCCAGGCGCTCGTGCGGGAGGACGTTGTGGTTGACCAGGAGCTGCATCACCAGCGGGGCCGTGGTCGCCACCACCGCGCCGTACATCGAGCCGGTGGTCAGGAACTCGATGCCCTTGGCCACCTGGCTGTTCTCCTGGGCCAGGTCGTTCCACGCCTTCACGACGTTGGAGCCGTGCACCTGAATGGCTCCGGCGTCGGCGGGCGCGAATGCCGCTGTGGCCATCCAGAGCGTCTGTACGAGGCCCGTCAGCTCCTCGGTGTAGTCCTTCTTCGCCTCGGTCTTCTTGGGGGCCTGTACGCGCGGCTGAGAGGCGCGGTCCTTGCGCGGACGCCCGGCGGCCTTCTTCGGCGTGCCGTCCGGCTTGTAGCCGTAGGGGGCCTCGGCGCTCTTCTTCGGCGGGGCGGGGGCCTCCTTGGCGGCGTCGGAATCGGCGGCCTTGGCCGCGCCCACCATCATCTGCGCGAAGTCCTGGTCCTCCGAGCCCACCGGCTCGGAGTCGACCGGCTTTCCATCGGAGGTCATGAGTCCCTCGGTCATTTTCGATCCTTACTTGGAGACGGCGATGCCGAGGGCGACCACGGCGATGGCGAGAGCGACCACCGATAGGACGGCGGCGGTGGAGACGGTCCGCTTCGCGTCCTCCACCGATGCTTTCGCAGTCTTCAATCCGAACACGTTTACAGCCTACACTCTCGTTAACAGCGTTTACTAGCCGGAGGTGGAGATGCCCAGGGGACCTGGTTCGCCTTTGCGTCCACGAAAGCCGCCGCTCACTGATCACCTGATCCAGGCGAGCGTGGACGGTGGAATGGATCCGGACAGCGGGCATTACCGGGAGCTGGTCTATGGCGGCCTGAGCACCCACGACCGAGCCGTGGAGATCAAGCGTTCCTTGCACCGGTGTGCCACGTATCTGGGCTACTCCATGAAGGCCGAGATCGAGGGGACGGGCCAGGGCTACCAGGTTCGTTTCAGGGCCATCGACAAGGCCAAGGCCCGTGCCTATATCGCGGCCAAGTACAAGGGGCGCGAGCACGAACTTCCGTACAACCCGTACCGACGAGGAGACAACTGATGGAAGCCCACACGCACGGGCCGAACGGGGAGATCATCCTCGTGGACGACGCCCCCGCCGAGGCTGCCGAGGCCGTGGCGGAGGTGGCCGACGCCCAGGTGGAGGTGGCCAAGATCGAGGCCAAGCGGGACGTGGACCTGGCCCGGGAGTCGACCAAGGCCGCCGAGGTCTACGCCAACGAGGAGCTGGCCGCCCTGCGGGGACGTGTGCAGGCCATGGAGGCGATCCTGGAGACCCTGGCCCCGCCGGAGCCCGAGCCCGTTCCCGAGGCCGCCCCGGTGATCGTGGAGGCCCCGCCCGCCCCGGTGGAGACCGAGCCCGAGGCCCCCGCCCCCGAGCCCGCCGAGCAGAAGGTCCCCGCCAAGAAGAAGAACCGGAGCTGGTTCGGCTAAATCGCCTTCTGACCTGCCCTTTTAGGGGGGTCCCCAAGATCGAATGGCGCAACTTGCGGCCAGTAACTTACCCATTCCGCCACGCGCGTGCGCACGTACGCGAGGGAGAGACCATGGAGATCTACGAAGACGGCACGGTCGTCCTGCCGGAGCTGGACCAGGAGGTTGAGTCCTGGTCCATCGAGCAGGACGGCACCGTCACGATGGTGTTCAGGGACGGGGTGTCATGACGCCTGAGTCGCCGAGCACCAACGACCGGCTGGTCCGGATCGAGATCAAGCTCGACCAGGCCCTGACGCAGCACGCCGACCACGAGACGAGGATCCGGCTGCTGGAGCGGGGCCGATGGCCGCTGCCCTCGGTGGCGGTCCTGCTGTCGGTGGGCGCTCTGGCGGCGGCGGTCATCCCCCTGGTGAGCCACTGATGTCCGAGGGGGAGCTGGAGCAGGCCCTACGGGAGCTGCTGGACGAGCGGGGGCTGTGGGGCTTCCACGTCCGGAACTCCAAGGGCTCGGCACCGGGCTGGCCGGACTGGGTGATCCTGGGGTGCCGGCGGGTGCTCTTCCGGGAGCTGAAGAGCGACTACGGCCACCTCACACCCGAGCAGCGACGGGTGGGGTACGCCCTCCAGGCCGCCGGACAGGACTTCGCTGTCTGGCGTCCGGCGGACCTGGAGGCGGGGCGTATCGCTGCTGAGCTGGACGCGCTCACCTACTGAGCGCACATCCTGCGGACGGTGGGCATGACGACCTGGAGCCGGGCGGCCAGGCCCTGCTGGTCCCCGATCGGGGCGGCCTCCAGGAAGTCGTTCAGGCTGGCCGAGTAGGCGGCGTAGGCCCTGCCGTCCAGGCGCTGGTACTCCTGCGCCACCGAGGCGTCCGAGGAGCCCCCTGCGGCCATCTCCAGGGCCGTGCGCGTCAGGGCCTGGACGGCGTCCCGCTCGCACGCTCGGGCGGGGGTGGTGGGCTCGGTAGGGGTCGGGGACTCCTGGGCCGCCACAGGCACGCCGTGAGGGCGGGAAGCGGCGATCAGGGCCATGAGCCCCACCAGGGCCACGCCGATGAGGGCCGACAGGACGACCAGGGTCCCCCGGGGGTGGTGGTCCCTCCTGTGGACGGCCACCCCTACTTCGCCCCGAGCCGGGAGGCGATGGCCACCGAGGCGTCCACGACCTTGTCGGCCTCGGCGATGGGCTCTCCCCAGGAGTGGAAGAACCAGAGCCGCCCGCCGTCCTCCGAGCGGGCCTTGCAGGTGACCAGGTCCGAGGGCTCGGGGGCGTCATCGCAGCATCCGTCCCTGAACGGGTTGGTGACCCGGACGCCGTGGGTCAGGAGCTGGACGTCCAGCCCGTTGTAGGTCTCCAGCCGGATCTTGAGCGCGCCCAGTCTGCCCTGGGCCTTGGCGATCGGTGTGTCCATGGCTCCGAACTTAGACGCACCTCGATACACCTAGCCATAGATAGACGCACATCGATGGCATTAGTGCTGGTCAGATAGCGTTCGATACATGATCGAACTGGATGGCATCGAGCCCCTGCACCAGCAGTTGGCCGCCGTCCTGCGCGCCCGCATCGAGGACGGCACCTACCCGGCGGGCTCCCGGCTGCCCTCCATCGCCGAGCTGTGCGAGGAGAGCGGGCTGACCAACACGACCGTCCAGAAGGCCCTCCGCCTGCTGAAGGAGGAGGGCCTGGTCCGGGGCTTCAAGGGGCGCGGGACGTTCGTGGCCCCTCAGGAGCCCGAGGGCTCGGCGGACTGACCCCCGGGGACGATCAGGGCCGCCGGGGTGATGGCCAGGCCCTCGGGGCGGGGGATACCGGGATAGCCCCGGTACTTCTCCTCGGCGTAGGCGGTGGCGTCGAAGCTGTCGTAGGTGAAGGTCCAGGTGCGGTCGGCGGCGCAGGCGTACACCCAGTAGCCCACCGAGGGGTGGTCCGGGTGCTGGGCGTACAGGGCCACGTAGCCGTCCGGCCGGACGTCGGCCTTGATGATCCTCACCGGGTCACCTCCGGCACGTCCAGGAGGGCCCGCAGGGTGTCCGGGGTGGCCAGGGTGCGCACCCGGGAGAGCTGACGCGACAGGCGGGCCGACTCCATCCGGAGTTCGGCCAGCGCGGTGGCGCTCTTCACTCGCTGCGACTCGAAGTAGTCGCCGTTCATCGATTCATCCATGGGGCCGTTGTAGCACGCGTTCGGGCATTCCCAAGAGAGTGAAGATGCACCTGTCCCGCGGTTCCCCAGATAAGTGGGGAAGGCATTCATTAGTTAACTGGGGAACGCGTCTCCGTGACCATTCTGTGACCTCTGACCTGGGATGACAGGTGATCACGCGCCCTGTAGAAAGGGTGGAGCCCCGCCGCTCTGACACGACGGGGCTCCGAAAAGACATTCACCTGCGAGAAAGGCTAGCGGTGACCAACGACGCTTTCAAGGCGAACCCTCAGCCCCTGACTTTCACCACCATCCCGTTCCAGAACGTCGAAGAGACCGAGCCGCTCCCCGGGTACGAGGAGTACGGCCTGCGGCGGGGGACCGGGAAGTGGTCCAAGAAGCCCTCGATCAAGGGGGCCTTCACCGAGTACGAGTACGGCTCGGTCCACACCGTGGACGACCCGCAGGGTCACGAGGTCATCGGGTACCCGACCGACACGGACGTGGAGGCCGTCCAGGTGGGCGTCATCTGCTCGCCCCGCTCGGGCCTGCTCGTCATCGACGTGGACGACCCCGAGGCGTACGCCGAGACCGACCTGGGGGAGCTGCTCCCGCTGGAGGAGTACGCCTACACCCGGCGGGGAGCGGGCGGCCACATCTACCTGGACATGCGGCACGTCCCCACGGACCGGTGGCCGACCCAGGGACCCATCCGGGGCGGGGACATCAAGAGCGCGGGCTACGTGGCCGCCGCCGGGTCCCTGCACTACTCCGGCGACCGGTACGAGCGGACGGGCAAGCCCGTCCTGGTGGCCAACGAGCAGGAGGTGGAGGCGCTCCTGGAGGCCAAGCGGGAGAGCACCGGCTCCTCCCGTCCCGGGGCGTACCGGGGGGACGGCCACGGGGACGATGACACCCTGGCCCGCGCGGTCTACGGGTGGGTGTTCCAGGGGCTGGAGGACGGGGAGATCTTCACCCTGTGGCGGGAGCTGGCCGACGAGATCGAGGCCCCCTCCTGGCCGTTCCGGGAGGGCGACTACCGCCGCCACCTGAGGGGAGCCCGCCGCAAGTACGAGTCCTCGCAGGTCACAGCGGTTTCCGACAGCAACATCTCCGAGTCCGATGACTCGGTGGTCCTCCGAGAAAGGCTGTCGGAAAGTCTCCTGACCAGGCTGGATGCCCTCACTCGGGGTCTGTTGATCCCCCGGTGCGAAGTCCTGGCCGACGCCGAGGCCATCGCCAAGAAGATCAAGGGTGAGAACGACCCCGACCGCTGGTCTAGGGACTGGAGGAGGAAGGGCGTCCCCGAGGGAGCACAGGCCGTCTTCACGCGCATCGCGTCCCTGCGGGCCGATGGCGTCACGACCAGCCCGCACGCCGAGTGGCTGAAGGCCCAGGACCCCACGGGAGAGATCCGGGAGTACCTGTCCAACGCCGAGTGGGTGATGGCCGAGGTGGACGGCGTCTATGAGGTGCTGAGGGACCGCCCCCTGCCGAAGAGCAAGGCCGAGGTCTGCGTGTGCGGGACCAAGGTCGTGAGGCGCAACTTCGGCGGGGCCGACCCTGACCGGTGCGTCCACGTCGGCCCCCGCTGGGCCAAGGAGGACACCATGGACACCGTCTTCAAGGCCCACATGCACCTGACCTCCCTGGCCCGTCAGAGGGCCTGGGGAGGCTCTGAGGAGCCCGAGGACCGCCCGAGCCGGTACGACGGTGTCTCCTACGTCAACCGGCACCTGAGGGACGGTCGTAAGCCCATGTCGGCCTCCCAGTACGCGGAGGCGCTGCTGGAGCTGGAGGCGGCGGGCCGCATCGTCAAGATCCGCAGGGCCCGCTACTACCGCAACGACCACGCCTGGCAGACCGCCCCCGCCCTGTGGGCGGACGCCGCCGAATACCCCCACCTGGTGAAGACGGACCTGACCACGCCTGAGGGCGTCCGGGACTTCGTCCGCGTCCGGGTCGGGCTCCACCTGGCTGAGCATCCGATGCCCAGCGAGCTGGCGGTGGCGGCATGAGCTGTCCCACGGGGCTGAAGGAGCGCCCGACCAAGTCCAGCGCCTGGAAGCTCATCCAGTGGCTGGAGGACGAAGGCAAGATCCTGCCGGGCGAGATGGAGCCGGTCTTCTGCATGAGGTGCGGGACGTTCCACGTCCGGAAGACGCGCTGAGCGATCGCTTTTGATCTTCCCCAGGGAAGTACGGAGCGTGATCGTCGGGGGAGTCGATTGGTTCCCCAACAAACCTGGGAAACAGACGTCGCCTGTGGCATCCTGGGGGCTCGAAGCACACCATGTTGAGGGTAAAACCGCAGGTCAGCGAGTTCCTTACAGAGGACGCCTGGACAGCGGATCCTCCATGGGCTGATCGGTGCGACGCGGGACCCACCGCGGGGCGAACCCGGGCGAGCGTGAAATATGAGGTTAGCGACCCCGCGGGGATGCTGACGAGGGAGGGCGCCGTTTGAACCGAATTTGCTTCAGGTTCGCCGCACCCGCCCTGCCGGCCGCCCGTCCGGGCCCGCCGGAGCGCCGTGCCGCGTGGCGGGCGAGCGCCCGCGTGTGCGACGGTGTGGGCATCATGACCTCTCCGGACGCCGCGCCGCTGCGGCTGCACGGGCGCGACCTCGGCCGCCACGCGATCATGGCCGTGGTGAACCGCACGCCCGACTCCTTCTTCGACAAGGGCGCCACCTTCGGCTTCGGCGCGGCGCTGGACGCGGTGGACCGCGCCGTCGCGGACGGCGCCGACATCATCGACATCGGCGGCGTGAAGGCCGGCCCGGGCGAGGACGTCGGGGTCGCCGAGGAGCTGCGCCGGGTGGTGGACCTGGTCGCCGCCGTCCGGGACCGGCATCCCGGCGTGATGATCAGCGTCGACACCTGGCGCGCGGAGGTCGGCGAGGCCGTCGCGGCGGCGGGCGCCGACCTGCTGAACGACACCTGGGGCGGCCCCGACCCGGAGCTGGCGGAGGTCGCCGCCGCGCACGGCATCGGCCTGGTCTGCGCGCACGCGGGCGGCCTGGACCCGCGCACCCGGCCGCACCGGACCGGCTACGGCGACGTGGTCGCGGACGTGGTCGGGCACGTCACCGCCGAGGCCGAGCGGGCGCTCGCGCTCGGGGTGGCGCGGGAGGCGATCCTGATCGACCCCGCGCACGACTTCGGCAAGAGCACCCGGCACTCGCTGGAGATCACCCGGCGGCTCGGCGAGCTCACCGCCACCGGCTGGCCGGTACTGGTCGCGGTGTCCAACAAGGACTTCATCGGGGAGACCCTCGGCCGGCCCGTCGACAAGCGCGGCGTCGGCACCATGGCGGTGCTCGGCGTCTCGGCGCTGCTCGGCGCCCGCGTCTTCCGCGTCCACGACGTCGCCGCCGCCCGCCGCGCCCTGGACGCCGTCGCGACCCTCGCCTCCGGGTAAGGCCGGGTCAGGGGAGCGGCGACCCGAGCCGCCAGGCGAGGCACTTGGGCCGGGATCGCGGGATTACAGCGCGGCTTCGCGCTGGCGGGCGCGGTAGGCGGCGACGTGCATGCGGTTCCCGCACGTGCGGCTGTCGCAGTAGCGGCGGCAGCGGTTGCGCGACAGGTCCACCAGCACGCGCGAGCAGTCGGGCGCCTCGCAGGTGCGCAGCCGGTCCAGCTCGCCGGCCGCCACGACGTAGGCCAGCGCCATCCCGCAGTCGGCGGCGAGGTGCTCGCCCACCGGGGCGCCCGGCGCGAAGAAGTGCACGTGCCAGTCGTAGCCGTCGTGGTCGGTCAGGTGCGGGGTGGCGCGGACCTCGCCGACGATCTCGTTGATCAGCCGGACCGCGGTGGGCACGTCGCCGGTCCGGAACACCGCGTGGAACCGGTCGCGCAGCGCCAGCACCCGCCCGAGGTCGGCCTCGGTCAGCTCGCCCACGTCGCTGAACGCGCTGCGGCCGACGAACGCGCGCAGCCCCGGCAGCCCGCCGAGCTCCTCGCCGCCGGACGCGGCGGCACCGGTGTTGATCAGGTCGACGACGACGGCGAGCGCGTGCTCGGTGTCATGGGTGAAGATCACTGTCGCTCCAGTCTCGGGGGACCGGGGTCGTACTGCTCCTGGAGGGCGAACCCCCAGACCGTCCCGGCGAGGGCGGGACGGCCGTGCGCCCGGCCGCGCCGCCGGGGCCGGAACGCGGCCCAAGCCCCCACCCTACGACGCCGGAGGGCGCCGTCCGCGCCGACCCTGCCGCCGCGCCGCAGCCGGTTCCGGCCCCGCTGCCTGCGGGAACGTTCCATAATCGGGCCGGCTCCGCCGCCGGGCGGCCGCCGCGCGCGTACCCCGCCGCGATCCGGAGAGGATCACGGCGTGGAGGGGGACCGGCTGTTCATCGTCTTCCTGGTCGTCGCCGTCGTGGTGCTCGCCGCCCGGGCGCTGGCCGGGCGGCTGCGGCTGCCGGACGCGATCCTCCTGGTGCTGCTCGGGATGGCGGCCGGGTTCGTACCGGGCCTGCCCGCCGTCGTCGCGCCGCCCGACCTGGTGCTGATGGGGTTCCTGCCGCCGCTGGTCTACCACGCCGCGTTCTTCACCGCCCCGCGCGAGGCGCGCGCCGACGCCGTGCCGATCGTCACGCTGGCGTTCGGGCTGACCGCCGTCACCACCGGGGCCGTCGCCGCCACCGTGCACGCGCTGCTGCCCGGCCTCGGCTGGGCCGCCGCGCTGGCCTTCGGCGCCGCGGTCGCGCCCACCGACGCCGTCGCCGCCACCGCGGTGATGCAGCGGCTCGGCGCGCCCGCCCGGCTCGTCACCATCCTGGAGGGCGAGAGCCTGATCAACGACGGCGTCGCGCTGACGATCTTCGGCCTCGCCATCGAGGCGATCGGCGTCGGGTTCGCGCCCGCGCACGGCGCCGTCCGGCTCGCCCAGGTGGTGCTCGGCGGCATCGCCTACGGGCTGGTGCTCGGCATCGTGATCCGCCGGATCCGGCGCCGCATCCAGGACCCCATCAGCCAGGTGATCGTGTCGCTCGTCACCCCGTACGCGGCGTTCATCCCCGCGGAGAACTTCGGCG
The DNA here is from genome assembly GCF_017573465.1 of Actinomadura violacea. GTDB lineage: Bacteria > Actinomycetota > Actinomycetes > Streptosporangiales > Streptosporangiaceae > Spirillospora > Spirillospora violacea. Next base: position 42,400 of record NZ_JAGEPF010000016.1, read on the forward strand.
CGTCCGGGGTGCTCGCGACGGTCGTGGCGGGCTTCTCGATCGGCACCCACGGCGAGGGCGTGCTGCAGCCCGCGTCCCGGCTGGCCGGCGACGCGTTCTGGCGGATCCTGACGTTCCTGCTCGAGTCGACGCTGTTCGTGCTGCTCGGCCTGGAGATCCGGGAGATCATCCGGCAGCCCGGCGGGCACACCTGGCACGCGGTGCTGCTGACCACGCTCGCGGTGTCGGCCGTCGTCATCGGCGTCCGGCTCGCCTGGGAGCTCGGCAACGGCCCGCTTGCCGGGCTGCTGCCCGGCGGCCGCCGCAGCCAGGAGGGCCTCGGCTGGCGGCAGCGGCTGGTGATCGGCCTCGGCGGGATGCGCGGGGCGATCTCGCTGGCGATCGCGCTGTCGCTGCCGACCGCGGTCGGCCCCGACCGGGGCGTGCTCGTGCTGCTCACCGCCCTCGTGGTGCTGATCACCCTGGTCGGGCAGGCGCCGCTGCTGCCGCCGCTGCTGCGCGGCCTCGGGCTGATCGAGTCCGACCAGCGCCGGCTGGAGGTGATGACGGCGCGCCGCGCCGGGCTGCAGGCCGCCCTGGCCCGGCTGGACGAGCTCACCGAGGACGAGCAGGTCGACGACCAGACGGCCGAGGCGTTCCGGCAGATGCTCGAACTGCGGCTGGAGCGCGTCCGCTACTTCCTGGACGAGGAGGACGCCGAGACCGAGGCCCCGCCGCCCAACAGCCGCAAGGTGCGCGCCGAGCTGGTCAGGGCGCAGCGCGCGAAGCTGACCGCCCTCTACCGCAAGGGCAGGATCGGCGCGGGCACGCTCCGCCAGATCAGCCGGGAACTCGACTTCGAGGATCCGGTCGTCATCCGGCGCAGCCGCTCCTAGCGGGCGTAGTGGGGGTCGGCCACGACCGGGTAGTAGGCGTCGGTGTGCTGCACGCGCATGGTGACGGCCGACCCCTCCAGCGTGTAGTCCGCCTTCACCTGGCGGAACATCGAGTCGCTGGCCCACGGGTTGTACAGCCGCCCCACGGTCGCGCCGTAGCGCAGGTGGACGACGTCGTAGCCGCCGGACGGCATCGCCTCGAGCGCCAGGCCGTCGGCGAGGGAGATCGGGAAGCGGAACTCCGAGGGGGCGTCCGGGCCGTGCACGACCGTGAGCAACCGCACACCGTTGTCGGTGGTCTGCGCGACGATGTCGGTGTCGACGTCCACGCCGACGAACACCCGCAGGCTGGGCCGCAGCACCTGGGCGACCGTGTCGGCCGCCGCCACGTCGATGCCGAGGTGGATCCGCTGCCCGTCCTTGGTCGGCACCCATACGCCGTCACGCGCGCGCTGCCCCCAGGCGACGTCCGGGTTCTCCATCTCCTGGGGCTCGTTCTTGCCCCGGGCGACGAGAATCCTCGAGGCCGCGCTCATCGCGGCGGCAGCCCCGTCCCGTGCGTGCCTCATGGCGGGCCCCCTCGCCTTCTTCTTTCATGACATGCGTGACGTCACGCTTGTCCTGGGTTTCACCACGGGTGCGCGCTGCAGGGAAGTCCTCGACGTGCCTGCCGCCGCCAACGGGCGGGTTCGCGGTGTTCGCCCCGTGCGTCGTTGGACCTTACACCACGCTTATACGTGCCGTACGGGCGCATAATGATCGTTTCTCTCCGTGCCCGGGCCGCCACTTACCGCGCCCGCAGGCATCGCCGCCGGGCGGTCGCGCTCCCACCGATAAATGCTTTGCCGCGGGGCCGCGAAAAGGCGCATCATCGAACGCGTCGGAAGTGGACGCGAAGGGGCGAGCCACCGGTTCGGCGGCCGGTCTCCAAAACCGGCGGAAAGTGGGTTCGACTCCTACCGCCCCTGCTGAGCACGTTCGATGGGCCTGTGGTGCAACGGAAGCACGCTTCTCTTGCAAGGAAGCGACCAGGGTTCGACTCCCTGCCGGTCCACGCGGTCCCGGCCGCCGCCGGGCGCTCCCCCGCCCGCGCGAGGAGGGTTGGCCGAACGGTAAGGCAGCAGTTTCGAAAACTGACGTCGAGGTGAAACTCGAAGGGGTTCGACTCCCTTACCCTCCGCCATTCACCGGGAAAGCGGCGGGCGGGATGGCCAGGCTCGGCCATCCCGCCCGCCGCGCACTCTCCTTTGTGCGCCCGTCCCTTCCTCGGGACGGCCGCGGACGGCGTCAGGCGAGCGCCGCCTGCCCCGCCCGCGCGCTCTCCCGCAGATCGGCGAGCACCTCGGAAAGGCGGTCCAGGCCGCCGGCGATCCAGGGCAGCGACGCCGGGTCGGGGGAGGCGAGCGCCGCGAGCCGCTGCTCGTCGGTCTCCCCGTACAGCAGGCTCGGCGCGACCCGCAGCCGCAGCGCCTCGGGCGGCTCGCCGAACGAGCTGCCGGGCAGCACCCCCACCCCGTAGCGGTCCAGGAGGAGCCCGGACAGGTCCGCGGACGTCCGCACCCCGTGGCCGCGGCGCAGCACGTCCCGCAGTGGGCCGAGGTCCGGGTAGACGTAGAACGCGCCCTGCGGGCGCGGCACCCGGGCGCCCGCGCGGGCGAACCGGTCCGCGACCGCGCGGGTGACCGCCGCATGCAGCCGGCGGCTGCGGTCGACGTGCTCGACCAGCTCCGGCGGCTCGGCGAAGGCGTACGCGGCGGCGTGCTGCATCGGCGCCGGCGCGCTGGACCAGATCTCGCTGGCGATCCCGAGCACGGCGGCGCGCAGCGCGGCGCCGAACGGGCCCTCGGGCAGCCGCGCGACCCCGAGCCGCCAGCCGCCGGCCGCCAGGCTCTTGCTCAGCGCGGTCGTCACCACCGTCCGCTCCGGCGCGTACCGGGCGGGGCTCGGCACCGCGCGGCCGCGGTCGTGCACCAGGTCGCGGTAGATCTCGTCGGAGACGATCACGAGGTCGAGGTCGCGGGCGGCCGCGCAGAGCCGGCGGACGGTCTCCTCGGAGGCGAGCGTCCCGGTCGGGTTGTCCGGCAGCGTCACGATCACCGCGCGGACGGTGCGTCCCGCGGCCCGCGCGCGCACCACCGCGTCGGCGAGCAGCGCCGGGCTCGGCACCCCGCCCTCGCCCGGCGGCGTCGCCACCCGGATCGGGCGCACCCCGGCCAGCGGCGCCTGCGCGGCGTAGCTCACCCAGCTCGGCGCGGCGACCGCCACGTCACCGCCGATCGCCATCAGCAGCGCGAACAGCAGCGGCTTGCTGCCCGGCCCGCACACCACCGCGGACGGGTCGGTGGGCAGCCCGCGCCGGGCCCAGTACCCGGCCGCCGCGGCGCGCAGGGCGGACGACCCGGCGACCGGGCCGTACCCGCCGCGGCCCGCGGCGGCGGCGAGCTCGCGGGTCAGCGCCGGATGGATCGGGATGCCGGCCTCGCCGAAACCGAGCGGCAGGACCCGCACGCCCTCGCGGCGCTTGCGGGCGAGGGCCTCGTTCACCGCGAGCGTCGGCGACAGCGGGACGCGGCGCGGCGCGAACGACACCGGCCGGGAGGGGCCGGCGGAGGCTGAGAGGCCAGAGGAGTTGGAAGGGCTGGAGGGGTTAGAGGGAGTAGAGGGACGGGAGGGGCGGCCGGCCGGGCGATCGTGCGCGGGCAGGTTCTGGGCATGCATCGACGCTCCAAAAGGCATGACGAAATAACGGTGGGTGACGAGAGGATCCCCCTGAGCGAACCGGCCGGGTTCGCTTCATGCTTTCCCGCATTCAGCATCATCACAAGCGAGTCTCGGCGATGGTGACCGTAAGCTGGAGTGATGCTGGAGCTGCGCCGCCTGCGGCTGCTCGCCGAATTCGCCCGCCGCGGCAGCATCGCCGCGACCGCCGCCGCCCTCGGCTACACGCCGTCGGCCGTCTCCCAGCAGCTGGCCGCGCTGGAGCGGGAGGCGCGCATCCCGCTGCTGGACCGGACGGCCCGCAGCGCGGAGCTGACCGACGCCGGGCGCCGCCTCGCCGCCCGCGCCGAGGAGATCCTCGGCCTGGTCGAGACCGCGGAGGCGGAGCTGTCCGCGCAGGCCGACACCCCCATGGGCCGGGTGGTGGTCACGGCCTTCCCGACCGCCGCCGTCGCCTTCGCGCCCGCGCTGGCCAACAGCCTCGGCGACCATCCGGGCCTGACGTTCGTGCTGCGCCAGACCCGCCCCGGCGACGGCGTCCGCCTGGTGCAGAACGGCGAGGTCGACATCGCGCTGATCGACGACTGGACCGGCAAGGTCCCCGACCAGTCCCCGGCGGTGCTGGAGTTCTTCCACCTGCGCCGCGACCCGCTGGTCCTGGTGGTGCCGGACGGGCACCCGATGTCGGACCCGGACCGCCCCGTGGACCTGCAGCAGTTGCGGGAGGAGCCGTGGATGGCGGCGCCGCCCGGCGAGCCGTCCCGGCAGGCCGTCGAGCGGCTGCTGGACACCGTCGGCGGCGCCCGCCCGGTCCCGTGGGAGTTCGAGGGCCTGCACACCATCCTCAGCCTGGTGGCGCGGGGCATCGGCATCACCGCGGTGCCCGCGCTGGCCCTCGCCGCCGGCGACCAGGGCGTGGCGGTCCGCCGGATCCCCGAATGCACGCTGGCCAGGGAGGTGTACGCGGTGACGCGGCGGGCGAGCGTGCGCCGGCCGTCGGTGGCGGTGACGCTGCGCGCGATCTATGCCGCCGCAGCCGACGTCCAGCCCGCCTCGCCGGACTCCTGAGCCCCAGCCGAGCCCCCAAGACCGTCCGGGGCCCTTGCGGGTGGCCGCTTCCGGCCTTCGCCCGCACCCGAGACGGAAGAAATCCGAACTAAGGGACAAATCGGCTCAATAGATCGCTCCGCTCGGGGAAGGCGATGATGACGGAACAAACCGACAGACGGTCGGAACACGGACGCCCCCAGGTTCGTCAAAACGGGAAGATGCGCGCGGATCATCACGTACGGTGGTGCGACTCGTGACGCCGTCCCAGGCCGTGCATCAGGCCATGCATCGATCCATGCACCTGTCCATGCGAACCGAGCGGGGAGCGCAGCACCCGATGGAACCACCAGCGACAACGCCGGCCGTCGCGACGGCCGGGCCCTCCGGCGCGACGGCCGCGGCCGGCGTCGCCGAGGGCGGCGGGCACCACTTCGAACTGCCGCGGATCCGGGCGCTGCTGCTGCACGCGCTGCCGCGCTTCGCCGAGGGGGTGATCGCGCCCGTGGCGGTCTTCTACGCCGCGCTGGCGCTACTCGGGCTGAACGGCGCGCTCGCCGCGGCCGTCGCGTGGGTGTACGGCGGCATCGTCTTCCGCTACCTGCGCGGGCACCCCGTCTCCGGGATGCTGATGCTGGCCGCCGTCGGGGTGACCGTGCGGGCGGCCCTGGCCGCCGCCACGCACAGCGCCGTCATCTACTTCCTGCAGCCGACGCTCGGCACGCTGATGGTCAGCATGGCCTTCCTGGCCTCCGTCCCGCTCCGGCGGCCGCTGGCGATGAAGCTCGCCCGCGACATGGTGCCGATCCCGGAGGCGTTCTTCCGCCACGACAAGGTGCACCAGTTCTTCCTGCGCATCTCGCTGCTGTGGTCGATGGTGCTGTTCGTCAACGTCGGCATCAGCCTCTGGATGCTGTTCAACGAGTCGATCGGCACCTACCTGTGGCTGCGCACCAGCATGGTCGCCGGGCTCGGCGCGCTGGGCGTCGGCGTCTCGGTGCTGGGCTTCAAACGGCTCCTCCGGCACGTGAACCGCGAGCCGGCCGCCGCGGCCTGACCGCCGCACCGCCCGGCCGCCGCACGCCCTGAGCTGCGATTCTCCGATACCGGCGCGAACTTTTCGTGCTCGCGGGTCATCTCTCTTTGCACAGGCATTCACCGCAGACGGGTGAGTCTTGGCACTGGGGGGAGACTCGTGGCGATCAACGGGCGGCCGGCACTCGCGGCGGCGGGGGGAGCGGGCGCGGTGGCGCTGCTCGCGGCCGGATGCGGCATCGGCGGGACGGGAGTGCTGTCGGCGGGCGAGTCCGACGCCACGGTGACGATCACGCCGGCGACCGGGACGCGCGGGGTCGCGCCGGACGCGGTGATCAAGGTGAAGGCGTCCGGGGGGAAGCTGGCGAAGGTCACCGTCCAGGGCAGCAAGGGCTCGGCCGTCACCGGTGAGCTCGCCGGGGACAAGAAGACGTGGCACTCCACCCGGACGATGACGCCCGGCGCGTCCTACACCGTGACCGCACAGGCGAAGAGCGGAGGCAAGCTCCGCACCGTCACCAGCGCGTTCACCGCGCTGACCCCGGCCCGGACGCTGTCGATCAGCGACGTCACGCCGAACCTGCGGGGGGAGGAGGTCGGCGTCGGCATGCCGATCATCCTGCGGTTCGACCGCCCGGTCGCCGACAAGGCCGCGGTGGAGAAGGTCCTGCACGTCACCCCGGACAAGCCGGTCGAGGGCGCCTGGCGCTGGATCGGGTCGCAGGAGGTCGTGTACCGGACGAAGACCTACTGGCAGCCGCACCAGACCGTCCAGTTCCGGGCGGACCTCGCGGGCGTGAACGCCGGAGGCGGCGTCTACGGGGCCGCGGACGTCGCCGAGACGATCAGCATCGGCGCCGCGCAGGTCACCACCGGCGACATCGGCGCGCACCGGATGACGGTGACGCGGGACGGCCGCAGGCTGCGGACGGTCCCGTTCAGCGCGGGCAACGGCGAGACGCGCGAGTTCACCACGACCAGCGGCGTCCACCTGCTGATGGACAAGGGCAACCCCGTGACGATGACCTCGCCGGGCCGGCGGCCGGGCGACGCGGGCTACTACCAGCAGGTCGTCAACTACGCGGTCCGCTTCTCCGACAGCGGCGAGTACGTCCACTCGGCGCCGTGGTCGGTCGGCTCGCAGGGGTCGGCGAACGTCAGCCACGGCTGCCTGAACGTGAGCCCGTCCGACGCCGCGTGGTTCTACGGCATCGCCCAGCGCGGCGACGTGCTCAAGCTCACCGGCTCGACCCGCGAGGTCGAATGGGACAACGGCTGGAGCTTCTGGCAGCTGCCCTTCGCCAAGTGGAAGGAGGGCGGCGCGCTTGGCTGAGCGGATCGCGCATGTGCTACGGACCGTGTCCGGTTGCAACGCTTTGATCTCGGACTGCGGTTAAAACCCCGGGTCATGGCGTGGTAACCCGAATTTGTCGCTAATGTCGCTGTGGTAGACGGCGGGGTTCTGGAGGTTTAGGTGCAGCGGAGGGTGTCCGCGGGTGTCCGGGCCGGTGCGGGGATGGCGGGGGCCGTGCTGCTCCTCACGACCGCCTGCTCGGGAGGCGAGAAGGAGCACGGCGTCCCGGTCGGCGAGAAGGGCGACTCCGCCCTTCCGCAGGTGACGATCGACCCCGGCAACGGCAGCGGGAAGGCGGCGCCGGAGCACGGCGTCACGGTCACGGCGGCGGGCGGCACGCTACAGCAGGTCACCGTCACCCGCAAGGGCAAGCGGGTGGACGGCGCGATGGCGGCCGACAAGAAGAGCTGGAAGTCGCGCACGCTGGTCCCGGGCGCGAAGTACCAGGTGGCGGCGGTCGCGGTCAGCCCCAAGGGCAAGTCGGCCACGGTGAACTCGACCTTCACCACGCTGAAGGCGGCCAGCGAGCTGGGGATCAGCGACGTCACGCCGACCAAGGGGGAGAAGGTCGGCGTCGGGATGCCGATCATCGTCACCTTCAACCGCGCGGTCGGCGACCGGAAGGCCGTGGAGCGGGCGCTGGAGGTCAAGTCGACCAAGCCCGCCACGGGCGCCTGGTACTGGGCCAGTGACACCCAGGCGATCTTCCGCACGGAGAACGGGCACTACTGGGAGCCCAACCAGAAGGTCACCTTCACCGCCAAGCTCGCCGGCGTGAAGTCGGGCAAGCGGACCTACGGGACGAGCGACTTCACCCGCAGGTTCAGCGTCGGTGACGCGCACATCATCAAGGCGAGCACCAAGACCCACCACCTGACCGTCACCAAGAACGGCAGGAAGGTCAAGAGCTGGCCGATCAGCGCCGGCCGCGGCGGCCGCGTGGTGAACGGCGTGGACACCTACGCCACCACCAGCGGCATCCACCTGACCATGGGCAAGGAGAATCCGGCGATCATGACGTCGGAGTGGATGGGTGTGAAGCCGGACGAGCCGGGCGGCTACAAGGAGGTCATCCCGTTCGCGGTGCGGATCTCCAACAGCGGCGAGTACATCCACTCGATGGCCTCGACGGTGTGGGCGCAGGGCCACCAGAACGTCAGCCACGGCTGCGTCAACTCCCCGCCCGCCGCCGCGCGCTGGTTCTACAACTTCTCCTACCGCGGCGACCCGGTGATCATCACCGGCACCAGCCGCAAGCTGGAGGCGCTGAACGGCTGGGGCTTCTACCAGATGTCCTGGAAGAAGTGGGTCAAGGGCAGCGCCCTGGACCGCACCGTCACCACGGGCTGACGGCGCCCCGACGAACGCGCCGCGGCGGCGCTCCCCGTTCCACGGGGGGCGCCGCCCGCGCGTTTCAGGCGCGTTCGATCAGGCCGCGGACGTAGGAGGCCTGCCCGGCGTGCTGGAGGTCGTCGGAGATCACGCTGACCAGCCGCACCGCGAGCGTGACGGGCGGGTCCCAGGCGGCGTCGACGACCCGTTCGAGGTCCTTGTCGGTCAGCGTGCCGACGTACTCGACGGTCCGGTCGTGCACCGCGTCGTGGTAGCCGGTGAGCAGGTCCGCGGAGCCGACGCGGACGGCCGCGACCTGCTTGGGGTCGTGCCCGTAGCCGGTCTCGGACGGGTCGAGCGGCAGCGCGAACCGGTCCGCCCAGCCGCCGGACGTCCAGACCTGCCCGGTGCCGGCGGCGTCGGCGACGTGGTCGTCCTGCACGCGGGTGAGGTGCCAGACGAGCCAGGCGATCGAGTTGGCCTCCGCGTCGGGGCGGAGCGCGAGCTGGTCCGGGGTGAGGCCGTCGACGGCCTGCCGGACGGTCTCCTGGATCCGGTCGAAGGCGTCGGTGAGCAATTGCGCACTGGTCATTTCTCCGACGCTACCCCCGCCCGTGTCCGCTCAAAGCGGAGGGTGACCGCCGAGATCGGAGAGCCGCGCGCGGTGCGGCGCGTCGCGCTTCCCCCGGGAGTAGCGGCCGCTCAGCGGGTACGTCACCCGCATGAGCACACCCGCGAACCGGCGGCCCGGCGCCGAGCCAGACCGCGGCTTCGCCGGTGAACTGCGCGACGCGGTGACGCTGCGCTCCTTCACCCTGGTCGCGGGCGTGCTGATCCTGCAGCTGGCGTTCATCCTGTCCTACATCGGCGCGTTCCACTCGCCGACGCCGCACCGCATCCCGGTCGCGGTCGTCGCGCCCGGGCAGGCGGCGGGCGGCGTCGCCGCGCAGCTGAACGCGCTGAAGGGCGCGCCGCTCAAGGCCCGCACGGCCCCGAGCGAGCAGCGCGCCCGGCGGCTGATCCTGGACCGGACGGTCGACGCGGCGATCATCGTCGACGCCGGCGGCACCGACACCCTGCTGGTGGCGTCCGCGAGCGGCCCCGCCGTCTCCAGCACCACCCAGCAGATCGCGGCCGGGATCGAACAGTCCCGGCACCGGCAGGTGCGGACCGTCGACATCCGCCCGCCGGCCGCCGGGGACGGCCGCGGCCTGTCGTCGTTCTACCTGGTCATCGGCTGGATCGTGGGCGGCTACCTGGCGGCGGCGATCCTCGGCGTCGCCGGCGGCGCGCGCCCGGCGAACCTGCGCCGCACGCTCATCCGGCTGGGCGCGCTCGCGCTGTACTCGATCGTGTCCGGGCTCGGCGGCGCGATCATCGCCGGGCCGATCCTCGGCGCCCTGAACGGGCATTTCTGGGCGCTGTGGGGGATCGGCGCGCTGGTCGTCATGGCCGCCGCCGCGACGACCGTCGCGTTCCAGATCCTGCTCGGGATGATCGGCATCGGGGTGGCGATCCTGGTGTTCGTCGTCCTCGGCAACCCGAGCGCGGGCGGCGCCTACCCGATGACCCTCCTGCCGGCGTTCTGGCGGGCCATCGGGGACTGGCTGCCGACGGGCGCGGGGACCACCGCGGTCCGCAACACCGTCTACTTCTCCGGCCACGCGACGGCGCAGGCCCTGGGCGTGCTCGCGGGCTACGCCGTGATCGGTTCGGCGGTCGCCGTCGCCGCGTCCGCCGCGCACCTGCGATATATGAGGCTCGTCCCGGACAGCCCGGCGACGAGCAGCAGCGCGGACAGCCAGGCGAACCAGTCGCCGAAGCGGGAGTAGACCGTCCGGACGCCGTGCGCGGGGACGGCCGCCGTGACGGAGGTGAACCCCGGGCCGCCGGTGGAGCGCCCGGCGAGGACCCGGCCATAGGGGTCGCTGACGACGAGCGTCCCCGCGCGGGCCGCGCGCGCGACGGTCAGGCCGCTCTCCACGCCCCGGACGAGCGCCATCCGGCCGTGCAGCCGGCCGTCGCCGGTGAAGTCCCACGCCGGCGCGTAGAGCACGCTCGCGCCGCGGGCGCGGTAGTCGCGGACGAGGCCCGGGAAGTCCATGTCCTTGCAGATGATGAGGCCGCGGCCGGGGGAGAGGAACGCGAGCGCGGAGCCCGGCTCCAGGTCCTCCTCGAGCCCGGGGATCATGTGGTGCTTGTAGTACCGGACGGGCGCGCCGCCGTCCGCGCGGATCCCGAGCGCGGTGTTGCGCGCCTTCCCGCCCGTGGTCAGGACGAGCCCGACGACGATGTCCTCGTGGCGTTCGGCGGCGAGCCGCGCCAGCGGCCCGGTGAGCGCGGGAAGCGTCCGGTCGTCGGCGGCGAACGTCTTCTCCGGCAGGACGACCGTCCCGGCGGGCGCCGTCGCGCGGATCGCGGCGGTGTAGCGGCGCAGCAGGTCGCGGCCCTGCGGCGTGGCGAGGTCGATCGTGTCGTTCGGACGGTCGGTGTCGAGCAGCGTCACGGTCGCCCGCGAGAGGTCGTGCGGCTGCCGGAGCCGCCAGCCGCCGTAGGCCAGCGGGAGGGCGAGGACCAGGGCGCCGGCGAGCAGCACCCGCCACCGGCCCGCGGCGCCGGGCGCGGCGGCCGCCGCGACGGCGGCGGGGACGGCCATGACGAGGAACGTGATCCCCCACGGGCCGGTGAGCGACGCGGTCTGCACGACGGGCGGGACGTCGGCCTGCGTGTAGGCCAGGCTCAGCCACGCGCCGTGCGGCGCCGCCAGCGACAGCGCGTACTCCAGCGAGGCCCACCCCGCCGGGACGGTCAGCGCCGCGGTGACGGGGAATCCGCGCAGCAGCAGCCACCGGAACGCGAGCGCGAGCAGGCCGAACACCAGCGCGGTGCCGACGATGATCCCGGCGGCCGCCGGCGGCGGCATCTCCAGGGTGCCGAGGTAGTAGGGCCACATCCGGCTCTGCCCGGCGAGCCAGGCGAGGGACGCGGCGGCGAACGCCGTCCGGCCGCCGGCCCGGGGCGCGAGCCACAGGACGGGCAGCGGGCCGAGCCAGGTCAGCCAGGCCACGGGATGCAGCCCGGTGCCGAACAGCAGCAGGACGGACGACAGCAGGGTCGAAGCGATCACGGTCATGGTCCGAGCCTCGGCCGCGGAGGCCCCGCGCCGCGTCGCCGGGACGAGTGAGACCCCGCCTCACTCGCGCGGGCGTCAGTCCGCGGGGTCGCCCGGCACGACCAGCCCCGACTCGTAGGCGAACACGACCGCCTGCACCCGGTCGCGCAGCCCGAGCTTGGTCAGCACGTGGCTGACGTGCGTCTTGACGGTGTGCTCGCTGACCACCATCGCCGCGGCGATCTCCGCGTTGGACCGGCCCCGCGCCACCTGCCGCAGCGTCGCGGCCTCCCGCTCGGTCAGCCCGGCGAGCCGCGCCGCGAGCCGCGGCACGACGCCGTGCCCCGGCCGGCGCACCAGGTCCTCGACCAGCCGCCGCGTCACCGCCGGCGCGAGCAGCGCGTCGCCGGCGGCGACGACCCGCACGGCGTCGGCCAGCTCGTCGCGCCGGATGTCCTTCAGCAGGAACCCGCCCGCGCCCGCCCGCAGCGCGTCGTAGACGTGCTCGTCGGAGTCGAACATGGTCAGCACCAGCACCCGGGCGGGCAGCGCCGCGCAGATCCGCCGCGTCGCCTCGATCCCGTTCATCACGGGCATCCGCACGTCCATCACCACGACGTCGGGCCGCAGCTCCTCGGCGGCGCGGACCGCGGCCGCCCCGTCCGCCGCCTCCCCGACGACGGCCATGTCCGGCTGCGCGTCCAGGATCATCGTGAACGCGGCGCGGAAGAGGTCCTGGTCGTCGGCGACGAGGACGCGCAGGGCCGTCTCGTCCGTCACGGGATCATTCAACCGGAAGCCGGGCCAGGACCGTGAACCCGCGCGGGCCGGGCCCGGCGCGCACGGCGCCGCCGCAGGCGGCCGCGCGCTCGCGCATCCCGGCCAGCCCGTGCCCGGACGCGGCGGGCCCGCCGCCCCGGCCGTCGTCGGCGACCTCGATCTCCAGCGCGTCCCGCCAGCGCACCGCCACCGTCACCGCGCCCACCGGCCCGGCGTGCTTGCGGACGTTCGTGAGCGCCTCCTGCACGATCCGGTACGCGGCGACGCCGACGTCCGGCGCGACGGCGCGCGGCTCTCCGTCCACGGTCAGCGCGGCCGGCAGCCCGCAGTCGCGCACGAGGTCGGGCAGCGTCGCCAGGTCCGGCTGCGCGCCGCCGGGGCCTGCCTCGTCGTCGCGCAGCGCGTCGAGGATGGCGCGCAGCTGCGCCAGCGCGCCGCGGCCGGTGTCGGCGATCCGCCCGAACGCCTCGTCCGCCCGGTCCGGGCCGGCGAGCGGCGCCGCCTCGGCCTGCACCACCATCAGCCCGACGGAATGGGTGAGGACGTCGTGCATGTCGCGGGCGATCCGGGCGCGCTCGCCGGCCGCGGCCGCCGCCCGCTCCTGCTCCAGCCGGCGCGCCCGCTCGGCGTGCTCGGCGGCCTGCGCGCGGCGGGCCTGCTCGGCCATGCCGAGTGCGAACGCGGCGGTGAACGCGGTGCCGAGCAGCGGGTAGACGTCGGAGTCCTCGCCGGGCAGCACGATCGAGACGTACACGGCGGCGGCCAGCAGCGGGACCGACAGCAGCCGCAGCAGCGGCCGGCTCAGCGCGGCGATCGTGTACACGGCCACCAGCGGCCCCCACGGCAGCAGCAGCGGCTTCTGCCACACGACCAGCGCCGTCATCGCCAGGCCGACGACCAGCCCGACCAGCAGCGGGGCGCGGCGCCGCCACAGCACCGGGACGGACGCGAGCAGCGCCAGCGCCACCACCCACCACGGCCGCGCCGCCCACACCGCCGGCGCCACCGTCGCGGCGGTGACGGCGGCGGCGAGCACCCGGTCGGCGGTCCGCACGTCGCGCATCCCGCCAGTGTCGGCGATCGGGGCCGCCGCGCACCTCGTCCGCGCGAGTGAGACACCGCCTCATTCCCGCGGACGACGCCCGCCGTCGACCGGCCGGCCGGTGTGCGCGTGCAAGGGCGCGGGCAGGCGGGACGGCAGCCGCGCCGTGACGACGAGCCCCCCGCCGGGCCGCGGCTCGGCCGTCACCGTCCCGCCGTGCGCCCCCGCGATCGCGCGGACGATCGACAGGCCGAGCCCCGACCCGCGGTCCGAGCGCACCCGGTCGTTGCCCAGCCGGCGGAACGGCTCGAAGATCGTCTCGATCTCGTAGCCCGGCACGGCGGGCCCGGTGTTGGCGACCTCCACCTCCGCCCAGCCGTCCCGCCCGCGCGTCGACACCCACAGCCCGCCGCCCTCGTGGTTGTGCCGGATCGCGTTCTCCACGAGGTTCTGCACGAGCCGCTCCACCAGCACCGGGTCGCCGGTGGTCGGCGCGGGGCCGAGCCGCCGGTCCGAGGTGACGCCGCTCGCGTCGGCCTCCGCCGCCGCCTGCTGCAGGACGTGCCCGGCGACGTCCGCCAGGTCCAGCGGGTCCGTGCCCGCCTCGGTGTTCTCCGTCCCGGCGAGCGTCAGCAGCCCGTCGATGAGCCGCTCGTGCCGGGTGTTGACCACCAGCAGCGACTCGCCGAGCCGCTTGACGTCGCCGGTCGCGTCCGGGCGGCGGAGCGCCACGTCCACCAGCGTCCGGTTGATGGCGAGCGGGGTGCGCAGCTCGTGCGAGGCGTTCGCGACGAACCGCCGCTGCCCGTCGAACGCCCGTGCGAGCCGCCCGAGCATGGTGTCGAAGGCGTCCGCCAGCTCCTTGACGTCGTCGCGCGGCCCCTCGTAGCCGATCCGCTCGGTGAGGTCGTGGCTGCGCGCCACCCGCCCCGCCGTCTCGGTGATCTTGTGGACGGGGCGCAGCGCCCGGTCCGCCAGCAGCCAGCCGAACCCGAGCCCGGCCGCGCCGACCAGGCCGAGCGCGATCCCGCCCTGCGTCAGCAGCGCGTTCAGCGTGTCGTCCTTGTAGTCGCGCTTCGCCCTCACCAGCACGCCGTGCACCTGGTTCGGCGTCAGCGCCTTGGCGTCGGGGGCGGCGACGCCGGCGGGCGCCTGCGTGAACACCCGGTCGGTGGCCCCGCCCTCCGTGGAGCCGCTGACCTCCACGGGGCTGCTGTGCTGCGCGAGGTTGTTCTGCACCAGCAGGTACGTCAGCCCGAGCAGGACGATGCCGGCGCCGAGGAACAGGCCGGTGTACAGGAGGGTGAGGCGCATCCGGATCGTCGGGCGGACGCGGTCGGCGAGGCGGTTCACGGGATCCGGTACCCCGCTCCCGGCACGGTCTCGATGACCTGCGGCTCACCGAGCTTGCGGCGCAGCTTCATCAGCGTCACCCGCACGGTGTTGGTGAAGGGGTCGGTGTGCTCGTCCCACACCTTCTCCAGCAGCCGCTCCGCCGACACGATCGTCCCGTCGGCGCGCAGCAGCTCCGCGAGCAGCCCGAACTCCTTGCGCGCCAGCCGCACGTACCGGCCGTCCCGCACGACCTCCTGGCGGGACGGGTCCAGCCGGATGCCCGCCCGCTCCAGCGCCGGCGGCGCCGCCGGGCGGGCGCGCCGGCCGAGCGCCAGGATCCGCGCGACCAGCTCCTCGAACGCGAACGGCTTCGTCAGGTAGTCGTCCGCGCCGATCCGCAGGCCGTCGACGCGCGCCGGCACGGCCGCGGCGGCGGTGAGCATCAGCACCCGCACCAGCGCACCCGACTCCACGACCGCGCGGCACACGTCGTCGCCGTGCACCACCGGCAGGTCGCGGTCCAGGACCAGGACGTCGTAGTCGTTCACGCCGAGCCGTTCCAGCGCCGCGTCCCCGTCGTACACCACGTCCACCGCCAGCGCCTCCGCCCGCAGGCCCTCGGCGATCGAGTCGGCGAGCATCCGCTCGTCCTCGGCGACCAATACGCGCACCTGTGCCGTCCTCCGCCTCGCCCGTCACCGTCCGGCGCCCAGCCTCCGGCATCGGGCGTAACGCGGGCATAACGAGATCCGGTTACGGCGGGGTTACCGGCCGGCCGCTGGACTTGCCCTCGCCGCCGGCGTCCGACCGGCGGCCGGAGGAGACCGACCCGATGAAACGGAACAAGCTCGCGATGCTGGCCCTGCTGCCCGTCCTCGCCCTGGGACTCCAGGGATGCGGCGGAGACGGCGGGACCGGCGCGTCCGAGAAGGCGAGCGACGACGCCAAGATGCGCAAGTTCGCGCAGTGCATGCGCGACAACGGCGTCGACATGCAGGACCCGAAGGACGGCCGGGTCGAGATCAGGGCGAGCGCGAAGCCCTCGGGGGGAGGCGGGCCGATGCGCACCGATCCCACGATCGAGGCGGCGCAGAAGAAGTGCGCCCACCTCATGCCGAACGGCGGGAAGCCCACCAAGCCGTCCGCGGCCGAACTGGCCAAGATGCGCTCCTACTCCAAGTGCATGCGCGACCACGGCATCACCGCGTTCCCCGACCCGAACCCGGACGGCGGCATGCAGGTCAGGGCCGGCAAGGGCTCCGGGATCGACCCGCAGAGCCAGACCTTCAAGGCCGCCGACAAGGCCTGCCAGAAGTACCAGCCGGGCGGCGGCAAGGGCTCCCGCGTCACCAGCGGGGGCGGAGAATGAGCCGCAGGCGCACGGCCGCGCTCGGCGCGGCGGGCGTCGTGGTGGTCGGCGGCGCCGGGCTCGCCGCCGCCGGGCTGGGCGGCGGCGACGGCCCGTCCGCCCGGCACGGCGCGCTGCCGCCCGCGACCGCGGCGGTCGAGCGCACCACGCTCCTGGAGACCCAGAAGGTGGACGGGACGCTCGGCTACGGCACCGCCCGCACCGTGTCCGCCCAGGGACGCGGCACGCTGACCTGGCTGGCCGGGGCCGGGGCCGTGGTCACGCGCGGGAGGCCGGTGTACAAGGTCGACAACGAGCCCGTGCCGCTGCTGTACGGGAGGCTGCCCCTCTACCGGACCCTCTCCGACGGGACCAAAGGCGCCGACGTCCTCCAGTTCGAGCAGAACCTCGCCGCGCTCGGCTACACCGGGTTCACCGTCGACAAGACCTACAGCTCCGCCACCGCGGCGGCCGTCAAGCGCTGGCAGGACGACCTCGGCGTGGACGAGACCGGCAAGGTCACCGCCGGCTCCGTGGTCATCGCGCCCGGGCGGATCCGCGTCGCCGACCACAAGGCGCAGGTCGGCGACAAGCTCGGCGGCCCCGTCCTCACCTGGACCGGCACCGCCCGCGTCGTCGGCGTCGACCTCGACGTCCAGTACCAGCGGCTCGTCAAGAAGGGGGCCAAGGTCGAGATCGTCATGCCCGACGAGGGCACCGCCCCGGGCACCATCACCTCCGTCGGGAAGGTCGCCGAGCCGGGGCACGGCGACGACCCCGCCACCGTCCACCTCGCGATCGCCGTCACCGGCGGGCACGCGCTCGGCTCCTACGACAAGGCGCCCGTCAGCGTGAACCTCATCGCCGGCCGGCACCCCGGCGTCCTCGCCGTGCCGGTCGCCGCGCTCCTCGCCCAGGGCGACGGCGGCTACGCGGTCCAGGTCGTCCAGGACGGCGCGGTCCGGACGGTCCCCGTCGAGACCGGCGTGTTCGCCGGCGGGAAGGTCGAGGTCTCCGGATCCGGGCTGACCGAGGGCATGAAGGTGGGGATCCCGTCGTGACGCCGGTCGTCGAACTGCGCGAGGTCACCAAGACCTACCCCGGCGGCGTCACCGCGCTCGACCGGGTGTCGCTCACCGTCGAGGCGAGCGAGCTCGCCGCGATCGTGGGCCCCTCCGGCTCCGGCAAGTCCACGATGCTGCACCTGCTCGGCACCCTCGACCGGCCGAGCAGCGGGACCGTGCTCGTCGAAGGCCGGGACGCGTCCGCGCTGACCGACCGCCGCCTGTCGGCGCTGCGCGCCCGCCGCATCGGCTTCGTGTTCCAGCACTTCCACCTCGCGTCCGGGATCGCCGCCCTCGACAACGTCGCCGACGGCCTGCTGTACGGCGGCGTGCCCCTCGCGCAGCGGCGCCGCCGGGCCCGCCTCGCACTGGAACGCGTCGGCCTCGGGCACCGCCTCGGCCACCGGCCGCACCAGCTGTCCGGCGGCGAGCGGCAGCGGGTCGCGATCGCCCGCGCCGTCGTCGGCGAACCGGCGATCCTGCTGGCCGACGAGCCGACCGGCGCACTCGACTCGGCGTCCGGCGCCGGCGTCCTCGGCCTGCTGCGCGAACTGGCCGGCGGCGGCACCGCCGTCGTCCTCATCACCCACGACCGCGACATCGCCGCGTCCCTGCCCCGGCAGGTGCGGATGCGCGACGGGCGGATCGTCCACGACGACGCCGGACTGGAGGCCGCGCGATGACGCCCCCCGCAGCGCACCCGAGAAGCGGCGACGCCCCCGCGCGCCTCACCCCGCCCGACGTCCTGCGCGTCGGCGCCGCCGGGCTCCGCGCCCGCCCCCTGCGCGTGTTCCTGTCCGCCCTCGGCATCGCGATCGGGATCGCCGCCATGATCGCGGTCGTCGGCATCTCCACGTCCAGCCGCGCCCAGCTCCAGGCCACCCTGGACCGGCTCGGCACCAACCTGCTGACCGTGGCGCCCGGCAAGGACATGTTCGGCGGCAACAGCGAACTCCCCGAGGAGGCCACCGGCATGGTCGGGCGGATGGCCGACGTCGACTCCGCGTCCGCAACCGGCAAGCTGGAGGACGCCGACGTCTACCGCAACGACCACATCCCGGAAGGCCAGACCGGCGGCATCTCCGTGCTCGCCGCCCGCCTCGACCTGCCCCGCACCATCGGCCTCACCATGGCCGCGGGGACCTGGCTGAACGCCGGCACCGCCCGCTACCCGGCGGTCGTCATCGGCTCGGAGGCGGCGCAGGCGCTCGGCGTCTCCACCCCCGGCGTCCAGGTCTGGCTCGGCGCGCAGTGGTTCACCGTCGTCGGCATCCTGAACCCCGACCAGCTCGCTCCGGAACTGGACAGCGCCGCCCTCGTCGGCTGGGACGCCGCCGCGACCCACCTCGGCTTCGACGGCCACCCCACCACCGTCTACGCCCGCGCCCGCAAGGACGCCGTGGAGAAGGCGCAGAACCTCCTCGCCGCGACCGCCAACCCGCAGTCGCCCACCGAGGTCGAGGTCAGCCGCCCCTCCGACGCGCTCGCCGCGCAGAACGCCGCGGACGCGACGTTCACCGCGCTGCTCCTCGGCCTCGGCGGCGTCGCGCTGCTGGTCGGCGGCGTCGGCGTCGCCAACACCATGGTGATCTCCGTGCTGGAGCGCCGCGCCGAGATCGGGCTGCGCCGCTCCCTCGGCGCGACCCGCGGCCAGGTCCGGCTCCAGTTCCTCACCGAGTCGCAGCTGCTCGCGGGGCTCGGCGGCATCGGCGGCGTCGCGCTCGGCGCCGCCGTCACCGCCGCGTTCGCGGTCGCACAAGGGTGGCCGACGGTCGTCCCGGTCTGGGCGATGGCGGGAGGCATCCTCGCCACCCTCCTCATCGGCGCCGTCGCCGGCCTCTACCCGGCGATCCGCGCCGCCCGCCTCCCCCCGACCGAAGCCCTCGGGGCTGTTTAGCCCAGGGGGGCGACCCCCTGGAACCCCCGTTGCGGCGGACGAGGCGTTTCACGCTCCGCTAGAGCTCCGCGCGAAACGCCTCGTCCGCCGTCGGGCGGGCCCGCTGCGCTCGCTGGCGCTCGCTCCGCGTGCCCGCCCGTGCTCATCCCGGGGGCGACCCCCTGGAACCCCCGTTACGGCGGGCAAGGCGTTTCACGCTCCGCTGGAGCTCCGCGCGAAACGCCTTGCCCGCCGTCGGGCGGGCCCGCTGCGCTCGCTGCACTCGCTCCGCGTGCCCGCCCGTGCTCACCCCGGGAACGGCCCGGTGGTCTGGGGTGTGGGGTTTAGCGGATGCCGTAGAGGTGTTCCAGGGCTAGTTGGTCGAGGTGTTCGAAGGCGGCGCCGCGGGTGGCGAGGGACTCGATGTCGGGGGACGCGTCGCGGACCGAGCGCCAGTCCTCGCCGTCGGCGAGGGTGGGGACGGCCAGCTCGTCGAGCTTGGCGGCGCGCAGGGCGTCCTGGACCTCGGGGTCGGCGCGGAAGGCGCGGGCCTTCTCGCGAAGGATCAGCCAGTTGCGCATGCAGGCCCGCGCCGAGTTCCAGACGCCCTCGTCGTCCTCGGTGCGCGGCGGCTTGAAGTCGAAGTGGACCGGGCCGTTGTAGTCGCTGTTCTCGATGAGGTCGACGACCCAGAAGGCGCCGCGGGCGTTGCCGGCGCCGAAGCGCAGGTCCTGGTCGTAGCGGGGGCCGTGCTGGCCGTTCAGGTCGATGTGGAACAGCTTGCCCTGCCACAGCGCCTGCGCGAGGCCGTGCGCGTAGTTGAGGCCGGCCATCTCCTCGTGGCCGACCTCGGGGTTGAGGCCGACGTTCTCGGAGCGTTCCAGGGTCTGGATGAAGGCGAGTGCGTGGCCGATGGTGGGGAGGAGGATGTCGCCGCGCGGCTCGTTCGGCTTGGGCTCGATGGCGAAGCGCAGGTCGTAGCCCTGGTCGGCGACGTAGTCGCCGAGGACGTCGAACGCCTCCTTGTAGCGGTCCAGGGCGGCGCGGACGTCCTTGGCGGCGCCGGACTCGGCGCCCTCGCGGCCGCCCCAGCACACGTAGGTCTTCGCGCCGAGCTCGGCGGCGAGGTCGAGGTTGTCCATGACCTTGCGCAGCGCGAACCGGCGGACGTCGCGGTCGTTGGAGGTGAACGCGCCGTCCTTGAAGATCGGGTGGGAGAACAGGTTGGTGGTCGCGGTGGTGACGACCAGGCCCGTCTCGCCCAGGGCCTTCTTGAACGCGTCGATCTTCTCCTGGCGCTCGGCGGGGGAGGCGTCGAAGTCGAAGACGTCGTTGTCGTGGAAGTTGACGCCGTAGGCGCCGATCTCGGCGAGCTTGCGGACGGCGCGGTCGGCGGGCATCGGCGGGCGGGTGCCGGGGCCGAACACGTCGACGCCCTGCCAGCCGACCGTCCAGATGCCGAACGAGAAGCGGTCCTCCGGGACGGGCGTGTAGTCGCTCATGGGTCTCCTTGTCAGATCTGCGGGGCGGAGTCGCGCAGGGCGGCGTAGCGCGCGCGGATCCGCTCCGCGTCCGCCGCGTTGTCGGTGGTGTGCTCGGTGGCGGGCGGCGCGGGCCAGCGCGGCGGTTCCGGCGTCCCGGCCAGCGCCCAGGCCGCCTGGCGGGCGGCGCCGAGCGCGACGTACTCGGCGGGCTCCGGCACGGTGACCGGCGTACCCAGGATCGCGGGGGCCAGCGCGCGGACGGCGTCCGAGCGCGCGCCGCCGCCGATGAGCAGGGTGCGGCGCGGCGTCACTCCCTGCGCGGCGAGGTGGCCGACGGCGTCGGCGAGGGAGCACAGGAGCGCCTCGACCGCGGCGCGGGCGATGTTCTCGCGGGTGGCGTTGGACGTGGTCAGCCCGGCGAGGACGCCGTTGGCGTCGGGACGGTCGGGGGTGCGTTCGCCGTCGAGGTAGGGGAGCAGCGTCAGGCCGCCCGCGCCCGGTTCCGCGGCGAGCGCGAGCGCCGACAGCTCCTCGATGGTCGCGCCGGTCATGGACGCGGCGGCCGTCAGGATCCGGGCCGCGTTCAGCGTGCAGACGAGGGGGAGGAAGCGGCCGGTCGCGTCGGCGAACCCGGCGACCAGGCCGGACGGGTCGGCGGCCGGTTCGTCCGCGACCGCGAACGCCGTCCCGGACGTGCCGATCGACACCACGACGTCGCCCGGCTCCAGCCCGAGGCCGAGCGCGGCGCCCATGTTGTCGCCGGTGCCGGGGCCGAGCGCCGCGCCCCAGTCGGTCTCGCCGACGGTCTCGCCGGGTGCGGCGACGCGCGGCGGCTCGGCGTCGTGGCCGAGCGCGGCGCGCAGCAGGCCGGGCAGGTAGGCGCCGGTGGCGGGGGACCAGTAGCCGGTGCCGGACGCATCGCCCCGGTCGGTGATCGGTTCGCTCGCGCCGAGCCGCCACGTCAGCCAGTCGTGCGGGAGCATCACCCGCTCGGTGCGGCGGGCGTTGTCAGGCTCGTGCTCGGCCATCCAGCGCAGCTTGCCGACGGTGAACGAGGCGAGCGGCACGCTGCCGGTCCGCTGGGCCCACGCTTCCGGCCCGCCGTGCTCGGCGACCAGCGCGCGCGCCTGCGGCGCGGAGCGGGTGTCGTTCCACAGCAGCGCGGGCCGCACGACCTCGCCGGCGCCGTCGACCGCGACCATCCCGTGCTGCTGCGCCGCGACGGCGACCGCGTCGGCCCGCTCCAGCAGACCGCGCACCTGCGCCAGCGCGTCCCACCAGTGCCGGGGGTGGCACTCGGTGCCGTCCGGGTGGGGCGCCGACGCCTGCGCGACGACGGCGCCGTCGGCGGCGCGGCACAGCACGGCCTTCGTCGACTGCGTCGAGGAATCGACGCCCGCCACCAGGGTCTCGGCCATCCGCCCTCTTTCGTAAAGAGTCTGGACTAATTAACGTAGCAGACGGCATCGGCCCTGCCCAGGCACGCGATTCAATTAGGGTTGGTTCATGACGAAGTCCGGGAACGCGCCCGTCCGGCACGCGACGATGCGCGGTCGCAACCTCGCCGTCGTGCTGGAGCACGTCGCCCGGCACCAGCCCGTCACCCGGGCCCGGCTCGCCGAGCTGACCGGCTTCACCAAGACCACCGTCTCCAACCTCGTCGGCCTGCTGGAGGGCGCGGGCCTCGTCCGCGACGGCGCTCTCGTGCACGAGGGGGAGCGCGGCCGGCCCGGCGTCGGCGTGTCGGTCGCGGGGGACGGCGCCGCCGGGCTCGGGCTGGAGGTGAACGTCGACTACCTCGCCGCCTGCGTCCTGGACCTCGGCAAGCAGGTCCGGTACCGGCACGTGGTCAGCGCCGACAACCGCGGCCGCGCGCCCGCCGACGTCCTCGCCGCGCTGTCGGCGCTCGCCGCGGAGGCCGTCGCGGCGGCCGCGGGCCAGGGCCTCGCGGTCGCCGGCGCCGCCGTCGCGCTGCCCGGCCTGCTCGACCGCGAGCACGCCGTCGTCCGGCACGCACCGAACCTCGGCTGGACGGACGTCCCCGTCGCCGTGCCGGCGGGCGCGGCGCCGCTGCCCGCCGAGTACGACAACGAGGCGAACCTCGCCGCGCTCGGCGAGCTGTGGTTCGGCGGCGGCGCCGGGCTCGGCGACTTCGTGCACGTCTCCGGCGAGATCGGGATCGGCGCCGGCATCGTCGTGGACGGCCGGGTCTTCCGCGGCGCGCACGGCTTCGCGGGCGAGCTCGGGCATCTGGTCACCGACCCGTCCGGCCCGCCCTGCTCGTGCGGCGGGCGCGGCTGCCTGGAGCAGGTCGCAGGTCAGGAGGCGATGCTGCGCGCCGCCGGGATCCCGCAGGCGCGGACGGTCACCGGCCCCGACGGCTCGGTGAACGCGCTCCTCGACCGGCTGAACGCCGGCGACGCCGCCGCGCTCGCCGCGGTGGAGCGCGCGGGCCGCGCGCTCGGCGGCGCGCTCGCCTCCGTCGTCAACCTCATCGACCCCGACGCGATCGTCCTCGGCGGGGTGTTCTCACCGCTCGCCGCGTGGATCCGCCCGCCGCTCCGGGACGTCCTCGCCGCGGGGACCGGGTCGCTGCGCCGCGCCGTCCCGCCGGTCGAGGTGTCGGGCCTGGCCGAGGGCGCCGCGGTCCTCGGCGCCGCCGGCCTCGTCATCGAGCGCGTCATCGCCGACCCGGCCCGCCTCCTCTAGAGCGGGAGGTACTCGAACCAGTCGAAGTCGGCGTGGTTCGTGCTCGGCCGGCCGTTGGAGGTGGCGTAGAGGCCGACGAGGACGCCGGTGAAGCCCCCGGCGACCTGGCTGGTCAGGAGGTCGCCGTCGATGGGGCCGCCCAGCGGCTCCCATCGCCCCGGACACGGGGAGTACGACGCCCGGTACCAGCGGCCGTGGGCCTCGAAACCGAGCCCGGCGACCCCCGGCACGGCCGGCGCCTCGGCCAGGACGGTCGTGACGCCCTGCTCCCGCTTCGCCAGCCGCAGCCCGCCGCCCGTCACGGCCAGCACGACGTGGAAGTCGTTGTTCTGCAGGAGCGCGATCCCCGCCTCCTCGTCGTCGGCGGGGGCGAACTCCAGGGCGGTGAAGGCGGCGAACTCCGGATGCCGCTGCCGACGGCCGAGGAAGGACGGGTTGGCGACGTCCGCGAGCGATTCCGGACGCGGGCGCAGCCGCAGGTGCCCGGGACGGTCGGTGAGGCTCCACCACCGCTCGCGGGGCGTGCGCAGCATGGTCCAGGACGGGTCGAGCTCCGGGCCGTCGAACTGCTCGCACGCCGGGACGGCCGGCCACGGATGCTCCGGCAGCGACGGCACGGGGTACTCCCCCTCGACCCGGCCGCCGGTGACCGGCCAGCCGTCCTCCCAGGTGACCGGGACGAGGAACGTCTCCCGGCCGAGGGCGCAGCGGTCGCCGTGGTGCGGGCGCATGGCGAGCAGGACCGTCCACCACTCGCCGTCCGGCGTCTCCACCAGGTCGGCGTGCCCCGTCCCGACGACGGGATGGTCGGCGCCGAGGTCGCGGTGGGTCAGCACCGGGTTGCGGGGGTTCCCCTCGTAGGGGCCGGTGACGCGGTCGGCGCGCGCGATCATCACCGCGTGGTCCATCGCGGTGCCGCCCTCGGCGGTCAGCAGGTAGTACCGGCCGCCGATGCGGTAGAGGTGGGAGCCCTCCGACCAGATCGCGCCCTTCAGCGCCCCGTCCCAGATCACGTGCTCCTCGCCGACGAGGGCGAGGGACCGCGGGTCGAACTCGCGCAGCCAGATCTCGGTGTGCCCTTCGTACCGCCCGGTCGGCCGGGTGCCGGTGCACCAGGCGCGGCCGTCGTCGTCGAAGAACAGGGACGGGTCGATGCCGTCCCCCTCCAGCCGCACTGGGTCCGACCACGGCCCGGCCGGATCGTCGGCGGTCATCACGAAGTGGCCCGACCACTGCGTCCCGTCCACCAGCGTGCACACCAGATAGAACGTGCCGTCGTGGTGCCGCAGCGTCGGCGCGTACAGCCCGCCGGAGGCGGGGACGCCGTCCAGCGGGAGCTGCTCCGGCCGGTCGAAGGCGTGCCCGATCTGCCGCCAGTGCACCAGATCGCGGCTGTGGTGCACCGGCAGGCCGGGGAACCACTCGAACGTCGACGTCACGAGGTAGAAGTCGTCGCCCACGCGGCAGATCGAGGGATCGGGGTGGCAGCCCGGCAGCACGGGATTGCGAAACCGCCTCACAGCCGCGTCACCTGCACCGGGACGGTCAGGACGCGGTCCCGGCCTGGCTCGCGGACCGGGCCGTCCAGCTTGAACGAGCCGCGCAGCGGCAGGTCGGCGCTGGAGCGCCCGACGGCCACCTCGACCACCCCGGGTTCGACGACGCGCCGCAGGTCAGGACCGGTGAAGGAGGTCCGGTCGGCGTGCACCTCGAATGCGACGCGGGCCGCCTCGCCCGGCTCCAGCCGGACCCGCGCGAACCCGGCGAGCCAGCGCACCGGCCGCACCACCGACGCGACCGGGTCCGAGAGGTACAGCTGGACGACCTCGGTGCCCGCGCGGTCCCCGGCGTTGCGGACGACCGCGCTGACCGTGACCGTCCCGCCGGTGCCCGCGCGCTCGTCGGTCCGCAGGTCGGCGTACTCGAACCGGGTCCAGGTCAGGCCGTGCCCGAACGGGTACAGCGGCGCGGGGTCGACGGTGCTCCAGTCGTGCGCGCCGTCCATCGCCGAACGCAGGTAGGAGGCGGACGGGCCGGACGGGCGGAGCGGCACGCCGAGCGGCAGCCGCCCGGACGGCTCGACCCGCCCGGTCAGCACCCCGGCGACCGCCGGGCCGCCCTGCTGCCCGGGGAAGAACGCCTGGACGAGCGCGGCGGCGCGGTCGGCGACGCCCTCCAGCGCGTAGGGGCGGCCGGTGAACAGGACGACGACGGTAGGCGTGCCGGTGTCCAGGACGGCGGCGGCGAGGTCTGCCTGCCGGCCCGGCAGCGCGAGGGTGCGGGCGTCGCTGCCCTCCCCGGACGTGCCGCGGCCGAACATCCCGGCGCGGTCACCGAGCGCGAGGACGCAGACGTCCGCGTCCCGGGCCGCCGCGGCGGCGGCCGCGATGTCGGCGTCGCCGGGCTCCACCGCGTCCCCGCCTGCCGCGACCCGCAGGTCGGCGCCCTCGGCGCGGAGCGCCTCCGCCAGCGTCGGGATCTCGACGCCCAGGGGCAGGTCCGGATGCCCGTGCCCGACATGGCCGGGGAAGGTGTAGGCGCCCAGCATCGCGAACGGGTCGTCCGCCAGCGCGCCGACCAGCGCGACCCGCGCGCCGGACGCCAGCGGGAGCACGCCGTCGTTGGCGAGCAGCACCACCGACTCCTCGGCGACGCGCCGGGCCAGCGCCCGGTGCTCCGGCGGGTCGAGGTCCGGTGCCGTTCCGGCGGGGGAGGGCGGGCCGTCGAGGAGGCCGAGTCCGGCCTTGAGCGTCAGGACGCGGGCGGCGGCGCGGTCGAGCAGTTCCTCGGGGACGGCGCCGCGCCGCACCTCCTCGATCAGCGGCGGGCCGTAGCAGCGGACGGTCGGCAGCTCCATGTCGACGCCGGCGCGCAGCGCGGCGGCGGCGGCCTCGCCCTGCGAGCCGGCGACGCGGTGGCGGGTCTCCAGGAACGAGATGCCGAAGTAGTCGGCGACGACGGCGCCGGTGAAGCCGAGCTCGTCGCGGAGCAGGCGGGTGAGCAGGCGTTCGTCGGCGGCGGCGGGCATGCCGTCCACGTCGGTGTAGGAGTGCATGACCGCCCGGGCGCCGCTCTCGCGCAGCGCCATGACGAACGGTTCGAGGACCACGTCGGCGAACTCGCGCGGCCCGATCGGCGCGGGCGCCATGTTCCGGCCGTCGCGGGACGCGGAGTAGCCGGCGAAGTGCTTGAGCGTCGCGACGACGCCGGATCGTTCCAGCCCCCGCGCGTAGGCGGTGCCGAGGACGCCGACGAGGTACGGGTCCTCGCCGAGGCACTCCTCCGTCCGGCCCCAGCGGGCGTCGCGGACGACGTCCAGCACCGGCGCGAGGCCCTGGTGGACGCCCGCCGACCGCATCGCCGAGCCGATCGCGGCGGCCATCTCCTCGACGAGCGCGGCGTCGAACGTGGCGCCCCACGCGGGCGGGCTCGGGAAGATGGTCGCGCCCCAGGTCATGAAGCCGTTGAGGCACTCCTCGTGCGCGATCGCCGGGATGCCGAAACGGTTGCCGGCGGCGACGCGGCGCTGCAGGTCGCGCAGCCGTGCCGCGCCCTCCGCCGCCGCGACGGGCGCGGTCCCGAACACGCGGGTGAGCTGCCCGAGGCCGTGCCCCACCACCTCGTCCAGGGACGGCGCGGTCTCGTGCGAGTCGTCCTCCATCGGGGCCACGGGTTCGCCGGGTTCGGCGGGCATCGCCCAGTAGCCGGCGAGCTGCCCCGCCTTCTCCTCCGGCGTCATGCGGGCCAGCAGGTCGGCGACCCGCGCGGCGGCCGGCAGGGCGCGGTCCCGCCACGGTTCGCCGGTCGCGCGCGCGGCCGGGACGGCTTCGGTCATCGTTCCTCCGTGGGGACCGGCGGGGCGGGGGGCGGCGGGGCGGTGGACGAGCGGACGCGCAGGTCGGTGGCCAGTTCCACGCGCGGGGTCAGCGGCGGGCGGCCGTCCAGCAGCTGGAGCAGGGTGCGGGCGGCGACGCGGCCCATCTCCTCCAGCGGCTGCCGGACGGTGGTCAGCGGCGGCGACAGCCACTCGCAGGTCGGCAGGTCGTCGAAGCCGACGACGCTGAGGTCCTCGGGGATGCGCAGGCCGGCGAGCCGCGCCGCCTGGTAGGCGCCCATGGCCTGCTCGTCGCTGCCGGCGAAGATCGCGGTCGGCGGGGCGGGCAGCTCCAGCAGCTCGCGGGTGCGGGCGAAGCCGCCGCGGTGGTGGAAGTCGCCGTACCGGACGAGGTCCTTGTCGACCTCGATCCCGGCGCGCTCCAGCGCCGTCCGGTAGCCGTCGACGCGGGCCTGCGTGCACAGCATGTCGGCGGGCCCGCCGATCATCCCGATGCGGCGGTGGCCGAGGCCGATGAGGTGCTCGGTGGCGGCGAGGCCGCCGGCCCAGTTGGTGGCGCCGACGCTGGCGATGTCGGTGTCCGGCAGGTTCACCGGGTCGACCAGCACGAGCCCGACGCCCGCCTTCTCCAGCTGGGCGCGCTGGCGGTGCGTCATCCGGGACGTCACGAGGATCACGCCGTCGCTGTGGTGCAGGGCGGGCAGGTTCTGCCAGCTCGGCGGGCGGGCGTCGTCGTCGCGGACGAGCGAGACCACGACGCCGGTGCCGTGCTCGGCGCACTCGGCCTCGACGCCGCGCAGGATCTCCACCGCCCACGGGCTGTCCAGCCCGGCGAGCACCAGGTCGATCAGCCCGGACCGGCGGGCGCGCCGGGCGACGCCGCCGGGGCCGGGGTAGTGGTGGGTGCGCAGCAGCGCCTCCACCCGCTCGCGGGTCGCGGCGGCCACGTCGCTGCGGCCGTTGAGGACCTTGGACACCGTGGCGGGGGAGACCCCCGCCTCGGCCGCGATGACGGCCAGCGTCGGCCGGGACGGCGGGTCCGGCATCTCGTCGGTGGTGCGCACGGGCACGCTTCTCTCCTCCCCGAGGAAACGATTGCGAACAGTATCGCAATGTTTCGCTCACTCCTAGCCCGGAACGGTGCCGAGTTCAGCGGCCCGAGTGCGGGCAAGTGCGCGCGAACCCTTGACCGCAGGGGAGTGCGTTCTTAGAGTTCCACGGCAACGGAGCCTCGAAGAGTTTCGAAATGTTTCGAGCGGAGCGCCCTCCGCTCCGGCCGCCGCCCACCCCCATCCAGGAGACCACCATGGGCATCCCCCACCCGTCGCGCCGCTCGTTCCTGACCGCAGTCTCCGCAGGGGCGGTCGCGCTCACCGCCGCGCCGCTGCTCGCCGCCTGCGGCGACGGCGGCTCCGGATCGGACGGCAAGGTCACGATCGAATGGATGGACATCGCCACCACCGAGCCGTCCAAGACGATCTACCCGAAGATCGCCAAGGCGTACGAGGCCGCGCACCCGAACGTGAAGATCAAGCTCACCAACCTGGAGAACGAGGCGTTCAAGTCGAAGATGACGGCCCTCACCGCCTCCGGGAAGCTGCCCGACATCTTCGTGACCTGGGGCGGCGGCGTCCTCAAGCAGCAGATCGACGCCGGGCTCGTCAAGGACCTCACCTCGCCCGCGTCCGGCCTGCTGAACACCATCACCCCGGTGTCGCAGAAGCCGTACCAGTTCGACGGGAAGACCTACGCCGTCCCGTACGACATGGGCATGGTCGGGTTCTGGTACAACAAGCGGCACTTCGCGAAGGCCGGCATCAAGGCCCCGCCGAAGACCTGGGCGGAGTTCCTGGACGACGTCCGCAAGCTCAAGGCCGCCGGGATCACCCCCATCGCGCTCGGCGGCAAGGACAAGTGGCCCGGCATGTACTACTGGGCCTACCTCGCGATGCGCGTCGGCGGGATGCCCGCGATGGAGCAGGCCGCCAAGACCAACGACTTCACCGCGCCCGCGTTCGCCGGCGCCGGGCAGCACCTCAAGGAACTCGTCGACCTGCAGCCGTTCCAGCCCGGCTTCCAGAACGCCGGATTCGACGCCCCCGGCGGGGAGGCCGCGAGCGTCGGCGCCGGCAAGGCCGCCATGGAGCTGATGGGGCAGTGGGCGCCGGCGGTGGAGAAGGACGCCTCCGGCAAGGGCATCGGCGACGACGAGGGCTGGTTCCCCTTCCCGGCCGTCGACGGCGGGCAGGGCGCCCTCACCGACGTGTTCGGCGGCGGCAACGGCCACGCGCTCGGCAAGGACGCCCCCAAGGAGGCCGTCGACTTCCTCGCCTTCATGCTCAACGCCGAGAACGAGCACGAGCTCGTCTCCTCCGGCGCCTTCATGCCGGTCGTGAAGGGCGCCGAGAACGCACTCGACGCCAACCGCAAGCAGGTCGCCGATGCGCTCGGCACCTCCACCGGATTCCAGCTGTACCTGGACCAGGCGTTCCCGCCCGCCGTCGGGCAGCAGGTCAACGACAGCGTCGCCGCGCTCATCGGTGGCAAGGCGACACCGGAGCAGGTCGCGCAGCAGGTCACCAAGGCGGCCAAGAGCCAATGACCGAACCCCTCACGCTGCCCGCCGCGGCCGGCGACCGGCGGCGCACCGCCCGGACCCCGCGCGAGCGGGGCTCCCGGGCGCCGCTCGGCCGGCGGCTGCGCGGCTGGGCGGCCACCACCTGGTTCCTGCTGCCGGCCCTGCTGCTGTTCTTCCTGTTCGTGCTGATCCCGATCGCCGTCGCCCTCTACACGAGCCTCTTCAAGTGGGGCGGCTTCGGCCGCCCGGAGGACTTCGTCGGCCTCGGCAACTACCGCAAGCTCGCCGCCGACCCGGTCTTCCGCGGCGACCTGTGGCGCGGCCTGCTGATCGTCGTGCTGTCGCTGGTCGTCCAGCTGCCGATCGCGCTCGGCACCGCCGTCCTGCTGAACCAGCGGATGCGGGGCCGCGCGGTGTACCGCGCGGTCTTCTTCGCGCCCTACATCCTGTCCGAGGTGATCGCCGGCGTGCTGTTCGGCATCATCTTCCTGCCCGGCAGCGGGCTCGCCGACGAGCTCGTCGGCGGCCTGCCGCTGGTCGGCGGCCTCGCCGGCAAGTGGTTCTCCGACCCCGGCACCGCGCTGCCCACCCTGTTCGCCGTCATGACTTGGAAGTACTTCGGCTTCCACATGATGATCTACCTCGCCGGGCTGCAGGGCGTCCCGGCCGAGATTCTGGAGGCGGCCGCCATCGACGGGGCCGGGCCGTGGCGCCGGTTCCGCTCGGTCACGCTGCCGCTGCTCGCGCCGACCCTGCGGATCAGCGTGTTCCTGTCCGTCATCGGCTCGATCCAGCTGTTCGACCTGGTGTGGGTCACCACGACGGGCGGGCCGACCAACTCCACGGAGACGATGGCCGTCACCATGTTCCAGTTCGGCTTCAAGCGGTACCAGATGGGCTACGCGAGCGCGATCAGCGTGGCGATGTTCCTCATCAGCATGGTCTTCTCCCTGCTGTACCAGCGCTACGCGCTGCGCCGCGACCTGGAGGGCGCGGTCACGTCGGCGGGTGGCGCGCGATGAGGGCGGCCGCAGTCCGGGGCCTGTCCCGCCACGCGCTGGTGTGGGTGCTCGGCTCCTTCGTCGTCGTCCCGCTGCTGTACGCCGTCATCTCCGGGTTCAAGACCACGGGCGACCTCACCACGGACCCCGCCGGGCTCCCGCATCCATGGAAGGTGTCGAACTACACCGGCATCCTGTCGTCGGACACCTTCTGGCGGCAGATCGGCAACAGCGTGCTGATCGCGGTCGCGACCACGCTGATCACCGTGGCGGCCGCCGCCCTGGCGGCGTTCGCGTTCGCCCGCTACGCCTTCCGCGGCCGCGAGTTCTTCTTCACGCTGTTCGCGGCGGGCCTGATGTTCCCGCCCGCGGTGGCGGTGCTGCCGCTGTTCGTCCTGCTGCGCTCGTTCGGGCTGCTCGACAACCCCCTCGGCGTGATCCTGCCGCAGGCCGCGTTCGCGCTGCCGATGACGCTCATCATCCTGCGGTCCTTCTTCCGGACGATCCCCGCCGAGCTGGAGGAGGCCGCCGTCATGGACGGCTGCACCCGGTTCGGGTTCTTCTGGCGGATCCTGCTGCCGATGGCGCGGCCCGCGCTCGGCACCGTGTCGGTCCTCGCCATCGTGACGAGCTGGAACAACTTCCTCCTGCCGCTGCTCGTGCTGGGCGGCCAGAAATGGCAGACGATCCCGGTCGGCATCCAGCAGTTCCAGGGGCAGTACGCGACGAACTACGCGCTCGTCATCGCCTACATCGTGCTGGCGATGGTCCCCGCGATCGCGTTCTACTCCGTCGCCGAGCGCCAGCTGATCGGCGGCCTCACCGCCGGCGCGACGAAGGGCTGACCGGGCGCCCCCGGTGCAGGTCAGGGGCGTGTATGCGAACATATGTTCGTGCCCGCCGCCGCCACGATCCTGCACGCCGACCTGGACGCGTTCTACGCGTCGGTCGAGCAGCGCGACGACCCCGCGCTGCGCGGGCGGCCGGTGATCGTCGGCGGGGGCGTGGTGCTGGCGGCCAGCTACGAGGCCAAGGCGCACGGCGTCCGCACCGCGATGAGCGGCGGGCAGGCGCGGCGGCTGTGCCCCGGTGCCGTGGTCGTCCGGCCCCGGATGGAGGCCTACGCCGCGGCGAGCAAGGCGGTGTTCGCGCTGTTCCGCGCGACGACGCCGCTGGTGGAGGGCCTGTCGATCGACGAGGCGTTCCTCGACGTGGACGGCCTGCGCCGCATCGCGGGGACGCCCGCCGGGATCGCGGCCGGGCTGCGGCGGCGGGTGGCCGAGGAGGTCGGGCTGCCGATCACCGTCGGCGTGGCGCGCACGAAGTTCCTGGCGAAGGTGGCCAGCGGCGTCGCCAAGCCCGACGGGCTGCTCGTCGTGCCGCCGGAGGGGGAGCTGGAGTTCCTGCGCCCGCTGCCGGTGCGGCGGCTGTGGGGCGTGGGCCCGGCGACCGCCGCCAAGCTCGCCGCCTACGGCGTCGCGACGGTCGGCGAGGTCGCCGACATGCCGGAGGCGACGCTGGTGTCGATGCTCGGGCCCGGCGCGGGACGGCACCTGCACGCGCTCGCCCGCAACCGGGACCCGCGGCCCGTCCGCACCGGGGTCCGGCGCCGCTCCATGGGCGCCCAGCGCGCGCTCGGGCGCAGGCAGAGGCGGCCCGACGAGCTGGACGCGATCCTCGTCGGCCTCCTCGACCGGCTCGCGGGACGCCTGCGCGGCGCCCACCGCGTGTGCCGGACGGTCACGCTGCGGCTGCGGTTCGGCGACTACGCGCGCGCGTCCCGCTCGCACACGCTGCCGCAGGCCACGGCCGAGACGTCCGTCCTGCTGGACGCGGCGCGCCGGCTGCTCGGCGGCGCCGCGCCGCTGGTCGCCGAGCGCGGGCTGACGCTGATCGGGGTGTCGCTCGGCTCGCTGCACGACGACCGGATCATGCAGCTCGCGCTGCCGTTCGAGGCGGGCGCGGCCGCGGACGCCGCCGTCGACGGCGTCCGCGGCCGGTTCGGGTCGGCCGCGATCACCCGAGCGGTGCTGCTCGGCCGAGACCCGGGGATCGCGGTGCCGACGCTGCCCGACGAGCCGTCCGGCTAGCGGAAGCCGGCGGCGTGGTCGCGGGCCCAGGCGGCGAACGTGCGGGCCGGGCGCCCGGTGATCCGTTCGACGTTCCCGGTGACGGGCGGCGGCACGTCGATGGCCGCGACCGCGGTGCAGATCAGCGCCTCGGCGACCTCCGGCGGCCCCCAGCGGGCGAGGTCGCTGCGGTGCTCGTCCAGGTCCTGCCGCTCGACGGTGACGGCACGGCCGACCTCATCGAAGTTGCACAGGGTAATGATATGGTCACGATGTGAAGATCGTGGTGCAGGTCAAGCTCATCCCGGACGCCACGCAGGCGGCGGCGCTCGAGCGGACCCTGCATACGGTCAACCAGTGCGCGAACCGGGTCTCGGCCGCTTCGTTCGAGACCTACGGGCTCAAGGGCTCGGTCAAGGACCTGCGGTCGCTGGCCTACGGCGATCTCAAGGCCCGCGGTCTGGGTGCGCAGGCCGCGCAGCACGTCATCAAACGGGTCGTGGACGCCTACACCACGCTGCGGGCCAACCTGCGGGCCGGGAACCTCGGTGGCGAGGGCTCCAAGCGGCGCCGCAAAGCCGTCTCCAAGCCCATAGCCTTCCGCGCCGGTGCCGCGCACACCTACGACGACCGGTGCGCCTCGTGGAACTACGACGCCCAGACCGTGTCCATCTGGACCATGGATGGACGTCTGAAAACCGTCCGCTTCGCCTGCTCGGCGGCCGCGCTCAAGCAACTCGTCCAATACCGCCAGGGCGAATCGGACCTGGTCCGCCGGGACGGGAAGTGGTTCCTGGTCGCCACCTGCGAGGTCCCCGAAGCCCAGCGGTACGAGCCGAGGGACTGGATCGGGGTGGACCGGGGCATCGCCAATCTGGCCACCACCAGCGACGGCGACAACCATTCGGGGCGGCGCCTGGACCGCTACCGCCGCTGGCAGGCCCGTAAGAAGGCCGAGATCCAGGCCAGAAGACACGCTCGGCCGCGCAACTGCTGAAGAAGCGTGCACGCCGCGAGTCGCGGCACGCGACACACATCAACCATGTGATCTCCAAGACCGTCGTTGCTGTCGCCCAACGCACCGAACGCGGTATCGCCCTGGAACAACTCCAGGGGATCCGCGAGCGGGTCACGGTTCGACGCGACCAGCGAGCACGGCAGTCGTCCTGGCCGTTCCACCAGCTCGGGGCGTTCATCGCCTACAAGGCCCGCCGCGCCGGCGTGCCGTTCCTCGAGGTGGACCCGGCCTACACCTCGCAGCGCTGCCCGCGCTGCGGCCACACCGAGCGCGGCAACCGCCCCACTCGGGACCATTTCTGCTGTCGCCGGTGCGGTCTCGCTGGGCCCGCCGACGTCGTCGCCGGGGTCAACGTGCGCGACCGCGCACGCTCGGCGTGGGTATTCGTCAACATGCCCAAACCGGCCCCCGCCTGAACGGCCAGGACCGGCGATGTGACCCGTGACCGTCCCGCCGTAAAGGGCAGTCGGGAGCATAAGCGGAGCCCTTCCTGACCGAGCCAACAAGCTCGGTCCTTCACGGCCGAGTAGTTGACAAGCTCCGCGGCACCTGAATCCGGCGCGCCGCGGCCCGCGCCGCCAGCCGTCCGATCGCCGGGACCTCCAGCGGCAGCAGCGAGGGGAGCGGGTGGACGCGGCGCCGCTCGCCGCGCTCGACCGCCCGCACGATCGCCCGCGCGGCGGACTCGGGGGACACCGGCGGGAGCGTGCGCACCGGCCGCCCGCGCCAGGGCAGCAGGCCGACGTCGCGGGCGCCGGTGTCGGTCGCGCCGGGGACGTACTCCAGGACGGTGACGCCGGTGCCGCGCAGCTCGTTGCGCAGCGTGCGGGTGGCGTGCGCGAGCGCGGCCTTCGCCGCGCCGTAGTGGCCGAGCATCGGGACCGGCAGCGCCTGCAGCGTGGACGTGACGTTGACGATCACGCCGCCGCCGCGCATCCCGGGCAGCAGCTCGCGGGCCAGCGCGAGCGGCGACCAGAAGTTCGTCTCGAACAGCACCCGCGCGGCGGCGCCGTCGCCGAGCTCGCCCTGGGCCGCGACGAGCCCCACGCCGGCGTTGCTGACCAGCACCCGCACGCCGCCCAGCGCGTCCACCGCCGCGCCGGCCAGCTCGGCGGCGGCGCCCGGACGCGACAGGTCGGCCTCGATCACGTGCGGGCGCGGGCCGCCGCGGTCCGCGATCCGGTCGGCCACCTCGTCCAGCGCGTCCCGCCGGCGCGCCGCGATCGCCAGCCGCGCGCCGCGTCCGGCCAGCGCGAACGCCAGGGCGCGGCCGATCCCGCTGGACGCGCCGGTGAGCAGGACCGGCGTGTCCGCCGGCTCCATTCGGGCCATCATCGCCTCCGTTATTGACTGATTATCAATCAGTTCGTGAGGCTAGACTCGTCCGCGACCGCACGTCAATGCGAGGGAGCCGCCGATGGCCCGGCCTGACCGCCGGCAGATGCTGATCGACGCCGCCGCGGAGCTGTTCACCGACCGCCCCTACGACGAGGTCACCACCACCGAGATAGCGAAACGGGCGGGCGTCGCCTACGGGCTGATCGCGCACCACTTCGGCAACAAGCGCGGCCTGTACCTCGCGACGATCCGCGCCGCCGCCGACCGGCTGCGGGTCGTCCACGAGGCCGGGCCCGAGGGCGCGACGCCGGGGGAGCAGTTGCGCGACGCGCTCGACCGGCACATCGCCTTCATGGAGGCCAACGCCGCCGGGTTCCTGGCGGTGATGCGCGGGGGCAACGGGTCCGATCCGGAGGTCCGCGCGATCGTCGAGGACCTGCGCTGGCAGGGCGCGCGGCGGCTGCTGGACGCGCTCGGCGTCCCCGATCCGGCCCGTCCCGCGCTGCGCACCACGATGCGCGGCTGGGTCGGCTACCTGGACGAGGTCATCATCGACCACCTGCGGCACCGCGACGTCCCGCGCGACCGGCTGGCGGCCCTCGCGGCGGCGACCCTGGCGGGCGCGCTGCGCGCCGCGTATGCGGCCGATCCGGACATCGGCCTGGACTCTGAGGTCCTCGACCTGCTCGACGCCTGAGGCCGGCCATTGACGCAACCGATCGGTTGCTATAGTGTGGCAACCGTTGGGTTGCTATAGGAGGCCGCCATGGGATTCCCCGATCGGATCGAACGCACCGTCCAGCTCGGCGCACCGCCCGCGAAGGTGTGGGCGGCGCTCACCACGGCCGAGGGGCTGGCCGCCTGGTTCGGCGAAGAGGCGGCGATCGACCCCCGCCCGGGCGGCGCGGCCTGGATGGGCTGGAGCGACGGGTCGGCCGTCGCCATGCGCGTCGAACGGGTCGAGGAGCCGCGGGTGTTCGGCTTCACCTGGCAGGTCAAGGGATTGCCCGAGGACGACCCGCGCCGCACCTACGTCGAGTTCACGCTCGAACCGGCGGGCGCGGGCACGGCGCTGCACGTGGTGGAGACAGGCTTCGCCCAGCTCCCCGAGGACGTCTACCAGGAGGAGTACGACGCCCACGTCGGCGGCTGGGCATCGGAACTGGGCGAGCTCGCCGAGCACCTCGATGCGGCCTGACCTCGAGGCGACCGCCGAGCGGGTCTTCGCCGCGCTCGCCGACCCGTCCCGGCGGTCCGTCCTGGCGGCGCTGGCCGCGGACGGCCCGGCGACCGCCACCGACCTGGCCGTCCGGCTGCCGATCACACGGCAGGCGATCGCCAAGCACCTCGCCCTGCTCACCGAAGCGGGCCTGGTGACGGCCGAACCGGGGGAGCGGCGCCGGATCCGCTACCGGGTGCGCACCGCGCCGATGCGGGTGGCGCAGCAGTTCCTCGCGGTACTGGCGAGCGACTGGGACGACCGCCTCGACGCGCTCAGGGACCACCTCGAGCGGTCACCTCGCAAGAACAACGGCACACGGCATACGGAGGAATCATGAACGACCGGACGAACACGGCCCACGCGGACATCGGCGCCGGGGCGCTGCCCCCGATCGTCGACCGGGCGACCTGGCAGGCCGAACGGGACGCGCTGCTGGTGCGAGAGAAGGCGCACACCCACGAGGGCGACGCGATCGCGGCGGCGCGCCGGCGGCTGCCGATGGTGGAGGTGCCCGCGGACACGCCGCTGACCGGCCCGGACGGGCCCGTCACGCTGCTCGAGACGTTCGAGGGCCGCACGCAGCTCATCGCCTACTTCCACATGTGGCACGACGGCCACCCCGCAGCCGAGCAGTGCGAGGGGTGCACGTTCTTCAACTCGCAGGTGCGGGAGCTGTCCTACCTGCACGCGCGCGACGTCACCTACGCCACGTTCTGCAAGGGCCCGTACGAGGTCAGCGTCCGCTACCGCGACTTCATGGGCTGGGACGTCCCCTGGTACTCGGCACGGGACTCCATCGGCGCCCTGCACGCGGACCGCAGCGCCTTCGGCCTGGCGTGCTACCTGCGGGACGGCGACCGGGTCTTCGAGACGTACTGGACGACCGGCCGCGGCGTCGAGCCGCTGGCGCCGACCTGCGGGCTGCTCGACATGACCGTGTACGGGCGGCAGGAGCGCTGGGAGGACTCGCCCGCCGGATGGCCGCGGCCGCGCGAGAACGACGGCGGCAACTGGCGCTCCGCCGGGCGGCCGACGGCGCAGCTGTCCCGGCTCGAAGCCGGGCGCTCCGACGACCTCGCCGCCCCGCGCCCCTGAGCCGGGGCCGCCCCTGAGCCGGGGCCGCCCCTGAGCCGGGGCTAGCCCTACGTCCCGTCCACGATGCCGAGGCCGTCGGCGCCCACCTGCACCGCCGACTCGTCGAGCACCGACTCCGACACCGGCTGGACCGCGCCGTCCAGGTCGAGGACGGGCGACGCCTCCTTGTACCAGGACTCGATCACCGCGTTGCCCCAGAAGTCGCGGCGGCGGTCGTCGTGGACGTTCCACCGGTACGTCTCGTGGTCGGGGTCGCCGGTGTAGTAGTCGGAGGTGTAGATCTCCACCCGGTGCCCGTCGGGGTCGCGCAGGTAGACGTAGAACGCGTTGGACACGCCGTGCCGGCCGGGGCCGCGCTCGATGTGGTGCTCCTTGCCGAGCGAGCCGAACACGTCGGCGATGTGCAGCACCTGGTGCGACTCGTGGGTCGCCATCCCGACGTGGTGCAGGCGCGGGCCGGCGCCGCCGGTGAACGCGACGTCGTGGACGGTCTGCTTGCGGTACATCCATGCCGCGTACAGCTCGTGCTCGTCGCCCTCGATCGTCTCGGAGCAGCCGAACCCGAGCGAGCGGTAGTGCGCGTACGCGGCGGGGATGTCGGGCGTGCAGACGTTGAAGTGGTCGAGCCGCGCTATCCGCGCGCCCCGGTGCAGGTCGTAGCGCTGGATGAGGCGCTCGCCGCGCGCGATGGCGTGGAAGAACTCGACGGTGAAGCCGAGCGGGTCGACGACCCGGACGGCGTCGCCGACACCGTGCGTCCCGGTGCCGGCGGGGACGCGCCGGACGGGCCGTCCCAGCGCGGCGAAGAACCGTCCGGCGCGTTCCACGTCCTCGGGCGCGCGGACCCGGTAGGCGATGTGGTCCAGCGCCGCGACGGGGCCGGCCCGCAGCACGAGGGAGTGGTGCGTGAGCTCGTCGGTGCCCCGCAGGTAGAGGGCGTCCGCGTCCTCGTGCTGGACGTGCAGGCCGAGCATGTCGACCCAGAACCAGCGGGCCGCCGCGAGGTCGGTGACGGCCAGTTGCGCGTACGCGGAGCGGACGACGTCGGGGGGAGTGCTCATGTGCTCTGCTCCTAGGCGCCGAAGCGAGGCGTGCGGGCCTCGCCGAGCATGACGTGCACGATCTTGGACTCGGAGAAGAAGTCGATGCTGTGCGCGCCGCCCTCGCGGCCGAGGCCCGAGTCCTTCACGCCGCCGAAGGGAGTGCGCAGGTCACGGACGTTGTGCGAGTTGATCCAGACCATACCGGAGGCGACCGCGGCGGCGATGCGGTGGCCGCGGCGCAGATCGCTCGTCCACACGTAGGCGGCGAGGCCGTAGCGGGTGGCGTTGGCGAGCTCGACCGCCTCGGCCTCGCCGTCGAACGGCGCGGCGGCCACGACCGGCCCGAAGATCTCCTCCTGGAAGATCCGCGCGTCCCGCGGGACGTCGGCGAACACCGTCGGCCGCAGGTAGTTGCCCGCCGGGAGGCCGCCGGGCCGCTCGCCGCCCGCGACGAGCCTCGCCTCGCGCCGGCCGATGTCCACGTAGTCCATGACGCGGGCGTAGTGCTCGGGGTGCACGAGCGCGCCGACCTCGGTGGACGGGTCGGCCGGCGGCCCGACCCTGACCTTGTCGGCGCGCTCGGCGAGCCGGCGCGTGAACTCCTCGTAGACGGGCCGCTCCACCAGGACGCGGGACCCGGCGGTGCAGCGCTCGCCGTTGAGGGAGAACACCCCGAACACGACCGAGTCCAGCGCGGCGTCGAGGTCGGCGTCGGCGAACACCACGACCGGGGACTTGCCGCCCAGCTCCATGGACAGCGCTTTCAGGCCGTCGGCGGAGCAGCGCATGATGTGCCGGCCGGTGTCGGTGGAGCCGGTGAACGACAGCAGCGGCACGTCCGGGTGGTCGACGAGGGCCTGCCCGGCGACCTCGCCGATGCCGTGCACGATGTTGACGACCCCGGCGGGCACGCCCGCCTCGGTGAGGATCTCCGGCCACAGGCCGGCCGACAGCGGCGTCCACTCGGCGGGCTTGAGCACCAGCGTGCAGCCGGCCGCCAGCGCCGGCGCCAGCTTCCAGCTCTCCAGCATGAACGGCGTGTTCCAGGGGGTGATCAGCCCGGCGACGCCCGCGGGCGTGCGCACCACGTAGTTGATCTGCTGGTCGCCGACCCGGTAGGACTCCTCGCCGAGCGCGACGATCACGTCGGCGAAGTAGCGGAAGTTCTCCGCGGCGCGGCGGGCCTGCCCGCGCGCCTGGGCGATCGGCAGCCCGGAGTCGAACGACTCCAGTTCGGCGAGCCGGTCCTCGCGCGCCTCGACCGCGTCGGCGACGCGGGTGAGGACGTTCGCGCGCTCGCGGTTCCCGAGGCCCGACCAGGCGGTGAACGCGGCCTTCGCCGCGGCGACGGCGCGGTCGACGTCGGCGGGCCCGCCCGCGGCGGCGACGGCGTAGGGCGCGTTGGAGACGGGGTCGGCGACGTCGAAGACCGCGCCGCCGGCGCTGTCGGCGTGCGCGCCGCCGATCCAGTGCCGGATGCGGTCCGGCAGTCCGGCGGGGCGGGGGCTGGAGGGGAGGGGCATCGTGCTCTCTTCCGGTTCGGTGGTCGGGGCGGCGGCGCGGCTCAGGACCGCCGCGCCAGGCCCGCGGTGAGGTCGCCGGCCTGGTCGAGCAGCGCGCTGATGCGGGCCCGCGCGTCGCCGGACGGGCCGGTCAGCGGCGGCCGGACGCGCCCGGACGGGATCCGGCCGTGCCGCTCCAGCACCCACTTGGCGGGCGCCGGGTTCGTCTCGGCGAACAGCAGGTCCACCAGGGGGTGCAGCCGGTAGTGCAGGTCGCGGGCGGCGGCGTGGTCGCCGGCCGTCCACAGCTCGTACATGCGGGCGACCGCGTCCGGGGCGAGGTTGGCGACGGCGCTGACGAACCCGGCGCCGCCGAGCGCGAGCAGCGGCAGGCACAGCAGCTCGATCCCCGACCAGACGAGCAGCTCCGGCCCGCAGGCGTGCAGGACGCGGGAGAAGTGCTCGAAGTCCTTGGTGGTCTCCTTGATCCCGACGACGTTGTCGAAATCGGTGAACAGCCGCCGGACCGTCCCGGGCGCGATGTCCACGGCGGTGCGGGACGGCACGTTGTAGACGACGATCGGCAGGTCGGGGAACTCGCGGGCGACCGTCGCGTACCACTCGTACAGCGCGTCCTGCGTCGGCCGGGCGTAGTACGGAGTGATCACCAGGGCGGCGTCGGCGCCGGCGTCCCGGGCCGCGGCGGTGACCTCGAGGGTCTCCTCCAGCTTCGCCGATCCGGTGCCGGGCAGGAACGGCACGCGGTCGGCGATCTCGTCGGCGGCGGCGCGGATCGCCTCGATGCGCTCCCCGGTGGTCTGCGCGCTCGGCTCGCCGGTGGACCCGCCGAGCGAGATGCCGTGCGAGCCGGACTCCAGCTGCCAGCGGACCAGCCCGCGCAGCGCGTCGAGGTCGAGGGCGCCGTCGGCGGTGAACGGCGTCACCACCGGGGCGATGGACCCCCGGATCGTGGCCGGGTCGGTGCGGAACTTCAAGTCTCCTCCTCGGGGGACGGGGAAAGGGCTGCTCAGCGGCCGTCGCGGCGCCAGGTCTCGTACGCCTCGCGCCAGCGCGGGCCGAGCGGGTACAGGCCGTCGATCGGCTCGCCGGCGGCGACGCGCTCGGTGATGAAGCGCTCCTGCGCCTCCTGCTCGGCCGCGTCCGCGACGAGCGCCCCGACGAGGTCCGGGGGGATCACGACGACGCCGTCGGCGTCGCCGGCCAGCACGTCGCCGGGCTGGACGAGCGCGCCGCCGCAGGAGATCGGCAGGCCGGTGTCCCACGGGACGTGCCGGCGGCCGAGGACGGCCGGGTGCGCGCCGCCGTGGAAGACCGGGACGTCCAGGCCGGCGACGGTGGCGCTGTCGCGCAGGCCGCCGTCGGTGACGACGCCGGCCGCGCCCCGTTTGGCGGCGCGCAGCGCGAGGATGTCGCCGATCGTCCCGGCGGTGGTGTCGCGGCGGGCGTCCATGACCAGCACCTGCCCGGGCCGCAGCTCCTCCACGGCCCGCTTCTGCGCGTTCATGCCGCCGCCGTGCGCCGTGAACAGGTCCTCGCGGAGCGGCAGGTAGCGCAGGGTGTGCGCGGTGCCGACCATCTTCACGTCGCCGCCGGCGGGATGGACGCCGTCGATCGACATGTGCTGCAGGCCGCGCTTGCGCAGTTGGGAGCTGAGCGTCGCGGTCGACAGCCCGCGCAGGGCCTCCTCGGCGGCCGGATCGAGGGCGGGCTTCGGCCGGTACGCCGAACCCCACGCGTCCGCGCGGACCGCCTCGTCCACGCGGGGCATCGCGCCCCAGCCGGGCAGCGCGCGGTCCGCCTCGACGACCGTGTTGTGCAGCCGTCCGGTCGACTGCGACCCGGCGGTCACCTCGACCTCGACGGTGTCGCCGGGCGAGACGACGGACGCCCCGGCCGGGGTGCCGGTGAGGATGACGTCGCCGGGCTCCAGCGTGACCAGGCGGGACAGGTCGGCGACCAGGTCGGCGAACGGGAACAGCAGCGCGTCGCTGGTGTCGTCCTGGACGAGCTCGCCGTTCACCCAGGTGCGCACGCGCAGCCCGCGCGGGTCCACCGTGCGGGCGTCGAGCAGCCGCGGGCCGACGGGCGTGAAGCCGTCCGCGCCCTTGGAGCGCAGGTTGGAGCCGCGGTCGGCGTAGCGCAGGTCGTGGACGCCGGCGTCGTCGGCCGCGGTCACCCAGCCGACGTGCTCCCAGGCGTCCGCGGGGGAGGCGTGCCGGGCGGTGCGCCCGATGACCAGGGCGATCTCGCCCTCGAACGTCATCAGCTCGCAGCCCGCCGGCCGGACCAGCGGGTCGCCGGCGCCGGCCAGCGAGGACGGCGGCTTCAGGAAGTAGGACGGCCGCGCCGGGATCCGGCCGCGCTCGCGGGCCCGGGAGGGGAAGTTCAGATGGACGGCGATGACCTTCGAGGGCCGGTTGCCCAGCGGGTGCGGCACGAGGGGCTCTCCTGTGGCGGACGGCTGTCGGACGAGGGGTAGAGGAAATCGTATATGAAGTCATGCACAATATCGAGAGTTCGGTCTTCGGGGAAGCGGCGCGGACCGTTCAGCGGATCGCGCCGCGGAAACGGCCGGGTCCGTGCAGTATGATCGCAAATCGTGTACGAAATCCTCTAGGAGGTGCTTGAAGGATGCGCGACCGAGGCGGCCTCGCGGCCCGCACGCTCACCCCCGCCGAGCCCGTCGACGCGCCGCCCGTGCTGCTCGTGCACGGCTTCGGCTCCGACGGGGCGGCCGACTGGATCGACACCGGCACCGCCGCCGCCCTCACCGCCGCCGGCCGCACCGTCGTCGTGCCCGACCTGCCCGGCCACGGCGCCAGCCCCGCCCCGCGCACGGCCGCCGGCGCCACCGCCCCCGCGCTCGCCGCCGCCCTCCTCGCCGTCATGGACGACGCCGGCGCCACCGCCTTCGACATCGCCGGATACTCCCTCGGCGCCCGCATCGCCTGGGAGATCGCCGCCACCGCGCCCGGCCGGGTGGAACGGTCCGTCCTCGGCGGGCTCAGCCCCGCCGAGCCGTTCACCGCCGTCGACATCGCCGCCCTGCACCGGCACGTCGCCGACGGCACCCCCTGCGCCGACCCGTTCACCGCGGCCATCGCCGCCATGGTCACGGCGCACGGCGACCGCGCGCCCGGCCTCGCCCGCTGCGTCGAAGGACTGCGCTCCACGCCGTTCGCCGGCGGCCCCTGGAACGCGAAGGTCCTTCCCGTCTTCGTCGTCGGCGAGAATGATGACCTGACCCGAGGAATCGGGGACCTCGCCGAGGGACTCGGCGGGGCCGGGCTGGTGACCGTCCCCGGCGCCCACCACGAGGTGCCGGGCGGGGCGCGCTTCCGGGAGGCCCTCCTGGACGCGCTGGCGCGGTGACCCGGCCGCCGAACGGGACCGGGGGTGCGGGCCGACGATGAGGAGAACCGGGTGAGTTCCGCCAGGAAGCAGGACCAGGGCAAGGAGAGCAAGGCAGAGTTCTGCTACGAACTGCTGCGGTCGCGCATCCTCGAGGGCACCTACGTGCCCGGATACCGGCTGGTCATCAACCAGCTCGCGCAGGAGACCGGGGTCAGCACGATCCCGCTGCGCGAGGCGCTGCGCCGCCTGCAGTCCGACGGGCTGGTCGAGGTCGTCCGCAACGTCGGCGCCCGCGTCGCCGTCTTCGACGCCGAGCAGGTCGAGCACACCCTGCAGATCCTCGCGCGGCTGGAAGGGTACGCCACCGCGATCTCCGCCCCGTTCATGAAGGCCGCGCACATCGACGCCTCCCGCAAGATCAACGACCGGATGGTGGAGGCGCTGGAGGAGTTCGACCCGACCGCGTTCACCGCCCTCAACCGCGAGTTCCACTTCTCCATCTACGAGCACTGCCCGGACGCCCACCTGCGCTCCCTCCTCGAAGCCGAGTGGACCCGCCTCGACCACATGCGCCGCTCCACCTTCAGCTACGTCCCCGGCCGCGCCCGCCGCTCGGTCGAGGAGCACG
Organism: Actinomadura violacea; assembly: GCF_017573465.1. Taxonomy (GTDB): domain Bacteria; phylum Actinomycetota; class Actinomycetes; order Streptosporangiales; family Streptosporangiaceae; genus Spirillospora; species Spirillospora violacea. The sequence continues at coordinate 86,215 of NZ_JAGEPF010000016.1, forward strand.
AGCGGATCCTCGCGCTCATCTCCGGCGGCGCCGACCCCGCCGAGATCGAACGCGTCGCCTGCGCCCACAAGAACGCCACCGCCGACGCCCTCCACAGCGCTAAACAGCGTTAGCCCAGGGGGGCGACCCCCTGGAACCCCCGTCACGGTCGGCGAACCGTTTTCCCGCTCCGCTAGAGCTCCGCGGCAAAACGGCTCACCGACCGCCGGGCATGCCCGCTGCGCTCGCTAGCGCTCGCTCCGCGTGCCTGCCCGTGGCTGTGTTTTCCCAGGGGGGCGACCCCCTGGAACCCCCGTTGCGACGGACAAGGCGTTTCCCGCTCCGCTAGCGCTCCGCGCGAAACGCCTTGTCCGTCGTCGGGCAGGCCCGCTCCGCTCGCTGGCGCTCGCTCCGCGTGCCTGCCCGTGACCGGTGGCTGAGCTTCGAACCACCGGCGTTGGAGTCCAAACCGTTGGGGACGGGGCTCAAGCCGCCTGGTCCGGACTCGGGTGTGCGGGCCGGACGCGCCGGGGCCCTGGGCCGGGCGAGGGGGAGGGGACCGGCGCGTCCGGGGCTTGTCAGGTGAGGAGTTGGCCGCCGTCGACCTGGACGATCGCGCCGGTGATGTGGGCGGCCTGGTCGGAGGCCAGGAAGACGACCAGCGGGGCGATGTCGGCGGTGGCGGCGATGCGGCCTAGGGGGATGCGGGCCTCCCACGCGGCGCGGGCCTGCGGGTCGTCCATCAGCCCGGCGGTCATCGGGGTGTGGACGGGGCCCGGCGCGACGCCGTTGACGCGGATGCCGTGCCCGGCGAGCTCCAGCGCGGCGGTGCGGGTCAGAGCGTCCACCGCGGCCTTGGTGGCCTCGTAGTGGCCGAGGCCGGCGGTCGGCTGGCGCGCGCCGATCGAGCTGATGTTGACGATGCGGCCGCGCGTGCCGCGCTCGATCATCTGGTTCGCGACGGCCTGGGTGACGGTGAAGGTGCCGCGCAGGTTGACGGCGACGACGGTGTCGAAGACCTCCAGCGGCAGCGCGGTGAGGGGACCGCCGCCCGCGACCAGGCCGGCGTTGTTCACCAGGATCTCGACGGGCCCGGCGAGCTCAGTGGCGCGCGCGACTCCGGCGGCGACGGACGCGGCGCCGGTGACGTCCAGGGTCACGGCGTCGCAGCCGAGCTCCTTGGCGGCGGTGGCGGCGCCGTCCTCGTTCCGGTCGGCGATCACGACGCGGTCCCCCGCGGCGGCGAAGGCCGCGGCGACGGCCTTGCCGATGCCGCTCGCTCCGCCCGTCACGAGGACGGCCCGCCCGGCGCTCACCGGGCCTCCGCGATGATGATCCGCGGGCTGCCGGGCAGCTCGCGGGTCTCGACCGGTTCCCAGCCGGCGTCCTTCAGCCAGCCGCGCACCTCGTCCTCGGGGTGGACGACCGTGCCGTCGATGACGAGGTACTCGCCGGCGTGCAGGGCGTCGATGGCGCGCTGGTGCGGGTCGGCGTCGAGGAAGAAGTCGAGCAGGACGAGGGTGGCGCCGGGGGAGGCGGCGCGCCGGGCCCGCTCTATGATGGCCCTGTTCTGCCCGGCGTCGAACCGGTGCACGACGTGTTCGAGCAGCACGAGGTCGTGGAGCCCGGGGACGTCGCCGGTCACCGGGTCGGTGCGGACGACCTCGACGCGGTCGCCGGCGCCCGCGTCGTCGATGACCTTGCGGGCGAAGTCGACCAGCTCGCCGGCGGAGGCGAAGGTGCCGCGGGCGTCGGGGGCGGCGGTCAGGGCCTCGGCGAGGAACGAGCCGGACAGCCCGCCGAAGTCGAGGATCCGCCGGTACGGGGTGAAGTCGAAGACCTCGGCGAGCATGCGGGCGTGCAGGGCGTTGTAGGTCATCACGCCGCCCATGAACGTCTGCATCCGGTCGCCGGCGAGGTCGAGGGGCTGTGGCTTCGCGGTCCGGGTCGTTTCGGCGAACCCGAGCCAGTGCCCGTAGCTGATCGCGTCGAGGAAGGCCAGGAAGGGGCGCAGGTCCACGCCGTCCTCGGCGCCGGCCAGGTAGGCGGCGGTGGCGGAGGTGTTGGCGTAGCGGCCGTCCTCGCGGGTCAGCAGGCCGAGGCCGGACAGGGCGTCGCCGAGGATCCGGGCGGTGCGCTCGGGCAGGCCGGTGCGGGCGGCCAGTTCCGGCGCGCCGGCCGGGCCCGCGGCGAGCGCGGCGAAGACGCCGGCCTCGCTGGCCGCGAACAGCTGTTTGGCGGCCATGTAGCCGGTGGCGACGCCGAGGATGCCGGACGGGTCGGCGCCGGGGGAGGGAAGCGGCATGGGCGATCTCCTTCTCCGAAAAGATATGCAGGATGCTATACGATCACTCCGTCAACGGCCACCGCCGCCCGCGGCGGCCGCTCAGCGATCGGAGGTCACCGATGGAGTTCTCAGCACGGGTGCCGAGGCGCCGCCTGGGCGCGGACGGCCCTGAGGTGCCGCCGCTGGCGCTCGGCTCCTGGAACACCTGGGACCGGATGGAGCGCGAGGCGGCCGCCGAGCTGGTGCGGCTGGCCGTGGACGGCGGCGCGGACATGTTCGACGTCGCGCACTACGACTTCGGCCCGCACGCGGAGAACGCGGTCACCGACGTGCTGTTCGGGCAGGCCGTCCGGGACGCGGGCCTCGCACGCGATGACTACCTTCTGTGCGGCAAGCTCTGGCTCTGGGAGTACCCGGCCCTGTCCTTCGCCGAGCAGATCAAGGTGTCGCTGGGGCGGATCGGCACCGACCGCGCCGACACCGTCGTCGTCGGCGACTTCATGGAGAAACCGGACCTGCGGGCCGTCGTCGCGGACGTCGCCGAGCTGGTGCGGGCGGGCCGGTTCGCGTCCTGGGGCGTCAACAACTGGTCTGCCGCAGACGTGCTGTTCGCCCGCCGGTTCGCCGCCGCGGAGGGCCTCGTCCCGCCGTCGTTCGCGCAGCTCAAGTACAGCCTGGCGCGCCGTTCGGTGCCCGAGGGGGCGCCCTACCGCCGGCTGTTCGAGGACGGTCTCGGACTGCAGGCGTCGGACGTCCTGGAAGGCGGCATCCTCGCCGGGAGGCTCGACCCGCAGCGCAAGATCGGCCAGGACCCCGGCGGCATCCGCGACCGGATCCGCGCCGCGTTCCCGCAGGTCCAGCAGGTCGCCGAGCGGTTCGGCGCCACTCCGGCGCAGCTCGCGATCGCCTACTGCCTGACCCACCCGGCCGTGGCGAACGTCCTCGTCGGCGTCAGCCGCAAGGCGCAGCTCGAGGACGACCTCGCCGCGCTGGACCTGCTCGCCCGGCACGGGGACGAGCTCCCCGAAGCGGCCGCCGGCCTCTGGCTGGACGAGGGCGTCGTCGACCCCGCCGCGTCCTGGGGCACCGACGCCCCCTGACACCGTCAGCGGTGTTCGTGGATCACCTCGCCGTCCAGGACGGTCAGCGCGATCGGAACCTCGGGCAGGGCGGCGGGTTCGAGGTCGAACAGGTCGGCGTCCAGGACACACAGGTCGGCGGCCTTCCCGGGTTCGATCGAGCCCTTCGCGTGCTCGGCGCCGTCCTGCCATGCCGGGGTGATCGTGTAGGCGCGCAGCGCCTCGGTGAGCGCGAGCCGCTGCGCGGCGCCGCGGACGCTCCCGTCCACGGCGCGGCGGGTCACGGCGGCGGCGACGCCGGCCCGCCAGTCGGGGGTGAGCACGGGCGCGTCCGAGCTGAGCGACAGCCGGACGCCCGCGTCGAGCGCGTCGCGGGTCGGCCAGGCGTCGCGGAGGGCGTCCGCGCCGAGCGCGGCGGCCAGCAGCGGCTCGGTCGCGACCGGGATGCCGGCCTGCGTGTTCAGCCCGATCCCGTGCGCGGCCAGGACGGCCAGCGTCGCGGGGGAGAGCAGGTCGCCGTGGATGACGTAGTGCCGGGCGTCCCGGCCGTCGCGGCCCGTCGCGGCGGCGAACGCGTCCGCGACGACCCGGGTGGCGCGGTCCCCGGTCGCGTGCACGCCGACCTGGTGGCCGGCGTCGTGCGCCACGGCGATCATCGCGCGGAGCGCGGCCTCGCGCTCGGTGTCGTCCGCGCCGTCGACCAGCAGTGACCCGTGCCCGCCGCCGGCGTAGGGACGGTCCGTCCAGGCGGTGCGCATCGGTGGGATGCCGTCGGCGAAGATCTTGACGCCGGCGACCCGGAACCGGCCCGGCACGTCCGCCGGCGGGACGAACTCGCGCAGCCCCTTCGCCAGTTCGGCCGCCGAGCTGCGGCCGTCCAGCTCCCCGAACAGCATCAGCGCGGTGACCCGCGCCTTCAGCGCGCCCTCGGCGGCGAGGTCGGCGTAGTCGCGCAGCGCCGCGGAGCCGAAGCAGCCGCTCGGGCCGTCGTCCTCGCCGGGGCCGAGGCCGGGCTCGGTGTAGCTGGTGACGCCGAGCGAGGCCAGCAGGTCGGCCGTGCGCAGGATCGCGCGGCGCCGGTCGGCGGAGGACTCCAGCCGGGACGGCGTCTCGTGCGCGTGCCCGCCGGATCCGGCCAGCTGGTCCATGAGCAGCGACGGCCACATCGCGCCGAGCCAGACGCCGTGCAGGTGCGAGTCGTTGATGCCCGGCAGCACCGACCGCCCGGCCAGCCGGACGACCCGGGTACCGCGCCCGACCAGCGGCGCGACCTCGGCGGCGGTGCCGACGCGGGCGATGCGGCCGGCGCGCACCGCGACGGCCTCGGCCACCCGGTCGCGGGCGTCGGCGGTGTGCACGCGCCCGCCGGTGAGGACGAGGTCGGCCGCGGGGGATTCGTCGGTCATATCGCGCTCCAGCTCTGGACACCGTCGATGGTATGCCTTTAACGTACACGGAATCAGATACGATTTCGGAGTGCCCGGCCCCCGGGGCCCGGGCGCACCGGGCCTTCGGAGGTAATCGATGCCCCTTCATCCCGAGGCGCAGCGGATCGTCGACCGCACCCCCGCCGAGGACCCGAACCGGTCGGCCGGACCGCTGGACGTCCCCGCGATCCGCGAGCAGTTCAAGTCGATGTGGACGGTGCCGGAGAACCTGCGGCGGGTCGGGTCGGTCGCCGACACCGCGATCCCGGGCCCGGCCGGCGACCTCCCGGTGCGCGTCTACACCCCGGAGGGGGACGGCCCGTTCCCCGCGTTCGTCTGGTTCCACGGCGGCGGCTGGACGATCGGCGGGCTCGACGAGAACGAGTTCTCCTGCCGCGCCGTCTGCGCCGCGGCCGGGGCGGTCGTCGTCTCCGTCGACTACCGGCTCGCCCCCGAGGACCCCTTCCCGGCCGCCGCCGAGGACGCCTACGCCGCCGTCCGGTGGGTCGCCGCGCACGGCGCCGGGATCAACGCCGACCCCGCCCGGATCGCCGTCGGCGGCGAGAGCGCCGGCGGCAACCTCGCCGCGGTCGCCGCGCTCAAGGCCCGCGACCTCGGCGGGCCCGAGCTCGCCTTGCAGGTGCTCGTCTCGCCCGTCCTCGGCCACCCCGAGGACGGGCGCGCGTCCTACGCCGAGTTCGCGGAGGGCTACTTCCTCTCCAAGGCGAGCATGGACTGGTTCTTCACCACCTACCCGACCGGCCCGGCCGACCTCGACGACCCCTACCTCCTCCCGCTGCGCTCCAAGGACCTCTCCGGCGTGGCGCCCGCGCTGATCCTCGAAGCCGAATGCGACGTGCTCCGCGACGAGGGGGAGGAGTACGCGCGGCGGCTGAGGGACGCGGGCGTCGACACCGAACTCGTCCGCTACGACGGCCTGATCCACGCGTTCTTCGGCCCGCTCGCCTCCGAGCTGTCGGCCGCCGCGCAGGCCCACGCCCGCGCCGCCGCCGCACTGCGCTCCGCCTTCGGGACGGACGGCGAGTGATGGAGGCTCCGGCTCTCGCGCTGGAGGGCGTCGCCGTCGACCGGGCCGAGGTGCCGGTCGTCCACGACGTCGCGCTGGAGGCCGCGCGGGGCGAGGTCACGGTCGTGCTCGGCGCGAACGGCGCGGGGAAGACGACGCTGATGGACGGCATCGCCGGCCTGGCCCAGGTCAAGTCCGGGACGGTCCGGCTCGCCGGCACCGCCGTCGAGAAGCTCGCCCCCTACAAGCGGGCGCGGGCGGGGCTCGGCTACGTCGAGCAGGCGCGCACCACGTTCCGGACCCTGACCGTCGAGCAGAATCTGCTGGTGTCCCAGCGGGGCGACGGCGACCTCGCGACCGTCTACCGGCTCTTCCCCGAGCTGGACAAGCGGCGCGGCCTGCAGGCCGGGCACCTGTCGGGCGGCGAGCAGCAGATGGTGGTGCTCGGCCGCGCGCTGGTGTCGGCGCCCAAGGTCGTGCTGATCGACGAGATGTCGCTCGGCCTCGCGCCGCTCGTCGTGCGGCGGCTGATGACCACGGTCGGCGAGCTGGCCGGGATGGGGATCGCGGTGGTGCTCATCGAGCAGTTCGCGAACCTGGCCCTGGACGTCGGGACCAGCGCGCACGTGCTCCGCAAGGGCCGGATCGTGTTCTCCGGCCCGTGCGCCGAGCTGCGCGGCGACGAACGGCGGCTGCACCGGCTGTACTTCGGCGGCGCCCCGTCCGCCGGCGGCCCGAGATCCGACGGCGCGGAACCCGGCGGCGCGACGCCGCCGGCCGCGGAGAGCGAGGCGCGATGAACCCGACCGGCAGGCTCCAGTCCGGCCGGAGCCTCGGCACCGGCCTCGCCGCGGCCGTGCTCGCCTGCGCGGTCCTCCCGGCGGTGCTGCCGCCGTACTGGATCTACCTGGCGATCAGCGCCGCGGTCAGCGCGGTGATCATGCAGAGCTTCGGCGTGATCGTCGGCCGGGCCGGCGTGATGTCGCTGTGCCAGATGTCGTTCGCGGCGATCGGCGCGTGGGTCGTGCTGAAGCTCAACGTGATGGGCGCGCCCGGCGGGTTCTTCGCCTGGCTGCTGCTCGGCGGCCTCGCGGCGGTGCCGGTGGGCGTCGCCATCGGGCTGCCCGCGCTGCGCATCCGCGGGGTGAACCTCGCCGTCGTCACCTTCGGGTTCGCCGTGTCCGCCGACATCGTGTGGAACTCCAACCCGTTCCCCGGCGCGGCGGACCTGACGATGCTGGACCGGCCCGCGCCGTTCGACGGCGACGGCGGCTACTTCGTCCTCTGCGTGATCGTGTTCACCGTGATCGCGGTGGCGCTGCGGGCGATCGGCCGGACGCGGCTCGGCCTGTCCTGGTACGAGCTGCGGCACTCCGAGCGGTCGGCCGCCGCGCACGGCGTCTCGGTGGCGCGCAGCAAGCTCGCCGCGTTCGCGATCAGCGCCTTCGTCGCCGGGATCGGCGGCGGGCTGCTCGCCGGTCAGCTCAGCATGGTCGTGCCGAGCAACTTCGCGATGGGCCAGTCCCTCGCGCTGTTCGCCGTCGCGATCATGATCGGGCCGCACCACCCCGAGGGCGCGGTGCTCGGCGGCGTGTTCGGCGCCGTGATGGCGACGATCATGGACAAGCTGTCGCTGCCGCAGGACTTCGGAGGCGTGCTGTTCGGCGCGGGCGCGCTGCTCGCGCTGCGCAGCGGGCTCAGCCAGACCGACATGACCCGGATGCGCAAGCGCGAGCGCGACGCCCGCAAGCTCCTCGACCGGACCGGCGACGAGCACCCTGGCGACGCGCCCGCCGTGGTGCCCGCGCCCCGTCCGCCCGCCGGCTCCGGCGCGGCCGGCGGCTCCGCTCCGGCGGCGCTGAAGGTGACCGGGCTGACCGTGCGGTTCGGCGAGGTCGTCGCGCTGGACGCGGTCGACCTGACGGTCCCGGACGGCGCGGTCGCCGGGCTGATCGGCCCGAACGGCGCCGGCAAGTCGACGTTCATCGCGGCGGCGACCGGGTTCGTCGCGGGCTACCGGGGCTCGGTGGAGCTGGCCGGCGCCCGGCTGGACCGGCTCGGGCCGAGCGCCCGCGCGAAGCGCGGCCTGCGGCGCACGTTCCAGACCACCGCGATCGCCCCTGAACTGTCCCTGTACGAGTACCTGACGATCGGCTCGGGCCGGCGCCTCCCGCGCGCCGAGGCCGACGAGCTGCTGGAGTTCTTCGGCTGCCCGCCCGGCGACGTCCCGGTGTCCATCGTCGACGCGGGCAGCCGCCGGCTGCTGGACGTCGCCGCGGCGATCGCGGCGCGCCCGAAGGTGGCGCTGCTCGACGAGCCCGCCGCGGGCCAGTCCGCCGCCGAGTCGCTGGCGCTCGGCCGGCGGCTCACCGAGGTCCCCGCCAGGTTCGGGGTGTCGATCCTGCTCGTCGAGCACGACATGGAGCTCGTCCAGGCGACGTGCGCGCAGGTCACCGTCCTCGACTTCGGGCACGTCATCGCCTCCGGGCCCACCGCCGAGGTCCTGGAGGAGCCGGCCGTCCGGGCCGCCTACCTCGGGACCGCGGACGTCCCCGCCACCTGACGACCCGCGCCGCGTCCGCGCGCCCACCCGCACGCGCGCACCCCCAGTCCATCCCACCCCCCAAGCAAGGGCTCATGCCATGAAGCGCACCCTCTCGACGGCGGCGGCCGTGCTCGCCGTGTCCGTCACCGTGTCCGTGACCGCGGCCGGCTGCCGGTCGGGCGACTCGACGAAGGGGCCGATCAAGGTCGGCTCGATCAACGGCATCACCGGGCTGTTCCAGACGCCCGAGGTGCCGAAGGCCGTCAAGGCGGTCTTCGACGAGGTCAACGCCTCCGGCGGGATCGGCGGCCGGAAGCTGAAGCTGATCAGCAAGGACGACGCGATGGACCCGCAGCGCTCCAGCCAGGCGGCCCGCGAGCTGATCAAGTCCGACGGCGTCGTCGCGTTCGCCGGGTCCTCCAGCGCGGTGGACTGCGGGCTGAACCGCGTCACCTACAGCAAGGAGAAGATCGTCTCCGTCCCGGCCGTCGGCGTCGACCCGGCCTGCTTCACCAGCCCGAACATCGCCCCCGTCAACCCGGGGCCGTACGCGCTGACGACCGCGATGCTGTACTACGCGTCCGAGACGCTGAAGAAGCAGAGGATCTGCATCGACTACACGGTCCTTCCGGGCAGCGGCGGCGGCATCGAGAACGCCATCAAGAAATGGACGGGGCTGACCGGCAAGACGCTCGCCCACAAGAACCTCGCGGTCGGCAACGGCGACCCGACCCGCTACCTCGTCGCCGACAAGAACGCCGGCTGCGAGGCCGTCCTCTACAACGCGACCGTCGCGCCGTGGTTCTCGCAGGCCAAGACGCAGGGCATGCAGAACGTCGACTTCCTGCTGGCGGCCAACAGCTACACCGACGCCAACGCGAAGGTGATCCCGGCGGGCATGAACGCCTACTGCGGCGCCGAGTGGCAGCCGTACACCGATCCGACGCTGCCGGGCAACGACCGCTGGGCGAGGATCGTCGAGAGGAACGGCATCCAGAAGACGGCGTTCAGCCAGGGCGCGGTGATGGCGGCGGACCTCTTCGTCCAGGTCCTCAAGGGCATCAAGGGCGCCATCACCCGCGAGTCCGTCACCAAGGCGTTCAAGGCGATGAAGCCGGTCGACTACCCGATGGCCGCCAACCCGTGGGTGTTCGGGCCCGGCAAGGAGCACAACCCGATCAAGGGCACCCGGTTCGTGAAGGCCGACGCCGGCGGCTGGAAGGTCCTGCCCGAGGGGTTCACCGTCCCCGGCGAGAAGTAGCGGGACGAGCAGATCCGACCGCCGGGCGCGCGGACCCGCGCGCCCGGCACCACCCGGAGGTATCGATGGTGAACTCTGTGATCGCCGGGCTGACCAGCGGCGGCGGGTACGCCCTGCTCGGCCTGTGCGTCGTGCTGACCTACCGGCTCGTCGCCGTGGTCAACTTCGCGCTCACGGCCGTCGGCGCCCTCGGCGCGTTCGTGATGGTGTCGCTCACCGACCGCGGCGTGAACGCGCTGCTCGCCCTGCTCGCCGGCGTGGTGTTCGCGGCCGCGCTGTCGGCGCTGCTCGGCGCGGCGCTGGTGCGCTGGTTCGCCGGGCACAAGGAGGGCACCAAGGCGGCCGTGACCGTGGCGATCTTCGTCGCGCTCACCGCGGTCGGCGTGCGGCTGTTCGGCGGCAACAGCACCGGCGCGCACCGCTTCCCCAACCCGTTCGGCGCGCCGCTGTTCACCGTGGGGGACGTCGTCGTCCCGCAGTCGGTACCGGTGTCGCTGGCGTTCGCGCTGCTCATCACCGTCGCGGTCGGGCTGCTGCTGACCCGCACCCGGATCGGGCTGAAGCTGCAGGCGCTGTCGGAGCGGCCGGGCACCGCCGAGGTCGTCGGGATCCCCGCGCCGCGGCTGGCCGTCGGCGTCTGGGCCGGCGTCGGCGCCGTCACCACGATGGTGGTCGTGCTGGTCGCGCCGCGGCTCGGCGGCGACTTCTCCACCCTGTCCGGGCTGATCAGCACCGCGCTGGCGGTCGCGATGGTGGGCGCCTTCCGCAGCCTGCCGCTGACCCTCGCCGGCGGGCTGATCCTCGGCTGCCTGGAGGGCCTGTCGTCCTCCCTCGACGCGATCCAGAAGTACCAGGGCGTGGTGCCCTTCCTGGTGATCCTGGTCCTGCTGTGGTGGCGCAGCCGGCGCGAGGTCTGGGACACCGAGCACGGCCGATGACGAAACGAGGAGAGTGATGACCCGGTTGACGTCCACGAGGGCGGCGGTGCTGCGCGAGCACGGCGCCCCCCTCGTCCTGGAGGAGTTGCCGCTGCCCGCCGAGGTCGAGCCCGGCGCGGCGGTCGTGCGGGTCGACTGCGCCACCCTGTGCGCGACGGACGTGCACCTGTGGTCGGGCGCGATGGCCTTCCCGGACATGCTGCCGATCGTGCTCGGCCACGAGACGATGGGCACCGTCCGCGCCGTCGGCCCCGGCACCCGCGACGCGCTCGGCCGCACGGTCAAGGTCGGCGACCGGATCGGCTGGTCGGAGTCGGTGTGCGGGCACTGCTACGGCTGCACCGTGCTGCGCAACCCGGTCGCCTGCTCCGAACGCGGCTACGGCTTCCTGCTGCGCTCCGACCGCTTCCCCTACGCCACCGGCGGGCTCGCCGCGCACAACTATGTGACGCCCGGCGCGCTGAAGGTCGTGCTGCCCGACGAGGTGAAGGACACGTGGGCGGCGTCGGCCGGATGCGCGGTCAAGACCGTCCTGCACGCCTACGACCGCGCCGGCGGGGTGCGGCCCGGATCCAGTGTCGTCGTCCAGGGCGCGGGAGCGCTCGGCATCGTCGCCACCGCGGTCGCCCGCGCGTCCGGCGCCGGAACCGTCATCACCATCGGCGCCCCCGACTCCCGGCTCGATCTGGCCCGCGCGTTCGGCGCCGACACCGTCATCGGCCTGGACGGCGGCGCCGACGCGCGGCTCGCCACCGTCATGGACGCCACGCACGGGCGCGGCGCCGAACTGGTCCTGGACCTCGCGGGCGCGCCCGGCGTCGGCGCCGAGGCGGTGGGCATGGCGGCGTTCGGCGGCCGGTTCGTCGTGGTCGGCACGACCGGGCCGCGCCCGGACGAGCTGCCGCTCGGCACCATCATGGGCAAGGAGCTGAACGTCCTCGGCTCGCTGAACGGCGACGCCGGCGACCTGTACCGCGCCATCGAGTTCCTGCGCACGTCCCGGGACCGCTTCCCCTGGGACGACCTGTTCGGCGAGCCCGCCGGCCTCGGCGGCGCGTCCGCCGCGCTGGCGTCGATGCGGCGGCTCGAACAGGTCAAGGCCGTCGTCCACCCGCACCTGTGAGGAGAAACGTGACCACGATCGTTCCGCGCCGCCGCCTCGGCACGGCCGGGCCCGAGGCGTCCGTCCTGTCCCTCGGCTCCTGGCACACCTACGACCGGATGGACTTCCGCGACGCCGTCACGATGCTGCGGCACGCCGTCGACTCCGGCATCAACCTGTTCGACGTCGCCGTCTACGGCATGCCGGGCCACCCGCCCGTCTTCACCGACGTGCTGTTCTCCGCGATCGTCCGCGCCGCCGGGATCGCCCGCGACGACTACCTGCTGTCCACCAAGCTGTGGCTGGAGGGGTACCCGGAGCACTCGCTGCGCGACCAGCTCGCCAACGCGCTGTTCCGCGTCGGCGCCGACCATGCCGACGTGGCGGTCCTCGGCGATATCCGCAGCGACGACCTCGACCTCAAGCGGCTCGCAGGCGACCTCGCCGAACTGGAGCGGGAGGGGCTGCTCGGCTGCTGGGGCGTCAACAACTGGTCGGCGGCCGCCGTCCGGGAGATCCGCGGGCACGCGCTGGCGGCCGGCTCGCCCGGTCCGCAGCTCGCCCAGCTGAAGTACAGCCCGTGCCGCCGGTCCATCCCCGACGGGGAGCCGTTCGCGGCCGTCTTCGCCGAGGGCGTGTCGATGCAGGCGTCCGACGTGCTGGAGGGCGGCATCCTCGCCGGCAAGTCCGGGACGTCCCGGCAGATCGGCCGCGACCCGGGCGGGATCCGCGAGCGGATCGTCGAGGCCGCGAAGGGGATCGGCGAGCTGGCCGCCGAGCTGGACGCGACGCCCGCGCAGCTGTGCATCGCCTTCACGCTGACGCACCCGTCCACCGGCACGGTCCTGTTCGGCGCGACGGGCCTGGACCAGCTCACCGGCGACATCGCCGCGCTCGGCGTGCTGGAGCGGGTCGGCGCGGAGCGGCTGCGCTCGCTCCTCGACCCGTTCTGGGCCGACCGCGGCGTCGTCGACCCTGAGGGGCCCTGACGGCCGGGTGCGGTGCGTCCCGGCGCGAGCACGCCGCGTCCCATGAGACGATCAACTTCCCCGGGACGAAGCGGAGTGTGCCGATGACCGAGGAGAGGCCGTCCCCCGCCGGCGTCGACCTGACGACCCCGAACACCGCGCGGATCTACGACTACCTGCTCGGCGGCAAGGACAACTACGCCGCCGACCGGGAGGTGGCCGAGCAGCTGCTCGCCGTCATCCCGGAGGCGCAGGCGGCGGCCAGGGAGAACCACGCCTTCATCGGCCGCGCCGTCCGGCACCTCGCCGGGCAGGGCGTGCGGCAGTTCATCGACATCGGCACCAAGCTGCCCGCGGCCGGCAACGTGCACGAGGTCGCGGCCCGGGTCGCGCCGGACGCGACCGTCGTGTTCGCCGACGGAGACCCGGTCGTGCTCGTGCACGCGCGGGCGCTGCTCGCGGGCAACGAGCGGACGTCGGTCGTGCAGTGCGACCTCAAGCACCCCGAGGCCGTCGCCGACGACCCGGCCGTCCGCGAGCACATCGACTTCTCCGAACCCGTCGCGGTCGTGCTGGACCGCGTCCTGCACTTCATCGAAGACACCGCCGAGGCCGCCGCGTCGGTCCGGCGCCTGCACGCGGCGCTCCCGCCGGGCGGGCACCTGGTGTTCACGCACATCACGCAGGACCCGGAGCCGGAGTCGGGCGGCGACGTCCGCAAGGTGTTCCGGCCGACCAGCGGCCTGTTCCGGGGCCGCACCCGCGCCGAGGTCGAGTCCGTCGTCGCGCCGTTCGACCTGCTCGAACCGGGCCTGACCTACACCTCGCAGTGGCGGCCCGACCCGCCCGGCGGGGCGGCCGGGCACGCCGAGCGGACGTTCACGCTCGCGGGCGTCGGCCGCCGCGCCTGACCGCCCTCGCCGCCCGGGTCAGCCGGCGAACGCGGGGGAGGGCAGGCCCTGCCCCGCGTCCGGGACGACGAACAGCGCGCCCGCGTGGACGTCGCCCGGCGGCGCGCCCGCCGTCGCGGTCGTGACGTACAGGTCCCGCAGGCCGGGGCCGCCGAAGGCGCAGGCGGTCGTCTGCCGCGCCGGGATCTCCACGACCCGGTCGAGCGTCCCCGCCGGCGTGTACCGCAGGACGCGGCCGCCGCCCCACAGCGCCACCCACACGCAGCCGTCCGCGTCGACGGTGAGGCCGTCGGGGAGGCCGGGCGTCGGGACGTGCGCGAACGGCCGCCGTTTCGACGGGTCGCCGGCGTCGAGGACGTCGATGCGTCCCGTCGGCGTGTCCACGTAGTAGACGAGCCGCCCGTCCGGGCTCCACCCGGTGCCGTTGCTGACCGTCACGGCGTCCAGCAGCGTGCGGACCTCGCCGGACGGGCCGACGCGCCGCAGCCGTCCGCCGCCGGGCGCCTCGTCGTAGCGCATGCTGCCCGCCCACAGCGACCCGTCCGGTGCGACGGCGGCGTCGTTGCCGCGGCAGCCGTCCTCCGGCCACTCGGCCAGCCAGCGGAACGACCCGTCCGGGTCGTAGAGGCCGACGCCGTCGCGCAGGTTCACCACCAGGCCGCCGCCGGCGCGGGGCTTGGCCGCGCCGACGTGCTGCTCCGTGCCCAGGACGGTGCCCGGCCCGCCGGACGGGTCGTGGAAGCGCACCTCGCATGCGAGGACGTCCACCCAGACCAGCCGGCCGGTCGCGGGATCCCAGGTGGGGCCCTCGCCGAGCGCGGCGGGCCCGCGCTCGGCGATCTCGGCCCTCGCGTCCGGCACGCCCGTCACCGCAGCAGCGGCGACCCGGACCGCCGCTTCGTCCACACGTCGAACGCGACGGCGGCGAGCAGGACCAGGCCCTTCACCAGCATCACCCGCTCGCTCGGCGCGCCCATCAGCGACATCCCGTTGTTGATCACACCCATGATCAGGCCGCCGGTGATCGCGCCGACCACCTTGCCGACGCCGCCCTGCACCGCCGCGCCGCCGATGAACGCCGCGGCGATCGCGTCCAGCTCGAAGGTGTTGCCCGCGGTGGGCCCCGCCTGGTTGAGCCGCCCGGCGAAGATGATCCCGGCGAGGGCCGACAGCACGCCCATGTTGACGAACAGCCAGAACACCACCGACTTGGCCCGCACGCCGGACAGCACCGCCGCCTGCAGGTTGCCGCCGACCGCGTAGACGTGCCGGCCGAACACCGACCGTCCCGTCAGCAGCGAGTACGCCAGCACCAGCACCGCCAGCAGCACCAGCACCCACGGCAGGTTGTGGAACCGGGCCAGCTGCACCGTCACCGCCATGATCAGCGCGCCCGCGGCGACGATCTTCAGCAGGAACACCGGCACCGGGTCGACGGTCTGCCCGTAGCCGAGCCGCGTCGTGCGGGTCCGCCACCGCGACACCGCCAGCCCCGCGACGGCCACGATCCCCACCAGCAGGCTGAACAGGTCGGCGCCGCCCAGCGGGCCGAGCCCGACGTTGCCGAAGTAGCCGGAGGTGAACCCGTTCGACAGCGTCCGCACCTGGTCGGGGAACGGGCCGAGACCCTGGTTGCCGAGCACCGTCATGGTCAGCGCACGGAACAGCAGCATCCCCGCCAGCGTGACGATGAACGACGGGATGCCGAAGAACGCCGTCCAGTACCCCTGCCACGCGCCGATCGCGGCGCCCGCCACCAGCGTCAGCAGCAGCGCGACCGGCCACGCCACATGGTGGCTCACCATCAGCCAGGCCGCGATCGCGCCGGTCACGCCGACCAGCGAGCCCACCGACAGGTCGATGTGCCCCGAGATGATGATGAGGATCATCCCGATCGCCAGGATCAGGATGTAGGAGTTCTGCACGATGATGTTGGAGATGTTCTGCGGCTGCAGCAGATCGCCGCCGGTCAGCACCGCGAACAGCACGACGATCAGCGCGAACGCGATGTAGATGCCGCTCTGCCGCACGTTGACGGTCAGCCGCGGCCGGCCCGCGGGCGCCGCCCCGGGCGCGGCGGCGGGGCTCGCGGCCCCGGTCTCGGCAGGTGCGGTACGGCTCATCCGGCCTGCTCCCTTCCCATGGTCATGAAGGACATGAGGCGCTCCTGCGTCGCCTCCGCCCGCGGCACCTCGCCGGTGATCCGGCCGGCCGCCATCGTGTAGATCCGGTCGCACATGCCGAGCAGCTCCGGCAGCTCCGAGGAGATCAGCAGGATCGCCCGGCCCTCCGCGGCGAGCCGGTTGATGATCGTGTAGATCTCGTACTTGGCGCCGACGTCGATGCCGCGGGTCGGCTCGTCCAGGATCAGCACGTCCGGGTCCGTGAAGATCCACTTGGACAGCACGACCTTCTGCTGGTTGCCGCCGCTCAGCTGCCCGGCCACGGCCGACACGCTCGGCGCCTTGATGTTCATCCCGCCGCGGAACTCCTCGGCGACCCGGTACTCGTCGTACTCGTTCACCCACCCGGCCCGGGCCAGCTTCCCGAGCCGCGCGGCCGATACGTTCCGCTTGATGTCCTGGATGAGGTTGAGCCCGTACCGCTTGCGGTCCTCGGTGGCGTAGGCGATGCGGTGCCGGATCGCGTCCCGCACGTTCCGCAGCCGGACGGGTTCGCCGTCCTTGTAGACCCGGCCCGAGATGTCCACCCCGTACGACCGGCCGAACACGCTCATCGCCAGCTCGGTGCGGCCCGCGCCCATCAGCCCGGCCAGCCCCACGATCTCGCCGCGCCGCAGCGACAGGGCGGCCCCCGACACCACCGCCCGGTCGCGCTGCGCGGGGCTGTGCACCGTCCAGTCCTCGATCCGCAGCACCTCCGCGCCGATCTCCGGCTCGCGCGGCGGGAAGCGGTGCTCCAGGTCCCGGCCGACCATCCCGGAGATGATCCGGTCCTCGGTGACCCCGCCGCCCGACGGGTCGAGCGTCTCGATCATCCGGCCGTCGCGCAGCACGCTGACGGTGTCGGCGATCGCCAGCACCTCGTTCAGCTTGTGCGAGATGATCACGCAGGTGATGCCGTCGTCGCGCAGGCCGCGCATCAGCTCCAGCAGGTGCGCGGAGTCCGCGTCGTTCAGCGCGGCGGTCGGCTCGTCCAGGATCAGCAGCCGCACCCGCTTGGACAGTGCCTTGGCGATCTCCACCAGCTGCTGCTTGCCGACGCCGAGGTCGGCGATCGGGGTCACCGGGTTCTCCGGCAGCCCGACCCGCTCCAGCAGCCGGCCCGCCTCGTGGTTGGTGCGGTTCCAGTCGACCAGGCCGCGCCCCAGGAACCCCGGGGCGCCGCGCTCGTTGCCGAGGAAGATGTTCTCGGCGATCGACAGCTGCGGGCACAGCGCCAGCTCCTGGTGGATGATGACGATGCCGCGCTCCTCGCTGTCGCGGATGCCGGAGAACCGGCACGGCTCGCCGTCGAAGAGGATCTCCCCGTCGTACGAGCCGTGCGGGTACACCCCGGACAGCACCTTCATCAGCGTGGACTTGCCGGCGCCGTTCTCCCCGCAGATCGCGTGGATCTCGCCGCGGCGCACGGTCAGGTCGACGTCCGCGAGCGCGTTCACCCCGGGGAACGTCTTGGTGATCCCCTGCATCCGCAGGATGTCGTCGCGCCCCGCGGCGCCGGCGGCCGCCGCGTCGGTGGTGTCGTCGGTGGTCACGGCGTCACCCCAGCTGCGCCTGCGTGTAGTAGCCGGACTGCACCAGCTCGGTCTGCACGTTGGACTTGTTGACGATGACCGGCTGCAGCATCTGCGTCGGGACGACCTTCTTCTCGTTGTTGTAGTCGGTGGTGTTGTTGACCTGCGGCTTCCCGCCCTTGAGGATGGCGTCGGACATCTTCGCCGCCTCGTCGGCGAGCTTGCGGACGTCCTTGAAGATGGTCGAGTACTGCTCGCCGGCCAGGATCGACTTCACCGAGGCCCGCTCGGCGTCCTGCCCGGTCACCACCGGGTACGGCTGGCTCGGCGTGCCGTAGCCGTTGCTCTTGAGCGCCGACAGGATGCCGATCGACAGTCCGTCGTAGGGCGAGAGCACGCCGTCGACCTTGGCGCCGCCCCGGTAGGTCTTGGTGAGGATGTCCTCCATCCGCTTCTGCGCCGTCGCCGGGTCCCAACGCAGGATCGCCATGGTCTTGAAGTCGGTCTGGCCGCTCTTCACGACCAGGGTCCCCTTGTCGATGTACGGCTTGAGCACCGACATCGCGCCCTTGTAGAAGAACGGCGCGTTGTTGTCGTCGGGGGAGCCGGCGAACAGCTCGATGTTGAACGGGCCCTTCGCCGTGCCCTCCGACCCGTCGGCGTTCTTCAGCTTCAGGCCGGTGAGCAGCGACGTCGCCTGCTCCACGCCGACCTTGTAGTTGTCGAAGGTGACGTAGTAGTCGACGTCCGGGCTGCGCATGATGAGCCGGTCGTAGGAGATCACCGGGATGTGGTTCTGGTGCGCCTGCTGCAGCTGGCTGGTCAGCGCGGTGCCGTCGATGGACGCGACGACCAGCAGCTTGGCGCCCTTGGTGATCTGGTTCTCGATCTGGCTGACCTGCGTCGGGATGTCGTTCTCGGCGTACTGCAGGTCCACCTTGTAGCCGAGCTTCTCCAGGTCGGCCTTGAGGGTGTTGCCGTCGCGGATCCAGCGCTCGGACGACTTGGTCGGCATGGTGACGCCGATGAGCGCGCCCTTGGCGTCGCCGGCCTTGGGCTTCTTGTCGATGCTCTTCTCGCTGGAGCCGCACGCCGTCATGGCGGTCGCCAGCACCAGCGTGGACAGGACCGTGGTGATGCGCCGGAGTCTCATCTCGTTCTCCTTCGGGGTGGGGGAGGGCAGCGGAGTGGATCAGCGTGGGACGGCGGACGCGGGCAGGGTCTCCGGCAGCGCCGGGAACCGCCGCAGCGGCCCCGGGTCCCGGGACCCGATCGGGGACATCCCCTCGCCCGCCCCGAGCCGGGCGAGGGTGTCCAGGACGAGCCGGCCGCGCCGCACCCGCTCCCGCGCGCTCGCCACGGCGGCGGGCAGCAGGTGTTGGCCGACCGGATAGATGCCGGGCGCGTTGCGCAGCCCGAACTTCAGATAGATGGGGGCGCCGCAGCGGATCAGCTCCGCCGCGTCGTAGAAGCGGACGAACCCGCCGAGGTCGTCGGGCGCCTCGACGTAGAAGTCCATCGGCGCGGCGCTCACCGCGCGGATCTCGGCGAGCTGAGCGAGCGCCAGGTCGCTCGGCACGTTCACCGAGTCGGCGCCGAGCCCTTCCCACACCGTGAACGACGCCGGGTTCACCGGGCCGACCAGCGCCGACACCTTGAACGTGGTGTCGGCGGGCAGCCGACCGGCCTCGCGCAGGAGGTGCAGCGTCCACAGCACGCCCTCGTCGGCGACGAGCAGCGACCGGACGCCGAGCGCGGTCGCGCGTTCGGCGTCCTCGACGCACTGGGCGAGCTGGTCGCGGCCCCGGGCGCGGGGCCCGGAGGCGTTGTAGGAGCGGCCGCCGGCTCCGGGCTCCCAGGTGCCGCGCGGGCCGAGGAACAGGCACAGCTCGATGCCGCGCGCGTCGCAGGCGGCCACCATCTCGCCGATCTCGGCGTCGGTGAGCATCCACACGCCGCTGCCCTGGCTGATGCGGTGCAGCGGCACGTCGAGGCGGTCGCTCTCCTCCAGCACGGCCGCCAGGACCGCGGGCCCCTCGCAGGACGGCAGCTCGGTGCGCCACGTCCCGCCGTCGGGGAACCGCAGGCCGGAGGAGGGCGGGCGCGGCGGGGCGTCGGGCCAGCCGAGCGAGCGCAGCGCGTCCTCGCCGGGCGCCCGGCCGCCGCCGGCCGGGTCGGCGAGCTCGTCAGAGTAGGGGTCCATCGGTCCTCCCGCCGGTCGGGGGCGTGTCGAGGTCGGGGCGCAGCAGCACCTTCCCGGCGTCGGGGGAGCCGCTGAGCTTCAGCGCCGCCGCGAACTCGGTCAGCGGCAGCTCGTGGGTGATCAGGGACGCCGGCCGCAGCACGCCGCTGCCGAACGCGCGCACCGCGTACGTCCAGTCGGCGGGGCCGGAGCCGAACACGGTGTGCAGCGACAGTGCGCGGGTGACCAGCAGCGACGTCGGGACGGCGTCGGCCGGGTCGGCGGGGATGCCGGTGACGACGACGCGGCCGCCGCGGCGGGCCAGCCGCACCGCCGAGCTCGCGGTGCCGGGCGCGCCGGCGGTCTCCACGACCACGTCGAACGCGCCCTCGGCGGCCTCGCCCGGACGGCTGAACGCCGTCGCGCCCGCGTCGAGCGCCGGTTCGCCGCGCTCCACCCGCGGGTCGATCGCGACGAGCCGGGCGGGCGACGACGCGGCGAGGAACTGCAGCGCGAGCATCCCGAGCGTGCCGGCGCCGACGACCGCGACCGTCTCGCCGGGACGCGGCGCCGCGTGCCGGACGGCCCCCGCGATCACCGCGGCGGGCTCCAGCAGCGCCGCGGCGCGCAGGTCGGCGCCGGGCGGCAGCACGTGCAGCAGCCGGGCCGGGACGAGCAGGTGGTCGGCGAACGCGCCGGGCCGGGTGAAGCCCGTCTCGTCGTAGCGGCTCGCGCACAGGTTCGGGGCGCCCTCCCGGCAGCGTCCGCACGCCATGCAGCCGCGGAACCCCTCGCCGACGACGGGCGCGCCGACCAGTGACGGGTCGGTGTCGGGCCCGACCGCGTCGACCGTGCCGGACCACTCGTGGCCGGGGACGACGGGGTAGCAGGCGAAGCCGTCCGGGCGCGCGCCGTCGAACAGCTCGCGGTCGCTGCCGCACAGCCCGGCGGCGGCGACCCGGACGCGGGCCTCGCCGCGTCCCGGCTCCGGCGGCTCGCCCGCGTCGAGCCGCCAGCGGCCCGGCGCCTCCACCAGCACGGCGCGGCTCAACGGCGCGTCCCGCGGAAGTGCCAGCCGTCGGCGTACAGGTCGAAGTCGGCGTGCTGCTGGGGGAAGGCGGCGACCGCGTCGAGGTCCAGCTCGACGCCGAGGCCGGGCGCCTCCGGCAGCGCGAAGTAGCCGTCGACGACCTGCGGGGCGCCC
The DNA here is from genome assembly GCF_017573465.1 of Actinomadura violacea. Taxonomy (GTDB): domain Bacteria; phylum Actinomycetota; class Actinomycetes; order Streptosporangiales; family Streptosporangiaceae; genus Spirillospora; species Spirillospora violacea. The sequence continues at coordinate 106,822 of NZ_JAGEPF010000016.1, forward strand.
TTCGCGACGTCCTTGACGGCGGCGTCGGCGAAGTCGTTGAAGTGCTCCAGGATCTTGAAGTTCGGGGTGCAGACGCCGAGCTGGAGGCTCGCGGCGGTCAGCACCGGGCCGCCGACGTTGTGCGGCGCGATCTGCACGTAGTAGGTCTCGGCGGTGGCGGCGAGCTTGCGGACCTCGGCGATGCCGCCGGTGTGCCCGACGTCGGGCTGCAGGACGTCGGCGGCCTGCAGCTCCAGCAGCTCGCGGAACTCGATGCGGTCGTGGATCCGCTCGCCCGTCGCGATCGGCAGCCCGGTGTGCGCGGACACCTTGGCGAGCGCCTTGAGGTTCTCCGGCGGGACGGGCTCCTCCAGCCACGCCGGGTCGAACGGGGCGAGCAGGCCCGCGAGCCGGATCGCGGTGGCGGGGGAGAACCGGCCGTGCATCTCGACGAGCAGCTCGACGTCGGGGCCGACCGCGTCGCGGACCGCCTCCACCAGGTCGATGGCCAGCACCGTCCCGGCGTGGTCCAGCTCCATCCGCCCCGCGCCGAAGGGGTCCAGCTTCAGCGCCCGGTAGCCGGCGTCCACGACCCGCTTGGCGGCGGCGTGGAAGTCCTCGGGGGTCCGGTCGACGGTGTACCAGCCGTTCGCGTACGCCTTGACGCGGTCGCGCACCTTGCCGCCGAGCAGCCGCCACACGGGCTGGCCGAGCGCCTTGCCGACGATGTCCCAGCACGCCATCTCGACGCACGCGATGCCGGACATGACGATCTCGCCCGCGCGGCCGAAGTCGCCGTACTTCATCCGGTGGACGAGGTCCTCGATGTCGAACGGGTCGCTGCCGATGATGTGCCGGCGCTCCGCCTCGGCGAGGTAGCCGGCGAGCGCGTCGGTGTGGCCGAGCATCCGCGCCTCGCCGACGCCGGTGAGGCCCTCGTCGGTGCGGACGGTCACGAACGTGAGGTTCCGCCACGGCGTGCCCAGGACATGGGTACCGATCTCGGTGATGCGCAACGTGCCGCCCTTCTTGATCAACCTGGCAGTAGCTTGTGTTAGCGCTAACATTCGCCGCCGCGGAACCGGCCCCCTCCACGCGATCCGGTGTCAGCGGCCGCCGGGCCGCACGGCCGTGCTCTCCCTCACCACCAGCTCCGGCTCCACGGTCCGGCGCGCCGGCGGCCCGCCGCCCGCGCCGCCGGGATCGTCGACGCGCTGCAGCAGCAGCTGGAACGCGTGCCGCCCGACCTCGCCGAACGGCTGCCGGACGCTGGTCAGCGGCGGCGCGAAGTAGGGCGCCTCCGGAACGTCGTCGAAGCCCACCACGCTCACCTCCTCCGGGACGCGGCGGCCCGCCTCGCGCAGCGCGCGCAGCAGGCCGAGGGCCATCGGGTCGTTGGCGGCGAACACCGCGGTGACCGCCGGGTCGGCGGCGAGCCGCCGGCCGAGCTCGTACCCCGACCGGGCGCTCCAGTCGCCGGCCAGCGGCTCGGGGACCTCGCGGCCCTCCTCCGCCAGCACCGAGCGCCAGCCGTCCACGCGGGCGCTCGCGTCGATCCAGTCGGCGGGCCCGGCCATGTGCCAGACGGTCTCGTGCCCGAGGCTCAGCAGGTGCCGGACGGCCCGCACCGCGCCCGCGCGGTGGTCCACCGACGCGACCGGCACCGGCAGGTCGTCGCCCGCGCCGACCGCCACCACCGGCATGTCCGGCGGCAGCCGCCGCAGCCCCTCGGCCGCCGACTGGTGCGGCGCGATGATGACGATGCCGTCCACCGACTGGGCGCGCAGGCGCTGCACGCCGTCCTCGATGGAGCGGCGGGTGAGCGAGCCGAGGCTGGCGATGTTGATCATGTAGTCGGCGCTGCGCGCGGCGCGCTCGATCCCGTACAGGGTCGAGGCGGGCCCGTACAGCGTCGTGTCGAAGCTGACCACGCCGAGCACCCCGGACCGGCCGGTCGCGAGCACGCGCGCCGCCGAGTTCGGCCGGTAGTCCAGCTCGCGCATCGCCGCGAGCACCCGCTCGCGGGTCCGCGGCGCGACCTTGCCGGGGTCGTTCAGCACCCGCGACACCGTCATCGCCGAGACGCCGGCGAGCGCCGCGACGTCCTCCATGACCGCCGCGCGCGACCGCGCGCTCCCTCGCCCGTCCGGCCCGGCACCGGACGGGCCGGTGCCGGACGGGGGCGGGGGCGCTGCGGTGGTCACTGTGATCTGCTCCACATCGGTCGGGTGCCCTGAATGTTTGCGATAACGCCGACCGATGTCAATACCCAGGAAGCAATCGTGGTAGCGCAAACATCTTCCGGACCCAGACCGTCGGAACCCAGCTTCCGTGGAAGCCCGGCGCGCCCCGCCTCGGAAGGTGGACGCGGGCCGGCGGCTCGCCGGTGAACTCCTGCGCGGAAAGGATCATCAGGTCGGCGGCGCCGCGCACCGGGTCGTGCACGTAGGTCAGCACGTCCCGTCGTGTGCGCTCTCCCATTGCGGCTCCTCGTCCGTGCCGTCTCTTCGGTGTCGTCTCGTCCGTGCCGTCGGGCGGCCTGCGCGATGGCGGCCGTCCGCAACGACTGTGCACCGGGCGAGGGGGCCGCGTCGGTGGGGGCAGGTCCCCACTGGGGGTGGAGCCAACTCCCCTTCGGGCCGTGCCGCACGGGCGCGCATCGCGATCCGGTAACGCGCTTCTCCCGGACGGCGCGGAGCGGGGACACTGCCGGTGCGTCCGGGGAAGCACGGGGCGCGCGCCCGTGGGATCCCGGTACCGGGAGACCGGTCCCGGGCCCGAGCATGGAAAGGATGGTCGTGGTGATATCCGCCCCGCGGAGGCGCAGGTCGCCACCGTGGTTCGGCCAGGAGACGAGGCGCGCCCTCGCCGCCGGCCTCGCGGTGGCCGCGCTCGCCTACGCCGCGGGATGGCCCTACTGGCGCGGCCATCACGCCGCCGCGGCGCTCACCCTCGCCGGCACCGGCGGCATCGCGGTCGTCGGCGCGCTGCTCGCGACCGGCGCCCGCACCCGGCGCACCGGGCTGCTGTTCCTGGCCGCGTCCCTGTTCTGGGCGGTGAACTGGCTGGCGAGCTGGAACGCCGGGCCGGGTCCGCTGCTGTCCCCGTACGCCCAGGCCGACTTCTACCTCGCCCTCGCTGTGGGCGTGCTGCTGTATCCCGCCGGGCGCCTGGAGTACGTCGCCGACCGGATCTGGACGGTGGCCGCCTGCGTTGTCCTGTGGGGCTGCCCGACCGCGCTCTGGATCACCTCGCGGCCGGCGTGGGCGGCGTTCCGCGGACGGCACGTGTGGTGGCCCGCGCCGTTCCCCGACCACGCGGCGTTCCGCGCCGTGCTGGAGGTCTCCGCCGCGCTGTACATCGGGCTCGCGCTGTCGTTCGCCGTCGTCCTGCTGCTGCGGCTGCCGAGGATGAGCCGGATGCGGCGGGTCGTCACGCTGCCGGTGACGGTCGCGCTGGCGTTCGTCGGGATCTCCGCGGCGCTGACGCAGCGGCCGATCATGGAGGAGTCCATCTCGCTGGACGCGCTGCTGCGGGTGTACGCGGTGCAGGGCGCGGTGTCCGCCCTCATCCCGCTCGCGCTGCTGGCGTCCGGGCTGCGCACCCGGCTCGCGGAGCTGGCCGTCGCCGGCCGGATGCTGCGGCTGACCGCGCCGGTGTCGGTGGAGCGGATCCGCGACGCCCTCCGCGACGTCCTGCAGGACCCCACGCTGGAGCTGTGGTTCTGGGCGCCCGCCGAGCAGGTCTACGTCGACACCGCCGGCCGCCCCGCCGCCGTGGACGCCGGCGGCGCGGCCCCCGGGGACGAGGCGCCGGGCGACCCGTCCGGCGACGCGGGACGGTGGCGGCGCCGCGTCGAGACCGCCGCGGGCGAGCCGCTCGCGATCGTGGAGCTGGGCGGGGCGCTGCGCGACCACGGGTCGCTGGTCGAGGCGGCGCTGGAGGCCGGGGGACGGGCGCTGGAGACGGCGCGGCTGCAGTCCAACGTGCAGGCGGGCCTGGAGCAGGTGCGGTCGGCGTACGGGCGGCTGCTGCGAGCCGAGGCCGTGGAGCGCGAGCGCCTGGCGCGCGACCTGCACGACGGCGCGCAGCAGCGGCTGCTGGCGCTGGGCGCGATGCTCGGCACGCTGGAGGCCCTCGCGACGGACGCGGAGGTCAAGGAGCACGCGCGCAAGTGCCGCACGGAGCTGATGGCGGCGCTCGCCGAGTTGCGCGCGCTGGCCCGCGAGGTGCAGCCGGCGCTGCTCGTCCAGGACGGCCTCGGCCCCGCGCTGGAGGTCGTCGCCGAGCGGCTCGGCACCCGGGTGCTGCTGGACGTGACCGCCGAGCGCTACTCGCGCGAGATCGAGTCCACTCTTTACTCGGTGCTTTGCGAGGCTTTGTCGTACGCTGTCGACCGCGCGCGTGCGACCCGCGTGACCGTCCGGGTGCGTCCGGACGGCCACCTGCTGGTGGCCGAGGTCAGCGACGACGGCGAGCGGCCGGGCGGGGAGCCCGGCGCGCTGCCGGACGGGCTGGCCGGCCGGATCAGGGCGCTGCGCGGGCACCTGGAAATCGACGGCGAGCCCGCCCGGGGCACGACGGTAAGGATGGTCCTGCCATGCGAGTAGCCGTGGCGGAGGACAGCGGGATCTTCCGGCAGGCCCTGGTCACCCTGCTCACCACGGCCGGGATCGAGGTCACGGTGGCGGCGGGCTCGGGCGAGGAGCTGCTCGCCCTCGTCGCCGAGGACCCGCCGGACGTCGCGATCGTCGACCTGCACATGCCGCCGACCCACACCAACGAGGGCGTGGTCGCCGGTCGCGCGCTGCTGGCCCGCCATCCGGGGATCGGCGTGCTGGTGCTGTCGGCCTACAACGAGACGCCGCAGGCGATGGAGCTGTTCCGCGACCAGCCCCGCCGCGTCGGCTACCTGCTGAAGGACCACGTCACCGACGTCGAGAGCCTGTGCGGCGCGCTGGAGCGGGTGCGGCGCGGCGAGGTCGTCATCGACCCGGACGTGGTGAGCCGGCTCGTGGAGGCCCGGCACCGCGAGCGGGAGCTGTCCCGGCTGTCCGGGCGCGAGCGCGAGGTGCTGGAGCTGATGGCGGAGGGGCACTCCAACGCGGGGATCGGCAAGCGGCTGCACCTGTCCGCCCGCACCGTCGAGGACCACGTGCGGGCCATCTTCACCAAGCTCAAGATCACCTCGTCCGGCGGGCCGCCCGGGCCGCAGGACAGCAACAAGCGGGTGCTGGCGGTGCTCACCTGGCTGCGCGCCGCCGAGACGCGCTGACCCGCCCGCCGCAAAGACCCTCGGAGGGCGCGGGTGCACCGTCCGTCCCGCGCATCGATCGGGTAACGGGCCCTCGCCCGCGGCGGCGCGGTACGGAAGACTTTCGGTACGAGCCCGGTCGCGGTACGTGACGCCGGTGGCGGCCCCCGCACGCCACCGGGACGCGCCGCGGGCCCGCGCCCGTGGCCGCCCGGCGCCCCCATCCTCCCGCCGCCGCGCCGCGGGCGCATCCGGGGAAACCCGACGCCCGTCCGGTGGTTCCCCGGCCGCCGGCTCGCCGCGTACGCAGCCTTCGGGGCGGGCCCGAGGCCCGGCTCCGGGAAAGGGAGGGGCGGATTGAGGTCGGTGCGCGTGCGGGCGCCGTCGTGGTTGCGGGCGCCGTCGTGGTTCGGCGCCCGGCTGCGCCGCGCCGCCGCTGGGGGAGCGGCGGTGGCGGCGGCGGCGCTCGCCGCCGGCTGGCCGTACTGGCGGGACCGCCCGGGCGCGGCGGCGGTGACGCTGGCGTGCTGCGGCGGGTTCGCCGTCGCGGGCGGCGTGCTGGCCGCCGGGCGGCTCGGCCGCCGGACCGGCGCGGCGTTCACCGCCGCCGCGGCCGCATGGGCGCTGACCTGGACGGCGAGCTGGAACGCGGGCGCCGGGCCGGTGGTGTCGGTGTTCGCGCAGTCGGTCTTCTTCACCGCGATCGGCGTCGGCGTGCTGCTGTACCCCGACGGGCGGCTCGACGGCGCCGTCGCCCGGCTGTGGACCGGCGTCACCGCCGTCGTCATGATCGGCGGGCAGGCGCTGCTGTGCGCGCTGTCGCGCCCCGAGTGGAACGGGTTCGCCGCCTCCGCCGTGTGGCCGTCGGCCGCGCCCGGGCGGGAGGCGTTCGGCTGCGCGTACCGGGCCGTCACGACGGTGGAGGCGGTGCTCGCCGGCGCGCTCGTCATCCTCCTGCTGCTGCGGCTGCCGGGCACCGGACGGCTGGACCGCCGGTACACCGTCCCCGTCGCGGCCGCCGTCACCGTCGGCGTCGCCGGCGCCCTGGCGGTGCAGGGCTCCCTCATCGGCGGGGACGTGACCCTGGACGACGTGATGGAGGTCTACCTCTTCCAGGGCGTGTCCGCGACGGTGCTGCCGCTGGCGTTCCTCGCCGCCGCGCTGCGCGCCCGGCTCGCCGAGCTGTCCGCCGCCGAGCGGATGCACCGGCTCACCGACCCGGTGTCGGTGGAGAAGGTGCGCGACGCGCTGCGCCGCGTCCTGCGTGACGGCGCCCTCGAACTGTGGCTGTGGGCCGAGGACGGCTACGTCGACGTGACCGGGCGCCGCGTCCCGTTCGGCGGCGGGCCCGCGCCGGGCCGGTGGCGGCACGAGGTCCGCACGTCCGCCGGGGAGCCGCTCGCCGCCGTCGACGCAGACGACCGGCTGCGCGGGCACGAGCCGCTCGTCGAGGCCGCGCTGGTCGCCGGCGGCCGCGCGCTGGAGACCGTCCGGCTGCAGGCCGCGGCGCGCGCGCACCTGGAGCGGGCGCGGGACGCGCGGGAACGGCTCGTCCGGGTGCAGGCGGCGGAGCGCGAGCGGCTCGCCGCCGAACTGCAGGGCAGCGCCCAGCAGCGGCTCCGCGCACTGGAGGCCCTGCTGGAACGGTTGGAGGAGGCGGCGGGCCATCCGGCGCGCCAGCAGGCGCGCGCGTGCCGCCGGGAGCTGGCGGAGGCCGCCGCCGAGCTGGACGGCCTGGCCCGCGGCGTGCATCCGGCGATCCTCACCGACGCGGGGCTGGCCGCCGCGATGCGGCTCGTCGCCGCCCGCGCCGCGACGCCCGTCCGGCTCGACCTGCCGGGCCGCCGCTACCCGCCGGAGATCGAGTCGACGCTGTACTTCGCGCTCTGCGAGGCGCTCGCGAACGCCGCCAAGCACGCCGGCGCCGACGAGATCGCGGTGAGCGTGCGGGACGAGGCGGGCCGCGTCGTCGCCGAGGTCCGCGACGACGGGGCGGGCGGCGCGGGCGCGGTCCCCGGCGGCGGGCTCGCCGGCCTCACCGACCGGGTCCGCGCGCTGCGCGGCCACGTCGACGTCGACAGCCCGGCCGGCGGCGGCACCACCGTACGGATCACCCTGCCGGCGCCCCGATAATCGACGGGGCGGCTCCACCGGCGGACGAGGACGGCGATGACACGGCTCGGTACGGTGGCGGCGCTGCGCCGCTACCCGGTCAAATCGATGCTCGGCGAGGACCTCGCGGAGGCGGACATCGGCGCGGGCGGGCTCGGCGGCGACCGCCGCTGGGCGCTGCTCGACGCGGAGACCGGCAGGATCGCCAGCGCGAAGAACCCGCGGCTGTGGCGGGCGCTGCTCACCATGGCCGCGACCGCGGACGGCGACGGCGCGCGCATCGCCCTCCCGACCGGTGAGACCGTCCGCACCGGCGACCCCGGCGCCGCGCAGGTGCTGTCGCGGGCGCTCGGCCGGCGGGTCGAGCCGGCGTCCGTCCCTCCCGAGGGCGCCACGCTGGAGCGGGCCGTCCCCGAGGAGGTCCTCGCGGCCGGGGTCACCGCCGAGGTCGCCGTCGAGGAGACGGTGATCGGGCTCGGCGCGCCGTCCGGCGGCGGGTTCGTCGACTTCGCGCCGCTGCACCTGATCGGCACGGCCACGCTGGAGGCGATCGGCGCCGAGAGCCCGCGCGGCGTCGCCGAGGACGTCCGCTACCGGCCGAACCTCGTCGTGGAGACCGGCGGTCCCGCGTTCGGCGAGAACGGCTGGGCGGGGCGCGAGATGGCGGTCGGCGACGAGGTCGTCCTGCGCGTCACGGTGCCGACGCCGCGGTGCTCGATCCCGACCCTGGAGCACGGCGCGCTGCCCCGCGACCCGGCGGCGCTGCGGGTCCCGGCCGCCCGCAACCGGGTCGAGCCGATGCCGGGCCTCGGCCCGCGGGCGTGCGCCGGCGTGTACGCGCAGGTGCTGCGCCCGGGGCGGGTCCGCCGCGGCGCCGCCGTCCGGCTGCTCTGACCCCGCCCGCCCGCTCTGACCTCGCCGCGGGCCGGACGCGAACGGCCGCGGTTCTGGAACACTGGGACGCGCCGCCGCGCGACCCGGATCATCCGGGCGGCGGCCGGCGGCGAGGGCGCGGACAGGGAGACATGGGCGAGCGGGTACGGGTGCGCAAGGACCGTGACGAGCGGCGCGAGCAGATCCTGGTGTGCGCGCGGGAGCTGTTCAGCGAACGGCCGTACGAGGAGGTGTCCAACACCGAGATCGCGGCGGTGGCGGGCGTCAGCCGCGGCCTGCTGAACCACTACTTCGGCACCAAGCGGGAGCTGTACCTGGCGGTCGTGGAGCGGATGCTGCACATCCCGCCGGTGCCGGTGCCCGCCTACGAGCCGGGCGCGAGCGTCCGCGAGCGGGTCACCGAGAGCATCACCGGCTGGCTGGAGCTGCTGGAGCGCAACGCCGGGACCTGGCTCGTCGCGCTCGACATGGCGGCCGGGTCGGCGGGCGACGACGACCTCGCCCGGCTGGTGGACGCGGCGCGCGAGGGCGCGGTCGACCACATCACCGAGGTGGTCGGGCTGTCCCGGCTCGCCGCCGAGCATCCGGAGGTGCGCTCGGCGCTGCGCGGGTTCAGCGGGATGGCGGAGGCGGCCACCCGCGAGTGGCTGCGGCACGGCCGGCTCACCCGCGCGCAGGCGCACGTGCTCCTGGAGGACACGCTCATGCACCTGATCGAGGAGACCGTGCCGAAGATGACGGCGGCGGGCTGAACCCGCGGGGGACGCGGCGCTCACACCTCGATGCACTCGATCGCCGCGTCGGCGATCCGCCGGGCCGGCGCCTCCCAGCGGCGGCGCAGCTCGCGCAGCAGCCGCTGGCCGCGGACGGCCGGCCAGCCGTCCGGCAGGTGCTCGACCGGCAGCCGCGGGTCGGCGCGGACGAGCTCCAGCCACTCCGTCGTCATCCACAGGTAGCGGGCCAGGTCGTCGGGGGCGCCGGGCAGCGGGTCGGGGCGGTCCCAGCGGCGCAGGAAGGCCCGGTGGCCGGTGGCGAGGCCGCGCAGGTCGAACGCCTCGCCGAGCATCGCCGGGACGTCGGTCGGCGCCTGCGCCGGGCCGGTGAACACCTTGAGGCGCCCGTCCAGGCCGAGGCCGTCGACGAGCGCCGGGACGTCGACCGCCGACGGCGCGATCCACGTGCCGTTGCCGATCGGCCCGAACCCCGCCCAGGCGAGCCGGGCGCGCAGGTCGTGCCGGACGCGCCGCCACGACTCCGGCAGCGAGAACGCCAGCACGGTCCAGGTCCCGTCCCAGTCGGTGTTGAGCACCCCGCGCCGCCAGACCCGGTCCTCGCCGTCGAGGAGGATCGCCTCCGAGCGCGGGGTGAGGCCGAAGTGCATGCGGCGCCCGGCGCGGTGCCGCGCGAGCAGCCCGCGGTCGACCATGCGGGTCAGCGTCGAGCGGACCGCGTGCTCGCCGACGCCGAGCCGGGCGAACGCGTCGATGAAGCTGCCGGAGAACACCGCGACAGGGCGGCCGAGCACGTAGTTGCCGAGGTAGGTGAGCATCAGCGACCGGGGCCGCAGCCTCGGCGGCGCCTCCTCGGCGGGCGCCGTGTCCGGGGCGGGCGGTGCCGGCCGGCCTCGTCGTCCCATCCGCGCGGCTCCCGTCGTCCCGCCGGCGCACCGCCGCCCCGGGGCGGCGCCCGGGCCCGATGTTCGGCACATGCTTGACCGCTGTGAAGCATACGCCTAACTTCGAGCCTGACGCCCGAGAGGACCCCCGCATGCGCACACCAGGACGCGGTCCCCGGCCCGCGCGGGGCGGAGCCCCGTGACCGCCGGGCCCGCCGAGCCCGCCCGGACGGCCGAGGCCGGGCGGCGCCCCACCGTGACGAGCCGGGTCCTCGGCATCCTCGGCGCGTTCACGCCGGAGCGCCCCGCGCTGAGCATCACCCAGATCGCCCGCCGTGCCGGCCTGCCGCTGTCCACCGCGCACCGGCTCGCCGGCGAGCTGGCCTGCTGGGGCGCCCTCGAACGCGACGCCGAAGGCCTCTACCGGATCGGGCTGCGGCTATGGGAGGTCGGCGCGCTCGCGAGGGGCCCGGCACTGCGCGAGGCGGCGATGCCGTTCCTGGAGGACCTGTACGAGGCCACCCACGAGAACATCCACCTCGCGGTTCTGGACGGCCTGGACGTCGTCTACATCGAGCGGATCTCCGCCCGCGACGCCGTGCACGTGTTCTCCCGTGTCGGCGGCCGCTGGCCGGCGCACGCGACCGGCGTCGGGCTGGCCATGCTCGCGCACACCGGCCGGGACGTGCAGGAGCGGGCGATCGCCGGGCCGCTGCGCCGCTTCACGCCGCAGACCATCGCGACCGGCGCCGAGCTGAGGCGCGTGCTGGCCGAGGTCCGCCGCACCGGGGCGGCGATCAGCGACGGGCAGGTGGAGACGTTCGCGCTGTCGGTCGGCGCGCCGGTGTTCGGCCCGGACGACACGGTGGTGGCGGCCGTCGCGGTCGTCGTCCCGGCGTCCGGCTGGGAGGCGCGCTCGCTCGTCCCCGTCGTGCGGGCAGGCGCCCGCGGCATCTCCCGCGCCCTCGGTGCGCCGCGCGCGGTGCGGCCCCCGGAGTCGGCGATGCGGGAGGTCTGAACGCCGGCGGTGCGGGCGCCGCCGGGTTCTTCCGTTGGGCGGAATCGGTGTGGCCCGGCCGCGCGGGCGGCGGGAAGGGTCGTGTCGATCGCACGGTCCTTCACCCCGAGGAGCAGCCCATGGTCGTCGCGCGCAACCAGTGGTACGTCGCCGCCTACAGCGAGGAGGTGGGCGACGGTCTGCTCGCCCGGACCATCTGCGGCGAGCCGCTCGTCATGTACCGGACGGGTGCGGGGGAGGCCGTCGCGCTCGCCGACCGCTGCGTGCACCGGCGCTTCCCGCTGTCCAAGAGCAACCGCGACGGGGACCGGATCGTCTGCGGCTACCACGGCTTCACCTACGCGCCCGACGGGGCGTGCGTCGCGGTGCCCGGGCAGACCCGGATCCCGCGCACCGCCCGCGTCCCCGCCTACCAGCTCGTGGAGCAGGACTCACTGCTGTGGGTGTGGATCGGCGACGGGACGGGCGACGCCGCCGCGATCCCGCGCGCCCCCTGGCTGGACTCGCCGGGCTACACGACCGTCCGCGGCATGGAGCCGCTCGCCGCGCGGTACGAGCTGCTCGTCGACAACCTCCTCGACCTGTCCCACGAGACGTACCTGCACGCCGGGTACATCGGCACGCCCGAGGTCGCGCAGACCCCGATCACCACCGAGGTGGACGAGGAGGCCGGCGTCGTCTACGTCAGCCGCCGCATGAAGGACGTCGAGTGCCCGCCGTTCTACTCCAAGTCGACCGGCATCGAGGGCCGCATCGACCGGTGGCAGGACATCGAGTTCCACCCGCCGTGCTTCTACCTGCTGCACAGCCGGATCGCGCCGACCGGCGTGGAGCCGGGCCCGGACGGCGACGACTCGCGCGCCTTCCACGTGGAGGTCGGCTACGCGATCGTCCCGGAGACCGACACGACCACCCACGACTTCTGGTGGGTCGCCCGCGACTTCGCGCTGGACGACGAGGGCGTGTCGCGGTTCCTGCACGACAGCAACCGCACCGTCGTGCTGCAGGACGTCGAGGCGCTGGACGTGCTGGAGAAGGTGATCGCCGCGGAGCCGGAGGGCTACCAGGAGCTGTCCATCAACATCGACACCGGCGGCCTCGCCGCGCGCCGGATGCTCCAGCGGCTCACGGCGGAGCGATGAGCGCCGGGCGCCTGCGCGTCGAGTGGTCGCCGGGCTCGGACCGGCTCACCGGCATCTGCCACTGCGGCGCCCGGCACACCGCCGAGGACCCGGCCGAGATCTGGGCCTGGCTGCTCTCGCACCCCGACCACGACGCTTCCTGACCGCGGTGCCGGGGCCGCCCCCGGCACCGCGGCTCAGCCGATGTCGCGGCGCCGGAAGGCGAGCAGCGCCGCCGCGGCGACGGCGATCGCGACGGCGGTCAGGCCGGCGACCGGCGCGATCTCGAACCCGCCGCCGGGCAGCTTCGGCGTGTGCGTGAACGGCGAGGCGTCCATGGCCGCCTGCGGCAGCTTCAGCAGCGGGCCGACCTGCCCGAGCAGCAGGCACGCGGCCAGCACGCCCCACCCGGCGGACGCCGCGCGGGGAAGCACGCCGAAGATCAGCGCGGTCACGGCGGCGAGGACCCACACCGCCGGCAGCTGGACGAGCGCGGCGCCGAGCTGGCGGGGGATCTGGCCCGCCAGGTCGTGCGAGCGGGCGCCGTGCACCAGCCCGATCGCGAGGCCGGTGACCGCCAGCAGGACGACCGTGCCCGCGATGGTGACGGCGAGGCCGGCGAGCGCCCAGCGGGTCCGGCCGACGGCGGTGGCGAGCACCGGTTCGAGGCGTCCGCCGCTCTCCTCCGCCCGCATCCGCAGCACGCCCTGCACCGCGTAGGCGGAGGCGAACAGGGCCATCAGGCCCATGGCGGTGGCGAGGAACGCGTCGGCGACGTCGTGCTGCCCGCCCATCTTCCGGATGTCGTCCAGGACGGCGCCGCTGCCGTTGACGAGGTCGCCGACGCCGTCCGCGACGCCGCCGATGGCGAGCCCGTACACCAGGAACGCGGTGGTCCAGCCCAGCAGGGTGCCGCGCTGCAGCCGCCACGCCAGGGCGAGCGGGCCGCGCAGCGACGGCGCGGCCCGCGCCGGCCCCGGCGACGGGGCGAGGATCCCGGCGCCGAGGTCGCGGCGTCCGGCCAGCGCGTACGCGGCGGCGGCCAGGACCGCGAACGCCAGCAGGGGCAGCAGCAGGACGGCCCACTGCTCGTCGGCGTGCGGGCGCACCCGCTGCGCCCAGCCGATCGGGGACAGCCATGCCACCCAGTGCGCGGAGCCGGCGTCCGCCACACCCCGGAGCAGGTACGCGGCGCCGAGCGCGGCGAACGCCAGCCCGTTGGCGAGCCGGGACGTCTCGGCGAGCTGCGCGGTGACGGCGGCGACCCCGGCGAACACCAGGCCCGTCCCGAACCAGGACAGCCCGAACGCGACCGACCCGGCGGCCGGCAGCCCGAACACGATCATGACGATGGCGGCCAGGGACGCCGCGGTCGCGGCGGCCGTCACGGCGGCGGCGAGCGCGGCGGTCAGCGGCGCGCGGCGTCCGACGGCGGCGGCGCCGACCAGCTCCAGCCGTCCGGTCTCCTCCTCGGCGCGCGTGTGCCGGACGACGAGCAGCACGCACATGACGGCGGTGAGCGCGGCGCCCGTCGCACCGACGCGCCACGCGCTCACGCCCGCGGCGGTGTGGTCGTTCAGCACCGGTCCGTACAGGGCCCGCATGGACGGGTTCCGGTCGATGCCGCGCGCGAAGCCCTCCAGCGACGCGGGCGAGTCGTACCCGTTCTTGAAGCTGTACACGGTGCTCGCGACCAGCGCGGTCAGCACGTAGATCCAGGCCGGCATCATCACGCGGTCGCGGCGCAGCCACATCTTCAGCAGCGTGCCCGCGCCGGCGAGGCCGCCTCCCGCGCGCGCGGCGCGCGCCGCCGGCCGCAGGGTCACGGCGGTCATGACACGCCGCCTTCCTGCAGGGCCCGCCCGGAGTGGTCGTCCTCGTAGTGCCGCAGGAACAGCTCCTCCAGCGTGGGCGGCCGGCTGGTGAGGGAGCGGACGCCGATCTCGGTGAGCTGCCGGAGCGCGGCGTCCAGCTCGGCCGTCTCGACCTCGAAGGAGATGGTGTCGCCGTCGATGCGGACGTCGTGCGCGCCGGGCAGCGGGACGCCGTCGGGCGGCCCGGCGAGCTCCGCCCGGATCGACGTGCGGGTCAGGTGGCGCAGCTCGGCGAGCGTGCCGGTCTCCACGGTGCGGCCCTTGCGGATGATGGTGACGCGGTCGCAGAGCGCCTCGACCTCGCTGAGGATGTGGCTCGACAGCAGGACCGTCCGCCCGGCCCGCCGCTCCTCCCGCACGCACTCCTGGAACGCCTCCTCCATGAGCGGGTCCAGCCCGGAGGTGGGCTCGTCGAGGATGAGCAGCTCCGCGTCGGAGGCGAACGCGGCGACGAGCGCGACCTTCTGCCGGTTGCCCTTGGAGTAGGCGCGGCCCCGCTTCTTCGGGTCGAGTTCGAAGCGGTCGAGGAGGTCGGCGCGGCGGCGCTCGTCCAGCCCGCCGCGCAGCCGCCCGAGCAGGTCGATGACCTCGCCGCCGGACAGGTTCGGCCACAGCGTGACGTCGCCGGGGACGTAGGCGAGGCGCCGGTGCAGGGCGGTGGCGTCGCGCCACGGGTCCCCGCCGAGCAGCCGTGCGGTGCCCGCGTCGGCGCGCATCAGCCCGAGCAGGACGCGGACGGTGGTGGACTTCCCCGCGCCGTTCGGGCCGAGGAAGCCGTGCACCTCGCCGGCCGCGACGCGCAGGTCCAGCCCGTCGAGCGCGCGCGCCCGGCCGAACGTCTTGACCAGGCCTTCGGCCTGTACGGCGTCAGTCATCCCTGCCTTCTTTCATGGGCCTTCCTCGGTGGGAGCGCCGTCCCCGGCGCGGGCGGTGCGCCCGAATTCCCCGCTCTCGTACTCCTGCATGGCGGCGCGGGCGCGCGCCGCCAGTTCCGGGCTCAGCAGGCGGTCGTCGAAGACGTCGAACAGGGCGCGGCGCAGCCGCAGCGAGCCCTCGGGGGTGAAGGTGTCGACGCCCAGCACCCGCGACAGGTGCTCGTGCAGCACCTCCATCCCGATCGACATCGCGACGAGCGCCGCGGAGTAGGCGTGCACGTCGGTGGTGGCGGGCGCGTTCACTCCGGACGGCAGGTCGGAGGCGAAGTAGTTCTCGGTGGTGTCGACGAGGTCGTCGAACACCCGGGCCGCGGCGGGGGAGCCGTCGACGAGCGCGCGCGCGAGGTAGCGGCGCACCGGCAGGTCGATGCGCATCGCCTTCGCCAGGAACCCCGGGTCGCCGATCCCGTCGATCTTCTCGGCGCTGAGCCGGTGGATGGTGTCGAGCGCGTAGGCGTCGCACGCCTCGCGCAGTTCCTGCTTCGAGCCGAAATGGTGCTGGACGAGCCCGACCGACACCCCGGCCGCCTCCGCGATGCCGCGGAAGGTGGCGCCCTTCGTCCCGCGCTCGGCGAACATCTCCAGCGCGGCGTCCCTGATCCGCGCGCGCGCCGTCAGGTCTTCGGGTGCCGGGCCCGTCTCCGTCACGCTTCCGATCCCTCCCGTACAAGCGTTCAGTCTCCAATACAGATGTATACCATACGCCTGTATTGGCCGAAGGGTGAGCAAGTCCGGAGAGGAGGGGTGGAGATGGTGAGTTAGCTTAGGCTAGCCTTAGTAATCGTGCTGTCCCTCGCGCGGAGAACCCCCCGCACATCCCCGGCGAAGGCGGCCGCCGCGGCCCCCGCCCGGCGCCCGGCGGCCCGCTGGGCCGGGCTCGGCGTCCTCGCCGTCCTGCTGCTGCTGGCCGCCGCGGCGAGCCTGGCCGTCGGCGCCGAGCACGTCCCGATCGGGAAGGTCGCCCCGGCCGTGTTCGCGCCGGACGGGTCGCGGGACGCGCTGATCGTGCACGAGCTGCGGCTCCCGCGCACCCTCCTCGGGATCGGCGTCGGCGTCGCACTCGGCCTGGCCGGCGCGGTGATGCAGGCCCTCACCCGCAACCCGCTCGCCGAGCCCGGCCTGCTCGGCGTGAACGGCGGCGCCGCGCTCGCGGTCGTCATCGTCATCGGGGCGTTCCGCGCCGACGACGTCCTGGTCTACGTGTGGGCGGCGTTCCTCGGCGCCGCCGGTGCGGCGGTGCTCGTGCACGCGATCGGCGCGCGCGGGCGCGGCGGCACGTCGCCCGCGCGGCTGGTGCTCGCCGGCGCCGCCGTGAACGCGGTGTTCAGCGCGCTGACGGCCGGGCTGATGCTGCTCAGCCCGCGCGCCTTCAACGGCTTCCGGTTCTGGCAGGTCGGCACCCTCGCCGGACGCGACACCGCGGTCTTCGTCCGGGTGCTGCCGTTCATCGCCGCCGGGACGGTGCTGGCGCTGCTGCTGGCCCGTCCGCTGAACGCCCTCGGCCTCGGCGACGAGGCGGGCCGCGCACTCGGCGCGCATCCGGCGCGGACGCGGGCGCTCGGCGCCCTCGCGGTCGTGCTGCTGTGCGGGGCGGCGACCGCGGCCGTCGGGCCCATCACCTTCCTCGGCCTCGCCGTCCCGTACGCGGTCCGCGCGTTCGTCGGCCCCGACCAGCGCTGGGTGCTGCCGTACTCGCTGCTGCTCGCGCCCGTCGTGCTGCTCGCCGCCGACATCGCCGGACGCGTCGCCACGCCGGGCGAGCTGCAGACCGGGATCGTCACCGCGTTCCTCGGCGCGCCGCTGTTCATGGTGATCGTCCGGCGTGGAAGGACGCGTGAGCTATGAGCAGGGTGGTACGCGCCGGCGGGATGTCGGTGCGGTGGGAGCCGCGCGCGGCGCTGGTGTGCGGCCTGGTGGGGCTGGTCGCGACGGGCGCCGCCGTCCTCGTGGTCGGCTCCGGCGAGTTCCCGATCTCGCCCGCCGACGTGGTGCGCTCGCTCATCGGGCAGGGCGACCAGGCGACCGACTTCATCGTCCGGACGCTGCGGCTGCCCCGCGCCGTCACCGGCCTGCTCGCCGGGCTGGCGCTCGGCATGAGCGGGGCGGTCTTCCAGAGCATGTCCCGCAACCCGCTCGGCAGCCCCGACCTCATCGGCTTCACCACCGGGTCGGCGACCGGTGCGCTGCTGCAGATCCTGGTGTTCGGCGGCGGCGCCGTCGCGATCACGGTCAGCTCGGTCGCGGGCGCGTTCCTGACCGCGGCGGGCGTGTACGCGGTCGCCTACCGGCGGGGCGGCGGCGTGCACGGCGTCCGGCTGGTGCTGATCGGCGTGGCCGCCGCCGCGATGCTGGAGGCGGCGAACTCCTACCTCATCACCCGCGCGGAACTGCGCGAGGCGTACGAGGCCGCGTTCTGGCTGACCGGGAGCCTGAACGGGCGCGGCTGGGCGCAGGCCGTGCCGCTCGCCATCGCGCTCGCGGTGCTCGTCCCGGCGGTGCTGCTGCTCGCCCGCCCGCTCGGCATGGGGGAGATGGGCGACGACGCGGCGCGCGCGCTCGGCGTGCCCGTGCAGCGGACGCGCGCGCTGCTCATGGTGGCGGGCGTCGGGCTCGTCGCGGCGGCGACCGCGGCGGCCGGGCCGGTGCCGTTCGTCGCGCTCGCGGCGCCGCAGCTCGCGCGGCGGCTGACCCGCCGTCCCGGCGCGCAGCTGCTGCCCGCGGGGCTGGCCGGCGCCGCGCTGCTGGCCTGCAGCGACCTCATCTCGCTGCACCTGCCGGTGGCGATGCCGGTCGGCGTGGTCACCGGCGTGCTCGGCGGTGTGTACCTGGCCTGGCTGCTGCTCACGTCGGGGCGCCGCGCAGCGGCGTGAGGACGACTGCATTGACGGCGCCTCGTGATCAATTTAGGTTAGCCTTACCTAAGTTGAAGGGAGCTCCGTGCTGACCTGGGAAGAGCTGCACGCCGCATTGACCGACGTGCTGGGCGAGGACGCAGGACCCGGCGACAATCTCATCGAGCTCGGGATGGACTCGATCCGCCTCATGCAGCTGACCGGGCGGCTGCGCCGCCGCGGCGTCGAGGTGCGCTTCGCCGAGCTGGCCGAGCGCCCCACCCTCGCCGGCTGGTGGGACCTGCTCGCCGAGCGCGGCCAGATGGAGGCGCGCCCGCCGGAGCCCGCCCCGGAACCGGACGAGGGCGACCCGGACGGCCCGTTCCCGCTCGCCCTCATGCAGCACGCCTACTGGATCGGCCGCGACTCCGCCCAGTCGCTCGGCTCGGTCGCCGCGCACCTCTACGTCGAGCTGGACGGCCGCGCCATCGACCCGTCCCGGTTCGAGGCGGCCGTCCGCGCGCTCGCCGAACGGCACCCGATGCTGCGCGTCGCCGTCGGCGACGACGGCACGCAGCGGATCCTGCCCGAGCGCCCCGGGCCCGCCGTGACCGTCCACGACCTGCGCGGTGCCGCCGACCCCGGCACCGAGTTGGACCGGGTCCGCGCCGAGATGTCGCGGCAGCGGCTTCCCATCGAGGACGGCCGCGTCTTCGACGTCCGTCTCAGCCTGCTGCCCGCCGGAACCACCCGTCTCCACCTCGACGTCGACATGGTGGCCGCCGACGCGATGAGCTACCGCGTCATGTTGGCCGACCTCGCCGCGCTCTACGAGGGCGAGACCCTCGCCCCGATCCGCTACGGCTACGCCCGCTACCTCGCCGACGACCCGCGCGCCGCCGCCCGCGAGCAGGACCGGCGGTGGTGGGCGGAGCGGCTCGCCGACCTGCCCGGCCCGCCCGAGCTGCCGGTCGTCCCCGAGCCCGGCGACGAGGTCGAGCGCCTGCACCACTGGCTGCCGCCGGAGGAGAAGTCCCGGCTCATCGCCCGCGCGCACGCCGAGGGCGTCACCCCCGCGATGGCGCTCGCCGCCGTGTTCGCCGAGGTCATCGGCGCGTGGTCGGCGACCCCGCGGTTCCTGCTGAACCTGCCGCTGTTCCACCGCGAGCCCGTCCACCCGGACGTGGACTCGGTCGTCGGCGACTTCACCGGCTCGATCATGCTGGAGGCCGACCTCTCCGAGGACCTGCCGTTCGTCGCGCGGGCCCGCGCACTCCAGGCGAACCTGCACACCGCCGGCGCGCACAGCGACTACTCCGGCCTCGAAGTGCTGCGCGACCTGTCCCGGCTGCGCGGCGAGCAGGTCCTCGCCCCGATCGTCTACACCAGCGCGCTCAACCTCGGCGAGCTGTTCGGCGACGCGGTCCGCGAGCTGTTCGGCGAGCCCGCCTGGATCATCTCGCAGGGCCCGCAGGTGCTGCTGGACGCGCAGGTCACCGAGGTGTCCGGCGGGCTGCTGCTGAACTGGGACGTGCGCCGGCCCGCGTTCCCGGACGGTGTCGCCGAGGCGATGTTCGCCGCCTACGCCGCCGCGATCGCCCGGCTCGGCGCGGACGGCGCCGGCTGGGACGAGCCGCTCGGCATCGGCGCGACGCCGGAGCAGCTGCGCGTCCGGAACAGCCTCAACGGCACCGACGCCCCGCCGCCCTCGACCCTGACGAAGGGGTTCTTCGAGCACGCCCGCCGCACCCCGGGCGCCCCCGCGCTGCACTGGGGCGACGACGGCACGCTCACCTACGGCGAACTGGCCGACAGGGCGCTGCGCATCGCGTCCGCCCTGGTCGCGCAGGGTGTCCGATCCGGAGACCGGGTGTCCATCGAGCTTCCCAAGGGACCGGGGCAGGCCGCCGCCGCGCTCGGCGTTCTCGCGGCGGGCGCCGCCTACGTGCCGATCGGCCCGGAGCAGCCGGCCGCGCGCCGCGAGAGGATCCGCGCGAGCGCCGACGTCGCCGCGTCCGTCACGCCCGGGTTCGCGCCCGCCGCCGAGCCGCTGGCCGAGCCCGTCGCGGTCCGTCCCGAGCAGGTCGCCTACGTGCTGTTCACCTCGGGATCGACGGGCGAGCCGAAGGGCGTCGAGGTGTCGCACGGCGCCGCGATGAACACCATCGCCGACCTCGTCGGACGCTTCTGCATCGGCCCGGGCGACCGTACCCTCGCCGTGTCCGCGCTCGACTTCGACCTGTCGGTGTTCGACCTGTTCGCCCCGTGGACGGCGGGCGGCGCCGTCGTGATCCCGGACGAGGACGAGCGGCGCGACGCCGCACGCTGGAACGCCCTCGCCGCCCGGTGGTCGGTGACGGTGCTGAACAGCGTCCCGTCCGTCCTGGAGATGCTGCTGCGGTCCGGGCCCGTTCCGTCGCTGCGGCTGGTGCTGCTCGGCGGCGACTGGGTCGGCACGCACCTGCCCGGGCTGCTTGCCGAGCGCGCGCCGGGCGCCCGGTTCGTCGCGCTCGGCGGCACCACCGAGACCGCGATCCACTCCACGGTTCAGGAGGTCGCGGGCGAGGTCCCGGCGGACTGGCGCGCCGTCCCGTACGGGGTGCCGCTCGGCGGCGTCGCCTGCCGGGTCGTCGACGACCTGGGCCGCGACCGCCCCGACTGGGTCGCGGGCGAGCTGTGGATCGGCGGTGCCGGCGTCGCCGACGGCTACACCGGCGACCCGGAGCGCACCGCGGACCGGTTCGTCGTGCGCGACGGCGTCCGCTGGTACCGGACCGGCGACCTCGCCCGCTACCGCACCGGCGGCGTGCTGGAGTTCCTCGGCCGCCGCGACCACCAGGTGAAGGTCCGCGGCTTCCGCATCGAGCTCGGCGAGGTCGAGGCCGCGCTGCGCGACCACCCCGCCGTGGAGCGCGCCGTCGCGCTCGTCGCCGGGCACCGACTGTGCGCCGCGGTCACCCCCGCCGGCGTCCCGGCCGACGCGGTGCTGGCCCGGGCCCGCGACCTGCTGCCGCCGCACATGGTCCCGGAACTGCTCGTCCCGCTCGCCGAACTGCCGCTCACCGCCAACGGCAAGGTCGACCGCAAGGCGCTCGCCGCGCTCGCCGCCGCCGAGGCGGGTGAGGACGCCGTCCCTTACGCCGAACCCGCGACGTCCCTGGAAAGGGTGCTGGCCCGGATCGCCGCCGAGGTGCTGGGGAGGGAGCGCGTCGGCGCGGACGCCGACTTCTTCGCCCTCGGCGGCGACTCCGTCCTCGCGACGACCGTGGTCGCGCGGCTGCGCGAGGCGCTGGACACCTCCGCGCTGCCGGTCCGGGTCCTGTTCGCCGAGCGGACCATCGCCCGCATCGCCCGCCGCTTCACCGAGCTGGAGGACGCCCCCGGCCGCCTGGAGGCCGTCGCCGCGATCTGGCTGGAGGTCGAAGCGATGACCGACGACGAGGTCGCCGCGCATTTCGCCGGCTGACCGAACCCCGTTCACTTGCGGCGTGTCGTCCTTATGCGGCCCGTTTTAAGGACGACACGCCGCAAGTCAACGGTCGGGTTCCGGGCGGAGGGTGGCGGTGCGGAGGGTGGTCAGGGTGAGGGCGAGGACGAGGGCGAGGACGGCGCTGACCGTGCCGTAGACGACGATCGCCGAGCCCGGGGCCAGGTAGCGGCCGAGGGCGCCGGCGCCGAGCGACCCGATGGCGGTGCCGCCGGTCTCCTGCGCCGCCCACAGGGAGTTGACGCGGCCGAGATGCGAGTCGGGGGTGTGCGACTGGATGAGCCCGTACCGCAGGATCTCCTCGACGGACGCGGCGAAGCCGTATCCGAACAGGATCGCGACGGCGAGCGCCGGATGCCGGGCCAGGCCGGTGCAGGCCAGCAGGACGAACCCGGCGACCGACGCCGCGAGCAGCGCGAGACCCGGGACGCGCACCGACCCCGCCCAGCCGCTGGTGACCGACGCGAGCACGGCGCCGCAGGCCGGCGCCGCGTACAGCAGCCCGACCGTGGTGGGACCGCCGCCGAGGCCGTGCTCGGCGAACGCCGGCATCAGCACCGGGATGCCGCCCGCGACCATGAACAGCAGGCCGAGCAGCATCAGCGACCCGACGACGCGGTGCGACGCGACGAACCGCAGCCCGCCGGCGATCGACTTCAGCGGATGGCTCTCGGCCTCGTCGCGGCCTGCGGGTTCGAGTTTCGGGAGCGAGGTCAGCAGGCCGAGCGTGCCGAGGGTGCCGGCGGCGGCCGCCGCGTAGTTCCAGCCGACGCCGAACGCCGACACGACCAGGCCGCCGAGCGCGGGCGACAGCATCGACCCCAGCCGGACGGTGAGCGCGTTCAGCGCGCCCGCCGCGACGAGCTTGTCCGGCCCGACGAGCGCGGGCGTCGCGGCGAGCAGCGCGGTGACGGCGACGCCGGTGGCGAGCCCGTCCCAGGCGGCGAGGACGTACAGCGCGGCGGACGACGGGGACGGCAGGAACGCGTTGAGCGCGAGCAGCGCGAACGCGATGCCGGAGGCGGTGCGGGCGCGCAGCATCAGCCGCCGCCGGTCCTGCCGGTCGGCGAGCACGCCGCCCCACAGGAACCCGGCGAGCAGCGCGAAGCCCTCGGCGGCGGAGACGGCGCCGACCTGCACGGTCGACCCGGTCAGGGCGTAGACCTGCACGGGGACGGCGACGGCCAGCATGCCGATCCCGAAGACCGAGACGGTGCGGGCGATGAACACGTTGCGGAACGGCCGGCTGTCGCGCAGCGGGCCGATGTCCAGGGCGAGGCGCCGGAGCATCGTCGGGGGTTCTCCTCGAACGGGGGAGTAGCTAAGGTAAGCCTATCCTTAGTTGATCGTGAGAGAAGGGGCCCTCCCGGTGCAGCGCACGCTGATGAACGGAAAGATCCACCGAGCGACCGTCACCCAGGCCGACCTGCACTACGTGGGATCGCTGACGATCGACGCCGACCTGATGGAGGCGGCCGGCATCGCCGAGGGCGAGCAGGTCCACCTCGTCGACATCGACAACGGCGCGCGGCTGGTCACCTACGCCATCACCGGCGAAGCCGGCAGCGGGGTCATCGGCGTGAACGGCGCGGCGGCGCGCCTCGTCCAGCCCGGCGACCTGGTCATCATCATCACCTACGCCGCCCTCGACGACGCCGAGGTGGCCGCCCACGAGCCGCGCGTCGTGCACGTCGACGCCGCCAACCGGATCGTGGCGCTCGGCTCCGACCCGGCCGAGCCCGTCCCCGGCGCCCCCGCCCAGCTCGCCGGACGCTGAGCGATGCCGGACACCACCCGGGCCGCCCTGGACGGCTTCACCCCCTGGCCCGCCGAGCTCGAAGC
Organism: Actinomadura violacea; assembly: GCF_017573465.1. Taxonomy (GTDB): domain Bacteria; phylum Actinomycetota; class Actinomycetes; order Streptosporangiales; family Streptosporangiaceae; genus Spirillospora; species Spirillospora violacea. The sequence continues at coordinate 129,784 of NZ_JAGEPF010000016.1, forward strand.
GCGCTACAAGGCGGAGGGCTACTGGAAGGACCGGCTTCTCGGCGACGTCCTGCGCGGCGACCCGGACCGCATCGCGCTCGTCGCCGGCGACGACCGCCTCACCTACGCCGACCTCGACCGCCGCGCCGAACGGACCGCCGCCGGTTTCGTCCGGCTGGGCGTCCGCCGCGGCGACCGCGTCGTCGTCCAGCTGCCCAACACCACCGGCTTCGTCGTCGCGTTCCTGGCGCTCGTGCGGATCGGCGCGGCGCCCGTCCTCGCGCTGCCCGCGCACCGCGAGAGCGAGATCCGGTACCTGTGCGAGCTGGCCGAGGCACGCGCCTACGTGTGCGGCGAGACGGACGCCGGCTTCGACTACCGCGCGATGGCCCGGACGCTGCCCGTCGAGCACGTCGTCGTGGACGGCGACGCCCAAGAGTTCACCGCCCTCGCCGACCTGGACGCCGACCCTGCCGAGTACTCGCGTCCCGATCCCGCCGACGTCGGCGTCCTCCTGCTGTCGGGCGGCACGACCGGGCTGCCGAAGCTGATCCCCCGGACGCACCGCGACTACGTCTACAACCTGGAGGCCAGCGCCGAACTGTGCGGCTTCACCAGCGACACCGTCTACCTGGTGGTGCTGCCCGCCGCGCACAACTTCGCGCTCGCCTGCCCCGGCCTGCTCGGCGTGTTCGCGACCGGCGGGACGGTGGTGCTGGCGCCGTCCGGGTCGCCGGACGAGGCGTTCCCGCTCATCGAGCGCGAGCGCGTCACCGCCTGCGCGGCCGTCCCGCCGATCGCGCTGCTGTGGCTGGACGCGGCGACCTGGTCCGAGGACGACCTGTCCTCCCTCGACCTGTTGCAGGTCGGCGGCGCGAAGCTCGCCGCCGAACGCGCCGCCGAGGTGCCGGGCGTGCTCGGCTGCCGCGTCCAGCAGGTGTTCGGGATGGCGGAGGGCCTGCTCAACTTCACCCGGCTCGACGACCCGCCCGACCTGGTCGAGCGGACGCAAGGCCGTCCGCTGTCCCCGGCCGACGAGATCCGGGTCGTGGACGGCGACGGCAGGACGGTCGCGCCCGGCGAGGTCGGCGAGCTGCTCACCCGCGGCCCGTACACGCTGCGCGGCTACTACCGGGCGCCCGCGCACAACGTCCGCGCGTTCACGCCGGACGGCTACTACCGCACCGGCGACCTCGTCCGCGAGCTGCCGTCCGGGCACCTGATCGTGGAGGGCCGCGAGAAGGACCAGATCAACCGGGGCGGCGACAAGGTGTCCGCGGAGGAGCTGGAGGACCACCTGCTCGCTCACCCGGCGGTCCACGACGCCGCCGTCGTCGGCGTCCCCGACCCGATGATGGGGGAGCGGACCTGCGCGTTCCTCATCCTCCGCGACGCCGCGAAGGACGCGCCGCCGACGCTGCGCGACGTCAAGGACTTCCTGCGCGACCGGGGCCTCGCCGCCTACAAGTTCCCCGACCGGCTGGAGACCGCCGACGCCTTCCCCCGCACCCCGGTCGGCAAGGTCAGCAAGAAGGCCCTCGCCGCCCGCCTGCACTAGAAAAAGGCGCGCCGCCCTCCGGGAGGGCGGCGCGCCGTATGCGGATCGTTCAGGCGAGCGGGACGACGTACGGGGAGATGCTGGACAGCTTCTCGCAGGTCTCCTCGTACTCGCGCTCGGGCGTCGAGCCGCTGACGATGCCGGCGCCGGCGCGCAGCCAGGCCCGCCCGTCCTGGTTGTAGAGCGCGCGCAGGACGAGCGCCGAGTCGAGCGCGCCGGTGTGCGACACGGCGACGACGGCGCCCGCGTACAGGCCGCGCCGCTCCTCCAGCCCGCCGATCGCCTCGATCGCGTCGGCCTTCGGGATGCCGGAGGCCGTCACGCCGGGGAACAGCGCGTCCAGCGCGTCCCAGCAGGTGCGGCCGGGCGCGAGGACGCCGCCGACGCTGGAACCGAGATGCTGCACGCTGCCGCGCTCCTTCACCGTCATGAACCCGGTGACGTGCACGGAGTCCGGATCGCACACCCGGTACAGCTCCTCCTGCGACGTGCGGACCGACACGGCGTGCTCGAAGATCTCCTTCGGGTCGGTCTCCAGCTCCCGGCGGGTCCGCGCGTCGGCGTCGCCGCCGAACCCGAACGCGCGGGTGCCGGCGAGCGGCTGCGTCATGACGCGCCCGTCGCCGTCCACGCTGGCGAGGACCTCGGGGCTGAACCCGGTCGCCTGGAACCCGCCGAGGTCCAGCAGGAACGAGCGCGCCGGGGTGTTCGCGGCCCGCCCCCGCGCGTAGGTCGCGACGACGTCCACCGGGTACGGGACGTCCAGCCGCCGGGACACGATGACCTTCTGGTAGCGGCCCGCCGCGATGTCGCCGACGGCCTGCGCAACGCGCGCCCGGTAGGCGTCGCCGCCCTGCCGCACGTCGACCGGCGAGGGCTGCGCGGCGCGCGGCGGGGCGTCGGCCGTCAACAGGTCCGCGACGCGTTCGACGTCGCGCGGGTCGACGCCGGTCACGCGGGCGCGGCCGTCCTCCACGTCGACCTCGACGCGCGGGACGACGAAGTGCGCGAGCCGTCCGGACGGCCGGGCGGAGGCGAACTCGAACGCGATCCAGCCGTAGGCGTTCCAGGCCGGGAGCGGCGCGGCGGCGAACGCGTCGCGCAGCGCGTCGGCGGGCCGGCCGGCGTAGGAAACGGCCGCCGGCTCGCGGTCCGGCCAGCGGACGTGCACGGCGCCGGCGTCGAGGACGACCTCGCCGAGGACGCCGCCGGCGAACGTCCAGCGGCCGGGCCGCTCGTAGACGACGTGGTCGGTGAAGAGTCCGGACCCGGCCAGCCGGGTCATCAGGTCGAGCGGTGCGCGGGCGGCCTCGACCGCCCGTTCCGTGGGCTTGTCGTCAGTGCGCAGACCGGGGGACAAGGCAGTGGGCTCCCTTGGATGAAGAAGTCCGACAGGGGAAAAGTGCGGCTCTGTCGGGATTCGAGCCGAGAACTTAGGTAAGGCTAACCTTGTGCGATTTTGATAGGCAAGGCTAACCTAACTTCTGCTGATCAAGCCGACGACGAAAGAGCTGAGGCGTGCACGAGCAGACGACGACGGCGGCGCGAGGCCCTCGGCAGCGACGCGAACTGATGCGGCGGATGATGGCGGAGGCCGGGCTTCCGGCGGACCGGCGCGGCCCCGACGCCGGACGCCCCGCCCCGCGCGAGTCCGCCGGGCCCGCCCCCCTGTCCTACGCGCAGCGGAGCATGTGGCTGCACCACCGCGCCTTCCCCGCGAGCCCCGCCTACAACGTGTGCCTGCTCGTCCGCATGTCCGGGACGCTCGACGCCGCCGCCCTCCGGGAGGCGCTGCGCGGCCTCATCCGGCGCCACGCGATCCTTCGCACGGTCTACGCCGACGGACCCGGCGGCACCGCCGTCCAGATCGTCACCGGCGACGACTCGCTCGACCTGCCGCCCCTCGACTGCGCCGACCCCGGCGCGCGCGCCGCGGAGCTCGCGGCGACACCGTTCGACCTGCGCGCGAAGCGGCCCGTCCGGCTGGAACTGCTGCGCACCGGCGACGACGAGCACGCGCTGGTCCTGGTCGTCCACCACATCGCCTGGGACGGCATGACCTGGGGCTCGATCTCGCGCGACCTGTCGGCCCTGTACCGCGCCGCCGTCACCGGCGAGCCGGACGGCCTGCCCGCGCTGGACGTGCAGTACGCCGACTTCGCCGACTGGGAGCAGAAGCGGCCCCTCGCCGACGACGACCTCGCCTACTGGCGCGCCCGCCTCGACCCGCCGCCCCCGCCGCTCGACCTGCCCGCCGACCGGCCGCGCGCCGCCGCCGCGTCCGAGCACGGCGGCCGCCGCGCCCGCCGCTTCGGCGACGACGTGACCGAGGGCCTCACCCGGCTCGCCAAGGAGGAGAACGTCACCCCCTACACGGTGATGCTCGCCGCCTACTCCGTCCTGCTGCACCGCTACACCGGCTCCGCCGACGTGGCGGTCGGGTCGTCGGTGATGAACCGCGAGCACGCCGAGGTCGAGCGGCTCGCCGGCAACTTCGGCAACACCCTCGTCATGCGGACGGACCTGTCCGGCGCACCGACGTTCCGCGAGGCGCTGCGCCGCACGGGGCAGACCGTCACCGGCGCGTTCGCGCACCAGGGACTGCCCTACGACGCGCTCGTCGACGAGCTGCGGCCCGCGCGCGGGCGCGGCCGCTCGCCGTTCTTCGACACCATGCTGCTGTTCCTCGCCCAGGAGATCGGCGAGCTTGAGCTGCCCGGCCTCACCACGTCGTGGACGCACGTCCACAACGGCATGACGCACTTCGACCTGTCGCTGGAGGCGTTCGTCCGGCCGCAGGGCATGACGGTCGAGGCGACCTTCCGCCGCGAGCCGTTCGACGACGACCGCATCGACGCGCTCCTCCGCCACCTGGAGACGCTGCTGCGCGACGCGATCGCCGACCCGGACCGCCCGGTCGGCGCGCTCGCGCTGATGGACGACGGCGAGGCGGCCCGGCTGGACGCGCCCAACGCCACCGGCCGGGACGTCACCGGTCCCGGCGTCGTGGCGCTGTTCGCCGAGCAGGCGGCCCGCACGCCGGACGCGCCCGCGGTCGAGACCGAGTCCGGCGAGATCCTGAGCTACGCGGAGCTGGACCGGCGGTCGTCCGCGCTGGCCGGTGCGCTCCGGGCTCGCGGCGCCGGGCCGGACGCCGTCGTGGCGCTCGCGCTGCCGCGCACCGCCGACCTCGTGACGGCCGTCCTCGCGGTGCTGAAGTCGGGCGCCGCCTACCTGCCGCTCGACCCGGACCATCCGCGCGACCGCGTCGCGTTCATGCTGGAGGACGCGGGCGCGCTCTGCGCCGTCGCGGCGCCGGAGACGGCGGGTCTGCTCGCGGACGGCACCGACGTCGTCCTTTTGGACGGCGACCTTGAAGCGGCCGATCCCGCTGTCCGCGAACCGGACCCCGACGACCTCGCGTACGTCATCTACACGTCCGGTTCGACGGGCCGCCCGAAGGGCGTCGCCGTCCCGCACCGCGCGCTCGCGAACCTCGTCGCGCGGATGCGGGCCGAGTACCCGCTCGGCCCCGGCGACCGGTGGGCCGCGGTGACGACCATCGCGTTCGACATCGCGACGCTGGAGGTCTGCCTGCCGCTGGTCACCGGCGCGACGATCGTCCTCGCCTCGCGCGAGACCGTCCGGGACCCGGCGGCGCTGGCGCGTCTGCTCGGACGCGGCGTCACGCACCTGCAGGCGACGCCGTCACTGCTCGGTTCGCTCGACCCCGCAGCCCTGGAGGGCCTCCGGGTCGTCACCGGCGGCGAGGCGCTGCCCGCCGCGCTCGCGGACGAGTTGACGGCGCGCGCCCGCAGCGCCGCGAACATGTACGGGCCGACCGAGACGGCCATCTACGCGACCGCCGCCGACCTGCCGGAACCCGGCATCGGACAGCCGCTGTGGAACACCCGGGCCCGCGTCCTGGACGCGTCGCTGCGGCCCGTCCCGGCCGGGATCCCCGGCGAGCTGTACCTGTCGGGGGCGCAGCTCGCCCGCGGCTACGTCGGCCGCTCCGACCTGACGGCGGAGCGGTTCGTCGCCGACCCGTACGGCCCGCCCGGAACCCGCATGTACCGGACCGGCGACCTCGCCCGCTGGAACCGGGACGGCTCGATCGAGTACCTCGGCCGCACCGACGACCAGGTGAAGATCCGCGGCTTCCGGATCGAGCCGGGCGAGGTGCAGGCCGCGCTCGCGGCGCTGCCCGGCGTCTCGCGGGCGGCGGTCGTCGTCCGCGAGGACCGGCCGGGGGAGCCGCGCCTCGTCGGCTACTACGTCGCCGGCCCCGATGCGCAGGGCGAAGCCGGGCTGCGCGCCGCGCTCGCCGCCGAACTGCCCGCCTACATGGTGCCGGGCGCCCTCGTCCGCCTCGACGCGCTGCCGATGACCGTCAACGGAAAGCTCGACCGCCGCGCGCTACCCGCGCCCGGCGCGCGCGCGGACGGCCGGGAGCCGCGCGACGCCCGCGAGGCCGCGCTGTGCGCGCTGTTCGCCGAGCTGCTCGGGTACGAGCGGGTCAGCGTCGACGACGACTTCTTCGCGCTCGGCGGCCACTCGCTGCTCGCCGCGAAGCTCGCCGCCCGCGTCCGGACCGTCCTGGACGCGGAGTTCTCCATCGCCGACGTCTTCGAGGCGCCGACCGTCGCCGCGCTCGCCCCTCGCCTGGTGGCGCGGCACGGCGTCCGTGTCCGCGACGTGGAACGGCCGCGGACCGTGCCCGCGTCGGCGGCGCAGCGCGGCATGTGGCTGGAGGAGCGGCTGCGCGGGCCGTCGGCGTCCTACGCCCTGCCGTTCGGCCTCCGCCTCACCGGCGCCCTCGACGCCGCCGCGCTGAGCGCCGCTTTCACCGATGTCGTCGACCGGCACGAGGCGCTGCGGACGCTGCTGGTCGAGGACGACGACGGCCTGCCCGTCCAGCGGATCCTGGCCCCCGGTACGCCGGTGGACTTCACCGCCCTCGACGCCCGCGCCGAGAGCCCGGAGCGCCGCGCCGCCATCGAGCGGGACGCCGCGTCGCACGTCTTCGACATCGCCGCCGACCTGCCCGTCCGCGCCACGCTCGTCCGCACCGGCGACGAGGAGTGGTCGCTGACCCTGCTCCTGCACCACGCCGCCGCCGACGAGTGGTCGTTCACGCCGCTGCTCGCCGACCTCGCCCGCGCCTACGAGGCCCGCCGCGCCGGGGAGGCGCCCGGCTGGGAGCCGCTGCCCGTCCAGTACGCCGACTACGCCGCCTGGGAGCGCGAGACCTCCGCCGACCTCGCCGACGGGCTCGGCCACTGGGAGCGGACGCTGTCCGGGCTGCCGCAGGAGACCGTGCTGCCGTTCGACCGGCCGCGTCCGGCCGAGCCGAGCCACCGCGGCGGGCTCGTCCCGTTCCGGCTCCCGGCCGCCGGCGCGCGGCGGCTCGCCCGCGCGACCGGCACCAGCGTGTTCATGGTCCTGCACGCCGCCGTCGCCGCGCTCCTCCAGCGGTCCGGCGCGGGCGACGACGTCGCGCTCGGCACGCCCATCGCCGCGCGCGCCGACGAGGACCTCGCCGGGCTCGTCGGCGTGTTCGTCAACCCGCTCGTCCTGCGCACCGACCTGTCCGGCGACCCCGCGTTCACCGAGCTGCTGGAGCGGGTCCGCGCCGCCGACCTCGCCGCGTTCTCGCACGCCGGCGTCCCGTTCGAGCGGGTGGTGGAGCGCCTCGCGCCGGAGCGGTCGCTCGCGCGCAACCCGCTGTTCCAGGTGATGATGGTCCACCAGCGGCTGGACGACGTCCGGCTCGCGCTGCCGGGCGTGCGCGCCGAGCCGTTCCTGCCCGCGACCGGTGGCGTCAAGTTCGACCTCGACCTGTACTTCGCCGAAGGCCCGGCCGGCGGCGACGGCGCGGACGAGATCGAGGGGTTCGCCGCGTTCGCCGAGGACCTCTTCGACGCCGCCACGGTCGAGGGCCTCCTCGGCGACCTCGCCCGCATCCTCGACCAGGCCGCCGCCGACCCCGGCCGCCGCCTGTCCGCGCTCGGCGCGCCCGTCGAGCATCCGGACACGGCCCGCGACCTGCCCGTCCGGACCGTCGCCGCGCTCGTCGAGGCGCAGGCCGCCCGCACCCCGGACGCGACCGCCCTGGTGTTCGGCGGCACCGCGATCACCTACGCCGAACTGGACCGCCGAGCCGAGGCCCTCGCCGACCGGCTCGCGGCGGCCGGCGCGGGACCCGAACGCGTCGTCGGCATCGCCCTGCCGCGCTCCGACGCGTTCGCGGTCGCGCTGCTGGCCGTCCTGAAGACCGGCGCCGCCTACCTGCCGATCGACCTCGCGTACCCGCGCGCGCGGGTCGAGGCGATGCTGGACGCCGCCCGGCCGCTGCTCGTCCTCGGGCGCGACGAGCCGCCCCTCGACGCGCCGCGCCGGGCCCGTCCGGACGTCCGGCCCGGCCATCTCGCCTACGTCATCTTCACGTCGGGCTCGACCGGGACGCCCAAGACCGTCGCCGGGACGCAGGAGGCCCTCGCCAACCGGCTCGCTTGGGGCGCCGATCTCGCCGAGCCCGGCGTCCGCGTCGCCAAGAGCCCGCCCGCGTTCATCGACGGCACGACCGAGCTGCTCGGCGGCCTCGTCGCGGGCGACACCGTCGTGATCGCCGACGACGCCACCGCGGCCGACGCCGTCGCGCTCGGCGACCTCGTCGAACGGCACGGCGTGCGGACGGTCACGCTCGTCCCGAGCCTGCTCGCCGCGCTCGTGGAGCGCGGCCTGCCGCCGTCCGTCACCACCTGGATCAGCAGCGGCGAGGCGCTGCCCGCCGCGCTCGCCGCGAAGGTCCCCGCCCGCCTCGTCGACCTCTACGGCTGTTCGGAGGCCGCCGGGGACAGCCTGGTCGCGGAGGGCGGGGGACTGGCCCCGATCGCCAACACCCGCGCGTACGTCCTGGACGCCGCGCTCCGCGAGGTGCCCGCCGGCGAGCTGTACCTCGCGGGCGACGGCCTCGCGCGCGGCTACCTCGGCGACCCGGCCCGCACCGCCGAGCGGTTCGTCGCGAACCCGTTCGGCCCGCCCGGCTCCCGCCTCTACCGGACCGGCGACCGGGTGCGGCGCCGCCGCGACGGCGGCCTGGACTTCCTCGGCCGCGCCGACGACCAGATCTCGCTGCGCGGGTTCCGGATCGAGCCCGGCGAGGTCGAGGCGGCCCTGGCCGCGCAGGACGGCGTCCGCCGCGCCGCCGTCGCCGTGCACGGGTCCCGGCTGATCGGCTACGTCACCGGCGGCGCCGAGGCCGGCGCGGTGCTCGACCGGCTCCGCGCGACGCTGCCCGCCCACCTCGTCCCCGCCGAACTGCTCGTGCTCGACGAGCTGCCGCTCAACCCGAACGGCAAGGTCGACCGGCGGGCGCTGCCCGAACCGGGACGGCCCGCCGCCGGGCGCGCGCCCGCGACGGAGGCCGAGCGCGTCCTCGCGCGCCTCGCCGCCGCCGTCCTCGGCCGCGACGCGGTCGGCGCCGACGACGACTTCTTCCGCTCCGGCGGCGACAGCATCGGCGCGGCCCTGCTCGTCGCCCGCGCCCGCCGCGCCGGGCTGTCGTTCACCGTCCGCGACGTGTTCCGGCTCCGGACCGTCGAGGCCCTCGCGCAGGCCGCCGGCACATCGGCGCCCGAGGCGGTGGTCGAGAGCGAGGCCGCCGGCGAGCTGCCGCTGTCGCCGCTCCAGGAGGGCCTGCTCTTCCACCTGATGATGGCGGGCGAAGGCCGCGACATCTACGTGCAGCAGGCCGTGGTGTCGCTGTCCGGGCCCGTCGACCCGGCCCGGATGGCGGACGCGGCGCACGCCGTCCTGGCGAAGTTCCCCAACCTGCGCGCCGGGTTCCGCACCGACGGCGACCGCTCCGTCCAGTTCGTCCCCGACGCCTGGGAGACGCCCTGGACGCACGCCGACGTGTCCGGGCAGGACGGGCTCGACGCGTTCGTCGACGCCCAGCGCGCCGAGCCGTTCGACCCGGCCGCGCCGCCGCTGATCCGGTTCGCGCTCGCGAGCCTCGGCGAGCACGACCACCGCCTCGTCCTGACGTCCGAGCTGATCCTGCTGGACGGCTGGTCCGGCGGCCTGCTCGTCACCTCGCTGCTGAACGCCTACACCGACGCCGCCGCCGAGGCCGCCCGCCCCGTCCCGCCGTTCCGCGCGTACCTGGACTGGATCGGCCGGCAGGACCGCGACGCCGCCGTGGACGCCTGGCGCCGCGCCCTCGACGGGTTCGACGAGCCGGCGCTCGTCCGCCCCGGCCTCGCCGACCGTCCCGCCGACCTCGCCACGGCCGGCGAGGTGCACCGCGCGCTGCCCGCCGGGCTCGCCGGCCGCCTCGACGCGGTCGCCCGCGACCACGGCGTCACCCCCGGCACCCTCTTCGAGACGGCGTGGGGCCTGACGCTGATGGGGATGACCGGCCGCGACGACGTCGTGTTCGGCGCGTCCGTCTCCGGCCGCCACCCGGACGTGGACGGCGTCGAGTCCATGGTCGGGCTGCTGTTCAACACCGTCCCGATCCGCGTGCGGGCCGGGGCCGCCGACCCGGTGACCGCCGTGCTCGAACGCGTCCAGGCCGCGCAGTCGGAGTTGTTCGACCACTCCTACGTCGCGCTCGCCGACGTCCAGCGCGCCACCGGCCTCGGCACCCTCTTCGACACGCTTTTCGTCTTCCAGAACTTCCCCGGCATGCCCACCGACCGGGGCTTCGGGCCGGACGGCGCGCTGCGCGTCACCGGACGCGAGGTCCGCGACGCCACCCACTACCCGATCACCATGGTCGTCGACCCGGGCGTCGCGCTCCGCGTCATGTACCGGGGCGACGCGTTCACCGAGGCCGAGGCCGAACGCGTCACCGACCGGTACGTGCGGGTGCTCCGGCAGATCGCCGACGCCCCCGACGCGCCGTGCCACCGCCTCGACCTGCTCGTCCCCGAGGAGCACGAGAGGCTTCGCCGCGACCGGGACGAGGCGTGGCATCCGGTTCCCGAGCAGACCGTCGCCGAACTCCTCGCCGAACGCGCCGCCGAGCAGCCCGACGACACCGCGCTGGTGTCGCTGCCGGACGTCCGCCTCACCTACGGCGAGCTGAACGCCCAGGTCAACCGGCTCGCACGCCTCCTGCTCGCGAACGGCGCGGGCCCGGAACGGGTCGTCGCGCTCGCCCTGCCGCGCTCCGCGGAGATGGTCGTCGCGCTGTTCGCCGTCCTGCGCACCGGCGCCGCCTACCTGCCGCTCGAACTCGACCTGCCGGCCGACCGGCTCGACTACATGATCGCGGACGCGTCTCCGGCGGTGCTCGTCTCGCACCGTGGCATCGCCGGCGGCCTCACGTTCGCCGGCCCCGTCCTCGCCTTGGACGACTCTGGCACCGCCCGGACGCTCGCCGCCCTGCCCGGCACCGACCTCGGACCCGCCGAGCTGCCCGGCTTCGCACCCGGCACCCCGGGCCGCCTCGACCACCCCGCCTACGTGATCTACACATCGGGCTCCACAGGCCGCCCCAAGGGCGTCGTCACCCCGTACCGGGGACTGACGAACATGCAGTTCAACCACCGCGCCAACATCTTCGACCCGGTGGTGCGGTCCGCGGGCCGCCGGCTCCGGATCGCGCACACCGTGTCGTTCTCCTTCGACATGTCGTGGGAGGAGCTGCTGTGGCTCATCGAGGGCCACGAGGTCCACGTCTGCGACGAGGACCTGCGCCGCGACGCCGAAGCGCTCACCGCCTACCTGCGCGAACACCGCGTCGACGTCATCAACGTGACGCCCACCTACGCGCAGCAGCTCCTCGACGAGGGACTCCTCGACGGCGGGCACCGGCCGCCGCTCGTCCTGCTCGGCGGCGAGGCCGTCCCCGCGTCCGTCTGGGACCGGCTCGCCGGCGCCGACGGCGTCCTCGGCTACAACCTGTACGGGCCCACCGAGTACACGATCAACACGCTCGGCGGCGGCACCGAGGACAGCGCCACGCCCACGGTCGGCAAGCCGATCTGGAACACCCGGGCCCACATCCTCGACGCATGGCTGCGGCCCGTCCCGCCGGGCGCGCCCGGCGAGCTGTACATCGCGGGCGCCGGCCTGGCCCGCGGCTACCTCGGCCGCGCCGACCTGACCGCCGAGCGCTTCGTCGCCGACCCGTTCACCGGCGGCCGCATGTACCGGACGGGCGACCTCGTGCGCGTCCGCGAGGACGGCAACATCGACTTCCTCGGCCGCACCGACGACCAGGTGAAGATCCGCGGCTACCGCATCGAGCTGGGCGAGATCGAGACCGCGCTCGCCGCCGAGCCCGGCGTCGGGCAGGCCGCCGTCGTCGCCGCGGCCACCGGCGTGCCCGGCGTGAAGCGGATCATCGGCTACGTCGTGCCGGACGGGTCGCGCGACGGCGCCGCCGACGAGCAGCTCGCCGAATGGCGGCAGATCTACGACGCCGAGTACACCGAGGTCGGCACGGTCGTCCACCACGAGGAGTTCGCGGGCTGGGACAGCAGCTACGACGGCGCGCCGATCCCGGTCGACGACATGCGCGAATGGCGGGACACGACCGTCGAGCGCATCCGCGCGCTGCGGCCCCGCCGCGTCCTGGAGATCGGCGTCGGCGCCGGCCTGCTGCTCACCCGGCTCGCCCCGGAGTGCGAGGAGTACTGGGGGACGGACTTCTCCGAGCCCGTCATCGCCAAGCTCCGCGCCGACCTCGGCCCGGACTCGCCCGTCCGGCTGAGCCACCGCCCCGCGCACGACACTTCCGGCCTGCCCGAAGGCCGCTTCGACACGGTCGTGATCAACTCCGTCGCGCAGTACTTCCCGGGCGCCGCCTACCTGGAAGACGTCGTCGCCAAGGCGATGCGCCTCCTCGCACCCGGCGGGAAGCTCTTCCTCGGCGACGTCCGCGACCTGCGGACGATCCACCACCTCCACGCCGCCATCCGGCTCGGACGCGGCGACACCGACCTCCGCGCCGTCGAACGCGCCGTCCGGATGGAGAAGGAACTCCTCCTCGACCCGGCCTTCTTCACCGCCCTCGACGGTCCCGCCCGCGTGGACGTCCTCACCAAGCGCGGCGTGCACCACAACGAGCTGACCCGGCACCGCTACGACGTCGTCCTCTGGAAGCCGGGCCCCGACGTCCCGCCCGTCCCCGACACACCGGTCGTGGACTGGACCGCGCTGGACGACCTCGCGGCGGCGTCGGGTGGCGGGCCGGTGCGGGTGCGGGGGATTCCCGACCCGCGGCTGTCTGCGGAGGCGGCGGCGCTGCGGGTGCTGCGCGACGGCGGATCGTCGGACGAGGCGCGCGAGGCGCTCGCCGCCGCACCCGAGGGCGTCGAGACGGAGGCGCTCTACGCGCTGTTCCCGGACGCGGTGCTCACGCCGTCCGCGCAGGCCGGGTGCTACGACGCCGTCTTCGGCGGGGGAGCGGCGCACCTTCCGGCCGAGCCAGGCCGGGCGCCGTCGGCGTACGCCAACGATCCGGTCGCGGCGCGCGATCACGGCGTGCTGGGCGCGCGCGTCCGGGAGAGCCTGAAGCGGCGGCTGCCCGGCTACATGGTGCCGAGTGCGATCGTGACGCTGGACGTGCTCCCGCTCACGGTGAACGGCAAGCTCGACCGCCGGGCCCTGCCCGATCCGGGCCGGGACGGGGCGCGCCGTGCCGGGGGCCGGCCGCCGCGCACGCCGGTCGAGCGGGTGCTGTGCACGCTGTTCGCCGAGGTGCTGGACGCGCCGGGCGTGGGCGTCGACGACGACTTCTCCGACCTCGGCGGGCACTCGCTGCTCGCGACGCGGCTCGTCGGCCGGGCGCGCGCGGCGCTCGGCGCGCGGCTGGCGATCCGCGACCTGTTCGAGGCGCCGACCGTCGCGGAGCTGGCCGGACGGCTGGGCGGCGACGGGGACGAGGCGCCGCGTCCCGCGCTCACGCCGCGCAAGCGTCCCGAGCGCGTCCCGCTGTCGCCTGCGCAGCGCCGCCTGTGGCTGCTCGACCAGATCCTTCGCGAGGACGACGGGCCGCGCGACGCCTACCATCTGCCGCTCGCCGTCCGGCTGCGCGGCGACCTCGACCTCGCCGCGCTCGAAGCGGCGATCGGTGACGTCACCGCCCGGCACGAGGCGCTGCGGACGGTCTTCGCCGAGCACGACGGCACCCCCTACCAGCGGATCCTCGACCCGGACGACGCCCGTCCCGTCCTGGAGGTCGCGACGTGCGCGCCCGAGGAGGTCATCGCCCGGCCGTTCGACCTGGCGCGCGACATCCCGCTGCGCGTCGCGGTGTTCCCGGAGGGGGAGCGGGAGCACCTCCTCCTCGCGGTCTTCCACCACATCGCGTTCGACGAATGGTCGTTCGGCCCGTTCGCGCGGGACGTCGCCGAGGCGTACGCCGCGCGGCTGGACGGGACGCCGCCCGCATGGGAGGCGCCGCCCGTCCAGTACACCGACCACACGCTGTGGCAGGCCGAGCTGCTCGGCGACCCGCTCGACCCGGGCAGCGTCCACGCGCGGCAGCTCGCCCACTGGGTGCGGGCCCTCGCCGGAGCGCCGGAGGAGATCGCGCTGCCGGCCGACCGGCCGAGGCCCGGCACGGCGGGGCAGCGCGGCGGGACCCTCGCCGCGGACCTGCCGCCGGGACTGACCGGCCGGCTGCGCGGGGTCGCCCGCGACGCGGGCGCCAGCGTGTTCATGGTCTGCCAGGCGGCCGTCGCGGCGCTGCTGCACCGGATGGGCGCGGGCGACGACGTCCCGCTCGGGAGCCCGGTCGCGGGACGCACCGAGGAGGCCGCCGCGGACCTGGTCGGCTTCTTCGTCAACACGCTCGTGCTGCGTGCCGACGTGTCGGGGGAGCCGACGTTCGCGGAGCTGCTCAGCCGCGTCCGGGAGGCCGGGCTCGCGGGCCTGGCCAACCAGGACCTGCCGTTCGAGGCGGTCGTGGAGGCGCTGCGCCCGAGGCGCGTGCCGGGACGCAACCCGCTGTTCCAGGTGATGGTCGGCTACGAGAACCAGGACCCCGGCGAGGTGCGGTTCCCCGGCCTGGAGCAGGCGGCGGCGTCGTTCGGGCCGTCGGCCGCGAAGTTCGACCTGGACTTCATCTTCCGGGAGCGCGGCGGCGGCCTCCAGCTGATCGTCGACTACTCCGCCGACCTGTTCGACCGGGAGACGGTGGAGACGATGGCCGCAGGACTGGTCGCGCTGCTGGAGACCGTCGCGGACGATCCCGGGACGCCCGTCGGCGCGCTGCCCGCCGTGCTCACGGCCCGCGCCGTCACGGAGGCGGGCGCTCCGCCCGCGCCCGCCGGGGTGCGGCGCGGGGACGACCGGGAGGCGGTGCTGTGCCGCATCTTCGCCGAGGAGCTGGGCGTGCCGGAGGTGGGCCCGGACGACGACTTCTTCGACCTCGGCGGCCACTCGCTGCTCGCGATGCGGCTGGTGCGGCGGATCCGCCGCGAGCCCGGCTGCGCCGGGGTGCGGATCGCGGCGCTGATGGCGGCGCCGACCGTCGCGGGCCTGCTGGCCCGGCTGGACGACGGCGCCCGCGGCGAGGGGTGAGGCGGGTCATACCCCGCAGATCATTGATTAGTTAGGTAAGGCTAACCTAAGATCGCTCCCCGACACCCCCTGGAACACCTGGAAGGACACCGGCCCTCATGCGCACACTGACGCGGCGTCTGGCCGCCACCGGCGCGCTCGTCCTCGGTCTCGCCCTGACCGCGGCGTGCGGCGGCGACGACGAGCCCGCCAAGGCATCCTCCGGCGGCGCGGCCGGATCGTTCCCGGTCACGATCACCGGCAAGCTCGGCAGCGCCACCGTCGAGTCCGCGCCGAAGCGGATCGTCGCGCTCGGCGAGGTCGACCAGGACGCGCTGCTCGCGCTCGGCGTCCAGCCGGTCGGGATGGTCGAGCTCACCGGGATCCAGAAGGACGGCCTCGCCCCCTGGAGCGCCCCGAAGGTGACCGGCGACAAGCCCGCGCTGCTCACGGCCGGCGACTCCGGCTTCGACCTGGAGAAGATCGCCGCGCTGCGGCCCGACCTGATCCTCGCCGGCGGCGACTTCACCATCGACAAGGAGTACGGCAAGCTCTCCAAGCTCGCGCCGACCGTCGCCTACCAGACCGGGCCCGCCGAGGACTCCTGGCAGCAGATCACCCGGCAGGTCGCCAAGGCCGTCGGCCGCTCCGCGGACGGCGAGAAGGTCGTCGCCGCGGCCGAAGCGAAGATCGCGTCGGTGAAGACCGCCCACCCCGAGCTCCAGGGCAAGGGCTTCGCGCTGACCAGCGTGTTCCCCAGCGGCAACATCGGCGTGATGAAGTCGAAGGACGACACCAGCGTGAAACTGTTCGAGCAGTTCGGCATGGTGCTGCCCGACAAGCTGAGCAAGCTGCCCGGCGACGGGTTCGCCGCCGAGCTGAGCATGGAGAAGCTGCCGGTCCTCGACACCGACGTCCTGCTCAGCCACTACAACGACGACCCCGCGACGCAGAAGAAGTTCGAGGAGAACAAGCTGTTCTCGGGCCTTCCGGTCGTCAAGCGCGGCTCCTACGTCCGCCTCGACCTGAAGTCGTTCTGGCCGCTGCGGACCCCGACCGCCCTGTCGGTCCCGTACGTCGTCGACCAGGTCGTCCCGCAGATCGCCAAGGCGGCGGCCACGGCGAAGGCGGCCTGATGCCGGACGATCTGACGGCGCAGGAGCCGCACCCGCCCGTCCGCGACGTCGTCGGCATCGGGTTCGGCCCGTCCAACCTCGCCCTGGCCGTCGCGCTGGAGGAGGCGCACCCGTCGGCGGACGCCGTGTTCTTCGAGAAGCAGACCGCGTTCGGCTGGCACCGCGGCATGCTCATCGACGGCGCCACGATGCAGGTCCACTTCCTCAAGGACCTGGCGACGCTGCGCAACCCCGCCAGCCCCTACTCGTTCCTGTCCTACCTGCACGCCAAGGGCCGCCTCGTCGACTTCGTCAACCACAAGACGATGTTCCCGACGCGGGTCGAGTTCCACGACTACCTCGAATGGGCCGCCGCCGCGTTCGCCGGACGGGTCCGGTACGGGGCGGAGGTCGTCGCGCTGCGCGAGCACGACGCGTCGACGCTGGAGGTCGTCGTCCGCCGCGACGACGAGCTGGAGACCCACCTCGCCCGCAACGTCGTGATCGGCGCGGGCCTCGACCCTGTGCTGCCCGCCGGCGTCCGGCAGGGGGAGCGGATCTGGCACACCGAGGAGCTGCTGACCCGGCTGGACGCGCGGCCCGGCTGGGAGCCGCGCCGGCTCGTCGTGGTCGGCGCCGGGCAGAGCGCCGCCGAGGCCGTCGAGTACCTGCACCGCCGCCACCCTTCGGCGGAGGTCTGCGCGGTCTTCTCCCGCTACGGCTACTCGCCCGCCGACGACAGCGCGTTCGCCAACCGGATCTTCGACCCCGCCGCCGTCGACCACTACTACGCGGCGCCGGACGAGGTGAAGGAGATGTTGTTCGGCTACTCCCGCAACACCAACTACTCCGTCGTGGACCTCGACCTCATCGACGAGCTGTACCGGCGCGCGTACGCCGAGAAGGTCGCCGGCGCCGAACGGCTGCGGATCCTCAACGCCTCCCGCGTCCTCGACGTCCGCGAGCGGGACGGCGGAGTGCGGGTGCGGGTCGCGTTCCTGCCCACCGGCGAGACGGCGGACCTCGACGCCGACGCCGTCGTCTACGCCACCGGCTACCGCGAGCGCGACCCGTTCGACCTGCTCGGCGAGGCCGGATCCCGGTGCCGGACCCGCCCGGACGGCCGCCCGGTCATGGAGCGCGACTACCGCATCGCCACCGAGCCCGGCCGCGAGTGGGGCGTCTACCTGCAGGGGGGCACCGAGCACAGCCACGGCATCGCCTCGTCGCTGCTGTCGATGACGGCGGTGCGCACCGGAGAGATCGTCCAGTCCATCGCGCGGCGCTCGGCGCGCCTCGCGAGCGTCCCGCAGGAGGCGTGATGACCAACCCGTTCGACGACCCGGACGGCACCTTCCTCGTCCTGGTCAACGCCGAGGGGCAGCACTCGCTGTGGCCGGAGTTCGCCAGCGTCCCGTCCGGCTGGACGACGGCGTTCGGCCCGGGCACCCGGCCCGAATGCCTGGCCTACATCACCGAGAACTGGACGGACCTGCGTCCGCGGAGCCTCACCGCGTGACGCGCGGCGCGGGTGATCCATGACCCGAGGGCGGGCCCGGGGGTGGGCCCGCCCTCGATCCCGCCCGGAGCGGCCGGCCGCCGGGTCAGGCCACCGGTTTCGGCAGCGACGGGCGGCCCGCGAAGAACTCGCCGATCAGCTTGCTCGCGTAGTCCGGCCATTCGTGGCCGCCCTGCTGCTTGGTGCACAGCGCGACCTCGACGGCTCCCGGCCCGGTGCCCACGCAGCCCTCAGGGCCGTCCGGCACGGGCCACGACAAGGCGGGCAGTTTGTCCACCCATCTCCAGAACTCCATCAGTAACTGCACGCCGATGAACGGGAAGTGCACGTCGGCGTCCATGTTCCCGCCCCCGTCGTAGGGGACGGACGGATCCCATGTCCCGTGGAAGGCCAGCACGGACACCGGGCGCTTCGGTGTGCAGCCGATGGCGAGCGCGCCCGACACCACGGCTATCCCGGCGATCTTGTCGGCCCGCTCGCACGCGTACCGGTAGGCCATCCCGCCGCCGTTGGAGAACCCGGTCATGAAGACCCGGCGGCCGTCGGCGACGCCCTGCTTCACCAGGGTGCCGATCAGCTTGTCGAGGAACCCGACGTCGTCGACGCCGGCCCAGCGGGCGAACCAGCAGCAGGCGCCCGCGTTCCAGGTCCCGAGCAGCCCGTCGGGGTAGGCGACGATGTAGCGGTCCTTGTCGGCGATCTTGTCGAGGCCGCTCTGGTTCTCCACGTACGCGGCGTCGTTCAGCCCGCCGTGCAGCGCGACGATCAGCGGGAGCCGCTCGCCGGGCCGGCGGTCCGGCGGCACGTGCAGCAGGTAGGGGCGGTTCCAGTCGCCCATGGCGATGGTGTGCTCGGTGGTTCCTGGAGCGTTCTGTGCCGCTCCGGCGGGCAGGGGGTGGGCGATGAACGCGGCGAGCAGGGCCGCCACGATCATCGCCGCCCGCACGGCGATCTTCATGGGGTGATCCAACCCCGCCGCCGGGCCGTCCGGCTACGCACCCGGGCGCACAAAAGATCGCGGTCTTTTGTGCGCCCGGGGACAGCGTGACGGAGTGCTACGAGCCGGATCCGGAACCGGCCTCCGCGGCCTCGGTGACCTCCGCGTCCCGGGCCCCGCCGGCCGCCTGCGCGTCGACCTCGGCCTGCTCGCGCTCCGCGCGCGAGAGGTCGCGGTGCCCGATCGCGAGCACGCCGATCCCGAGCGCGATCGCGCCGGCGCCGACGGCGAACGGGACGTGGATGTTGGCGTGCTCGGCCATCTTGCCCGCCGCGAACGGGGCGAGGCCGCCGCCGATGAACCGGACGAACCCGTACGCGGCGGACGCGACCGGGCGCTCCACCGGTGCCACCATCATCACGGCCTGCGTCGTCACCGTGTTGTTCACCCCGATGAACACGCCCGCGACGATCACCGCGACGATCAGCGTCGCCTGCGAGTTCACGAAGATCGCGATGACCGCCACGTCCACCGCGAACAGCGCCAGGTTGAAGTACAGGGTGCGGGCGAGGCCGAGCCGCCGCTGCAGCCACGGGGCGCCGAACACCGCGAACACCGCGACGAGCAGCCCCCAGCCGGTGAACACCAGGCCGAGCCGCATCGCGCTCAGGTGCATCGGGAACGGCGCGTAGCCGAGGACGGTGAAGAAGCCCCAGTTGTAGCAGAGCGCGGTCAGGCTCATCACGAGCAGGCCGCGGTGCCGCAGCGCCTTGATCGGGTCGGCGATCGAGGTCTTGCGCGCCGGTTTCGGCTGCGGCCGCACCAGCACGACCGTGGCGATCAGCGCGATCGCCATCAGCACCGCGACGCCGTAGAACGGGCCGCGCCAGCTGACGGCGCCGAGCAGCCCGCCGAGCAGCGGCCCGACGGCGATGCCGAGGCCGAGCGCGGACTCGTAGGCGATGATCGCGCCGCCGAGCCCGCCGCTCGCGGACGCGACGATGACGGCCAGGGACGTCGCGATGAACAGCGCGTTCCCGAGGCCCCAGCCGGCCCGGAAGCCGATGATGCCCGAGATGCTGCCGGACGTCCCGGCGAGCGCGCTGAACACCACGATGAGGGCGAGCCCGGCGATGAGCGTGCGCTTGGCGCCGATCCGGCTGGAGACGAACCCGGTCACCAGCATCGCGACGGCCGTGACCACCAGGTAGCTGGTGAACAGCAGGGTGACCTGGCTCGGCGAGGCGTGCAGGTCCGAGGAGATCGCGGGCAGGATCGGGTCGACCAGGCCGATGCCCATGAACGACACCACGCACGCGAACGCGACGGCCCACACGGCCTTCGGCTGCTTGAAGGGGCTCTGCGCGCCCGCGGACGGCTGACTCATGCGCACTCTCCGGAAGCAGGGGGTGAGGGGACGCCGGCGGCGGCGCCGGCCAGCCGGTCCAGGGCCGGCAGGGCCGCGGCGATCGCCGCCCGGTCGGATGCGGGCAGCCCGGCCAGCAGCCCGGCCAGCCGTTTCGCCTGCCCCGCCCGCCGCCGCGCCAGGTCGTCGCGGCCGGCGGCGGTGAGGTGCACCGCGACGACGCGGCGGTCGCCGGGCAGCGCGCGGCGCTCGGCGAGGCCCTGGCGCTCCAGCCGGGACACCACCTGGGTCATCGCGGGCTGGGTGACGCCCTCGAGCCCGGCCAGCTCCGTCACCCGGCAGGGGCCGCGGCGTTCGAGCGTGGCGAGCGTCGACACCGTCGTCATGGACAGGTCGCGGGGCAGCGACAGCGAGCGCATCAGCGAGTAGAGGCGGCCGAGGCCGGCCGCCAGCTCCAGCTCGTCGAGCGGGGACGGCGCATCCATGTCCCGGTTTATATCACTTGCTTCTATAAAGCGCCTATAGGTTTGCCTGGCTAGGTTTCCTGTGGGCCGTCGGAAAGCGGCGATCCACCGGCCGGGACGTCCCGGCCGGCGGATCGGCTCGTGCGGTGAGGGGCGGTGCGGCGCCGGGCGTCCCGGCGCCGCACCCGCGGGTCAGGTGAGCGCGGCCATCTCCGCGTCGATCGCCTTCTGGTGCGCCTCGGCGTCCTCACGCGCCTTCCGCGGGCTCCAGCGTCCGCTCATGATGAAGATGAACGGGATGAACACGACCTGGCCGCCGAGCGCCACGTACCACCAGGTCTGCCACTGGCCGGGCCCGTCCTTGGCGGCCTTCTGCACCTCGGCGCCGTGCTCCTTGAGGATCTTCAGCTGCGGCTGCGCCTTCGCGACCGTCTGCAGGCCGGCGACGCCGACCTCCTTGGCCGCCTGCGCCTGCAGCGTCGGCGGCGCCTGCCCGGCCGGGTACTTGCCGAGCTCGGCGAAGATCTGCGGATGCGCGGCCGTGATCGCCAGGGCCTCCTTCGCCTGCACGGACGCGGTCTTCACCTCGGTGCCGTGCTCGACGATCGGCGTCACCGAGTTGACCACCATCGGCACGAACAGCGCCGAGCACGCCACGACGATCCGCAGGATCCAGCCCCACACGGCCAGCCCGGTCGCGGTCGCCGCCGGGTTGTGCTTCTCCACGGTCTCGGTGAAGCCCGCCATCCACGGCGCGTACGCCAGCCCGCCGAAGATCCCGATCCCGACGAACAGCCAGGCGAAGTCGTGGTAGCCGGTCTTCGGCTCCGTCGCCCACGAGGCGAAGATCGCGGTGCAGACCACCGAGCCGATGCCGCCGACCAGCATCAGCGGCTTGCGGACCCGCAGCCGGTCGGAGAGCAGGCCCGCGAGGACCAGCGCGATCGCGTTCGCCGCCCAGTACCAGTTGCCGAGCGAGTTGGTGCGCTGCTCGCTGTAGCCGAACGTCGCGGAGAAGTAGACGACGAAGTTGCCGACCGCCGCGTAGTACAGCAGCAGGTAGACGCTGATCGCGAACGCCGAGCCGATGACGTCCAGCCGCATCATCTGCCGCCAGCTGCCCTTCAGCTGCGCCTCCGGGTCGATGCCGCGGGCCCGCGCCTCGATCAGCACGCGGTCGCGCATGGACACCATGACCTGGTCGCGCAGCGCGGGGGACAGCTCGCGCAGCCCGAACAGCGCGATGACGAACACCACGAGCGCCGCGACGCCCGAGAAGGTCAGCTCGTCCTGCCAGCTGGAGCTGTCGAGCGTCGCGCTGGTCACGGTGGTGACCACGAGGCTGCCGATGACCGGGCCCATCGTCCAGTAGCCCATGGCGGTGGCGCGGCCGAGCTGCGGGGAGAAGTCGCGGATCAGCGCGGGGGTGGCGACGAGCACGATGCCCTCGATGAGGCTGAGCACCGCGAACAGCACCAGGTACACGAGCTTGCTCGGCGAGTGCGGCAGCACGAGCACGATCACGCCCGCGACCAGCAGGCCGTACACGACCAGGTTCGCGCGCCCCCAGCGGTCGGCTAGCCCCGCGAACAGCGACGCGAACGCGCCGATCGCGTTGCCGATGACCGACAGCATGATGAAGTAGCCGAACGTCATGCGGTAGTGCTCCATGATGGAGGTCGCCACCGCGTACTGGATGTAGAGCAGGTAGTACAGGACGATCGTGGTGATCACCACGATGCCCAGGTAGAGGTAGCGGCGTCCCGTCTCCGGGTAGTGCGGCAGGTCCCGCCGCCACAGCCGTGCCGCGAGGCCGGGGGGCGCGTCGGCGCCGGGCGCGACGCCGTCGTTGGTGGACGATGAAACGGACATGTCAGGGACTCCTCCGGGCGCTGGTCTCCCCCGAGTACCGGTCCTCCTGGAAAGGGTGCGGGCCGGCGGCGCGTTCGCGGCCGTCCGCCCGCACCGTGCCGGACGGCCCGCAGCGGGTGCCGCCGGCGATGGCGAGTGCCGCGGTGCCGATGCGTCCGCGCGCCCGGTCGCGGGTGGTCCCGGGGTCGGTGGTCGTCATCGGCCGGTCCTTCGCAGGGTGGCGAAGCTCACACCGCTCCGCGTCGTGCCGCAAAAGTAATGCCGCGAACCGAGAATGGCAATGGGAATCGGCTATTGCATACCAACTGGTCGGTATGGTGTCATCGGCGCACCGATGCCTGCCTGGTGGGGGCGCGACCCGAGGCCCTCCGGCCTCGGACGGCGAGGGTTCCCATCTCGTTATCCTGCGCCATACCGACCGGACGGTACAAGGGCTCGGATCGGCGAGGAGGGTGCATTGCGGGTATTCGAAGACGGGGACGTCCCGGGGCTGCCGCTGGACCGGTTCCGGCGCTACGCCGAGGAGGCCCGCCCCGGCGCCCTGTGGCCGGCCGGCGCCGGCCCGCTGCGCGCCCGCGTCGTCGCGGGCGGCCGCTCGAACCTGACCTACGAGGTGACCGACGGGGCTTGCTCCTGGATCGTCCGGCGCCCGCCGCTCGGCCACGTCCTCGCGACGGCGCACGACATGTCCCGCGAGTACCGGGTCATGACCGCGCTGGCCGGCACCGCGGTCCCCGTTCCCGCCACGTACCTGCTCTGCGACGACCCGGACGTGATCGGCGCGCCGTTCTACGTCATGGAGATGGTCCAGGGCACCCCGTACCGCGGGGCGGACGAACTCGCCCCGCTCGGCGAGACGCGGGTCGCGGACATCGCCGGCCGGATGATCGACACGCTCGTCGACCTGCACCGCGTCGACCCCGCCGAGGTCGGGCTGGCCGACTTCGGACGGCCGCAGGGTTTCCTCGGCCGCCAGGTGCGCCGCTGGAAGAAGCAGCTCGACGCCTCCCGCAGCCGCGACCTCGACGGCGCCGCGGAGCTGCACGCGCTGCTGGAGGCGAACATCCCGCCCGAGTCGCCCCCGGCGATCGTGCACGGCGACTACCGGCTGGACAACCTCCTGGTCGGCGCGGACGACCGGGTCGCGGCCGTCCTGGACTGGGAGATGGCGACGCTCGGCGACCCGCTCACCGACCTCGCGCTCCTGCTCGTCTACATGAAGCGGACGGCGCCGTCCCCGGCCCGGGCCGACGCGACGCGGGCGCCGGGCTTCCCGTCACCGGACGAGGTCGTGGCCCGGTACGCCGAGCGCAGCGGCCGCGACCTGTCGGCGATCGGCTTCTACGTCGGGCTGGCCTGCTTCAAGCTCGCGGTGATCTCCGAGGGCATCCACTACCGCTACCTGCACGGCCAGACCGTGGGGGAGGGGTTCGACGCGATCGGCGACGCCGTCGAGCCGCTGCTCCGCTCCGGCCTCGCCGCCCTCGGGAAAGCCTGATCCGCGCGCCTCTCGCGTTGCATACCAACCGGTCGGTATGTTGTCATCGTGGCGTCCACGGAAGCGCCCGGCGGAGGAGGTAACGCGGTGAGGACGTTCAGCGGCATCGACGAGTACGAGAAGGCCGTCGGCTCCCAACTCGGCCACAGCGAATGGCACACGGTCACCCAGGAGCAGGTGAACGGGTTCGCCGACGCGACCGGCGACCACCAGTGGATCCACGTCGACCCCGAGCGGGCGAAGGACGGCCCGTTCGGCGGCACGATCGCGCACGGCTACCTCACCCTGTCGCTCCTGCCGATGCTCATGTCGGAGATCTCCCGGGTCGAGGGCCTGACGATGGGCGTCAACTACGGCTCGGACAAGGTCCGCTTCCCCGCGCCCGTCCCCGTCGGGTCGCGGGTGCGCGCCGGCGCCGAGCTGGTCTCGCTGGAGCGCACCCCGCAGGGCGCGCGGGCCAAGGTCCGCGTGACCGTCGAGCGCGAGGGCGGCGGCAAGCCGGTCTGCGTCGCCGAGGTCCTGTCCCTGCTGGTCGGCTGAGCCCCCGCCCGCCCCGTCATCCCGGAGAGACCGTCATGATCCCCAGCACCATGCAGGACTTCCCGCTCACGGTCGCCGCGATCCTGCGGCACGGCCGGCGCGTCTACGGGCGCAGCGAATGCGTCACCTGGACCGGCGGCGGCGAGCCCCGCCGCGCCACGTTCGCGCAGGTCGCCGACAACGCCGAACGCCTCGCCGCCGCGCTGCAGAAGCTCGGCGTCCGGCAGGGCGGCCGCGTGGCGACCTTCTGCTGGAACAACCAGGAGCACCTGGAGGCGTACTTCGCGGTGCCCGCCATGGGCGCCGTCCTGCACACCCTCAACATCCGGCTGTTCCCCGAGCAGCTCGCCCACATCATCAACCACGCCGACGACCAGGTGATCATCGTCGACGACAGCCTCGTCCCGCTGCTCGCGCGGGTCGTGGACGAGCTGCCCGCCGTCGAGGCGTTCGTCATCGTCGGCGACGGCGACGGCGCGCCGCTCGAGGCCAACCGCAACGGCGCCCCCGTCCTGCGCTACCACGACCTGCTCGCCGCCGAGGAGCCCGGCTACGAGTGGCCCGAGGTGGACGAGCGGTCCGCCGCGTCCATGTGCTACACTAGCGGCACCACCGGCGACCCCAAGGGCGTCGTCTACTCGCACCGCTCGACGTTCCTGCACGCCATGGCCGTGCAGTCGGCGTCGCTCGTCGGCATCACCGAGGCCGACCGGGTACTGACGATCGTCCCGATGTTCCACGTCAACGCCTGGGGCCTGCCCTACGGGGCGTTCCTGTCCGGTGCGACGCTGCACATGCCGGGCCCGTTCATGCAGCCGCAGCACCTCACCGAGTTCGTCGCCCGGGAGCGCAGCACGCTCGCGTCCGCCGTCCCCACTATCTGGCACGGCATCCTCACCTACGGCGAGCAGCACGAGCTGGACCTGTCGTCGCTGCGCGCCGGCACGTCCGGCGGCGCCGCCGCGCCCCGCTCGCTGCTGGAGGCGTTCGAGGAGCGGTACGGCCTGCGCATCATCCAGGGCTGGGGGATGACCGAGACCAGCCCGCTCGGCGGCATGGCGTTCCCGCCGCCCGAGGTGGAGCCCGGCACGCCCGAGGAGATGGACTGGCGGCTGAAGTCGGGCCGGGTCGCCGCCGGCGTCGAGATGCGCATCGTCGACGACGCGGGCCGCGAGCTGCCGTGGGACGGAGAGTCCGTCGGCGAGATCGAGGTCCGCGGCCCGTGGATCACCGGCTCCTACCACCGCAACCCGGCGCCGGAGAAGTTCGACGGCGGCTGGCTGCGCACCGGCGACATCGGCACGATCGACGACCGCGGCTTCTACCAGATCACCGACCGCGCCAAGGACGTCATCAAGTCGGGCGGCGAGTGGATCTCCTCGGTCGAGCTGGAGAACCACCTCATGGGCCACCCCGCCGTGGCGGAGGCCGCCGTCATCGGCATCCCCGACGCGCGCTGGGACGAGCGTCCGCTCGCCTGCGTCGTGCTCCGACCCGACGCCGCGGCGACCGCCGCCGAACTCGCCGACCACCTCGCCGCCCGCGTCGCCCGCTGGCAGGTCCCCGAGTACTGGACCTTCATGGACGAGATCCCGAAGACCACCGTCGGCAAGTTCGACAAGAAGCCCCTCCGAGCCCGCCACAAGAGCGAGGCCCTGAAAATAGAACGAATCGACCGCTGAAAAGCCCCTCCGGTAACCCAGCCGAACAACCGAACGGAAGGCCCGGCTGAACAACCGAGCGGAGGGCCGGACCTAAGCCCCCGTCACGGGCAGGCACGCGGAGCGAGTGCAGCGAGCGCAGCGGGCCTGCCCGACGATGAAGGGGGCGTTTCCCGCGGAGCGAGCGCAGCGAGCGGAGCGGGAAACGCCCCCTTCATCGCAACGGGGGTTCCAGGGGGTCGCCCCCCTGGGTCAACACAGGGTCGCCCCCCTGGGAAGGCACACCCAGTCCGTTCAGGAAAAGGTCGGCGTAGTGCTCGGCGATGGTGCGGGTCTTGAGGCGGCCGCCGGGGTGGTACCAGGCGCCGATCTGGTGCACGGTGCCGAAGAAGAAATGGACGGCGATATCGGCGGGGATCTGCGCGCGGAAGGCCCCTTCGCGCTGGCCTTCTTCAACGAGGTCGCGGAATCGCTCGTGGTAGCGGCGGCGTTCGGCGCGGACGGCCTCGCGGCGGTCGCGGGGGAGCAGGTGGGTGGAGCGGAAGAAGACGGTGAAGTCGTCGAGGTAGAGGAACGAGGTCTCCAGGACGTCGAGGGCGGCGGCGCGCAGCCGCTCCCCGGCGGCGCCGGGGCCGTCGGCGATCTGCTCGAGCCGGCGCATCTGCAGGCCGAGGAGCCGGTGGTAGATCTCGTAGAGCAGGTCGTCCTTGGAGCCGAAGTAGTGGTACATGGCGCCTTTGGTGACGCCGGCGGCGTTGACGATCTCCTGGACCGAGGTGCCTTCGAAGCCCTTTTCGGCGAACATGCGGGTGGCCACGGCGAGCAGCCGGTCGGGAAGTGGCACGTCGTCGGACAGCCGTCCCGCTGAGGTCTGCGTCAAGACTCCACCTCCGTCCGGGCCGGGCCCCGCGACCGCCGCGCCGCCCGTGATCAGCCGTCAGCCTACCGGGCGGGAACTCGCCGCGAGAACGGCGCCCGTCGAGGCGGGTGAACCCGCTTGTCGAGGCCGCCGCCCGCCGATTCTATCCCCAGGTGAATCCGACCGGTCGGTATGTACTAAATGGCGGCGCGGTGCGGCCGGTTCACCACTCGAGGTCCGGGTGCTCCTCCTCGATCCGCTTCGCCAGGAAGTCGAGGTCGGTGCGGCGCCAGTCGATCACGCGCGCCACGGTGATCTCGTCGTCGTCCTGCGCGTCGATCCGCGCCCCGGCGTCGAGCAGGGCCCGGACGAGCGCGGGCGAGCCCTCCTCGAACACCACCACGTGCAGCGGCGTCCGCCCGGCGCCGTCGCGGGCCTCCAGGTCCAGGACGGGCAGCAGCCGGGGGAGCAGCGCCTCCCAGTCCAGCTGCGGCAGCGCGTGCAGCAGGGTGCGGCCCCGCGCGTCCCGGACGCGCGGGTCGGCCCCGGCGTCCAGCAGCGCGAGCACGCCGGGGGTGTCGCCGTGCTGGACCCGGGCCAGCAGCTCGCGCCGCTGGGCGTCCAGCGCCTTCGGCAGCCGGCCGCCCTCCCGCCAGGCCCGCTCCGCCGCCTCGCAGCCGCCGACCGAGCCGCCGAGCGCGAGCAGCGCCCGCTCGCGCCGCCGCTCGCCCTCGTCGTGCGGCATGCCGAGCGCGCCGTCGCGGAAGGCGACCTCGTGCCATTCCCCGCGGCAGCGGATCCGCGCCGGCCCGGGGCGCCCGGGCCCGGGCGGCCCGCCGGGGCCGGTGAACGCGCGGGCCGGGGCGAGGGCATCGCGGACGAGCGGATGCAGCTCCTCGGCGGGCACGACGCCGTGCCGCAGCGCGTCGGCGTCCGGCGGCATGCGCCACGACGCGTCCGGAACCACGGGGAGGTCCTCGTCGAGGTCGTCGCGTCCGACCAGTTCCGCGCCGAGCCCTTCGCCGGCGCGCCGCAGGACGACGGCCACGTGCTGGGTCGCGGGGATCCAGTACTCGTCGCCGTGCCCGCGCTCCGACAGCCGCCGGACCTCGTCCGCGAGCCGCGCCGGGGCCAGCGGCAGCCGGGCGAGGACGTCGACGGTCTCGATCACCCCGCCGCCGAGGTACTCGTCGAGGTCGACGCCCGCCTCGTCGACGGTGATCCCGGCGGCGGCCATGGCGGCGCGCGCGTCACCGGACTCGTGCAGCAGGACCGCCCATTCGGCGTGCGCGGCCGGGTCGTCGCGCCCGGGGTCGGCGGACGGGAGTCGATCGGCCGGGCGGGGCGTGCCGTCCGGCTCGAGGAACGGTGCGCGCCGGGCGTCGCCGCCGCAGCGTTCCCGCAGCTCATCGGTGTGCCGGACGTCCCACAGGTGCCGCGCCGCGTCCCACCGGTGCGCGATGTTGTGCCAGAGCGTCAGGTAGGGCAGGTCGGTGTTCAGGTACGGCCACAGGTCCGTTACGGCGCCGAACCGGAGGGTGAGACGCTGCGGCCCGTGGACGAGCTGCCGAGGCGTCGTGACGTGCAGGGTGCGGCGCGGGTCGCCCGGGGTGGCGGACAGGACGAGCACCTGGTCGGGGGCCAGCGTCGTCCGCCCGCGGCCGACGCGCGGCGCGTGCCAGCGCAGCAGGTCGGGGGCGAAGTGGCGGAGGTCGTCCGCAAGGGCGGCGGCGACCTCGCGGCCGTGCTCGTCCGCGACCTCGGCGAGGTCGAAGGCGACGTCCATGTTCGCCGCCGCGCACGCCCCGAGCCAGTCGCCGGCGAGGCGCCGCTCGGAAGCCCGCTCGATCATCCAGCGGGGGACCGCGTAGCGGCGGATCCGCCGCAGCCGCGACGCCTCCTGCGGCGGGAACGCGCGTGTGTCGATCACCGTCACCGCGTCCCCCGTTCCCGCCCGCCGTGCCCCGCGGTCCGGCGCGGCACCGGGGCGGGGGTGGCAAGGCCGGTCGGATTCGAACCGACGTCCTCCAGCCCGCTGTAAGGCGCGACGACCTCTGCGCTACGGCCTTGCCGCGGCGTAGCCTATCGGGCCATCCGGACGTTCCGCCGCCGAATCAAGATCCTTCCTGCGGGGGGGCCGGGCCGCCCGTGGAATCATGATCCCGTCCGCGAGCGCCGGGAACGGGAGGGCCCATGTGCTACGAGCCGGTCGCCGACCCGGACGAGGTGGTGTTCGCCGCGCCGCGTCCCGACCCCGGACGCGAGACGCCCGACCGGGTGCGGCTCGAACCGGTCGACGCCGTCGTGCTGACGACGCTCATCGACAACCAGAGCGACCTGCTGCTCGCCGACCAGGGCCCGATGCGGCGCACCGGGATGCGGCACGCCGCCGCCGTCCCGCACCTGCCCGCCGGGATCCTGGACGTGGGGGAGTCCTACGACGTCCCGCTCGCCGAGCACGGGTTCTCGATGCTGGTCACGGTGACGCGCGACGGCCGCGACCACCATCTGCTGTTCGACGCGGGCATGACCCCGGACGGCCTGGTCGGCAACATGCGGCGGCTCGGCGTCGACCCCGCCGCGGTCGAGACGGTCGTGCTCAGCCACGGCCACGCCGACCACGTCACCGGCCTGGACGGGCTGATCCGCGCGGTCGGCGCCGCGAACACCCCGCTCGTCGTGCACCCCGGCGTCTGGACGGGCCGCCGGATGAACGTGCCCGGCGCCGAGCCGCTGCGGCTGGCCGCGCCGAGCCGGCGGGCCCTCGCCGGCGCCGGTTTCGAGATCGTCGAGCGGGCGCAGCCGTCGCTGCTGTTCGGCGGGTCCGTGCTGATCACCGGGGAGATCGACCGGGTCACGCCGTTCGAGCGCGGCATGCCCGCCTACCACGAGGCGCTCACGGGCGGCGGCTGGGCGCCCGACCCGCTCGTCCGCGACGACCAGGCGCTCGTGCTGAACGTCCGCGGGCGCGGCCTGGTCGTCCTCACCGGCTGCGGGCACGCGGGGATCGTCAACATCGTCCGGTACGCGCGCCGCCTCACCGGGGAGCCGCGGGTGGCGGCCGTCGTCGGCGGGTTCCACCTGAGCGGCCCGGCGTTCGAGCCGATCATCGAGCCGACCGTCGGCGCGCTCGCCGGCCTGGAGCCCGGCGTGGTCGTCCCGGCGCACTGTACCGGCTGGCGCGCCGCGCACGCCCTCGCGTCGCGGCTGCCGGACGCGTTCGTCCCGAACGCGGTCGGCTCCCGGCTGGAACTTCGCGCCGCCTAGGGATTGAACCGTCCTGACCGGGCAGGATGCCGGAGCACGGGCCGTCCGGACGAACAGGAGCGGGGATGGGCATCGTCTCGCCCGGATTCCACGGCAGGCGGCGGCAGGGGGACGTGAAGCTGCCGCCCGGCCAGTACCTCACCGAGGACTTCCCGGTGCTGTCGGCGGGGCCGACGCCCCGGGTCGGCACCGACGAGTGGGAGTTCGCCGTCACCACCGAGACGGGCGAGCGGCGCGGCTGGACGTGGCAGGAGTTCCTGGAGCTCCCGGCGGAGACCCCGACGGTCGACATCCACTGCGTGACCAAGTGGTCCAAGCTCGGCACGACCTGGACGGGCGTCTCCCTGGACACGCTCCTCGCCGACGTCGAGACCACCGCCGACTACGCGCTCGCCCGCTCCTACGGCGGCTACACCACCAACCTGCCGCTCCAGGACCTGCTGGACGGGCAGGCGTGGCTCGCCTACCGCTTCGGCGGCGAGGAGCTCGCCCCCGAGCACGGCGGCCCGGTGCGGCTGCTGGTACCGCATCTGTACTTCTGGAAGTCGGCGAAATGGATCCGCGGCCTCGACCTGCTCACCCAGGACGAGCCCGGCTTCTGGGAGACCGCCGGCTACCACGACTACGGGGACCCATGGCTGGAACAGCGGTACCAGGGGGACTGACCCGGCTGCGATGGCGGGTGGCGCGGCTCGCGGAGACCCGCGACGAGACGCCCACCGCGCGCACGCTCGTCCTGGACGTCCCCGGCTGGCCGGGCCACCTCGCGGGCCAGCACGTGGACGTCCGGCTCACCGCGGAGGACGGCTACAGCGCCCAGCGCAGCTACTCGCTCGCCGCCCCGGCGGCCGGCGCCCGCGTCGAGCTGACCGTGCAGAACGTCCCGGACGGCGAGGTCTCCCCATACCTGACCGGCGTCTTCGCGGCCGGCGACCCGGTGGAGGTCCGCGGTCCGGTGGGCGGCTGGTTCGTGTGGCGCCCGGACGACCCGGCGCCCGTCACGCTCGTCGCGGGCGGGGCCGGGGTGGCGCCGCTGATGGCGATGGTCCGGGCCCGGCGGGTCGCGGGATCGCGCGTCCCGTTCCGGCTGGTGTACTCCGTCCGGACACCGGAGGAGCGGTGGTACACCGGCGAACTGCGGCGCCCCGACCCGGGCGTCGAGGTCTTCCCGCTGTACACGCGCGCCGCGCCGGACGGCTGGGCGCGGCCGCCGGGCCGGCTGGCGAAGGACGACCTCGCCGCATGGGCGTGGCCGCCGGAGTTCGACCCGGCCTGCTTCGTGTGCGGGCCGACCGGGTTCGTGGAGGCGGCGGCCGACCTGCTGGTCGCCCTGGGGAACGACCCGCGCCGGATCAGGACCGAGCGCTTCGGACCGAGCGGAGGCTGACATGGCAGCGGAGGCGGGCGGCGGCGCGGGCACCGGCGGGGCGGTCGCGGGCGGTGAGGCCGTCGTCTACGAGGACACGGGCGCGTACCAGGACGGCAACGCGCTCGCCGGGCCGCTGAGCGAGGTGTTCGGCGTCGACGTCACCTTGGCGGCGGTGCGGTGCACCGAGTGCGGCCTGGCGGGACCGCTGCCGGGCCTGCGCGTCTACGCGCACGCCCCGGGCGCGGTCGCCCGGTGCCCCGGATGCGAGCACGTCGTCCTGCGGCTGGTCATCGGCGAGGGGACCGCCTGGCTCGACCTGCGCGGCACCGTCGGCCTCCGCGTCCCCCTCGCCTGACGCG
Organism: Actinomadura violacea; assembly: GCF_017573465.1. Lineage (GTDB taxonomy): Bacteria > Actinomycetota > Actinomycetes > Streptosporangiales > Streptosporangiaceae > Spirillospora > Spirillospora violacea. The sequence continues at coordinate 161,671 of NZ_JAGEPF010000016.1, forward strand.
CCTGACGCGCCCGACGCGTCCGGCCGGGCCGGGGCTACGGCTTGCGGGCGACGCCGCTGAACTCGTCGACGTCCTCCGAGCCCTCGGCCGACGGGTGCGGCCGCCAGCGGTTGCACGGGACCACGCCCGGCTCCAGCAGCTCGAGGCCGTCGAAGAAGCGGGTGATCTCCGCGCCGCTGCGCAGCGTCATCGCCGGCTTGACGCGCTCGTTGCGCATCCGGACGACCTCCTCGGTCGCCTCGCCGTGCACCTCGCTGGTGCTGTGCGCGATCACGAGGTGCCCGCCGGACGGCAGGGCGTCCTTCAGCGTCCGCACGATCGAGTACGCGGTGGGCGTGTCGTCCACGTAGATGAGGACGCCGAGCAGCATCACCGCGAACGGCCGGGAGAAGTCCAGCGTCCGCGCCGCCTCCGCGAGGATCCGCTCCGGGTCGTGCAGGTCGGCGTCGATATAGGCGGTGGCGCCCTCGGGGGTGCTGGTCAGCAGCGCGCGGGCGTGCGCCAGCACGAGCGGGTCGTTGTCGACGTACACGATCCGCGACCCGGGGGCGAGCGCCTGCGCGACCTGGTGGGTGTTGTCGGCCGTGGGCAGCCCGGTGCCGATGTCGAGGAACTGCCGGACGCCCTCCTCCAGCACCAGGTGCCGGACGGCCCGGCCGAGGAACTCCCGGTCCGCCCGGGCCAGCCGGACGATGCTCGGGTACTGCGCGGCCATCTGGTCCCCGACGCGGCGGTCGGCGGCGTAGTTGTCCTTGCCGCCGAGCCAGTGGTTCCAGATCCGCGGGGCGGCCGGCACGGTCGGATCGATCCCCTCCGGGGCGCTCTCCTCCGGCGGCGGGGTGTCGGTCACGGCTGCGGCCCTTCGCTCGGCGGGCGCGGTCCGCCCGGGGGCCTCCCAACGTAGATCATCGGTGTCCGGGCGGCCATCGAGTTCACCGAAATGTGCTGGTCGGTCCGGTCGTGTGGGTCTCCGCCGCGGAAAAGGCGGCGATCGGCCACCTTCTTCGCGGTCGTCGCGAGGGAACGTGGGGATGATGATCGGTGGGGGTGGTGCGATGGCCGAGGCGGGAGGCGCGGCGTGACCCGGTGCGAGGTGGCCCCGGCCGGTGCCCGCGAGGAGGGCCGCGGGCGCGCCGCCGCGGCGGCGCGCGAGATCGCCGGGGGGCTGGCCGTGCTGGCGGTGTACCTGGCGTTCACGCACGCGTTCGCCGGGTCGCGGGCCGTCAGCGACGCCCACGGCCGGTCGCTGCTGGCCCTGGAGCGCTGGGCGCACCTGGACGCCGGGCACCGGCTCAACGGCGTGCTGATCCGGCACCACTGGCTCGGCGCGCTGGCGGCGTGGGAGTACGCGACGACGTACGTCCTCGCCACGTTCGGGTTCCTCGGCTACCTGTGGTGGCGGCGGAGCCCCGTCTACCCGTGGGCCCGCAGCATGCTCATCTGGATCACGCTGATCGCGATCGCCTGCTTCGCGGCGTGGCCGTCGACGCCGCCGCGGCTGCTGCCCGGCGAGGGGTACACCGACATCATCGCGCTGCACCACCCGCCCGCCACCTGGGGGACCGGCGTGGTCTCGGCGGGCGCCGACCCGTACGCGGCGATGCCCAGCCTGCACATCGGCTGGGTGGCGTGGATCGGCGTCACCGCCGTCCGCGCGCGCTGCGGCGCCGCCGTCGCCTGGCTGTGCGCCCTGCACCTGGTCGTCACCGGCCTGGTGATCGTCGCGACGGCAGCGCACTACGTCGTGGACATCCCGGGCGGGCTGCTGCTCGTCCCGGCCGCGGCGGGCGCCGAGGCGCTGCGCGCCCGGCTCGTACGGGGCCGCCGCCCGGGGACCGGTCCGCCGGCGGACGCGGCGTCCGGGCCGTCGCGGCGCGCCGCGGCGGTCCTCGCGGGGCGCGCGGAGGCGCCGCGGGTGGTGGGAGCCGTCGCGGAGTTCACCGGGCCCGGCCCCGCCGCCGCGCGCGTGCGTGCGCTGCTGGCCGAACGGCTGCCGGACCTGCCGCACCTCACCCGCCGGCTCCGCGCGCCCGGCGCCCCGGGCCGGGCGCGCTGGGAGGACGCCGGCGAACCCGACCCGGCATGGCACGTCCGGGAGTCCGCGCTGCCTGCCCCTGGCGACCGCCGCGCTCGGGACGCCCTGGTCGCGCGGCTGATCGCCGAACCGTTCGCGCCCGGCCGCCCGCCGTGGCGCCTCCACCTCGTCCGCGGCGGCGGGACGGCCCCGGACGCCGTCGTCGTCCTGCTCGACCGCGCCCTCGCGGACGGCGGTCGCCCCCTCGACCTGCTGTGCGGCCTCCTCGACCCGGCGGGCGACACCGGCGGGCCCGGCCCGGCCGCCGTGCTGCCCGCGCCCGCGCCGCCCGCCATGGCGGCACCGCCGGCGGTCAACGGGGCGTCCGCGCCGCCGCACGGCTTCGGAACCGTCACCCTGCCGCTGGACCGGGTCCGCGAGGTCGCCCGCGCCGCCGGCATCCGGGTCGCCGATCTGCTGGCCGCGCTCGCCGGCGACGCCGCCGCGGAGGCCGCCGCGGAGCGGGACGCCGCACCGCCGGACGGCCGGTCGCCGCCCTCCTGCGCCGTCGTCGCGAACCTGCGGGGACCGTCCGGCCCGCTGCTGCTGGCCGGGGCGCCGCTCGGCGCCGTCCATCCGATCCTGCCGCCCGCCCGCGGCGTCCCGGTCGCGGTCGGCGTGCTGAGCCTGGACGGCGCCCTGCACGTGTCCGTGATCGCCGAGACCCTGGCGCCGCCCGGCGCGGACCGGCTCGCCGCCGGCCTGCCGCGGGCGTTCGAGGCCCTCGCGGCCGAGCTCGGCGTCGACGCCGGCCCGGGCCGCAGCGGCGCGCAGACCGGAACGCCTTGATGGCGTGGTCCGCCGCGTTCAGCGTGCTGGCGGCGCTGCTGTTCGCGGCGGCCGCCGCGCTGCAGTACCGCGCGGCCCGCCGCGCGGTGGGCGAGGGCAGGGGCCGGATCCCCGCCGTCCGGCTGATCGGGGCGCTGCTGCGCGACCCGGTGTGGCTGGCCGGCTGGGCCTCGAACCTGGCCGGGTTCATGAGCCAGGCCGCCGCGCTGCACCTCGGCTCCACCGCGCTCGTCCAGCCGCTGCTGGTCACCCAGCTGGTGTTCACGATCCTGCTCGGCGCCGCCGTGACGGGCCGCCGCCCGGCCCGCGGCGACCTGGTCGGCGGGATCGCCGTCACCGCCGGCCTCGCCGTGCTGTTCACCGTGCCCGGCGCGATCCCGCCGCAGGGCGAGCCGTCCCGGCCCCGGCTGATCCTCGCCGGCCTGGTCGCCCTCCCGTTCGTGCTGGCGCTGTCGCGCGCCGCCAACATCCGCCGCGGGACGGTCCGGGCCGTCCTGCTCGGCGTCTGCTCCGGCCTGATGTTCGCGGCGACCGCGGTACTCATCAAGCTCACCACCGCCGACCTCGTCGAGCGCGGCATCGCCGCGACGGCGCTGGACTGGCCCGGCTACGCGCTCGCCGGGTCCACGCTGCTCGGGCTCGTGCTGGAGCAGAAGGCGTTCGCCGCCGGGTCGCTGCCCGCGGCGATGACCGCGATGACGATGACCAACCCCGTCGCGTCCTACGTGCTGGCCGTCTTCGCGTTCCACACCGAGCCGCCGCGGTCGGCGTCGGCGTTCGCGGCGGTCGGGCTGAGCGTGGTGCTGCTCACCGCCGGGGTCACCGTCCTGTCGCACTCGCAGTCCGCGCCCGGCCGCGCCGACGAGCCCGCCGCCCCCTGACCACCGGTTTCCGGGCGCGGCGCGATTCGGTCGGAACCTTTGCGGGGTTGCGGAGATCCAACCGGGTGTCGCCCCCCTCCCGGAAGGACCTCCCGTGATCTCCAGACGCGCGCTGCTGCTCGGCGGCCTCGGCGGGCTCGGCGCCTTCGCGGCGGCGGGCGGGACCGGCTACGCCCTCGTCGAGCGCGACGTCCTGCCCGGCCGGGTCCGCCTCGACAAGGCGCTCGGCAGGTGCGGGGACGTGCCCGCGCCGCCCGCCGCGTCCACCACCGTCCAGCGGCTGACCTGGCACTCCGCGCACCGCCGCACCGACGTCACCGCGACCGTGGTGCTGCCCGCGGCGAACCGGTCCCCGCGCGGCCTGCCGGTCGCCGTGGCCCTGCACGGCAGCGGCGGGGACGGCGCGTCGGCCGTGCGGTCGCTCGCACTGGACCACTACCTCCCGGACGCGGTCGCGCGCGGCGGCGTCCCCCCGTTCCTGATCGCCGCCGTCGACGGCGGCCCCGACACCTACTGGCACGCCAGGGCGGACGGCGACGACCCCATCGGCATGATCGTCGACGAGCTGCTGCCGCGGCTGCGCCGGCAGGGCGCCCGCACCGACCGGGTCGGGGCCATCGGCTGGTCGATGGGCGGCTACGGCGCCCTCGTGCTGGCGCGCAGGCTGGGCGCGCGGCGCACGGCCGCCGTCGTCGCCTCGTCCCCGGCCCTGTTCGGCTCCTACGCCGACGCGCGCCGCACCAACGCGCGGTCCTTCGACGACGCGGCCGACTTCGCCCGCAACGACGTCTTCTCCGACCTCGACGCGCTGAAGGGCGTCCCGATCCGGGTCGACTGCGGCACGAGCGACCCGTTCGCGCCGATGGCCCGCAGGCTGCGCGGCAGGATCCACCCGGAGGGCTCGATGGGCGGCGGCTGCCACGACGGCGGCTTCTGGCGCCCCCGCCTCCCGGCGCAGCTCGCCTTCCTCGGCCACCGCCTCGCCGGACGCTAGCCGGGCGCGGCGCGGGTCAGCTTTGGGGGGTCGACCCCCAAACCCCCCGGCAAGAGCAAGCCTGACCGGCGCCTTCCGCTCCGCTCCAGGCGCCGGTCAGGCGGACTCCTCGGCGCGCCCGGACCGCACCAGCCAGCTCAGCATCAGCATCACGTCGAGCCGGCCGTCGAGGTCGGAGAACCGGCCGCCGGTCAGCTCCGCGATCCGCCGCAGCCGGTACCGGACGGTCTGCTCGTGGATGTGCAGCCGCTCCGCCGCCACCACGGCGTTGTCCCCGGACTCCAGGTAGGTCAGCAGCGTCTCGGCGAGCGGCTGCCGGCGCGCCGGCGCCAGGTCGAGCAGCGGGCCGAGCACGGCCCCGGCCGTCGCGCCGACCAGCTCCTCCGCCGCCAGCGTCGCCAGCGGGGCGATGTGGTCGACGCACCGGACCGGCGCGCCGGAGGGCAGCAACCCCCGCTCGACCAGCGTCAGCGCATGCCGCGCCCACCGCAGCGACACCGCGCCCTGCGTGAGCGGGACGGTCGGCCCGATCGCGGCGGTGCCGATCCGGCGCAGCGCCGGCCACAGCCGGTCCTGCCCGGGCCCCCCGGGGTCGGGGACGACCAGGAACGGGACGGGCGCGTCCCACGCGGCCAATACCGCGGGCGGCAGGATCCGCGCGCCCGCGGGCGCGCCGGAAGGCAGCGCGACGAGCCCGACGCTGCGCGGCGGGTCCCAGCGCGCCGCGACCGCCAGCTCGGTGATCGCCTCATGGCCCGGCGACGGCTCGGCGACCAGCGCGTCCCGCAGCCGCTCGCGGCGCTGCTCCCGCTCGGTCGCCAGCTGCCCCTGCTCGCGCGCGTACCCCTGCGCCGCCGCGTCGGCGACCCGCGCCACCAGCATGAACAGCGAGTCGGTCAGCCGGCCCAGCGTCTCGCGCGACCAGTCGAGCCGGTAGGCGTCCTTGATGAAGCGGCGGCAGGCGATCTGGCTGCTGACCCGCATCGCGGTCTGCAGCGCCTCCAGCCCGCGCCCCTGCCGCGCCTCCAGCTCGCCGAGGTGCATGTACAGCTCGGTCAGGTGCCGCGCGTCGGCGTCGGGGTGGTCGACCGAGTCGACGAAGAACGCGACCGTCTCGCTGACCGTCCGCTCGACCCGCAGGGCGTACTCGCCGTGCCCGCCGCCCGCGTACTCGGGCACCTGGTCGCGGATCTCCCGCTCCATCTCCTCGACGGCCGCCTGCAGGTGCTGGCGCAGCAGGTCGGGCAGCTCCGCGGGCATGGACCCTTGTGCCATCCGGTGTCCGTTCGGCAGGGGACTGACCATGGGGCCTCCCTCCGGGAGGGGTGAACCGGCCTCACCCTAGGCAAGAAAGTGATCGCTGTCACCATCCGGTGCACGCGCGGTGAAGGCGGGTGTCCGGACGGGAGGTCCGCCGGAATCCTCCCGTCATGGGTATCACGGGCCCCGGCGGCCCCGCCGGTCCCCCCGGCGGCTAGGGGACGGCGGGCTCGGGACGCGGCGCGGGCGGCTCCATCGGCGGCTCGGCCGGCGGCTCCGGGGCGCGGGCCGCCCGCCGCGACAGCCGGCGGCCGAGGCGCTGCGCGGGCCGCTCGACGTAGCGGTGCGCGAGGCCGGCGGCGACGAGGACGGCGGCGAGCAGCACGCCCTCCCAGGCCAGCCGCACCCACAGCGGCATCGCGTCGCGCTCCCCGGCGACTCGCCAGATCGTCTGGATGATCATCGGGTGCAGCAGGTAGACCGAGTAGCTGACGAGCCCGAGCCACATCAGCGCGCCCGGCATGCGGCGGTCGCGCAGGGCGAGGCCGCCGAGGAAGGTCAGCCACGCGGCGGCCACGCCGAGCGACCAGTCGACGCCGAGCGACTGCGCGTAGCCGGGCGAGGCCCAGGTGGGCGGCGGGCGCAGCCCCGCCAGCAGCGTCAGCACGGGGACGAGGGCGACCATCGCGGCGGCGGGCCGCGCGCGCAGCCGGCCGTCCTGGATGCCGCGCACCGCCGTCCCGGCGAACATGGTGGCGATGATGCACAGGCTCTCGATGCCGCCGATCCGGCTGTCCAGGACGAGCAGCGTCAGCGCGAGCGCCGCCACGATCGCGACGCCCGCGCGGCGCACCGCCGGACGCCCGCTGACCATCGCCGCGATCCCGGCCGCGAGGGCGAGCGCCGCGACCGCAGGGGTCGCGCCGGGCCACCGGGTGGCCAGCAGCCCGGACGGCAGCGAGACGCCGAGCATCGCGGCGGCCACGCCGAAGCCGAGCGAGACCCGCGCGCTCGCGCCCTTCACGCCCGCGATGAACATCGCGGTGATGAGGAGGTAGAACACCATCTCGTAGGACAGCGTCCAGAAGACGTTGACGACGTTGGGCACGCCGAGGAGGTCCTGCAGCATCGTCAGGTGCGCGAGCGCGGAGATCCACGGGCGGTCGCCGAGGCCGTCCGGCAGGCCCCACGACACGCCGGTGACGCCGAGCGCGAGCATGAGCCCGACGGACACGAACCAGGCGGGGTAGAGCCGGAAGAGCCGGCCGATCCAGAACGTGCGGACGCTGCCCCGCCGGACCAGCGAGAACGGCACGACGTAGCCGCTGATCAGGAAGAACAGGAAGACCCCGTACCGGCCGAAGTCGAACCACGGGCTCACGTTCCGGCGGACCTCGGGGAGCAGCACGTCAAGGGAATGCTCGAACACCACCACCAGTGCGGCCAGGCCCCGCAGGGCGTCGAGCCAGCCCATCCGGTGCGCCGTGGCCGCCGCCGCGCCGTTCGCCTTCGTTTCCGTGGTGAGAGTGTTCGTCGGCATCCGGGCCACCCTAGGGGCCGTTCCTCCATGCTCTCCACGGACCCCCTGAACATCACCTGAACACGGCGTGTCGCGGAGCGGTCGCAGAGACCGCCCCTTCCGGGCTAGGAGCGGACGCCGACGCCCGCGTACAGGACCGCCGCGCCGCGCGCCGGGAACGCGCCGCACGCCCGCCAGCTCCCGGCGGGCACGAGGCCGGGGGACAGCGGCGTGAACGGCCCGAACAGCCGCTCGATCTCGCCGACGCGGCGGGGCAGCAGCGGCCCCGCGCCCGCCGCCGCGTACCGCCGGGCCGCCTCGGCGACCGCCGCCGGCGCGTGGTCGGCGGTGGCGTGCGAGACCACCAGCGCGCTGCCCGGCGCGGCCGCGGCGCCCAGCGCGGCCACCGGGGCGCCCGGGTCCGCCAGGAAGTGCAGGACGGAGGAGAACACCAGCGCGACCGGCTCGGCCGGGTCGATCAGCCGCCGCACCTGCGGGGCGGCCAGGATCGCCGCCGGGTCGCGCAGGTCGGCCTGCAGGGCGGCGATGTTGCCGCCCTCGACCAGCAGGGCGCGGGCGTGCGCGATGACCAGCGGGTCGGCGTCGACGTAGACGACGCGGGTCCCGGCGGCGTGCCGCGCGGCGATCCGGTGCAGGTTGTCGGCGGCGGGCAGCCCGCAGCCGAGGTCGAGGAACTGCCGGATGCCGCGCTCGGCGCAGGCGCGGACCGCGCGGGCGAGGAACGCCCGGCCATCCCGCGCGGCGTCCGCGGCCTGCGGCAGGACGTCCAGCACCTGCCGGGCGAGGTCGCGGTCGGCGGCGTAGTTGTCCTTGCCGCCGAGGAGGTGGTCGTGCACGCGGGCGGAGGCGGGCCGGTGCAGGGCGAGCGGGGTCCGGACGGGCGGCGCGGCGGACGCACTCCCGGCCCGCCGTGCGGGCGCGGCGGCCGGGGAGGCGGTGCCGGAGCGGGCGGAGGTTCCGGTGCCCACGGCGTGGAGGCTCATGAGCGCGCCGTCCCGGTCTCGTGCCCGGACCGGACGGGAGCGGCGCGGCGGCGGGTGCGGGACGGCGGGCGGGACGTCGTCATGGGCGCTTCACCAATCGTGGAGTGGTTGCCCTATCGACGGTAGGCCGCGCGGGCGCCCGTGCGGCGGCGGCGCCGGCCGGTCCGGCCGAAACCCGCCGCGGGCATGGCCGCATCGGGTCAACCGCGTTTGGCGGTGATCTCGGCCTTCCGGCGGCGGGGCGACGGGCAGCAGGAACGCCGCGCGGCGCCGGAGCGTCACCGGGCGCCGCCCGCGCGTCGGCCGCCCTCCGGGAGATGGCCGCTTCCGGACATGACAGCGGCTTAACCGAAGGTGCGCCCGCCTGTCGGAGAGCGGTCGTGCCGGGGGCTTGCCGCCTCAGTCCCCGATCACCTGCTCGCACCAGGCGGCCGCCGCGATCAGCTCCGGCTCGGCGTTCTCGGCGGCGACGAGCTGGACGCCGAGGGGGAGGGGCCCGGCCGTGCCGGCGGGAAGCGCGAGCGAGGGCAGGCCGCACAGGGTCCACGGGATCTGAAGGCGGGAGTCTCCCGTCGTCGCTCGTGGCGGCGCGGGTTCGGGCACCGCCGGGACGAGGAGCGCGTCGAGGCCCTCCAGCAGGGCGCCGAGCCGTTCGGTGGCGTCCCGGCGGACGGCGTCGGCCTCCCGGCGGTCGCGCATCGGCGTGTTCAGGCCCCGCTCGATCAGTTCCCGGGCGCGCGGACCGTAACGGTCGGCGTGGTCGCGGTAGCGGCGGCGATGCAGGGACGCGCATTCGGCGAACGTGATGACGCGATGCGCGGCGTGCACGGCGGCGAGATCGACGCCGGTCGAGACGTCGTGCACGTCGGCGCCCGCAGCGGAGAACGCGCGGACCGCACCGGTGAGGCACGCGCGGACGGCGTCTCCGACCCGGTCGGTGAACGGGTCGCGCAGCACGCCGATCCGGGGCGCCGCCGCCCGCCCCGGCGGTGCGAAGCGGGCGGGGCGGTCGGCGATCGCGGCCGCCACGGCGGCGGCGTCCCCAACGCGCCGGGCGAGGACGCCGAACGTGTCGATGCTCGGCGCCACCGCCCGGCCGCCCGCGGTCGGCGCCCACCCCGCCGTCGGCTTCAGGCCGACGACGCCGTTGTAGGCGGCGGGCCGCACCACGTCGCCGGCGGTCTGGGTGTCCACGGTGGCGATGCAGCCGCCGGTCGCGACGGCGACCGCCGAACCCGCGCTCGACCCGCCCGGCGTGCGATCCGCGTCCCACGGGCTGACGGTCGGGGCCGGGTCGTTCAGCGCCCACTCGGTGCACCGCGTCTTGCCCGCGATCACGGCCCCGGCGCCGCGCAGCCGCGCGACGGCCGGGGCGTCCGCCGCGGCCGGATCGGGGGCGGTGAGCGGTGACCCGCACCGGGTGGGCATGCCCGCGACGTCGATGACGTCCTTGACGCCCAGCACGAACCCGGTCAGCGGGCCGTCCGCCGTCGCTGGCACCGGGCGGTCCGGCCGCCGGGCCCAGGCGTGCAGGGCGTCCATGATCCTCAGGCCCTCCGGAGGAAGGTCCGGGACTCCACGAGCACGCACCCGTTGGCGTCGGCCTCGGCCTTGGTCGCCTTGGCGTCCTCGTCGGCCGCGAGCCGCCCGCGGAACGCCTCGTACTCGGTGAGCGACTCGAAGTCCAGCAGCGCCATCGCCTGGTTGTTCGCACCGTCGCCCGGCAGGAAGTAGCCGACCAGCCGGCCGCCGCAGCGCTCGATGATCGGCGGCCAGGCGGCGGCGTAGCGGGCGAACTCCCCGGCCTTGCGCGGGTCGATGGTGTAGTCGATGCGGCAGGTCAGCACGGCGGTCACCGCCCCGCTGCCGCCGCGACGACCTCGACCATGTCGTCGACGGTGGTGAAGGTGCGGCCGTTGAACAGGTCGTCGGGCAGCTCGACGTCGAGCTCGTCCTCCAGCCGGACGAACATGCCGACGAATCCGAGCGAGCTGACGTTGAGCACGTCGCCCTTGAGCGGTTCGTCGCCGGCCAGCTCGGCCGGGTCCATGCTGAGCCGGGACTCGGCGATCAGCATCCGCTTCACGGCCGTGGCGACCTCGCCGGACGAGGGCGCGGTCTGGTCGTCGGTGGTCATGGCGGTGTCCTCCTTCGTGCGGTTCACGCCGCGGTGCGGAAGCGGGACGCGTTCGCCCCGTCGATGATCCAGGAATGGGTGTAGAGGCGGTCGAGCGTCACCGGGCCGCGGGCGTGCAGCCTGCCGGTGCTGATGGCCAGGGCGGCGCCCAGGCCCATCGCGGGCGCGTCGTTGAGGCGCAGCGACCCGTTGACCACGACGGCCGCCGCGTCCACCCGCCGGCAGAACTCCTCGGCGACCGCGTCGTCACCGGTGAGCACGCCTTCGGTGTGCCCCGACCCGTGGCGGCCGATGTGCGCGATCGCGGCCTGCGGACCGGAGACGGTGCGGACCGCGAGCGTCTGGTCGAGGTACTCGCGGCCGTCGTCGTGCGGCCCGAGCCGGGCCGGGTCCAGGTGGCCGGCGAGTCCGGCGGGGATGCGCGCCGCCACCTCGTCGGTGACGCGCAGGACCAGCCCTCCGGCGTCGGGGGCCTTCGCCGCCTCGGCGAGGGCCGCCAGGTAGGCGCCGGCCAGTTCCTCGTCCACCAGCACGGTTTCCAGCGCGGTGCAGGCCGCGGGATCGGGCAGCTTGCCGTCCAAGGTGAGGGCGGCGGCCGTGCGCGGGTCGGCGCTGCGGTGCACGTACAGGTGGTTGGCTCCGCCCCCGCCGGTGATCAACGGGATGCGGGACGCGGTCCGGCAGGTCTCGATGAGGCTCGGGCCGCCGCGCGGGATGATCACGTCGATCGCGTCGTCCCGCTTGAGCAGGGCGCGCAGCTGCTTGCGGTCGCCGCTGTCCAGGATGGTCACCAGCCCCTCGGGGAGGCCGGCGTCGGCGAGCGCGGCGCGCAGCACGCCGCCCACCGCCGCGTTGGTCTCGGCGACCTCCGAGCCGCCGCGCAGCAGCACGGCGTTGCCGGTCGCGGCGCACATGACGGCGCTGCGCAGGGTGATCTCGGCGCGCGCCTCGAAGACCATGAGGATCACGCCCAGCGGGCGCAGCACGCGGTGCGCGCGCACCTCGCCCATGCCCTGCACGCTCTCGCCGGCCTGTGCGGTGCGGGGGAGCGCCCGTTCGAGTCCGTCGAAGGCGGTGTCCAGGGCGTCGCGGTGGCGGTCCGCCAGCCGCAGCCGTTCGAGCATGGCCTCCGGCAGGCCCTTCTCGCGGGCCCGCTCGATGTCGCGGTCGCCGGCGCCGGTGAGTTCGGGCCAGTGGGCCGCCATGCGCTTGCGGGCCGCCTGGATGAACGAGGGGTAGGCGTCGTCGCCCACCGGGGGTGCGGCGCGTTGCGCCTCACGGGCGCGGCGCAGGATGTCGTCGGTCATCGGTTCGCGCTCCTGGCGTAGTGGCGGACGGGGACGTCGCGGGCTCGGCTCCGGGCCGGCTCCGCGGTGCGCGCCGCGTCCTCTTCATCTGTTGTGCGTTCCTCCTGGGTACGGCGTCCGCCGCGCAGCACGAGCACCACGCCGACGCCCGACACCGCCATCCCGGCGAAGACGCTCCACCCGACGCTCTGGCCGAGGATCGGGACGCCGAGCAGCGCCGTCACCGGCGGGACCAGGTACAGCAGGCTGGTCGCGGCGCCTCCGCCCCGCATCCGCAGCAGGATGAACAGGAGGGTGAAGCTGCCGATCGAGTTCACCGTCGCGAGCCAGACCAGCGAGCCGAGCGCGGGGAACGTCAGCGGGAGATGCATCCCGCCGTGCAGCAGGGCGAGCGGGATGGTGGTCACCATCGCGCCGAACAGCTGGACGGTGGTGCCGGTGCGCAGGTCCACCTTCAGGCCGGCGGCCTTCTGGTAGAGCGTGCCCGCCGCGAAGCCGGCCAGCGCCAGCGCGACGAGCGCGTACCCGGCGAGCTTCCCGCCGCCCGCGAGCTTCTCCGTGAGCGAGATGCCGACCCCGGCGAGGCCGAGCGCCAGCCCGAGCCACTGGGCCCCGGCCAGCCGCTCGCCGAACAGCGGGACCGCGGCGGCGCCGACCACCAGCGGGCACGCGCTGAGGATCAGCGACGACAGCCCCGCCGGGACGCCCATGCCGAGCGCCAGGTAGAGCGTGGCGAACTGGACCGTCTGCAGCAGGATCCCGATCGCCAGCAGATGCAGATAGGTGCGCGGTGCGGACGGCCAGGGCGCGCGGGTCGCCAGCGAGATCGTCGCGAGCACGGCGAAGGCGATGACGAACCGCCACGCCAGCAGGCCCAGCGGCGGCCCGGCGTGCGCGCCGATCGAGCCGACCAGGTAGCCGCTGCTCCAGATCAGCACGAAGACGACCGGGAGCGCGAGGCCGGCCGCGGATCGGATCTTGGCGGTCACTGCTCCTCCTCGTAACAGGTCATGCCGTTACATAGGGACTTGCCCGGGCGGCGGGAGTTATGCGCCCGCCAGCGCCTCGATCCGGCGGCGGTCGATCTTGCCGTTCGGATTGAGCGGGAACCCGGGCATCCGGGTGAACGCCCGCGGCACCATGTACCAGGGCAGACTCCGCCCGGCGTGCTCCCTCAGCTCCCCCGCCGGGACCTCGTCGCCGGTGTAGGCGACGCGCAGATCGGCGGCGTCGCCCTCGCCGGCCACGAGCGCCACCGCGTCCTCGACGGACCGGTGGCCGCGCAGGACCGCCTCGATCTCGCCGAGCTCGACGCGGTAGCCGTGGATCTTGACCTGGCCGTCGAGGCGGCCGAGGTGCACCAGCGCGCCGTCCGGTCCCCGCTCCACCCGGTCGCCCGTCCGGTACCAGTGCCGGCCGGTGAGGGGTTCGGAGCCGTCGTAGGACACGGCCGGGCCGCCGCCCGGCTCGTACGAGACGAACCGGCCCGCGTTGTCGGCGGGATCGAAGTAGCCGGGGAAGCGCTGGACGCCGCGGACGCACAGCTCGCCCTCCTCGGCGGGCCGCCCGTCCTCGTCCAGGATCACCGACTCCAGCGACGGGTGCACCTCGCCGATCGGCACGGTCCCGTTGCGGGTGGCGGGCCACGACGCCGGGTCCGCGGGCAGCCGGTGGCCGGTGCAGGTGATCGTCAGCTCGGTGGGGCCGTAGAGGTTCTCCAGCGTGCTCGCGGGCGCGGCCTCGTGCCACGCGGCGGCCTGCCGGGTCGTGAGCTGCTCGCCGGCGAACAGGCTCCAGCGCAGGTCCGGCATGCTCCCGGGCGGCAGGCGGCGCATCCGCCGGGCGAGCGAGACCACCGACGGCACCGAGAACCAGTGCGTGATGCCCCGGTCCCGGACGAAGCCCGCCGGGTCGCTCACCTCGTCCTTGGCCGGGACGACGAGCGTGGCGCCCGACCCCCAGGCCACGAACATGTCGAACACCGACGGGTCGAAGGTCAGGTCGAACGTCTGCGAGAACCGGCAGCCCGGCCCGGCCCCGTACCGCTCGATGTTGTACGCCAGGTAGGGGGAGACGTTGCGGTGCTCGATCGGCACCCCCTTGGGCGCGCCCGTCGAACCAGAGGTGAACAGGATGTAGGCGACCGGCTCGGGATCGTCGGCCACGGCCGGTGCCCCGGCCCGTCCGTCCGCTCCCTGCCGCAGGGCGTCGCCGCGCACGATGGCCCACGGTCCTTCGCGCAGCGGCCCGGACGGCTCCTCTCCCGTGATCACGACGTCGACGTCCGCCGACCGGGCGATCGTCTCGTTGCGCTCCGGGGGGAAGACGGGGTTGAGCGGGACGACGGTCGCGCCGAGCCGCAGCGCGGCGAGGTAGCCGGCGTAGGTCAGCGGGGTCCGCTCGGCGGCGAGACCCACGCGCCTCGGGCGAGGTCCGCGCGCCGCGGCCAGCGCCGCCGCCACCCGTTCGCCCGCCCGGGCCAGCTCGCGATAGGTCAGCTCCTCGCCGCCCGCCTCGAGTGCCGTCTCCTCCGGATGCCGGGACGCCGCGTCCGCGAACCACTCGTACAGGGTCCGCTCGGTCATGTCTTCGCTCCTTCCATCTCCACTCCGTAGCCCTGCGCGGCCAGCGGCTCGCGCAGTTCGTCCTCGATCCGGCTCAACTTGCCGAACGCGGTCGTGATGAGCGACGGGCGGGCGCGGCCTCGCTGCGCCGATTCGTGCGCGAAGCGGACGGCCCGCGGCAGCTCGTTCCAGGCCGCGTACGCCTCGTCCGCGCCGTCGAGCCGGTCCCGCAGACGCTCGTAGCGGAAGGTGTGGTGGCGGGCCACGGCCCAGACGTCCTCCAGTAGCCGTCCGCTGGCGGGCCCCGAAGCGAAGTGCTCGGCGAGCCGGTCGAGCGCCCGCGCCGGATCGGTGATCCACTGCCCGGGCAGGACGGTGCCGTCTCCGGACTCGTCGGGGCCAAGCGCCAGCCACTGGTGGTCGCCGTCCGGGGGCACCGGCACCGGGAACCCGAACGCGTGCTCGTTGCGCCGCCGCTGCTCCGCCGGGAGCGGGTCGCGGGGCCGCAGCAGCCCGGCGAACTCCTCCCCGCCCAGCCGGCCGTCGAACGGCAGTTGCTCGCCGCCACCGGGCAGCAGTGCGGAGAACCGGTCGACGATGTGCCAGTGACCGTCCTCGAAGCCGGTCACCAGGAGGTAGTGCGGCGCGCCCGCGTCGGCGCCGGGTGACCACGGCAGCAGCGAGCTGTCGGCGACCACGAGGACCTGCCCCTGCGCCTCCAGCTCCGCCCTGATCTCGCGGAGCGCCGTGTCGCGGTCGCGTGCTGAGCGGTACCGCAGTTCGCCGCCGTCCGGCAGCCGGTGCAGCGGCATCGCGTGATGCGAGATCGCGAGCGATCCGTCGGGCAGGTCGGTGCGGACGGCCACGCGGATGGAGCGGGCCACCCGGTCGGCCGGATCGGTCTCGTGCCGTTCGAGGTAGGCGACGAGATTGCCGGTGTAGCAGCTGAGTCCGTCGCTCATGAGAATCCTTCCGTTGCGTAGGCGCAGGACACGGGGACCGGAAAGCGGTCCGGCAGGCTGCGCCAGGTGAAGCCGTTCCAGTGGCCGCGGTGCTGCCCGACCTCGACGGGGATCCGCCACGGAGCACCCGCCAGCCCCAGACCGGCGGCCTTCACACACGCCTCCTGGACCGTCCAGATCCGGACGAACTCGCGCCGTCCCCGCTCCGGCGGGAGCCGGCGGAGCGCGCCGAGCGCGGTGCGGGAGCAGCAGCGTTCCCGCAGGCCGGGGGAGACCGGCGCGGGGACCTCGGCGTCCACGCCGACGCGGTGGCCGAGGCCGACACCGGCGGCCACGTACCCGCCGCTGTGCGACACGTTCACCCCGATACGAGGGTGGGCGGGCAGGTACGGCCGACCGTTGCGCCCCTTCGCGACCCGGGCGCCCGCGAGGGCGGGGCCCGCCGAACGGGTCAGCAGGCCGTCCAGCAGCACACGGCCCGCGCGGTGCTCGTCGGCCGCACCGTCCGGCAGGACGTCGGCGACGCGCGCGAACACGATCGCCACCCCCTCGGCGATGTCGACGACGGCGCCGTTCAGGACAGGGCCGCTCATGACGCCTTCTCCAGCAGTTCGGGCGTGTGGTCGGCGATGCCTTCGAGCATCGTCTCCGTCGTCCCGCCCGCGATGCCGAACATGGCCGCCTCGGCCCGCAGCTCCTGGAGGCCGCCGACCGCGAAGCCGTCGGCGCCGTGCAGATGCGCGGCCTCGTCCAGCACCAGCCGGACCGTCTCGCCCCCGGCCGCCTTGAGCAGCATGGCCTGCGCCGGGGACGCACGGCCCTGCCGGCAGGCGCCGTCGCACAGCGCGTCCAGGCGCCGCTGCTCCAGCAGCGCGCGGGCGAACCGCTGCCGCACCGAGCCGATCTCCCACAGCGGACGGTCCCGCATCGTGCGCGCGGTGAGCCGTTCGTGCAGGCCAGCCAGGACGCGGCGGCACAGCGCCGACGCCCACAGGGCGCTGGCGAGGCGCTCGGCCGCCATCCGCCGGGCGAACTCGGCCAAGCCCTGGCCGGGGCGCCCGATCACGTGCGACCGGTCCAGCCGCACGCCGTCGAACGTCAGCTCGCCGAGCCCCGATCCCGCGAAGAAGCGGGTCGGGGCGGCGGCCCGGCCGACGCCGTCGCGGTCGGCCGGGACCAGCAGCAGGGTGAAGCTGGTGAAGTGGTCGCCGGGACGGTGCCGGGCGAGGACGAGCGCGTGGTCGGCGGTGGTGGCGTTGACGATCCACTGCTTGCCGCCGTCCAGCCGCACCTCGTCGCCGTCCAGCTCCACCCGGGTGGTCAGGGCCGTGAGGTCCGACCCCGCGGCGCCCGCGTCGGTGGCGGCGAGCGCCACCACCGCGCGGCCCGCCACGGCTTGCTCGGCGACGCGCGCGACGGTCCCGCCGTCCCGGTCGCGCCGTCCGAGCAGGATCGGGAGGGCGCTGGCGGCCTGCACGCAGACGGCGAGCGTGGTGCCGAGATCGTGCCCGGCGTCCAGTGATGCGAGCAGGTCGCGCAGCGCGAACGGGTCGAGCCCGAGGCCCGGGTCGGTGCCCGGCCCCTCGTACAGGTCCTGCAGCGCGCCCTCGTCGCCGAGCTTCCTCCACAGCGCGGTGCTGTCGGGTACGGCGGTTGCTTCGGGTGCAGCGGTGGTGTCAGGCAAAGCGCACCTCCGCGTCCATCAGCGTCAGCGCCCCGTCGGCCTGGTGCAGCCGGTCGTTGGCGTAGTTCAGCGAGGCGGACCGCAGGTCGCGCAGCGTCCGCTCCAGCGCGAGCTTGGAGCCGCGCAGGTAGCCGTGCCGCATGCCGGTCAGCTCGACCAGCTCGTCCACGGCCGCGTGGCACTGCTCGGACGCGGTGAGCTTCACCGCGTTGAGCAGCAGCTGCACCGACGGGGCCGACAGGTCCGCGCCCTCGGCCTGGCTCGTGTACCGGACGAGGCCGTGCTCGATGAGCGCGTGCACCGTGTCGAGCCGCTGGCGGATCCCCGACAGCCGGGTGAGCAGCAGCTCCGACCGCAGGTCGCGCTTCTTGCGCTCGTCCGGCTCGCGGAACATCCGCAGCGTCCGGCTCAGCGCGCCGGCGGCGGCGCCCAGCCAGCAGGTCGCCCAGCCGAGGTGCGCCAGCGGCGCGAACACGCGCGTGCTCATCTCGCGGAACTCGCCGTGCCGGCCGACGACCTGCGCCGCCGGGACGTCACCGACGATCTTCATCGGGACGCTGTGCGTGGCGCGCATGCCGAGCGGGTTCCAGCCGCCGACCTGATCGAGGTCGAGCTGGTCGCGGTCGGCGTACACCAGCGACACCTGGCCGGGCGACTCGGCGTCCGGCGCCAGCATGGTGATCAGGAACCCGTCGGCGTGCGCGCCGCCGGTCACCACGGGCGCCATCCGGTCCAGGTGCAGCCACTCGCCGTCGCCCGCCAGCGGCGACTGCGAGGTCAGCAGGTGGCCGCCCTTGCCGGGCTCGGTGGTCACCGACGCGATGTACACCTCGCCGCGCGCGATCCGCGGCAGCAGCGACGCGCGCAGCTCCTCGCCCGCGTACTCGGCGAGCGTGGCGACCTGCTGGCAGTGCATCGCGAAGATCATCCCGACGGACATGCATTCGCGGGAGAGCCGGTCGCTGATCTCCAGCATGTCCCGGACGGTGCCGCCGAGACCGCCGTGCTCCGCCGGGACGAGCAGGCCCAGCAGCCCGCTGCGGCGCAGGGAGTCCAGGGCCTCGGTGGGGAACCGCGCGTTCTCGTCGGTCTCGGCGGCGTGCTCGCGCACGACCTCCAGGACGTCCGGCAGCAGCTGCCGCACGTCCGGCGCGCCGGTGACGCTCATGACCGGCCTCCCGAGTCGCGCTCCTCGTCGACCGCCTGCCAGAGGCTGTCGGCGGTCTCGAACGTCCGGTCGTTCAGGCGCTCGTCCGGCAGCGTCACCTGGTAGCTGTCCTCGATGTCGAACAGCAGCTCGATGGCCTGCATCGAGTCCAGGCCGAGGTCGCGCAGCCGCGCGTCGGGCCGGACCTCCTCGCCCTCGGGCAGGAACCGCAGGTACGGGCGCAGCAGGGTGGCGAACTGGTCTTCCATGACTACCTCCTCGGTGTCGGGGTGATCGGGTCGGTGGTGCGGTGGATCTCCAGGCGGCCGCGTTCGAGCACGCCGGCGCCGTCGACGACGACCTCGTCGGGCAGCGGGTGGCCGAGGAACAGCGCGAGGCTGGCCGACAGCCCGTAGGCGCCGACGTTCGGCACCACGGCCACGTCGCCGCGGCTCAGCTCGGCCGGCGCCTCGCCGCGGCGCGTCCAGGTGTCCAGGGGCGTGCAGAGGGGGCCGCTGACCATGGCCTCGCTCACCTCCTCCGGCTGCTCGGACGCGTCCGCTGCGGCGGCGCCATCGGGTGTGGTGAGGTCGGGCAGGATCGGCGGGACGCGGCGCAGGCCGGCCATGCCGCCGAGGTGGTTGATGCCGGACTCGCACACGACGATCCGGCGGCCCTGCGACTCCTTGACGTCCAGCACGCGGGTGACAAGGCGCCCGCAGGTGGCGGTCAGGTACCGGCCCGACTCGAACGCGACGCGCGGCCGCCCCTCCTGCCAGCCGGGGAAGGCGTCCGCGAGCAACTCCTTGAGCCGCGCCGCCAGGCCCGGGAAGTCGGGAAGGGCGCCGTCGCGGGCGTAGGGGGCGCCGAACCCGCCGCCGAGGTCGAGCGTGCGGAGCGGGAACCCGAGCCGCCGCTGGACGCGGGCGGCGGCGTCGACCGCCACCGCGAACTGGTCGGCGAGGGTGTCCTCGTCGGCGAGGTTGGTGGCCAGGTAGAGGTGGACGCCCTCGACGTCGACGGCTTCGTAGCCGCTGAAGTGCTCGGGTTCGGCCTCGATCCAGCGCAGGTCGGCGCCGAACTGCGACGGCGCCCCGGTCATCGCCAGCCCCACGCCGGGGATCGGCTGCTCGGGGTTGACCCGCAGCAGCGCGCTCACCCGCACGTCCCGGCTCCGGGCGATGTCGTCGAGCTGCCTCATGGCCTCGGCGGAGTCGACGGAGAACCGCCGCACACCGCCGTCCAGGGCCCGGTGGACGTCCCGGTCCCGCTTCCCGGGGCCGGTGTACAAGATCCGCTCAGGCGGGACGCCGGCCTCGGACGCGGCGGCGAGTTCGCCCTCGGACGTCACCTCGGCCTCGCAGCCGAGAGCGTGCAGGCGCCGGACGATCGCCGGGTGCGGGTTGGCCTTGAGCGAGTAGTACAGGTCGCTGGGCTGCGGCAGGAACGAGGTGAGCTGGGCGTGCGCGGCGTCGAGCTCGGCCAGGTCGTAGACGTAGGCCGGGGTCCCGTCCGCAGCGATCCGGTCGACGGGCGGCTCAGGCATGGACGCCCTCCTCCAGCCGGGCCCGCAGGGCCTTCTTGTCGGTCTTGCCGTTGGCGTTCACCGGCAGTTCGGCCACCGCGTGGCAGCGCTGCGGGACCTTGAAGGTCTCCAGGTCGTCGCGCAGCCGCCGCTGGACCTCCGCGGGCTCGGCGCCGCCGGTGACGAACAGGACGGCCTCCGCGCGGTCGCCCTCCGGGGGCAGTACGGCGGCGCCGTCCACGCCGGGCAGCCGCCGGGCCGCGGCCTCGACCTCCACCGCGCTCACCCGGAACCCCTGCTGCTTGTAGACGTCGTCGCGCCGTCCCCGGAAGTGCAGGTAGCCGTCCTCGTCGACCATCCCGTAGTCGCCGGTCCGCAGCTCGGGGAAGAGCCCCTCGCGGCGCGGGAAGCGCTGCTCGTTGAGCTCGGGGCGCCGCCAGTAGCCCGCCATCACGTGCGGCCCGCGTACGACCAGCTCGCCCGTCTCGCCGGGCGGCAGCCGGCGGCCGTGCTCGTCGACGGTGAACGCCTCGGTGCCGGCGAGCGGCCTGCCCAGCGCGCCGGGGCGGCGCAGGTCCTCGTCCGGCTCCATGATCGAGACGCGCTTGCACTCGGTGAGCCCGAACATCAGCTGGACGCGCAGGTCCGGCAGCACCTCGCGCAGCCCGTCCAGGACGCGCCGGGGCATCGCGGCGCCGGTGTTGGTCATCAGCCGCAGCGGCGGGAGCCGGTCGGCGCCGCGGCGCAGCATCCGCAGCAGGCCGTCGGCGACCGGCGGCACGGCGGGCAGCACGGTGGCGCGGCTGCGCAGCAGGTTCGCCAGCAGGCTCGGGCCCGCCTCGGCGGCGCTGCCCAGCCAGACGTGGGAGCCGGCGATCGCGCCGAGGAAGAGCTGGTAGAGCCCGTAGTCGAAGGAGAGCGGCAGCGGGCAGTACACGGTGTCGTCGGCGCGGTAGCGCAGCCGGTCCTGGATCGCGCGGGCGGCGAAGACCATCTGCGCGTGGGTGGAGACGACGGCCTTGGGAAGCGCGGTCGTGCCGGAGGTGTAGATGAGGCAGGCCGGGTCGTTGGCCAGCGGCTCGTCCTCGGTCACCGGTCCGTGCGCGCCGGGGCCGGGGACGGCGTCGGCGAGTCCCGCGACGGCGACCCCGCATTCGGCGGCGGTCTCCGCGGCTTCAGGGTCGTCGGCGACGAGCAGCGCCGGCTCGCAGTCGCCCAGGATGTGCCGCAGCACGTACCCGCGCACCTGCTCGTGCACGACGGAGAAGACGACGCCGATGCGGGCGGCACCGTACAGCAGCGCCGCGAGACGCGCGTCGGGCATCGCGGTGACCACCATCCGGTCGCCGCGCCGCAGGCCCCTTTCGGACAGCCCGGCGGCGACGCGGCGGGCGGCGTCCCGCAGTCCGGCGTAGGTCAGCGTGGTGTCGGCCTGGGTGACCGCGGCGGCCTCGCCGTCGCGGTCCGCGGCCTGGTCAAGCAGGTGGTGCAGCAGCTCGCTCATCGGTCACACCGCCTTCGCGCCGGCCGCCGAGCGGGCGAACAGCTCGCACAGGGCGTCGAGGTGATGCAGGTTCTCCGGGCGCAGGTCGGCGGGGGCGATCTCCACGCCGAGCCTCTCCTCGAGCCGCTCGACGATGTCGACCACGCGGAAGGAGCTGAAGGTGGGCAGCTCGGTCAGCGGGTCCGCGGCGACCAGGCTCTGCCGGTCGACCGCGAGCACCTCGGCGGCGGTGTCGATCACTTCGTCATGGACGGTGGGCATCGGGCCTCCTCGTCATCGGGTGGGTCGGGGGCGTTCGGGGCGGGACGGGCCGGTTCAGGCGGCGGAGCGCTCCGCCAGCTCGGCGTCCTCGGCCAGCAGGTCGGCGAGCGGGCCGTACAGGTCGGGCGCGGGACGGTCCCGGCGCACCCTGCGCAGCCCCACGTACACCTGCTCGGCGAAGCCGGCCCACGCCTGCGCGTGGTCGCGCGCCCGGTCGGCCGCCTTCGCCTGGGGGTCGGCGCACTGCCAGGCCGCGTGCAGCGCCCGGTCGCGGGCCAGCAGCCAGGTCTCGAGCGTCAGCCGCTCGACGGAGACCTTCGGGTCGGGGTGCTCCCGGTACGCCTCCACGTACCGGTCGCGCGCGGCGTGCGTCTCGGCCGCGGTGAGGTGCTCCCGGTTGGTCTCCGGGGCCGGCGGGACGCCTGGCGTGCACGGCTCGACGTCGAAGAGCCGCAGCCCGGCGCCGGCGAGGTGCGCGTCCAGCTCGTCGCGCGGGTAGGAGTGCCATCCCGGCCGGGCGGGCCCCCACTCGGTGTCGTTGTGGTAGGCGTCGACGACCGTGGCGCGGTCCGGGTCCTCCTCGTCCAGAACGAGGAAGCTGTGCTCCATGTGCTGCCGCTCGAAGTAGGGTCCCCACGGCAGGGCGAACGCGTCGGCCACCGCGTAGAGCGGGCCGCCGGTGAGGTCGCCGGCGCCCCGTTCGCTCGTCGCGAGCCCGAGCAGCCGGGCGGCCGCCGCGAGGCGTTCGTCGAGCTCCGGCTCGACCGTGGGCAGCGCCCCGGGCGAGGAGTCCAGCGGCCGGACGTCGAACCGGAGCGGCGCGCCGAGCCGCAGATGGGTGTCCGTCCCGTGGAACCGGTCGGCGAGCACGCCCAGGTTCACCTGGATGCAGTCCATCACGGAGGCGTGCACGCCCCCCGCGTCCCGGGGCACCGTCTGTGTCTGGTCCTCGATCACGGTTGCTCCTGATCGGTCGATTCAGTCGATCGATTTCCAGGAAATAGCCGTGCGGGCCGTCCCGCCGCCCGGCGACAGGTTCATGCCAGGGCGCCGCTGACATCAACCTGACATTCGGTGTTCCGCGCACGCCCCCGGCCGACACTGAGGGAAATGCGGCACGCGACAGGATGCGTGCGTTCGATTCACATTGGTCAACGGGCAATTCACCGCCGATCGAAGGGACGGTTCCAGGTGTCTGCGGAGATCATCGAGAACAGGTACGCGGAGAAGAACAAGGAGGTGAGCGAGCGGTATCTGCGGGACGTGTTCGGCTCGTTCGTGACCGGCGTGACCGTGGTGACCGCCGCGACCGGTGACGGCTTCGCCGGGTTCACGGTCAACTCCTTCACCAGCGTCTCCCTGACCCCACCGATCGTGCTGTTCTGCGCGGATCTGGGCTCGGCGACGGCGACCCGGATCGAGGGATCGGGGGCGTTCGCGGTCAACATCCTCGGCCGCCACCAGAAGGAGCTGTCCGACCGGTTCTGCACGTCGGGCTGCGACCGCTTCAGCGGGGTCGAGGTCGCCTCGGCCGCCACCGGCGCGCCGATCCTGCACGACGCCCTCGCCTACGTCGACTGCGAGCTGGACGGCGCCGCGACCGCCGGCGACCACCGCATCCTGCTCGGCCGCGTCCTGTCGGCCGGCCGGCTGTGCGACGACAAGGAACCGCTCGCGTTCTACCAGGGGGGTTACCGGTGACCGGCGGCGTCGAGGTTCCCACGCACTGGTACAACGTCCTGGCCGAGCGCGGCATCGAGCTGCCCCCGGAGCGGGCGGCGGATCCGTCCCCGGCCGGGGGCGGCGGGCTGTCGGCGGCCGTCCCGAAGGCGCTCGTCCGGCAGAACATGCCGCTGCGGCCGTGGGTGGAGATCCCCGAGCCGGTGCGGGAGGCATACATGGAGTGGCGGCCGACGCCGCTCGTCCGGCTCCGCCGCCTGGAGGCTGCTCTCGGTACCGAGGCCCGGCTCTACATGAAGTACGAGGCCGGCAACGTGGCGGGCTCGCACAAGTACCTCACGGCCCTGGCCCAGGCGTACTACTACGCCGAGGCCGGCGTGCGCACGCTGGTGACGAGCTCGGCCGCCGGGCAGTGGGGGACGGCGGTGGCCGCCGCGGCCGCCCGCTTCGACCTGCGGTGCGTCGTGCACATGGTCCCGGGCAGCTTCGATCGCAAGCCCGGGCGCCGCGCGGCGATGGAGCTGCTCGGCGCCGAGGTGCTGCGCGGCGCGGAGTCGGCGCCGGGCGGCGGGCGCGGCACCGCGCTCAGCGACGTGATGAGCGAGGCGATGAAGCGCGCGGGGGAGACCGAGGGCGGGCGCTGGATCCTGGGCGGCAGCGAACCGTTCGCGATCCTGCACTCCACGGTGATCGGCGCGGAGACGCGCGAGCAGCTCGCCGGGCTGGACGAGGACGGCGAGCCGGTCCTGATCGGCTACCTGGGCGGCGGCAAGAACGTCGGCGGGCTCGGCCTGCCCTTCCTCGCGGACGGCGGCGAGGCCGCCATCGTGCCGGTCGAGTCGAGCTCCTACCCCGTGCTGACGCGCGGCGTGTACCGCTACGACGCGCGCGACCGCGCAGGCCACGGCTCGCAGGCGAAGATGTTCACGCTCGGCAGCGGCTATGCCGGTGCCCCGATCCAGGCCGAGGGGATGCGCTACCACGCCGCTCCCAAGCTCTTCAGCGAGCTGCGGGCGCGCGAGATGGTCCGTCCGGAGGCCTACGACGAGAAGCCCGTGTTCGACAGCGCCCGGCTGCTCCTGCGCACCGAGGGGCACCTGCCGTCGGCCGAGGCCGCCTATGCCGTGCACGCGGCGTGCGAGATGGCGGGCAGGCCCGAGAACGCCGGACGGCCGCTGGTGTTCTGCCTCTCCGACCACGGCCACTACGACGGCGACGCCTACCGCGCCTACCTCGACGCGCAGCTCGCCGGACGGTCGCCGGAGGACTCCGAGATCGCCTAGGCGCGCCGACGGAGGGCGGCCGGTTCCGGAGCGCGCCCCCGAAGTGACGGTGCGTTAACGAGGATGCCCCGAAACGAACGATCCAGAGCGGCCGTTTCGGCGGGACGTTCGGTGGTCCGCTATTTCGAAGTTCGAAAACCCCCTCGATTACGTGGGAATACTCCGGGCGCCCGGGTCTCGTGCGTTTATCTCTCCTCTCGGGTGCTACGAAGACCTGGGTGCCCGGCCAGGGAAGCGCGGGCCGGACTTCGCGACCAGGGGTGTACTCTCACATGCTGGATATGCTCGGTCTGGAGGAAGTGGACAATATCGTCTACGGGCACATCGTCCACCGTTTCGATTGCACGGCGGAACAGATCGCAAAGGCGCTCGGGCTTCCTTCCCGCCAGGTGGGCGACAGCATCGCGCGGCTCATCCGCGCGGGGCTCGTCTGCACCGAGCAGGTCGGCAGACTGCGCCCGACGGCGAACGGCCCGATGGTCGCCGCCGACCGGCTGCGCGCCCAGGTGGACGCCGAGTACGCGCGCAAGCGCAGCAGCATCACCACGCTCTACGGTGAGCTGGCGGGGCTCCTGGAACGGCATCCCGTGCTCGGCTCGGTCGGGCTCGCCCCCACCGTGGACCGGATCGGGGACCCGGAGGCCGCCCGGCTGCAGGTCACCGAGCTGCTCGGCGCGGCACGCCGGGAGGTCGCGCGGATCACCCCGGCCGGCGGACCGGGCGCGCCGGACCGGACGCACCTCGACCACGAGCCGGCGGAGCTCGCCGCGCTGCGCCGCGGGGTCCGCCTCCGCCTGGTCTATCCCAACGGCTTCTTCGCCGACGACCGGCTGCGCGACACGGTGCGGCCCCGGCTGAACGAGGGCGGCCAGGTGCGGATGCTGCCCGAACCGCCCGTCGACCTGCTGCTCCTGGACCGGCAGGCGGTCGTCCTCACCGAGACCGGGACCGGCCCCAGCGGCCACGCGACGCTGATCGTCCGGGGCCGCGGGCTGGTCGAGGCGCTCGACGCCCTCTTCCAGAACTGCTGGTCGCAGGCGAGCTGCATCGACCACCTCCTGGACGGGGCGGAGGAGCGCGCCGCCGGGGATCCGCTCCGGCTCGCCGCCACGGACCGCGCCATGCTCACGCTGCTGGGCGGAGGGGCCAAGGACGAGCTGGTGGCGCGGCGCCTGGGCGTCTCGGTCCGGACCGTGCGGCGCCGGGTCTCCGAGCTCCTGCGGATGATGAACGCCACCAGCCGCTTCCAGGGCGGCGTGCTCGCCGAGCGGCGGGGATGGACCGGACATGGCACGTAACGTGTCAAGGCGTATCATGGCAGGGTGGCGTCCGCGGGCACGCGCATCCAACGGCTGCGCTTCGACACCGGGGCGACGTGGCTCGACCTCGTCGCCACCGTCGGCGACGCCTACGGCGAGACGCCGGTGGAACGCCTCCGCGACGTGGCGAGGCTCCGCGAGTGGCTCGACGCCGAAGGCCTCCTCCCGGAGCACGCGCCGGGTGAGGACGACCTCGTCCGGGCGCGCGAGCTGCGCGAATCCCTGCGTGTCCTGGCGCTCGCCACCCTGCGGGGGAACGCTTGGCCGCCCGGCGACGTCGCCCGCGTCAACGAGCACCTCCGCGCCGACGAGCCCCTCGAACTCCGCGACGGGCCGTCCGGGCCGCGGACCCGCCCGCCGGCGACCACCCGGGCGGCGCTCGGCCGCGTCGCCCGCCAGGCGGCCAGGCACCTCACCGGGCCCGAGGCCGGAATGCTGGGCGCCTGTCCCGCCCGCGACTGCGGGATGCTGTTCCTGGACCCGACCGGCCGGCGCGTCTGGTGCGCCGCCGAGATCTGCGGCGTCCGCCACCGCGTCCGCGAGCACCGCCGGCGCCGCGCCGCGGGGTGACCGTGCCCGCATAGGCTGGCGGGGTGGACAGCGATGAGTTCGTCGCCGGGTTCGATTACCCGATGTTCGTGGTGACGGCGGCCGATCCGGGCACGGGGGAGCGGGCCGGGTGCCTGGTCGGGTTCGCTACGCAGACCAGCATCGACCCGTTCAGGTTCCTGGTGTGCCTGTCCCGGCGCAACCGCACCTACAGGACGGCCACGGCGGCGACGGTCCTCGCCGTGCACGTCCTCGGCCGGGACGAAGGCCAGCGGGAACTGGCCGCCCTGTTCGGTGCGCGGACCGGTGACGACGTCGACAAGTTCGCCCGGTGCTCCTGGCGTCCGGGACCCGAAGGCGTACCCCTGCTCTCCGCGGCCCGCCGCCACCTGGTCGGACGCGTCCTGGAGCGCGTCGACCCCGGAGACCACGTCGGTTTCCTGCTGGACCCGATCGAGGTGGCGGGGGACGGCGGGGCCGCCCCGCTCACCTTCCGCACACTGCCGGACCTGCAACCGGGCCACCAGGCAGGCTGACCCGCCGGCCTGGCACGGCCGGAAGCGCCGCCGTCAGCTACCGGTCGCCAATATCGAGTGGGTGGCGCTGGCGAGGACGGCCGCCGGGCCGGTGGGCGGGACATGGGTGGCGAACTCCCACAGGCGGTCACCCGAGAAACGGGTGTAGTAACGCTCGGGGCCCAGCCCGAAGAAGACCTGGTCGGGCCGGAACCAGACGTCGGGGCGTATCGCCGTGTAGGTCTCCGACTGGGTGGCGACGCTCACGACCAGGGCTCCGCCGTCGGTCGTCTTGAGCGCGTAGACCGGTTGGGGCCGGGCCTTCCAGTTCGTGCCCCCCGACCACCGGTGCCCGCCGTTGGTCCTGTTCACCGACTTGGCCCAGCTCTTGCCGAGCTGCGACGTGAGCGGGCCCGGGGCGAACCCGGCGGCGGGGCGCTTGCCGGCCGCCGCCGCACTCAGGTAGTCGGAGAGCCTGGTGCCGACGCCGAGGGCGGCTCCGGTCGTGATGGCCGTCGCCGAGCCGTCGGAGTTGCGGGCGATCGCCGGGAACTTCTGGCCCTTCGCCAGCCATGGGCCGGCGGTCGCCTTGTAGGAGCCGCCTCCGGTGTCCAGGAACACGAGCATCTCGGTCTCCCCGCCATCGGTCGACGTCGCCGTAACGGCGAACCACGCGGGACCCGTGGTGCGCGGGATGTAGAACTGAGCATCCCGGTAGAAGAAGGCGGAGATCTTCTTCTCCTGCTTGGCGCGGATGCGCTTGTTGCCCGCCAGGTCGACTTCCAGCATGGGGCCGGTCTCGTTGGAGCGCAGCAGCGCGTCGGAGACCTGCGCGTTCGCTCGGTTGTTGACCTTCTGGTAGTTGGCGAAAACGGCCTTGGCCTGCGCTTCGGTCACCGGCGTGACCGCGGGCGGCCGGCTCGGCGAGGTGCGGGGACCGGTCGTGTCCTTGTGTCCGTCGGCGGCACTGGTGCCGCATCCGGCGGCGAGCGTTCCGAGGACGGCGGCCCCCATCACGACATGGAGTCGAACTCTCGGCGGCCGCTTCGTGTCTGGCACCCTCGTGCTCCCGTCTTGCCCGGCCGTACGTGGTCGACGGCCTCCGGAGATGACAGTGCGCGAGTTGGAGCAGGTCGCAACCAGGCCGCCTGCATGTGGCGGCGTAGGGCGACCGCGTCCCCGGCCGCCCGCGTGTCGGAGAGCGGTCAGCCGCCGTCCGGGGCCCGCCACATCAGCCACACCGGCGGGCACCCCTTGCCGGGCATGGCCAACTCCCGCGTCACCCGGAACCCGAACCGCTCGTAGTACGGCACGTTCCTACTTCTGTTCTGTCAAGGGTTCTTCGGCTAGCGTTCGCCGCATGACAGCAAGAAGCCGACACCGCGCAGAGGAGTCGACCGCCGATGCGGCGGTGCGGGCAGCGGGTGACGTGAGGCTCCGAGCAGCGATCTACGCGCGAGTGTCGAAGGACATGCGCAACGGCAGGTCTGTGGCTCAGCAGGAGGTGGAGGGCCGCGCGCACGTCGCGCGTGAGTCGTGGGACCTGGTGGGTGTCTGGGTCGACAACGACCGGGGAGCCTCCCAATGGTCCAAGGGGAAACGGGAGCACTGGGAAGATCTGAAAGATCAGGTCGCTGCGGGCGAGGTCGATGTCCTTGTGGTGTGGGAGCCGTCGCGGCTGACCCGTGACCGGCTGGTGTGGGCGACGCTCGCTGCGATCTGCGAGCGGGAAGGCGTGAAGATCGCGGCGTCGGGTCGTCTGTACGACCTGTCCGACCCGGACGATGCCTTCCAACTCGACCTGTACTTCGCGCTGGCGACCCGCGAGGTCGGAGTCACTCGCAAGCGAGTCATGCGCGACACCAAGGCCCAGGCCGAGAAGGGGCACCCGCACGGTGGGATCGCCTACGGCTACTACCGGCTGTACGAGGAGACGACCGGCAACCTGATCAAGCAGGTACCCGACTATCGTCGCCGGCTGAACGTGTGGGGCGTGAACTTCGTGCTGTGGCTGGCGGTCGTAGGCCACCCCGATCAGTGGTGTACGCCTCTTGGGCGGTGGGCGTTGGGCTACCGGGTCTGGGATGCGGCGGGTACGGCTATGCCCCAGAGGAAGCGCAGGCCGCCATGGTGGGCTCTCGGCCCCCTCTTCACGCCCGATAATCACCGGATCGAGTGGTACACCAGAGCCGACATCGTCACCGATGTGGTGGTGCCCCGTTCCCTCGCCGGCGATCCTGAGTTCGCGATCTGCCGGGAGCTCACCGAGCGGGGGATTCTGACCTCTGCACTGTCGGGTTGGGAGCCGGTAACCCTGCGATATCTCCTGGCGAATCCGACCTACGCCGGGTACCGGAGATATCGAGGTCAGCTGTACCCGGCCAAGTGGGCCCCGCTGGTCACGCTGGAGGACCACCAGGCGCTGGCAGGCAAGTACGGGCGGGGGACCTGGGAGGGGAAGAAGCCGTCGGCGGTGAGCCGTGAGCACACGGTCAAATACCTGCTCAGCGGCCTGCTCACGTGCGGAGTGTGCGAAGGTCCATGCAACACCGCGTGGACCGGCACAGGCGAGCGCCGGCGCCGCTACTACACATGCATCGGCAGAGGCAGACTTCCCGGCCGCAGCCACTGCACCGCGCGTCCCTTGGCGGAGATCGACCTGTACGTCACCGAACTGGTCATCGAGTGGCTGTCGTCGCCTGAGGCTGCCGAGGTCATGATGGTGGATACGCGGTCTGCGGTGGACCTGCGCAACCTCATGGATCGGCAAGAGGACCTGACTACCCGGCTGGATCAGCTGTACGAGAACGCTGGCTTGAACGGGATGTCCGACGAGCTGCTCGCAGCGACCGAACGGAACCTGAAGGCGCAACTCGACTCGATCTCTGACCAGATCAAGGCTGGGCAGCGCTTCCCGGTGTTGCGCGACCTGGTGAAGCCTGACCGGGCTGATGTGGAGGCTGCCTGGGATCGGCTCGCCGACAACCTGCCGCGTCGTCGTGAGGTCATCAGGACCCTTTTCACGCGGCTGGAGCTCCAAAAGGTGGGGCGCGGCCGGCGCTATATACCGATCGAAGACAGCATCAAGGTCACGTGGCGGGAGTTCGACAAGGCAGCCTGATGACATGGCGAGGCCCCGGCGCGCTCGTGGCGGGCCGGGGCCTCCTTCTGCGGTCCGTTACGTGGGGCGCCGTTAGCTCTGTTGAGCCTTGCGTCCGGTGGTTGCGGCAGCGTCATATCCGTCCACGAAGCCGGCCTGGTAGGCGGGCTCGGCGGGCTGTGGTGGTCGCTCGATCGCCTTGAGCAGTAGCACCGTGGCGGTGATGCTGGCCCACGCGAGCATCGGGAACCGAACTCGCTCAGGCAGGTCCGGGAGCGCGATCCACACGGCCATGGCAGCGGCCCCGCTGCCGAGGAGTAGAAGTTTTCGCAACCCTGTCTCCCAAATACGTCCTCCGACATCGCCCTACCCCCGGCTGGTTCATGAAGAGGACGCCCACCTGCCCACGATTGGATACCGCCCGGTCTGTACGTGATTCAACTGAAACATTACGGACGCGTAATGCGACAATATTGTCACATGACGTAATTAGCGACGGCGCGTCAAGGGCCTGTCAACGATCAGAGCCGCGGATGCCGAGCTGCCGGCGGGCCGCTGATGACTCCGCGATGGGCAGCATGACCTTGGCCATCGCCGCCTGCGGCTCCCGCTGGATCCAATCGTGCAGCGCTTCAAGGGACTCCTCTGGGTGGGTGCGCACCCACTGCAACGCGAGCGTCCGGGAGCTGACGGGCGGCTGAATGCCTCCCAGCTCCTCTGGGCGAAAGAAGCCGATCAGCACGGCAAGCTGGGGCGCCGGCGTCTCCATGACGTCGGCGAGCATCCGCAACGTTGCCCAGTCGTCGGGCATTCGGACCCCGCGTCGCCAGAACCCGATCGTGCTGTTGTTGATGCCGATCTCGCCCTGAAGGTCGACGTTGGACATGCCGCGCGCGGTCATCTCCCCCTCCAGCCACTCTCCGAAGCGCCGAGCGGCCTCGACCTTGGCCTCCTCTCGGCGCCGGCGGGCCTCCAGCATGCGATCTCGATCGGACATCTGCTCCACCCTCTGAGGTCTCAGTCCGCGCTGATGCAGACGGTATCGCCTTAGTACAGCGTTGGAACGCCCTGGATGCTAGCGCCGCCGCAGAACGCGGGCGGTTTTCGCTGCTCGAAACGGCACGTCTTACCTACGCGCCACGACTCCCTATCTGCCTCTGCGCAGAGTGTCGATGACGAACGCTTCTCCGATCTTGCGCAAAGGCGGAGCGCTGTTCTAGCCTCTGTCCACACGCAGAGACGAACGGGGGTGTTAGTGGAATTGACCCCGGAGCAGCGGCGGGATCGGGCGAGGCAGGCAGTACAGGTCTCGTGGCAGAAGACCGAGGATCCGGCCGCCCGCACGGAACCCGCCCGAGCCGCGGCCCTCAAGCGGTTCGAGAACCAGGTCGATCCTGACCGGGTTCTGCCCGAGGACGAGCGCCTCCGTCGGGCGAACGAAGCCAAGCGGCAGTTCTACAAGAGGCTGGGCAAGCTTTCCGCCGCCGCCCGGCGGGCTCGCCGTGAGGCCACCAGGGCGGCTCTGTGAGCACCCTCGCCGAACTGCGCGCCTCGGTGCCTGCCGAGAAGCGTGCGGCGATCCGGCAGGCCGCGCACCGCGAGGTCGCCGAGAACGCGCCTGCTCCCACCCCGCAACACATAGCCCGGCTCGCCCCGCTCTTCGCCGGCGAGGCCAGGCACATCATCGCTCGGCACGCCCAGATCGAGCCGGAGCACACAACAGCGGCTTAACGGCGAACGGCCCCCAGACCGTGAATCCGGGGGCCGTCCCAGGCCGTGACCCGCAGACAGGAGACAACGGGTCGTGAAGAAGAGTATGCAGCAGCCGACGGCCAACCCGAAGCGCGCACGATCAAGGAAGCGCTTGTGGGCCGCGGCCCATTCCGACGCTACCTACAAGCGTCTGGCCGACCATCGCGAGCGGCTTCCCGACGACGTCATCGCGCGGTGCGCCGCTACTGGCTGCTCCCACGGGACGCGGACCCACTGAGATGCCGCGGATCGAGTATGTGCCCCGCCAGTTCTCCACAGACCGAATGGCGATCATCCGCCGCGCGAACGAGATCTGCGCCGACTACGCCAACCAGGGCTACGACCTCACGTTGAGGCAGCTCTACTACCAGTTCGTCTCCCGCGACTGGATCCCCAACCGGCAGTCCGAGTACAAGCGGCTCGGCGAGATCATGTCCGACGCCCGCCTGGCCGGCCTGATCGACTGGCATTACATCGTCGACCGCACCCGCAACCTGCGGGGGCTCGCGCACTGGGACGGCCCCCGGCAGATCATCGACGCGGTCGCCGCGCAGTACCTCACCGACCGCTGGGCCGACCAGCCCAACAGGGTCGAAGTGTGGATCGAGAAGGACGCCCTGGTCGGCGTGATCCAGAGGGTCTGCAACCGCAACGACATCCCCTACTTCTCCTGCCGCGGCTACACCAGCCAGTCGGAGCTGTGGAGCGCGGCCCGCCGGCTGTCCCGCTACGCCGACGCCGGACAGGGCACCGTGGTACTTCACCTGGGCGACCACGACCCCAGTGGGATCGACATGTCCCGCGACATCTCCGACCGGCTCGCTCTCTTCGGTGCCGAGGACACCGAGGTTCGACGGATCGCGCTGAACCGCGACCAGGTGGACCAGCACCGGCCGCCGCCGAACCCGGCGAAATTGACCGACTCGCGCGCCCGCGGCTACATCCGCGAGCACGGCTGGTCGAGCTGGGAGTTGGACGCGCTGGACCCCGCCACGATGAGCGCCCTGATTGAGGACGAGATCAGTGCGTGTCGTGACGACCAGTTGTGGAGTGCGGCGACCGAGCGGATGGAGCGGGAGAAGGCAGTCCTGGGACTGGTGTCCCAGCGCTGGGATGAGGTCCGGGCGCTGGTCGGTGGGGAGTGACCGCGCGGCGGGGGTCACAGCCCCTGCCGCGCCTCCTCCTCGGTGAGGATGCCGGCAGCGACCATCGCCTCAAGGATCGGCCGGCCGTAGCCGTCGGCGAAGGCGCGGACCGACTCGACGCGCGGCTTCGCTCCCTGCGGCCACTTGTTCAGGGAGGACTGGTCGCGGCCGATCTTGCGGGCGATCTCCGACTGATTGTCGGTGCCGGCAGTCCGGACCACGTACTCCCACCATGTCCTGTCGGTCATGCGCCAAGTCTATGGCCATGCCCATACCTTCCCGAAGCGGCTCGGGCGGGCGGAGTTATGGGAGCACCCATAAACCCCTTGTGTTCTATGGGTGCTCCCATTATGGTTATGGCCATACCCATAGACATGCAGGTCAAAGCATGCCCCCATTCTGGAACTGAGGTAGCAACCTTGTCCCAACCCCCCTGGCCGACCTCCCCCCACCGGGAAATGTCCGTCATGGAGCTGGCCCGCCGCAGCCTGGCCGGCCACGTCAACCGGCCCCGCTCGACGGTCATGGCCACCCCCACCGGCAGGCTGCTGCTGCCGCCCCGCCCCCGCAAAGCCGACTGGGACGCCGCCCGCGCGCAGCGGATGACCGCCTCCAGAATCGCCGCCTGCATGGGCTTGGAGAAGGGGGAGTACTCCTCCCCGCTGGCCGTCTGGCACGAGATGCGCGGCACCCGGCCCAACACCAAGCCCGCCCGCGTTCGGGAGGCCGCCCGCTGGGGACAGCGCATGGAGCCCGTGATCGCCGAGGCCTTCGCCGAGGAGTCCCACCACGGCATCCGCCCCAACCCCGGCATGCTGGTCCACGCCGACGCCGACTGGATGGGCGCCAACCTCGACTTCCTGGTGGTGCAAGGCTGCGGCTGCGGAAACCACCAGCCGGGAATGCCCACCGACACGGGCGACGTAGCGCCGTGCTGCGACCCCGAGACCTGCGAAGCGTGCTGCGACCACTGCCCGACCTGCCCGAGCCTGGCTCGCGGCCGCCGCCGCCGCTCCAAGCTCCGCCGCCACCAGGTGGCCCCGCCGAAGCCGACCGCGTTCCTGGAATGCAAGCAGAGGTCGGCCTACCAGGACCACGAATGGGGGGACGACGAGGACTCCATCCCCGACTCGGTGGCGCTTCAGGTCCACTGGGGCCTGGCCGTGTCCGGGCTGGAAGCCGGCTACGTCGCCGTCCTCCTCGGCGGCAACCACCTGAAGTGGTACCGGATCGAGCGGGACGAGGAGTTCCTCGCCAACCTCGTCGAGTGGGCCAAGGGCTGGTACGACACCCACGTCATCGGCGGTGTCGAGCCCGACGTGGACGGATCCAAAGCCACCACCGAACTCCTCAACCACCTGTGGCGGGTCAAGCCCGGCACCGTGACCCTGCTCGACGCGCAGGAGACCAAACGGCTCCAGGCCGCCAAGGACGCCATCAAGGACCGGATCAAGGCCGAGGAGGAGAACCTCCGCGAAGTCGAGAACCGGCTCCGACGCGCGATGGGTGACGCCGAGATCGGGATGGTCGACGGGCACAAGGCCGTGTCGTGGTGCGCGAACGGAACCTTCAACCGGACCCGGTTCGCCGAGGACCACCCCGACTTGGCCGCCGAGTACGTCACCACCGCGGAAGTGTTCGACCTCGACCGGTTCAAGGAGGAACGGCCGGACCTGTACGGCCAGTACCGGGCCCGCGTGCTGCGCACCCACAAGCCGCCCAAGCCCAAGGCCAAGAAGCCCCGTACCCGCGCCACCCAAGCGAAGACGGGATCTCCGGCATGAGCAGCACCGGCCCCTTCTTCGTCCGCAGGTTCACCGCCGCAGGCGGCTACACGCGCTGGGACATCCACGAGGCCGTCCCCGGAAAGCCGGCCAGGTGGAAGGGATCTTCCCCGGTGGAGGCCAACGCGCTCGCCAGGGCCGCCGCCCTGAACGCCGCAGAGGCGCGGTTCCGAGCCGGGCTGGCCCGGTTCCACAGGAAGACACGAGCATGAGCGCGCTGAAAGACCGAGTCCGCCGCCTGGTCATCCCCGGCCAGGGCCACGACGCCCACGGCGACACCCCCGACCCCCGCAAGGGGGCGGGGGCCGCCCCGACCGTGAACCCGTTCAACCCCCCTGGGCAGGCCGGAGACCAGCCGGAAGGGCTACTCGGGCACGCCGACCAGCACGCCGGCGGCGGCCTGGTGAACCTGGCGACCCGCGACGTCCTGAAGGGATGGATCGACGCGCACGCCCCGTTCTGGGCCGAGTCCCTCCCGGACTGTGTGAAGCCCGGTGCGTTCGCGGCCGCTGCCCTCACCGCCCTCTACAACGACACCCGCCTGCAGCGCTGCCACCCACAGAGCGTGTTGATGGCGCTGGTGCAGTCCGCCTACTTCGGGCTCCTCCCGGACGGCAAGCACGCGGTGATCGTGGCGCGCGGCCAGCACGCCGAATTCATCCCGATGTACGGGGGCTACCTGGAGCTGATGTACCGGTCCGGGCTGGTGAAGTCCCCAGTGTTCGACCACATCCGGCACGGCGACACCTGGCGTCTGGACCAGGGCAAACCCGCCCCCGACGACTTCACCCACCAGAAGAACATCATCAGCCCCGGCACGCCCCTGGTGGCGTACTTCTTCGCGTGGCTGCCCGGCAACGTCCGATCCCAGATCCACTTCTGTGACCGAGCCCGCGCCGAGGCCATCCGCGACGAATGGTCCGAAGACTACAAGCGCGCCGAAGCCAACCAGACCTACGACTCGCTGTGGCACACCCGGTTCAACGACATGTGGCTCAAGACCGTCGTGCGCCAGGCCGCAAGGTCCCTGCCGACCTCCCCGGAGATGCGGCAGCTCATGGACTACGAAGACCAGGCCGGCCGCGGCAACCGCGTGCCGCCCAGCGTGGTGAACCTGCCCCGTGAAGCGTGGGCCGCCACCAACGCCGATGACCTGGCCGCCGACGCACACCAGGCCGCCTACCAGGCTGCCAAGGAGGCTGCCCGCGAGGCGGGGGAGCCGTCGTGAAGCGGTCCCCGATGCCCCGCCGCAGCAGCCCGCTCCAGCGCAGCAAGCCGCTGGAGCGGGGCACCGCCCAGGACAAGCCCACCGAGCCCGGCCCCGACCAGGCCGACCTGGACGAATCCGGGCTGCCGGCGTCCCGGCCGAAGCGTCGGCTTCGGCCTCGTTCCCGGAAGGCCGAAGCCGCCTACCGGGTGCGGCGGCCGATGCTCAGGGCCCTCGCCGACATGCACCCCTACTGCGTCCGGCCCGGCTGCAACCGGTTCGCCGCCGACGGCCACGAGCCCCTCACCCGAGCGCGAGGCGGCTCGATCACCGACCCGGACAACGTCGTGCTGCTGTGCCGCCCCTGCCACGACGAACTCGGCACCGAACCGGCCTGGGCGTACGACCTCGGGCTCCTACGTCACTCCTGGGACGCCGGAGACCGAGGCCGCACGACCACCAACGACAGGACAGGGACATGACCGTCTACGCGTTGATCGACAACGAGCAGAAGCTCCACATCCGCAGAGGGGAGTGGAGGCCCGAACTCGGCCCTGAGGGAGCCGACCACGTCCCGCTGCACCCCGGCACCGGCATGGCCGGATTCGTCAACGACTGCGGGTTCTCGCTCCCCGACCGGTGCCCCCGAAACCTCATCGGCGCCCTGATGGCGATCCGCCTCGGCGCGGTGTTCCGTCCCCTGGCGGGCCCGCTGGTGTTCACCGGCTGGAACCCCGCCGGCTGCGGGTCGGAGGTCCGCGACCTCGCCGACAACCACATCGAGACCCTCACGGACCTGCACCGGGACCTCACCGCGGTCCTCGACGGAACCTACGGTGGCGCCCGATGGTGGGCCGCCTCCGTCCGCGAGCTGGCCGCCGACCTGCGGAACTCCGCCACCCCCACCGCCATCGCCCTGGGGCTCTGATGGCTCAGCAGACGTCCCGCGACCAGCAGATCCGTGATGCACGGCTCCTTCTCGACTGGTTGGAGAACAACCCGGCGGTGCCGCTGCCGGACCTGAACCTGGCCGCCGTCCTGCACATGACCCCGACGTCAGCGAACGCCGTCATGACCCGCGCGGCGTCGACCACCGGACTGCGAACCGCGAAGACCCCCGCCGGCGGCAAGGTCTTGCGCCACGCCTTCGGGTCCGCCTCGTACCGGCTGGTCGTCCTGCCCCCGCCGTCGCCCGCCCTCGAACCCACGCACACCGTGACCCCCTACGAGCCCCGCAGGACCGCACGCATCCGCAAGACCAAACAGCGGCCCTCCCGCAGCCGCACCGGAGAAAGGCCGAACCCGTGACGCTCAACAGCGACCAGAACAACGCCCAGGCCATCGACGACGTCCTCAGCGAGTACTGGGCTATGCACCTGCGCGCCGAGGACGAGCAGAAGAGAATCCGCGACGAAGCCCTCCCGCTGCAGAGCGACCACCAGAAGCGCACCCACGACCTGGAGGAGCTCCACCGCCGCCGGGAGGCGATCGAGCGGGACATCTCCTCGCAGGAGGCGATGCTCCGCACGGTCGCCGCCAGCCTCGGCGACCTGAACCTCCAGGCGGACAAGGCCCGCCGCAAGGCGGAGATGCACGCGGGGAACGTCGCCAGGATCGTCAAAGAGACCGGCCGCCCCCACCCCAAGGGCCGGTTCGAGGAGGCCAACCGGCAGACCATCGCCGACCAGTTCACGCACCCGCCCTTCCCTCCCGGGCAGGCGCCGGCCAGCCCCCACGCCGCCGCGCCGCCCAGCGGGCAGCAGCAGGAGGAGCCGCGGCCGGCAGACGGCAGCCAGTCCGGATCCTTCGCCCGGCTCCGGGGCGCACTGTCGGCGACCAACGGGGCCAGGCAGTGACGATCGCCGCGCCACGCCCCCGCCACAAGGGGCCCCGCACGGCCCGGTGCCTGCACCGCGCCGTGCTGGGCGGCGCCGTCCTCGGTGTCGCTGCTGCGCTCTCGGCGATCGTGGCGCTGGCCCGGCAACTCGTCAGCCCGATCGAGACGGTCATCATCGCCGCGCTGTGGACCCCGGCGGCTGTGTCCTCGATCGTCTGGGCCTCCCAAGCCGCGACCCGAATGCACTTCCGCCGAGTCGCGGCAGGCTGCCGCTGCTATCGCCTCCCGCGCCCGCGGCGCCGCTGACTGTCTGGCCCGCCCCGCTCTCCCTGCTCCGGGGCGGGCCAGACCCCACCGAGCTAAGGACCGGCACGACGTGCTCACCGTGAACCTCACCACCCACATGGACGAGTGGCTCCACCTGGATCACCCGGACATGCCGCCGCTGTTCGTGAGCCACCGCAGGCTCGCGCGCCGGCTCGCGTCGGGTCGCCCGCTGCGTCCCGCGGTCAACTGGTGGGCGCTGGACTCCGGCGGGTTCTCCGAGCTCGACCTGTACGGGGGTTGGCGGACGAGCCCGGCCGAGTACGTCGCCGCCGTCCTCCGCTACGACACCGAGATCGGGCAGCTCGGATGGGCAGCGTCCCAGGACTGGATGTGTGAGCGGCAGATGCTCGCCAAGACCGGGCTGACCGTCCGCGACCACCAGGCCCGCACCGTCTCCAATTTCGTTGAACTGACCCGGTTGTGGGCGGACGTCTCCGACGAGGAATGCCCGTTCATGCTGACCCTCCAGGGGCAGACGCTTGCGGACTACCTCACCTGCTGGGACATGTACGGCGAGGCCGGAGTGGACCTGACATGGCAGGCCGTCGTCGGCCTGGGGTCGGTATGCCGCCGGGAACGCACCGACGAAGTCGGGGAGATCCTGCTCGCCCTCCGCGACCTCGACCCCGAACTACCCATCCACGCCTTCGGGTTCAAGACCACCGGCGTCCGCAAGTACGCCGACCTCATCGACTCCTGCGACTCGGGCGCCTGGTCCATCGGCGGCCGATACCGGCCCGACCCCGCATGCGCCAAGCGCAGCTGCGCGAACTGCCTGCACTACGCCCTCGCCTGGTACGCGCGCGTCACCGAGTCCCTGGCCTACCTCCCCGACCCGATCCAGCGATCCATCTTCCCCGCCAGCACCTTCGACCTGGCGGTCTGACGCCGCGACGAACACAGGAGATTCCTCTTGAACGGCCCCCAACACTTCGCCGAGGGCGAGCGCATCCTGGCCGACGCCGAAAGCGAAGACGCCCCGGAGTGGGTGATCGCACGCTCCCAGTTGGCGGCAGCGCACTTCACCGCCGCGCTCGCCGCCGCCGCCCTGAACGAGAACCTCGCCAAGGCCCTGTTGACGCTGGACGCCGCTGTCGCGTGGCAGCGGTCCCAGGACCCGGCCCCCCACACGCCCAACGAGGCCACCGCCAAGGCCATCAAGGACCGGGCCGAGCTCTTGGAGCCGCACCGCGGGCACCGTCTGGAGCTGCGCAGCCAGGACCGGACGGTCCTCGCCCGCGGCGTCTTGGATGCGGTCACCGCCCAGCACGCGACCGTCGAGAAGCTGGAGGCCGGCCGGGCGCTCGTGCCGCTGGCCGAGATCGCGGGAGTGGTCCGCCTTCAGGCCCGCGCGGACCAGCCGGCCACCGAGCACACCGCCGACCTCCAGACGCACGACCAGTGAACGACCTCTTTGTGATCACCGGCACTGAGCTGGCCGCTTGGAGCGTCCTGGTCGCCTTCATGGCCGCGACGCTGACCATCGTCGTCTGGCTCGCACTCCGCCTCCGCGACAGCGCCTGCCGCCGCTGCAGGACAGCCGGGGGCGTGGACATCGAGGACATGCCTGGCCACCCCGAGCGCATCAACGTACTGCCGGACCCCGTCGAGGAACGCACCTTCGGCGTGATCGGTGACCGGCTTCTCCGCGACGCCGGAATCGCCCAGGCCCTCGACGAACTCGGATGGCACGAATGACGATCCCTGTCTTGGACCGGACCCACTACCGGACCGCGAGGCCTCAGCCGCGGCCAGGGCCCGACGACCCGCCGACCCCGTGCAGCCTCGCCCCCGAAACCTGGCGCGCCCAAGGCCGAGAAGCCGAAGCGATGGCCGGCTGCCGCGGCTGCTCAATCCTGCGGTCGTGCCACACGTGGGTCCTGGGGCTCACCGAGGCGCAGGACGGCGGGGGTGTCGTCGCCGCGATGACCGCCGAGACGCGCGCAGCGATCCGTCGCAACGACAGTGCCGCAGCCAGGCACCAGCGCGGCCGTAGCCGGGAAGGCCACGACCGGTGAGCGAAGTCGTCGACGAGCGCGACGTCCGGTTGAACGCTCATCTCCCCGCCGCAGCAGAGATCATCTGTTTCGTCCGCGACCTGGACCCGCACGGCGTCGCGACGTGGTGCCAGCAGCAAGGCATCACCGACCGGACAGCGCAGGAACTGATCGTGCTGCTGGCCGCGATGGTGCCCGACGACCAGCCGATCAACGACCTGCTGGCGTGGACGTGGGCGAAGCCGGCGCCGCGCGGCGGGTGCGTGGTGCCGATGCGGCGCCGCTGCTCATGCTGCGGGTTCGAGCTGTCGCTTGCCGCGTTCTGGCGGGACCGCAGCAAGCCGTTGGAGCGGTCCTACCGGTGCATCGACTGCATGCGCACCTACCGCGAGCAAGGCATCTGCCGCCACCGCGCTCAACGCAGGGCCAGCGGATGACGGCCATCAGAGCGCCGTAGGCCGGGAGACCTGGCGTCCTGATTCCCCGATGACCCCGCTGAGATTCGTTGACGTAGGAGCCTCCATGGCCTGGCTGCGCTATTCCGACACCTTCACGCAGCAGCGTGAATGGGACTCGGTGAGCTATGAGGCGCGCTGGCACTACAAGGCGATGGTTGAGCGCTGCTCCCTAGGACGCCGTTGGAACGGCCGTCTGACGATCGAGCAGGCCCGCCGCGCATCGGATGTGCCCGATCCGGACCGGTGCATCGCCGAGTTGGAGAAGGCCGGCTTCGTCTCCGTTGCGCGTAACAACCCGCGTAACGGAGGCCCTGTGGATAACTCCGCCGCCGCCGCATCCGTTACGCGTAACAGTGACGTCACATCGACCGTCACATGTGACGCCGTAACCGTCACCGTGACGATGATCGACGACCACATCCCGCCGCCGTCT
Source organism: Actinomadura violacea (assembly GCF_017573465.1). Taxonomy (GTDB): domain Bacteria; phylum Actinomycetota; class Actinomycetes; order Streptosporangiales; family Streptosporangiaceae; genus Spirillospora; species Spirillospora violacea. The sequence continues at coordinate 202,669 of NZ_JAGEPF010000016.1, forward strand.
ATCCGCGACAACGCCCCGAACTCCAAGCTGCGGATGCAGCGGAAAAGAGCCCACGACAAGGGCGAACACCACCTGTGCCTGCCGAAGCGCTGTCCCGACGCTCCGCCCGAGAACGGCCCACCTGTTACGCGCGGCGTTACGCGTAACCCCGGGACGGGACTAGATAGATCCTCAAGCAGCCGCGTCGAGAGCAACGAAGACACCAACAGCAGCGACGACGAGATCAGTCCGTCCGGTCTGGTGGGGGGTGCGGGGGGAGGCACCCAATCCGGCGTTACCCGTAACACCTCACCCGTCGAGCCCGTGTCCACCGGCACGGCCCGGAAAGTCAGCCGTGCCGCCCAGGAGAAGGACGCAGCCCGGTGGCTGCGGAACCGCTACCCCGGAACGACCGACGGCGTGATCGCCCGCACCTTCGCCGTTGCGTCCGAGCGCGCCGCGGCCGCCGGCCAGCCCGTCCGGAACCTGCGCCGCTACCTGGAGTCCTGGGCCGAGGGTGACCTCGCCGACGTCCTGAACGCCGCCATGGACCTTGAGGACGCCGTCCACGGCACCGCCGCCGAAGAAGGCGAGGCCGAGACGCACTCCGGGCTGCGTCTCGTCCCGGGCCGCGACCGACGCGCTGCGATCGACGCCTGCCCGCGCTGCGACCACAACGGCATGAACAACGAGGACGAGGACAGGCCTCGCCGCTGCGATCACCGGCCGCCCGGCCACGCCTCTCAACTGCCGATCCTCAACAGCGTGCACGAGCGGGACGGCGAAGAGGAGGGCTTGCCCGCGGCCGACGACCGTCGTCAGGCGCGCACCGCGATGGACCGCGTGAACCAGGCCCGCACGTCCCGCAGGAGGCACGGATGACCCCCAAGCCACTGCTCGGCGCCTCCAAAATCGGTGCCTCGATGTCGGTAGCCGGGCTTCGGCTCCTGGGTTGCTGCACTCCACGGGCGGCCGTCAGCAACGAACACGGCGCCACGCAGCCAGCCCCCAAGATCCCGGTCGAGTCGGCGGAATTGAGCCGTCGCGACCGCCGCGAACTCGCCGCCGGCCTCGCCCGTCTCGCCGACCTGACCCGCAAGCACGGGGAGCCCGCGACCGCCGCCCGCATCATGTGGGGGGATCAGTGACCCGCCGTCCGCGCCTAGCCGCGACCGACACCCACGTCTGCCTGAAGTGCGGCAGAGGCATCTACGCCAGCCAGGAATGGTTCGTCGGCGACGACTGTGCGAGAAAGCTCGGCCCTCAAAAGGTCGAGGCGCTGCGAATCTACGCTGTACAGGAAGCGGACCCTTTCACCATCCCCGCAGGCCAACGGCCCGCGTCGCTTCAGGCCCGCCTCAACAACCACAACGCCCGCGCCGCCGCCGACCCCAACATGGCCACGCTGTGCCGTCACGACTCCGAGGTCGGCCGGTGCGGTGCCTGCCGCTACGAGGGCAAGGCCGAGAACGCCTCCAAGCGGATCCTGCGCGAGATCTGTGCTCAGCCCCGCGAGCAGCGCCAGGCCGAACGAACCGCCCTACAGGCTTCCCGCGCCGGTGCCCTTGCTCCCGCACGCCGCCCCGTTCCGCGCCCCGCGGCCCGGCGCGAGCACAAGGCCGCTGAACCTGCCTCGCCCGGCCCGATACAGACCGCCTTGATATGACCCCCGGACCAGCGAAGGAACCCAATGAGCCACCCGACTCCGCGGCCCTCTGCGCACAGGGCCGCCCACCGAGCCCGCGTCGGCGTCCAGCACTGGGGCATCGGATGAAGCCCCCCGCGGCCAGCGACCACGGCGCCCCGCCGCCCCTGCCGCGCTGCACCCGCCCGTGCCGCGCATGTCCCTGGCGAGTAGACACCATCGGCCGCATCCGCTTCCCGAACATCGCCGAGTACGCGGCCGGCACCATCGGCCGCCCAGGGGAGGAAGCGCCCCTCGGAGCCCTCTTGTTCGGCTGCCACGCGGTCAAGGCGGAGCCGGGCTGGCTGTGCGCCGGATGGCTCGCTGTCGTCGGCCGAGACCACCTCACCGTCCGGTATGCGGTCGCGCTCGGTGCGCTTCCCGCAGCCGCGTTGACACCGGGCCGCGACTGGCCGGCCCTGTTCCCCACCTACTCGGCGATGGAAGCCGCCCACCACCACGCCCTGACCTCCACGGAGACCTTCTGATGTCCGACCACCACGACCACGAGTTCGTCCGGCGTATCAAGCTGGCGCTGATGAGCGGCGCGGGCAACCTAGACACCGAGCGCATGGCCCATGTCACCGGGCTGTCCGCGGGCATCGTCAGCGACGCCATGACGCGGCTAGAGATCGAAGACCTCGCGGAGGGGAACAGGCGCGACGGCGTCCGCTACTACCGGCTCACCCCGGCCGGACTGCGGAACGCGCACCAGGCCCTCGGCCTCGAACCCGCGCCGCTCGACGTCACCGCCCTGGCCACCCCTCGCGTCATGCCGCGCGACTCCGTGACCCGGCTCATGAGCGAAGCTCTCGGCATCCAGCTCGCCGACCACGCCGCCCCCGGACAGCTGTACCTCGTCGACATCGACGGCACCGTCGCGCTCCGCGACCAGGACCGCGCCGATGTCCGTCACCACTTCGATTGGCACCGTGTTGGCGAGGACCTCCCGAACACGCCGGTCGTCTCGGTCGTCCAGGCGATCGACGCGGCGGGGCACCGCATCATCTACGTGACCGGCAGATCCTCGGTGTGCCGCGTCGCCACCGGCGCGTGGCTGGCCATGCACGTCGGCGTGCCGGGGGAGGCACTGCTGATGCGGACCGCCGGTGACATGCGGCCCGACACGATCGTCAAACGAGAGCTGTACGACCAGTTCGTGGCGGAGCCGGTCACGGCCGTCCTGGAGGACCGCGCATCAGTGGTCCAGATGTGGCGCGCCCTCGGCCTGACCGTGCTCCAGTGCGCGGACGGCGACTTCTGATGACGACTCCCACATCGACCGCATCAGCCGCGGAGCTGACCGAACGGGAACGGGCGGCGCTCACAGCCGTGGCGATCGGCCTGCCGCACGAGGTGGCGGCGCGGCACGTCGGCATGGCCGACCGCCCCTTTCGCCGCGTCCTGGCCGGCGCCGCCCGCAAGCTCGGCGCGGCAGAGACGATCCACGCCGTAGCTATCGCCGCTGCCCTCGGCCAGATCAGAGTCGACGACCTCCGCGCGCGCACCTGCCCGATCTACCCGACCCCGCTACCGCGCGACATCCGGGCGTGGGCCGCCGAGCACGGCATCCCATGTCCGGCCCGAGGCCCGATCCCCTCCCACGTCCGCTCCCAATACGAGGCGGACACCCTCGCCCAACGACGACGCCAACAGCACGACCGGCGCGCAATCCGCACCGCCACCCCCTGAGGCTCACAAGCACGCTCGACCACCACAGACACACCACGATGAGGGGGAACATGGGCAACGGCGACTACACCGATGACGATCGGCGCCCGTGCGCGCGGGGGACCCGCTGCAGCTCGGCGTCGATCGTCCGGGAGGCCGGCCGCACCATGCGCGAGCCGGCGCTCGGCTACCGGACGTTCTGCGACGCCGACCGGGCCGCGCTCCAGCTCGCGATAACCGCGCTTCCTGGCCTGCACGGCATCGCCACCGCGATGCTGGGTGACCAATCCAAGCCCCAACGCGGCGCCGACTCGCGCCCCACCGGCCGCCCGGCGCCACCGATCCTGATCAACACCGGCATGGACGAGTTGATGCGCCGCGTCTACGACGTGGTGGCGTCCTGGTACGAACGGGTCGACGCCGTAGACGGCGGCCGCGGCTACACCACCGCGCAGACCAGGCGGGTCCATCAGCAGGTCGGCATTCAGGTGATGGCATGGTCCCTCGCCGAGCGGGTCGACGCGCTGCTGGCCCTCGGACGGGACGTGATGGTCCGCTACATCACCCTCGCCGAGGCCGACGAACTCCCTGACGAGGTAATGGTCCGCCGCCACTACGCTGCCGGCTACGCGGCCTCCTATCCAGCTCTGGACGGCGGCGACGCCGGCAACGAACTCCTCGACCTGGCCATGCGATGCCGGCGCCGGCTCGGCCTGACCGGCTCGGACGTTGACATTCCCGTCCCATGCACACAGCCCGACTGCGGGGAACGCGGCCACATGGTGCGCCCGGACGGCGCTGTCGGCCTGGAGGACTACGTGGTCTGCCGGTCCTGCGGTCACCGCTACGAGGACACCCCTGGCGACCCCGCGTTCACCGACGTGATGAAGGACGTGGCCGCATGGAACGCCGCCCGCACCAAGAAGAACAGCACCAGACAGGCCGCAGCGCGATGACCTTCGTCGCCCTCTTCGCCTTCGCCGTGTACGTGACTACCTCGCTCGCCACGGCCGCCGAGTTTCGGCGGGAGCCGTTGCCCCTGATGCGGAGAGGAGGCAACCGCGCATTGAAGCTTCGTGTTCTCGCGAGCACCTGGGGACCGGACTCAGGACGATGCTGAAGAGCGCCAACAGGCAGAACGTCAAGCGCGACGCCGATGTTGTGGGAGGGGACGCCGCAGCGCATAGCTGAGGCGGGGCGCACCCGCCAACACCGACCACAGATGCCGGATGCGGGCCCGGCGGGTAGGAAGCTCGGCGAACAGGCTCAGCCACTCCTCGCCGTAGCGGGCGCGGTGCACAGGCGGTAGTAGTGCGGCACCAGCACCTACCAGCGCTCTCACCATCCTGCTCGGAGGGCGCGACGTGCCGTTCGGATGTCGCACAGGCTGGAGGCGATTGAAGATCGGGGCAATGACTGCGAGCATGTCCGCCGTCACATCAAGCGCGTCCGCCACATTTGATTCCTCCACGACGGTGTACACCTGAGCAGCGACAGCCTCAGCAATCGCTGCGTCGGTGTCGTTCCCTGCACTTCGGGCGGACTCGGCGATGAGCCTGGCTGCGAGGCGGGTGCGTAGCGCCGCAGTCGCGGATTCGTCCGCGGCATACTCACCTTGCGCGGCACATCGAGCTGCCTTCAGCACAGAACTGCTGGCCGCGGCCACCGCGGTCGCTGCGTAGTACCTCCGGGCACGGACTGCAGCCTGCTCCTCTGCGACGGCCTCGCTCCAGATGATGCGGATGCGGGCTGCGGCGGCGGCGATACGCTCGGCCTCCCGCGCCTGGTCGTCGGGGCTGGGCAGCTGAATCATGCGCCGGCACCGCCAGCATCAGGGTGGGTACCCAGACTGCTCCAGGACACGGGTGTGGTCACGCGGTTGGCGTGGGCCTTGGCAAGAGCGAGACGCGCTTCCTCGGTGCCGTCAGCAGTGAACTGGTAGTAGCGGCGCCGAGGGCGAGCCTCGGTGGCCTGTTCGCTGACGTTTTCCCAGCGGGAGGTAATCCAGCCTGCCTGTTCCAGCCGGGCGATGATCGGGTACACGGTTCCGGTCGGCAAGCCGGTGGCGAGCACCATCTCAAGGCCATACCACTCGCGCGTCGGCTCGACGAGGGCTTGGCGCAGTACCATCTGCGTCTGCAATGTCATCCGCGGTGCTTGGCCCATTGCCGCGTCTCCTTTCCCTTCGGTGTCGTGCCTGCTCCGGCCTGGGGGATAGCGGGGGGCTCGGTGGGAGGGATGCTGCGATCGCGGTGCGACCACAAGGTGAACAGCAGTCCGGCCACTCCAGTGCCGACCCCGATCGGTACTCCGACCACCGGTACCAGCCAGACCAGCACCGCCACCACAACGCCGGCGATCACGATCGCGGCGCCCCGCAGCACGTCCCGAGGCACGAAGATGCCCGGCGGCCGTTCTGGTGGCTCGTACTCTACATAGCCCATAGCTCGTACTCTACATACGAACACCGGCAATGCGCGAGATATCGGCAAGAGGGCGGCCATCTGACCAGGTCCGGCCGCCGGCCTGGGACGGCTCCAGAAACGTATCCAAAGAATTGTTGACAGACGAGGCTTAGGGAAGTCCGCTACTCGTCTTTGTCCGGATCATCCGGCTCGCGGCGAGCATAGCGGTGGAGTCGCGTTCTGTCGGGCCCAGCAGTGACAATAGGAGCTACCCACCCGGAAGGCCTCGTCTCGCTGAGGAGCCATGCTGTCGACTGCTGCACGTTCGCACCCGCCTAGCGCTGAGGACGGGCTGTTCGTCGACGGTCCGTCCCTTCGGCCACTGCTTCCCGCGATGCACATCGTCAGCCCCGCCGCCGACGGCTGGGTGTGCGTACGCCCCGCGCATGCCGGCCAAGCCTGCGCCGTTCATCTGCCCTCGACTCCGGATCTGTCGCACCCGGAACCGCAGGCCACGCCGCGTTGACAACGCCCTGACCTGCGGTCCAAACTAAAGATCACCTGCAACACCCATGCCCTCAGCCCGGAACGCCGGCTGGGGGCATTCGCGCGCTCAGGGGGTGATCATCTGATCGGCCCCGACGCCGAGGAGTACTGGACGACCGCGCAGGCGGCCGCCGCGCTAGGTGTGTCACCATCCACGATCAGCACCTGGCGGACACGCGGGTACATGGATCCCGTGGAGGGATCACCGCCGCGGCGTCCTATCTACCGCCGCGCGGACGTCGTCCAGGCCGAGAAGGCCGCCTACCAGGCCGCGCTACGCACCAGCGGCAGCGCGAAACGCACCTCGCGGGCCGCACTCGCCGGCTGACCCCGGCAACCCTCCAGACCGCGCACCCCCGGGGCTTCAAGACCTGGGCAGAGTGCGCACTCCGGGCCCGCCCCTTCGCGCGAGGCGGGAACACCCGGAGATTCGTGCGGCCCTTCGACCTCAGGCTCTAGCGGGGGGTCAGGGGACGAAGGGCCGCACCTTCACTCTGCGGTCGCAGCACGCGCCGCACCCAGCCGCCGCCGCCACGCCAGGCCACCTGCCACCCCGGCGGCGATCCCCGCCACGACGATGCCCGCCATCGGGAGCACCAGCATCCGCGTCCGCTGCTCCGAGCACGCCTCGTTCACCGAACCGAATGCGTCCTGCGCCTGCCCCAACACCTCAATAGGGAAGTCGTCGGGGAAGTCCGTGCTGAGGGACTTCGGGGAGTAAAGCGACCCGCACTCGAACCCGCCAGTGGATACGGGAACGAACCCGACCCAGGAGGCCGCGAATACCAGCAGGATGCCCAGCGGCAACAAGCGATGCATACCTGCAATCCCACCCCAATCTGACACCGCCCCAGCGGCGGATACAGCAATCCGCGGCCTGATCCGGTCACTGCGGCGAGATGAGAAGGAACCCCGCGATGCACGACACCCCGACCACTGCCGGCGACGGCCAGGCTCCGCGCCCCTGGCCCACGGCTCTGCCCCGACCCATCACGGTCACCTACCAGCTGTGGACCGGCGAGAACACCGACGAGGTGGTCCAGTTCCTCGGCGATTCCTACGACGGCGTAGCGGAGATCAACGGACTGCGGTTCCTGTCATATGCGTCGCCGGGCGGGCTCACGGCAGCGGAGCCAGGAACCGTGTTCGTCCGCGACGTCGACAACCACATCCAAGCCTTCCCGGCCGCAGACTTCGAGCGGCTCTACGACACCGACACGGTCGTCAAGGGCGCGGATATCGAGATCATCGAGCGCGCCGCCGGACAGGTAGACCCGCGGGTGATCCTGCCGGACGACATCCGGATCAACGGCCGTTCCGTCCTAGCTCCCTCCGACGCACCGGTACGCGTCCACGACATCACGATGAACCACGACGAGCTGGTGCAGGTCACCCTCACCCTCTTCGCCCGCCGCGTCACCATCGGCCACGAGCAGCCGGCATGAGCTTCGCCTCCCTGCCACTGAAAGTCGTCCTCGACGACCTGACCATCGCCGAGGTTGCCGTCCCCTACGAGATCACCACCGAGTGGGAAACCCGCGACTCGGGCACCGCGCCCCCGGTCCAGCGCGTGAAGGCGACCATCGCGGGCTCCGTTCTCGCCGACAACGTTGCCGACGCCCTCCGCAAGCTCGCCGACGCGCTCCAAGCCTGACCGCGCACAGCGCCCCGGCGCTGACGGCGCGCCCCCGAAACACCACCCTTCATCACCCAAGCTGGCACGGCCCGGATCGGTCGAGAAGCGGCATCCCCTTCTGCGCCGCCCGGTACCGGGACGATTCGGCTCCTCCCGCAACCCCGCGAAGGAACCCGCACCGATGCAGCACGACGACGCCACCCGCGAACTCGACAAGATCATCCACGCCCTGAAGTGGGCGAGCAGCCACCTCACCCGCCTGGACGAGTCGAACGCGTCCCGGCACCTAGCCGCCGAGGTCCTGCACACGCCGCTCACCGTGGCCGTGCACCGCGCCAGCCAGGGCGCCGCCAAGCTCCGCGAGTTCCTCACCACACAACCCCCCAACGAATCCGAGCTGCGCAGCCTCGCCCAGATCGTCGCCGACCTCGACCGCTGCCCGCACGGCCGCCACGAGGGCGACACCTGCATCGGCTGGACCGGACCCGGCACCTACCAGGGCGGCTGCGAGGGCGGAATCTCCCTCGGCAACCCCCACCTGCAGACCGGCGACCACCTCGGCTACGCCTACTCCGCCACCCCCTACCTGATGCCCGAGCGGGACCGCCGCAACGACCCCGAAGCCTGGAAGGCGTAACCCCGCATGCGGATCTTCTACGACTGCGAGTTCATCGAGGCCGGCCCGGACCACCCCGTCGAACTGGTCAGTATCGGCATGGCCGCCGACGACGGCCGCGAGTTCTACGCCGTCTCCTCCGACTTCGACACCCGCAAGTTCTTCGCGTCCGACTGGCTGGTCGACAACGTGTGGCCGTCGCTGCCGCAGCGCCAGGACCCGCCCGGCGTCCGCTGCCGCTGCATCCACGGGCACCTCGACTTCGACCACCCCGACGTCCGACCCCGCGCGCAGATCGCTCGCGCGGTCCACACCTTCATCGCCGCGACGCCCGCCCCGGAGCTGTGGGCGTGGTACGGCGCCTACGACCACGTGGTGCTGTGCCAGCTGTGGGGCTCGATGAACGATCTGCCGCCCGGCGTCCCGATGTGGACCAACGACCTCAAGCAGGAAGCGCAAAGGCTCGGCGGCCCGCGGCTCCCCGACCAGCCGGCCGGACTCCACAACGCGCTGGCCGACGCCCGCCACAACAAGGTCCGCGCCGAGACCCTCGATCGGCTGCGCGCCGAACTGGAGCCCGCGAAGTGAAGACGATCATCTGCGCGCTGAACGCCGCCGACGCCGACGAAGCCGCCGCCGCCCTCGCAGTCGAGTCCGGCGACCGCGTCCACACCCACCAGCTCAGCCGCATCACCGGCGCCGACACCTGCGACGTGACCGTCACCAGCGGGTTCGCGCGCCGCCCCGACGCATTCGAGACCTGGCAACTGGTCCGCACGGCCGTCGAGCAGATGGACGCCCCGCCGATCCTGCCGACGCACCCGCCGCTGATCAACGCCCTCTACACCACCGACATCGACCCGCGCACCGTCGAAACCCTCAGCGCCCTGATCGAGCCGTTCGCCGACGACGGGGGCCACACGGTGAGCGTGGCCGACGCCGCCCGCACCTTCGCGGTCGTCCTGGAAAGGACGCAGGCGGCCTACGAGAGCGCACTCGAACGGGCCCACGCCGGCGAGTCCTGATGCGCACGGTGATCTGCGCGCCGGGACACCGCCAGGCGGTCACGGAGGCGCGAAGCCACGGCGTCGCTCCCGACGACATGATCATGGCGAGCGGTGTGCACAGGCTGAGGGGCCTCCTCGGGTTCAGCGTCCTGGTAGTCGAGGGGTTCACCAGCCGCCGCGACGCGGTCGAGGTGTGGCAGGTGCTGCGGCACCGCGCCGAGTGCAGCCGCTCAGGGCCAGTGGGCGGCCCGGTCCTGCCGTTCTGTCCGCCGCCGTTCACCGTCCTATATCGGGCGGACGTCGCGCCGGCGGCCGTCGAAGCTCTGGCCCGGCTGCTGGATCCGTTCGCGACTGGCAACCCTCCGATGGTGCCGCTGGCCGCAGCAGCCGCCGTCGCCGGCGACCTCATCGAACGGCACACCATCCGCAACGCGAGCATGGCCGGGGGCGGTGATGGAACACCAGAACCCCGAGCCGTCTCGCCGTGACCGGAAGGTCGTCGAAGCCGCCGCGTCGGTCCTGGCCGCCGGTCTGACCGCCGCTGCGGCGGCCGCCGCGCTCCGCCGGGCCCTCAAGCCGCTCCGCCTGGCCGCCGCGGCGATCCGCGCCGCCGCCGACCTTGCCCGCCGCATCCCCGCCGACCGGCGGCCCCGCGCCGCCGGTCCCACGGCGCAGCAGAACCGGCGGGACTCCCACCACTACCGGGCGTGGTACCTGGTGAACGCGGCTCGCCGCATCCACACCGCGATCAGAGCCCGCGGCGAGAACGAGACCGTTGCCGCCGCGGTCCGCAATGCACTGCGACCGGAGATGCGGTATCTGCGGCAGCATCTGGCAGCCCAGCAGAACCGCCGCCGCGCCGCCGCCGACGCCGACCGGATGGCCGCGATCTACGGTGACCGGCTCGGCTGGTGGTCGGCTCAGGACGGTTCCACCACCAGCGAATGCCGCCACGCCCACGGCCGCGACTACCTCGTCAGCCGCCCTCCCAGGATGGGCCTGCCGGGCGCGGTCCACCCACACTGCCGGTGCCGCTCGGTACGCCCCTGGGGCACACGGCTCCTGACCTAACCCCTGGAAGGGAACCACGCATGGACTTCGGAGAAGCGCTAGCAGCACTCCGCGCCGGCGACAGGCTCACCCGCGACGGCTGGAACGGCAGGGGCATGTTCATCGTGCTCCAGGCCGGCTACCCGGACGGCATCGCCATCAACGCCAACACCGCACAGGCGACCGGCATCGAGCAGGGCACGGTCTGCAAGTTCCGGCCCTACCTGATGATGCGGACCGTCGACGGCGACTTCGTCCCCTGGGTGGCCTCCCAAACCGACCTGCTCGCCACCGACTGGTCCACCACCTGACCCCTACCGGCTGTCCCGAGGCGAGGAGACAGGGAACACGCGCGGCTCGTCGGTCTCCCGGTCGATGGCGATGACCGCGTCCACCTCACCGGCGAGCATCGCGTCGAGCATCCGGTCGGCGGGGGAGACCTCCGGATCCGGCACCGGCCCGGTGGGAGAGTCCGGGCGCAGCCGCCGGTAGTACACCGCCGTGTGCTGCTCGTCCTGGCGGTCGTCGGTCACTTCGCCTCCTGGACGGCGAGGAGGTCCTCCCCGCGGATCTCGCGGCTGCAATGCGGGCACAGCGAGGGCAACTCCAGGCTCCGCCGGCTCCTGACGTTCGCGCCCTCGGGCAGGTCCTTCCGCCGGACCGTCTGACCGCAGTGCGGGCAGTCGCCCGGCAGTTGAAGGGTGCGAGGAGCGCGGGGCGAGTACGCCCCACCGGTTCCGGCGGGACGGCCCGCACCGGCACCCTTACCGGGCCTGTTGGTCTCCCACGCCCGGTAGGCCGCCATCCGCCAGAACGGCACCCTGCCGAGGGTGGTTGACTCCTCCGGCATGTCGCCGGCCTTCGCCTGAGGAGTGCCCCGGCGAGCGTTGTGCCGGGACCGGTTGGCCTCGACGGTCGTCTTCTTCACCCCCTGCAACGCGGCCCACACATCGACATTGATGAGAGCCTCGTCGGGGATGGCGTCCCGGTCGGCGGGGAGCTCCGCCGGGTCCTGCAAGACAATAATCCCGTCAAGTTCCATGAGGGCAGAATAGTGCGCCGCCAAGCGGGCATCGCTCCGCCGGACCAGTTCCGGTCGGGTCATCAGCAGGGGCATCGCGCTGTCCTCCTCACAGCCCACACAACGCGGCAGGCCCTCCCCACCAGGGGAGGACCCACCGCCCCGAGGGGCTAACTGTCCTGGGGGGCCGGCTGCGCCAGCTTGACGGCCATCTCCTCAGCCGACATCCGACCCTGAATGTCGTCGTAGCCGAACCGGTCGGTGTGCAGCCGCCCGCCGGTCAGCTGGGCCTTGGTGGCCGCCTCGACCGTGAGCACCGCCCGGTGGTCGCCAAGGTGCTGCCACGGCACCGTGAGGGTCTTAGGGTTGACCCGGATCACCTCGAACCACCGGCCGCGGTGCAGCGCGAAGTCTCCCTTGGCGAAGTCACCGGGGCCCCACACCTTCAGGCCTTCGGCCTTCAGCTTCTCGACATGCTCCTGCCAGTAGGCCAGTTCCCCGGCCGTCTGCTCACGGGTCGTGGTCATCCGGATCATTCCCGGGCTCGCCGGCACCGGTGCATGCGGGCGCCGCAGCAGCTTCCGGAACCATTCGCGCAGCACGGCCCCTCGGACGGCGGCCCTCTTCGCCGCCGCCTCCGCCTCCGCCTTGACCCGCATGGACTCCAGGTGCCGGTCCATCCTGCGAAGCTCGGCCTCCAGCCGCTCGATCCGCCGAAGCGTGGTCGGCAGGTTCTCGCGGTGCTGCCGGTACTTCTCCGCCGCCGCAGCCCGCGCCGCCCAGTACTCGCCGCGCTCCATGTCCTTCACCGCGATCCCGTCGCTGCGGTGCATCTTGTCCAGGAAGTTGCGGTGCCGCCGCTCGCTGTAGTGCCCGACGAGGATGGGCTGCCCCATGGGGATGTGCGACATCCGCTCCCGGTTGTGCTGCCACCTGGACAGCCCCGCCCGCAACGCCCGATGCCCCCGGACCCCGTACCGTTCCGCCCGGTCTTCCGCCCGCTCGTTCCGCTCGGCCTCCGCCTTGCCGAAGTCCCGGCCCGGGGAGGCGTCGTCGATCTCCACCACCACCGTGTGGCCGGCCTCGGTGAGCCGACGCTTCGCCTCCCCGATCGCCCAGGTCTTGGACACCTTGTCGCGCGAGTGCGGGAGGTACCAGCAACCCAGGTCCCTGGAGAACCGGAACCCGCAGCCGCCGCGGCCGCCGAGGATCGTCCCGGTCCCGTCTCCCCGCTCCGTGCCGTGGACGAGCGTGCCCTCCGGGAGGGTATGCGTGATCTTGATGGTCGCCATCCGGCGATCTCCTGTTCGTTAGAAGGGGGAGGGGCCCGGCGCGGTGGCCGGGCCCCGGCGCGAAGTCAGGCGGGGACCTTCTCCCGCTCCGGCTCCTCCGGCCGCTGCTCGCGGGACTGCCGCTTGAACTCCGAGTAGGTGATCCGCCCGTGCTCAGCCCAGAAGTTGAGCAGCTCCTCGCTGGCGTACTTGCGGGCCCGTGACCACTGCCCGGAGAACAGGCTCTTGGGGTCCACACCCGCCGCCCAGCCGGCCGCGTTCAACACCTGTCCCCGCGTCTCCGCCTCAGCCGCGAGGTAGGACGCCTCGATGTAGTCCTGGTAGTCCGAGCGGAGCCGCCGCTCCTTGGCCTTCCGCCGCTCCAGCCGGGCCGCCTTACGGCGCGCCTTCTCATCCACCCGGTCGCGGCGCGTCGCCTCCGCCTCGACCGCCTGCACGACGTACGGCCTCCAGTCCCACCGCCGCAGCAGCATCGCCAGCTCGTCGTCGGTGAGCTTGATGAGCCGCTCGGGGCGCACGGCGCGGCGGGCGGGGTTGAACGAGTGGGCCAGCGCGGTCAGCTTGACCTTGAGCATGATCAAACCCTTCGGGTCGGGGGGTTACGAGAGCAGGTCAGCGGTGCCGCACGGGTCCGGCTCGGGGAACATCGCCTCCTGCCGGTACTCCGCCTCCGGGCCGGCCTCGGTGTCGAAGTCGCGGGCCCCCATGTCCAGCCAGTTCTTGCCGGCGTCGCACTTCGCGTCACCCATCTGGTTTCTCCCTGGTCCGTTCCTGGTTGGTTCCGACACTCCGAACCTATGGCAATCCAATAATCAAGTCAAGTAGACAGGCAGGGAAAATTGAATGGTCACAGAATGGCCTGTGAGGGGTCATTCCGGCTCCGGCCACTTCCCCTACAGGGGAAGCCCTGCAGTCCCCTCACAGGCCACTACAGGGCCGCCCGTAGGCCGCTGCAGGGCCGCCCGTAGGCTGCCCGCCCGCCGCACCGCTCCCGCCCGGTCCGGGCACTGTCCGGCCCGTCCGGTCCGGGCACCGTTCCCAGCTCTTGACCGGTGGCCGGCTACGGCGGGCCCTGTGATGGCATGCGGAAACCCCCGGCAGGGGGACCCTGCCGGGGGTTGGAGCCGGTGGCTCAGCCGATCGCGCGGGTGGCCTTGCCGCCCCCGTCCACTCGGGCGTCACCGATGTCGGCGTTACGGCCGTCCTGGCGACCCTGCGCCGTCGCGAGGTAGTGCTGCTTGCGGGCGCCCGTCAGCTTGACCGTGTGCGGGAACATCTTCCGGTACGCGGCCCGGATCCGGTCGGCCTCGGTCTGCAGGACCAGGGCGTTGCCCGGCGCCTCGTCGGCCAGCTCACCGACCCGCGCCCGGATCTTCTCCGCGACGCCCGCGCCCCAGCCCCGGATGTAGTCCCAGCACCACTGGTCGACGGCGTCCCAGACCTGCTGGTCGTCCCAGCCCGGGTGCAGCTTGCGGAGCTCGGCCTCCCGCTTGTCGCCGGCGGCGTTGAACGCCGAGTTCATCTGCAGCGACAGGCTGGTGAGCAGGACGGTGAGGCTGTCCAGCAGGCTGCTGGTGCCGACGATCGTCATCTCGCCCTTGTGGGTGTCGGCGAGGGCCTCGCCGCCCATCGCCACGATCAGCGGGTACACCGCCTCGTAGTACACCGTCCCGTGCTCGATGGGCATCTCCATGACCATCAGGGTGATCTCCTCGGGGTCCTGCCCCTTGGAGCTGCGGATCTGGGCCTCCTCGATCCCCTTGGCCTTCATCAGCTTGGCCGCCATCGCGGCGGCCGCCTCCGCCTCCGCCGGCGGGGTGTTGGGGTGCTCCGCCTTGTTGAGCAGCGCCTGGATCTTGCCGACGTAGTCCATGGCCATCTCAGGACCTCCGGGTAGTGGTGGCCGGGACCGTGTGTCCCTGCCGATGACCAGAACACTATGGCAATCCAATAATCATGTCAAGTCATCTTGGAATGTAGACTCTGACCTGCCAAGATCCCCGCCATCCGTCACCCTGCCCGCCGCCCGCCCCTGCCGTCTCCGAGGGCATGAGGGCCGCCCCGGGGGTGACCGTGTGCCCCCGTGAATGCCCGCCCGTACCTACAGACACCCGTAGGCCACTCCGGCCCCATGTCTGCCGTACTCACTGCCGAGCCGGTGACAGGATCCGGCCATGACCTGCCCGCCACAAGCCGACCATGATAAGAATATTGGTATGCCAGTGATTGAGATTGAGGGAGTCCCTCCCTCCGCCACACTCCGCAAGGAGCTGGCAGAGGCCGGCAAGCCGGTCCTACTCAGCTTCAGCCGCGGGAAAGACAGCCTCGCGGCCTGGCTCGCACTCCGAGACGCCGACGTCGAGGTGATCCCGTACCACCTGTACCTGGTGCCCGGCCTGCGCTTCGTCGAGGAGTCGCTCGCCTACATGGGCGAGTTCTTCGGCTGCGGCCCGATCCTGAACCTGCCGCACCCCTCGCTGTACCGGTGGCTCACCGCCCTCGTCTACCAGCCGCCCGAACGCTGCGCGCTCATCGAGGCCGCGACCCTGCCCCAGTTCACCTACACCGAACTCAACGACCTGGTCCGCGAGCACTACGACATGCCCGAGGCGTGGGTATGCGACGGCGTCCGCGCCGCGGACTCCCCGAACCGCCGCATGGCCCTGAAGTCACACGGCCCCATCAACAACACCGCCCGGACCCAGAAAGTCGTGTGGGACTGGCGCAAGGCCGACGTCATGGGCGCCATCGAACGGGCCGGCGTCCAACTGCCCCCCGACTACCTGTGGTTCGGACGCTCGTTCGACGGCCTCGACCACCGGTTCCTCGCCCAACTCAAGACGTACGCCCCCGACGACTACCAGCGGGTCCTGGACTGGTTCCCGCTCGCGGACATGGAGCTGTTCCGTGCCGATCTCTGACGAGGTGCGCCGCCGCCTGGAGGCCATGGCCGGCCGCGGCATCAAGCCCGGCGAGCCGCCGCCCGAGGCCCCGCCCGACGACCCCGACAAGCCGCGGCTACGCCCCGGCGACGAGGACGCCAGCCCCGAGGAACTCGAAAAGCGCCTCGGGTTCCGGGAGCGCGCCCGCCGCGAAGACGAACGATTCCGCCGCGCGACCGACTCCGAGTACTGGCTCGCGCTGTGCTTCCGCGACCCCGAAGACCCCGCCCGATTCTGCAAGGCCGCCCGCATCACCCTGCACGGCCACTACATCCACGGCCCCGACCTCGCCGCCGCGGTCGGCAAGACCGCCGTGCAGAACGCCCGCGACCGAGCCAAGGCGCTCCTGTCCTCCCGCGCCCTCACCGGTACGGACGGCGAGTCCGTCACCGACCGCCTCACCTCGACCCTGCCGCCCGACCCGCTCGCCGGCCTCACCGGCACCGGTGGCTTCGAGCGCGAGTGCGCCGAGGAACTCGCCGCCCTCGCCTCCGCCTTCACCGCACCCCCCGACCCGCACCCCGCCAACGTTCTGGACTCCCCGCACTGGATTGTCGTGGTGTTCCCACACCGCGAAGCCAAGGACGCCTTCCTCGCCGACACCGGCCTGGACGTCCTCGGCGACAAGTACCTCGACGGCCACCAGGCCGCGAGCACCATGAAGATCCGACTAGGGAAGTGAGGCACCATGCGTCGACGTCTCGGCAACCTGTTCGGCGGCTCCCGCCGCCGCGGCCGCGGGGAGAGCACCCCGCCGCCGGCCCGCCGCGCCGCGTCGCCCAGCCGGGCGCGCAACTCCGGCACCTGATCCGATGCCCAAGCGCGGCACCCGACAGCCGGCCACTGAGAAGGCTCCCGAGTCAGCCGCGCTCCAGCTGCTCGACGGGGGAGGGGACACCACCGTCCCCGCCCCCGTCGACCCGCCGGACTGGCTCTCCGACGAAGCCACCACCCTCTGGCACACCCTCGCCCCCCACACCGCCCCCGGCACACTCACCGAAGGCACCGCCCCCGCCTTCGCATTCCTGTGCAACGCCCTCGCCACCTACGTCGACGCCGACCAGATGGTCCAAACCGCCGGCGTCCTCATCGCCGAAGGCCAGGGCCTCGCCCCCAACCCAGCCCTCGCCATCCGCGAACGCGCAGACGCCACCGTCGGCAAATGGGCCCGACACTTCGGCCTCATCCCCGACCCCCACACCGCAGCACCAGCGACCACCCAACGGCCCCGCACGCTGCCCCACCTGGTAGAAGGCGGGTGACCACGTGTGCCCCCACGCATCGACGACGAAACCCGGGCCAAGATCCTCAAGGCCATCAAGGCCGGGAAACTCTCCCGCAACGCCATAGCCCGGAAGTACGGCGTCAGCGTCGGCACCGTCACCAACATCGCCAAAGCCGCCAACCTGACGTCTGCGTTTGACCGGTCAAAGAGCAAAACCGCGCGCGCGACACAGGCCCGCAAGTTCGACGCGCTGGCCGCCCGCGCCAAGCTCCTCGTCGACCTGTACGGCGACGCCCAACGGTTCCGGGAACGAGCCTGGTCGCCTTACACCCAGATCGTCACCGGGCCACTCGGCACCGAGCTCGTCACGACCAAGCTCCCGCCGATCCGCGACCAGCAGGCCGCCTACACCGCGATGGCCATCGCCCTCGACAAGGCCCTGAAGATCGAGTCGGTCAACACCGGCGACGGCGCCGAGCAGGGCAAGACGATGATCGGCGACCTGCGCGCCGCGCTCGGCCTGGCCTACGACGCGATCGAGGCTCAGGAAGCGCAGGCGGTGCAGGACGCCGGCTATGAGGCACCCCCGGCCGAATGACGGCGGGTGCCGTGTTTCCGCAGGTGGCATACAAGCGACCTGCGGAAACACGGCACAATGCGGCGGGGAGCGGGGAGAAGCCCACCGCATCAGCGCCGGCCCCGCCTGCCGCCCGGCGCGAGCAGGTCGAGGCTCCACTGGAGCACGACCTCAAGGACGGCCCGCGCGTCTCGACGCCTGCTCGGCTTCGCCGACCACACCGCAGGCAGTAGCACGCCAACCAGTACGACGAAGATGCTGAGTACGAGGAGGACGAATACGTAGTCCTTCGCGGTGGCCGCCGTCATCAACATGACGGGATACCGAGCGATCATCTTCATCTAGTCCGGCCTCCTCACCGTCGGGCCAGGGCGGCGCCCCTCCTGGGAAGGGCAGGCGTCCAAGCCACGGCGACCGGTCAATAGATGGCCACGACAGATAATCTCTCGCGCCTTCACCTTGGCAGCGTCCGCCTCACGGCCGCAGGCGTTTCCTCTAACCCGTCGGCCGGCTGCGGCTGGCGGTTGCGTGGCTGAGGGGGTGGTTGTGCCCCCGGCAGTCGACCTGGAGCGGGTCACGAGCGTGATGTCCCGCAAGCAGATCCGCTCGATCGTCGAGTCCGAGCGGGTGAAGATCTCGCTGTGGGAGGGCGCGGTCTCCAGCGGGAAGACCATCGCCAGCCTCGTCGCGTTCCTCATCGCCGTGGCGCAGGCCCCGGAGAACGGCCTGATCTTCTGCGTCGGCCGGACGCTCCAGACGGTGGAGCGGAACATCATCGAGGTGCTGATGCAGCCCCTCGGGCCGTTCGGGCCGCTCGCGAAGTACGTCGAGCACACCCGCGGCTCGAACGTCGCCACGATCTTCGGGCGGACCGTGCACCTGGTCGGCGCGAGCGACGTCCGCGCCGAAGGTCGCATTCGCGGCGCCACCGCGTCCCTGATCTACATCGACGAGGCCACGCTGATCCCCGAGGGCTTCTGGACGATGTGCCTGTCGCGTATCCGCGTGCCGGGCGCCCGCTTGATCGCGACGACGAACCCGGACGGGCCCTCGCACTGGCTGCGCAAGAAGTTCCTGCTGCGCGAGGGCCGGCTGAACCTGCGGTCCTGGCACTTCGTGCTGGACGACAACCCGTTCCTTGAAGAGTCCTTCAAGCAGGACCTGCGCAACGAGTACGTCGGGCTCTGGTACCGCCGCTTCATTCAGGGCGAATGGTGCCTCGCCGAGGGCAGCGTCTACGACATGTGGGACGAGGACCGCCACATCGTCTCCGCACTGCCGGAGATCGTGATGTGGCCGGCGTGCGGCATCGACTACGGCACCAGCAATCCTTTCTCGGCGGAGATGGTCGGGCTCGGCGCCGACGGGCGCCTCTACCTGACCAACGAGTGGCGGTACGAGGCGAAGGTCACGCGCCGGCAGCTGACCGACCCCGAGTACTCCGCGCGGCTCCGGGACTGGGCCGCGCACATCCGCGTCCCCGGCTTGTCCGCGCGCGGTGTCCAGCCTCGCTACTGGGTGGTCGACCCGTCCGCCGCGTCGTTCATCACGCAGCTGTACCGCGACAAGGTGACCCCGACCCTCGCCGACAATGCGGTGCTCGACGGGATCCGGCTCGTGTCGTCGCTCCTGGCCACCGACCGGCTCCGCGTCCACGAGTCGTGCACCGGCTGGATCGAGGAGGTCCCCGGCTATACGTGGGACCCCGACCAGGCCGAGAAAGGCATCGACGAGCCCGTCAAGACCGACGATCACTCGTTGGACGCCGGCCGGTACGGGCTGAAGACGACCGAGTTCCTGTGGCGCCCTCACCTCGCCCTCGCCGCCTAACCAAGGTGCCGCGTTTCCGCAGGTCGCAATCAAGTCACCTGCGGAAACCCGTGACCAGACAAGGACGCCCATGGCCAACCCCGACTCGCCGCCGAACCCTGCGCCCAGCGACGACCCCGAACGGTTCCGGCTCGTCGGAGACGAGAACTGCGGCGTCGCCCTTCACTGCCTCGACTGCGACCGTGGAGGCCTGCCACTGGCCTACTTGGATGGCGGCCTTGGCGGCTACGACCACCAGGACGTCGAAGCCACCGACACCATCCTCGGGCTCCTCACCCACGCCGACGCCCACGGCTGGCGCGTCCACGGCCGCCGACCCCGATTCAACCCCTACAGCCGGTCCCGGTTCGACCGCGCCTACAACGGCTCCTGGATCGTGCCGCGCACCCCGCACACGGACATGCCGGTCGGCCCCCGCGTCCGCGACGAAGGGATGATCCGCCGCGAGGCCGGCGACTCCAGCCCCACCCACGCCCGCCAGTACGCCGCGCAGCTTCTCGCCGCCGCAGACGAGGCCGAACACCGCCGCGGCCGCTCCTCGGCCGCGAGGTCCTGGCCGTAGAAGTCGACGCCGGCCGGGACGCCCTCGTCGGCAGCCTCCCGCCGCCGTTCGGATTCTCCGGGAGCGGCGGAGGACAGGCCGATCGTGCAGCCGCCTCGACCGTCGTCGAAGACCGGCAGCGACCGGCCGGGCGGTGAGACGATGACGGACATGCCGGATGCCGAGAAGACCTGGGGGCGAATCCGCGCGACGCGCGCCAACCCACCAACCCCCGCCAAGAGCACACCCGAGAGGCGCCGCACGTACGGCACCGCACTGGAACAAGCCCAGCAGATGTTCCACGCCGCAGAGGCGGTCGGGCCGGAGACACAGCCCCTTCTGATCTTCTACGGGCTCAGCCAGGCCGGCCGCGCCATCGCCGCCGCATCGGCATCATCGATCGCGAACGGCGAGGGATGGCAGCTCCGGAGCCATGGCATCCAAGCGAATGGCCTGGATGGGCCCTTGCGTGACATTCGGGTCGTGAGCGGCAAGGCGGGGAAGCCGAGCAGCTTCGTGCGGCTCTCGGAGATCCTCGACTCCCCGCTGCTCCCGGAATCGGCTGAGGTTCGTCTCGAAGACCTTTGGGACTGCATACCGGGCAACAACGAACGGCCGCTCAGCGATGACGAGCAGCACAGGCGCATGCCGCTGTTCGTCAGCCAGAGCTTGCACGCAGATCCGCACCCTTTGCTGAGCGTCCGCGTAGTGGACTTTCCGCCGTGGGTCGTCGCTTCTTCGCAACCTCGCCAGGCCCTGGACGACTACCTCTCGGCGTTCCCCGATGTTCACCACTACACCGATTTCCTGAAGACGAGCAACGACCCGGAAGGTGACCCGGACTTCGTGCTCCGTACCCCCGGTGGCTGGGGCGAGCTCCTCATGCACTGGTTGATGCCGAGCGAACAATCCAGCACGGTGGAAGAGCGCCTCGGGTACTTGAAGACGATGGTGCGTCCCTACGCCGGCGGATGGTGGTTCTTCCCCGAGGTCGGAGGGGCCGGCCGCAGCGTTCACCCCCTCATGGCGTGGTGGGCGGTCTTGCACGCGCTGTCGATGCTGGCCCGCTACCAGCCCGACCAGTGGATGGCCGAGATCAACGTGGACGAGGACGGCTCCCGGGCGGTCGCGATCGAGCAGCTTCTATGGGAAGCGCGCACGACCGTTCCGATCCTCATCGCCGAGACCATCGAGCACGTTGCAGAGCCGAACACGTGAATGACCGCCTGGCGGCCGCGGGGTGCCGCGTCCATGGCACCGGCTGCTCCATCCCGTGGGGCTACGACGAGGCGCACACCGACCAGCACCACCCCTACACGCCCGAGCAGCTCGCTGGCCGGGAGGAGTGTCCGCACCGGTACGCCTACCCGACCGTCGAGGACTACCTCGAAGGGTGGCGGCTGTGGCGTGTGTACCGCAATGAGAACCGCCTGAACCCGGCCGAGGCAGCCGTGCGGTGGGCGGTCATCGAGGAGCGCATCATCAGCGCGCTTCCGCCGCACATCACCGCCGCGACGCTGAGGCCCTACCTCGCGTCCCCGCCGGCTGCGCAGTTGCCATCTGCGGAACACGGCACCGGCTGAATCGGCCTGACCAGGCCCCGAGCTACGAAAGGGGGCCTGGTTCCGCATGGCCAATGATGTGTGGCCGCCTCCCGAGCTGGCGCCCATCCACGACCGCATGGCCGTCTGGTCCGCGTGGTGGACCGGTGAGCCCGACGAACTCGAATACGTGTACGGCGGGGACGGGGTGGCCGCGGTCCGGCCGCCGAACTGGCCGCGCCGCCGCCCCCTGAACCGGCCGTCCCAGTACCGGGGCGGGATCGTCGGTGCGCTCGCCCGGATGTTCTGGGGCCGGCCCACCCCCGAGGGCGAGCTGCGGTCGAAGATCCACATGCCGATCGCCTCGGACATCTCCGTGGTGTCGGCGAACCTGCTGTTCGCCGACCCGCTCACCTTCAAGACCCCGCACAAGGCGACCACGGACCGGCTTCAGGAGCTCCAGGACGACGGAATGCAGGCCACCTTGCGGGAGGCGGCCGAGACCGCGTCGGCGCTCGGCGGCGTCTACCTGCGCACCTCCTGGGACAAGGACATCGCCGACCGGCCGTGGCTGTCGGTGGTGCAGCCCGACTGCGCGATCCCGACCTTCCGGTACGGGAGACTCCGCGAGGTCATGTTCTGGACGGTGATCGAGGACGACGGGCAGCAGACCGTCGTCCGTCACCTGGAGACCCACAAGCCCGGCGTGATCCGCCACCAGGTGTTCGTCGGCACCCCCACCTCGCTCGGCCAGCTCGCGCCGCTCGGCGACTTCGAGGACACCGAACCATTCGCCCGCATCGTCGAGAACGGCGATGAGATCCCCACCGGCATCGACCTGCTGACGGCCGGCTACATCCCGAACATCCGCCCGAACCGGATCTGGCGGAACCTGCCGGAGGGCGTGAACCTCGGCCGGTCCGACTACCAGGGCGTCGAGGCGTTCATGGACTCGCTGGACGAGACCTGGACCAGCTGGATGCGGGACATCAGGCTCGGCAAGGCCCGCATTCTCGCCGACCGGGCGATGCTGGAGTCCGAGGGCCGCGGGCAAGGCGCCTACCTCGACCTCGACCGTGAGGTGTTCACGCCGGTCGAGATCAACCCGATGTCCGGCCAGTCGCTCATCAACGAGATCCAGTTCTCGATCCGCGTGCAGGAGCACCAGGACACCACGCAGGCGCTGCTGGAAACGATCGTCCGCTCATCCGGATACTCCGCGCAAAGCTTCGGGCTGGTCGCCGACACCGCGCTCACCGCGACCGAAGTGCAGGCCCGCAAAGAGCAGAGCTTCCAAACGAAGGCCCACAAGATCAACTATGTGCGGCCCGTCCTCGCCCACATGAACCACGCGCTCCTGGCCATCGAGGAGGCCGCGTTCGAGCGGCGCGGACTGCGGCCCCAGCCACCCGACATCGAATGGGCGCCCGGCATCACCCCCGACCCCGCCGACACCGCACAGACCGTGTCGCTGCTGGTGTCCGCCCGCGCCGTGTCGCTGCAAACCCGCGTGGAGATGGTCCATCCCGACTGGGACGAGCCCCGCGTACTGCAGGAGGTCGAGCGGATCAAGGCCGAGGAGCCCTCCCCGCTCGACCAGATTCCCGCCGCCGGCGCTGGCCGGCCCGGCTTCTCCCCGCTGGGGGAGGCGCGGCCGATCAACCGCGACAGCGAACGCGCCGCGGAGCCCGCCGGCTCACCCCGTACCTGAACCACCTCGTAACCGTCGGGGGCCGCCTGGCGCCGCCCCCGCCACCCATCAAGAGACCGGCCCGACTGGCGCGGGCCGGCGTCTCGCATGCCCTGGAGGCATCCTGCATGAACACCACGAAGGCGACTCCGGCGCTGAACCTGCCGGACGTGTCGACCCTGCCCATCCACGACCGCACCGGGCTCCGCGCCATCGGCGTGCTGCCCTCCGGCCGGATCGTGTGGCCGGTCATGGGTGGTGCGGACGACGACACCGACGACCAGGACGGCGGCCAGGACGACCGGGACACCGGCGGCGGCCAGGGCGGCGGCAGTGGCGCCGGCCAGGACGACGACGATGACGGCAACGGCCAGGACGACGACACCGACAACGACGACGGCGGGGACGGTGGGGACGGCAAGGCCGGCAAGGACAAGCCGCGCCGCACCCGCGACCGCCGCGCCCGTGCCGGGGACGACAAGACCGAACGCACCATCGCCGCGATCCGTGACGACTTCAAGGACGAGCGGTCCAAGCGGCAGGCCGCGGAGAAGGCCACCGCCGCGCTGCAAAAGCAGCTCGACGACATGCAGGCCACGCAGACCAAGCAGATGGATGCGCTGGCCAAAGCCCTCGGGCTGAAGAAGGACGACACACCGCCGTCGCCCGAGGAGGTCGCCAAGAACCTCGGCAGCAAGCTCCAGGCGGCGGAGGCCGAGACCGAGACCGAACGCAAGCGCGCCGACACCGCACACGCCAACTACCGCGAGGCCGCCGTCCAGCTCGCGGTGTATCTCGCGGCCGACGACCACGACGCCAACCCGCGCGCGCTGCTGGACAGCGCTCGCTTCCTGAAGTCCGTCGCCGGGCTGGACCCGGACGCCGACGACTTCAGCAGCAAGATCGCCGACGCGATCGACACGGCCGTCGAGAAGAACGAGCGGCTCCGCAAGGCCAAGCCCCGCGCCGCCGAGCGGTCCGGCGGCGAGATGAACACCGGCAACAAGCCGCAGCGCAAGCGGCCCGCCTCTCTCAACGAGGCCGTCAAGAAGCACTACGACCAGGCCAGGTAGCCCACACCTAGGGGCGCCGCGCCGGCCTGCGAACCGAAGGAGAACAACGTGCCCGTAACCCTCGCCCAGGCGCAGGTGAACGCGGACGACGACGTCAACTACATGGTCATCGACAACTTCCGGCGCTACAGCTGGCTGCTGGACCAGATGGTCTGGGACGACGTCGTCACCCCCGGCACCGGCGGCGGGTCCAGCCTCACCTACGCCTACACGCGGCTGATCGAGGCCGCGCAGGCCAACTTCCGGCGGCTGAACACCGAGTACACGCCCGGCCAGGCCAAGCGCCAGCGCTACAGCGTGGAC
This sequence comes from Actinomadura violacea, assembly GCF_017573465.1. Lineage (GTDB taxonomy): Bacteria > Actinomycetota > Actinomycetes > Streptosporangiales > Streptosporangiaceae > Spirillospora > Spirillospora violacea. The sequence continues at coordinate 227,298 of NZ_JAGEPF010000016.1, forward strand.
CTCAAGCCGCTCGGCGGCGCGGTCACGATCGACCGGGTCATCGCCCGCCTCGGCAACCCCGCCACCACGGAAGTCAACTTCCAGATGCAGCAGCTGATGGCATCGGTCCGCGGCCGATTCCAGCAGGCGCTGATCCTCGGCGACCCGGCCACCGAGGAGGACCAGGACGGCTTCGAGGGCCTCGACCTCGCCCTCACCGGCACCGCCACCGAGTACTTCCCGGGCGGCGACCCCATGTACACCGACTGGACGTCGGCGAGCGTGGACACCGCCGACAAGGCCCTCACGCGGCTGGACGAGTTCGACGACTTCCTGTCCCGCCTCGTCCCGTCCACGGTCGGCTCGATCGACCTGGGGGCGCCCGGCGCACTCCCGCCCGGCGTCCGCGCGATCCTCGGCAACACCCGCTCCATCACGCGCCTCAAGAGCATGGCGCGGCGCGCCGGCCAGTTCACCGCCACCCGCGACGACCTCGGCCGGCAGATCGAGCGGTACGGGCCGTGGACGCTGGTCGACATCGGCGACCGCCTCGACGGCGCGGCGCCGATCATCCCGATCGAGGCCCGCGACCCCGACGGCGCCGGCGGCGGCGCCACCGTCACGGGCCTGACCGACATCTATGCCGTCTGCTTCGGCATGGACTCCTTCCACGGCGCGTCCATGGCGGGCGTGCCCCTGGTGGAGACCTGGCTGCCCGACTACACCACCTCCGGCGCCGTCAAGTCCGGCGAGGTCGAAATGGGCCCCGTCGCGCCGGTCCTGAAGAACACCAAGGCCTGCGGCGTCTTCCGGAACGTGAAGGTCTGACATGCGCTTCGACATCGAAACGCCCCTGGCGGGCTACAAGGGCACGGTCGGCGGCGTCACCTTCGTCGACGGCCGTGCCCGCGTGGACGACACCCAGAAGGCGGAGCTGGCGTACTTCCGCCGCCACAACTACAAGATCACCCCCGTGCGGGAGCGGGCCGGCACCGACGACGCCGACAGCGTCACCGCCCCGGCCGAGCCGAGCAGCGAGGCCGGCCCCGAGGCCGAGCAGCCCACCCAGGACGGCGAGGCGCCGAGCACCAGTGAGCGTCCCGACCCGACGGAGGACACCGCCGAGGGCTTCGACTCCTCCTCCCTCACCGACGCCCTCAAGGCGGCCGCCGCCTCCGGCAGCACGGGTGATGGTGCGGGGGACGCGGCGGAGCAGCTCCGCAAGCCGGCGAAGAACGCGCCCGTCGCCGCGTGGACCGCCTACGCCAAGCAGCTCGGCATCACCGACGACGAGCTCGGCGGCAAGACCAAGAACGAGCTCGTCGAGCTCGTCGACCAGCACGAGAAGAAGGAGGCCGGCCAGTGACGGTCCACGGCCGCTACACCGGAGTCCTGGCCGACTCCCCGGCGTTCGACGACCCGTTCAACGCCCTGCCCGGCGTCGACCGCGACGCCGCGTTCGTCCGCACCAACATCCCCGTGTGGGCCGCGTCCGCCGACCTCGCCGCCCCCGCCTCAGGCGTCGCGATCGGGGCCCGGATCTGGCTGGCACGCGGCGACCTGGTCACCAACCTGGCGTTCACCTCCGGCGACACCGCCGGCGTGACCTACACGCACTGGTGGCACGCCCTGTACGACCCGGACGGCAAGCTCCTCGCGCAGACCGCCGACCAGGCCGCGGCCGGTTGGGCGGCCGACACCACCAAGAGGCTCGCGCTCGCCAAGCCGGTGCCGATCAAGTCGGCGGGCTGGTACATCGCCGCGACCATGTCCGCCGCGGCGACCGTCCAGACCCTCACCGGCGCCGCGCCGCTCGCCTCGACCGCCACCGTCCACATCGGCTCCAAGGCGGCCGGGTTCACGTTCGGGGCCGGGCTGGGCGCCGCCGCCCCCGCGGCCACCGGTGCGCAGACCACGGCCGCGAAGGTTCCGCTCGTGGTCGTCTCCTGACGGCCCGCCCCCTGTCGTGCCGGGCCCGCGCTGCGGGCTGCGCCTCACCGGAACCCCCGAGCCGCGCCGGCCTCGTGCCCGCCGGCTGGGCCCGGCACCCCCTTTCTTCTCTGGTCACGACCGCCTCCAGGAGGCACACCCATGGCCCGTACGTCCCTCGTCGCCACCCGGCTCACCGCGACCGGCGCCGCACCCGCCCCGGTCACCCCGGACGCTGCCGGTGTCTCGTTCCGCAACACCGGCCGATGCTTCCTGATGGTCGTCAACGGCGCCGCCGCGTCGATCGACGTCACCCCCGTGATCGGCCGCCAGGTCAAGGGGCAGTCGGTCACGTCCCCGCCCGAACCGGTCGCCGCCGGCACGACGGCGTTCTTCGGGCCGTTCGACGACGACTACGAGCAGCCCGGCGGCAAAGACCTCATGTACGTCAACCTGTCGGCCGTCGCCGACGTCAAGGTGGCGCTGCTGGAGATGCCGCTGTGAGGCTCACCGACCGCGTCGAACAGGTCGTCGTCGCCGCGATCGCCGCGCACACAGAGCTGGCCGGCTGCGAGGTTGACCACCAGGTCCAGATCATCCACCAGCAGACCCGAGCCGCCCAGCCGACGCCCATGCTGTGGATCTCCCTGTCGGTGCAGTCCCTCGCCCTGGGGGAGTGGCTGCACCACGACCCGATCATCACCCCAGACCTGCACCCCGCCCCCGAGCAGCTCGCCCACATCATCCGCCGAGCCCTCGGCAACCTCGCGGCCGCGCGCGCCGCGCAGGCCGCCCCCTTCGCCCGCCCGTCGGGCTCGGCCCTGCCGAACACGGAGCAGCCGCCCGTACCGATGCGGCCCCCGATCCTGACAGGCCGCTGATGGTTGTCTACGCAACCATCAGCGATCTTGAGAACTACCTCGTCACGATCCCGGTATGGCCCGGCGCGGACCGACACCTTCAGCAGGCGTCCGAGGACATCGACGAACTCCTCATCGGAGCCGTCTACGACGTCGACGACGACCACCTGCCGACCGACCCGCGGATCGCCGACGCCATCAAACGCGCCACCTGCGCCCAAGCCCACTACATCCGAGAGCGCGGCGACGAAACCGGCGGCAAGGCCCAGTTCACCAACGTCAGCGTCGGGTCGATCAGCTACTCCCGCAACCGGCTCATCAGCGAGTCCAAGGCGCGGACATCTTCCAAGTACGCTGACCGGGCGTTGACGATCCTCAAGACCGAGCGGCTCCTCCCCGTGAGCCCACGCACCTACTGAGGCTCATCCTCTGGCGGCTCTGACTCCTCCTCGGCGTGCTCCAGCGTAGAGTCGGGCTGCTCTGCCGGACGCCCCTGATTGAGCTTCCCGAGCCGACCCAACCCGCGTTCGATCGCCTCCGTGGCGTCAAGCTGGCGCTGTACGGCGCGTTCGGCTGCGGCCCGAGAGTCGAGCTGGCGCTGTACGGCGCGTTCGACCGCGGCCCGAGAGTCGAGGTGCTTCTGCAGTGCGCGTTCCACCGCTGTCCGGGAGTTGAGGTGTCGCTGTAGGGCACGTTCGAACGCAGCCGAGGTGCCAATCTGGCGCACCTGGCGGTTAGCGGCCTCCACGAAGTCGAAGGAAGGCAGGCGGATAACCTGGTGGCCTTCTTCTTCGGCCAGCACGAACGCGAGCTGCTCCTCAAGAGGACTGGATACCTCGGCCTCTTCCTCGGCTTCGTCGCCCATCTCCTCGGCCTGCGTGATCGTTTCGTCGCTGACATGTGCGTCCAAGAACTCGTTAGCGAGTTCGAGGAACGACCGCACGTCGACGATATGGAAGGGTTGGCCGGCCCTTTGCCACACCTCAGCTGAGAGTTCCGGGCGAGGAAGCGGCGATCGGCCACCCGGCTGTTTGACGGCCCAGTCCTCGGCCTTCTTCTTCTCGTTGGTTACGAACAGGACTGGACGGGGAAGTCGCTCGACCTCCTGAAGAAGTTGGACCCAGAGCACGTAGTCGCCAATGGCTTGCTCGGGAGGCTTCTCCGCGTCGGCGTAGCCGGGAGGGATGCGCCGCGCATACCTGTAGGCGGCGTCCTCTCGCACCTGCTGCATGTTCTTGACCGGCGGCCCGATGCGTCCCTCCAGCAGCTTCTCGATCTCCGAGAGGATCGGGTCCTCGGCCAGGCAGTCAGCCGCCTTGAGGTCGAACCGGTAGTACTCGCCGATCTTCTCGACGATCTGCTGCTGGACCTCGCCGAGCTGCTTCACTAGATCATCGACAAGGGCCTTTTCCAGACCGCGCCGGCCTCGGAAGTTATCGAGCTCGTCCTTGATCTTGTTAAACGAGCCTTTGAGTTCCTGGGCGAGCTTGCCGACGGCGCCGGCGCATTCACTGATGACGCCGAGACGGTTCTTCATAAACTCCTCCGCGACACGATGCGGCACCCAGAGCTGGTTGCCGAGCAGGTCGAGGGTGCGTAGGAACTCCTCGCGTCCCTGCGGATTCAGCCGGTAGGCGTCGAACAGGGCGTTGGTGTCGAACACCACCAGCCCCTGCGTCAAGAACCGTTCGAGCTCGGCCCCGGCAGGCGGACCGAAGTGCCAGGGGAACAGGCCGCGGAGAGATGACGCATCGGCGGTCTGCGCGCCGTCGTCAGAAGCCTCGTCAGTCACATAGCGAGCGTAGAGCGCTGTACTAACCGCCCGCCTCGGTTTTTCGGGGGCGCGAAGCGCCGGGAGGGGCCGGGATGCTTCCCATCGTCACGGACCTGGTCACCATCGTCCGCGGGCTTCTGGTCACCGGGTACGGCAACGCCGTCACCTACGACTGGGGCGCCGGCGCGTCGCGGGTCACGGTGGAGGCGTGCGTCCAGCCGAACGGCTCCGGTGAGACCACCGGCGGCCGCGACACCGTCGTCACCCACATCCGCGTGTACCTGCACCCCGGCACCGACGTCACCGCGACCGACCGCATCGAGTGGAACGACCACACCTACGAGATCGACGGCGAGCCGCAGCGCTGGCCCGACCCGACCAGCGGTGGAGAGCACCACATCGAGCTGACCGCCACCTACACGGCCGGAGGCTGACCGTGCCGGATTGGGAGTTCGACGAGGCCGCGATTGCCGGGCTGATCTTCGCTGAGGGCGTCCAGGCTGCCGTGGACAGCGTCGCCGAGGCCGCGGAGGCCGCCGCGGTGAAGGCCTGCCCGGTGAACTGGGGCCGGCTCGTCGCCACCATCAGCATCGAGCGGGACGGCGCCGGCCGGTGGGTGCAGTACGGCAACGACACCGATGCCCGCTACGCCCCCTACATCGAGTGGGGCACCCGCCCGCACATCATCACGCCGAGCACAAAGGCGGCCCTGTACTGGCTTGGCGCCGACCACCCGGTCGCCCGCGTCCACCATCCCGGCACCCCGGCGTTCCGCGTCATCACCGGCGCCGCCTTCCAAGCAGCGATAGGAGCCTGATCCCTGATGATGCAGTTGCGCGTCGCGTTCTGGTGCACGATCGACGGCACCCGCTATCTCCCCGGCGACGAGGTCACCATCGACGACGACGCCCACGCCGCCCAGCTCATCCGCGACGGCCTGTGCCGTCCATGGGACAACGCCGACGCCGAAGCCGCAGCCGCGGCGTCCCCGCCGGCCGCGGCCGAGCCCGGCCCGGACAGCATCCCTCTCCCGGACCGCGGAGCCTCGAAAGGCGACTGGGCACGATACGCCGTCGGCCAGGGCATGCCCGAGGACGAAGCCCACAGCCTGTCCAGGGCCAACCTGATCGCCCGCTTCGCCCCCGACAGCCCGTAGCGCGTCGGCGACGAACCATCGAGGGCGGCATGACCACCTTCACCCAGGGGACGTTCCCCCTGCACGTCGCGGGATGGGCCACCATTCCGCTTGAGCAGGCGAACACCCTTCTCACCGCCTGGCGGCACAGCCTCGGCCCGGTCCGGCGCCCCTTCGGCTCACAAGCCTGGCTGCTCGACGTAGGAGGCACGCCGGCCGCCGTCGCTGTCTCGTGCTCGATCGTGTCACCGACCGTCCACAGCTTCCGCCGCAACCAGGTCGTGGAGCTCGCCCGCCTCTGCTCGGCCCCGGACGCCCGCTGGGCGACCCGGGTCGCCCTGCGGCTATGGCGGGAGGTGGCGGCCACGCGATGGCCGTACTGGCACGTGGCCGCAGCAGTGTCCTACTCGCAGAATGCTCGCCACGGCGGGGACATCTACCGCTTCGACGGGTGGACGAAGGTCTCGACCAAATGCGGCAACGAGACCAGCGCAACCGCGACCTGGTCCAAGGTCCGCGACCGGCACCACCCGGCGCGAGGGCCCAAGACGCTCTGGCTCTGGCGGTTCACCGAGACCGACGACACAGCCGAGTAGCGGGACGTTCGACCTGCCGCCCAGGAGAGGAGACGCGGCGTGGACCTGACCGTGTGGCCCGACGCCGAGCTGATCGTCATCGACTACTTCACCGAGGTCCTGGACGGCGTGTGGTCCTGCAACAGCCTCCCGCCCGTCGAGGAGTTCAACGCCCGGCTACCGATCATCGATGTGACCCGCATCGGCGGTCTCCGCACCGCCGACACCTGGTCCGACGGATACCTCATCGATGAGCCGACAATTGACCTCGACATCTGGGCGGCCACCCCCGAGTCCGGCGCGACCACCGCCGCCCGGTCGGTCGCCGCGCTCGCCGCGATGCGCGGCTACCGCGCGCACGGAGCCGCCGCAGGCCGCGTCAAGGACATCACCGGCCCCCGGCCGCGCCCCGAAGTGTCCCAGAACATCATCAGGCTCGGCGTCACCGCCACGTTGCCGCTGCGCCTGACCTGACCTGGCCTAACCCGCGAACCCTGGCCAACCCGCGAGCACCACCGATCCCGCCGCTCACGGCGGGTTTTTTCATGCCCGCAACCTGGAGGAGCGGATGGGAAACACCAGCAACGTCACCGTGGGGTCGAAAGGCTTCGCCTACTTCGCCGCGATCGGCACCACCGCCCCCACCGACCTGACGTCCGCGTGGCCGGCCGGTTGGGGCGACGCCGGCATCATCACCGACGAGGGCCTCACCGAAGCCCTCGCGCAGGAGATGGTCACGCACATGGGATGGGGCATCTCCGGCCCGATCCGCCGCGAGCCCAAGGACCGCACCACCACCTTCAAGCTCGTGCTGACCGAGACCACCGCCATGGCCCTGTCGCTCTACTACAGCGTCCCGGTGGCGGACATGGAGGTCATCGGCGCCGGCGACGAAGCCGGCGTCGCGTTCGACGACCCCGAGACCGCCTCGATCGTCTCCATCGCGCTCGGACTGGACGTCATCGACTCCCAGAGCGGCAGGCACTTCAGGTACATCGTGCCGAAGGCCGAAGTGTCCGACCGCGACAACATCTCCGACAACGCCGACAACCTGCACTCCTACGGCCTCACCTTCACGGCGATGGTCCCCGTCTCCGGCGGCAGCCCGGTGCGCCGCATGATCTCCAAGGTCCCCATCCCGGCCTAGCCCCGGCCCGAGACCAGTGGCCGGAGGCGTCCTTTCGCGGGTGGCGCCTCCGGCCACTGCACCACTACCAACCCAGAACCCGCGAACCCTCGAATCCGCGCCGGCACCGTCCGCGCCCGCCCGCAACCCGCGAGGAGCACCATGCCCAAGCCCCGCAAGTCCTACAAGCTCGCCGAGCGGCGCCGCGAGCGCGCCGAGGCCTTCGGCGGCGAGACCTACCCGATCGAGGGCCTCGACGGCGAGATCGTCGAGATCCCGCTCATGGCGTTCTGGTCGGAGGACCTCACGAAGAAGGTGTTCGACGACGAATACCCCGGCGACGGAGAGGTGCTCCGCATGGCGGTCGCCGAGACGTGGCCGAACGAGGCCGACGAGCGCCTGGCCGCGCTGGCCGGCCTCAAGCTCCAGACCGGCGACATCCGCGAGATCATCCAGGAAGTCCTGGCGGTCGAGCCCGCCCAGGCGCCCGACGACGAGGACCAGGACGAGGGCGAGGACAGTTCGCCGGCCGCCGCGGCGACCAAGAAGCCGACCGCGGCGGGAAAGTCGCGCAGCTCCTCCTAGCCGTCGAGGAGCACGGCGCGCTACTGCACGCCGACTTCGCCCACTACTTCCCAGGCAGAGACGTCCTGGTGGAGTGGCGGCAGCAGAAGATACCGCTGATCGAGCTGTACGGCATGTGGGCGTGGCTGCCGCCCACCTCCGCCGTGAAGACTCGCCTCGCCGGCGTTGTCGACGACCGCCGCTGGGGCGACATGGAGATGTTGCAGGCCACGCAGACGACCTACCTGCAAACCCTCCTGAAGATTGCATGGGTCGGCTTCCGGCTCCCAGACGACCTACCGACCTTCCCGCCGGTGAAGACGCCCCGCACTCGTGCCGACGTCACCGCCGAACGGCTGAAGGCCCGCGAGGACGCCGACGCCGAGAGGATGCAGGCGGCCCGCATGGACTACCTGCGTCAGCTGCGGCCCCCGCCCGGCGCCCACAACCTTCGCTTCGGGCACTAGCCCGCTCGCGGGCGCCACCACCCAACAGACCGGGAAGGGGGTGGCGCGGGCATGGCCGATCACGACGGCGGCCGGGTACGGATGCAGATCCTCCCGGAGGTCAACCCGACCGAGTTCGGGCGGCAGATCAAGGACCGCCTGGACTCCAAGGTCGCCGAGGTCGGGGCGCAGCTCGGCCGCAAGCTCGGCAAGGCCATGTCCCAGGGAGCCAAGGCCGGGTTCGTCGTCGGTGACGTCGTCCAGGCCGTCCGCGACGCCCAGCAGCGCGTCACCGACGAGGCCGGCAAGGTCGGTCGCGCCGCCGGGCGGGAGCTGGCGCGGAACCTCAAGGCGGAACTCGAGGCGCGGCTCCAGACCCTCCGGATCCCGGAGGCGACCGTCCGGGTGCGGCTGGAGCTCGACGAAGCCTCCTTCGAGGAGGTGCGGGCGCGGCTCGCGAGCCTGGGCCCGGTCACCGTCCATGTCAACGTCGACCTTGACACCGCTGCGGCGCTCGCTCGGTTGGCGGCGCTGCACGCCGAGGCGGACCGGCTGTTCGGCCGCGGCATCCAGATCAACGCGGGCGTCAACACCGGCGCCGCCTCCTCGGCGATCTCCGGCCTCGGGATGCAGCTCGCGGCGCTGGCCGCGATCCCGGTCGGTACGGCACTGGCCGCCGGTCTCGGTGCGGTCGCTTCCGCGGCGCTCGCCGCCGGAGCGGGCACCGCCGGGTTCGCGGCCGTCGCGATCCCCGCCGTCAAACACGTGGGGGAGGCGCTCCAAGCGCAGAAGGCCGCGCAGGACGCCGTCAACACCTCCACCTCGACCGGCCTGAACACCGCCGACCAGGCGCGGCTGCGCGCCTTGCAGATGGTCGGCGCCGAGCAGCAGCTCACCAACGCCAAGGCGCAGGCGCGGCAGGCCGAGGAGGCGCTCACCCAGGCGCGGATGGACGCCCGCCGCGCCATGGAAGACCTCAACAACCAGGTGACAGACGGGGCCCTATCGGAACGGCGCGCGGCCCTGTCGCTTCAGGAGGCACGCCAGAACCTCAGCAAGACCCTCGCCGACCCCAAGGCGACCGAGCTTCAGCGCGAGCAGGCGCGGCTCGCAGTGGACGAGGCGCTCCAGCAGCTCGACGAGCAGCGGCTGGCGACCAAGCGGCTCCGGCAGGACAAGGCCGCCGCGGACCGCGCCGGGATCAACGGCAGCCAGCAGGTCAAGACCGCGCAGCAGCAGCTTACCCAGGCGCTCCAGCAGGTCGCGGCGGCGCAGCGGCAGATCACCGCGCAGCGGATCCAGGACCGCATGGCGCAGCAGCAGGCCGCCGCCGCGACCAACGCCACCTCGACGGCGCAGACCAAGCTCGCCAAGGTCATGGGGCAGCTGTCGCCGGCCGAGCGGACCCTGATGAAGGACTGGGAAGCCTTCACGAAGGTCTACAAGGACTGGGTCCGCGAGCTGGAGCCGGACGTCCTGCCGGTCCTGTCGCGCGGCATCGGGCTGGTCAGCGACAACCTCGACCGCGCCAAGCCGCTGGTGACCGGTGCCGCCCAGGGCTTCACGCTGCTGGAGAAGAAGGCCGAGCAGGCGCTCGACGGCCCGTTCTACACCGAGTTCTTCCGCAGCCTCGGGATCGAGGCGCCCGTCGCGATCACCCGGTTCGGGACGATCTTCGGGCACACCATCACCGGCATGGCCGCCGTTTTGATGGCGTTCGAGCCCGAGATCCAAGCCGTCCTCGACCACCTCGACCACGGCGCCCAGAAGTTCGAGGACTGGGGCAAGTCCCTCATCGGCTCCAACGGCTTCACCCAGTTCATCGAGTACGCCAAGACCAACGGCCGCATCGTCGAAGGCGACATCGAGGCGATCGGGAAGGCGCTGCTGGAGGTCGGGAAGGACGTCGCCCCGGTCACGACCCTGTACCTGGCCGGGATCAAGCCGCTCGCCGAGGGCGTCGCGTCGATCGCGCGAGACGCGCCAGGGCTGTTCCAGCTCGGCGCGGCGCTCCTGATCGCCGCGAAAGCGTCACGGATGCTCGGAATCACCTCCCTGGTCACGGGCCTGCTGGGCAGCGGGGCCGCGGCCGGCGCAGCGGCCGGCGGGATGGGACGGCTCGGTGCGGCACTGCGGATCCTGGGCGCCGCGATGATGGGCGTGCGCGGCGAAGCCGTCACCACCCGGATCGCGCTGCTCGGCCTCACCCGCCTCGGCGCCATCATCGGGACCGTCGCCGCCGTCGGGTACGGCGTCAACGCCCTGCAGAACAAGCTGATGGGCACCACCCAGTCCACAGACGACATGGTCAAGTCGCTGGAGACGCTGGCGCGGACCGGGCAGTACACCGGCGCATGGGCGAAGCAATTCAAGGGATCCATGCTGACCGGCCGCGACTCCATCGAGGAGTTCCAGCGGGCCGCGCAGGAGATCGCCGACCCGACCTTCAAGCAGAAGTTCCTCGACCATCCGTTCGCGGACCTCACCCATGCGATCACCCTCGGCGGCTACGACACCGCCCTGTCGAAGTACAAGAACGACGTCAAGGGGATCGACACTGCGCTGAAGACCATGGTGCAGGGCGGGCAAGTCGATGCGGCCGCGGCCGCGTTCGGGCATATGTCGACGCTGCTCCAGCAGGGCGGTCTCAGCATCGACAGGGTCAAGAGCCTGTTCCCGCAGTACACGTCGCTGGTCGGGTCGAGTGCCTTCCAGACACAGCAGTTCACCGAGAAGCTGCGACAGCAGAACCAGCAGCTCGCCGACAACGCGCACGCGTTCATGTCCAGCGAGCAGGAAGCGATCGACTACCGCAACGCCCTGAACTCCGGCCGGGAAGCACTGGACCGCAACGGCCGCGCGTTCTACGGCAACAGCGCGGCGGCCTTGGACAACCGGCAGCAGATCATCAACGCCGCGCAGGTGATCCAGCGGTTCGCCGATGACCTGGTGTCGACCAACCAGGTGTCGGCGAAGAACGTCGCGGTGCTGAAGAAGCAACGCGACGGCCTGGTGGAGATGGCCACCCACTTCGGGCTCTCCCGCAAGGAGGCCGCCAAGTACGTCGACCAGCTGGTGAGCATCCCGAAGACCACCGGCACTGACGTGACAGTGAACGCCAAGGGCAAGCTGTCGATGAAGGGCCTCGAAGGGCTGATCAACGCCCCGGTCGTGGGCGACCTCCTCAGAGGGCTCGTAGGGAACGCGGGCGGCGGCCTGGTCACCGGCTCAGGTGACCCGCGCGGAGACGGGCTGCTGACCCGGATCTCACCGGGCGAGATGGTGATCAACGCCGCCGCGACCGCCAAGCATCTCCCGACCCTCGCGGCGTGGAACGACGAAGGCAACAAAGGCACCGTCTTCCAAGGGAAGGGGTACGCCGGCGGTGGGATCCCCAAGCCGGTCGCGCCCAAATGGACGTTGCCGGCTGGCGCAGAGTCCTGGATTCCGGGGTATGCGGGCGGCGGCGCCCCGAACGGGCTGATCACCTCGCCGTATCGGCGCAGCTACCACTACAACGACGAGGCCGACGAAGCACTCGCCAAGGCACGCAAGGCCAACCAGTCGATGCTGGCCGGCGCGGTCACCTACGCCGGCGGGCAGACCGCGATCGCGGCGACCCTGATTCAGCAGGCGCTCGCCGGCGGTTCGGGATTCAAGGCTGTCCAGTTCGCCGAGCAGCAGCTTGGTGAGCCGTACCGGTGGGGTGCGACCGGCCCTGACACCTGGGACTGCTCGGGCCTCACCCAGGCAGCATGGCGGGCGGCCGGGGTCTCGATCCCGCGCGTCACCTACGACCAGATCGCTTCGGGGACGCCGACCACCAAGGAAGCCGCCGTCGCCGGCGACCTGTACTTCCCGCACAGGGGCCACGTCATGATGGTCACCGGCCAGGGAGGCTCGAAAGCGCTGATCCACGCCCCGCACACAGGGGACGTGGTGCGGTTCGCGTCCTGGAGGCCGGGCGGTGTGTACCGCCACATCGGTTCCGGAGCACCTACCGGGTACGGCGGCGGGACTCCGAAGGCATACGCCAGGGCCCAGTTCGGCGAGTTCGGGTGGGGCGGCAGCCAGTGGGCGCCGCTCGACAAGTTGTGGGAGCGGGAGTCCGGCTGGAGATGGAACGCGACCAACCCCAGCAGCGGGGCATACGGCATCCCGCAGGCGTTGCCGCCGAGCAAGATGGCGTCCGCCGGCCGGGACTGGCGGACGAACTGGGCGACGCAGATCAACTGGGGCCTGGGCTATATCGCGGGCCGGTACGGGTCACCAGCCGGAGCGTGGGGCCATTCGCAGGCCACGGGCTGGTACGCCAAGGGCACGACCGGCGCCGCGCCGGGCCTGGCCTGGGTCGGAGAGGAGGGCCCCGAGCTCGTCCGGTTCAGCGGCGGGGAGACGGTCTATCCGCATGAGGAGTCGATGCGGATCGGCGCGCAGATCACGGGCGGGTACGCCTCCGGCACGACCAGCAGCCGCCTCAAGCCCGTCCGGTCGGACCTGAAGCACATCACCTCCGACCTGGCTGGCAGCGTCAGCAAGATCAAGTCGGTGCTGGCGGATCTGGCGGCCGACATCAAGAAGGCGTTCAAGGGGATCCGCTCGTCGGTCGATGACCGGCTGGTGTCGTATCTCGGCAAGGCGAGCAAGGCCCTGCAGACCTACGCCAAGCAGCGCGACAAGCTGGCCGCGACGATCAAGACCGCCAAGCAGTTCGCGACCGACACCGGCAAGAACGCGCTGGAGTTCGCCGGCCTCACCGGGCTACCCACCGGCCTACAGCAGGACTCGACCGGCCTGTATGCCACCGGGGACGTGTTCAACGCGCAAGGCATCATCGGCGGGCTCCAGACCCGCCTGACGCAGCTGAAGGCGTACAAGGCCAACCTGGACAAGCTCGCCAAGCTCGGGGTGTCCAAGGACCTGATCTCCCAGATCATCGCCGCGGGTCCCGACCGGGGCGCCGCCTACGCCCAGGCGCTGGCCTCCGCAACTCCCACGCAGGTCAAGCAGCTGAACTCGGCGCAGGCAGCGATCGGGAAGGAGTCCACAGCGGTCGGACAGTCCGCGGCGGACGCGATGTACGACGCGGGCGCCCAAGCCGGCAAGGGGTTCCTCGCCGGCCTGACCGCGCAGCAGAAGGCCATCGAGAAGGCCATGGCCAAGCTCGCCAAGTCCATCCAAAACAAGATCAAGAAGGAGCTGAAGATCCACTCGCCGTCGCAGGTGATGGCCGACCTCGGCGAGCAGGTCGGCGCGGGCCTGGCGGTCGGCATCGACTCCTCCCTAGTGGAGGTGAAGACGGCCGCCGAGCGGATGAGCGGCCTGATCGTACCGGCAACCGTCTCGGCGGTCCCGGCCTCGGCCACGCCGGGAGACGGAAGCCGGCGGGGCGGCATCGCCATCGAGCAGCTCCACATCCACGAGGTCACCGACAAGGCGACCAAGCAGGCCGTCACCGACGCGCTCCACGACGTCTACGTCCTGCACAGGTCACTGCTGTGACCCGCACGAAGGGAGGCGGGCCGCATGCCGATCTACACCCAGCAGATCACCGACATCGGAACGCATGGCCCGCCCCCTGAACTGACGACCGTGGCCTGGGAGAGTCCCCTCGGGCAAGTCACGATCCTGTCGGACTGGCCATCGGGGTACCTGGTGCAGCCGGGCGCCCGAGGCTTGGACATGCCGACCTTCAAGGCGTATGAGGACGAGTCGCCGGGCATCCACGGGAACCGGCGCCGCGACACCAAGGCCAACGCCCGCGAGATCATGATTCCGATCGCGATCTACGCCGACGACGGCCGGCCCGCGTTCCTGGAGCGCAAGCGCCGGCTGCTGCGGGATCTATCACCGCTGGACGGTGACGGCCGGGGCACCCTGACCCTCACCGAGGCCGACGGGTCGTCCCGGTCGATCACCGCGATCTACGCCTCCGGAGCCGAGGGCGCCGAAGACGCCGACTCGGCCGGGCGCCGCTGGATCACCTACGGCCTCACCTGGACGTGCGAGTCGCCGTTCTGGCTCGGACCTGAGTTCACCCGCACCTTCCGAGGCGTCGGCGACGACACCCCGTTCTTCCCCTCTGGTGTCCCGTGGGTCGTCAGCGACTCCCAGGTCCTCGGGACCGGCGTGAAGATCACCAACCCCGGTGACGTCCCGGCCTTCCCGGTCTGGACGATCTCCGGGCCGATCAGCGCCGCCACGTTCCGCCACCCGACCGGCGGGTCCTGGACCCTCACCCGGAACCTGTCCGCGGCCGACGTCGCGGTCATCGACTGCCGCGAACGCATCGAGACCGCGATCTTGAACGGCACCGAGAACCTCTGGCCGAACATCGACGAGGCCGCCGTGCTGTGGCCGCTGCTCCGCGGCAGCAACACCGTCGACCTCGTCGTGGCCGGCTCCACCAGCGCCACCACGGTGAAGGTCCGGCTCCAGCCGCGCTACCTATCGGCCTGACCCGCGCCAGCACGCACCAGACCGCACGACCACCGGAAGGAGGTGGTGCGGCCGGTGTTCGCCCTGAAGATCCGCCGCGCCGACGACCTCGCGCCGCTCGGAGCCCTCAGCGACTACGTCACCATGCAGGCCATCCCGCGGCACAACGCCGTCGGCGCCTGGACCCTGTCGATCTCCGCCGCCAGCGACAAAGCCGTCCACCTCATCGAGGGCAACGGGCTGATCATCCGGTTCAACGGCGCCCGGATCATGTCCGGCGACATCCAATCGGTCGACTCCACCCAGACCAGCGACGACGGCGACGCCGGGACGCTGAAGGTGTCGGGAGTCGACGACAACCAGCTCCTCAAACAGGCCACGGTGTGGCCCAACCCCGCCCAGGACGACGCGCACCAGACCGACGGCACCTACAAGGTGTCCGGACCCGCCGAGACAGTGATGCGCCAGCTCGTCAACGTCAACATCGGCCCCGCCGCCCGCCCCGCCCGCCGCGTCGCCGGGCTCGTCCTGGCCGACGACCTCGGCCGCGGCCCGACCGTCACCAAGCAGATCAACCAGTTCGCCAACCTCCTGGACGTCCTCGCCGACATCGGCAACTCCGCCGGCCTCGGGTTCCGGATCGTGCAGGTCGGCCCACAGCGCCGCTTCGAGGTCTACCAGCCACGCGCTTCCGGGCTCACCTGGAGCTTCGGTCGGGGGAACCTGTCGGAGGTCTCCTACACCAAGACGCCGCCGACCTGCACCTGCGCGATCGTGGTCGCCGGCGGCACCAGCTCCCCGCGGGTGGTGAAGGAGTACACCCGCGCGGACCCGCTCGTGCCGGGCCTGCGGATCGAGCAGTTCGTCGACAAGACCGACGTCGACACCGGGTCGGTGGACCTGGCCGCGCAGATGGACCAAGCCGCCGAAGAAGCCCTCACCGCTGGAGCGCGGCAAGCCTCCCTCGCGCTGTCTCCGATCGACATCGACGGCTACCGGTACGGCATCGACTACGGCGTCGGCGACCAGGGGTCGGTGATGGTCCGCGGCGAGCTGATCACCGACACCGTCCGCGAGGTCACCCTCAACTCCGACACCTCGACCGGCGACACCGTCCGGCCCGTGATCGGCACCGCCGACGCCGCCGACTCCCAGAAGCCCAACAGCGCGCTGATGAAGCTGCTGGCCGCGATCAACCGCAAGCTCCGCCTCATCGAAACGCGAGTGCCGAAGTGACTGAGTTCTCCTATCCCTACGGCTCCAGCAAGATCAACACCGAGGACGAGTTCTCGCGCATGATGATGTGGGCCGCGCCGGACGGAGTGTGCGCGTCCTGGGGCAGCCCAGCGCTGCGGCCCACCGCCAACGGCTCGGGCACCGTCACCGTTCCGCCGGGTGAGGCGTTCGTCCGAGGCCAGAAGTACCTCAACGACGCCGACAAGCTCCTCACCGTCCCGCCGAACAACACCGGCGCGACCCGTCTGGACTACGTCGTCCTGCGCAACGACCCGGCCAACGACCGGATCACCGCCGAGTACAAGCCCGGCGGGACCAGCCTGCCGCCCCTCGTGCAGTCCTGGACCGACGTGTGGGAGATCCCGATCGGCGCGGGCAAGGTCAAGGCCGGCGCCGCCGGCGTCCAGCCCGAGGACATGGTCGACGCGAGGTGGTTCACCGGCTGGCCCGTTGCCCCTTCCTTGCCCGGGTACCGGCCCACGCCATGGCGGGACCGGCTGATCTGCGAGAACGGCGTCATCCTCGCTGGCACCGGGACCGGCTGGAAGGTCTACGACCCGTTCGCCGACACCGGCTGGGTGAACTTGGCGCCCAACGGCAGCAACGCCGAAGCCTGGGCGCCATCCGGCGTGTCCCGGATCCGGACCCGCGACAAGCGGGTGGAGCTCCGGCTGTCGGTGAAGCGGTGGGCCACCAATGGCCTCGGCGTCGCCGACGACGACGGCTCCTGCGTGTTCAACCTCGCCGCGCAGTACCGGCCGCCTCTGGAGGTGCTCGGCTTCGGCTACGGCAAGGTCGCCCGACAGTCCCCCCTCGCGGTCAACGTCGAGACCGGCGGCGACGTCCGCGTCCGGCCCCTGGTCAACGACCTCCCCGCCTCACGCACCGTGCAGGCGGTCCTTTCCTGGTTCCTCGACTGACGGGGGAGACGTGGCAGACAGACACTGGTTCGGGCAGACCCCGAGCGACTACGCGTTCAAGCTCGGCGCCGACAACGCCGTCCTGCTCGACCCCGACAAGCCCCTGACCTGCTGGTCGCAAGCCGCCGGTGGCGCCCCCTATGACGACCTCCTTGACGAGGACGGGGCAGCCACCACGACAATCCGGTCCGCCACAGGACTCGGCGAGCTGCCCCCCGGCGCCATCCCACGATTCCAGGGCCCGCCCGGCGTCTGGCTCGTGTGGATCGACGGCGGCGCCGGCGTCCGCTTCGCGCTTGTGGCAACCGACCTCGGCGACACCCTCGCCAAAGTCGCTGACGCGGCCGCGGCCGCCGCAGCCGCTCAAGAGGCATTGGCCGCGCTCGCCCAGGTAGCCAGCAGCGGCCTGTACAGCGACCTGTCCGGCGCGCCGGTCCTGGCGCGCGTCGCCACCACTGGCCGGTACCTCGACCTCAGCGAACTACCCGCACCTGGCCTGCAATTCGTGCTCAAGGCCGCGGACGGGTGGCCGACTCGCGCGAGCACCGCGCCGGACAGAGACCGGCCAGCCATGTGGATCGGGGCCTCTCCGGCACCGCCGAACGGTGGCGCCTACGCCCTCGACACCGACCTGTGGGTGGCCGTCGCGTGATCGTCATCTACGTCCTCAAAGACGGCGTCTGGCGAGCGGCCGGGCGCCCACCGGTCACGCCTCCGCCGCCTCCCAACCCCCACCCGTACGGAGCGGGCCCCTACGGCTCGGGCCCCTACGGCAACTAGCCCCAGGAGACGACAGATGTCGAGCCTCACCGTCACCCTGTCCGGGAAGCTCCTGGACCTCATCACCGGCAACGCCGCGTTCGCCCCGCAGCTCCCGCTCCACCTGGCGCTCGTGACCGAACTCGGCGACGACGCCACGCCCGGCATCGAGGTCGCCGGCGGCGGCTACGGCCGCCAAGTCGTCACCTTCGGGCCCCAGGCGAACAAGGTCGCCCGCAACAACGCGGCCTTCGGCTTCACCGCGATGCCGGAGATCAGCGTGGTTGGCGGCGAGCTCTACGACGACTCAGGCCTGCGCATGCTCTACGGCCCTTTCTCCAAGATCATCAACTGCAACGACGGCGACGACATCCCCTTCGACGTCGGCGCCCTCGCCCTGACCATCGCCTGATGAGTCTCATCGCACGCTGGTACGGGCACGGCCTGGCCGATGGGATAGCCCTCGACACCACCACCGCGGGACCCGGCGACACCCACTTCGACACCGCGACGGCCGGAGCCGCGCACGTCGACGCCTCCGGCCTGCACCCTCCCCGGATACGCCTGGACCAGCAACCCTCCGGCCCGGCGCAACTCGTGTGGTCCTCCGCCACCATCGGCACCCTCGATGCCTACGCCATTCGCACCTACCTGGAGATGAACGCCTGGCCATCGGCCGGCGCGCCGCTCTGCCAGGCATACGGCAGTGGCAACACCGCTCTGCGCTGGCGCGTCGACATCACCCTGGCGGGCATCCTCCGACTCCGCGACGCGAGCAACACCATCATCGCGACCGCTACCACTGCGCTCCCAGCAGGCGAGGAACTACGCCCGGAGATCGTCGTCGACGGCACCGACGCCCAAGTGACCGTCCACGCCGGCGACGACGAAAGCGAGCCCCTGGTGTCGCTGGCCGGCACGGTCGGGGCAACCATCGACGCGATCCGGTTCGGCAGCCCCAACACCGCACCGACCTGGCCGACACTCCACTACGGAGCCTTGGCCGTCGCGAACACGGCCACCCCGATCGGGGCGCGCAGCCATGCCGCCTCCGGCATGTGGGCCGTCGACGCATCCCTCACCGCAGACCCGCATGCCCGCCACCACGCGACCGGGACGTGGGACGCCGAGGCCGAGATGCAAGCCGCCCCCCGCACCCGCCGGCGCGCAGCCGCGAACTGGGCCATCGAGGCGGCCCTGACCATCGACACCGGCATCTCGCCGCTCTACGTCCAAGCAGGCGGGGAGTGGCGGCCCGCCGACGTCCGGGAGATGACCGGCGGCGCTTGGCGCCTGGCTTAGAGGAGACACGTGGCCGTCCCGTTCGACATCACCCTGCCCGTCCCCGGCGGCAGCACCGACGCCTGGGGCTCGGCGATCAACAACGCGTTGGGCGCCATCAAGGCCCGCATCAACACCGAGGCCGCCGCGCGCGGCGTCCCCCTGGACGCTTTCGCGGGCGCCACCGACGACGCCAAACTGACCCAGGCGCTGTCGTATGTGGCGCAGCAGACGTACAAGCCCGCGATCGTGCTCGGGCAGCGGTCCATGGAGTTCAAACAGACTCGCCAGGCGTTCAACGGCTTGGCGTTCACGGGCCCACTCACAGGCAACGAGTTCCGCTACAACCAGCGCGTCCGAATAAGCGTGCCAGGATCCGGATGGCTCGACCTTCCCTCGGGTCAAACCAAGGGCCTCTACATCGGCAACCTGAGTTTTGAAGGAGACTCAGGCACGACGTTTTTTGTGGATCACGACAATGCGGGTCCCGTGCTGTGGGCGTCGCATTTCGAGAACCTCGCGTTCAACCTGTTCAAACACGTGATGTGGGGTGCGCACACGGCCGTCACGTTCTCGGGGTTCTGGGACGTCAACAACAGCTACGACACCCCGTTTAAATTGTGGGGCAGCGACAACACGTACTGGACGGACGGGATGCTGATCGACTCCCCGAACATGGGGGGCGGTAACCGGTATCACGTGTGGCTGCCAAACATGAGCAAGACCGTCGTCGGCCCCATCTTCATCACCGCTAAATCGAACATTTGCGGGCTTCGTCTCGACGGCGGACGAGGCGTGGTTATGGACGGCATCAGGTTCGACGCTCAAGCCCAAGCCGGCAATCCCACGTGGGGTTCGCAATTGCTCATAACCGGCGGGAAGTTCGTCCGGGTCCGCGACTGCTGGTTCTACGGCGGCATGTCGCAGCCGAACTCGACCGGCCACACCAACCCCGCCTACGACAAGGGCATCCTCACGATCACAGGCGGAACCAACATCCTGGTCGACGGCCCGATGTTCAGCGACGGCGACGGCTCGCAACCGAACAAGACCGCGGCCGGCGCGCCGCATATCTACATCGGCGGCGGCTCCAACATCCGGATCCGCGACGTTCAGGCGAGCGACACCCCCACGATCAAGAGGGCGTCCTCGGTGTCCGCCGGCACCATCACCACCGACCCCGACATCACTGTGCAGGTCGGATGACCGCGCTGCAGGCATTGGCAACCGCTGCGACGGCTGTGCCTTGGCCGACCCTCCTCGCCGGCGGTCTCGTCGGCGGGCTGCTCATGGGCGCCGGGCTGGTGTTCCGAGCGATCCTCACCGGCCAGCTGGTCCCTCGCAGCGTGCTCCAGGACGAGAAAGAACGCGCGGACAAGTGGGAGGCGGCGTGGAAGGAGTCGGAAGCCAGGATCGACGCGCTCGATGGGCGGCTGTCGGCGATCGCCGAAGGCACGGACCTGAACGCGCAGCTCTTGCAGTCCCTGGTGAATCGGGCGCGGCGATGAGGTGGCCGTGGAAGCAACGACCCGACGAGGGGGAGCGGTCCCGCGCCGACGAGGCACTGGAGCGAACTGCGGAGCGGCTGGAAGAGACCCGCCGCCGTGACGAGGCCGGGCACCGGCTCGCGGAACGGATCCGGGATATCCGGCAGCGCAATCACCTGTCGGAGGCGATCGAGCGGGCTTTCGAGGAGGGACGTCGATGAGCGCCGTGCACGTGGCCGGGACCGTGGCGCTGTGGCTGGGCCTGGCCACCTCCACGGGGTTCTGCATCGCCTACCACCTGACCGCCGCCTGGTGGAGAAACGGAGAGGGCCGGCACCTGATGTCGTTCACCGCCACCGTCGCCCTGATCCTCGGCTGGCTGGCCTACCGGTCGATGGCCGCGCCACCGCCGCCCACGACGGGCGAAGAGGTGGGCCGAACCGTCGTCTACAGCGTCGTCGCCGCCCTGATGATCTGGCGGCTGGGCCTGCTGTGGCGCCGGCAGATCCGCCGCGCCTTCCACCGCGACGGAACCGACAACTGACATGCCGATCCTGACCAGAGAGGACACCATGAGCACCTTCGGGGTCGATTACGCGTGGGGCCGCCCCGGCGCGGCCGCGCTGAAACGCGCCGGGGCGAAGTTCGCGTGCCGCTACCTCTCGCACGACACCACCGGCAAGAACCTGACCCGCGCCGAAGCGAGCGAACTCTCGGCCGCGGGCTTGTGGCTGGTGGTGGTGTGGGAGACCGCCGCGAACCGGGCGCTGGACGGCAGGGCCGCGGGCACGGCGGACGCGCAGGCCGCCGCCGCGCAGGCCGAGGCATGCGGCATGCCCGACGACCGGCCGATCTACTTCGCGGTCGACTGGGACGCCTCCGCCTCGCAGCAGGGCGCGATCAACGCCTACCTGGACGGCGCCGCGTCCGTCCTCGGCCGCGACCGCGTCGGGCTGTACGCCGGGTACGGGCCGATCGACCGGGCGTTCGACGCCGGGAAGATCGCCTACGGCTGGCAGACCTACGCCTGGTCCGGCGGCCGGTGGGACGCGCGCGCCCAGCTCCAGCAGTACTCCAACGACCACACGATCAACGGCGTCGGCCTCGACTACGACCGCGCCGTCAAGGACGACTACGGGCAGTGGCGCGTCGGCGTCTCGCCCGCCAAGGAGGACCAGGACCCCATGCCGGAGTACGTGTCGGTAGGCACC
The DNA here is from genome assembly GCF_017573465.1 of Actinomadura violacea. GTDB lineage: Bacteria > Actinomycetota > Actinomycetes > Streptosporangiales > Streptosporangiaceae > Spirillospora > Spirillospora violacea. Next base: position 249,018 of record NZ_JAGEPF010000016.1, read on the forward strand.
ACCAAGCCCCAGAAGCTCGCGCCCGGCAAGTGGACGAACGTGAGCTGGCAGCACGACTACGCCGACAGCAAGCACCAGCACGCCGACAGCGGCGGCCCGAGCATCCTCTGGGGCTCAGCCCGCTACTCGATGACGGTCGCGGTGACGGTCTCCGGTGTGCCCGCGGGCACGCTGATCCAGGGCCGCGTGGTCGAGATCGACGCCAAGGACGACAGCAAGTTCGAGGCGGGGCCCGTCCAGGACTACGTATCGGCCGGCGAGCAGACCCACATCGTGTACTCGCTGGGCGCCGACACCATCGGCAAGGACCACCGCGTGCGGTTCCAGCTCGTCCAGCACGGCAGCGCCGACGCGGTGGTCAACACCGGCGGAAGCGCGAAGGTCTTCTTCTGGCGCTGACCACCACCTACCCCCTTCATCCTCTACGGCCTCCGGCACTCGCCGGGGGCCGTCTTCATGCACGGAGGACCCTTGCCCATCACCTTCCGGCCCGGTCGGCGCCCGGCCGCTCGCACCAAGGCCCGCGTCAAGCTTCGCCCCCACATGAGCGTCACAACGCCGGCGCCCGCTTCGGTCAACTGGTTCGAGCACATCGGGCTCTGGCCGATGTACCTCAACGACCGCATCGGCGACTGCGCCATCGCGATGGAGGCCCACGCCCTCCAGGCGACCTCCACCTACGGGTCCGGCTTCACGGTCACCGTCTCCGACGACGACGTGCTGCCCGTGTACGAGCGCGTCAGCGGCTACAACCCCGACGACCCGAGCAGCGACATCGGCTGCATCCTGCAGGACGTCTACGCCGACTGGCGCCGCACCGGCATCGCCGGACACAAGGCGCTCGCGTTCGCCGAGGTCGAGCCGTCCGACCTGGACGAGGTCAAGACCGCCGTCTATCTGCTCGGGACGGTGGGACTCGGCATCGACGTCACCGCCCAGATGATGACCGACTTCGACAACGGCAAGGACTGGACGCGCGCTGGCGGCCGCAGCCTCGGCGGCCACGCCGTGGTGATCGTCGGCTACGACGACACCGGCGTCTGGATCGTCACCTGGGGCAAGGTCATCAAGATGACGTGGCCAGTGTTCCGCCGCGTCGTCGACGAAGCGTGGGTCGCGATCCTCCCCGAATGGCTCGACGCCAACGGCGTCGACCCCCTGGGCGTGGACCTGTACGGGCTCGGTGAGGAACTGCACGCCCTCACCGGTGACCCCAACCCCTTTCCCGCACCCGACCCCACGCCCGTCCCTCCCGGCCCGGCGCCTGCTCCGGGCCCGGACGTGGATCCGAGCGATGCGGAGCTGGCGGCCGCGATGAAGAAGTGGCTGGCGGCCACGGGCCTGTGAGCCCGGCGCCCGCACCGCTACCGCAACCCGCAAGCTCGGCGCGTCACGCGCCAACCCCCCGCAGCCGTCTGTGATCAGCACAGGCCGCTGTGGCAGCCATACAGACCTCTGTGCGAGCTGCACAGACACGGGCGGCAGCAACCGCCCGCCCCCTCCAGGAGGAACAGTGAAGATCCTCGGACGCGACCCCGCGACCATCCTCGGCCTCGTCTCCGCCATCATCCAGATGCTCGTCGCCTTCGGCCTCGACTGGACCGACAAGCAGACCGCCGCCGTCAACGCCGGCGCCGCGGCGATCCTCGGCATCGTCACCGCATGCATGGTGGCCCGCGACCAGATCCTCCCGGCCGTCGTCGGGTTCATCCAGGCGGCGATCACGATCGGGCTGGCGTTCGGACTCGGCTGGACCGCCGACCAGGTGACCATGGTGATGGCGGTCGTGGCCGCCGGCGCCGCGCTGTTCGGCGTGCGCCCGAACGTCACGGCCCTGGTGGCACCGGACTACTCCAGGGTCCCGCGCGCGCTGCCGTACCGCCGCGCCGCCTAGCTTCTACGATCTCGTGCACGGCCAATGGCCCCCGTTTCGGTCCCGGAAGCAATCCGGGACCGAAACGGGGGCCACATCGTCGTTTCAGGGCCCGCCTGCGGCCAGCCTCGACCCGTGGCCACCGGTTGCGTTCGTGTTGGGCCTGCGGCGCCCGCCCCGGTCAGTCTGGTCGAGCGGCGGTGGTGCTCACCAGCTGAACACCATCCGGCTGTCGCGCTTGTCGATGACCAGGCCGGCGGGGATCTGCTCGTCGGGTGTGTCTGCCGGGTACAGGGTGATGCGCGGCTGGGCGTCGCGGTCGCGGTCCCAGTCCCGGGCGGTGGCGGCGATGCGGTCGGCGAGTTGCGCGCCGCGGGGCCCGTGGCCGATGGCGCCGAGCTCCCAGCGGGAGGGCGGGCCGTCCGCGACGCGGCGGGAGGCCAGGTAGGCGATCGAGTCGCCGTCGGCGAGAGCGGGGTTGATCCTGGTCGCCGGCGTGACCCGGCCACTGTCGATCGCGCTGCCGTCGGCATGGATGCGGCAGGTGCCGGGTTCGGTGATGGACATGCGGAGCCAGATGTCCTCCGTGCTCTGGTCTCCGGGGATCACCACGCCTGACCAGGTCTCGCTGCGCGGGGTGTCCAGGACGCCGGTCAGCGCATCGGTGGTGATCGGCTGGTCCTGGTCGGCGAGCAGCGTGACGTTGTCGGCGAGGGCGACGGTGCGGCCGCCGTCGCTAGTGCCGGACATGGGAATGAAGCCGCACAGGTACATAGACCGGGAGACCAGGTGGGCGGGCCCGCCGGACCCGGCGGGCTGGTGGTCGAGCGCGAGGGAGCGGGTGAGGCCGCGCCAGCGCAGCGGCACCACGATGCGGCCGCCTGGGGCGAGCTGGGCCCACCAGGCGGCGGGGACGTCCCATGCTCCGGCGGTGACCACGATCAGGTCGAACGGGGCGGTGTCGGGGGCGCCGGCAGCGCCGTCGCCGGTGAGCACGTCGACGTCGTCGTATCCGGCGGCGGTGAGGTTGCGGCGGGCGTCGTCGGCGACGTCGGTGAACACGTCGATGGTGGTGATGTGCCCGCGCTCTCCGACGAGCTCGCGGAGGAGCGCGGCGTTGTAGCCGGTGCCGGCGCCGATTTCCAGGACCCGTGCGCCGGGCGCGGGCTGGGCCTGCTCCAGCATGTGCGCGACGATGCTGGGCTGGCTCGCGGAGCTGAGCGCCGTCCCGTCGACGTCCCGTTTGGTCACCAGGATCTTGTCGGCGTAGGCGTCCGCGAGCGGGGTCCCGGGCACGAACAGGTGCCGGGGCACGGCACTGAAGGCGTGTCGGATGGCGGGTGTGCGCAGGTCACCTGCCCCGGTGAGATGTTTGACCAGGCGGGCGCGGGCGCTGTCGGGGTTGACGGTGTCGGTGCTCATCGCTGGCAGTGTAGGTCGCTGCACGTTGTGATCACGGGCGGTTCGACAGGGCGGCGGGTCATCCGGGCATCAGCAGGCACGCGTCCCACGGCCATGGCGCCTCCGGCAGGCCCTGATGAAGGCCCGTGTCGCAGGTCAGAGCGGTCCCAGTGGCACCGTCCAGCAGTCCCGGCTGGCAGCGGCCGCGGGGCGGCCGGTCGGTGATCGGCCGGGTGATCGCGCGGCTTCGTAGGCGCGGCAGCTGGGCGGCGAGTGCGTCGGTGGCGGCGTCGGCGGCGGCTCGGTTCACCGCGAGGACGAGCCCGGCGCGGCCGTGGCAGATCGACGGGTCGGTGAGCTGGGCGACCTGCCGGGTGTCGGTGACGCAGCCGTACAGGGCGTCCTCGGCGGTCCGTCGTCGGGCGTGGTCGTCGAGTGCAAGCGCGGCGAGCTGCAGGGCACGGGCGATGCCGGGCGTTCCGTAGCACCAGCTCGGCCGGGCGGGGCCGTCTTGGCGGGCGCGGCCGGTGCGGTGCTCGTCGGCGGTGATGTGGCCGGGCCACCACGCGGTGGTGCTGGAGCTCTGCTGCCAGGTGTCCAGCCAGCGGCAAATCCGGTCTATCGCGTCGGTCTGGCCCGGGACGGTGACGCCGCGCCGGTGAGCTGTGGCCAGCAGCGCCAGCGGCCCGGTGATGCCGTGCGCGATCCCGAGGTTGGCGTGCCCGCCGGGCATGGCGGGTGAGGGCTGGTCGGTGAGGTCGTGGGGGGTCCACCAGCCCGGAACCGCCGAGCCGAGCCCGTGCGGCCTCACCGGGTGGGTGAGCCGAACCAGGTAGTGCAGGACGGCGCGGACCGGTTCGCCGTGGGGATCGCGGTGCAGGAGGTAGCAGCTGATGCCGGTCAATCCGCTGATCAGGTCGAACTCGGCGAGCGCGGGCAACTCGCTGCGGTCGATGCGGTCATGGGCGGCGCGTACGCGGTCGGCGGCCACGGCGGTGATGTGGGAGTCCAGGATGCGCAGCGCCGCGGTGTAGCCGGGATGGTTGGCGTGGGCGAGGGCGTAGGCGACGGCCGCGGCTCCAGCGAACAGGCCGCCGCCGGCCTCCTGGATCGGGGTGGCGGTCGCGGCGGCGGCCCAGCGGTGCACGGTTTCCCAGGCGCCGGTGCCGGCGCGGGCGCGGGCGGCGTGCAGCAGCAGGACGCCGGGCACGCCTCGCCCGAGAGAGTGGCACCAGCCCTCGGGCGGATCGGCGGGCGGATCGACGGGGACGGCGCACGGGTCGTCCAGCACCGTGCCTTGCGGGTTCGGGCTCATGGTTGCGGGGTCCGGGCGCGCCAGGCCAGCGCGGCGGCGCGGGCGAGATGCAGGCCCTGCCGTTCCGCGGGCCGGTTGGGTCCGATCGCGCGGATGTGGTGCATGTGCAGCAGGGACGCCAGCACCTGGTCCAGATCGGTGTCGGCGGGGAGGGCGCGGCGGTAGGCGGTGAGGGCGGTGCGGCGCGCTTCCCACAGCGGTGTCGCCGTCTGCTCGGCGGGCAGCGGCCGGGCGCCGGTCGCCAGGGCGACGGCATCGGCGCGGGTGTCCCTTCCGGGGGGTTCGTCGGGTGCGGCGGTCGGGCGGTTGATCAGCCAGTTCATGCCGGACTGGGTGTCGCCGGTGAACGCCGCGGCGATCGCCGTGATGTTCGCTGCGGCCAGCGCCGGCGGTTCCGCCGTTCCGGGCGGGAGGGCGAGTTGGGCTTGGACGAGGACGGAGTCGGCGACGAACACCCGCTCGGCGGCCTCCATCGCCCGGCCGGCGCCGTACCGGCCGACCTCGGGCTGGTAGGTGTCCAGCTGCAGCCGCCGCGCCAGCCCGCGGCGGCGCAGCACGTCCGCCCATGACCCGATCGCGGCGGCCGCTGCCCCGTAGGCGCGCTGGTCGCCGACGCGGACCCGTATCCGGAGGTGGTCGGGGTCGGCGGGGTCGCGGTAGCGCAGCCACCACACCGGCACCGCCTCGCGCTCACCGTCGCGCAACTCGCCCAGGTCGGTCAGGTCGGTCAGGAGGCATGGAAGGTGCTCGGCGAGGATGACCGTCTGCAGGTCGGGCGGCACGTACAGCCGCGCCGACAGCCACCGGGTGCCCGCCGCGCCGGGGAGCTGCCCGGCGGTGTTGGTGAGCGGAACGAGCCGGCCGCGCCGCAGTGGGGACGGCGCCGGCGGGCGGGTCGACAGCATCGGGACCGCGACCTGGTGGGGGTGGCCGTCAAGCCACCCGTCACCGGCCGGATCCGCGGCCTCCACCAGCTGCGCGTGCCCGGTCCGGGCGAGTTCCCGGCGCAGGATCACCGTGTGGGTGGGTTCGTCCAGGTCCAGGCGCAGCACCCGATCGTCCTCGCGGAGCTCCACTGTCTGCGGCGCCCGCCAGCGGCACCGCCACCGCTCCAGCGCCCCACGGAAGTCCTCCCAATCGGCGTCGGGGGCGGGCAAGTCGGCGGCGGTGATGCGCCACCGCGCGGCCGCCAGGACGCTGCGGCGGTAGCGGACGCGCGGCAGGTAGGGCAGTTCGGCCGCAGGCCCCCAGTCGAACTCGGTGAGGGTGGCGGCGCGGCCGCGCACCAGCGCGACCAGGAACCGCGCGAGCGGTGGGGGCTGCTTGTCCAGCCGCAGCGCGTGGAAGACGTGCGGCTCGACGACCTTGCCCAGCCGCGGCGCGACCAGGTACAGCTGGTCGAAGTCGGCGGTGACCGCCAGGTCCTGAACGCCGAGGATGCGGGCGTCGGCGTCGGGCCGGTGCTCGCCGAGCGGGATCAGGTGCGGTAGGAACTGGCTGGTGGAGGCAATGTTGTCGGCGTGCGGGTAGGCCATCGGGGTCGATACCTGCGCGGCGATGGCGCCGTCGACCATGGTGGGCACGGCGGCGAACACCGCGCCCAGCGGTGAGCCGGCGCGGACGAACCGGCCGGTCATCGTCCCGGCGGCGCGCGCTGGCGCGACGGTGAGGGTGTACTCCCCGCGATCGAGCGCGGCGCGGCCGGTCGCATGGATGCGGGCGGTCAACTCCACGTGCGCCGGGATCCGCACCTGGTCCATGTCGGCGCCGAGCGCGCTGATCGCCGCGTCGTCCAGGACCACCTCGCCGGTTCCGCCCATGACCGCGCGGTGAGCGAGGGCGAGCAGTGCGGCGTCGCGACCGACCGGCCGGCTCTGGGCCGCTACGGATGCGGGCGGCTCGGGCAGCGGCGAGCCCGGGTACCCGCCGGGGAGACCAAGGCCGGTGCCCGGGTCGAGGACGTCGGCGAGAGGCACCAGCGTGCCGGTGCCGTAGTGGTCGAGGAACGCCTCGTGGTACTGCCGCCAGGCTGCGAACCCGCCGGGCTGAGGCGTCAGACGGATGAGCGCCGACGCGGCGGCCGCCATCTCGCGGGAGATGCTGTCGGGCAGCCGAACACGGCAGTCCAACCGCAGCTCCACCATCAGCGGGCTCCGGCCCGCCGCCGACAGGCCCCGGATCCGCTTCTCGATCGCGGCGCGCTCTCCCGCATCCCGCGGTCCAGCCGGATCGGCGCCGTTGTGCCGGGCGAGGTCGGTGCCGATCTCCTCCATCTCGGCCAGGACGCCGGCGACGGCATCGACATCGCCGGCGTGCACACGGCGCAGCTGGGCGACCAGATAACCGAGCGGATCGGCGACGGTGGCGGGTGGCCGCAGCGCCGTCACCAGCACCCGCTGCTCGACCAGCTCGGCCAGCATGCCGGTCACGGTCGACGGCGCGACCCTCGGAAACTCCTCGGAGAGCTGGGCGGCAAGGTCGGCGAACGGCACGGGCGTGCGGGCCAGTGCCTCGACGGCGCTGATGACGCAGGTATGGCGGATCTCGACTCGGCCCGCGCCGGAGGGGACCGACAGCCGGTCGCCGTGGGCCTGGCGCAGCGTGCTGATGACGACCGGCAGCCGCTCCAGCAGCGCCGGGCACCGCTCCAGCCCGGTGATGATGTCGTTGAGCCACTCGGCGTCGGGGCGGGCGAGCACGCGGTGCCCGCTGCCCCACCGCACGTCGGCGCACCGGCCAAAGTCGACGTCGGCGACGCCAGCGAACAGCCCGAACGGTGTCGGCCTCGACGCCTCGCGCAGCAGGTACCGGGTCACCGACACCACGGCGCGGCGGATCTGCCGGGGCGGCACCTCCTTGCCGGCGAGGATCTCTTCGACCCGCCGGGTGAGCGATGGGCTGGCGCAGCCGATGGCCTCGGCGGTGGCGCCCGTCCACGCCTTTCTCAGCCACGCCGCCCACCCGTCCGGGTCGGCGGCACCGGTCAGGTCGGGCCAGCCGAGCGGCAACGCCTGGGCGCGGCTGCGGACCGCTCGGAGCAGCCCGCCGGGCGCGGGCCGGTACAGCGGGTCGGGGTTGGTCATGCCGTCCTCCCAATCGGTGCGACTCGGCGGCGGGCCTGGGGGCGGGCCATGCCGACCCGCCCCCAGGAGGGTGTGCGATCAGACCGCGCTGTTGCAGGAGCTGTCGCAGGTGGCCGGGCAGCCGTTGCTGGTGTCGCACGGCACCTGGCCGGCGGGCCGGGACGCGTCGTCCTGGACGACGCGGACGTCCAGGATGAAGCCGTCGGCGGCGTCGTCGGCGGGGCGGGCGGGGAGGGTGCTGTCGAGGCGCATCAGCGTCTCCTCTCAGGTCTGGCGGGGCCTCGGGTTCGGCCTCGCCTGGGTGCCTCCACGGTCACCGCGGCGCAGGAGCCAGCCAAGGGTTAAGGCGTTGCCCCGAGTTGCTTTCCGGTTGCTTCGGGTTGCCTTCTCGCAGGACAGGCTTGGCGGCAGGGCCCGTTTCTCGGAGACTCGAAGTGTCCGGGCATCCGGTATCCGGGAGGCGTCCAATGACGGCCGCGACACTCTGGGATCATCCGCTGTCGGCGCTGCTGGCGCACAACAACCTGACCGCAGCCGCTTACCTGCGGCGGGTGGCCGACCAGCACCGCGCCCTCGGTTATGGGGGGATGGCCGTCCGAAAGGAGAAGCTGACCAGGTGGAAGCGGCACCCGCCCGGACGGCCCGCGCAGCTCGCCATCGCGCGCTTACACGGCATCCCGCCGGTCGAGGTCGACCGGCTCGGCTGGCCCGACTTCCTAATGCTGGCGTTCCCTCGCGACGGGGCTGTGCTGGAGTCGGAGTGGACTCCGGCGGGTACGTTGCATCTGCTGACCGATATGGGAGGGTCTGTGGACCTGGACCGTCGAGGCTTTCTCGTCGTCACCGCCAGCGCCCTGGCCGCCTCCGTTGCGCAGTGGGTCACGGCCGCGCCGGCAGTCGCGGTCGGCGACCGGGGCCGACGCGTCGGAGCCGAAGCTCCTGAACTGTTCGACGCTCGACTGCACGCGCTGCGGCACCTGGACGACATCGTGGGCGCAGGGCAGGTCTACACCGCGGCGTTGGTCGAGCTCCGCCTGATCACCGATCTGCTGCGCAACGCCTCCTACTCCGAGGAGGTTGGCCGGCGGCTGTTCAGCTGCGCCGCCGAAGCCGCCCGGCTGGCCGGCTGGTGCGCCTACGACGCCGGCCGCATCGCCCAAGCCGAGCAGCATTTCCTGACCGGCCTACGGGCGTCGGGTTCGGCCGCCGACCCCACCAGCGGCGCCGTCATCCTCGCCTTCTGGGCGAACCTCCGCTACGCCAAGGGCGACGCGCGCGGCGCACTCCACCTGGTCGACAGCGCACTCGACGACCACCGAAAGATCACCTCGCCGCGCGTAACAGCGATGCTGCACGCCCGCGCGGCCCGCGCGCATTCCAAGGCAGAGGAACCGACCAGCGCATGGCGGCGGGTCGACGCCGCCTTCGCGGCCTACGCCTCCGCTCCGCCGTCGGACGAGGACCTGCCGTCCATGACGTGGATCACCCACGGTGAGCTGCACCAGGTCGCCGCCAGCTCCGCGCTCAGCTTGAACGAGCCGCGGCGGGCGCTCGAACACTTCACAGCGGCCGTCACCCACACCGACCAGTACGACACCCAGCGAGAGACCCGCGGCACCGCGATCTACCTCGCCCGGCAGGCCGAAGCGCACCTCCTGCTCGATGACGTGGACGCCGCAGTCGACGTCGGACACAAAGTCGTCAAGCTGATGGGCGGGGTCGACTCCGCGCGAGCGTCCGACACCCTCGATGATCTACGTGAGGGCCTGAGCGGGCACAAGCACATCCCCATCGTCCGCAACTTCCTGGACTACGTCGCCGCCTAAGCGTTCTTCGAGCGCTGCCGCCAGTAGAGCGGTCAGCGCGGGGATACAGCTGCCTTCGGCCTTGAGGTGCTCGACTTGGCCAGGCCGAGCGGTTTTGTGACGCCCAGCGATGGTTGGCGGATGATCTTTCTACGGGCTCGCCTTTCCCGTGGGTTTCCGGAGATCGTTGGCGAGTTCACCCAGGGTTCGTTGGCGAGGCCGGCGTGATGAATCTCTGCGGCCTGCGGGACATACCACTATCTTGACCGCTCAGTTACATATGGTCACTGTGCGTTGTATTTCTTGGGTATGTCATCTGCTGACGGGGTGAGTTGTGCAGGTGTGATCCGTTCGGATGAGTGCCGTTGGACGGATCTGCTTGCTGATCAGTACGTGGTGGCGGATCGCGACCGGCTGGTGCTGGATCAGAGGTCGGGCTGGGCTCGGCGGTGGCTGGTGACGTGGCGGGTGTCCGGTGGGCAGGTCGTGTGCCCGGTGCAGGATATGGGCGGGTTCCCGTTGACGGGGTGCGAACCGGTGCGGGCGTTCTCCTGGCGGACTACCCAGCGGCATCGGCCGGGCTTGGCATTCTTGGTGAGTACCGGTCGACACCACGGTTTCGAGAGCATCGCCGAGCAGCGGTTGCTGCTGGTGATGGATTTTGCCGCCGATGTGGTGGATGTGCTGTCTCAGCCGTTGCGGTTGCGGTTCTTGTGTACGGGTGGTTCCGCTGAGCATGTTCCCGATTTCCTGGTGGTCGCCCGCGAGACTGATCGCGAGGTCGTGTGGCTGGTCGATGTGCGTCCTGTCGGCCGGGTCGGTGAGGGGGATCGGGTTCGGTTCGCCGCGTCGGCGGAGGCGGCGTTGGTCTGCGGGTGGCGGTATGTGGTGGTGTGCGGGTGGCGGCCGCAGGTGTGGGCGTCGGTGGAGGCGTTGTCGGCGCAGCGCCGTGAGCTGACCGATCCGTTGGGGATCGCCGAGGAGCTGCTGGCGGCGGTGGCGGATGGTCCGGCGCCGTTGGCTCAGGTGGTGACGGCGGCGAGGTACCCGGCGCTGGGGCGGGCGCATCTGTTGCATCTGTTGTGGCGTCGCCGGTTGGGGACTGACCTGGCCCGGCCGTTGGGGGACCGGGCGCTGGTGTGGGCCGGGCGAGCGGGCGGGTGCTCGTTGTGAGCGGGCTGTTGGAGTTGGCCGAGGGCACAGTGGTGGTGGTGGCTGGGCAGGAGTGGGTGGTGAGTCTGTTGGAACCGCACACGGGCCGTGTCCGGCTGCGCCGCCGGGATGGTGGTCTTGGCGGGGCGGGTTCGGCGGAGATGTCCACGACGGTTGCGGCGCTGGTCAATCATCCGGACTGCCGTGCCTGTCCGCCGACCTCGGCGGGGTGGGACGCGGGCCGGGGTGTGCAGCCGGCCGGGTTGGAGGATTTGACCGATCATCAGCGTGCGGTGGTGCGGTTGCGGTTCGCGCATCTGATGGAGGTGGAGACCGGGTATCGCAGCGGGTCGGCGCTTGCGGCGTTGCCGGGTGAGCCGCGGCCCGGGTTCGACCCGGGATGCTGCACGCTGCAGGATCGGCGCCGGGCCAAGGTCGCCGAGTTGAGGGGGTTGGGTGAGCAGGAGGCTGCTCATCTGGGGTTGAACCGGGTGTCGCTGCGGACGTTGGAGCGGTGGGCGGCGCGGTGTCGGCGGCTGGGGGTGTTCGGCTGCGCGAACGGCAGCTGGGTGCGGCGGCGGGGCGGACATCCGAGCGTGGGCGAGGATGTGCGGGAGGCGATCTTCGCAGTCCGGCAGGAGACCTTGCATCGCTCGCGGGTCAGCATGAAGACCCGGGAGCGGCTGATCCACCAGTACGTCCGGGAGCGGTTCGGGCCGCAGGTGGCGGTGCCGTGTTCGGAGACGCTGCGGTTGGTGTGGCTGGAGTGGTTCGGGCGCGGCGGCGCCCGGCAGCGGTATGAGCGCTCGGCGGCCCGGGTGCGCTATTGCGGTGAGCATGTGGTGGTGCACCGGCCGGGTCAGGTGGTGGCGCTGGACACCACGCAGCTGGCGGTGCTGGTGCGTGAGGAGGTCTTCGGTGAGCCGGCCGCGGTGACGTTGACGCTGGCGTTGGACGTGTACACCCATTCGCTGGTGGCGTTCCGGCTGACACTGGTGTCGGATACCGCGACGGATGTGGCGATGGTGCTGCGCGATGTGATGATGCCGTTGCCGCTGCGGGAGGGCTGGGGAGAGGAGATGGAGTGGCCCTATCCGGGCGTTCCGGCGGCGGTGGTGGCCGAGTTCGCCGGCCACCGGGTGGCCGGCTTGCCGTTCTTCACGCCCGAGACGGTGACCACCGACCACGGCGCGGTGTACAAGAACCACCAGCTGGTGGAGGTTCAGCGGGTGTTGGGCGCCAACATCCTTCCGGCGCGGGTGTTGCGGCCGGTCGACAAGGCCGCGTGCGAGCGGGCGTTCGCGGCGATCCAGTCGCTGCTGCTAGAGCTGCTGCCGGGATTTCGGGGCGTCGACGTCGCCGACCGGGGCGCCGACCCCGAAGGCGATGCGGTGCTGACCATCACAGAGATGGAGCATCTGATCGCCACATGGATCGTGAAGGTGTGGCAGAACCGTGAGCTCGGTGAGCATGCGCCGGCGTGGGATCCGGGCGGGCGCAACAGCCCGAACACGCTGTTCGCCGTCGCGATGGGCCAGGGCGGGTTCAGCATGCAGATCCCCGACCCGCAGTTGTTCTACCAGCTGCTGCCGGCGCACCGGTTGAAGATCCACGGCGGGCGCGGCGTGAAGGTGAAGGGGCTGTGGTACGACGGGCAGGCCCTTGATCCTTACCGGGACGGGCCGTCGCAGCGGGGCGGTCGGTTCGGCGGGAGCTGGGTGGTGCGCCGGGATCCGCGTGATCGCCGCTATGCCTATTTCCAGGATCCGGGGACCGGGCAGTGGCACACCCTGCGGTGGAACGGGCTCGCGCCGGACGGCGAGGTCCCCGCGTTCGGCGACGCCCGCGTCGTTGACCTGCTGCGCGCTGTCAAAGCACGCGGGCTGGCGCCGCGTTCGGACGCCGAGCTGCTGCCGCTGCTGCTGGAGTTGATCGGTGGCCACATTCCGGTCGCGTCGTGGCCGACCCAGATGTCCAAGAACCAACGCCGAGCGCACGCCCGCGAGGCAGCGCAGGGCCGAGCGGCCGACAGCGACCGGCCCGCCGCGTCCACACTGGCCGACGTCTCGCCCGGTGACCGAGCTGCTGGTGACGGGCCTGATGGTCACCGGACCGGTGGTGACGGGGCTGTGGAGATACGGCGTGTCCGCCGGGACGTTCAGGCGGTGGAGGCGGTGGACGCCGACCGCAGGCGGCGGCGCGAGCAGGTGATGGCGGGTCGAAGGGTGACACCGCCGCCCCGGCTGGGAGAGACGCTGCGGCGCTCCAGCCCGTTTCGGTTGCCCGCCGGCGAGCACGACACCGGCCAGCACGGCACCGGCGAGCACGACGGCAGCGGTTCGGGTGTCAGCCGCGGCGGCGATCCGAGCGGCGATGGTGCCGTTGATCAAGAGTCTGGCCGAGGTGATGGGCGGCAAGCCCGATGAACGACTCCAGCGCCGGGCCCACGGGACCGGCCGGCGGTGACTCAGCCGGGTCGGCGGCCTCGTTCCTGCCGCCCGCGGTGCTGCTCGACCGCGAATGCGCCGATGGCTGGAGGCGGTGGCGGCTGACCCGCCACGATGCGCCGCCCGCGCCACGATGGTCGCCTGCGCAGTATCAAGCGGCCAGCCCTCGCACCCGCGGCCTCTACGACCTGCACCGGTGCGCCACCCACGCCAACCTGGCCGTCCAGGAGACACCGATGAGCGCCGCGGTGGCACGGGTGGTGGCCTCCCGCATCCGCACCAACGCCCTCAAGCGCAAGCCGTCCACCCGCGCTGGGGTGATGGTCAACGGCGGCGGCTACCAGGGCAAGACCGAGACGGTCTGCGAGGTCGCGGCCTTGTTCGAGGAATGGTGGCTGGAGTTGCATCACCAGCTCAACCCGGACGCGCTGCCGGGCACCCGTGATCTGCACGCCCCCGTCGCCTACGTCCAGACCCCGGTAACGGCCACCCCCAAGAGCACCTGCGAGGCGATCTTGGACTTCTACGGGGAGCCGCACAAGAACATGACGTTGCCGCAGCTGGTGCGGACCGTGAAAGCGGCCCTGCACGCGCACGGCACCAAAGCGCTGATCTTGGACGACATCACCCGGCTGAAGATGCACCGCGAGGCCGACCAGGACGTGCTGGACCTGATCCGCAGCCTGATGAGCATGTCGGTCACCCTGGTCCTGGTCGGGGTCGGCATTCCCCAGTCCGGGCTGCTGCGCGATTCCCGCTACGACGCTCGCAGCGGCCAGTGGGTGTTCCCGCCGGCGACGGGCCGGTTCCGCAGCCGCAACGACGCCGCCGGCACCCAGACCGAGCGGCGCTTCGACCTGATCGAGCTGGGCCCCTTCCGCTACGACACTGCCGCGCAGATCGACGCCTGGGTCCATCATCTGGCCGGCATCCAAGACCAGCTCCGCCTGCTGAAGGCCGAGCCGGCCATGCTCACCAGCGCCGGCATGCCCGAGTACCTGTTCCGCCGCACCGACGGCATCGTCGGGCTGCTGGAACGCCTCATCGAGGACGGCTGCAGCCAGGCCATCGACAGCGGCGCGGAACGTCTCACCACAGGCCTGCTCGACAGCGTGACGATCAGCCTGGACCACCTGCCGGTCCGCGACCCCGCCGCCGGCGAGGTGCCCGCGATCCCCGCCCCGCCATCGCGCGTCCCGCGCCGCAAACGCCCCCGCAACACCTCCTTCGACGACGGCGGCACACCAGCGGCCACGCGCCGATGACGACCGCGGCGACCCCTCACCCAGGCCAGGTAAGCACCCAACCGCTGCCGCGCAGCCTCGTTCCGCTCCCAGATGAAGAGATCAGCGGGTATCTCCTGCGGCTGGCTCACCGGCTAGAGCAGACACCGCAGCGGTTGGCCGAGCTCACCGGGCTGCAGTCCTTCGGCGCGGCGTCGATTCCGGTTCGGATGCTGCTGCGCACCAGCGCCGAAGAGACCGCCCGCCTCGCGCGGGCGTGCTCGCTGACGCCCCGCGAAGCCCAGGCATTGTGCCTGGCGAGTCTGGCCGACCGCTATCCACCCGCCGACGTCGTCCTGCATCCCCTGCCCGGCGGCAGATCCGGCTTGTGGATGCAACAGGCCGGCAAGATCGCCTCACTGGACCGCTGGGTGTTCACCCGCCCGGTCCGGTACTGCCCCGCGTGCCTGGCCGGCGACGCAAGCGAGCTGCAACAGCGCCACGGCGGAGCATGGAAGAAGCTCTGGCGGCTGCCGCTGGTGTTCGCCTGCCCCCTCCACCGATGCCTGCTGACCACGCGGTGCCCGGCCTGCCAGCAGCCGATCGGGGCCGCTGGTGGCGGCCTCATCAGCCGGCCCTGCGAGGTGCTGCATCCCGCCCAATGCCGGGCCCCCGCCGGTGACTCGGCCGCCGCACACGCTGCTCGAGCACGACCGCCGGCGTGTGGGCACCGGCTCGACACCGCCGCCCCGCAGGTCATCGACGCCGCACCGCTCACCCACGCCCTGGCTGTTCAACAGCGGCTCCTGGCACTGCTGTCGGCTGGCAGCCCGGCCACGGTGCACAGCATGGGCGTGCACGTAGCCGTAGCCGAGTACGTCCTGGATCTGCGGCTGGTCGCCGGACTGATCCGCTGTACCTGGCCCGTGGCCGCCGCCCTAGCAGGCCCTGCCCCGCTCGCCGACGCGCTCGCCGACCACGTCGAGCAACGCCGCCGCCGCCAGTACCGGCCAAGCGACCACGGCCACCACCGGACGGCGTTCGCTGTCATCTACGACGCCCCGCCCACCGACCCCCTCGCCAGCGCCGGGCTGTTCACCGCCGCCGTAGGCATCCTCACCGGAGAAACGGGCACCTGCGCCGACCGGCTGGAACCGCTCCTGGCCGCCACCGCCGACACCGCCGCCTGGCGCGCATTCGCCCACCGCGCATCGGCGACCTGCTCCCCGGCTCTGCGCGCCACGATCCAAACCCGGCTTGAGGCCCTGCACCAGCCGACGCCGCGAGGCCACAACCTCAAAAGCGACAATGCCCGCCGGAACGGCACCGACGCCCTGCGCGCCTACCACCGCCGCATGGGCCACCTGGTCATCGTCCCGACCGGCGACTGCCGGTTCGACCACCGGCACATCCCCCAGCACATGACCGACGAGTGGTTCGATGAGTCCTTCCCTGACCTGACCGGGATCAGCGCGGTCCACCTGCGGCGCACCGCCGCGATCAGGCTGGTGCAGATGTCCACCGGCGGCTCACAGTTCCGGGCCGGCGGGCTGCTGGGCATCCCCCCTGGACGCGTCATGTCCTCCACCGTTCCGGTCCGGGCGTGGACTGACGATCCCCATAACGGTGCCCGGCTCGCCGCCGCGATCGACGCCTTCGCCCGCACACTCAACACCACCACCGACCTGATCGACTACGGTCACCGGCGAGCCGCCCTCCACGGCTGGGAAATCCCTCCAGACGACTGGCACGACTTACTCTCCCGACTCCTCGCGGCCCATCCGCACACCCACATCTCCTGGTGGCAGGACCGCAAACGCCGCCTGGCCTCCGTGCTGGTCTGGGCCGCCGTCACCCAAGGCGACCACCGCCTCGCCCCGCTCGTCATGGCTGAACAGCGCAGGGCCAACCAAGGCAAAACGAACATGCTCGTGTTCGGCCTCCAGCAGGCGCGTTACCGGGCGCGCCGTGAACCCGCCAGCCCAACCGCCGCCCTCATCTCCTTGCTGACCCCCTATTCTCAGCAGCTCGCCGCAAAGATCGATCACGGAAGTGGCCAGTGAGCATAAGGATGCTGACGAAACTCCCCCTGAGGCCCACGAATGGGACCTCAGCCGATCGGGCCCCTTCGGGATCCTGTGACCAGCCGAGCTTGCGGTGCTCAAGTCAAGCGTTCCACTTCCAAGGAACCCGATGCTCGACGACGACCAAGCCCCGGAACAGCCCGTCGCTCCCCGAGCCGGCGACGTCGCCCAGACCACCGGAAACAAGAAGGCGAGCGGTTCCTTCTGGAAGGAACTGCCCATCCTGATCCTCGTGGCCCTGGCCTTGGCCCTGGCCATCAAGACGTTCGCGGTCCAGGGGTTTCCATCCCGTCGGGGTCGATGCAGAACACCCTGGGCATCGGAGACCGGGCCCTGGTCAACAAGATCGTCTATCACACACGCGACGTTCGATACGGGGACATCGTGGTGTTCAAGGGCGAGGACTCCTGGGCCAAGGAATCCACCGCTCCAGCCCCCTCGAACCCGTTTTCCGAGGCTCTGCGCTCCATCGGCGGAGCGTTCGGCCTCATGCCCGGCGAGACCGACTACATCAAACGCGTCATCGGACTGCCCGGCGACCGCGTCCAATGCGTCGGCGCCGGCACCCCCGTCAGAGTCAACGGCAAGCTCCTCGACGAGAAGTCCTACCTCTACCCCGGCAACAGCCCCTGCGACCAGCCCTTCGACATCACCGTCCCCAAAGACCGGCTTTGGGTGATGGGCGATCAACCCAGCGCATCGGCCGACTCACGCGCCCACAACCAAGACCCCGGAGGCGGCGCGATCAAGATCAGTAGCGTCGTCGGCCAAGCCTTCGCGATCGTCTGGCCACTCGACCGGTGGAAGGCGCTGTAGGCCCGAAACTCTCGACCAGTGAGGTGCCCCAGAGGTACCGGACAGCGGTATTCACGTTCGGCTCATGCTGTGAGTTCCCGCCGCCGGTGACATAGCGTGATGATTCGGCGCCGATGCCTCCGCCTGGCCGGCAGCGAGATCAACCTCCACCCACCCACGCGCATCGGCGCGGAATGTCACGCCAAGGAACACGCTCCGGGCCGCTTTCCGCGACTTCTCGCAGCGATGCTCGTCCGCCCCGGTCTCCTAGCCTCACCCGGTCGGATGACCGGTGACCGCACCGCGGGCCAAGGTGGAGATCAGGGCTGCGCCAGCAGCCGGTCGACGAGCCCGGCGATGTAGTCCGGGGTGAGCGGGCCCGCGCCGAACAGGACGCGGATGTACATCGGGGCCATGACGTGGTCGAGCACGTCCAGCACGTCGGGTGGACGCTCGCCGCGTCCGGCGGCGCGGTCGAGCATGGCCTGCACGAACCGGGTGCGTTCGGCGAGAAAGTCGTCGCGTGCCTGCAGACCCCGTTCGCCCCGGTTCGACAGGGCGACGGTCAGGCGCAGCAC
>NZ_JAGEPF010000017.1 GCF_017573465.1 Actinomadura violacea
GCACGATCGTCCACTCCAGGCCGCAGTCCTGCACGACCTGCTCGCAGGCCCGCGCCTCCTCCTCGCCGCGGCCCGACAGCAGCACCACCCGCCGCACCCCGGCGGCCGCCGCCGCGGCGGTGAACGCACCGATCGCCTCCGGCGCACCGGGCGCGGCCAGATCGGGGTAGTAGGACAGGTAGACCGCCTGGACGCCCTGCAGGACCGGCGCCCAAGTCGCCTCGTCGGTCCAGTCGAAGCCCGGGTCGGCCGACCGCGAGCCCATCCGGACCGGCACGTCCAGGGCCTCCAGCCGCTCGACGACCCGCCGGCCGGTCTTCCCGGTCCCGCCGAGGACGAGGACGAGACCGTTCTCCGTGGTGGTCGTGGCGGTGGTCGCCGCGGTGTTCGTGGTGGTGTTCGTCATGCCCTTGAGTCAACCGGCGCAGCCGCTCGTCCAACATCGTTGAGAAGCTCGGCTCCATACGCCGGCGTCCATCCCGTTTACGCTGATCGCATGGACGCCCTGACCGACCTCCTCGACGGCCCCCGCGCACGCGGCGCGTTCATGATCCGCTCGACGCTGAACCCGCCGTGGTCGGTGCGGATCCAGGACCGGGCGCCGCTGACGCTCGTCGCGATGGTCCACGACGAGGCCTGGATCGTCCCCGACACCGGGACGCCCGTGCACGTCCGCCCCGGTGACCTGGTCATCTGCCGCGGCCCCGATCCCTACGTCGTCGCCGACAGCACGTCCACCGAACCGCAGATCGTGATCCAGCCGGGCCAGCACTGCACCACCCCGGACGGGACGAGCCTGTCGGAGGCGATGGACCTCGGCGTGCGCGCCTGGGGCACCGATCCGCACGGCACGGCGGTCATGCTCGTCGGGACCTACGAGACGCGCGGCGCCGTCACCCAGCGGCTGCTCGCCGCGCTGCCGCCGCTGGCGGTCGTGCGCGGCGACACCTGGCGGACGCCGCTGGTCGGGCTGCTCGACGAAGAGATCACCAAGGACGAGCCGGGCCAGGAGGTCGTGCTCGACCGGCTTCTCGACCTGCTGCTCATCCAGACCCTGCGCGCCTGGTTCTCCCGTCCCGAGGCCGAACAACCCGGCTGGTACCGGGCGCACGGCGACCCGGTGGTGGGCCCCGCGCTACGGCTGCTGCACGACGACCTGACACACCCCTGGACGGTCGCGGACCTCGCCGCGAAGGTCGGCGCGTCCCGGACCGCACTCGCGCAGCGGTTCAGCAAGCTCCTCGGCGAGCCCCCGATGGCGTACCTGACCGGCATCCGGCTGGCCCACGCCGCCGACCTGCTGCGCGAAAGCGACGCCACCCTCGACACGATCGCCCACCGGGTCGGCTACGGCACCGCGTTCGCGCTCAGCACCGCCTTCAAACGCGAGCACGGGACGAGCCCGCAGGAGTACCGCTCGAACGCGGCGACGGCGACGGCCTGACGTCCGCTGCTCCGGCGGGGACGGGATCGCCGAGCGGAGGCCGCGTCGGGGCGGGCGAGCGGCGGGACAGCAGGTGACCCGTGAGCGCGGCGGCGAGCCCGGCCAGCCCGGACGCCGCGAAGCCGCCGCCCGGCGCCGACAGGTCGATCACTCCTCCCACGATCGGGGAGCCGAGCGCGAAGCCCGCGCTCAGCGCCGAGGACTGCAGGCCCGTCGCCTCGCCGCGCACGCCGGGGGGCGCGAGCCGGCTCACCGCGTCGGCCACCGTGGAGAGGGTCGGCGCGGTGAGCAGCCCCGCGCCGGCGCCCGCGACGCACAGCCAGCGCCAGTCGTGCGCGAGCGCGGCGGGAAGGGTCACCAGGCCGAGCAGACCTAGCAGACCCCAGGTGGGGAGCGGCCGGGAAAGAGCGCCGTACACGAGCCCGCCGATGACGGAGGCCACGCCGTAGGCCGCCACGACCAGGGCGGCCCAGGACACCTGGCCGGCTTCTTCGAGGGTGGCGACGATGGCCAGGTCGGTGCCGCTGAGCAGCAGCGTGGCGCCGAACGCCATCACCAGTGCGGCGATCATGCGCGAGCCCAGCCAGTCCCGGCGGCGGGGGCGGGCGGCCGTGCCGGCGTCCACCTCGTCCTTCGCACGCAGCGGCGGGTCGAGCAGGGCGACCCCGGCTCCGCCCGCCACGATCGCGGCGCCGACCCCCCAAGCCACCACGCCAGGGGAGATCTGGGCCGCGCACAGGATCACGATCGGCGGGCCCACCATGTACGACAGCTCGCCCTGCACCGATTCCAGCGCGAACGCGGCGCGGCGCTGCCCTGCCGTCGTCATCGCGGTGATCGCCTGCCTGGTCACCGGCTGGGCCGGCACCATCAGCAGACCCGCCGCGAAGGCGGCGCCCAGCAGGATCCCGTACGGCAGGATCGGCACGCTCAGCCAGAAGACGACCTGCAGTGCGACGGTGACCAGCAGCACGGCACGCGGGCCCCGCGCGTCGATCATGCGGCCGAGCAGCGGCCCGCCCAGCGCCATCCCCGCGGTCAGAGCCGCCGCGACACCACCCGCCGCCGCGTAGCTCTTGTCCAGGCCCAGGACGACGTACAGCGTCAACGCCATCACGTTCGCCGTGATCGCGGCGCGGGCGAGCAGCGAGACGCCCAGCAGTGGCGCCATCCCCGGCACGGCGAGTACCTGTCGGTATCTGGTCACCCGCGTGACGGTAGATCGCCCGCCGAGCCATAGGAAGTGGCCAAATGATTGGAGCCGCCATAATCAGTGCTTATGGCCAGGGATCTCGAGACCGCGTTGCTGCGGTCGTTCGTCACCGCCGTGCGATCGGGCAGCATCAGCCGCGCCGCCGCCGCGCTCGGACACAGCCAGCCCGCGCTCAGCCAGCAATTGCGCAAGCTCGAGAGCACCGTCGGCCGATCGCTGCTGTACCGCTCGCCCTCCGGCGTCGTGCCGACCCGGGCCGGCGAGGAACTGCTGCCGTACGCCGAGCGCATCCTCTCGCTCTCCGCACAGGCGCTCACCGAAACGGGACGCGCGCTCACCGGCCACTGCGGCGTCAAGCTGCACGAAGACCTCACCGCGTCCCGCCTTTCGCAGGCCCTCGCCGATCTCGCCCGGCTGCACCCCGGCGCGACGCTGGAGGTGCTCGCCCTCTCCAACACCGCGATGCGCGAGGCGTACGACGCGGGCCGCGTCCACCTCGTGCTCGACGAGATACCGGACATCCCCGGGCCGCCGCGTTGGACGGTACGCCGCCCGCTGGTCTGGGCCGTCGGCCAAGGTGTGGACGTGGCCGCCGATCCGCTGCCGGTGGTGCTGTTCTCCGACCCGTGCTCCTTCCGCACGGCAGCGGTGGAAACGCTGGAGCATGCCGATCGGCGCTGGCGGGTAGCGTTCGAAAGCAACACCCTGCCCGGCGTCCTCGCCGCGGTACGGGCCGGGCTGGGCGTCGCGGCGCTCATGCCCGCCAACCTCGAACCGGGCATGGTCTGCCACGACGCGGACGCCCTGCCCACCCTGCCGGACGTCGAGTTCGGCCTCGCACGCCACCCGCGAACCGAAGGCGACCCGCTGATCGACGCCGTGGAGGCCGCACTGCGACGCATGATCTGACCCCGCGCCCGCCCGCCGGCCGCCCGCTTGAGCCGACACAGGAGAACCGCGATGAAAGCGATCCGAGTCCACACCCGCGACGCGGGCATCGACGGCCTCGTCCTGGAGGACGTCCCCTACCCGCACGCCGCCGAGAACGACGTCATCGTCAGGGTCCACGCGGCCGGGTTCACCCCCGGCGAGCTGACCTGGCCCGGCACCTGGACCGACCGCGCCGGCCGGGACCGCGCGCCGAGCATCCCCGGCCACGAGGTGTCCGGCGAGGTGGCGGAACTCGGCTTCGGCACCACCGGCCTGACCCCCGGCCGGCGGGTGTTCGGCCTCACCGACTGGACGAGGGACGGCGCGCTCGCCGAGTACGTCGCGGTCGAGGCCCGCAACCTGGCGCCGCTGCCCGCCTCCGTCGACCACGTGCGGGCGGCCGCGCTGCCGGTGGCGGGCCTCACCGCCTGGCAGGCGCTGTTCGTCCATGGACGCCTGGAGACGGGGCAGACGGCCATGGTCCACGGCGCGGCCGGCGCCGTCGGGTCGCTCGCCGTCCAGCTCGCCCGCGAGGCCGGGGCGCGCGTCATCGGCACGGGCCGCGCCGGCGACCGCGACCGGGTCCTGTCGCTGGGCGCCGACGACTTCGTCGACCTCGCGGACGGCCCCCTCACCGGTGAGGTGGACCTGGTCCTCGACGTGATCGGCGGTGAGGTGCTCGACCGGTCGGCCGCACTGGTCCGGCCCGGCGGCACGCTCGTGACGGTCGCCGCGCCGCCGACGGTACGGCCCGAGAACGGCCGGGCGGTCTTCTTCGTCGTCGAACCCGACCGGGCACAGCTCGCCGAACTGGCTCGGCGGGTCCAGGACGGCCGGTTGGAGCCGCTGGTCGGCGCCGTCCATCCCCTGGCGGACACGCGTGAGGCGTTCCAGCGCAAGACCCGCACTCCCGGCAAGAGCATCATCCAGATCCCCTGACCGGCACCGAGGGCCGCCGGTCATGCCGTCAGGCGGACGCGGTCTCCCAGGCGAACCCGTCGGGGTCGGTGAAGGGACCGGCGTCGCCGCTGATCACGATGCGGTGCGATCCGGTGCCCTCCAGGGGGACGCCGATGTCCTTGGCGAGGGCGCGGCGCGGGTAGAGCGCCAGCGTGACCGCCGACGCGGTGTCGAACTCGACGTACTTGCCGCCGAAGCTCTTCGCCACCGCGAGCCCGCGGTCGACGTAGAACCGCTTGCTCGCCTTGACGTCCGCGACCCCCAGCAGGAGCGCGACCCGGTCGATCTCCCGGGCGACGGGACCGGTGTCCTTCTTCTTGGAGGTCGCGATCTTGCAGATCGTCCCGTCCGGGGCCTGGACGACGCCGCCGTACCCCCAGAAGCTCTTCGCGGCCGGCTTCAGCGTGGTGGCGCCGGCGTCGAGGGCGGCGTTCATGAAGGCGTCCACGTCGCCCGGCTGGGACACCACCAGGGACAGCGCGAACCCGCGGAAGCCGTCGGCCGCCGCGTCCGAGGCGCGTACGTCCACGTACGGGCCCAGCCCGAAGGCCTCGTAGAAGGCCTTAGCGGCCGCGGGGTCGGCGACTTCCAGGGTGACGGATCCGAAGGTGGCCATGGCGTTCCCATCCAGTGCGTTCAGTGAGGTCGCGGCGTCGATGCCGGCCTCGTCGTCCGGGTGCCCACAGCCTGCCGCCCGCCCGGCCCTCCCCACATGCGTGGCGACCACGGATTCGCCTACGTAACGGGGACACGCGGAAGCACCTGGGTACGCCGGAGCGCGTCTGTCCCTCTGGTCCCTGCGGTAACAGAAGACCGGCGGAGAACGACCCCGGGTGGGGCGTTCCCCGCCGGTCAGCGGCGGTTGCGGTTCGACGGGATGGCTACCGGTCGCCTCGCCACGGGAGAACGGTCATGACGGGAGGCGGGCCCGACCGGCCGCCAGGGGACGGGACGGCGTAGGTGGTGACGTGGGTGTCACTGGGCGTGCCGGCGGCCCACGTGTCGCCGGTGCCTGCGAAAGTGGCGGCGAAGTAGCCGTTGCCGTAGGCGCGGACCTTGGCCGTGTAGCGGCCCTTGCCGTCGGTCTTCACCCACTTGACGTGGTACCAGGTCTTCTTGCCGCTGAACCGGAAGATGATGCGCACCTTCTGGCCGGGGAAGGCGCCGAAACGCTTCTTGCTGCTGTAGTAGCGGCTCAGGGTCCCGGAGACGGTGATGTAGCGGTTCTTGCGGACCTTGGTCGAGGACGCCTTCAGCTTGGACATCGAGGTCGACCATCGCCACGTCTTGCGCACGGGACTGACGGAGGGCGCCGTGGCGGTGTCCCCGGCGAAGCGGGCCCGCCAGTAGCCGGAGTTGTTCACGTCGAACGAGGCGCTGAACTGTCCCTGGCTGGTCTTCATCCGGCGGGCGGTCTGCCAGCCGGTGCGGCCGTCGGGAGAGTATTCGAGGAGCACCTGCTTGCCGTTCACGTCTCCACCGGCGGAGGCCGCGTACAGAGTGCCGTATGCCTCGAAACGTCCGTAGGCGTCCATGGTCGCCGACAGCGAGGTCTGCGTGGCCGGCCGGACGCTGACCGCGGGGAGGGTCGCGGTGGAACCTTCGTAGAAGCCGGCGGCGGGTGTCCGCGCGACGTAGGTCGCGGTGCAGGACGGCTTGATGGTGCTGCTGAACCGGCCTTCGGCGTCCGTGCTGGCCTGGAAGGTGTACATGGGGTTGGTGCAGCGGGACGGGTCGACGGCGGGGTCGATGACGACCGTCCGTCCGGACAGCGGCCTGCCCTGGTAGGTGACCTGACCGCTGAGGGTGAGGGGCTGGCCCTCGTCCAGGCCCGTTCGGCTCCCGACCAGGGTCGTCTGCGTCTTTCCATGGACGACCTGGACGGTCACCATGGCGGAGTGGATTCCGAGCGACGGAACATCGGCCCAGACGTTCACCGAGTCGCTCGCCCCGTTGGGCCTCAGCGTCGCGGTGAAGGTGCCGTCGGCGGTGGTGGTGGCGTCGGTGACCGAGCCCCATCCGGTGTTCGTGGACAGGTCGACCGGGATGCTCGCGGCGGGGGTTCCGTCCGCGGCGAGCACCTTCCCGGTGATCGTGGTCGTGGGGTTGTCGGGGTCGACGGAGGCGGCCTGGGCGGCGAGCTCGATGGACGCCGCCCCGTCGGCGAGGGCGGGAGCGGCCGTCAATGTGCCGAGGATGAGCACGGCCGCCGTCCCGGTGGTGGCGATACGAAGCACGAGTGTCCCTTGGGTGGGCGCGAAGATCAGCGTTGATCAGGACGTCCGGCCCGGCGACCGGGTTGCCCCCGACACCCGATCGTGATCTTCATCGGGCCGCGCCCGGCCGGGGGTCCGCGCCATCGCCGGCGTTCACGAGGCCGGCACACCATCACGAACCGGACCAAGGGCCGAGGCGCTCTCCTGCACGGCCGCCTCTTTGGTCCCAGCGGTCACAGAAGACTGGCCTCCGCAACGACGAAGACCCCGGAGCTTGCCGCTCCGGGGTCTGATTCGTCACTGTAGGGCTACGACTTTCGCCGGTACCCCTTGGTGGGCGAGGAGGGATTTGAACCCTCACATCCTTTCGGACACACGGACCTGAACCGTGCGCGTCTGCCGTTCCGCCACCCGCCCAGGGTGTCGGCCCGTCTCCGGGCGCTTGAAAAGGCTAGCACGGTCGGAGCAGTGGTTAGCTACTCGGATACTTCTCGCGAACCTTCGCACCGATACGATCGTCTACCAGTGGGGAGAGGAGGTGCCCGTGGGCGTCATTCAGCGCTTCGAGCGACGGCTCGAGGGCATGGTCGAAGGGGCCTTCGCCCGTGCCTTCAAGTCGGAGCTGCAGCCGGTCGAGGTGGCCAGTGCTGTGCAGCGCGAGATGGACGATCGGGCCGCGATCGTGGCGCAGGGCCGCACGCTGGTCCCGAACGACTTCGTCGTCGAGATCTCTCAGCAGGACGGGCAGCGGCTGCAGGTGTACGCCGACAGCCTGAGCCAGGAGCTGGCGAATCTGGCGCGCGAGTACGCGAAGGAGCAGGGGTACTCCTTCGTCGGCCCGGTGCGCGTCCGGTTCGAGAACGCCGGGGATCTCGCCACGGGCATGTTCCGGATCCGGTCCGGTGTGATCAGGGGGTCCACCGTGGAGGGCGGGGAGATCCGCCAGCCGGTGAGCGACGTGCCGCAGGGCGGGCGGGGCGGTGCCTTCGCCGGCCATCCGCGGCTCCTGGTGACGACGGCCGTGGAGGGCTCCGACACGACGCAGCGCACGTACGACATCAACACTCCGGTCACCCTGCTGGGTCGCGGCACCGACTGCGACCTGCGTCTCGTGGATCCGGGCGTGTCCCGGCACCATGCCGAGATCCGCGTAGAAGGTCCCGAAATCGCGCTCGTGGATCTAGGGTCGACCAACGGCTCGTTCGTGAACGGGCAGCCGATCCGGCGGGTGACGCTGGTGGACGGCTCCCGGGTCACGATGGGCCGCACTACCCTTGTGTTCCGCCGCGATAGGGAGTAACCCCGACTCCGATGTCCGATTTCACCCTCACGCTGATCAAGCTGGCGTTCCTCGCGGTGCTCTGGCTCTTCGTCATCGCGGCCGTCGGTGTGATCAGGGCCGACCTGTTCGGCTCGAAGGCGGCGACGAAGGCGGCCGCGCGGGCGGCACAGCAGCCCCGATCCCACAAGGCGGGCCGGCCGCAGCAGGCCGCGGCACCGCCACCGCCGCCGCGCCGCGGCGCCCACGGCGGCGGCAGCGGCGCCCCCAGCAAGCTCGTGGTCGTCCAGGGCGAGCGGGCCGGCACCGTCATCGACCTCACGGGGGTGCCCATCACCATCGGACGCGCCAATGACGCCACGCTCGTGGTGACCGACGACTACGCTTCGAGCCGGCATGCCCGACTTTATGCGCAGGACGGTCAGTGGATCGTGGAAGATCTCGGCTCGACCAATGGCACATATCTCGGACGCACGAAGGTGAGCCGGCCGATGCCGGTACCGCCCGGCGTACCGGTCCGTATCGGCAAGACCGTGATCGAGCTGCGCAAATGACACTGGGAATCCGCTACGCCGCGCGCTCCGACGTCGGCATGCTGCGCGAGGGCAACGAGGACTCGGCGTACGCGGGGGCGCATCTGCTCGCGGTGGCCGACGGGATGGGCGGGCACGTCGGCGGCGAGATCGCCAGTGCCGCCGCGATCGACGCGCTGCGCGGGCTCGACAAGGACCTGCCCGCGAACGAGCTGCTGGCCGCGCTCGAGCACACGGTGAAGACGGCCAACGACAACCTGCACCGCATCGTCGAGTCCGACCCGGCCCTGCAGGGCATGGGGACGACGCTGACGGCGATGCTGTGGGCCGGCAACCAGGTCGCGCTCGTCCACATCGGGGACTCGCGCGCCTACCTGCTGCGCGACGGCAGCCTCTTCCAGATCACGCACGACCACACGCTGGTGCAGTCGCTGGTGGACGAGGGCCGGATCAGCCCGGACGAGGCGGCGACGCACCCGCAGCGGTCGCTGCTGCTGCGCGCGCTCGACGGCCGCGGCGAGGTCGATCCGGACCTGTCGCTGCGCGAGGCGAAGGTCGGGGACCGCTACCTGCTGTGCTCGGACGGGCTGTCCGGCGTGGTGACGGCGGAGACGATCTTCCAGGTGCTGACGGACGCGACGGAGCCGGAGCAGGCCGTCCGGCAGCTGATCGACCTGGCGAACCGGGGCGGCGGCCCGGACAACATCACCTGCGTGGTCGCCGACGTGGTGGACCTCGACCGGACGCCGCCGACGGGCGGGCCCGGGCACGCGGTGGGCGCGGCGGCGAACGCCGCGCCGCCGGAGGCGCCGGGCGGCGGGACGGGCCCGAACACGACGGTGGCCGACACCCCGGCGGGGCGCGCGGCGCAGCTGCGCGACACGATGCCGCAGCCGCCCGTCGCGGTGGACGAGATGCCGCCGCCGGCGCCGATGCCGATGGGCGAGCCGATGGCGGGGCCGCCGGGCGCGATGCCGCAGGCAGTGCAGGAGCCGATGCCGGCGCCGCAGCGGCGGCGCGGCGGGGGCGTGCGCAAGTGGATGTGGCTGATCGTGGTGGCGGGCGTCGTGGTGGTGGCCGTGGCGGCGGGCGGTTTCGTGCTCCTGCAGAAGGTCCGGGGCGGCTACTACGTCGGCACGGAAGGCGGCAAGGTCGTCCTGTACCGGGGCACGACGCAGAAGGTGCCGGGGCTCAGCCTGTCGCGCAAGGCCGACAAGCAGCCGAACCCGCCGATCCTGCTGGCGGACCTGCCGCTCGACCTGCAGGCGCAGGTGAAGGGGACCTACACGGTGAAGGGGCCGTCCGCGCTGGACGACCTGAAGAACCGGGCGTGCAAGTACGTCCTGACGGAGGAGGCCGGCAAGGTCGTCGTCGTCAAGGGGCGGGGCCAGCGCAACTGCCAGGAGAAGAAGATCACCAACAGCGACATCCCGCTGAGCGAGCTCCCGTCGTCGGACGCGACGGCCGTGACGAAGGGCGGCCTGGCGTTCATCGGGCAGGCGGCCGCGGAGGCCAAGCTCAAGGAGCTCGGCGACCGCCGCAACGCGTGCAAGGGGAGCAACCCGTCCATCAAGGACTGCCCCTCCGACGGGGGAAGCCATAGATGAACTCGCTCGGGGAGCAGATCAGGTCGGTCCTGCCCTACCAGCGGCGGAACGCGGCGTCGTTCGCGCTGCTGGCGTTCGCGATGGTGCTGACGCTGTCGGCGTTCGCGGAGGTCGGGCTGGCCCGTGACGGGTACCTTCCCGCCGGGCTGTTCACCTACGGCGGGGCGCTGCTGGTGCTGGCGTTCGCCGCGTACTTCGTGATGGCGAAGTTCCTGCCGTACGCCGATCCGCTGCTGCTGCCGCTGGCGGTGGCGCTGAACGGGCTCGGCCTGGCGATGATCTACCGGCTCGACCTGGACACCAGCGAGGGCCACAAGGTGGCGCAGCTGGCGGGCAAGAAGCTGATTCCCGACGACGCGAACGCCACCGGCCAGCTGATGTGGACGTTCATCGGGATCGCGATGTTCGTCGCGGCCGTCCTGATCATGCGGGACACCAGCAAGCCGGACGCGCCGCTGTCGTTCACGCCGAAGACGGCGCAGCGCTACACCTACCTGACCGGCCTCGCCGCGATCATCCTGCTGCTGCTGCCGATCGTGCCGGGCATCGGCGCGGAGATCAACGGCGCCAAGGTGTGGATCCACGTCGGGCCGCTGTCGGTGCAGCCCGGCGAGTTCGCCAAGCTGCTGCTGGTGGTGTTCTTCGCCGGGTACCTGGTGAACAAGCGGCAGGCGATGTCGCTGATCGGCAAGAAGATCGGCCCGTTCAGCCTGCCCCGCGCCCGCGACCTCGGCCCGATCGTGGTCATCTGGTTCTTCAGCCTGGGCGTGCTGTTCATGCAGAAGGACCTCGGTACGGCGCTGCTGTACTTCGGCCTGTTCGTGTCGATGCTGTACATCGCGACGCAGCGGTTGTCGTGGGTGGCGATCGGCATCGGGATGCTGGCCGTCGGCGTGTTCGTGGCGACGCAGCTGCCGTTCATGGCGCACGTCAACCAGCGCATCGACATCTGGCAGAACCCGAAGCCGTACTTCGACGGCGGCTGCCTGCTGCACGACGGCAAGGTCGTCCCCGTCAACCCCGACACGACGATCTACAAGAAGGAGCAGGCCGCCGGCAGCGGCTACCCGGGCTTCACGGCCTGCACGAAGCTCGGCGGCGACTACTCCGACAGCCGGCAGCTGATGATGGGCCTGTTCTCGCTCGGCGAGGGCGGGGTGCTCGGCAAGGGCCTCGGGCAGGGCGAGCCGTGGCGGACGCCGCTGTCGTTCAGCGACTTCATCTTCGACTCGATGGGCGAGGAGCTCGGTCTCACCGGGTTGATGGCGCTGCTGCTGATCTACGCCTTAATCGTGCAGCGCGGGATGAAGACCGCGGTGGCCGCGCGGGACCCGTACCTGAAGCTGTTCGCGGGCGGCGTCTCGTTCGTGCTGGCGCTGCAGGTCTTCGTGATCGTCGGCGGTGTCACCAAGCTGATCCCGCTGACGGGTCTGACCACGCCGTTCCTGTCGCAGGGCGGTTCGTCGCTGATGGCGAACTGGATCCTGATCGCGATCCTGGTCCGGATGAGCCACGACGCCCGCAAGCCCGCCCCGCAGGCCATCCAGGACGAGGGCATGACCCAGATCGTGAGCACGAGGTGATCTCCGCTCCATGAACATGGACAAGCCGATCCGCTGGGTGGCCGTCTTCGGGATGCTGCTGTTCTTCGGGTTGATGGCACAGGTGAACTACGTCCAGGGCAGCGAGGCGGAGAGCCTGCGCACCGACCCGCACAACGCGCGGCAGTACCAGGACCTGTTCAACTCGCCGCGCGGGGAGATCTCGGCGGGCGGCGAGGTGCTGGTGACGTCGCCGTCGACGGGCAAGGACAGCCCGAAGTTCGGCCGCGCCTACAAGGACGGGCCGATCTTCGCGCCGATCACCGGGTTCTTCGGCGGCAGCGGGACCGCCACGCAGGTCGAGCGCGCCTACAACTCGCTGCTGGGCGGCAAGGACAAGCGGATCGCCAACCAGCACTGGTTCGACACGTTCATCGGCAAGAAGCCGGAGGGCGCGAACCTGGAGCTGACGATCGACCCGCAGGCGCAGCGGACCGCGTACGCGCAGCTGAAGGCGCAGACGGCGCCGGGCCGCCGCGGCGGCGCGGTGG
This sequence comes from Actinomadura violacea, assembly GCF_017573465.1. Classification (GTDB taxonomy): domain Bacteria; phylum Actinomycetota; class Actinomycetes; order Streptosporangiales; family Streptosporangiaceae; genus Spirillospora; species Spirillospora violacea. The sequence goes on from NZ_JAGEPF010000017.1 coordinate 12,275, forward strand.
TGATCGACGCCAAGACGGGCGCGATCCGGGTGGCGGCGTCGTGGCCGTCCTACGACCCGAACGAGGTGGCGCCGCAGACCGGTGACAAGGGCGTCAAGCGGCTGGGCGAGCTGCAGAAGGGCAGCGGCGTGCTCCGGCCGCTGAACGACAACGCGCTGAGCCAGACGTTCCCGCCGGGGTCGACGTTCAAGACCGTCACGGCGACGGAGGCGATGCGCAAGCTCGGCATCAACGACCAGACGACGGTGAACACCTCGCCGCTCAAGCTGCCGGAGTCGGGGATCAACCTGCCGAACGACAGCGACAGCGGGGCGTGCGGCTCGTCGGCGCCGTTGAAGGGCGCGTACGCCGAGTCCTGCAACACCTCGTTCGGGCGGCTGGCGCTGCAGCTCGGCATCGAGCGGCTGAGCCAGGGCGCCGCCGACTACGGGTTCGGCAAGCACGTCACGATCGAGCCGTACATGCCCGCGGCGGAGAGCGACGTGCCGATCAACTTCATGGGCGCCGACGGCAAGCAGCAGCACACCGGCCAGGACGCGACGGCGCGGTCCGGCATCGGCCAGGAGAACGTGCGGGCGACGCCGCTGCAGATGGCGATGGTCGCCTCCGCGGTCGTGAACCACGGCAAGCTGATGAACCCCTACGTCGTCGACGACGTGCGGGCGAAGGACCAGAGCGAGCTCTACAAGGCCTCGCCGAAGCAGTACGGCGAGCCGCTGTCGGGCGACCAGGCGTCCCAGCTCCAGGACATGATGCGCGCGGTGGTCGCGCAGGGCACCGCGAAGAACCTGCAGGGCATGAACATCGCCGGCAAGACCGGTACCGCGGAGCAGGACGGCAACCCGAACGCGCGCTGGTTCGTCGGGTTCGCCCCGGCCGACAATCCGCGGTACGGGTTCGCGGTGATGACCGAGGGCAGCGGCTTCGGCGCGACCGGCGCGGGCCCGATCGCCGCGGCGATCATGCGCCAGGTGCTGAAGAAGTGAGCGCGGGCCTCGTCCTGAAGAACCGGTACCGGCTGCTGGAGCGGCTGGCCACCGGGGGGATGGGCGAGGTCTGGCGGGCCCGGGACGAGTCGCTGGGCCGTCCGGTGGCGGTGAAGCTGCTGCGGCTGGAGCTCGGCGGGGACCTGTCGGCGCGGGCCCGGTTCGAGTCGGAGGCGCAGTTCGCGGCGGGCCTGCAGCACACCGGGATCGCGCAGGCGTTCGACTACGGCGAGCAGGACGGCCGGACGTTCCTGGTGATGGAGCTGGTGCCGGGCGAGCCGCTCGACGAGATCCTCGCGCGCGACGGCGGCCTGCCGGTGGAGGCGGTCCTGGACCTGCTGGTGCAGGCGGGCCGGGCGCTGGCGGTGGCGCACGAGGCGGGGATCGTGCACCGCGACGTGAAGCCGGCGAACCTGATGGTGTCGCCGGACGGCACCCTGAAGATCACCGATTTCGGCATCGCGCGGCGGCTGGCGGCGGCGTCGCAGACCGCGACCGGGATGGTCATGGGGACGGCGCACTACATCTCCCCGGAGCAGGCGTCGGCGACCGGGATCACCACGGCCGCCGACCTGTACTCGCTGGGCGTGGTGGCCTTCGAGTGCCTGGCCGGCGAGCCGCCGTTCGACGGGCAGACGCCGGTGGAGGTGGCGCTCAAGCACGTCCGGGACGCGCCGCCGGAGCTGCCGGCGCGGGTGCCGGAGTCGGCCCGCGCGCTGATCATGGAGCTGCTGGCGAAGGACCCGGCGGACCGTCCGGCCGGGGCGTCGGCGCTCGCGGACCGGGCTTTGGAGATCCGGCGGTCGCTGAGCACGGGACGCCGTGCCCGGGACGGCCGGCCGGGGCAGCGCCCCGCGGCCGTCGACCCGGTGGCCGAGCCGCTGCGCACCGGCCCCGCGCCCGAGCGGCGGACGGCAAGATCATCTACTTTGTCGGGATTTGACGCTGACGGTGCGGAGGATAACCTCACCAGCGGAACGGGAACCGGGCAACGGCGCACGGTACTGGCGTTCACCTCGGTCGCCGCGGTGCTGCTGGTGGTGGGGGCCATCGTCGCGGGCTCGCTGTGGAAGGGCGCGTCCGGTTCGGCCCGCGACCGCCGGGACGCGCCCCGGACCCCGGTCATGAGCCCGGTCGGCGGCGACAGCGTGGACGTCCCGGCCACCGCGCCCGGCCGGCCGCGGGCCGGGCGGACGCCGACCCCCGGACCGGCTGTCACCCGGCCGCACCGGACGCATAGGATCCGTCCGTCAACGTCACCGAGCCGCAAGGCGTCCCCTACACACAAGCCGACCACGAAACCGTCCCGGGCGACTCCCACCGCCCCTGAGCCCACACCGACACCGACGGCGAGCACCACGACTCCGTCAACTCCGAGCCCGGATCCCTCGCCCACGCAGAGCGGGGAGCTAAGTTCGGACACCAAGGTGTAGACGTACGAGGGAAAGTGCACATATGAGTCAACCTCGGCTGCTCGGCGGCCGCTACGAGCTCGACACGGTGATCGGGCGTGGCGGCATGGCCGAGGTCTACCGTGCCCGTGATCTGCGATTGGATCGCGTGGTCGCGATCAAGACGCTGCGCTCGGACCTGGCGCGCGACCCCACGTTCCAGGCCCGCTTCCGGCGCGAGGCGCAGTCGGCCGCGTCGCTGAACCACCCCTCCGTCATCGCCGTGTACGACACCGGCGAGGACATGATCGGCGATACCCCGATCCCCTACATCGTGATGGAGTACGTCGACGGGAGCACGCTGCGCGACCTGCTGCGGGAGAACCGCGCGCTGCTCCCGGAGAAGGCACTGGAGATCACCGACGGGATCCTGCGGGCGCTGGACTACAGCCACCGCGGCGGGATCGTGCACCGCGACATCAAGCCGGCGAACGTGATGCTGACCCGGCAGCACGAGGTCAAGGTCATGGACTTCGGCATCGCCCGGGCCATGGCCGACTCGGCGTCCACGATGACGCAGACGGCGCAGGTGATCGGCACCGCGCAGTACCTGTCGCCGGAGCAGGCGCAGGCCAAGCGGGTCGACGCCCGCAGCGACATCTACTCGACCGGCTGCGTGCTGTACGAGCTGCTCACCGGCCGTCCGCCGTTCACCGGCGACTCCCCGGTCGCGATCGCCTACCAGCACGTCCGGGAGGAGCCGGTCCCGCCGTCGCAGGTCGACCCGCAGATCCCGCAGTGGGCGGACGCGATGGTCCTGAAGGCGATGGCGAAGGACGCCGACCACCGCTACCAGAACGCGACGGAGTTCCGGCAGGAGATCCAGCGCGTCCTGCAGGGCCAGCCGGTGGCCTCGACGGCGGCGTCGACGATGCTGATGGGCGCGCAGCCGCAGGGCACCCAGGTGATGGGCGGCTATCCCGGTGGCGCGCACACGCAGGTCCAGCGCCCGATGGACGACGGCTACACCCTGCCGCCCGCCCACTACGACGACGGCCTCGACCACCGCGGCGGCGGCGGCAAGAAGGCGGCGCTGTGGATCGCGCTGGCCGTGGTGTTCATCGGCGGCGCCGCGCTCGTCGGCTGGATGATGAGCGGCGGCGGGGGCGGCGGCAGCGACAAGGTCGCGGTCCCGACCTCGATCGTCAACACGCAGCAGGACGCCGCGAAGGCGCAGCTGACCAAGCTCGGCCTGACGGTCGGCGACCCGAAGTACGACTACAGCGACGAGGTCGACAAGGGCCTGGTCATCACCTCGACGCCGAAGCCCGGCACCGAGCTGAAGAAGGGCTCCTCGGTCGTCCTGCTGGTCTCCAGGGGCTCCAAGCCGGTGCCGAAGGTCGAGGTCCCGGACGTGACCGGCAAGACCTACTCGGTCGCGAAGAGCATGCTGGAGGAGAAGGGCTTCAAGGTCGAGAAGTCGGTGCAGACGAGCGACAGCGTCCCGCGGCTCAGCGTGATCAGCACCGACCCGACGGCCGGCTCGCAGGTGAAGCCGAAGTCGACGGTGACCGTCGTCATCTCCAACGGCCCGAGCAACCTCAAGGTCCCGGCGCTGTTCAACAGCAGCAAGCGGGCGGCCTGCTCGAAGCTGGAGAGCCTCGGCCTGAGGTGCAAGGTGCAGGAGGGCACGCCGCCGCCGGACAAGCAGGTCGCGACCGGTTTCGTCTACGACCAGTCGCCCGGCCAGGACGCGACGGTGGCCCCCGGCGACACGGTGACGATCTTCGTGGCGCAGCAGCCCACCCAGCCGCCGAACCCGACGGACTCACCGACCACGGGCATTCCCAACTTCCCCAACTGGGGTAACTGACCGAACGACGAAGGGCCCGCCCCCCGCAGGGGACGGGCCCTTCAACATGTCCACAAGCCCCACGCACCCACCACCCCCAACCGGCAGCGCAACCACGACGCACCAGCAGAAGATCGTCCGTAAGCAAGGCCGGCAGCGACCCGAGCGTTGCGATCGCGTGCGAAGCCAGATTCGAGCGAAGCAAGAATCTGATCGCGCAGCGAGCCCCTAGGCGAGCCGGAGCGATGCAGCGATCGCCGCAGTGCCCGCCGAAGGGAGGGCCCCCAGGGCCCGACCGCCAAGGGCAATGCAAATAAGTAAGGGCTTCCGCCACTCGGGGGCAATGGCGGAAGCCCTCGATAGGTCTTCGTGTGGGGCGTCTCGGACGTTACGGGTTTCAACCGAACTTTTCTGATGTATCCGGCATGACGCCCAGCGGGGGCCTGAACGTGCAGGTCAGCGGGGTTGTGTGGTCGAGGTCCCGGCGGGGGTCGGGGTGCCGTCGACGACGCCGTGGTCGATCTGGACCTTGGGTTCGAGCCAGGGGAACACGCCCCACCACAGGACGGCGGCGAGGGCGGCGGCGATCGCGAGGGCGATGCCGGTCTTGGCGGGCCAGGTGCCGGGCAGGTGGCGCCAGAGCCAGGCGTACACGGTCTCTCCTACCTTCCGGCGGCGGACGGGGCGCCCGCTGCCGCGCGGGGCACGGCGGACGCCAGCTCACCGAAGATGATCATCCGCTTGGCGGCGGAGTACTTGGGGTGGCAGGTGGTGAGGGTGATCAGCCGCTCGCGGGGCGCGCGGCCGGGGTGGAACGGCACGGGGTCGGTGACGTCGACCTCGGTCGGCTTGACGATCTTCCGGTCGGTGACCTTGTAGACGTACTGGTCGTCGCGGGTGTCGATGAGGATCTCGTCGCCGCGGTCGAGCTCGCCGAGCTTGTTGAAGGGGGCGGAGTAGGTCGTCCGGTGGCCGGAGACGACGAAGTTGCCGAGCTGGCCGGGCAGCGCGGTGCCGGGGTAGTGGCCGGGACCCTTGCGCAGGTCGGGGACGCCGACGCCCTCGATGATCACGTAGTGGTACTTCTTGCCGAACTTGGGGATGCGGATCATCGCGAGCCCGTTGCCGAGCCTGACCTTCTCGGTGGTGACCTTGGGCGCCTGCCAGGACCGCATGAGCTGCTTGCCGAGCCTGTCCTGCTGGGCGCTGGTGTACTGGCCGGTGCCCCACAGCTCGTAGGTGACGAACAGCATCACGATGACGCCCGCGGTGATACACAGCTCGCCGAGGCCACGGATGACCATCCGCACGCCGCGTCCCCCTCCCGAGGCTCAGTGGGCGCCGGCCGGCGCCTCCGTCGGCACCGTAGCGTGCTTCATGTGGATGTTGCCCGTGTAGGCGGGAAGCTCGGCGCGGGCGATCGTCCGGACGGTGTAGCCGAGCCCGTAGGCGCGGACGTACTTGCGGTAGATCGCGATGTCGGGGGACGCGGCGAGGGCGGCGCGCAGGCGGGCGGGGTCGCCGGCGGCGGTGATCCGGAACGGCGGGGAGTAGACGACGCCCTGGAGGATGAGGGTGTTGCCGACGCACCGGACGGCACTGGTGGCGATCACCCGCTGGTCCATGATCTGCATGGCGTGCGCGCCGCCGGCCCACAGCGCGTTCACGACGGCCTGGACGTCGCTCTGGTGGACGACGATGTCGTCGGGGCGGACGCCGTGGGGCAGCCCGCCGGGCGGCTGCGGCGCGTCGTCCAGGGTCACCCGGACGGCGGGGCCGGTGGCGGGGGTGAAGCCGGCGGCGGGGGCGAGCCGGTCGGCGTCGCCCTGGGCCTGCTTGACGCGGGCGTCGGTGCGGCCGGCGGCGCGGGACAGGCCGTCGACGTCGCGGCGGAGCCGCCGGTAGTCGGCGCGCTCGCGGCGGTTGCCGCGCTGCTCGTCGCCGATGAGGTCGGTGACGCGGGTGCGGCCCTCGTCGCGCAGGCTGGTGCCGCGGGCGGTGCTCGCGCTCGCCGCGAACAGGGTTCCCGCTAGAAGCGTGAGTGCTGGGATGATGCTTCCCCACGCCGAACGCCGTACCCTCATCATCCTGAACTGCTCATCAGTCAGTGCTCACCAGCGACTACGCTAACCGACAAACCACCCATGCGCGGTCCGGCGCTCCGGCCGCCGGACGCACGAGGAGAACGATCCCACCGTGGCCAAGTCCAAAGTGCGCAAGAAGGCCGTTTACACGCCCCCGCAGAAGTCGAAGGCGCCGGAGGTCAGCCCGCGCTGGCTGGTCCCGACGATGGTCGCGCTGTGGCTGATCGGCCTGGCGTGGATCGCGGTCTTCTACGTGACGGCCAGCACCGGCACGAACGTGCCGTTCATGTCCGATCTGCACAACTGGAACCTGGGGATCGGCTTCGCGGCGATCATCCTGGGCGTGGTGCTGTCGACCCGCTGGCGCTGACCGGTCCCTGCTCCGGCCGATCGGGTCGATCGGGCCGATCCAGCCGGGATACCCGCTTTCACGTCACGCGAATCCACGAAAGTTATCCACAGGCTGGGGATCCCTGGCCGCGGCTTTCCCCAGGTTTTCCACAGGCGGGGTACCGAACGGTCTTCGGACGCCCGGTGCCGCACACGGAAGAGCCGCCCGCACCCCGAGGGGCACGGGCGGCTTCCGCGCGTCCAGGAGCCGTTCAGGAGCCGCTCAGCGGCCCTCAGGTCAGCGCGAGCGTCTTGACCGCCACCAGGACCGCCAGGGCCGCGAACGTGACCACCGGCATCCCGATGTGGAACAGCCGCCGCCGCGCCGCCGGCGCGTACGCGTACGCCAGCGCGATCAGCGCCCCGACCACGAGCCCGCCGACGTGCCCCTCCCAGGAGATCCCCTTCACCGAGAAGGTGATCACCAGGTTGATGACCAGCAGGAAGACGATCGGCGCGGCGGGCGCGCCCAGCCGGCGGCCGATCACGAAGTACGCCCCGAACAGGCCGAAGATGGCTCCGGACGCCCCCACCGCCGCGCCGCTCGGGTCGACCAGGTACAGCAGCACCGAGCCGCCGAGCCCCGCCAGCAGGTACAGCGCCAGGTAGCGCCAGCGGCCGAGCACCTGCTCGAGCGCCGGCCCCACCGCGTACAGCGCCCACATGTTGAACAGGATGTGGGTGAAGCCGAACGACCCCCCGCGCTCGTGCAGGAACATCGTCGTGACCAGCCGGTACCACTGCCCCCCGGCGACCCCGATGACCTCCCCGTCCGGCTGCACCCACCGGCCCAGCATCATGAAGTCGGTGACGACCCGCGTCGACGCCAGCTCGGCCAGGTACACCGCGATGCACAGGCCGATCAGCGAGTACGTGACGACCGGCATCGCCGACACCGGGCCGCGCGCGCCCAGCGCCGTTCGCGGGGCGGCACTGCGCGCGCCGCGGTTCCCCCCGGCGACGCACTCGACGCACTGGTGCCCGACGGCCGCGTCCCGCATGCACTCGGGGCAGATGTAGCGGTCGCACCGCGTGCAGCGGACATAGGTCTCCCGCCCCGGATGCCGGTAGCAGGTCGGCACCGAGGTCTCGGGCGCGGGACTTTGCTCTGTGCTCATCGGGTCTCCGTCGGGCCGTCGCGGGGTGTCACCCGGCGCTGGGTCTCACCCTGGAAAACGACTAACGCCGCTCGATCGTCACCGATTCGATGACGACGTCGGTCTCGGGACGGTCCATCCGGCCGGTCTTGACATGGCTGATCTTGTCGACGACGTCGGTGCCCTCGACGACCTTGCCGAAGATGGTGTGCCGGCCGGTCAGGTGCTGCACCTGACCGATGTTGTCGGTGGTGATGAAGAACTGCGAGCCGTTCGTGCCGGGCCCGGCGTTCGCCATCGCCAGCAGGTACGGCTTGTTGAACTTCAGCTCCGGGTGGAACTCGTCCTTGAACTTGTAGCCGGGGCCGCCGGTGCCGGTGCCCAGCGGGTCCCCGCCCTGGATCATGAAGCCCGGGATGACGCGGTGGAAGACCGTCCCGTTGTACAGCGGCGCCTCGGACTTGGCGCCGGTGTTCGGGTCGGTCCAGGTGCGCGCGCCCTCCGCCAGCTCGGTGAAGTTCGCCACCGTCTCCGGCGCCTGCTCCGGGTACAGCTGGATCACGATCTTGCCGAGCGACGTGGTGAGCGTCGCGAAGGTCTCGTTGGCCACGCTGGCCGCCTCCTCGTGAAGTGGATCTGTGTGCATTTCCCGCGGGTCCCGGCCAGGCCCGAATCCGTCACGGTGCGTGACGATGCGATCGCGTACATCGGGTTTACCCTCCGGCTCTCGGGAAGGCTTCCTGACAGGACCTCGCAAACAGGGAGGTTAGCGTGTCCCTAATGATTAGTATCCGCCGGAAGCCGCAGGACGAGATGCTCTCGCGGCTCAGCCGCGTCCAGGAGGCGGCCCGCCAGGGCGCCGGACGCGCCCAGGAGGGCGCCTCCGCCATGGCGGAGCGGATCATGCCGGCCGCCCAGGACCAGGTGATGGTCATGCGCGGCTGGAGCGCACCGCGCCTGCGGATGGCCGCTCAGTACGTCGAGACCGGGCTCGCCCCCAGGGTGAGCGCGTTCCTCGGTGACGTCGCCCAGCGGGTGGAGCCGCCGAGGAGCAGGCCGCGGCGCGGCGCCATGATGGCGATGATGGGCATGGTGGCGGCCGCCGGCATGGCCGGCATCGTGCTGACCAAGCGCGACGCCATGCGCGACATGACCGGAGGTTCCGGGGAGCAGGGGGAGGCCGTCTCGGCCGACTCGATGACCGTCTCCGGGTCCGACGTCGACGGGCAGGTGCACTCGCCGCACTGACCGTCCGCGCAGCCCGCACGGCGCGGGGCCCGGCCGTTGTGGCCGTGGTCCCGCGCCGTGCGGTCCTCGCGTTCCGCCGGTTACTACCACCCGGTACGGTGAACGCCATGTCGCCGAACCCGCGCGCCATGGCGCAACTGCTGGCCGACCGGGCCAAGGACGGGGCCCGCCGCGGCCTGCACACGGCGGTGCACGCCGGCTGGAAGTGGATCCAGCGGCAGGGCGAGATCACGCCGCACACGCCGGGCCGCCGCCGCTTCGCCTATCTCGGCGAGGGCGCCTGCATCGGCTTCCCGGTCGGCGCGATCTACGGCGAGCCGTGGATCTCGATCGGCGACCACACCCTCGTCGGCACGCACGTGACGATCTCCGCGGGCTTCGTCCCCGGCCTGGACCTCGGCCCGGACGTCATCGTCAAGATCGGGTCGAGCTGCTCGCTCGGGCGCGGCACCCACATCGTCGGGCACCAGTCCGTCGAGATCGGCGACGACGTCTTCACGGGCCCGAACGTCTACATCACCGACCAGAACCACACCTACGGCGACACCAAGACGCCGATCGGGCGGCAGTGGCCGGAGAACAACCCGGTGGTGATCGGCGACGGCTGCTGGATCGGCACCGGCGCGATCATCCTCCCGGGCACCCGGCTCGGCCGGAACGTCGCCGTCGCGGGCGGCGCGGTCGTCCGCGGCGAGTTCCCCGACCACGCGGTGATCGGCGGCGTGCCCGCGAAGGTGCTGCGCAGCTACGACGACGAGAACGGCTGGCAGCCGCCGCTGCGCAACGGCCCGCTGATGTCGCTGGACGAGCTCGCCGCCCTCTCCGTGGACGGCCTGGAGGGCCTCCAGCTGCTCCAGGACAAGCTCCGCGAGGAAGCGGGCTAAAGACGAACGTGAAAAAGCCCCGTCCGGGTGGACGGGGCTTCTTCGCGCCTTGCGTCAGTTGTAGCGGGCGGGGCGGCGGTCGCCGCCGCCGCTGCGCTTGCCGCCGCCACCGCCGCCGCCGAAGGAGCGGCGGTTGGCGTGCGAGCCGCCGCCGGAGCGGGGACCGCCGCCGCGGCGCTCGCCACCACCGGAGTAGGACCCGCGGTGCTCGCCGTAGCCGCCGCCCTCGCGGCGCGGCTCGTACGAGCCCTCGCCACGGCCCTCGGAGCGCTGCCCGCCGTCCTGCCGGTCGAACGAGCGCCCGCCGCGGCCGCCGCCGAAGCCGCGCCCGCCGCGGCGCCCGCCCGGACGGCCGCCCCGGCCGCCCTCGCGGCGCGGCCGCTCCGGGATCAGCGGCTCCTCGATCGGGATGCCCGACGGGATGCGCGCCCCGGTCAGCTTCATCAGCTCGGAGTCGCCGCTGCTCACCCGGACGCGCGGCGCGTTGATGCCGGCGCGGCGGGTCATCGCGGACGTGGACCGGACCTGGTGCGGCAGCACGAGCGTGACGACGGTGCCGCGCTCGCCCGCGCGGGCCGTGCGGCCGGCGCGGTGCATGTAGTCCTTGTGGTCGGCGGGCGGGTCGACGTGCATGACGAGCGACACGTCGTCCACGTGGATGCCGCGGGCGGCGACGTCCGTGGCGACCAGCACGCTGATCGAGCCCTCGCGGAACTCGGCGAGCGTGCGGGTGCGCAGCCCCTGGCTCTTGCCGCCGTGCAGGCCCGCCGCGCGCACCCCGACCTGGGTGAGCTGCTTGGCGAGCCGGTCGACGCCGTGCTTGGTGCGGGCGAACAGGATCGTCCGGCCCTCGCGGTTGGCGATCTCGGCGGTGATGGAGCCCTTCTCCTTGGGCGCCACCAGCAGCAGGTGGTGCTCCATGGTGTCGACGGACTCGTCCACCGGGCCGATCGCGTGCGTCACCGGGTCGTCCAGGTACCGCTTGACGAGGACGTCGACGTCCTTGTCGAGGGTCGCGGAGAACAGCAGCCGCTGCCCGCCGGGCTTGGCGGCGTCCAGGATGTCGGTGACGTCGGGCAGGAAGCCCATGTCGGCCATGTGGTCGGCCTCGTCCAGCACCGCGATCTCGATGTCGGACAGGTCGCAGGCGCCCTGCCGCATCAGGTCCTTGAGCCGGCCCGGGGTGGCGACGAGAACCTCGACGCCGCGGCGCAGCGCGTCGATCTGCTTGAACATCGACGTCTGGCCGATGACGGTCTTGAACTTCACCCCGAGGCCGCGGCCCAGCGGCTCCAGGTTGTTCTGCACCTGCTGGGCGAGCTCGCGGGTCGGCACGAGGATGAGCGCGAGCGGGCGCTTCGGCGCGGCGCGGCGGCCCGCGAGACGGGCGAGCAGCGGCAGCCCGAAGGCGAGGGTCTTGCCGGAGCCGGTCTTCCCGCGGCCGAGGACGTCGCGGCCCGCCATCACGTCGGGGATCGCGGCGGCCTGGATCGGGAACGGGGCCTCGATGCCCTGGCGGGCCAGGGCGGACACCAGCGCGGCCGGGAGGCCGAGCTCGGTGAAGGTGGGAACGCGCTCGTCGGCGGTCTCCGGCGCGGCCGGGACGTCGGCGGACGGGTTCTGTGCAGCGGCAGCTGTGGTCACGCATTACCTTCCGAGAGGGGGGCACGTCTCGGGAGGCACCACCACGTTGCGACCGGCACGGCGATGAGCGCGGCGCGGTCGGTGGGCTACAAGGACGAGCCTGGCGCCATCGGGGCGCCGAAGAATGATTCGTAGAGTCTAACGTCGGACGGGTGCCTCCTTATGCCCCGTCCCGGGCGGAACATTCGCCCCGTTCGGCTCAGCATGCGCAGGAGATGCCCGTGACGGGCGCCGTGAGCGCGTCGGGGGACCGGCGGGTGACGGCGCCCGCGCCGGTCTCGACGGGGTACCCCTCGCGGGCCCAGTACTCGAACCCGCCGATCATCTCCTTGACGGGACGGCCGAGCTTAGCGAACTCCAGGGCGGCCTTCTGCGCGCCGTTGCAGCCGGGTCCCCAGCAGTAGACGACGACGGTCGCGCCTTCCGGGACCAACACGTCCGCGCGCGCGCTGATTTCCGCGGTGGGCAGGTGGACGGCGCCGGCCGCGTGGCCCTGCGCCCAGCTCTCGGCGCTGCGCGTGTCGACGACGACGATGCCGGGCGTCCCGGCGGCGAGGTCGGCGGCCACGTCGGAGACGTCGGTCTCGAAGGCGAGGCGGGCGGCGAAATGCCGGCGCGCCTCCTCGGGGCGGGCGGCGGGGACGGCGCTCATGGGCGGCTCCTTCTCTCCAGTGCCTCGATCCTGGGGCCTTGGACCGGGCCGCCGGGAGTGGCGTGAATGCCGGTTATCGCTAACATCGCGCCATGGACATCGCCGCCCCCGCCCGCCGGCACGCCGTCTCCGTCCTGGCGTTCGACGGCATGGCCCCGTTCGAGCTCGGCTCCGTCGTCGAGGTGTTCGGCCTGCCCCGCCCCGAACTCGACGTCCCCTGGTACGACCTGCGGGTCTGCTCCCTGGAACGCGGCCCGATGCGCGCCGTCGGCGGGTTCACGATGGCCGCCGAGCACGACCTCGACGCGTTCGCGGCCGCCGACACGGTGATGGTCGTCGCCGTCCCCGACGTCCGCGGCGACCCCGCGCCCGAGGTCGTCGCGGCGCTGCGGGCGGCGCACGCGCGCGGCGCCCGGGTGGTGTCGATCTGCTCCGGCGCGTTCGCGCTCGCCGCCGCCGGCCTCCTCGACGGGCGCGCCGCCACCACCCACTGGCGGTACGCCGACCTGCTGCAGCGCCGCTACCCGGACGTCCGCGTGACCCCGGACGTGCTGTACGTGGACGGTGACGACGTCCTGACCGGCGCGGGCAGCGCCGCCGGGCTCGACATGTGCCTGCACCTCGTCCGCAAGGACCACGGCGCCCGCGTCGCCAACGCCGTCGCGCGCCGCCTGGTGGTCCCGCCGCACCGGGAGGGCGGGCAGGCGCAGTTCGTCGAGGCCGCCGTCACCCCGCCCGCCGAGGACGACCCGGTCGCGCGGAGCATGCGGTGGGCGCTCGGCCACCTCGCCGAGCCGATCACCGTCGCGCGGATGGCGCGGGAGGCGCACCTCGCGCCGCGCACCTTCATCCGGCACTTCAACCGGCAGACCGGGACCAGCCCGCTGCGCTGGGTCGTCACCCAGCGGATCATGGCCGCGCTGCCGCTGCTGGAGGACGGCGCGGTGCCGATCGAGGAGATCGGCGCGGCGGTCGGGTTCGAGAGCCCGGTGACCTTCCGGCACCATTTCGGCCGCGCGATGCGGACGTCCCCGTCCGCCTACCGCCGCACGTTCCGCTCCGCCGCCCACTGAGGCGGCGGGCGCGGGTCCCGCCGGCTAGCGGCGGGCGACCGGCGCCTGCCGGTCGATCTCGCGGCCGAGGGCGAGGACCATCTCGTCGAACGCCCCGGCGCCGTACCGGGCCCGGACGGCCGGGTAGACGTTCTTGCGGGCGGCCTCCCGGAGCATCCAGCTCAGTTCCGCGTGCCGCACGGGGCGTCCGGCGGCGAGCTCGTCGTGCGCCTGCCGCGTGACCCGGAGCAGCTCCGGGTGCGGGGCCGACTCGGTCAGGATCATGCGTGCGGCGTCGCTCAGCTCCATGCACGCGAGTGTAGGCGCGCGCCGCCGCCCGGGCGGGTCGGCCGGATACGGCCATGGTCCACGAACGCCGCCCGGAAAGTGGTGACTGTCGTGGACAAGTGTTGTCAGGGCGCCGTTTCGATCCGGCCGGCGCGGCGGGGCGGGGGCGGCGGAGCGGGCGACGAGACAGGTCAGAGCCCGTGTCTCGGCGGCGGGGCCGGTCCGGGGCGCCGCGAAGGGTGCGCCCCGGCACGCGATTACCTGCCGACCATAAACCGGATTCGGGGCATGATCAGCCGGTCGGGAAAGTTGCCGCCGCATCGTTGATCACCCCGTCCGCCCTTGTTAATCTGCCCGGCAGCCGGAGAAATTCGGCCTTTCACCACCCGTGATAGGACGAATTCACTGCGCGACGTTTGTTCTTCCCGCCAACAAATCGAACCGTTCTCGCCCAGGGGCCGACACAATCGGCGCCGGCGAGCGTCCACAGCCATGCCCGACCCCACGAACAGTCACGTGAACGGTACAAATTAATGACAGTGCAACCGCAGGAATCGTCCGCCGGCAGCGCCGCCGGCGACACCCTCGGACGGCGGCTCCTGGCCTTCGCCGGCAGCCCCCTCTTCCGCGGTGACGCCCAGGTGCTGCACGACCGGAACCCCTACCGCCGGATGCTCGTGCCGGAGTCGCTGGCCGAGCCCGACTTCGACCGGCCGCCCGGCCCCGGCGAGTGGTCCTCCCACCGCTCCCTTGCGGCGCACCGGCTCCTCGGCACCTTCTACGAGTCGGAGACGGTGCTCCTGCCCGAGCAGGGGCTCGCGGGGCTGTACGAGGATTTCTCCGCCTTCTACGGGCAGGAGCTGAAAGACCTTCGGGAAGGATCGGTCTCGGCGCTCGAACGTTTCGCGTTCGCCTGCCTGGACGACGCGGTGGACGTGACCGGCGCCGCCACCCCCGAGGTCCTGGACGCCTTCTTCCAGCACATGGTGGCCGAGGCCGCCGCCGGGCCGTCGCCCGCGCTCGCGGCCGTCGCCGCGGCCGGCGACCGGGCGCGCGCCGCCGACCTGTACCTCGTGCAGCTCGCGCTCGACGGGCTCACCGAGGCGTCGGCGATGTCGCGCAACCTCGCCGGCGCCTACGGCCCCGAGCAGTCCGCCCTGTTCAAGATCTTCATTGACGAGTTCGGGTACGGCGTCTACGACGCCAAGCACACGACCATCTTCGCCAAAATGCTCCGCAGCCGCGGGATGGCGGACCATGTGCACGCGTACTGGAACTTCTACCTGGCCGGCCCGCTGGCGACGAACAACTATTACTACTACCTGTCCCGCGACCATGCGAAGTTCTTTCGCTACGCCGGAGCCGTCACTTATGCGGAAGCGGTTTTCGCGCCCGCATTCGTGGAGATGGTCGCGGTCTTCCGCGACATTTTCGGCGACGCCGTCGATCTGCATTACTGCGACGAGCACGCACACATCGACGAGCACCACGGGCGCATCACCCGGGAGCAGGTCCTGCTGGCGCTCGCCGAGCGGCACGGCCCGCGGGTCGTGCCCGAACTGCTGCGCGGCGTCGCCGAGGCCCGGCTGATCGGCGGCTGGTTCGAGGCGGACACCGCGGAGCAGATCCGCTGGTCGGACACCCTCCCCCGGCACCGCGAACTCGCCGGCGCCGCGACCGCCGCGGGCCCGCCGCGGCGGTCCGTCCGCACGCCGGACGACCCGTTCGGCACCCGCTGCCACGACGGCGCCATGGTGCTGGAGATCGAGCGCGGCGAGGCCGAGCTGTTCACCACGCCGACCGGGCCCCCGGAGCGGATGGCGCGCGGCGACGCCCTGCTGATCCCCGCCGGACGGCTCTACGGGGTCCGGGCGGCGACGCCCGAGACCGCGTTCCTGCTGCATCCCGTGTCACCCGACCGACCCGCCGCACCCGCCTGACCCGCCGCACCCCCGCCTCACCCGCCTGACCCGCCTGACCCGCCTGACCCGCCTGACCCGCCTCACCCGCCGCACCCCCGCCCACCTCCGTCGCTCCCGCTTCCGCTCCCCTCTCTCACCGCCGCCGCCTGACCGCGCCATGCCCTGTGCCGTCCCCGCCCGTCACCGGCCGCGCCCGACACCGAAGAGGAGCCGATGGCACGCGTCATCGTGATGGATCTGAGCCGGCACAACACCGTGATGGTCGGCCACGACCGCTACTTCGTCCTGGACACCGGCGGACGGGCCGAGCTCGTCCGCGACCACTGCCCGCACCGCGGCGGGCCGCTGAGCCTCGCCCGCCGCACCCCGGACGGGCGGCGGCTGAGCTGCCCGTGGCACGGCACCAAGGTCGGCGTCGCCGCCGTGCGGCGAAGCCGCCTGCCGATGGTGCGCAGCGGCGACGAGGCCCTCGTGGTGCTCCCGGACGGCGCCGATGCGCCGGTCTCGGTGACCCACCGGGAGATCCTCGCCAACCTCCCGCCCGACCCGACCCACCACGACGAGGGGGCCGAGCACGGATGAACGGCACCGACATCCCCGGCGAGCCGAAGCTGGACGCGTTCCTCGACTGGGGCCGAGACCTGCACCACCAGGGCCGCTTCGAGGACGCCGCCAGGGCGTTCGAGCTGATCCTCGGGCTGGACAGCGACAACGAGGAGGCGCTGATCGGGCGCAACCGCGCCGTCCGCCGCACCGTCCCGCGCTGGCACTGGGAGATGCTGCACGACGAGGAGCGCGCCGAGCTGTACGACCGGGCGATCCGGCGGGCGGTCGCGGCCGACCCGGACGCGCTGGTCCTGGACATCGGCGCCGGGTCCGGGCTGCTGGCGATGATGGCGGCGCGAGCCGGGGCGCGCCGGGTGGTCGCGTGCGAGGGGCAGCCGTCCGTCGCCGAGACGGCGGCCCGGGTCGTGCGCGGCGCCGGGTACGACGACGCGGTCTCGGTCGTCGCGAAGATGTCCACCCGGATGCGGGTGCCGGACGACCTGCCGCGCCGCGCCGGCCTGCTGGTCACCGAGATCGTCGACTGCGGGCTGCTCGGCGAGGGCATCCTCGGCACGATCGCGCACGCCCGCGAGCACCTGCTGACCCCCGACGCGGTGATCCTGCCGGCGCGCGGGCGGATCATCGCGCAGCTCATCGAGAGCGAACCGCTGCACCGCAAGAACCATGTCGGGAAGCTGTACGGGTTCGATCTCGCGCCGTTCAACCGGCTGTCCACGCTGGAGTACTTCGACTCGCGGCTGCACCGGCACGAGCACCGCATGCTGTCGGAACCGGTGACCGTGTTCGAGTTCGACTTCGCCACCGCGGACGCGCGGCCGCAGCGCACCGAGCTGCGGATCGCGCCGACGGCGGCGGGGCGGATGCACGCGGTCGCGTTCTGGTTCGAGATGGAGCTGCTGCCGGGCATCGTCGTCGACAACGCGCCGGGGCACGACTCGCACTGGAAGCAGGCGATCCAGTGCCTGCCCGAGCCGCTGCACGTCCAGCCTGGCGAGCCGGTCGTGCTGGACGCCGCGCACGACGGCGAGTGCCTCCGGTTCGAGGTGGCGTCATGACGGTGACGACGACCGCGACCGCGACCACGACGGGGAGCGCGCTCGCGCGGTACTGCGCGCAGCGGATCTTCCAGCCGGTGCCGGACGTCCTCATCGCCGGCAACCCGTTCCTGCGCCCGATCGGGCCGCTCGGCGAGCACGACTTCTCCGTCCCGGCGACGGAGGCGGAGTTCCTCGGCAGCGGCCAGCTCCTGGCGGGGCGCGTGCTGTGCAACGCCTACGAGAGCGACATGATCCTGCTGCCGCCCGCCGGGCTGGCGTCCGCGAAGGACGACTTCGACCTGTTCTACGGCGACGAGGTGCGGGCGCTGCGCGACCGGGTCCGGCCCGGGCTGGAGCGGTACGCGTTCTCGTTCCTCGACGACGCCGTCCCCGCCCCGCCGGTGCGGACGCTGGACGAGCTGCAGGCGTACTTCCTCGCCGAGGTCGGCGGGGCGGGCGCGCCGGCGGACGCGTCCGGGAGCAACCCGGCGGTGGACGCGGCGGCCCCGGTGAGCGGCACCATGAAGGCGATCACCGAGTGCCGGCACCCGGAGGAGGCGGCGGCGCTGCACCTGATCCAGCTCGCGCTGGACGCGCTGACCGAGGCGTCGGCGATGGCGCGCAACCTCGGCGGGTCGTACGGGGTCGAGCAGTCCGAGCTGTTCAAGATCTTCAACGACGAGTTCGGGTACGGGGTCTACGGCGCCAAGCACAGCACGATCTTCAAGGAGATGCTGGCGAGCGTCGGCCTGCGCACCGACCTGCACGCGTACTGGAACTTCTACCTGACCAGCTCGCTGGTCGGGGTGAACTACTTCAACTGGCTCACCGAGGACCACCGCGGCATGTTCCGCTACATGGCCGCGGTGACGTACCTGGAGTGGCTGTTCGCGCAGGGGTTCGCCGACACCGGCGCGATGCTCCGCGCCGTCTACGGCGACCGGGTGGACGCCAAGTACTGCGACGAGCACGCGCACATCGACGTCCACCACGGGCGGATGACCTACGAGAACCTGCTGCTCGGCCTCGCGCGCGCGCACGGCGAGCTGGTCATCCCCGAGCTGGTGCGCGGGATCGAGGACACCAAGCTGCTGCTGCGCCTCGGCGACGCCGACTTCCGCGCGCAGATCGCCTGGGCGGACGCGCTCGACGCGCACACCGAGGCGGGCGCCGCGCTCGCGACCGCCGCCATGGACGACGCCGTGACCGGCACGCTCCGTCCCGGCTCCCCGTTCAGCACCGGCGTCTACGACGCGGACCGGCTCGTCGAGGTCGAGTCCGGCGAGGTCGACGTGCACGCCTGGGCGACGCAGAACCCGCACCGGCTCGGGACGGGCGACGTGCTGCTGGTGCCGCGCGGCCGGCTGCACGGCCTGAAGGCGGCCTCGCCCGAGGCCCGCGTGACCGTACGGACCGTTGAGAGGACCTTCGATGCCTGAGCACACCTCGCCGGTCGGCTCGTACAACGAGTGGGACCCGCTGGAAGAGGTGATCGTCGGCGTCATCGACGGCGCCGCCGTCCCGCCCTGGCATCCGGCGATCGAGGCGACCGTGCCGCCGGAGGCGTGGGAGTTCTACCAGCGCAACGGCGGTGCCGGCTTCCCCGCCGAGCAGGTCGAGGCGGCCCACGAGGAGCTCGAAGGGTTCGTGTCGATCCTGGAGGGCGAGGGGGTGACGGTCCGGCGGCCCGACCCGGTCGACCAGTCCGCCTCGTTCGGGACCGCGGACTGGACGTCCACCGGCGGCTCGTCGCACACGTTCCCGCGCGACGTCGCGCTGGTCGCCGGCGACCAGATCGTCGAGGCGACGATGGGCTGGCGGTCGTACTACTTCGCCACCCACCCGTTCCGGACGATCTTCAAGGACTACTTCCGGCGCGGCGCCCGCTGGGTCGCGGCACCGAAACCGCAGCTCACGGACGCCGCCTACAACCCCGGCTACGCCGCGGCGAAGCCGGACACCCCGTCCCGCGACGACCCGTTCCCGAATGCGACGTCCGTGATCACCGAGTTCGAGCCGATCGTGGACGCGGGCGACTTCATGCGGTTCGGCCGCGACATCCTCGTCCAGCGCAGCCACGTCACCAACCGGTTCGGGATCGAGTGGGTGCGGCGGCTGCTCGGCGGCGAGTTCCGGGTGCACGAGGTCGCGTTCGCCGACGACCACCCGATGCACATGAACGCCACGTTCGTCCCGCTCCGTCCCGGCAAGGTACTGATCAACCCCGAGCGGGTGCCGGAACTACCGGCCATGTTCGCCGGCTGGGACGTGCTCGTCTGCCCCGAGCCCGCCATCCCCGCCGACCAGACGATGTACTTCTGCAGCCGCTGGATCGCGATGAACACCCTGATGCTCGACCACGACCGGATCTTCGTCGAGGCGCAGGAGACCGAGCTGCTGCGGCTGCTGGAGAAGGAGGGCTTCACCCCCATCCCCGTCCCGTTCCGGACGGTCAACACCTTCGGCGGCGGCTTCCACTGCGCCACCCTCGACGTCCGCCGGCGCGGCGCGCTCGAGGACTACCTCTCCTGACGGCGGAAGGTTCGCATGTCGTATGACCCGCCCGCGGGCGACGAGCGCCCGCTCCTCCTCCTGGTCGCGAGCAGCTACTGGGTCTACCGCAGGTACATCCTGGAATCGGTGTCGGCGCGGTACCGGCTGTGGCTGCTGAACCCGGCCCCGTCCTCCTGGGAGGACCCCTACATCGTCGGATCCACCGTCGTCGACTGCCTCGACCTGGACAAGCTCACCGACGCGGCGCGCGCGGTCGCCCGCGACCACGACGTGGCCGGAGTGTTCTGCTACGACGAGGTGTACATCGAGACGTCCGCGCACCTGAGCGCCGCGCTCGGGTTCCCCGTCCTCGATCCGGGCGCGGTGGCGCGGTGCCGCGACAAGTCCGCGACGCGGCGGGCGCTCACGGACGCCGGGTTCCCGCAGCCCGCGTCGCGCGCCGTGTCCTCGCTCGCGGACGCCCGCGCGTTCGCGGACGAGATCGGCTACCCGCTGATCGTCAAGCCGCGCAACCTCGGCGGCAGCCTCGGCCTCAGCAAGGTCGAGGGGCCGGACGGCCTCGACGCCGCGTTCGCGCTCACCGACGGGACGCGGATGGGCGGCATCCGCCAGTTCGACGACTACGTGATCGTGGAGGAGTTCCTCGACGGCCCGGAGATCTCCGTCGAGTGCGTGCTGTCCGCGGGGGAGTGCACGCCGCTGATCGTGGCCCGCAAGGTCCTCGGCGGCAGCGGCCGGCTGGCGTTCGAGGAGATCGGCCACGACGTCGACGCCAACGACCCGCTGCTGTTCGACGACGACTTCCACGAGATGCTCACCGGCGTCCACGCGGCCGCCGGGTTCACCGACGGCTGCACGCACATCGAGTTCAAGCTGACCCCGGACGGCCTGAAGCACGTCATCGAGATCAACGTCCGGCTCGGCGGCGGGATGATCCCCTACCTCGGGCTGCTGACGTCCGGGGTCGACGCGCCGCTCGCCGCCGCCGACGTCGCCGCCGGCCGGCGCCCGGCCGTCGCGTTCCCCAAGGAGCGCAGGGCCGCCTCGATCCGGTTCGCCTATCCCCCGTACGACATGGAGATCACGTCGGCGACCGCGCACCGCGACCTGATGCGGCCGCCGGTCGCCGAGGTCGAGGTCGGGACGCAGCCGGGCGCGCGGGTCCGGCTCCCCCCGCACGGCCTGGCCCGCACCGGCTACGTGATCGCGGTCGGGGCGACCCTCGACGAGACGCGCGCCGCCGTCCCGGACGCCGGACGGTACTTCACGTTCGAGGGCGCAGCGCTGGAGCCGGCGCCATGACGGCGTCCACGGCCCCCGGGGAGCACCCGACGATCCTCGCGACGCTGCGGGAGATGTCCGGGACGGTCCGGATCCTCTTCCTCGGCAATCTGATCATCAACCTGGCCGCGTTCCTCAACGCGTTCCTCGTGCTGTTCCTGACCGGCAAGGGGTTCAGCGCGTGGGAGAGCGGCGCGGTGCTGACCGCGCTGATGATCGGCCGGATCTCCGGGTCGGCGGTGGGCGGCGCCGCCGCCGACCGGTTCGGCTACCGGCGCGCCATCATCGGCTCGATGGCCGCGAGCGCCGTGCTGACCGCGGCGCTCGTGCACGTCCCGAACGTGTGGACCGCCATGCTCGTCGCCGGGGGAGCGGGCCTCACCGCGCAGGCGTACCGGCCCGCCGCGATGGCCTGGCTCGTCGAGCTGACGCCGAAGGACCGCCAGGTCATCGCGTTCTCGGTGTGGCGGCTGACGTTCAACATCGGCACCACCGTCGGCCCGGTCGGCGCCGCGCTGCTGCTGGCCTACGCGTCCTACAGCGCGCTGTTCTACGTGGACGCGGCGACGTCGCTGGCGTTCGGCGTCATCGCCTACGCGGCGCTGCGGTCGGGCCCGGAGCCGGAGGGAAGGGCCAAGCGGACCGACGAGGGGGAGCGCGTCGGATACCGGCAGGTGTTCGCCGACCGGCGGTTCATGCTCGTCGTCCTCGGCCTGTTCGTCACCGCGATCGCCTACATCCAGAGCTCCGCCGCGCTGCCGCTGTTCGTCACCGGGTCCGGCCACACCGAGAAGGTGTACGCGGCGCTGCTGTCGGTCAACGGGTTCCTGGTGATCGCGTTCGAGGTACTGCTGTCGAAGTGGACGCAGCGCCTCCCGATCGGGCTGCCGATGGCGCTCGGGATGGTGCTGCTCGGCGCCGGCCAGCTCGTCTACGCGGGGCCGTCGTCGGTGACCGTGCTCGTCCTCGCCACCGCGGTGTGGACGGCCGGCGAGATCATCGCGGCGCCGTCGATGATGGCCTACCCGGGCCTCGTCGCGCCGCCCGCGCTGCGCGCCCGCTACATCGCGGCGGCGACCGTCCCGCAGCACGTCGGGAACGCGATCGGACCCATGATCGGGATCGCCGCGTGGCACGCGTGGGGGTCCGGCGTCTGGCTGCTGACCGGGGCGTTCGGGCTGGTCGCGGCCTGCCTCGTGCTCGCCGGGACGGGCCTGCCGCGGCGCCGCGCCCAGGACGACGCGCCGGACGAAGCGCCGGCGATGGCCGCGAACCAGGCGGCGGAGCAATCGACATGAAGGTGAAGAGCATGAAGGAACCCGTCGTCGCCGTCGTCCAGCCGTTCAGCTCGTCGGCGCTGCTGGCGCCCGCGCTGCGCGAGGCCGGATTCAGCCCCGTCGCCGTCATGGACTACGACGGCCCGGCGCTCGCGCCGATGCGGTCGGCCTACGATCCGTCCGCCTACGACGCGGTGATCAACCACCACGGCGACGTCGACGCGACGATCGCCCGGCTCGGCGCGCTGGACCCGGTCGCGGTCTTCCACGGTGCTGAGGCCGCGCTGGAACTGGCGCAGCGCTGCACGGACGCGCTCGCGCCGGAGTTCTCCAACGACCCCGCGCTGATGGACGCCCGGCGCCACAAGTACGCCATGCACCAGGCCGTCGCCGCCGCGGGGCTGCCCGTCCCCCGGCAGGTCTGCACGTCCGACCCGGCGGAGGTCGCGGCGTGGATCGAGCGGGAGCGCCTCGCCGGGGCAGACCTCGTCATCAAGCCGCCGGCGAGCGCGGGCACCGTCGGGGTGAGCCGCGCGCCGGGCGGGGAGGGCTGGCGCGACCTGTTCGACGCGATGCTCGGCACGCACGACAAGCTCGGCGTGCTGGCCGACGAGGTGCTCGTCCAGGAGCAGCTGACCGGCACCGAGTACGCGATCGACACGATCAGCCACCAGGGCCGGCACTCGATCACCGACATGATCAAGTACCGGCGGGTCCCGTTCGGGGAGGGCATCGCGGTCTACGACAGCGTCGAGTGGCTGCCCTACGACCGGGAGGCCTACGGCGAGCTGATCGACTACGGGCTCGCCGCGCTGGACGCGGTCGGGCTGCGCAACTGGGCCGCGCACACCGAGATCATGATGACGCCGGACGGGCCGCGGCTGCTGGAGGTGAACGCTCGGCTGTCGGGGGCGGGCAACCCGGCGGTCACGCACATCGCGTCCGGGGAGAGCCAGGTGACGCGGACGATCGACCTGGTCCGCGGGCGCGGTCCGCAGCTGCCGCCCGGCTACACGCTGCACCGCAACGTCATGGCCGTGTTCCTGATGTCGCACTCGACGGGGATCCTGCGCAACGCCGAGATTTACGACCAGGCGCGCGAGCTGCCGAGCTACCACTCGCCCGTGGCCCTGGCGCGCACCGGCGACCGCGTGCACGCCAGCACCGACATCTTCGCCAGCATGACGATGGGCTACATCATCCTCGCCCACGAGGACCCCGGGCAGCTCCAGGCCGACCGCGAGGCCATCCGGAAGATCGAGAAGGACCTGGTCGTGGACGCGGAGGGGACCGAGTGAGCGTCACCGCGAAGTACCTCGACGCCTGCGCCGCCGGTCCCCTGCGCGGCGTCATGGCGGACGCGGAGTTCCCGCCCCTGTTCGACGAGGCATGGCGGGCGATCCTGCTGCCGCGTCCGCTGTTCTCCTCCGAGGCGCGGATGCGGCAGGCGGCCGACGACCTGACCGGCCTGTTCGGGATGATGGCGTCCCTGCCCGGCCGGCTGTTCGGCGGTGACCGGCGCGCGTTCTGCGCGGCGATCGGCGCGGACGACCGGCGCGCCGCCCTGATGACCCGGGTCGGCGGCGAGCCGATCCTGTACGGGCGCGCCGACCTGTACGACGACGGTTCCGCGTTCCGGCTGCTGGAGTTCAACACCGGCAGCGAGCTGGGCGGCATTGAGATCAGCGAGGTCAACCGGAGGCTGCTCGAACACAAGGAGTTCGCGGCGTTCGCCGAGGAGCACGGGCTCTCGACCGTCGACACGCCGGTGGCGATCGCGCGCCATGCCGTCCAGGCGACGCAGAACGAGTCGCCCGTCGTCGCCATCCTGGAGGCCGTCGGCGGGATGCCGACGTACGGGTCGCTTTACCGTTCCTTCCAGCAGTCGATGAAGCAGTACGGCATAGAGGTGCTCCTAGGCGAGGTCGACCAGGTACAGGAGAAGGACGGACGTCTGTACCTGCACGGCCGTCCGATCGACCTCATCCTGCGGTATTTCACCATCAACCAGGTGGCCCGGGACACGCGCAATGACAAGCCCGTAGAGACGGTGATGCGCGCCCATGAGGACGGCAAGGTCGTCCTGTGGACTCCCCTGACGGAGACGATGTTCTCCTATAAGAGCTGCTTGGCGATGGTGTCCGATCCCGAGGTGCGCGCGGAGCTGTCGCCGGACGAGAACGCACTGATCGACCGCATCCTGCCGTGGACGCGCACCCTCACCCGCGACCTCGCCGACCAGGTGCGCGCCGAACGCGAGACCCTGATCCTCAAGCCGGTGGGGGAGTTGTCGGGGCGCGGCATCCACGTCGGCTGGGACCAGACCGACCGCGAGTGGGCCGAGACGGTCGCCGGACGCCTGGGCGGTGACCACATCGTCCAGCGCCGGATCGACCCGGTCGCCGAACCGGTGATGGACCCGGAGACCGGCGAGGTCGAGGACTGGACGGCGGTGTGGGGCCTGTTCGTCTTCCCGGACGGCTACGGCGGCGCGTTCTGCCGGACGGTCCCGTCCGGCGCGTCGTCCATCGTCAACATGGGCGCCGCGGGGGCGCGCGCCACCACGGCCTTCCACTACTGACGGCGCGGCGGGACCGCCGCCGATGGCGGGTGCGGTTTTGCATTCCGTGCCAGATTCGCGGCGTTCCCGCACAGGCCGGACGTTTTGGCACATATTGGCGCTTCCTGGGCGTCGGGGGCCTGGTTAGCATCACGCTGCCCGCTCAACGGAGAGGACCCCCGCCATGCACCGACGCCTCCTCGGCGTGCTCGCCGCCGCGTTCCTCGGCACCGCGACCCTGACCACCGCCTCCGTCTCCACCGCCTCGGCGTCCCCCGCTCCCGCCAAGGCGGCCGTCGACTTCACCGGCATCGTCGCCCTCAGCAACTGCTCCGGCTCCCTCGTGCGCACGCCCGGCGCCGCCGACACCGATCCGGCGCTCGTGCTCACCAACGGGCACTGCTACGAGGGCGGCATGCCGAGCGCCGGACAGGTGATCACGAACCGGGCGTCCAGCCGGTCGTTCACGCTGCTGGACTCCAGCGGCCAGGGGACGCTCGGCACCCTGCGCGCGAAGACGATGCTGTACTCCACGATGACCGACACCGACGTCACGCTGTACAGGCTGAACACCAGCTACGCGGCGATCCGGCAGCGCTACGGCACGCCCGCGCTGGAGCTGTCGCTCGCCCACCCGGCGGCCGGCACGGACCTGCGCGTCGTGTCCGGCTACTGGCGGAGGATGTACTCGTGCAGCCTCGACGGGTTCGCCTACCGGCTGCGCGAGGACCAGTGGACCTGGAAGGACTCGGTCCGCTACACGTCGTCGTGCGACGTCATCGGCGGCACCTCCGGCTCCCCGGTCATCGACGCCGCCTCCGGCAAGGTGATCGCGATCAACAACACGATCAACGAGAACGGCGAGCGCTGCACGCTCGACAACCCGTGCGAGGTGGACGAGTCGGGCAACGTCACGGTGCGCCCGCACATCGGCTACGCGCAGGAGACCTACGGGCTCGCCGCGTGCATCGCGCCGGGCAGCGTCCTGGACTTCTCGCGTGCCGGCTGCACCGTTCCGCACGCGGTCCGCGGCGGCCGGTGATCCACCGCCCCACCGCCTGATCCGACCCCGTCGAGCCCGCGGCCGCCGACCGGCCGCGGGCTCGACGCGCGTGCGCCCGCGGCCGTGTGAGGGATCTTACGACCACTCGTAGTACTACAGGCCGTAGTATCTCTGACAGGACGTAGTACTACAGCTTGTAGTAGACAGCCGGAGAGGCGCACGCCCATGGACACGGTCGACATCGCACGGTGGCAGTTCGGGATCACCACCGTCTACCACTTCCTCTTCGTCCCGCTGACGATCGGACTGTCCGCGCTGGTCGCGGGCCTGGAGACGGCGTGGCTGCGGACGGGGAAGACGCACTACCTGCGCGCCGCCAAGTTCTGGGGGAAGCTTTTCCTGATCAACTTCGCGATGGGGATCGTCACCGGCATCGTGCAGGAGTTCCAGTTCGGCATGAACTGGAGCGACTACTCCCGCTTCGTCGGCGACATCTTCGGCGCGCCGCTCGCCATCGAGGGCCTCCTCGCCTTCTTCGTCGAGTCGACCTTCCTCGGCCTGTGGATCTTCGGCTGGGACCGGCTCAACGCCAGGCTCCACAACGCCTGCATCTGGCTCGTCCACATCGGCACGCTGCTGTCGGCCTACTTCATCCTCGCCGCCAACTCGTGGATGCAGCACCCCGTCGGCTACCGGATCGACCACGCGACCGGACGGGCCCGCCTCACCGACTTCTGGGCGGTCCTCACCAACTCCACCCAGCTCGTCTCGTTCCCGCACACGATCACCGCGGCGTTCGTCACCGGCGGCCTGTTCATGGCCGGCGTCAGCGCCTGGCACCTCGCCCGCCGCAGGAACATCGAGGTCTTCCGGCCCTCGCTGAAGGTCGCGCTCGCCGTCACCGCGATCGCCTCCATCGGCGTCGCGATCACCGGGGACGTCCAGGGCAAGGTCATGACCGAGCAGCAGCCGATGAAGATGGCCGCCGCCGAGGCGCTCTACGAGACCGAGCAGCCCGCGTCGTTCTCGGTCTTCACGCTCGGCACCCCGGACGGCCACAAGGAGGTCTTCGGGATCAAGGTCCCGCGGGTGCTGTCGTTCCTCGCCACCGGCACCTTCGACGGCGAGGTCAAGGGGATCAACGACGTCCAGGCCGCCGAGCAGGCGCGGTACGGGCCCGGGAACTACCGGCCGGTCGTCCCCGTCGCCTACTGGAACTTCCGGATCATGGTCGGCGTCGGGATGCTCACCGCGCTCCTCTCGGTCGCCGGACTGTGGCTGATGCGCCGCGGACGGCTCCCGTCCAAGCCCTGGATGTACCGAGTGGGCGTGCTGGCCCTGTCACTGCCGTTCATCGGCAACTCCGCCGGATGGATCTTCACCGAGAACGGCCGGCAGCCCTGGTCGGTGTTCGGCGTGCTGAAGACGTCCGCGAGCGTCTCGCCCGGGGTGTCGGCGACGTCGATGCTCATCTCCGTCGTCTCGCTGACCGCCCTGTACGGCGTCCTGCTGGTCATCGAGGTCGGGCTGATGCTCCGGTACGCCAAGGCCGGGCCGCCCACCGAAGAAGAGGTGCTGCCCCCGCCGCCGTCCGACGACTCCGACGACGACGCCGAGCGCTCGCTCGCGTTCGCCTACTGAGGGAACGGCCATGGAACTCACCACCGTCTGGTTCGTCATCATCGCCTTCCTGTGGACGAGCTACTTCTTCCTCGAAGGCTTCGACTTCGGCGTCGGGATGCTGCTTCCCGTCCTCGGCCGCGACGACGTCGAGCGCCGCGTCGTCATCAACACCATCGGGCCCGTCTGGGACGGCAACGAGGTGTGGTTCATCGTCGCCGGCGCCGCCACGTTCGCCGCGTTCCCCGAGTGGTACGCCACCCTGTTCAGCGGCTTCTACCTGCCGCTGCTCGCGATCCTGATCGCGCTGATCGTCCGCGGCGTCGCGTTCGAGTACCGCGGCAAGCGCGACGACGCGCGGTGGCGGGCCCGCTGGGACCGCGCGATCTTCTGCGGCAGCCTCGTGCCCGCGTTCCTGTGGGGCGTCGCGTTCGCCAACATCGTCCGGGGCGTGCCGCTGGACGGCTCGCACGAGTACGCCGGGACGCTGCTCGACCTGCTCAACCCGTACGCGCTGCTCGGCGGGGTCGCCACCACGGTCCTGTTCGTGCTGCACGGTGCGGTGTTCCTCGCGCTGAAGACATCCGGCGAGATCCGGTACCGGGCGCGGCGGGTCGCGGAGATCGCCGTCGTGGGGGCGATCGCCGCCGGCGGGAGCTTCCTGCTGATCACGCAGGTCCAGCACGGCAAGCCGGTGACCTGGCTGACCGCCGGGGGCGCCGCCGCCGGGCTGCTGCTCGCCGCCGCCGCGAACCGGCGCGGCCGCGAGGGCTGGGCGTTCATCGGCACCGGTGCCGCCATCGTGCTCGCCATCGCGACCCTGTTCACCGCGCTGTTCCCGGACGTGATGCCGTCCACGCTCGCGTCGGGCACCCTCACCACGGAGAACGCCGCGTCCAGCGGCTACACGCTGAAGATCATGACGTGGGTCGCCGCCGCGTTCACCCCGATCGTGATGATCTACCAGGGGTGGACGTACTGGGTGTTCCGCAAGCGGATCGGCACCTCGCACATCCCCGCGACGCCGAAGAAGAAGCCGGAGCCGGTGCGATGAAGCCCCTCGACCCGCGGCTGCTGCGCCACGCCCGGACGGCACGCGTCTTCCTGCTGTCGTCGGTGGCGCTCGGCACCGCCACCGCCGCGCTGATCATCGCGCAGGCGACGCTGCTCGCCACCATGCTGACCAGGGCGTTCCTGCACGGCGCCGCGCTCACCGAGCTGCGCACCCCGCTGCTGCTCCTGCTCGGCGTCGTGCTCGGCCGGGCGCTCGTCTCCTGGCTGCAGGAGGTCGCCGCGCACCGCTCGTCCGCCGCGGTGAAGTCGCAGCTGCGCGGCCGGCTCCTCGCCCACGCGATGGCGCTCGGCCCGCGCTGGCTGTCCGGCGAGCGCAGCGGCGAGCTCGCCGCCCTCTCCACCCGCGGCATCGACGCGCTCGACGGCTACTTCTCCCGCTACCTGCCGCAGCTCGTCCTCGCGGTCATCGTCCCGGCGGCCGTCGGGCTGCGGATCCTGCTCGGCGACTGGCCGTCCGCCGTCACGATCGCCGCGACGCTGCCCCTCATCCCGGTCTTCGCGATCCTCGTCGGGCTCACCACGCAGCGGAAGATGGACCGGCAGTGGCGCACCCTGTCCGTCCTCGCCGCGCACTTCCTCGACGTCGTCGCCGGGCTGCCCACGCTGAAGATCTTCGGCCGGGCGCGCGCGCAGGCCGACCGGATCCGCGAGGTCACCGACCGGCACCGGCGCGCGACCATGGCGACGCTGCGGGTCGCGTTCCTGTCCGCGCTCGTGCTGGAGCTGCTGTCGACGCTGTCGGTCGCGCTCGTCGCCGTGTCGATCGGGCTGCGGCTCGTCGACGGCGGGCTCGGCCTGGAGACCGCGCTGCTCGTCCTGGTCCTCGCGCCGGAGGCGTACCTGCCGTTGCGGCAGGTCGGCGCGCAGTACCACGCGAGCGTCGAGGGCCTCACCGCCGCGTCACGGATCTTCGAGGTGCTCGAAACGCCGCTGCCCGCCGCGGGCGACCGGACGGACATTCCAGACCTTTCCCGCGCGACCCTCCGGCTGGAAGGCGTGACCGTCGCCTACTCGCGGGGCCCCGCGCTGGAGGACTTCTCGCTGACCGTCCACCCCGGGGAAACCGTCGCGCTCGTCGGGCCGAGCGGCGCCGGGAAGTCGACCGTCCTGTCGGTGCTGCTCGGGTTCGTCCGGCCGGACGCCGGGCGCGTCCTCGCCGACTGGGACGACCTCGGCTCCTTCGCCCCGGACGCCTGGCGCGACCGCATCGCCTGGGTCCCGCAGCGCCCCTACCTGTTCGCCGGGACGGTCGCCGACAACATCCGCCTCGGCCGCCCCGGCGCGCCGGACGCCGCGGTGCGGGAGGCCGCCGAGGCCGCGAACGCGCTGGAGTTCGTCTCCGCGCTGCCGTCCGGGTTCGACACGGCGCTCGGCGACCGCGGCGCCGGCCTCTCCGCGGGCCAGCGCCAGCGCATCGCGCTCGCCCGCGCGTTCCTGCGCGACGCGCCGCTCCTCCTGCTGGACGAGCCCACCTCGGGCCTCGACGCCGAAAGCGAGGCCGCCGTGATCGACGCCGTCGCACGCCTCAAGGCCGGCCGGACCGTCGTCCTCGTCGCGCACCGCCCGGCCCTCGCCACCCTCGCCGACCGGGTGGTCACCGTCGAGCCCGCGGCGGTGGCGGCATGATCCTCCGGCTCCTCCGGCTCGCCCGCCCCGCCGGGGGACGGCTGCTGCTCGCCGTCCTCCTCGGCGTCCTCGCCCTCGGCAGCGGCGTCGGCCTCATGGCGACGTCCGCATGGCTGATCTCCCGCGCCGCGCAGCACCCGCCCGTGCTGATGCTGATGGTCGCGATCGTCGCCGTCCGCGCGTTCGGCCTCGGCCGCGGCGTGTTCCGCTACCTCGAACGCCTCGTCGGCCATGACGCGACCTTCCGGATCCTTGCCGACCTGCGCGCGCGCGTGTACGAACGGCTGGAACGCCTCGCGCCCGGCGGGCTCCCCGCCTTCCGCGGCGGCGACCTGCTGAACCGGCTCGTCGCCGACGTCGACGCCGTGCAGGACCTGTTCCTGCGCGTCCTGCTCCCGTGCGCGGTCGCCGCCGTCGTCGGCGGAGCGTCCGTCGGGCTCGCGTGGGCGCTGCTCCCGTCGGCCGGCGTCATCCTGCTGCTCGCGCTGCTGCTCGCCGGCGTCGTCGCGCCCTGGCTGTCGTCCATGACGGCCCGCCGGGCCGAACGCCGCACCACCGACCTGCGCGGCGAACTGACCTCCCACGTCGTCGACACCCTCCAGGGCGCACCCGAACTCATCGCCTACGGCGCTGCGCCCGCGCAACTCGCCGAAGCCGCCCGCATCGACCGCGACTTCACCCGCGCGACCGCGCGATCCGCCGCGTCCACCGGCCTCGGCGCCGCCGTGTCCGCACTCGCCGGAGGGCTCGCCGTGTGGGGCTCGCTGGCCGTCGGCGTGCCCGCCGTCCGGTCCGGCGCCCTCGACGGGGTCCTGCTCGCCGTGATCGTCCTGCTGCCGCTCGCCGCGTTCGAGGTCGTCACCGGGCTGCCGCTCGCCGCCCAGCACCTCGAACGGGTCCGCCGCTCGGCCGCGCGGATCTTCGCCGTCCTCGACGCCGCACCGCCCGTCCAGGACCCGCCCGCGCCGTCGCCGCTCCCCGCCGCGCCCTACACCCTCACGGTCGACGACCTCCGCGCCCGGTGGACGCCCACCGGACCGTTCGCCCTCGACGGCGTCTCCCTCGACCTCGCGCCGGGCCGCCGCTGCGCGATCGTCGGGCCGTCCGGCTCGGGCAAGACGACCCTGACCTCCGTCCTGCTGCGGTTCCTCGAACCCGCGTCCGGATCGGCGTCCCTCAACGGCACCGACCTGCGCACCCTCACCGGCGACGACGTCCGGACGGTCATCGGCCTGTGCGCGCAGGACGCGCACCTGTTCGACTCCACGATCGGGGAGAACATCCGGCTCGCCCGCCCCGGCGCCACCGACGCCGAGATCCGCGACGCGCTGCGCCGCACCCGCCTCCTCGACTGGGTCGACGCGCTGCCCCGCGGCCTCGGCACCCGCGTCGGCGAGCACGGCGCCCAGGTGTCCGGCGGCCAGCGCCAGCGCATCGCCCTCGCCCGCGCCCTCCTCGCCGGCTTCCCGATCCTGCTCCTCGACGAGCCCGCCGAGCACCTCGACACCGCGACCGCCGACGCGCTCACCGCCGATCTCCTCGCCGCCACCGAAGGCCGCACGACCCTGCTCGTCACGCACCGCCTCACCGGCCTGGACGCCGTCGACGAGATCATCGTCCTCGACGAGGGCCGCGTCGCCGACCGCGGCACCCACGCCGAGCTGATCTCCCGTCCCGGCCTCTACCGCACCCTCTGGCGGCGCGAAACCGATTACCCGATCACCCCGGGACGCGAACCTCGGCTTCGTCTGCGCTGACCGCGGCCGGCTCCCGGCGCCACGGCAGGAACGCACAGGCGCCGATGAGCAGCACCCCCGCGACCGCCACCGCCGCCCGCACCCCCACGAACCCCGCCAGAACACCCCACAACGCGGTGAGGACGGCGATGGCCGTGCGCGAACTGACCGTCCACGCGGTCAGCATCCGCGCGACCTTCGCCGAATCCACCAGCTCCAGCCGCCGCGTCGCGAACACCGGATTGAACACCCCCATGCAGGTGATGATCCCGAACTCCATCGCCATCACCAGCAGCAGCGCACCGATCCCCGTCCCGGCGAACGCGAGCCCGACCAGCCACACCGCCCGGCCGACCCCGAACACCAGCATCACCGTCCGCCGCCCGTACCGCCGGACGAGCCGCCCCGACACCCGGGCCCCGGCGATCCCGCCGATGCACGGCACCCCGAACGCCAGCCCGTACTCCAGCGGCGAGAACCCCAGGTCGTGCAGCATCAGATACGTCAGCAGCGGAGCCGTCGCCATGATGAGCGCCCCGGTGAGCACGCTGTTGGCGAACAGCAGCCGCAGTTCCCGGTCCGCCGCGATCACCCGCCACCCCTCGCCGATCTCCGCCCACCGCGACCCGGCGCCCGTCCGCTCCGGCGGCTCCGCCTCCGGCGCCGCGATCCTCCACACCCCCAGGGCCGACAGCACGTAGCTCACCGCGTCCAGCAGCACCGTCACCACCGGCCCCAGCACCCCGATCAGCGCCCCGCCCGCCGGCGGCCCCACCGCCGTCGACATCCACTGGACCGTCTCGAACCGGCCGTTCGCCTCCATCAGATGCCGCTTCGGCACCAGCGCCTTCAGATGCGCCCCGCTCGCCCCCCGGAACACGATGTCGGCCAGCGCGACGACCACCGCCACCACCAGCAGATGCACGTACGTCAACGCCCCGAACCCGTACGCGACCGGCACCGTCACCAGCACCGCGAACCGCACCAGATCCGCGCGGATCATCAACCGCCGCTTGTACTGGAACTCGATCCACGGCCCCAGCGGCACCGCGATCAGCGCCGCCGCCGTCAGGCTCGTCGCCGAGATCATCGACACCTGCGCCGGACCCACGTGCAGCACCAGCACCGCGATCAGCGGGAACGCGTCCAGCGCCAGCCAGGTCCCCAGCGCGCTGACCGCGTACGCGCGCCACAGCCACGCGAAATCCCGTCCGAGCACAGCGCCCCCCTCTTCTCCGGCGCCGATCAAACACCCCCGCGCGCCGCCGCCACAAACAACCGCCCGGCCCGCCGCACAACCCCGGGTTGTGCCTCTTGACAGCACCCGGACACTGGCAGGGTGATGGTGAAGACACTGCGCCCCCGCGACTACAACGAGGCGCTGCACGTGGGCCACTACTTCCGCAACAAGCGCATCCCCGTCGTCATGGACCTGACCGCCCTTTCGGACGACGTCGCCAAGCAGTTCGTCGACTTCGCCGCGGGCCTCGTCTTCGGCCGCGGCGGCGACATGGACCGCCTCGGCCCGAAGGTGTTCCTCCTGGTCCCCGCCGGCCTGACCCGCCCCGCCCTCGTCCCGGACGCCTCACCGACCGGCTGACGCCCCGAGCAGCGGACCTATGACCTCGTAAAGGCACTCCGCCACATCAGGCCGGTCGCGCAGCGCATCCTCCAACATGGCCCGCCAGCACCCGGCCTCCTTGAAGTAGACGTCGTCCTGCTCCATCCGCAGCCGCGTCTCCAGCAACCGCGCCTCGTACCCCGCCCCCAGGCACCGGCCGATCTCCCCGCACAACCACCAGCACAGATCGCTGCCCGCCGCCGACACCAGCACCCGCGCCGCATCGAACGCGACACGCTGCGGACTGACGCCTGCCATGCCCAGAAGCTACGCTCGCGCGCCCCCACCGTCGACCATCGGAACCGCCGAAAACCGGCCCCGAGCCGGTCCGTTAAACGCCCTGTTCAAAGACGCTTGGAAATGGCGACGACGGCCAGCACCAACCCGACCACGAACGCCACCCCGACCCCGAGAACGGCGAGCAGCACAACGACCTCGAAAAAGCCGATCGACCCCACGGACACTCCCCCGCCACGAACCTGATCGCAGGAGCGTACCCGCAGGTCACCCCCCTTGTCGCCCCGGGGGGTCAGCAGACATCCTCCTGGCGGACCGAACTCGCCGCCGGCCGATGAGCCGCAACAACGGCCCACTCCGGCCCCCGCCCGATCTCGTCCAGCACCACCGCCAGTGGTGGTTCGTCCTCCATGCCGCACCACCAACGATGATGTGCGCCCAGAGCTTCGAGCGCGGGTGCGGGCTCGTACTCGAACTCGCAACGAAGCTGGATGAGCACCCCCACACCGTCCCGGTCAATGTCGAACTGACGACAGAAGCTCAACCGGAAGCGCCGCGGCCCGTCGAACGAATAGACGCCGTACTCGTACAACAGTGCCCGACCAACCGCCCCCGCGTCTCGTCCACCTGCAACGATTCAGAGTTGTCCTCCGGCAGGCCCGACAGATCCATCAAGCTGTGCTCCTCGGGGTCAGACCTCAGGCGGATGTGCGATCGAAGGGGGCCGGAGACGATGCCGGTATGCGCGAACGCGGGACGAGCTTTTTCTGGCGGGTCGGCGGCATACCACTGCTGGTAAGCCTCTCATGCGTACTGGCAGGCGTTGTACTGCTCCAGTTCAGCGAGAAATCCCCGCCCAATTGCGACTTCAGCTGCGCCATGGCACGGGTCGGCAGGCAGGACTACCTGGCTCCCTTACTGATCGGCATAGGAGGCACCCTCTCCTTCGTCTTCGGCTTCGTCTGCCTGGTTCTCCTGGTGGCCAAGGCCATCCGTTCTCTCTTCGAGTAGCGGCCGAGCGCGTCCCGCAAGGACGGCGGTCAGCCCTGTTCTTGCGGCCAGGCGGCCAGCGCCAGTTCGGCGGTCCGGGTCAGCTCCGCCGTCGTCGCACCATCGCGGGCGCGTTGTGACATCCCCTGGATGACCGCGGCGAAGTACGCGGCCAGAGCACGGGGATCGGCCGCGGCGGGCAGCTCGCTCTCCTGCTGTGCGTTCGCCAGACGGGCCTCGAAGGCGGCCAGGTTCCGGTTGCGCAGGTCGCGCAGGAACGCCGCGACCTCGGCGTCCTGCTCGGTGACGTTGGTGGCGGCGCTGATCGTGAGGCAGCCGGCCGGATGGGACGGGTCGGGGTAGACGGCGGCCGCCTCGCGCAGGATGCGGCCGAACGCCTCGCGGGCGGTGGGCTCCTCCCGGAGGGCGGCGGCGGCGAACGCTCCGGCGGGCGTGCGCCCGTAGGCGTCGACGACCTCTTTGAACAGCGACTTCTTGTCGCCGAACGCCGCGTACAGGCTGCCCGGCCTGATGCCCATCACCCGGGTCAGCTCGCCGATGGAGGTGGCCTCGTAGCCGTGCTCCCAGAACAGCCGGGTGGCGGCCGTCAGCGCCGTGGCGCGGTCGAAGCCCGGCGGGCGCCCTCGCCTGGTTCCCGATTCACCCATGCACCCCATTCTAGAGCAATCACTCAAGAAACCGTGCTACCGTCATTCTTGAACGAGCCCTCAAGAAAGAGGGCGGCGGTCATGGCACGAGCACTCGAGGGCAAGGTCGCGCTGGTCACCGGCGGCAGCCGGGGCATCGGACGGGCGATCGCGGAACGGCTCGCCCGAGACGGCGCCGCGGTCGGCCTCACCTACGCCCGCGACGAGGCGGCGGCGGCCGAGGCCGTCGAACGCATCCGCAAGGACGGCGGCCGGGCCTTCGCGGTGCGCGCCGAGTTCGGACGGCACGGCGACGCGGCGGACCTCTGGGCCGCCTTCGCCGCCGCCGCCGGGGATCACGCGCCCGACGGGAAGCTCGACATCATCGTCAACAACGCCGGCATAGGACGCAGCGCGCCGCTGGCCACGCTGACCGAGGACGGATTCGACGAGCTCTTCGCGGTGAACGTGCGGGCACCGTTCTTCATCGTCCAGCAGGGCCTGACCCGCCTGCGCGACAGAGGCCGGCTCATCAACATCTCGAGCGGCGCGGCCCGCCTGGCCATGCCGGAGGCCATCGCCTACGGCTCCACCAAGGGCGCCCTGGACACCTTCACCCTCAACTTGGCCAAGGAGTTGGGCTCCCGAGACATCACGGTGAACTCGGTGGCACCGGGGGTCGTCGACACCGACGTCAACGCGGACTGGCTCCGCGGCAACCCGCAGGCCGAGGCGCACGCGGCGGCCCTGGCGGCCCTCGGCCGAGTCGGGCAGCCGGAGGACGTGGCCGACATCGTGGGTTTCCTCGCCTCCGACGACGCCCGCTGGGTGACCGGACGCGTCATCGACGCCACAGGCGGCGCCGGCCTGTGAGCACCCACAGCACGAACGGTCGTGCCGGAGCGAACGAGCGGGGTGGACACGCTCAGGCCGACCACCAGGTGTTCGCCCGGTCCCGGAGTCCTGCGATTCACTGAACCGCGCGAGCGCGCTCGACGTCGGTGAGGGGGATTGGAAAGCCCGACAGATCGGGAGCGGTAGCCTCCTGGGATTCGCGTCACCGGAGGGATCTCACGCGCGTGGATCTGGGCATCATCGGGCAGGCTGCCGGGCTGTTCGCCGTCACCAATATCGACGACATCCTGATCTTGTCCCTGTTCTTCGCCCAGGGCGCAGGCCATCACGGCTCGGCCGTGCGGATCAGCCTCGGGCAATACCTCGGGTTCGCCGCGATTCTGGCCGTGGCCGTGGCGGCCGCGTTCGGCGCGACCTTCCTGCCGGAGTCCGCCATCCCCTATCTGGGGTTGCTGCCGCTGGCCCTGGGGCTCAAAGCGGCCTGGCAGGCGTGGAAGAACCGCCGGAACGGCGAGGACGAGAAGGACGAGCAGACGAGGTCAGGAGGCCCCGGCGCCCTGGAAGTCGCCGCCGTGACCTTCGCGAACGGCGGCGACAACATCGGGGTCTACGTCCCTGTCTTCGCGACCGCCGGTGCGGGCGGAATGAGCGTGTACGCCGTGGTCTTCCTCGTCCTGGTGGGCATCTGGTGCGCGGTGGGGCGCTACTTCGCGACGCGGCCGGTCATCGCCCGCACCCTCAGCCGGTGGGGTCATGTCCTGCTGCCCGTGGTCCTGATCGGAATCGGCCTGCTGATCCTCGTCGAGGGCGGCGCCTTCGACCTGTAGCGCTGGCCGATTTGATGGTGATCACACCGAAACCACAACCCGATCGGTTGCCGCGACCCCCCACGCTCGGACAGTCCCCTTCATCAGCCGTACACACCCGGCGGCATCATCTCCGTGCGACACATCGGCGAACGGGCATTCGGCCGTGGTCTATGTCGATGAGCAGATCCCCGCCGGCTTCGGAGGCGACTTCTACCACCTCACCGTCACAGCGGCTCCGGCAGTTGCAAGACGGCCAGGGCCGGCGACGGTGCGGCACACAATTGGGGAGAGGGCAGCAACATCAACGTCTACTACGACGGGAACGGCGGAGCCTGGGACGGCAACAAGTGGTTCCTGAACGACCACTAACCTGCCACTCCTCGCGCACACACCGCCCCGACCGCAGCGCGACCCCTCGCCGAGCCGATGGGTCACGTCCCCAACAGAGATCATGGAACCGCCCGGCGTTCGCCGCCGTCATAGCCCTGAAGGACGGCCGGGGAGCGAGACGGCAGGCTTATCGGACCGCGATGACCCGCCTCATAGCCGATCTGACGGCGATCAAACCAGAGTCTCAACCTGAATGGTTGCCGCGATCGCCTACCCCAAGACGGACCGCTTTGATCGGCTGTAGTACGGTCTCGACCCGAATGTCCCACGAACGAAGGTAGAGCCCTGGAGTCGGTACACGACGTGAGGTCGGTACCGACCGGGGCAACCCGCCAACTCTTCCGTACGGAGGGAACCTGTTTTGAAGATTCGCATCGGTCGCCTCGTCGCGAGCGCGGTGGCGCTCAGTGCCGCCGCCGTCATGGCCACCACCGGAACCGCCTCCGCCGCCACCGCGGGTTACCACCTGGTGACCGCGAGCGGTGTCAAGGTCCAGATCTGGGAGCACGGTGACGTCGTCAAGGTGACGGACACCTCGGCGAACGGGCACTCGGCCTATGTCACCGTCATGTACACCTACCAGGGCAGGGACTTCAGCTACAACATGACCGCCAAGTCCAAGGGCAGCAGCAAGACGCACCGGGCCAGCGACGGCGGCGTCTACAACCTGCCCGAGAACGCCAGGATCGACATCGAATACGACGGTAACGGCGGAAACTTCAGCTCCAAGCATTTCGTCAACGACCACTGATCCCGTTCGGGCTTCTTGAACGGCCCGGAATTCGCCCTACGGGCGACCCCCTCGAGCAGCGCACAATGTCCGCTCCCAGAAGTACCACCCGGGCAGATGCGTGAGGCGAGACCGCTGCGTGAGTGCGCCAATGGCCTCTCCCGCCCTGCGTAAAGGAGACCGGGCTCCACATCAATGACGTGGAGCCCGGTACCCGAACACCGCAATGACCAACATGTATTGGTCATGAGCACCGTCGGTCACCACCGGCCCGGGACCGGGTCAGCCGGCCCATGGCCAGGTTGCGCATGAGGGCGATGCCGCGAGTGGCGTGGTGGACGCCGTCGCGTTTGCGGCGGCAGTGGCGAGCGCGTGCGGGAGTGCTCGTCCGCGCGCACGGCGAGACGGTGTGACAGACAGAGGCGCGCGAGCACTCCGGGTCGCAGGGGGTTCGGGGGCAGCGTACCCCCGGGCTGCGCGCACTCAAGTGGGCTTCTTGAGTGCTGATCTTTCGGCAGTGCGAGCGGGCTGCCGTCCAACGCCGTAGGCACCCCGGAGGAGCGAGCGTGCGCGTTGGCCGGCGGCCTCCGGCCGATC
The DNA here is from genome assembly GCF_017573465.1 of Actinomadura violacea. Taxonomy (GTDB): domain Bacteria; phylum Actinomycetota; class Actinomycetes; order Streptosporangiales; family Streptosporangiaceae; genus Spirillospora; species Spirillospora violacea. The sequence continues at coordinate 50,936 of NZ_JAGEPF010000017.1, forward strand.
CGTGATGGCGCGTCCTGGGGCAGCGGCGCACCCCGTGATGACGGTCACCCGGGGAACAGGGCCGGGCGGCGCATCGCGCGGCCGTCCGGGCGCCCCCCTGAAATGGACTCCGGTGACCTGGTGGTGGGGCCGACGAAATCGCGGGCGGGTTCGCTTCCGGCGGCGATGCTCCCGGCAATCGCCGAACACCGGAGCGACACACGGGCTCCGACCCGACGCCGCTGGTCTTCACGGGGACGAAGGGCGTCGTCCTGCGACGGGGCAACTTCCGGCGTGCATCACAATGGGCCGATGCGGTGGCGGCGATCGGTGCTCCGAGCCTGCACTTCCACGACCCCGGCATACGGGCAACACGCTCGCCGCGCAGAGCGGGGCGAGTCTCCGTGACCTCAACGACCGCATCACGGCGGCCAGCGCGACGGACGACGACGGAGCGGCCGGGGCGTTGGTTCCGGTGGCCTAATGGCCCGCTAATGGCCCGAACGCCCCCGTCCGTGATCCGGATGCGGAGGTTTTCGCTGGTGGAGCCTACGGGCACGCCGTCCCTTGACCGGTCGACCGCATCTTTATCAGTTCGATCACGACCAAGGTCGCTAGCTCGGTTCGCCGTGGTGGCCTTGCGGTGAGGGGCGACGGCATCCGCTGACGTTGCTGTAACGGCTGCTGTCACCGCCGTCCGACGCTTACACGCCGTGTTGAGAAGTTGAGTACATGCAGGAAGATCCTTAGCATGACTCCCCTGCCCGAGCCCGGCGACCTGGCGTCCTTGGTCATGCGCACCGATTTCACCGATGACATGGCCTGGGAGGCGCTGAAAGCAGCAATCGAAGCCTCCCTTAGCGGCGGCGCGACTTACGTGAGCGATCTTGCGTACGCCGGGGTAAGCGTCCAAACCCTAGTTGCCGCGGATGCCGCCGCTGTCGACGAGGAGAAGCTGACCTATCTGTTCCTTGCCGACGCGACCACCATGACCGAGGATGAACGCTCGCTGCTTGCCGTCGACCTATACGAGGAACCCGGCCGTACCTTCCGCCTGCCGCCCCGCTGGTACGGCGATGTTTCCGCCAATCTGAGCATCGCGAACATGGACTTCGCCGATTTCGCTGATGCCGCGGACGAGTCCGGTACTTTCCGTGGCTTCAATGGGGACTGATCCTTACGGCCCCATGTGCCCGACACTCCACCCGCAGCCTCGCGCATCGCTCCGGAGTGCCTGTTCGCGCGAACGGCGAGAGCTGCAACAGAGCTTGGCGCGCAAACGGGTGCTCCGGGTCCAGGAGAGGTCTGGGGAACCACGGGGTTCCCCAGTAGCGCACGCGCAACCGACTCCCCGTACCGCCCGGTCGGAATTCTGGTTCTGACCTGGGCTTCTTGGTGGGTGGGGCCTAGGGGATTCGAACCCCTGAGACGCGGCTTGCAAATCTCCGTGACCGGCCCCGATCGCCCCTCTGACGTGGGCCAACCATGATCCGCATATGACCCCTGTTGACTCCTGATCAGCGCCCCTAATCGCACGGCGGCCCACGACTGGCCCAGCGTCATGCACTCGGCAGGGTGAAGTGATCAAGAAGACTCCGAGTAGCGCTCTGACCTGCGAACGGACGGCTGCAGTGCGCGCGACCGGGGCCGTCCGTTCCGTGATTGTTCCGCGTTGTCAGCCTGGGAAGTCGCATCTGGCGCCCCTGGGCGACCGCCCTTGCCAGGGCGGCGAGATCATGGCGCCATGAACAGGCTTCCAGTGGAAAACACAGGCGACCGCCTTCTCTGCCTGTCCGTCGAGCCGTATGCCGAAGACTTCTGGCTGAGGCCGGGTGAGAGCCTTGCCGTGATGCCCTCGGCCGACGACACCGATCCTCAGTTCGCCGTCTACGCCCAGCCCAACCACCTGAGCGTGTGGATCTACGAGAGCGGCGACCCCACCAAAGTCCTTATGGATTTCACGGTCGTGAACGCCAAGGGCACCGTTGTGGGTTGCGGCTATCAACGTCCAGCAGGGGCGACCGCTACCGCATCAGGGGTATTCCTGATCTCGGAGAGATCTGTTCGTGGCGAACCAGTCGACAACGACTCAGCCGAGGCGTAGGCAGGCTTTCTACCTCAGCTGATGGCGCCAAACATGTGTCCTGCCGCCCGAGTTTCCCGTCTGCTGGCGCCCCGCGCTCTGCGACACACGAACGGACCTGTCCGGAGGGTGCTCCCGCGCCAACGGCGCGTACCCCGTGACAGACAGATTGGCGCGGGAGTGCCCTCCGGTTCCAGGAGGGGTCTGGGAAACCACGGGGTTCCCCAGTAGCGCACGCCTGGCCATCCAACGCTGAGTCCGTAGGCGGCGGCGCGGCCCCGGTGGCGGGCGGACAGGGCGGGGCCGGCGGACGCGTCGCGATGCGCGGCCCAGCGCGGCCGTCCGGTGACCGGCGCCCACGCCGCACGCTCCGGGCGGCCTGGCGCGGGGCCGCGCAGCGGCCTGAGCGCCGCCGCCCCTTGAACTCGACACCGGCGACCTGGTGATCGGGCCTCCCAAGTCTCGGGCGGGCAAGCGAACCGTGAGCTTCCCGGAAGGCATCGTCCCGTTGATCCGGGAACGCCCTGCGGGCGCACGTCGCGAGGACGCTGCGGCGCTCGTCTTCGCGGGGCCGGACGGCCGGGTCCTGCGGCGGGCGTCTCAGTGTGCGCTAGCCGTGGAGACGCCCAGGCTCGCGAAACCCCACTTCCGCGCCCTCCGGCACATGGGCAACACCCTTGCGTCACAGGGCGGCGCGAGCCTGCGCGACCTCATGGACCGCATGGGGCATGACAGCGTCCGAGCAGCGATGATCTATCAGCACGCGACGTCTGAGGCGGGCGGCGACGATGACGAGGACGACGGGGGCCTCGGTGGCGCGCTCGTCCCGGTGGCCTAATCGCACGCTAATCGCACGAACGCCCCCGTCCGGGAGTCGGATGGGGGCGTTTTCGGTGGTGGAGCCTAGGGGATTCGAACCCCTGACACCCGGCTTGCAAAGCCGGTGCTCTACCAACTGAGCTAAGGCCCCTCTTTGCCCTGCGGGCGCGTCAAGCTTACCGGTGGTCGGCTACCGGCGCGTCATCGAGGACGAGGCCGGGGAGGTCGGCGACGCTGGGCAGGACGTGGGTGGCGCCGGCGGCGAGGAGGCGGTCGCGGTCGTGGGCGCCGGTGAGGACGCCCGCGACGACGGACGCGCCGGAGCGGCGGCCGGTCAGCATGTCGTTCGCGGTGTCGCCGCAGACGGCGATGTGCCGGACGTCGTCCGCGCCGAGGCGGAGGGCGGCGGTGAGGACGAGGTCGGGCCACGGGCGGCCGCGGCCGGCGTCCTCGGGGCACAGCGTCAGGTCGACGCGGTCCCACCAGCCGAGCGCGTCCAGGACGCGGGCCTGGGTGCGGCGGCCGAAGCCGGTGAGCAGGCACACGCGGACCCCGGCGCCGCGGATGCGCTCGAGAGCGCTTTCGGCGCCGGGCACGGGTCGCAGGCCGTGCCGGTCGACGAGCTGGTCATAGGACCGCTCGAAGGCCAGGTGCGCGGCCTGAGCGCGCGGCTCGTCGAAGAGCGAGCGGAAGATCTCGATCTTCGAGCCGCCGCGTGACTCGCGGACGCGGGCCATGGCGCGGTCGTGGGCCGCCGTGCCGGAGACGATGCCGAGGGCGGCGATCGCTTCGGCGAAGGCGGTCTCGACGGTGCCGCCGTCCGCGACGGTGGTCCCGGCGAGATCGATGCAGGCGATCGAGATCGGCTCTGCGCCGCTCACGCCGGGGCCCGGTGTCGCCGGCGTCTCAGCTGTCGGACGACGTGGCCTCGGTCCACAGGTCCAGCTCGGCGCGGTCCTGCTGGAGGCGGCGCCAGACGGCGAAGCCACCGAGGGCGACAACGGCGAGAATCAGTAGCTTCTTCACGGTGGGGACCCCTTCACCTCGACTATGAGTCCGAACCCGGGGAAAGATACGGATCAGTGTCTGCTCCCCCAGGCTCTCCGCAGCCTAGCAACCGAACCCGGGCGGTCCGCACCCGCTCGCCGTTATCGGACCGATCATCCAATCCCGGGTGCCGTGGCTGTCACGTCCACGCCATCTCGACGGGCCGGTCGCGCGGCCGCATGATCCTGGGGACGACCCTCGGGAGTGCCCATGGCTGAGGACGACTTCCGCCGCTGGGAGCGCGAGTTCGAGCCGGGTACGCCGGAGAAGGAGGGGCCGGGGGGCCGCGGGCTGATGCTGGTGGCGGCGGTGACGGCCGCCGGGTGCGCTCTGCTGATGGCGCTGGGCGACGTGCGGCTCGGCGCGGTGGGGCTGGCGATCGCGTCGGTCATCCTGCTGCTGTGGCGGATCGGGTTCTGATCGGCCATGATCGCGGCCATGGAGCTGCGTGGTGCGACGGTCCTGGTCACCGGGGCGACGGGCGGGATCGGGCGGGCGCTGGCGGAGGGGTTCGCCGGGCGCGGCGCGAGGGTGGTGCTGACGGGGCGCCGGGCGGACGTGCTGGAGCCGCTGGCCGAGCGGCTCGGCGGCCGGGCGGTGGTCGCCGATCTCGCCGACCGCGCCGCGGTGGAGCGGCTGCTGGACGCGGCGGGCCCGGTGGACGTGCTGGTCGCGAACGCGGCGCTGCCCGCGTCGGGGCTGCTGGCGGAGTACTCGGTGGATCAGGTCGACCGGGTCCTGGACGTGAACCTGCGCGCGCCGATCGTGATGGCGAAGCTCGCGGGCGCGCAGATGGCCGATCGTGGCCGCGGGCATCTGGCGTTCATCGCGTCGCTGTCCGGGAAGACGGCGTCCGGCCACGCGTCGCTCTACAACGCGACGAAGTTCGGTATGCGGGGGTTCGCCCTGGCGTTGCGGGAGGACATGCGCCCGCACGGCGTCGGCGTGTCGACCGTCTTTCCCGGTTTCATCCGTGATGCCGGGATGTTCGCGGACGCCGGCGTCGCGCTGCCGCGGGGTGTCGGCACGCGCTCGCCGCGGGACGTCGCGAAGGCGACGGTGCGGGCGGTGGAGCGCGACGTCGCCGAGGTGGACGTGGCGCCGCTCGCGCTGCGGCTCGGCGCGCGGCTCGGCGGCGTCGCGCCGGTGCTGTCGGCGGCGGTGCAGCGGCGCGCGGGCGGCCACAAGATCTCGGCGGGCCTGGCGGAGGGCCAGCGCGGCAAGCGCTGACGGCGCCGGGCGCGGATGGGCGACAAACGCGGATCTTGGAGTGATAATCCGGGCAGCGCCGCTTGATCAGCGGGGCCGGCGCGCCGCTCCCCGGGCCGTTGTGGCTCGCGCGCGCCCACGCGAGGAGGTCCGTGCATGTGGACGGGTAGGACGAGCATCATCGGCGCGGCAGCGCTCACCGTGACGGCCCTGGCGGCCGTTCCCGCGCGCGCGGAGGCACCGGACGCGACCATAGTGCCGATCCAGGTCACCGGCGATCCGGCCAAGCGCTTCAACCTGGTCGTGATGGGTGACGGCTATACGGCGGCGGACATGCCGAAGTTCCGCGCGGACCTCGACAAGCACCTCAACGACCTGTGGACGATCGAGCCGTTCAAGTCGTACCGCAGCTACGTCAACGTGTACGCGGTCGAGATCCCGTCGGAGCAGTCCGGGGTGAGCTGCGACCCGGATCTGTCCTCACCGCGCCGTACGACGCCGCTCAGCATGTCGTTCTGGAGCGGCTGCAGGCAGGACGGCCTGCAGCGCCTGCTCGTCATGGATTCCGCGGCCGCCAAGAAGTACGCGGACATGGTCCCCGGCACGACCGCGAACAACAGGCAGATCCTCGCGATGGCCAACAGCGACACCTACGGGGGCGCTGGTGGTACGTACGCCACGTCGTCCGGCGGGAACGCCATGTCGGCCCTCATCGCGCCGCACGAGCTCGGGCATTCGCTAGGCGGACTGGACGACGAGTACGACTACTACCAGCGGGGTGTGCCGGGCGGTACGTACACCGGTCCGGAGCCCACGTCGATCCATCACACGCTGCTCACCGTCGACGAGATGAAGGCGCAGAAGAAGAAGTGGTGGCGGTGGCTCGGTGAGCGCAGCGAAGCGGGCGGCGTCATAGGGCGCTATGAGGGCGGCCTCTACTACAGCAAGGGCGTGTGGAGGCCGAGCCGGCACTCCATGATGAAGACGCTCGGCTACTACTACGACCAGGTCGCGCGTGAGCGGATGACGCAGCGCATCTCCGGCAAGGTCGACATCGTCCAGGCGCAGACCCCTACGGACGCTCCTGTGGGCGCTGACCGTGTTCTGTGGGTCGAGACCATGCACCCGACAGGACACCAGCTGTCGGTCACGTGGACGGCCGACGGCAGGACCGTGGGGAAGTCGCCGAACCTGGACCTCAGGCGCCTCCACCTGAAGAAGGGCACGCACACCGTCAAGGCGACCGTCACCGACCCGACGGACTTCGTGCGGGACCCCGCCGTACGGGCGTCTGCAGCGCTCACCCAGGTCCGCACCTGGAACGTCGATACGGGAGTGAAGACGCCGCCCGACAACGTGCCCGCGGACTTCACCTCGTCCACCCCCACCGACAGTGCAGTGGGCGCCGAATCCGTCGTGTACGCGGAAACGACCCATCCCGCTAGGAGCGTCCCCAGCGTCCGTTGGGAACTGGACGGGCGGCGCGTGAACGGTGGCGAACGCGACATCGCACTAGGCCGCCTGCACCTGCGCACTGGTACGCACAAGCTCGTCGCCAAGGTCGGCACCAAGACCCGTACGTGGACGATCGACGCGCAACGTCCGACGGTGAAGTTCCAGCTGTCCGCCGCTGCGCAGGCACGCCCCCGCCCTGGCCGCACGCCCGAGTACGTCTTCGACGGCCCCTTCACCATGAAGCTGACCGGCGCGGACGACCGGCCCGGCGTGGTCGTCTCCGAGTTCCGCGTGGACGGCGACGGCTGGTTCAACTACTTCGGCTGGCCGACCGACTCGTCCGCGCCGTGGCGGTTCTCCGAGGACGGCACCGTGATCGACTCGCTGACCTACGGCAAGCTCGCCAAGGGCCGGCACACCGTCGAGTACCGCGCGATCGACCCGGCGGGGAACGTCGCCAAGCCCGGCAAGTTCATCGTGACTCTTCGCTGACCGGCACCTCCGCGCCGGGCACCTCCGTGCCCGACGTCCCGGCGGCGGCCGGTGAAGCGCCGCCGCCGGGACGCGCGGTCGCGAGCACCGAACCGCCGAGGATCAGCGCGAACGAGGCGATGATCGTCCCGGTGAGCGGCTCGTCGAGCAGCAGCACGCCCGCGACGACCGCCACCGCCGGGTTCACGTAGGTGAACACCATCGCCCGCGACGTGCCCGCCTCCCGGATGAGCTCGAAGAACACGATGAACGCCAGCGCGGTGCAGACCAGCCCGAGGCCGCCGAGCGCGGCCAGCACGCGCCCGCTCGGCACCGCGTCCGGCCAGGTCAGCCCCGCCGGGACCGCGTACACCAGCGCGGCGATCGTCAGCGCGCCCGCGGCCATGTGCAGGCTCGGCAGGTCCTGCAGCCGACGCGTCGCGATCATCGGGGCGATGGAGTAGCCGAGCGCCACCAGCATGACCTCGCCGATCGCCCACGCGCTGCCGCCACCGAGATGCGGCCCGGCCAGCACGCCGACGCCCGCGAGGCCGACCAGCAGCCCCGCCCAGCGGACCGGCCCGAGCCGCTCGGCGTCGCCGGACAGCCGCGCCAGCACCACCCCGATGATCGGCACCGCGGCGATCAGCAGCCCGGTCATCGAGCTGGTCAGCCGGTGCTCGGCGTCCGACAGCAGCGCCCACGGGCCGAGAACCTCCACCGCCGTGAACGCCAGCAGCGGCCGCCAGTGCCGGCGCACCGGCTCCAGCCCGCCGGACCGGGCGGCGATCGGCACCAGCACGAGCGCGCCGAGCGCGGTCCGCGCGAACACCAGCACGGGCACCGACACGCCCCCGACCGCCACCTTGATCATCAGGTAGGGGATCCCCCACAGCACGCTCATCAGCGCGAACAGCAACCAGCCGCGGCGACTCACCACGTCCTCCGTTCCGGATCGTCCGCCCGGCCACCAGCGCCGGGCACCGGTTCAGGATGCGGGGCGGCGGCGGACGCGGTCTTGAACGCTGTTGCGGTACGCGCCCGGCGTCACGCCGAGGACGCGCCGGAACCAGCGGGTGAGGTGCGCCTGGTCGGCGAACCCGACGAGCGATGCGGCCTCCGCGGGCCTATGCCCCGCGTCGAGCAGCGTCCGCGCGCGCGCCACCCGGTGTTGGGCGAGCCATGCGTACGGCGGCATCCCCATCGAATCGCGGAAGGCCCGTAGGAGCTGGTACCGGGACAGACCGAGGTCGGCCGCCACCTCCGCCAGGGTAGGCGGACCCACAATCTCGTCCGACAGCCGCGCCGCGACGGCCCGGGCGATCCCGGACGCGCCCCGTGGCGCGGACCCGCCCGGCGGGACGCGGACGGCGTGCCGCCGGACGATCGCGCCGAGCACCTCGAGCAGCCGGTTCTCGCCCTCCAGCGGGTCGTCGGCCAGCCGCAGCGACCGGTGCGCGAGCCGCAGCCGGCCGGCCAGGTCCGGGTCGCCGACGATCGGCTCGCGGAAGTGCGGGAGCCCGCCGTCCCAGCCCGACGCCGCCGCCACCAGCTCCGCCGTCGGGTAGAGGCACAGGTAGGCGAAGCCGCCCTGGTCGGCGGGACCGCCGGTGTGCGCCTCGCCGGGCTCGATCACCACGATGCTGCCGGCCGCCGAGTACAGCCGCTCGCCGCGGTACCGCATGGTCTCCAGGCCGTCGACGCACACGCCGATCGCGAACTCGTCGTGCGCGTGCGGCGCGTAGTGGCGGCGGCCGATCCGCGCGTTGAGCAGGTCGAGCGAGGCGCCCTGGATGCCGTCGACCCGCGTCCACACCGCCCGGTCGGGGCGGCGCCCCGCGGCTCCGCCGCCGCCCGGGGCGTCAGGCAGAGAAGACGTGCCGGAGCCGCCAGCGGTCCCGGTCACGGCCGAGCTCCGCGACCGCCACGCCCTCCGCGCCGACGACGCGGACCCGGTAGACCCGGCCGTCCTGGGGCGTCCCGTAGGTCTTCAGGACCTCCTCGACGGCGTAGCGCGACCCCCGCCACTCGTACGCGGTGAGTCGTCCGGCGGGGTCGTGCTCGGCGCGGACCGGCTCGTTCAGAAGGTGCCCCATGAATCCCGGAGCCTAGCACGCGTTCGAACAGATGTTCGCAGGTCGGGGGCCGTCCGGCGAGCCGCGCCGGACGCCCGCGCCGCGGCGCGGCGACCGTTCCGGGCTCCATGCCGCCATTAAGGCGCAGCCGCCCGGCCATGTCCAGACCATCCGAAATGACCGGCGCCCGCGCGGGTAGGACGGCCCGGGAGGGGGACTCATGATCAACGGTGCGCACGTCATCATCTATAGCCGCGACGCGGCCGCCGACCGCGCGTTCCTGCGGGACGTGCTCGGCCTCCCGGACGTCGACGCCGGCCACGGCTGGCTGATCTTCAAGCTGCCGCCCGCCGAGCTCGCCGCCCACCCCACCGAGGGCGCGCCCCGGCACGAGTTCTACCTGATGTGCGACGACATCCACGCGACCCTCGACGACCTCGCCGAGCGCGGCGTCCAGGTCGACGTGCCCGTGCGCGACCAGGGCTGGGGACTGCTCGCCGCGATCCGGCTGCCGAGCGGCGGCGAACTGCCGATCTACCAACCCCGCCACCCCCTCGCCAAGGACCTGTGAGGCCCGTCGTCCACAGGCTGGGGGCAACGTTTCACACATCCTCCGACCCTGGTGAGCAGGCGTTCCGGACGCCGGCTCCACAGCGGAATCCCCAGGCGGCAGGGCCTTTCGAACGTCCGATCGACCCGAGCGGGCGCGTCGCCGCGCCGTCCACACCGCCGTCCCTTCACGCACATATTCCACAGCCTGTGGATAACTCCCGTGCACAACCTGGGCACGACCGGTGAGCGCCGTCGTCCACCATTCTTCCCCACCCGGTCCCCAAACGGCGGGACCGTTGGCCACGACGTGGATAACCCGCTGACCAGCGGTAAGAGCGCTCTCCCCGCGCGCCTGCGCACACCGCGTTCACAGCCTGTGGGCAATCGCCCTCCACAAGGGCCCGCGGCCGGTGGACGGCGCCGCCCACCGGCAATCCCCAACCACGTCCCCAGCCGCCACCCGATCGACCGCCTGTGGACGACCGGACACGGTCCGCGAGCGAGAACGGCGCGACATCCCAGCGGGCGGCCACCGACACGGCCGTCCCCGGGGAAGATGGCCACGAGACGGCCGGGCGGGCAGACTCTGCGGATGACCACCCTCACCCTCTGGCGGCCGGTCGGCCCGGCGGAGCTGGACCTGCTGCGCGCCGCGGAATGGCGGGCGTGGCCGCCGCGCCTGCCGGACCAGCCGATCTTCTACCCGGTGCTCAACGAGGACTACGCGATCAAGATCGCCCGGGACTGGAACGTGCCCGCGCACGGCTCCGGCTACGTCACGAGGTTCGAGGTCGACGCGGGCTTCGCCGAGCGGTACCCGGTCCGCCAGGCGGGCGGCCGGACGATCCTGGAGCTGTGGGTGCCGGCGGACGAGCTGGAGGAGTTCAACGCGCACATCGTCGGGCCGATCGAGGTCGTCCACGAGTTCCACGCCGAGGCATGACACCTGTGGATAACTTCGCCCGCATTCCGGCGGCGGCTGCCGTGTCCACCGCCGTCCACCGGTCGTCCCCATCCCCACATCCTGGGGATATCCGCGTCCTCCCTGGCCACAAGCGCTTCCGCTCCCCGGGCGACCGGTCGTCCACATCTTGTGGATAACTCTGTTCACACCCCTGTGCGCCAGCCGTCCCCAATGGGGACGGACGAGGCGCCGGGCGTCAGGTGACCAGGCCGTTGCGGTAGGCGTAGACGACCGCCTGCACGCGGTCGCGCAGGTCCAGCTTCGTCAGGATGCGGGACACGTAGGTCTTGACGGTCTCCTGGCTGATCACCAGCGTCGCGGCGATCTCGCTGTTCGACAGCCCGTTGGCGATCAGGCGCAGCACCTCCAGCTCCCGCGGCGCCAGCGCGGTGCCCTCCGGCGTGCCCGGCACGGGCCGGATCCGCGCCGCGTACTTGCCGACGAGCTGCCGCGTCACCTCGGGCGCCAGCAGCGCCGCCCCGGACGCGACGGTGCGGATCCCCTGCAGCAGCTGCGCCGGCGGCGCGTCCTTCAGCAGGAACCCGCTCGCCCCCGCCCGCAGCGCCTCGTAGACGTACTCGTCCAGGTTGAACGTCGTCACGACCAGCACCTTCACCGGGTTCTCCACCCCGGCGCCGGCCAGCAGGCGGGTCGCCTCGATGCCGTCGAGGACCGGCATCCGGACGTCCATCACCACCATGTCGGGGTCCAGCCGGCGGGCGAGGTCGACCGCGGCGCGCCCGTCCCCGCACTCGCCGACGACCTCCAGGTCGGGCTGCGCGTCGATGATCGTCGCGAAGCCGGTGCGGATGAGCGCCTGGTCGTCGCAGACCAGGACCCGGACCGGCGCGGTCACGAGGCGCCCCCCGCCGGGATGCGCGCCCGCACCAGGAACCCGCCGCCCGGCCGCGGGTCCGCGCTGAACTCCCCGCCCAGCGCCGCCACCCGCTCGCCCAGCCCCGCGAGGCCCCGCCCGCTGCCGCCGACGGCCGCGGCCCGCGAGCCCGTGCCGTCGTTGCCGACCTCCACCGTGATCTCCCTTCCGCCGTACCGCACCTCGACCTCGGCGCGGCTCCCATGGGCGTACTTCAACACGTTCGTCAGGGCCTCCTGCACGACCCGGAACGCGACGGACTCGGCGCTGCCCGCCGCGACCGCCGCCTCGCCCACCCGGGTGAACTCGACCGGCTGCCCGGCCCGCCGGGTCTGCTCCACCAGCTCGTCCAGGTCCCCCGCCGAAGGTGCCCGGCCCGGGCCGTCCCCGGAACCCGTGCCGTGGTCGGGGTTGAGCAGGTCGAGCAGATGCCGCAGGTCGGCGATGGCGCGCCGGCCCGTGTCGGTCACCGTGCTCAGCGTCGCGTCCAGCCGGTCGGGGGCGGCCACCAGATACCGGGCCGCCTCCGCCTGCACCACCATCGCCGTCACGTGGTGGGTCACCACGTCGTGGAGCTCGCGGGCGATGCGGGTGCGCTCGGCGGTCCGGGTGGCCTCGGCGACGCGGAGGCGCCGCTCGGCCTCGGCCGCCCGCGTCGAACGCAGCCACGACCCGACCCCCCAGATCAGTACGAGTGCCAGGTAGAACGTCACGTACTCGTCGACCCGCTCGTTCGCGCCCGCCCCGTTCACCGCGAACGCGAACGCCACGAACGCGGCCGAGCCCGCCAGCATCACGGTGCGCCGGCGGAACTCCAGGTGCGCGCCCGTGCTCAGCAGCGCGATCGGCAGCGCCGTGCCCGCGACCAGGTGGTAGCCGCGGATCTGGTCGAAGGCGAACCCCAGCGACACCAGCGTGAGGCACAGCGCCGGCCACCGCCGCCGCAGGGCCACCGGGAGGCACTCCAGGACGATCACCAGGACCGCCAGAGCGTCGAACGGGCGGGTCGCCATCTCGCCGATCTGCGTCCCCTTGCCGTGGAAGGCCGGGACGAACGACGAGGCGGCCAGCGCCAGCGCCAGCGGGAGGTCGCGGACCACGACGTCGCACCGCCGCCACACCTCCGCGATCCGGCCGAGCCCCATCGCCGGGCTCCGCCGCAGAACGATCATCGGGAGAGCGTAGCGGTCGCGGCGGCACCGGATCCGGCGCTCGCGGAAGCGGCGGCGGCCCGGCGGGCGGGCACCAGGTGGCCGCGCCGGTGGGCCAGCCACATGAACGCGACGGTCAGCGCCGCTCCGGCCCCGACCGCGTACAGGCTCGCCTCCGGCCCGAACTCGCCGCCGGTGATCGGCGACGGGCCCGACGTCGCGCCGTCCAGCAGCCCCTTCGAAGCGCCGTTGCCCGACACCTCGGTGCCGAAGATCCCCGACTCGGCGAAGTTCCACGCGAAGTGCAGCCCGATCGGCACCCACAGGTTCCGGGTCGCGGCGTACGCGGCGGCCAGCATGCCGCCGGCCTCCACCGCGATCGCGATCGCGCCCCACAGCGTGGCGTGCGCGTTGGTCAGGTGCGACAGCCCGAACAGCAGCCCCGTCAGCCCCAGCGCCGCCCACGTCCCGACGCGCCCCTCGATGATCCGGAACAGGACGCCCCGGAATATCAGCTCCTCCGTCACCGCCGCGGCGGCCATGAAGCCGAGCAGCCCCACCGCGCCCGACACCGAACCGAAGCCGTCGACCCGGTAGTCGCCGAGGAACGCGATGTTCGCGATCACGGCCGCGAACATCAGGAAGCCGATCAGCATGCCCCGCGCGACGGCGGCGCCGGCGCCCTTCGCGGCGATCTCCGCGGGCGGGCGGTGCTCGGTCCGCCGCACCACCCAGGCGTACACGGCCGGCGCCAGCGCCGCCGTCGCCATCCCCAGCACCAGGGTGAGGAAGGGGTTCCCCTTGACCGCCATGGTGACCTGGCCGCCGACCAGGGCGACCGCCCCGACGGCCAGCAGCTGCTTCAGCAAACGCATGTCGACTCCTTCGCGTGAACCCGCGGCCCGCACTCCCCGCGGCTGATGATCACGCTAGGGAACCGGCCCCCTCGGAAACGTCACCGCAGCGTGGACATTCACCAGTAGCTCGGACGGGGGACAAGCCATTGCGCGAGCGGCGGCCGAATGGCGCGTCCTGCCATTACCCGGCTCCGGAAATGCGAGCATCCCCGCCCGCTCACCGATGGTGAGCGGCGCGGGGATGCTCGCGGCCTCGCGGGACTTTCAGCTCGCGACCTTCGCGGTGACGCGCTCGACGGCCTTGACGGCGACATCGGGCTGCTCGAGGTAGATGTAGTGGCCGCTCTTCGGCGCCACCGTGAACCTGCTGTCGCTCGACAGCGCGAGCCACTTGCGCTCACCGGCGGTCCACGCCTTCTCCAGCCGCGGACCGGCCCCGGGGACGGCCGCCAGGTACGGCTTCCCGTGCTTGATGACCTCCACCGGCATGTGCCCGGCGGACCCGACCTTCCCGTCGGGCATGAGGAGCCGCTCCGGGTTCTCCCCCTTGAAGATCGCGAGGTTCTGCGCCCGCAGCTGGCCCGCCGGGCCCTTGTCCGACGCCGGGATCGCGTTGTTCAGGTCGGCGAGCATGGTCGGCGGCGTCGCGTCCATCAGGACCAGCCCCTTGACCTTGTCCTGGTGGTCGGGCGCGTACCTGGCGGCGATCAGCCCGCCCATCGAGTGCCCGGCCAGGACGACCGGCGCGTCCCCGGCCAGCTCGTCGAGCACCCCGGTGAGGACCTTCCCCGTGTCGGCGAAGCTCTGGTCGCCGTCGGGCTTGCCGCTCTTGCCGGCGCCGAGCCGGTCGTAGGAGCAGACCCGGTTCTTCGCGCTCAGGGTCTTCTGGAAGGCGGCCATCTTGTCCAGCCCGTCGCCCCCGCCGTGCAGCAGGACGACGACCGGCGCACCCTTCTTCCACTTGCCCGAGCAGGACGTGTTCACCGACTTCCCCGAGACGCTGAACTTCTTCGTGCCGATGAACGAGTCGGGCTGCTTCTCGATGAACGGAACGGAGTCGCCGTCGACCTTGCACCCGGTCAGTCCCGCGCCGGCCACGGCGCAGCCCAGCACGATCGCGGCGAGGGTCCTGAACTTGCGGGTCATCATGTCCTCCAGTGAATGGCCCGGCGGTCACTGGAAAAGGAGCGCGACCACCGGGGGGAATTCGCGGCCCGTACCGGCCGCGTGCACATGGAGAACGCTATGAATCGGCCGCCCCCGGGAGCATCACCGCGCGGAGGACATTCCCGAGTAGCTCGCACGGGGGACACCCACCACCCTCATGGCCCCCCACCGAAGACCGCCCACACACGACCCGCACAGAACCAAGGACTGTCATGCTTGCTGTCACTGCTGCCGGGCCCCTCCAGCGACCGGAGGCAACCATGCGAGCGTCTCGTTCGCCGTGCAAGTCGATGTCGCAAGTGGGAGCCGATGACCCCAGCCGCTAAGGACGATCCCCGATACGGGTGGATCACACGCCTCGTGGCCGAGTTGAGCGACTTCCTCGACGAACCGGTCGAAGTTGTCGACCGACTGCTCATGGAGTCGGACGAGTACCCCTATCACGGGGTTCTGCTGCTTCATCCGAAGCGCGCCCCCCTAGCGGCAGGGCGTTCCAACTCTGCTGGCCTGCTCCTCGTCGTCGGATGGCTTGAACGCCACGGCGGTCGGCCCATCCCGGGCGGCGGCGCGACCCCGAGCGGACCGGGCCGGCGAACGGAAAGCGCGGCCGGGGACCGGCGCCGGCGCGCGTGGGCGCCGACAGGGCGAACGAGGCTCGACGCTCGGCCCGCGTGATGGCGCTGGGGACGAGCTGTTCGGGACGCCGGAAAGGTGAGCCGCTGCTGCCAAAAGACCCCCACCGGTACCCGGTGGGGGTCTTTGAGCTGGTGGGCCTAGGAGGACTTGAACCTCCGGCCTCATCCTTATCAGGGATGCGCTCTAACCGACTGAGCTATAGGCCCGCACTGCCGCCGCCCTTGCGGCGCAACCAGAGATTACCCCATGTCGAAGGGCAACCGGAAATCGATTGCCGGGCGGCGGCCGGATCGCGCTACTCGGCCTCCTTGAGGGTGACCTCGACGCCGCCCACGAGGTCGGCGGCGAGGTTGTAGATCACGGAGCCGACCGTGGACAGGGCGGTGATGAGCAGGACGTTCAGGGCGCCCACGAGGACGGTGTAACCGAAGACGCGGACGAAGGAGAACCAGTTGGCGGCGTCGACGCCGCCGCTGGTGTCGCCCTGCTGCTTGGTGAGGCTGTTCACCGTGTCGCTGATGGCGTCGAAGACGCCGAGGCCGGACAGGATGACGTACAGCACGACGACGGCGACGAGCAGGACGACGAAGCAGACCAGCGACATCACGAAGCTGAACTTCATCACCGACCACGGCTCGAGTCGGGCCAGCTGGAGCTGGGCCTTGCGGGCCGGCTTGGCCGGCGCCGGCGACTTGGAGTTCACCGGGGCGACGGCGGCGGACGGCCGGTCCTTCAGGACGGTGCTGGCGAAACCGGAGCCGGAGCCGGGACGGCCGCCCGACGAGCCGCCCGACGCGGAAGCGGCGGCGGACGGCGCGGGGGGCGGCGCGGGCTTCTCCGTCCGGCCCGTGGAGACGGAACCGGACGGTTCGGCGGGCTTGGTCCAGCTGGGCTTCCCCGCGGCCTTGGCGTCCTTGGCGGGCTCGGCCGTGTCCTTGACCGGCGCGATCCCCGGCGTGCCGGGCTTCTCCGGCTCGTCCTTGAGCTGGGCGAGGTCGACCCTGGTCTCGTCGGACCCCGGCGAGGGCTTCGGGCCTTTGCCGGCGGAGGAGGCGGGCGCGGCGGCGTCGGAGTCGATCTCGACGGTGGCCTCGTCCCGGGCCGGCTTGGCGGACGCGGCGGCGACGGTCTTGCCGCCGGGCTTGTCCGCGGGCTTGCCGGCGGCGGCCGGGCGGCCGGCGGGTTTGCCGGCCGCCCCCTTGCCGCTGCGGTCCCCGCCGGGCCCGCCCTTGCTCTTGCCGGGCTCCGTGCTCACGTGTCCTCCTGGCCTAGCGGCTCGGTGAGGCGATCGGATGCGTCACTCACCATCGCCCCCCTCGGCGTCTACTGAGTCCTCAATGGTGGACTCTACGTTCCTCGCGATGGCGACCACGCTGTCCCCCTCGGCGAGGTTCATCAGGCGGACGCCCATGGTCTGCCTGCCGGACTGCTTGATCTCCGCGGCGCTCGTGCGGATGACCCCCCCGTTCGAGGTCATGCCGAACACCTCGTAGTCCGGACGGACCATGAGAGCCCCTACCAACCTGCCGCGAGATTCCACGATCTTAGCGGTGAGAACTCCCTTACCACCCCGTCCTTGGACCGGGTACTGGTCCACGGGGGTCCGCTTGGCGTAGCCGCCCTCGGTGGCCACCAGGACGTCGTGGTCGGCGTCCCTCACGACCAGCATGTTCAGGACCTCCTGGTCCTCCTCGAAGCGCATGCCGATCACGCCGGAGGTGGCGCGGCCCATGGGCCGCAGGGAGTCGTCGTCGGCGTGGAAGCGGATCGCCTGGGCGCCGGTGGACACCATCAGCAGGTCGTTGTCGGCGGACACGAGCCGCGCGGCGATCACCTCGTCGTCGTCGACCAGGTTGATCGCGATGATGCCGCCGGTGCGGGGCGAGTCGAAGTCGCTCAGCGCGGTCTTCTTGACGCGGCCCTTCTTGGTGGCGAGGACGAGGTAGGGGGCGACCTCGTAGTCGCGCAGGTCCATGACCTGGGCGATGTGCTCGTCCGGCTGGAACGCGAGGAGGTTCGCGACGTGCTGGCCGCGCGAGTCGCGCCCGGCGTCGGGCAGTTCGTACGCCTTCGCCCGGTACACCCGGCCCTTGTTGGTGAAGAACAGGATCCAGTGGTGCGTCGTGGTGACGAAGAACTGGTCGACGATGTCGTCCTGCTTCAGCTGCGCGCCGCGGATGCCCTTGCCGCCGCGCCGCTGCGCCCGGTACAGGTCGGTCTTGGTGCGCTTGGCGTAGCCGCCGCGGGTGATGGTGACGACGACGTCCTCTTCGGCGATGAGGTCCTCGTACGAGACGTCCCCGTCGAACGGGATGATCTCGGTGCGCCGGTCGTCGCCGAACTTCTCCACGATCGGGGCGAGCTCGTCGCCGACGATCTGCCGCTGCCGCTCCGGCGAGGCCAGGATGTCGTTGTAGTCGGCGATCTCCGCCATCAGCTTGTCGTACTCGTCGGTGATCGCCTGGCGCTCCAGGGCGGCGAGCTTGCGCAGCTGCATGTCCAGGATCGCCTGCGCCTGGATCTCGTCGATCTCCAGCAGGTCCATCAGGCCCTGCTGCGCCTCCGAGGCCGACGGCGAGCGCCGGATCAGCGCGATGACCTCGTCGATGCGGTCCAGCGCCTTCAGCAGCGCGCGCAGGATGTGGGCGCGCTCCTCGGCCTTGCGGAGCAGGAACCGGGTGCGCCGGACGATGACCTCGATCTGGTGCGTCACCCAGTGCCGGACGAACTGGTCGACGCGCAGCGTGCGCGGTACGCCGTCGACCAGCGCGAGCATGTTCGCGCCGAACGTCTCCTGGAGCTGCGTGTGCTTGTACAGGTTGTTCAGGACGACCTTGGCGACCGCGTCCCGCTTGAGGACGATCACCAGGCGCTGGCCGGTGCGGCCGGACGTCTCGTCGCGGACGTCGGCGATGCCGTCGAGCTTGCCGTCCTTGACCGACTCGGCGATCTTCAGCGCGAGGTTGTCCGGGTTGACCTGGTAGGGGAGCTCGGTGACGACCAGGCAGGTGCGGCCCTGGATCTCCTCGACCTCGACGACGGCCCGCATCGTGATGGAGCCGCGGCCGGTGCGGTAGGCCTCCTCGATGCCCTTGCGGCCGACGATCAGGCCGGCGGTCGGGAAGTCGGGGCCCTTGATCCGCTCGATCAGCGCCTCGAGCAGCTCGTCGTCGGTCGCGCCGTAGTTCTCCAGGTACCAGCGGACGCCGTCGGCGACCTCGCGCAGGTTGTGCGGCGGGATGTTGGTGGCCATCCCGACCGCGATGCCGGCGGAGCCGTTGACCAGCAGGTTCGGGTACCGCGACGGCAGGACGTCGGGCTCGGCGGAGCGGCCGTCGTAGTTCGGGGAGAAGTCGACGGTCTCCTTGTCGATGTCGCGCAGCAGCTCCATCGCCAGGGGCGCCATGCGGGACTCGGTGTACCGCATCGCCGCGGCGGGGTCGTTGCCGCGCGAACCGAAGTTGCCGTTGCCGTCGACCAGCGGGTACCGCATCGACCACGGCTGCGCGAGCCGGACCAGCGCGTCGTAGATCGCGGAGTCGCCGTGGGGGTGGTAGTTGCCCATGACGTCGCCGACGACGCGCGCGCACTTGAAGTAGCCGCGGTCGGGCCGGTAGCCGCCGTCGTACATCGCGTACATGACCCGGCGGTGCACCGGCTTGAGCCCGTCGCGGACCTCGGGCAGCGCGCGCGCGACGATGACCGACATCGCGTAGTCGAGGTAGCTCTTCTGCATCTCGACCTGGATGTCGACCGGTTCGATCCGCTCGCCCGGGTGTCCACCCTCTGTGGTCACGTCCGTCACTCTCAAGACCTCTTCTGCTAAGTGGGAACGAAGTACGACGCCCGATGGGAGCCCCGCCGCCGGTCAAGGACGGGCCGGGGCCGCCGCACCTGTCAGATGTCGAGGAAGCGCACGTCCTTGGCGTTGCGCTGGATGAACTCCCGGCGGGGTTCGACCTCCTCGCCCATGAGCACGCTGAACAGCTCGTCGGCCTGGGCGGCGTCGTCGAGCTGCACCTGCAGCAGGACCCGGTTGTCGGGGTCCATCGTGGTGTCCCACAGCTCGTTGGCGTTCATCTCGCCGAGGCCCTTGAAGCGCTGCACCTGGTCGCGGGGGCGCGGGTCGCGCCGGCCGGCGGCGATCCCGGCCTCGATGATCGCGTCGCGCTCGGCGTCGGAGAAGGCGTAGTCGGCCTCGTTGCCGCGCGCGTCCCACTTGATCTTGTAGAGCGGCGGCTGCGACAGGTACACGTGGCCGGCCTCGATCAGCGGCTTCATGAACCGGAACAGCAGCGTCATCAGCAGCGTGTTGATGTGGTGGCCGTCCACGTCGGCGTCCGACATCAGGATGATCTTGTGGTAGCGCAGCTTGGTGATGTCGAACTCGTCGTGCACCCCGGTGCCGAGCGCGGTGATGATCGCCTGGACCTCGTTGTTCTTGAGGATCTTGTCGATCCGCGCCTTCTCGACGTTCAGGATCTTGCCGCGGATCGGCAGGATGGCCTGGAAGTGCGGGTTGCGGCCGCCCTTCGCCGAGCCGCCCGCCGAGTCGCCCTCGACGATGTACAGCTCCGACTTGGACGGGTCCCGCGACTGGCAGTCCGACAGCTTGCCGGGCAGCGACGTCGACTCCAGCAGGCTCTTGCGCCGCGTCAGGTCGCGCGCCTGCCGCGCCGCCACCCGCGCGCGCGCGGCCTGCGACGCCTTGTTGATGATCTCCTTGGCCTCGCCCGGGTTCTCCTCGAACCAGTCGCGCAGATGCTCGTTGCAGGCCCGCTGCACGAACGACTTCGCCTCGGTGTTGCCGAGCTTGGTCTTGGTCTGCCCCTCGAACTGCGGGTCGGCCAGCTTGATCGAGATGATCGCGGTGAGGCCCTCGCGGACGTCCTCGCCGGTCAGGTTGTCGTCCTTGTCGCGCAGCAGCCCCTTGTCGCGCGCGTACCGGTTGACGATCGTCGTCAGCGCCGCGCGGAACCCCTCCTCGTGGGTGCCGCCCTCCGCCGTGTTGATCGTGTTCGCGAACGTGTGCACCGACTCGGCGTACGAGGAGTTCCACTGCATGGCGATCTCCACCGACATGCCCTCGGTGTCGTCGCCGAAGTAGATCGTCGACTCGTGGACCGCGTCCTTGCGCGCGTTGATGTAGCGGACGAAGTCCTCGATGCCGCCCTCGTAGTGGTACTTCACCACGTGCGGCTCGCCGTTGGAGTGGTCCGGCCGCTCGTCGCACAGGGTGATCGACAGGCCCCGGTTCAGGAACGCCATCTCCTGCATGCGGCGCGACAGCGTCTCGAAGTTCCACTCGAGGGTCTCGAAGATGTCGCCGTCGGGCCAGAAGGTGATGCGGGTCCCGGTCTCGGTGGTCGCCTCGCCCTTGCGCAGCTCCGTGTCCGGCCCCCGCCAGGTGTAGGTCTGCCGCCAGACGTGCCCGTCCACCTTGACCTCGGCCTCGAGCCGCGTCGACAGCGCGTTCACCACCGCGGAGCCGACGCCGTGCAGACCGCCGGACACCGCGTAGGACTTGCCGTCGAACTTGCCCCCGGCGTGCAGAGTCGTCAGCACCAGCTCGATCGCCGGCCGCTTCTCCACAGGGTGCTCGCCCACCGGGATGCCGCGGCCGTTGTCGACCACGCTGACACCGCCGTCCGCCCGCAGCGTCACGACGATGTCGTCGGCGTAGCCCGCGAGGGCCTCGTCGACCGAGTTGTCCACGATCTCGTAGACCAGGTGGTGGAGGCCGCGCTCACCGGTCGACCCGATGTACATGCCCGGACGCTTGCGAACCGCTTCCAGGCCTTCAAGGACAGTGATCGAACTAGCGTCGTACGCCAAAGGAGATCCTCCTGCCGGGGATGGTGAGCCGCCCCGCGCCCAGGGGAGCGCGGTGTGCCCCGTAACACACATGAGGGCGCCCTGGTGCTCTGTACGTGTTCGGTAGAGCTCTCGGGCACCCCATGGCGGTGCAGCATCCTGAACCCGTTTTCATTCTACCGGGTCACACGGCGAAAAGTGGCACTCACGAGCGCTGTGTGCGCGTCTCCCGGCCCGGCGGGCCTGGAGATGCATCCCCCCATAGCCCTAGGGGGGTTCTCTGGCCTACGGCGCGCTCGTTGCTGAACTCGTCACCGCGGTTCCCGAACAGATGTTCCCACCCGCCACCGACATCCCGTCACGCCGCGCAACCGCCCGTCCACACCCGCCGCGACGGCCCCGCCGCCTTGTCACTTCTCTGAAGGTCGGCCCGCCGCCGGGCCGCTCCGGGCTCCGTCTCGTGGGAAGGGCCGCTGAGATGCTCCGTCGCATCGTCCGGCCCGGATTTCAGCGTACGCGCCAGCCGCCGGTGCGCCGCGGGCCCGACGCCGGCCCGACCACCTTCACCCTGCGGACCGTCCCGTGGCCCAGTTCCTCGTTCAGCCGCCGCACCAGCGTCGACGACAGCAGCCGCAGCTGCGTCGCCCACGTCGTGGAATCGGCCGCGACCGTCAGCTCCCCGTCCTCGAACCGCTCCGGACGGGTGTGCTCCGCCAGCTCGGGGCCGACGATCCCCGCCCAGTTGCCGAACACCCCGCCGACCGCCGCGCGCTGCTCCCACCCGCGCGTGGCCATCAGCTCGCGGATCGCCGCGCCGAACGCCTTCGGGTCGCCGCCGCGGCCCGGGTCCCGCACGCGGGCGGGCTTCGCCCCGCCCTTGCGCCGGCCGCCCTGGCCGGGCAGCGTGCCGCGCTTCAGCGCGTCCGCCTTCGCCTGCGCCAGCGCCTCCCGCGCCAGCTCGATCCCCGACTTCGCCGGAGGCGCCGCCCCTTCCCCGGCCGGGCCGTCCACAGCCTGGGGATCACCGGCGCCGTCCGCACCCCCGGGTTCCGGAGAATTCACCGGACCGGGGGAGTTGTGCACATCCTGTGGATCATTACCGCCCGGGGCGGGACGGCCTCCCGCATCCCCCGGACGACGGGGATCATCGCCCACGCGCCCGCCCCTTCCCGGTCACTCCCGGACGACCCGGCCGTCGGCGACGGTATAGGAACCGCCCGTCAGTTCCGCCGGGACGTCCGCCGGCACCGCCGCGGTGATCAGCACCTGCTCGGCCGGCGCCACCATCTCCGCGAGCCGGCTGCGGCGCCCCGCGTCCAGCTCGGCGAACACGTCGTCGAGGATCAGCACCGGGTCGTCGCCGTCCGCGCGGAGCAGGTCGAACGCCGCGAGCCGCAGCCCCAGCGCGAACGACCACGACTCGCCGTGGCTGGCGTAGCCGCGCGCCGGCAGCTCCCCCAGCCGCAGGACGAGCTCGTCGCGGTGCGGCCCGACCAGGCTCACCCCGCGCTCCAGCTCCTGCTTGCGCGCCTCGGCCACGCCCGCCAGCAGCTGCTCGGCCAGCCGTCCACGGTCTGTGGACAACTCCTCGGCGCCCAGCGAGCTCTTGTAGTGCAGATCCGCCGCGCCGCTGGACGGGGCGAGCGCCGCGTACGCGCGCGCGACGAGCGGACGCAGCGCCTCCACCAGCTCGACCCGCCCGGCCAGGAGCTCCGCGCCGGTCCGCGCGAGATGCGCATCCCACACGTCCAGCGTCGCGAGCACCTCCGGGCCGGGGGACCGGCGGTGCGCCGCCGCCGACTTCAGCAGGGCGTTGCGCTGCTTGAGGACGCGGTCGTAGTCGGACCGGACGGCCGCGAACCGGGGCGCCCGCGCCGTCAGCAGCTCGTCCATGAACCGGCGGCGCTCCCCCGGATCGCCCTTCACCAGCGCGAGGTCCTCGGGGGCGAACAGCACCGTCCGCAGCATCCCCAGGATCTCCCGCGGCCTGGGGACGGGCGACCGGTTCAGCCGCGCCCGGTTCGCCTTCCCCGGGTTGATCTCGAGCTCGATCAGCGCCTTGCGGTCGTCCTTCACCACCCCCGCGCGGACGATCGCGCGCGGCGCGCCCTGCCGGACGAGCGGCGCGTCCGTCGCGGCGCGGTGGCTGCCGTGCGAGGCGACGTACCCGATCGCCTCGACCAGGTTCGTCTTGCCCTGCCCGTTCGGCCCCACGAACGCGGTCACGCCCGGCCCGAGCGCCACCTCCGCGGTGGCGTACGACCGGAAGTCCTGGAGCGAAAGGTGGGCGACGTGCACGGGACACGAGGGTAGAGCCTTTCGCGCGCCGCCCACACACCCGGCGCGTTCTGTGGATAACTTCCCCGCGGGGTCAGACCTTCGGCGGGTTCACGTCGGCGCCGGGGGAGTCGGCGCCCTTGGCGGACTCGATCGCGTGCCCGCCGAACTGGTTGCGCAGCGCCGCGACGACCCGCATCGCGGGGGAGTCGTCCTGCCGGGACGCGAACCGCGCGAACAGCGACGCGCTGATCGCCGGCAGCGGCACCGCGTGCTCCACCGCGGCCTGCACCGTCCAGCGGCCCTCACCGGAGTCGTTGGCGTAGCCGCGCAGGTCGTCCAGCTCCGGGTCGTCCCTGAGGGCGCGGTTCAGCAGGTCCAGCAGCCAGGACCGGATGACCGTGCCCTCCTGCCAGCTGAGGAACGTCTCCGGCACGCGGGTGACCAGCGGGCTCGCCTCGATCAGCTCGTAGCCCTCGCCGAACGCCTGCATCATCGCGTACTCGATGCCGTTGTGGACCATCTTCACGTAGTGGCCCGCGCCGACCTTGCCGGAGTGGACGAAGCCGTACTCGCCCTCGGGCTTGAGCGTCTCGAAGATCGGCATCATCCGCTTCACGTTCTCGTCGTCGCCGCCGACCATGAGCGCGTAGCCGTTCTGCAGCCCCCACACGCCGCCGCTGACGCCGCAGTCGATGAAGCCGATGCCCTTGGCCGCCAGCTCCTCGCCGTGCTTCTGGTCGTCCACATAGTGTGAATTACCGCCGTCCACGACGAGGTCGCCCGCATCCAGGACCTCCCCCAGCCTGTTGACGGTCTCCTGGGTCGGGCCGCCGGCGGGCACCATCACCCACACGGCGCGCGGCGGGGAGAGGCGCTCGACCAGCTCCTCGACCGAGCCAACGTCGCTGATGTCGGGGTCGCGGTCGTAGCCGACGATCGTGTGACCGCCGCGCCGCAGCCGCTCGGCCATGTTCGCGCCCATCTTGCCCAGGCCGATGATGCCCAGCTCCATGCTCACTTCTCCCCTGTGCGTAGCTGCCCGTGCCCGTCCGCGGGGGCGGGTCCCCCGCGGGCCGGTCGTCTCCCCCAGGTATGCCCCAGGACCGGTCTTTACCCAGACAACCGCACCGGCATGATCAGATAACGGTAGTTCGGGTTTTCTCCGTCCTGCGGGGGCTTGCCGGTCAGCACCGCCGGCTTGGTCGGCGTCGTGAACGACAGCCGCGCGACGTCCGAGCCGATCGCCGAGAGCCCGTCGAGCAGGAACCCGGGGTTGAAGGCGATGTCGATGTCCTCGCCCTCCAGCGTCGCCTCCAGGGCCTCCACGGCCTGCGCCTCGTCGCCCGTCCCGGCCTCCAGGACGACCTCGCCCTGGCTGAACGACAGCCGCACCGGGGTGTTGCGCTCGGCGACCAGCGACACGCGCTTCACCGCCTCGATGAACTGCCCCGTGTTCACCTCCGCCAGGCCCGCGTACTCGCTCGGCAGCAGCGACCGGTACTTGACGAAGTCGCCGTCCAGCAGCCGCGACGTCGTGCGGCGCCCGCCGCCCTCGAAGCCGATCATCCCCTCGCCGGCGCCGCCCGTCCCGGCCAGCGCCATCGACACCTCGGCGCCCGCCGTCAGCGACTTGGCCGTGTCGGCGAGCGTCTTCGCCGGGACGAGCGCGACCGCGGAGAAGTCCGGCCGCTCCGGCTTCCAGTGCAGCTCCCGGACGGCCAGCCGGTACCGGTCGGTCGAGGCGAGCGTGACCGTCTCGCCCTCGATCTCCACACGCACACCGGTGAGCATGGGGATCGTGTCGTCCTTGCCCGCGGCGATCGCGACCTGCGCGACGGCGGCCGCGAACTCGTCGCTGCCCACCGCGCCCGCCGCCGGCGGCATCTCCGGCAGCGACGGGTAGTCCTCCACAGGCATGGTGAGGAGTGTGAACTTCGCGCTGCCGCAGCGCAGCATCACCTTCGCGCCGTCGGTCGTCACCTCCACAGGGTGGGGAGGAAGGCTGCGCGAGATCTCGGCGAGCAGGCGGCCGGAGACCAGCGCCGTCCCCTCCTCCTCGACGTCGATCTCCGTCGACACCTGCGCGGAGACCTCGTAGTCGAACGCCGACAGCTTCAGCCGGTCGCCGTTGCCGTCGCCCCCGGCGACGATGTGCATGCCCGCGAGCACCGGCACCGGGGGCCGGACCGGCAGCGTGCGCGCCGTCCAGGCCACGGCGTCGGCCAGGGCGTCTCTGTCGATGCGGAACTTCAAGGGGACCCGCCTCCTGCAGGTGTCGGACAAGGCTCGGGTGGTTCGGCCTCGGCTCGGGCGCTCGGGGCGCGTTGTCCCCAGGCCCTAACTTGAGTTGGATCTTTTCTTGAGTAGAGAAGTAGTGCAGTACCAGTAATAGGGGCCGTGGATAGTGTGGACAGACCCCGTTCTCGCAGGTCAGAGCGCGAATCTCTGTCCACCGGGGCTGTGCATCGGCGGTGGACGCCGCGAGCCGCGCTGGGGACGGCGAATCCTTCCCCACACGTCATCCTCACGTCATCCCCCGGTTGTCCACGAGTTTTCCGCAGGTTCTCCCGGGCCGGCACGGCGGCCGGCCGTCGCGGTGGGCACCGGCCGGGCCCGTCCCCAGGGCGTCCCCAAGGCTTCCCCAGCTTGTCCACGGGTTCGTCCCCATGATGCCGGGTGGCCGTCCCCAGGGCTTCCACAATCGGTCCACGAGTCGTCCCCATGTTGTCCGCAGGTTTTCCCCGGTCTTTGCGCCGGGATCCCCAGGGTTATCCCCAGCCTGTGCGTGTCGATCTTGGTTCGGGTCCGGTCCGGGCGGGTCTTCGATCGGGCGTTCGAACGGGCCTGTGCACGGGCCTCGTACACAGCCCGGGACGGTCTCGCGGGCGGTCGTCCCCAGGTCATCCCCAGGCTTTCCCCAGGTCGTCCCCAGGCCCGTCCTGCCCGGGCCCCGCGTCAGCGCTTGCGGGCCTGGTGCTTGATCCGTCCCGTCAGCTCAGTGACCTGGTTGTAGATCGCGCGGCGCTCGGCCATCAGCGACCGGATCTTGCGCTCGGCGTGCATCACCGTGGTGTGGTCGCGGCCGCCGAACTGCTGCCCGATCTTCGGCAGCGACAGGTCGGTCAGCTCGCGGCACAGGTACATCGCGATCTGCCGGGCCGTCACCAGCATCCGGGACCGCGACGGCCCGCACAGGTCCTCGATCGTCGTGCCGAAGTACTCCACCGTCTGCGCCATGATCATCGCGGCGGTGATCTCCGGGCCGGAGTCGTTCGGGATCAGGTCCTTCAGGACGATCTCCGCCAGCTTCATGTCGACCGACTGCCGGTTCAGGCTCGCGAACGCCGTCACCCGGATCAGCGCGCCCTCCAGCTCGCGGATGTTCGTCGCGATCTGCGAGGCGATGAACTCCAGCACGTCCGGCGGCGCCGCCAGGCCCTCCTGGCGGGCCTTCTTCTGCAGGATCGCGATCCGCGTCTCCAGCTCGGGCGGCTGGACGTCGGTCGTCAGGCCCCACTCGAACCGGTTGCGCAGCCGGTCCTCCAGCGTCACCAGCTCCTTCGGCGGCCGGTCGCTGGAGATCACGATCTGCTTGCTGGCGTTGTGGAGCGTGTTGAAGGTGTGGAAGAACTCCTCCTGCGTCTGCTCCTTGCCCTCCAGGAACTGGATGTCGTCGACGAGGAGGATGTCCACGTCCCGGTAGCGCCGGCGGAACCCGTCGGCCTTGCCGTCGCGGATCGAGTTGATGAAGTCGTTCGTGAACTCCTCCGAGCTCACGTACCGGACGCGCGCCCCGTTGAACAGGCTCTGCGCGTAGTGGCCGATCGCGTGCAGCAGGTGCGTCTTGCCGAGGCCCGAGTCGCCGTAGATGAACAGCGGGTTGTACGCCTTGGCGGGCTGCTCGGCGACGGCGACGGCCGCGGCGTGCGCGAACCGGTTCGAGGAGCCGATCACGAACGTCTCGAACGTGTACTTGGGGTTCAGGCGGGCGTGCTCGGACGCGCCGGCGCCCTGGCCGCCGCCTCCCTCGCGCGCGCCCCCGCCGGGGCCTCCCGGCCCTCCCGGGCTGGTGGGCCCGCCTGGTGCCGGGACCGGTCCACGGGCGTCGGACGCCTCGTCGTCGCGGAAACCGCCTTCGCCCCGGTACGGCTGCTCGTCGGCCCTGTAGGGCTCTTCCCCACGGAACTTCTCGGAGCCCGAATACTGCTCCGGCCCTGTGTACGACTGCTCCGCGCCAGGGAACTCCGTCTTGTAGGACTCCTCGTCGTGCCCTAGCGGAGGCTCGCCGGCACCGTGCTGCGGCTCCCTGCCGAGCGGTTCGCCGCGCCCCCCCGGACGCAGCGGGCCGAGCGTACGGTCGTTGAGATGCGACGGCGCGTGCGGCGGCCGCCCGGGGGGCTCGCCTCCGTACCCCTCCGAACCGCCGAAGCCCTCCTGCGGACGGCCGCGTCCCGGAAAGCTCGGCACGCCCCCCCGGTCGTAGGACGAAGGCCCGCGCCCCCCCGGCCCGGCGCCGTACGCCGGAGGACGGGGGGCCGGCGGGAACGGGGCGCCGTGGTCGTTGTCGCGCTGCGGCCATCCACGGTCGTCGTCGCCCTGTGGATATCCACCGGGAAGACCGGGCCTGTGGGTAACTTCGGACGGCGGCCGGTAGCCCGGGTCGCCGTACGGCTGCTCCGGGTACGAGCGGTCAGCGTAGTCCTGACGGTCGGAGTAAGGGGCGTCCCCGTACTGCTGCTGTTCCGCATACGGCCGATCGCGGTCCCGTTCCCTGTCGCGATCTCGGTCGCGGTCGTCGAGCGGCCGTTCGCCATAAGAAGAAGGTGCGGACTCGTGCAGGCCCGGCCCGGGGACCGGCGCCGGCAGCGGCTCGCCCGACCCTGCACGGGAACCGCCGCCCGGGCCCGACGCCGCCGGAGGCTCCGGCTGCACCGTCACCGCGACGCGGATCTCCCTGCCCAGCTCACGGGAGAGCGCCTGCGTGATGAGGTTGCGCAGGCGCGTTTCCAGGGCGTCCTTGGCGAACTCGTTCGGCGCCGCGAGCAGCGCCGTCCCCTCGACCAGGGCCAGCGGGCGGACCATCGGCAGCCATGCGCGGTAGCTCGGGGACAGATCGCTCTCAGACAGTGCGGTGAGGGTGCGGGCCCAGACCGATCCGAGATCCTGTCCGTCCATGCGCAAGGTCCCCTCCCCACGACTCCGGTCAACGGAGTACCTGACTGCCCGGCTCTCCCGCGGGTCGCGACCCGCCTCGTTGGGCACGGCCGCGACGCGGAAGCCTTACTCTCTCACGAGTTGTCCACAGAGTTGTCCACATGCTGTGCATAGGCATGCGGGACCCTGTGCAAAACTCCGCCGCGGCGGTCGGAGAGGTGGGGACGGGAGCTCACCGGCCGCGTCGCGCGGCCGGATCGGGCTGTTCTCTGACGGGGGGATTCGGCGGGCGGAACACCGATCTCGATCCCAGATCGTCACAGGAGTATCGGCTTGCCCGGAAGGAAGACCCTAACCCCTGCCGAACGCCCTCGCAACACGAAGCCGAGGACCGCCCCGCCCGCCCGGACCACGAAAGCCCGGGCCGCTGGATGACGAGGCCAGAGGGCGCCTGGCCGCGCCCTCCGTGCCCTCGGCGCGGTGATCCGTTTGACCCGGCGGCCGGATAGCCCGTAACGTGCTGAGGTCGAGTCGCATCGACGGAGGTGACGCGTGCCCGCCGGTCGTCCGTCCGGACGGCACGGGTGGGCCCCCGCTGCGGGGGACCGAACGCGGGCCCTCGATGCGAGCTATCGAGCCTTTCTAGTCGAACCGACCGCAGCACTGGAGCCTCAAAGTGAGCAAGCGTACATTCCAGCCGAACAACCGCCGCCGCCACAAGAAGCACGGCTTCCGGCTGCGGATGCGCACGCGCGCCGGGCGCGCCGTCCTCTCCTCGCGGCGCGGCAAGGGCCGCGGCCGCGTCGCGGTCTGACCGACCCCTCTCATGCTGCCGTCCGGACACCGGATGCGGCGGCGGGACGACTTCTCGTTGGCCGTCCGGCGCGGGCGCCGCGCCGGACGGCCTAACGTCGTCGTCCACCTGCTCCGCGGGGAGGACGACGAGGCCGCCGGCCCGGCACTGGTCGGGTTCATCGTGGCGCGCAACGTCGGCAACGCCGTCACCCGCAACGCGGTGCGGCGCCGTCTCCGGCACCTCGCGCGCGGGCACGTGGACCGGCTTGCACCGGGTAGCCTGCTCGTAGTGCGCGCCAACCCCCGCGCGGGCGAGGCGCGCCCTGACGATCTGGCCGCGGATCTGGAGTCGGCACTCGACCGGCTGCTGCGGCCCGCGTCCAAGGGGCGGAGATGAGGAACCGGCACGGGAAACCGTTCACCGACCAGCGCCCGGCGACCACTCCTGGTCCGGTCGCCGCGGTGTTGATCCTTCTCGTCCGCGCCTACCGCCGCTTCTTGAGTCCACTGCTCGGGCAGCAGTGCCGCTTCACCCCGTCCTGCAGCACCTACGGGCTCAAGGCCCTCCAGGTGCACGGGGCAGGGCGCGGCACATGGCTGACGGTCCGCCGGATCGCGCGGTGCCACCCCTTCCACCCCGGCGGCTACGACCCGGTGCCGCCGAAGAGGACGCCCTCCACGAAGGCGAAGGCGGCTTCTTCGAACTCCGGCCGCGAGGAGAGCGGCCCCGCCCTAGCAGAGCCCAAGGAGCTGCCCGGTGCTTGACTGGCTATACCAGATCGTCTCTCAGCTCATCGTGTGGATACACGCGGGGCTGAGTGCCGTCTTCCCCGAGGACAGCGGATGGGCGTGGGGCGGCTCGATCATCCTGCTGACCGTCCTGCTCAGGCTCCTCCTGGTCCCGCTCTTCGTTAAGCAGATCCATGCGTCCCGCAAGATGCAGGAGCTGAACCCGAAGGTCCAGGCGCTGCGCAAGAAGTACAAGAACGACAAGCAGCGCCTCAACCAGGAGGTCATGAAGCTCTACCAGGAGAACGGCGCGAACCCGCTGTCGGGCTGCCTTCCCCTGGTCGTGCAGATGCCGATCTTCATCGGCCTGTTCCAGACCCTCAAGCGGATCTCGGACGCCAAGGAGGGCCACAGCGTCTTCGCGATGTCGGCGGACCTGGTGCACAGCGCCCAGCACGCCAACATCTTCGGCGCGCACATCCCCGACACCTTCCTGCACGCGTGGGGCGCCCACCACAAGGTCACGAGCGCGGTCGTCATCACCGGCATCGCGGTGGTGATCAGCTCCTGCACGACGTTCTTCACCGTCCGGGCCAGCATGAAGCGGCAGCCGGCGGCGGCCGCGGACGCCAACCCGATGATGCAGGCGCAGAAGATGATGGTCTTCCTCGCGCCGCTGTTCGGCCTGTTCGGCCTCGGCTTCCCGCTGGGCGTCCTCATGTACTGGGTGACGTCGAACGGCTGGACGCTCACGCAGCAGCACTACATCTACAAGCGCTTCCCTCCGCCCGGCGACAAGGCGGACGAGGCGGGCACCACCGCCAAGACCACGTCCGGCGGGAAGACCGGCGGCACGAAGACCGCCGGTTCCAAGGCCGCCGGTTCGAAGGCCGCCGGTTCGAAGGCCGCCGGTTCGAAGGCGGCCGCGGGCAAGAACGGGCAGGCGCAGTCCGGGATCAAGGCCAAGCTCAAGAAGGAGCCGGAGCCCACCCCCGAGCCCGAGGACACCAAGCCCAAGGTCGTCCGGAACCAGCCGACCCGCAAGCCGCGCAGCAAGCGCAGCGGCAGCCCGAAGCGCTAATTTGGACCTCTGTCCTCGCCGAAGAAGGAGACCCCGTTGAGCCAGACCGACACCACCGAGGTCGACGTCCAGGCCCTCGAGCAGGAAGGCGAGATCGCCGCCGACTACATCGAGGGCCTGCTGGACATCGGTGACTACGACGGCGACATCGACATGGACGTCGAGGGCGAGCGCGCCATCGTCGCGGTCGTCGGCGGGTCGCTGGACGAGCTGGTCGGCAAGCGCGGCGAGGTCCTGGAGGCGCTGCAGGAGCTGACCCGGCTGGCCGTGCACCGCCAGACCGGCAACCGCACCCGGCTGATGCTCGACATCGGCGGGTACCGGGAGCGCCGGCGCGCCGAGCTGACCAAGCTCGGCACCGACGTCGCGGACGAGGTCAAGCAGGGCGGCGAGCCGAAGCCGCTCGCCCCGATGACCCCGTTCGAGCGCAAGATCGTCCACGACGCGGTGGCGGCGGCCGGCCTGCGCAGCGAGTCCGAGGGCGAGGAGCCCGAGCGCTACGTGGTCGTCTACCCGTCCTGACGGGCGGTCTGATCACCGCGGCCGGCAGGACGACCGGCTGATCCGATCCATCGAAACGGCCCCGGCAAGAGCACCACGCCGGGGCCGTTTCGCATGCCCGGGCGCCCCGGGAACACGAGGCCGCACGCTGCCGTGGAGCGATGAGGCGGGGCGGGCTACGGGAACGAGACGACGGCGTGCAGGGGCAGCGAGGCAACGCGCATGTGGGGCAGCGGGGCAACGCGCGCATGGGCAGCGAGACGACGGGCGCATTGGCAGCGAGGCGGCACGCGCACGGGGGCAGCGAGGCGGCACGCGCACGGGGGCAGCGGGGCGACACGCATGTGGGGCAGTGGGGCGGCGCGCTCGGGGACAGGGAGCCGGAGTGCGCCGGGGCAGCGAGCCGGAGTGCGCGGGTCAGCGAGGCGGGACGCGGGGAGTGAGCCGCGCGCGGAGGGCAGCGGGGCCGAGCGGGTTGCGGCGGGGTGGAGATGAGTTGCTCCCGGCGTCGAAAAGAGGCCCCTCCCGCCCCGGGGGCGGACCGGCTACTTCCATAGTCAAGCCTCGCCACCCTCCACGGAACCAGAATGCAATTCTGTGGATAACCGGCCTTGTTATCCACAGGTTGAAGACAGAGCCTTCGCCGGCGGCGGTGTCAGGGACGATGAGAGGGCGTCGGACCCATGCCCCGGGGGCGGGGGACGGTACGGCGAGCGTGCTGAGGCGCGCTGGGGACGGTGGCGAGGCGGGGGCGGGCCCGTCCCGGTGCGTGCTCGCGCCGCGCCGGGCGTCGGGCAACAGGATGGGGAGGCGATCGTGGTGAGGCAAGGGCGGGGCCCCGCGTCCTGACCGACGCGGGGCCCCTGGGGACCCGGTGTGCACCGCCGCCCAAAGCACACCGGGTTGGTCTTTCCGGACGGGTCGACGCGGCCGGGATGGACGATTCCCGCTGGGCGCCGTCGGTCTCGTCCCGGACGGAGGCGGCGTCGCCCGGACGGGATCAGCGCACGCGCCGTCCCGCCTCCGTCACCTGCGTCCGCGAGGCGTCCGGCCGTACACGCTCCGCTCGCGGGGCGCCGGATCGTGGATCGGGTCGACGGGGTCGGACACAACGCCCGTGGTGTTCTCCTCGACCGGGTCCTGGGCGCGGGACGGATCCTGCGCGAACGACGGGTCCTGCGCGACGTGCCCGTGCGTCACCCCTTCGTCCGCGGGGTGCTCGACGACGCGTTCCACGCGCTCGGCGGGACGTCCTGCCGGGGCGGGGTCCTCGATGATGTGCTCCTCGCGCACCACGGTGCCCGGCTCGTCCCCGTATGCGGGGTCTGCTCCGACCACCCGGCCGGCGCGGCGCCGCGGGCGCGTGTACTTGAGGGTGAAGGCCATGCTCACGGCCCCGACCACGATCAGGATCCAGCCGACGAGGTGGATGTCGACGCCGGCGAGATCGACGCGGAGGGCGAACGCGAGGATCGCGCCGATGGCGATGAACGCGAGACTGACTCCGATTCCCATGTCTCGGAGCTCCTTCCAAGGGGGGCGACACGGTCCCTTTACCCGGCGGACGTCGAATATGCGGAGGGACATGTGGTTCTTGCCATAGCGCAAGGGGCGGGCCGTCCCGGGCGGGCGACCCGGCGGCATGGCCGTAGGGGCGGCGCTGGGCGAAGCCGTGATCGGCGGCGTGCAAAAGGCGCTCCCGTTTCACTCCGGGACGTTGCGTGTGTACGCCGCCACGCCGTTATGTGGAACGATTCGTACGGTGGGGATTGCAAGCGAGGTTTTCGGGGAAACGCTGCCGGTCGCGGAACGCTACGCGGCGTTCCTTGCCGACGCCGGTGTCGAACGCGGGCTGATCGGTCCGCGCGAGGCCGATCGGCTCTGGGAGCGCCACCTGATCAACTGCGCGGTCGTGGCGGAGGCGATCCCGGCGGACGCCCAGGTCGTCGACATCGGGTCCGGCGCGGGACTGCCCGGCATCGTGCTCGCGATCGTCCGGCCCGACCTGCGGATCACGCTCCTCGAACCGCTGCTCCGGCGGACCACGTTCCTCGACGAGTGCGTCGAGATGCTCGACCTGCGGAACGTCGAGGTGCGCCGGGCGCGAGCCGAGGACGTCACCAAGGAGTTCTCGGTGGACGTGGCGACGGCGCGCGCGGTGGCCCCCCTCGAACGTCTCGCCAAGTGGGCGCTGCCGCTGCTGCGCCCAGGCGGCGAACTCCTCGCGCTGAAGGGCGAGCGGGCCGCGGCCGAACTCGACGAGGCCGCGCCCGTTCTGCAGCGGTTCGGGGTGCGGGAGACCGAACTGCTCCAAGTCGGGCGCGGTATGGTCGACCCGCCGACAACGCTTGTCCGTGTGGTCGCCGGCAGGCCGGCGGACCGGAGTGCAGCGGCCGGGCGACGACAGAGCGCGCCCCG
Source organism: Actinomadura violacea (assembly GCF_017573465.1). Taxonomy (GTDB): domain Bacteria; phylum Actinomycetota; class Actinomycetes; order Streptosporangiales; family Streptosporangiaceae; genus Spirillospora; species Spirillospora violacea. The sequence goes on from NZ_JAGEPF010000017.1 coordinate 85,047, forward strand.
GCGCGCTGGAAGGTCGAGGAAGAGGTCTTCATGAGCACGGGACCAGGACTGGGCCGGCCTGACCGCGCCGACGAATCCCCCGACGAACAGCCGCCCGGCCCGGGCGGGACCGGCGCCGCGGAACCCGTGCGGGGGACCCCCGCGGGCCAGGCCGCGCAGGCCGACGAGGGGACGCGGGGGGACGCCGGCGCCGCGACGACGCCGGCGTCCGCGCCCTCCGGGCACGCAATGTGGGGTAACACGACGTCCGGTACCGCGGAGAACGTCGGCTATGTGCCGACCAGCGCCGGCACACAGCAGGCGACTCCGCGCCAGGGACCATCTCAGGGGGAGTCAGAACTCGTGCGCGAGGCGCTCAAGGACGCCAAGGTTTCACATGAAACAGCGGTCACCGCCCTCAAGGCGATGTCCGGCCGCAGGGAGCGCGAATGGCCGCGCCCGGACCGCTGCCGCATCATCACCATCGCCAACCAGAAGGGCGGGGTGGGCAAGACCACCAGCTCGGTGAACCTCGCCGCGTCGCTCGCCATGCACGGGGCGCAGGTGCTCGTCGTCGACCTCGACCCGCAGGGCAACGCCTCCACCGCCCTCGGCGTCGAGCACCACGCCGAGATCCCGTCCATCTACGACGTCCTGATCGAGGACATGGCGCTCGCCGACATCGTCGTCGCCGCCCCCGAGATCCCGAACCTGTACTGCGCGCCCGCGACGCTCAACCTCGCCGGCGCCGAGATCGAGCTCGTCTCCAAGGTCGCCCGCGAGTCCCGGCTGCGCCGCGCGCTCGATGCCTACGACACCGACAAGTTCGACTACGTGCTGATCGACTGCCCGCCGTCGCTCGGCCTGCTCACCGTCAACGCCCTAGTCGGCGGCGACGAGCTGCTCATCCCGATCCAGTGCGAGTACTACGCGCTGGAGGGGCTGGGGCAGCTGATCCGCACCGTCGACCTCGTCAAGGCGCACCTCAACCAGAAACTGTGGGTGTCGACCATCCTGCTCACCATGTACGACGCCCGGACGCGGCTCGCCGCGCAGGTCGCGGAGGACGTCCGCAGCCACTTCGGGGACGTCGTCCTCAACACGGTGATCCCCCGCAGCGTCCGCGTCTCCGAGGCGCCGAGCTACGGGCAGTCCGTCATGACGTACGACCCAGGTTCCAGCGGCGCCCTCGCCTACAGCGAGGCGGCCTCGGAAATGGCCCATGGAGGGGCGAGGAAGTGAGCCAGCAGCGACGCGGTCTGGGCAAGGGGCTCGGCGCCCTCATCCCCACCGCCCCGCCCCCACCGCCGGCGGACGATCCGTCCGGCGCGGGCGGAACCGGCGCCCCCGGCGCGCCGGGCTTCCCCGGCGGCCCGAACGGCCCCGGCCAGGACGGCGCCGCGATCGCGGACGTCCAGCCGGTCGCGGGAGCGCACTTCGCCGAACTTCCCGTCACGTCCATCACCGTCAACCCCCGCCAGCCGCGCGAGCACTTCGACGAGCAGGCCCTCGAGGAGCTCGCCGAGTCGATCGGCATCGTCGGGCTCCTGCAGCCCATCGTCGTCCGCCGGGCCGAGACCGGCGACCACGACTACGAGCTCATCATGGGCGAGCGGCGGTGGCGCGCGTCCCAGATGGCCGGGCTGGACGTCATCCCCGCGATCGTTCGCGACACCGGCGACAACGACCTGCTCCGTGACGCGCTCATGGAGAACCTGCACCGCCAGCAGCTGAACCCGCTGGAGGAGGCGGCCGCCTACCAGCAGCTGCTGCAGGACTTCGGCGCCACTCACGAGCAGCTGGCCACACGGATCGGCCGGTCCCGTCCGCACATCACCAACACGCTTCGCCTGCTGAACCTGCCGCCCGCCGTCCAGCGCCGCGTCGCCGCCGGCGTGCTCTCGGCCGGCCACGCCCGAGCGCTCCTCTCCCTCGACAGCGTCGAGGCACAGGAGCACCTGGCGCAGCGCATCGTCCAGGAGGGCCTGTCCGTGCGGGCGCTCGAGGAGATGATCGCCCTCCGCGAGGTGGAGGACGAGCCGAAGGCGCCGCGCCAGGGCCGCCGGAAGCGCCCCGTCGCCCCCGGTCTCAAGGAGCTGGCCGACCGCCTCTCCGACCGCTACGAGACCAAGGTCCGTGTGGACATGGGGCGCAACAAGGGCAAGATCGTGGTCGAGTTCGCGACCCTCGAAGACCTCGACCGCATCATCAAGTCGATGGCACCCGACAATGACACCGACCCCGGCGAGCCGTAGGAACGCCCCCTACGCTCGCTCTCAGCGCCCCGGAAGCTTCCTTCCGGGGCGCTCCGCTTTCCGGGCGCCCCGATGTTTCCCGTGAAACATGAGCCCGACGGCCGACCCCAACTCGACCTCGCACCGGCAGACGCCCCTCCCAAACCGCCGCACCCCCCACGAAACCCACCTCGCGTCGAGGCTGTGGAGGAGCTCCCTGCCGCCGCCGTAGCTCTCCATGCTCCAACCCACGAATGACCGCTAGGGGGCAGCATCCGCAAACGCCGACGTTTCGCGTGAAACATCGCCCAGCTCCCCCCCCGGAGCGCGTTGCCTCGTTTGCCTCGGGCGCGCGGCGGCCGCGGGGAGCACGCGCGGCGGCCGCGGGGAGCACGCGCGGCGGCCGCGGGGAGCACGCGGGGAGGACGCGGGCGCACCGTCCGTCCCTCGCATCGATCGGGTAGCGAGCTCTCGCCCGCGGCGGCGCGGTACGCAGAGAACCAACGACCACTTCTGCGCCGCCTGTTCGTCCCGGAAGGCCCTGTGCGGCTCACTCCGCGGCGTCCCCCTCCGGCCGCTCACCGCTCCGGCTGCCCCGGCCAGTCTCGAAGCCTGCCGCGGCAGATCATATGCGCCGGGAGCCGGCCGACGCCCCCGACGGCGAGTGATGGTCGGCCCCCTCTGGCAGCGAGGGACGGCAGGCGCGCGGCCCGGCGCGTCCGGGCGTGGGTGGGACGACACGTTTTGGCATGGCGAGACCTGGTCCGGTGAGCGGGTGGCGGACGGTGGCGGAGCGATAGCGAGCAACGGGGGCAGAATCAGCGCGTGCTCGTGCTCGGACGCGAAGGCCGGGAGCCCCGGGGCCTCGCGGCAGAACCCGGCGCAGCGAACCTCGAGCGAGTGCTCGGCAGGTGCTGGGCGCCGGGTGTTGGTCCGCCGACGGGCGACGGATGGCGGCTGGGCTTGCCTGTGACCCGGCGCCCGCGCGGCAGGAAGGCGTCATACGGGGCGCGCCGTAGCGGCGCCAGGAGAGCGATCAATGGAGCCGGCTGCCCCCTCAGGGGTGGGGCCGTCGGCAGCTGATCCATGGACGATTGGAGGCGGGCCTTCAGGCACAAAGCTCAACTGCTCCCACGGCCGATCCCCCGACGGGCACTGGGCGCGCGGCAAATGGAGGTCATGTTCAGCGCGACCCGGCCTGCATGCCCATGCGCGCGAAGGTGACAGCAAGGTTCTGCGCCCGGATTCGCAGGGGCGGCTGGCAGCGGCGGGTCCGCTCGCCCGTTGACGTTGCTTGCCGGGCGCCGCTTTGCTGAGCCTGCGTCGCCGGAGCACGCCGGAGCACGCTGGAGCACGCCGGTGTGCGCCGCAGCACGCCGGGTCGTGACCGGTCCTCTGCCGGCCGGCCCCCCTGGGGAGCCGACCGCATATTCAGGTTCTTTTGCGGCCGGGTGCGCTCTAGTCACGTCGGCGAATCGCGCGTGCGATGGTTCTTCCTGGGGTTGCTCTCACCGTCGACCAGGTGCACCGGTCGTTTGTCGCACGCAGCCACCCGAGCCTGGCCCGGCAGCTGCGCCAGGAGAACACGCGGGTGACCGCCAGCTGTTGGCCGGGCATCGCGTTTGGCAAGACCGAGTGCTGACGCTGCTTTTGCTTCGTGACGGGTGATGATGTTTCACGGGAAACGTTGGGGGTTTCTCGTGAAACATCGGGGGGTCACGTGGTGGTCAGTTGGGTCAGCAGGAGGTCGCGGCAGACCTCGCCGAGGTCGAGGCCGGCGACGCTGACGGCGCGGGGGAGGAGGCTCGTCTCGGTCATGCCGGGGGCGACGTTCACTTCGAGGAAGTGGACCTCGCCGTCCGGGTCGACGATGAGGTCGGTGCGGGAGAGGTCGCGGAGGCCGAGGGTGCGATGGGCGGTGAGAGCGGCGGCGGTGGCGCGTTCGGCGGCGTCCGGGGTGAGGCGGGCCGGGGTGACGAACTCGGTGTCGCCGGCGTCGTAGCGGGCCGTGTAGTTGTACAGGGCGCCCGGGGCGACGATCTCGACGGCGGGGAGCGCCTGGGGCCGGCCGTTGCGCTCGATGACGCTCACGGCGATCTCGGTGCCCTCGATGTAGCGCTCGACGAGGGCGGCGTCGCCGTAGGCGAAGCAGCCGACCATGGCGGCGGACAGCTCGGACGGCTCGTGCACGACGGACGCGCCCAGGGCGGAGCCGCCGCGGGTGGGCTTGACGAAGAGGGGCAGGCCGAGCCCGCGGATGATCTGGTCGAGGACGGACGCGGCGCCGAGGTCGTGGAAGACCTCCTTGGGCAGGGCGACGGAGTCGGGGGTGCGCAGCCCGGCGCGGCGGACGACGGACTTGGCGGTCGGCTTGTCCCAGGCGACGCGGCAGGCGTCGGCGCGGGCGCCGACGTAGCGGACGCCGAGGAGGTCGAGCACGTCGCGGATCGAGCCGTCCTCCCCCGCGGCGCCGTGCAGGACGGGGAACACGGCGTCCGGCGGGTCGTCGGTGAGGGAGTCCAGGAGCGTGGCGTCGGCGTCGCGCAGTTCGACCGGGATGTCGAGGGCGCGCAGCGCGTCGGTGACGCGGCGGCCGGAGCGCAGCGAGACCTCTCGCTCGTAGGACAGTCCCCCGGCGAGGACGACGACGTGCCCGAGTTCCACAGCAGGTGCCCTTCTGGCGTTCGGAGCGGCAACGAAAACGCGCCGGCTCCCAGCATGGGGGAGCCGGCGCGGTTACGCGAAACCGGGTGGTATCGGTTAGACGATGCCCGGGCCCGGGGTGTGCACACCGCCGGGGCCGTCGTGCTCGACTCCCCCGAAAGTGTCCCGCAGCCTGATCTCCTTCTCCACCACCGCGGCGAGGCGGCGGACGCCTTCGCGGATGCGGTGCGGCTCGGGGAAGCAGAAGGACAGCCGCATGTTGCGGCGGCCGCCGCCGTCGGCGTAGAAGCCGGTTCCGGGGACGTAGGCGACGCGGTCGGCGATCGCGCGGGGCGCCATCGCCTTGGCGTCGAGGCCCTCGGGGAGGGTGGCCCAGACGAAGAAGCCGCCGCCGGGGCGCGTCCAGGTGCAGCCGTCCGGCATGAGCTGGTCGAGGGCGTCGAGCATGGCGTCGCGGCGTTCGCGGTACATCTCGCGGAACGCCTTGATCTGCTCGCGCCAGGGCTGCGTCAGCAGGTACTCGCGGACGGCGAGCTGGGAGAAGTTCGACGGGCACAGGATCGCGGACTCGGCGGCGAGGACGAGCTTGGCGCGGACGGCGTGCGGTGCGAGGACCCAGCCGACGCGGAGCCCGGAGGCGATCGTCTTGGAGAACGAGCCGAGGTAGATGACGCGGTCGGGGTCGTCGGCGCGCAGCGCCCGCATCGGCTCGCCCTCGTAGCCGAGGAGGCCGTAGGGGTTGTCCTCGATGACGAGGACGTCGTATTCGGCGCAGATCTCCAGGACCTGGGTGCGGCGGGCGGCGGTGAGGGTGACGCCGGCGGGGTTCTGGAAGGTGGGGACGGTGTAGAGGAACTTGACGCGGCGGCCTTCGCGGCGGAGCCGGTCGAGGGTGTCGCGGAGCGCGGACGGGATCAGGCCGGCGTCGTCGAGCGGGACGTGCACGACGTCGGCCTGGTAGGAGGCGAAGGTGCCGAGCGCGCCGACGTAGGAGGGGGCCTCGGCGAGGACGACGTCGCCGGGGTCGATGAAGATCTTGGTGATGAGGTCGAGGGCCTGCTGGGCGCCGACGGTGACGACGACGTCGTCGGCCGAGCCCTGGACGCCTTCGAGGGCCATGACCTCGCAGATGAGTTCGCGGAGCGTCTCGTCGCCCTGCGCGGAGCCGTACTGGAGGACCTCGGCGCCCTTGCCGGCGACGAGGTCGCCGACCATCGAGCCGACGGCGTCGAGGGGCAGCGCGGACACGTAGGGGGCGCCGCCCGCGAGGGAGACGACCTCGGGGCGGGCGACCATCGCGAACAGAGCCCGGATCTCCGACGGCACCATGCCGGCGGCGCGGGCGGCGTAGCGGTCGGTGTAGGCATCGGTTCGCGAGTGCTGTTCCACGAGGCACCTCCGGTGGGGCTGGCTTGACCGCAAAGTTACGGCATCGGCTCCGGGGGGAGCGGGCGAACCCCGGACCTCGCGCCTCGGCGGTCCCCGGACCCCGCCCTCCGGCGGTGCTGGAGCCCCGCACTTCGGCGGTTCCCGTGCCTGGCGCGCCGCCCGGTTGCTCGTCCCCCGTCCGATACGATGCCCGAGGATCCCGGTTTGTTGCCGGGGACTTCCGCGCAAGTGGGCGTTCCGCCCCGAGGGCCCCGGCCGTACCGGGTGCCTTCGCCCGGCGGACGAGGATGCCAGCAGGGGGTGCCGGCCCGGTGTCGCGTCGACTCGTCAACATCACGCTGGACAATCTGGACGATCTTCCGCACCGCTGCCGCGGCTGCGTCTTCTGGGAGCTGGACCCGGTCAGCCGGGACCGCGCGCAGGCGAGCGGCGACGCGGGGCTGGAGAAGGAGGCGTGGATCTCCTCCACGCTGCTGGAGTGGGGCTCCTGCGGCAAGATCGCTTACGTGGACGACGTGCCCGCGGGGTTCGTGATGTTCGCGCCGCCGCTGTACGTGCCGCGGTCGGTGGCGTTCCCGACGAGCCCGGTGAGCGCGGACGCGGTGCTGCTGATGACGGCGCACATCCTGCCGGAGTTCGCGGGCGGCGGGCTCGGCCGGATGCTCGTGCAGGGCGTCGCGAAGGACTTGACGAGGCGCGCGGTGAAGGCGATCGAGGCGTTCGGCGACCTGAAGGGCGAGGAGGGCGGCTGCATGGTGCCGGCCGACTACCTGCTGTCGGTCGGGTTCAAGACGATCCGGCCGCATCACCGGTACCCGCGGCTGCGGCTGGAGCTGAAGTCGGCGCTGTCGTGGCGTGAGGACGTCGAGGTCGCCCTGGAACGGCTGCTGGGCTCCATGACCCCGGAGGGAGCGCTGCGTCCCGTCTGAGGCCGTCTGAGCGGCTCACATGAGTGCGGCCCGCATCCCGCCGGACGGGATGCGGGCCGCACTCGTGTTCACGGGCGCCGCGGGGGCGGGCGGAGGGCCGTCAGATGAACTCGGCGAGGTCGCGCAGCAGCGCGGCCTTCGGCTTGGCGCCCATGATCTGCTTGACGACCTGGCCGCCCGAGTAGACGTTCATCGTCGGGATCTGCAGGACGCCGTACTCGGCGGGGACCTTCGGGTTCTCGTCGATGTTCAGCTTGACGATCTCGAGCTTGTCGCCGTGCGCCTGGGAGATCTCCTCCAGGATCGGCGCCACCATCCGGCACGGGCCGCACCACTCGGCCCAGAAGTCGACCAGGACGGGCTTGTCGCTGTCCAGGACCTCGGACGCGAAGTCGGCGTCGGTCACGGCTTTCATGGTGTCTCCTTCGGTAGCGGGCCCGGCGCGGGATTCGGGCGCCGGGCCGGGCGTGCGGTCAGGCCTGCGGGACGGTCTCCGCGGCGTCCTGGTCCTGGAGCCAGCGCTCGGCGTCGATGGCCGCCGAGCAGCCGCTGCCGGCCGCGGTGATGGCTTGACGGTAGATGTGGTCGACCACGTCGCCACAGGCGAACACGCCGGGAATCTTCGTCCGGGTGGTGGGGGCGTCCACGAGCAGGTAGCCGTCGGCGTCGGTCTCCAGCTGGCCGGTGAACAGCTCGCTGCGCGGGTCGTGGCCGATCGCGATGAACAGGCCGGTGATCTCCAGCGGGCTCTGCTCGCCGGTCTTGAGGTTGCGGACCTGCACGCCGGTGACGCGGTCCTCGCCGTCGATCTTCACGACCTCGCTGTCCCACAGGAAGCGGATCTTGTCGTTGGCGAACGCCCGGTCCTGCATGATCTTGGAGGCGCGCAGCTCGTCGCGGCGGTGGATCACGGTGACGGAGCGGGCGAACTTGGTCAGGAAGATCGCCTCCTCCATCGCGGTGTCGCCGCCGCCGACGACGGCGATGTCCTGCTCGCGGAAGAAGAAGCCGTCGCAGGTCGCGCACCAGGAGACGCCGCGTCCCGAGAGGCGCTTCTCGTCCGGCAGGCCGAGCTCGCGGTAACCGGAGCCGGTGGCGACGATGACGGTCCTGGCCAGGTACGTCTCGTCGCCGACCTTGACGACCTTCGGGTCGGCGGCGAGGTCGACCTCGGTGACGTCGTCGGTGATCAGCTCGGCGCCGAACCGCTCGGCCTGCTTGCGCAGGTTGTCCATCAGGTCGGGGCCCATGACGCCGTCGGGGAAGCCGGGGAAGTTCTCCACGTCGGTGGTGTTCATCAGCGCGCCGCCGGCGGTCACCGACCCCTCGAACAGCAGCGGCTTCAGGTCGCCGCGGGCCGCGTAGACCGCGGCCGTGTAGCCCGCGGGGCCCGAGCCGATGATGATGACGTTACGGACGTCGCTCACTGTTGTGCGCCTCTCCTCTTGGCCTTCGGTGGCCTCACCGCACGGCCTGCCAGTCGCGTCAACCGATCCTAGGGCCAGGGGATTCCCGGCATGCGCGGCCCGTCCCGTGACCTGCCCCGCAGTGCCCTTCCGACGCCCTTCCGACGCCCTTCCGACGCCTCTCCGGGCCCGCCGTGGGGGCGTCGCGACGGCCATAGGGTTGTCCCATGGCACGCATTCTGCTTCTCCACTCGATGTACGGGCTCCGTCCCGCCGTGCACCAGGCGGCGGACCGGCTCCGCGCCGCGGGGCACGAGGTCGCCGTCCCGGACCTGTACGGCGGCCGGGTCGCCGGCACGCCGGACGAGGGCGTCGAGATCAAGGAGGAGATCGGCCGGGACGAGCTGCTGCGCCGCGCCGTCGCGGCGGCGGCCCCGCTGCTGGACGGGGACGAGGGGCTCGTGTACGCGGGGTTCTCGCTCGGCGGGTCCATCGCGCAGAACCTGGCACTCGGCGACGACAGGGCGCGCGGCCTGCTGCTGATGCACGGGACGTCCGACCTCGCCGACGACGCGTCCACCGAGATCCCGGTGCAGCTGCACGTCGCCGACCCCGACACCTACGAGCCGGTCGACTGGCTGAACGCGTGGTACCTGCGGATGCGCAAGGCGGGCGCGGACGTGGAGGTGTTCCGCTACCGGGGCGCCGGGCACCTGTTCACCGACCCGGACCTGCCCGACCACGATGCGGAGGCCGCCGAGCGCGCCTGGGCGATCGCCCTCGACTTCGTGGCGACCCTCTGACCGCCGCGCGCGGCCCGCTGTGGCCGTGCCCCACGGCGACGGTGGGCCGCGGTGAGCGCGGCCTCTGGGGGCGGACCCCGAACGTCCGGAGGTTCCGCCCCGATGGGCTGGATCAGGCGGGCTCGTGCTCGAGCACGTGCGGGTCCTTCGCGGTGCAGTCCGGGCCGACGACCCAGACGTCCCAGCCGCCGTCCTTGGCGCCGGGAAGCGCTATCACGATCGCGTCCCGCCCGTCGTACCTGGCCCGGTCGACCAGCGCGGGCGTGCGGCCGCGGGTGACGCCGGCGACGCAGCCGGACACCGCCCCGCTCGGCGCGGACCCCTGGAGCCGCAGCTCCTGCCCCTTGCCGAGCAGCCGGTCGACCTGCCCGCCGAGCCGGCCGGCCCGGTACTCGGTGCCGCTGCGGGTGACCTTGTAGGCCCCCTTGACCATGGTGGATTCCGAGGGCGCGGCGGCGTTCGGCGCCGCGCCGCCCGCCGAGTGCTGCCGGGCGCGGTCCTGCGGCGGGGTCGCGGCCTGGCTGCCGCTGCCGTCGGAGTCGTCCAGCGCGATCTTGCCGACCGTCGCACCGCCGCCGAGGACGACGATCGTCGCCGCCGCGGCGGACAGTATCCGCCAATGCCGCCTTCCGCGCCGCTGCTCCATGCTCACCACGGTGGCGCTGTGCATCGACTCCGCCGCGATGGCGGTGTCGATGCGCTCGGCCAACTCCGGCGGCATGGACGGCACGGGTGCCTCCGCCAGGATCCGGGAGACGTCCGCAAGGTCGGCGGAGCGGTCCCGGCATTCGGCGCAGGATTCGAGGTGCGCGTTGACGGAGGCGGCCTGGTCGTCTTCGAGCAGTCCTTCGGCCAGGTCGGCGAGGACGTCGTAGTCAAGATGTGCGGGGTTCACTTGGGCATGCCACCTCCTTCCACACCTCCGACGTTTTCCGAGCCGCGTCGGTTCCGGTGATGGGTCAGAAGTGGCGCGAGCCGCGCGCGCCCCCGCGCGCACCGGCTCTTGATCGTCCCGGGCGGGACCTCCATCACCTGCGCGGCGTCGTCGACGGAGTAGCCCATCATGTCGACCAGCACGAGCGCGGCGCGCTGCTCGAACGGCAGCTGCTCCAGCGCCGTGCGGACGTCGAGGGACACCCCGTGCGCGTCGGTCGGGTCGGGCATCTTGGGCGCGACGGCGTCGAAGGTCGCGTCGTCGCCCATCGGGGTGGCCGGGCGGACGGACTTGCGGCGGATCCGGTCGAGGCAGGCGTTCACCACGATCCGGTGCAGCCAGGTGGTGACGGCGGCGTCGCCGCGGAACCGGCCGGCGGCGCGGAACGCCGACAGGCACGCGTCCTGCAGGGCGTCGGCGGCCTCCTCCGGGTCGCCGAGGGTGCGCAGCGCGACGGCCCACATCCGGTCCCGGTGCCGGTGCACCAGCTCGGCGAAGGCGTGCGGGTCCCCTTGGGCGTGGCGGGCGAGGAGCTCCTTGTCGGGGACCTCGTCGACCCGACGCATGCTCACCGACGTCATGAGCGACCGCTTTCTCGTACGGGCCGCCCTGCCGGTGCCGGGCGGCTGCGACCGGTTGCGGCTGCTCGGGTGGTCACCACGGTTTCCTGGGGGCGAGGGGACATGGATGCTCACAGGCACGATACAGACAACCGGCAGCTCACGTCACAGGTCGAGCCGCCCCGGACCTTTCCCGGACCGTTCCAGCCGCCGTGGGGCGGCCGTGGGGGCAGGCGTGGGGCGGCCGTGGGGCCGCCGCCCGGTGCCCGGACCGCCCCGTCCCCCGTCCCCGGAGGTGTCCACTTCCGGGCCGTCGATTGCCCGCGCGGCGGCGCTCAGGACATGATGGCCGGGACTTCATGATCATCGAATCGATCCGGAAGGCTCCCATGCGAACAGCCGCCAAGCGCGCCCTCGTCATCGCGACGACGGCCGCCGTCGCCTCAGGTCTCGCCGTCTCCTCCGCCTCCGCGTCGGACGACTGGGTCAAGGGCGGGATCAAGTCCGCGCACTCGCGGACGGCCTACAGCAAGCAGTCGGAGGGCAGGGCCTGGCTGCACATCTACTGGAACGGCACCAAGGTCGCCGTCAAGGGGACGGTGAAGAACACCTCCACCGACACCTACGCCTACATGCAGATCCGCTACCAGGTGTACACCAGCGGGAAGTGGCGGTGGCACAGCAAGTCCAACCTCGGGAAGGTGACGCCCGCGCGCGGCACCGGCTACCTGTCGCTGCACCGCGCCACCCACAAGACGCGGTACGTCCAGATGCGGGTCTGCGCCTGGGGGCTGCCGGGCAGCGGCCTGGGCGGCAAGTGCATGGACTGGGCCTGACCTTCGCGTTCCGCGGAGCCGGGGGCGTCCCGCACGGGACGCTCCCGGCCACGCCGGATGTGCGCGGGGCCGGCTCAGTGCCAGCCGAGGACGGAGACCTCGCTGACCTCGGCGCGGAACTGGCCGTCCGTACCGTGGGAGAGCCGGGTGAACCAGAGCAGGACGTAACGCGCGGAATGCGGCCGGGGAAGCTGGAACGACGTGGAGCCGGCGCCCGTCGTGGTGACCGTCTGGACCTTCTGCATCGACTTCGGGTCGGAGGTGTTACCGACCTTCAGTTGCACCGTCGCCCCGGCGCCCTCGGGCAGTTCGGCCTTGATCTCCTTGATCTTGACCGTGTCGCCCAGGTCGAGGAGCAGGCCGAGGCCGCTCTTCAGGCGGCCGAACTCGGCGGAGCTGTAGTAGGAGCTCCGCCAAGTGGTGCCGGACTTGCCGTCGATGGCGAGCCGCCCCTTCGGGCCCTTGCCTCCGTCGTCGCCCGTGAGGTCGACGCCCTCCGCGCTCTGGATGTTGAGCGCGGTGGCGGACGGCGTGGCGGGAGCGCTCGTCTTCTTCTGCCCGCCGGTGCCACCCCCGCCGGAATCGTGCTTGGAGCCGTCGCCGCCGGACAGGGCCCAGGCGCCGAGGCCGACGATGACGGTGAGCGCGGCGGCGGCGACGCCCAGCAGGGCGCGGTTGGCGGGTTTGCGGGGTCGGGACGCGACGGTCGTGGCGTTGGACGGCGCCCCCGGCGGAGGCGTGTCGTAGCGGCCGCGCGGCGGCGGGACCTGCCCGGACTGCTGCGGCTGCGCGTGCTGGGCGTGCTGGGCATGTTGGGCGTGCGAGCCGCGCGCGCGCCTGCCCGGCCCCCGTGTGTCCTGGCCCGGCGCCGGACGCGGCGGGTCCTGGACGGGGGGCTGGTGCGGCTGCGTCGTCGCCGACGTGGACGGCGTCGCGGGCCGCTTCGGCGTCGGACGCGGGGACGGCGCGACGCTACCGAGGCCCGCGAACAGCGGCAGCGGGGTGCGCGGCACGCCGCGCAGCGCCTTCGCCAGCTCGGCGGGCTCGGTGAGCGGCTCGGCGGCGCCGATGCCGAGGCAGCGGCAGACGATCGCGTCGATCGCGTGCGAGATGCCGGCCTGCACCTGCCGGGGTGCCTGCGGGACGTCGTCCGCGGTGGGCGCCGCGGGCAGGTCGGAGCGCTCCTCGGGGCCCGGCCAGTGCGCGGTGAGCGCCGCGTACAGCATCCGGCCGAGGCCGCGGACGTCCTCGGCGGCGGGGTCGTCGGAGTAGCGGTCGCCGAGCACCGCGTCGGTGGCGACGCCGAGCAGCTTGACGGTGCCGCCGGTCGTCCAGACCAGGTCGCGCGGGGACAGGCAGAGGTGCGCGAGCCCGGCCGCGTGCGCGGCGGCGACCGCCTCGGCGGCCTCGTACAGCAGGGTCGCGGCGCGGCCCGGCTCCAGCGGGGCCTTGGCGAGCATCTGCTCCAGCGTCTCGCCCGCCACCCACTCGCTGACGACGTAGGCGCTCTCGCCGCTGTCGTCGGCGTCGAACACCTGGGTGAGGCGGGGGTCGGTGAGGCGGCTGGCGGCGCGGGCGGAGGTCACGACCTCGCCGATGCGGGGGAACTCGGGGTCGAAGGTGCGGACGGCGACGGCCCTGGCCAGGATCTCGTCGATGGCCTTCCAGAGCGAGGACCCGCCCGAGTCGCTGATGCGCTCCTCGAGCCGGTAGCGGCCGGCGAGACGCGTGCCGGGTTCGATCACTGACGTGCTCACGGCAACGTCCTGCGCAGGTGGTCAGATCCCATGTTCGTGGCGTGGCAGCTTACGCCTCCGACCCTCCTCTTTGCGTTCCCCAGGGTGTCAGCCCGCAAGCCGTAGTCCCCCACATGGTAGTGGTTCGAACACGGGAACGGCGGCGTGATCCGGGCGCGTCCCCCTCACTTTGCCACGTCTTACCGGCGTCCGCCCGGCAACCTGCGCGCGAACGTGGCGATCGTCGCCTGTACCTCGTCGACCCGCAGCAGTTTGGCGAACAGCAGGTACAGCAGCCCGCCGCCCGCCGCGCCCACGACCAGGGTGCCGAGGGCGGGCAGCATCGAGTCGGTGCCGACGGCGGCGTCGGCGACGGCGTGCACCGCGTACGCGAAGCCGATCAGCGGCCAGATCGCGACCAGCAGCTTCAGGTGGCCGCCGACGATGCGGCGGCCGTCGATCCCGCCGAGCTTGCGGCGCAGCACCAGCCAGCACACGAACGTGCCGACGATGTTGGTGATCGCGTAGCCGCCGGCGATGCCGACCACGATCCACTTGACGCCGAGCAGGTTGTAGGCGGCGAACGCCATGATGATGTTGGACGTGACCGACACGGCGCCGACCAGCGCGGGCGTGCGGGTGTCGCCGAACGCGTAGAAGACCCGCAGCATCAGCTGGTAGGTGGAGAACGGCACCAGCGCGATCGCGAACATCTGCATCACGCGGGCGATCACCAGCGCGTCCTCGGGCCTGGTGTTGCCGTGCGCGAACAGCACGGTGGTGATCTCCGGGCCGAGCACCAGCATCAGCGCCGCCGCCGGCATGATGATCACCGAGGAGAGGCGCAGCCCGCTGGAGAACGCCGCCCGCACGTCGGCGATCTTGCCCTCGGCGGCGAACCGGCTCATCCGGGGCAGCAGCGCGGTGATCACCGAGACGCCGACGATCGCGTACGGCAGCTGGAAGAGCTGGTAGGCGTTGAAGTACGGGGTGTACCCGTAGCCCTCGCCGAGGCCCTTCTGCGTGCCGAGGTCGCCGGCCCGGTTCGCCAGGGCGGTGACGACGGCGAGGCCGATCTGCGTCGCGACGACGTACAGCAGCGTCCACCCGGCCATGCGGCCGACCTGCCCGATCTCGTCGCGCCGGAAGTCGAAGCGCGGCCGCCACCGGAAGCCGACGCGGCGCAGCGACGGCCACAGCGCGACGGTCTGCAGCACGATGCCGCCCGTCGTGCCGACCGCCAGCACCATGAACTCGGTGTTGGAGATGCTGGACGGGTCGACCTTCCCGGACGCCATGGCCAGGAACACCCCGCCGACGCCGATCACGATGATGTTGTTCAGGATCGGCGCCCACATGGGGGCGGCGAAGCTGCCGCGCGTGTTCAGGATGGCGCCCGCGAACGCTCCGACTCCGTAGAAGAAGATCTGCGGCAGGAAGAACTCGGCGAACAGGATCGCGATATGCCGCTGGTCGCCCTTGTAGCTGCCGGCGAGCACGTCGATGAACAGCGGGGCGGCGATCACGGCGACGACCGTCAGCACGCCGAGGCCGATCACCGCGAGGGTGAACACCCGCTGCTCGTACTGCTCGCCGTAGGTGCGGTCGCGTTCCTTGGCGCGCACCAGCAGCGGCACGATGACGCTGGTCAGGATGCCGCCGAGGAGCAGGTCGTAGACCTGGTTCGGGATCGTGTTGGCGGTGTTGTAGGCGTTGGCGAGCGACCCGGTGCCGAGCGCGGCGACGATGACGGCGGTGCGCAGGAATCCCGTGACGCGGGACGCGAGCGTGCCGACCGCCATGATCGCGCCGGAGCGGAGGATGCCGCCGGCCTTGCCGCCGTCGGCGGCGCCGTCCGCCGGGGGCGGGACGTCGACGACGGTCTCGCCCACGGGGCCGCCCCCGCCTGGGAGCGGGATGTCAATCGCGGTCTCGGCCGCGATGTTCGCCGCGGTGCGCGGCGTGCCCGCCGGTGCTTGGCCCGGGTAGCCCGCCGGGTTCGCCGGGACCGGACGGCCCTGCGGCGCCTGGGGCTGCGGGGGAGCCGGGGGCCGCTGATGGCGCGGCTGCCGGGGAGGTTGCGGGGGGTACGGGGGCTGCTGGCCCCGCGCCGGGTAGCCCTGCGGGGTCTGCTCCGGGTAGCCCTGCGGCCCCTGGGCCGGCGGGGGTCCCTGGGGCGCCGGGTATCCCTGCGGCGGACGGCCCCGTGAAGGACCGCCCTGCGGCGGACGCCCCTGCGGAGGGCCCTGCCGAGGGCCCGGCTGGGGGTTCTGCGGGCGGTACTCCGGACCCGGGGTACCCGGACCCTGGGAACCCGGACCCCGGGAACCCGGGACCGGGGAATCCGTCCCCCGGTTCTCCGGACCCTGCTGGTCCCATTCCGGTCGACCCGTCACCGGCTGCCTCCGCTTTCCGGCGGCGCCTCGCTCTGATGGCCCGCACTCCGACGCCCACGAAGAGTACGGCAAGTCCGCCACCGGTGATGAGCAGGGACAGCCGCCCGTACCCGGTGGTGCGGACGGTGATGGTGGCGCTGCTGAAGACCTTGCCCGAAGCCGGGTCCCGCAACTCCAGCCGGACGTCGAAGTTGCCGTTGCCCGCCGCCTGCGCGGGGAACCAGCGCTGCTGCTGCTCCCCCGGCCGCAGCGTGATGACGTCCTCGTCCTTGTCGAGCTTGCCGAGCTGCAGCTTGGCGGTGTTCGCGGACACGGCGACCAGCCGCACCTGCACCGACTGGCCGTGCAGGGTGTTCTTGACGGTCACCGGGAACTTGCCGGAGCTGCCCGCGAGGTTCGTCCGCCGGTTCTTGGTGGTGACGATCCGGACCCGCGCCATCTCGTGGTCGAGTTCGCCGGACAGCTCGATCCGCGCGTTGCGGGCGCGGGCCGGGCTCGTCCGCCAGGACGCCGACTGGACGCGCAGCAGGGCGCGCTCGTAGGAGATGCCGATCGGCTCCGTCATGATCGCGCGGAACCGGGCGGCGCGGCGGGCGATGGCCGCGACCTGGTCGAGGTAGGCGCTGCCGAGCTCGTAGCGCTGGTAGCCGTCGTTGTAGGCGCGCAGCGTCCGGGCCTGCGCGCGAACCCGCTCGATCTTGTCGAGGCCCGCCGGGCGCAGCCACGACGCGCCCTTGGTGAACTTCAGCAGGTGGTCGGCCAGGCCGGGGGCGGGGTTCCAGTTCCGGTCGGGGGCGATGACCAGGGTGCGCCGGACGTTGGGCGCCTCGCCGGCGATCACCGCGGTCTCGGCGAGGAACCGCTGCTCGGTGAGGACGGCGCCGCCGGGGGCCCGCGAGTTGGCGCTGACGACGTCGTTCAGGCCGGAGTCGTAGATCAGCGTCTTGTGGGTGCCCTGGTGGGCGGTCCGGATCGCGCTGGTGGCGTTCGCCGCCTCGCCCTGCGGCAGGTCGCCGAACTGGAGGTCGCTCATCAGGAACGACCCGCCGCCCTTGAGGCCGTACTTGGCCAGCGCGTCGAGCGTGTCGGGGCCGGCGACGCCGTAGGGCGGCCACGCGTAGCGCGCGTCGGGGGCGCGGCCGATGACGTCGGAGGCGACGCGGGTGTTGCGCGGGTCGAACGCGGTCGCGATCGGCCCGGTCGTCTTGAGGCGGGCGAGCGCCACGACGTCGGGGTCGGCGTACGGGAGGGTGAAGTAGCGGTGGTCGCCCTTCGCGGCGTTCCGCAGGGCCGTCAGCCACGCGGCCGCGGCGGGGCTCTTCTTCACGGTCTTGGTGGACGTGTCGGATCCGGGCGTCAGCACGTGGTAGTCGTGCCGCGCCATCTGCTGGACGTCGTCGAGCAGCGCCGGGTCGACCGCCCAGGTGACGGGGGTCTTGGGGTTGGCCGTGACCGCGCCGACGAGGTCGTTGAGGCGTCCGGTGCCGGCCAGTTCGGGCGCGAGCCGGTCGTCGAGGAAGATCGAGTCGCCGGTGCGGTGCTGCTGGTCGGCGAGCGGCAGCACCCAGCCGACGGCGACGGGCTGGAAGTGCGTCTGCTTCGGCATGAACGTCACGAACGTCGTCACGCCGCCGACGACCTGCTGCGCGGAGTTCAGCACCTCGACGCCGACCGGGTAGACGCCGGGGGTGCCGCTCGGCGCGGCCAGCCCGAGCGAGGCGACGGGGACCTTGAACTCCCAGTTCTGCTTGCCGCCGGCGGCGCCCGCCTGCGCGATCTGCTTGGCCTCGCCGGAGACGGGGAGCTGGTTCGCGGTCATCTGGGCGTACTGGTCGAGCTGGCTGCGGCTGCCGATCGGCTGCCGGCCGTAGCGCAGCCGCAGCGTCAGGCCGCCGATCTCGTGCCCGGACCGGTTCTGCGCCAGGCCGCGGATGTCGAGCTTGGAGTTCGCCTTGAGCGGCTTCGGGCTGACCTTGGTGAGCGCGAGGCCGACCTGGGCGCGGCCGCGTCCCAGGTCGGGGGTCTGCGGGGCATCGGGGGAGCCGGGTTGAGCCGCGTCGGGTTGCGCCGCCTCGGGTGGGGCGGCGCCGGGTTGCGCGGCCGCGGCCCGGGCGAGCGCGCCGGTGCCGGGGGCGGCGGCGAGCGCGGGGCCCGCCCCCACCGCGAACCACGGCAGCACGGCCGCCAGCGTCACCGCGCGTCTGACCGCTCTCACGCCGTCTCCGCCCTCACGCCGTGCCCGCGCACAAGTCCGCCCGACGGCCGCCCGGCGCCGGGTCCGCCGCGGGGCGGAGGTCGATTTCCCGCACCACGGCCCCGATGGTAGTCGGGACCGGCCGGGCGCCGGACTTCCGATCCGGATCAGCCCACCGGACGGCGCCGATCCGGCGTGTTCGCCGCGCCGCGCCGGGGCCCGGGCGCCGGGAGGTCCGGCACGGCGGCCAGATCGACGGGCTTGGCCTGGCACAACGCGGCGAGGTCGTGGCCGCGGATGCCGAGCGCCGTGGACGGCTCGCCGGTCGGGGTGTAGACGACGTCCGGACCGGGCGGGCCGTCCGCGAGCCGCTGGTCGATCAGCAGCGGCATCGACTCCGGCAGCAGCAGCGGGCACACCAGCCCGGCCGCGTACTCGGTGACGGCGTTGACCAGGTCGGCGCGGGCCGGGACGACCCGCGCGGCGCCCATCGCGCGGCGGACCGCCTCGCCGGGCGGCCGGTCCCCCGCCCGGACGATCACCCCGGCCAGGAACCGCCGGCCCCGGCCCCGGTCCCGGCGCGGGCCGCCACGACCGAGGCCGCCACCGAGGCCGCCGCCGTGGCCGCCGCCGTGGCCGCCGCCGGAGTCGTCGTCGCAGGTGAAGACGCGCGTCACCAGGCACCGGTCGGCCGGGAGGCCGAGCGCCTTCGGCAGTTCGTCGGCGTGGGCGATGCCGATGGGCAGCCGCACGATCTCGTGCACGGCCTCCCATTCGAGCAGCGCGCGGTGGAGGGTGAGGGCGTCCTTCATCAGCTGGCTCCGTCCCGCGGGGCAACTCCCCGCCACATCCCCGCGCCGGTCTCCCTGTGCCCCCGTACGTCGCACTTTGCGGGGAATGTCCCCACATACCCGAGGAGCTCGGTCCAACACGCGTCCAACCGCGGGTCGAGCCTCCGCGGAGCCTCCCGGGCGCGTCGCGGCGCATGTGCGGCGGACCGGCGGCCCGCGGATCCCGATACCGTGGTGGGTACGGGAGGCTCACCGGCGGCCGCGCCGATCTCGTCGCAGCGCCCGGAACGTGACCCGGAGCCGACGCCGTGAAGGCCGGCGCCCGCCGAAAGTCCTTTGTCAGCCCGCTCACCAAGGAAATACGCTCGATGGCCGTGCTCGACCAGGTGCCCGACGACAACGAGAACCCCAGCGCCACCGCGAACCGCAGGACCGCGATCGCGGAACTGCTGCGCCGGATAGCGCCGGTCGCCGACGAGCTGGGCGAGCGGTTCGCCGCCGCCGGGCACGAGCTGGCCCTGGTCGGCGGGCCCGTCCGGGACGCGCTGCTGCGCCGGCCGTCCAAGGACGTCGACCTGACCACCGACGCGCCGCCGCAGAAGATCCTGGAGATCATCGACGGCTGGGCCGACAACGTCTGGACGATCGGCATCGAGTTCGGCACGGTCGGGCTGCGCAAGAACGGCCACGAGCTGGAGATCACCACCTACCGCAGCGAGTCCTACGACCCGAAGTCCCGCAAGCCCGAGGTGTCCTACGGCACCTCCCTCGTCGAGGACCTTCGCCGCCGCGACTTCGCGGTGAACGCGATGGCGGCGCGGCTGCCCGGCTACGAGTTCGTCGACCCGTTCGGCGGCCTCACCGACCTGCGGCGCAAACTGCTGCGGACGCCCGGCAGGCCCGAGGACTCCTTCAGCGACGACCCGCTGCGGATGATGCGGGCCGCCCGGTTCGCCGCGCAGCTCGGCTTCACCGTCGCGCCCGACGTCGTCCAGGCGATGAAGGACATGGCGGGCCGGATCGAGATCGTCTCCGCCGAGCGGGTCCGCGACGAGCTGTCCAAGCTGATCTGCGGGACGTACCCGCGCGAGGGCCTGGCGCTGCTCGTCGACACCGGCCTCGCCGCGCACGTCCTGCCGGAGCTGCCGAAGCTGCGGCTCGAGATCGACGAGCACCACCGGCACAAGGACGTCTACGAGCACTCGCTGATCGTCCTGGAGCAGGCGATCGCGCAGGAGAAGGAGGGCCCCGACCTCGTCCTGCGGCTCGCGGCGCTGCTGCACGACATCGGCAAGCCGCGGACGCGCCGGTTCGAGGCGGGCGGGCGCGTCTCGTTCCACCACCACGAGGTCGTCGGCGCGAAGATGACCCGCAAGCGGCTGACCGCGCTGCGCTACCCGAAGGACGTCATCGCCGACGCGTCCCGGCTGGTCGAGCTGCACCTGCGGTTCCACGGCTACGGCACCGGCGAGTGGACGGACTCGGCCGTCCGCCGGTACGTCCGGGACGCGGGGCCGCTGCTCACCCGGCTGCACAAGCTCACCCGCGCCGACTGCACCACCCGCAACAAGCGCAAGGCCGACCGGCTCCGCCGCACCTACGACGACCTGGAGACGCGGATCGACCGGCTCGCCGAGGAGGAGGAGCTCGCCGCGATCCGGCCCGAGATCGACGGCAACGAGATCCAGGAGATCCTCGGCATCAGGCCGGGGCCGCTCGTCGGCAAGGCCTACAAGTTCCTCCTGGAGCTGCGCCTCGACCAGGGGATGGTCGGCAAGGAGGCCGCCGAGCGGGAACTGCGCCGCTGGGCCGCCGAGGAAGGGATCAAGCCCGAATGATCTCCCTGCAGCTGGGCCGGATGAGCCCCGCCGAGGCCGAGCGGATGCTCGCCTTCGACCGCGACCACATCTGGCACCCGTACGCGCCGATGCCCGCGACGGAGAATGTGCTGCCCGTCGTGTCCGCCGACGGCGTCCGGCTCACCCTCGCCGACGGCACCGAGCTGATCGACGGGATGTCGTCGTGGTGGGCCGCGATCCACGGCTACAACCACCCGAAGCTGAACGCCGCCGTCACCGGGCAGCTCGGCAAGATGGCGCACGTCATGTTCGGCGGCCTCACCCACCCGCCCGCCGTCCGCCTCGCCGAACGCCTCGTCGAGCTGACGCCCGAGCCGCTGACGAAGGTCTTCTTCGCCGACTCCGGCTCCGTCGCCGTCGAGGTCGCGATCAAGATGGCGATGCAGTACTGGCGGTCGCAGGGACGCCCCGAGCGGCACCGGCTGCTGACCGTCCGCGGCGGCTACCACGGCGACACCTTCGGCGACATGGCCGTCGCCGACCCCTTCAATGGCATGCACCGCGAGTTCAGCGACGTCCTCGCCCGGCACGTGTTCGCGCCGGTGCCGCCGCCCGGCTACACCGCCGACCCCGACCAGGGCTACATCGACGAGGTCGCGAAGCTCGCCGCCGAGCACGCCCACGAACTCGCCGGGATCATCGCCGAGCCGATCGTCCAGGGCGCCGGCGGCATGCGCTTCTACGCCCCCGAGTACCTGCGCGCCCTCCGCGACATCGCCGACGAGCACGGCCTCCTGCTGATCCTGGACGAGATCGCCACCGGGTTCGGCCGCACCGGCGAGCTGTGGGGCTGCGACCACGCCGAGGTCGTCCCCGACATCATGTCCGTCGGCAAGGCCATGACCGGCGGATACATGACGATGGCCGCGACCCTGTGCACCGACCGCGTCGCGGACGGCATCACGTCCGGCAAGGCGGGCGCGCTCATGCACGGGCCGACGTTCATGGCGAACCCGCTCGCCGCCGCCGTCGCGTCCGCGTCCATCGACCTGCTGCTGTCGCGCGACTGGCGGACCGAGGTCGACACCATCGAAGCCGTCCTGACCAGCGAGCTCTCCGGCGCCGAGGAGCTGCCCGGGGTCGCCGGCGTCCGCGTCCTCGGCGCGATCGGCGTCGTCGAGGCCCGCGAACCCGTCGACATGGCCGCCGTCCAGGACCTCGCCATCGCGCACGGCGTCTGGCTCCGCCCGTTCGGGAAGCTGATCTACACGATGCCGCCCTACGTGTGCACCGAGGACGAGGTCGGCCACATCGGCGCCGCGCTCCACGCGATCGCCGAGTCGCTGTAGCCGGCTCCGGCTAGTCCCGCACCGGGACGGGCTTCGGGCCGCGGGCCGACGCCGTCCAGAACGCCGCCGCGCCCGCCGCGTACGCGACGACCACCGCGACCAGCGTCATCGACGCGACCCCGTCCGCCGGCAGCCAGGTCGCGGCCAGCGCCGCCGCCGCCGCGAACGTCGTGTTGAACAGCATGTCGTACACCGAGAACACCCGGCCCCGGTACGCGTCGTCGATCGACTCCTGCAGCGTCGTGTCGACGCACAGCTTGATGCCCTGCGACACGACCCCGAGCGCGAACGCGCCGGCCGTCCACGTCTTCTCCGAGAACGGCAGCCCCAGCAGCAGCATCCCCGCCGACGCCGCGGCGAGCTGCAGCGCGATCCACGCCTGCTTGCTGATCCGCCGCACCACCGGCGGCGTCACCAGCGCCGCCGCGAAGTAGCCCGCGCCCGACACCCCGAGCATCAGCGCCAGCGTCGCCAGCCCCTCGTCGGCGCTGTCGGCGAAATGGCCGCGGCACAGCAGCAGCGTCATCATCAGGATGATCCCGTACACGAACCGGTGGAACGAGATCGCCGCGAGCGCCAGCGCCGCCTGCCGCCGCCCCGCGATGTGCCGCGCCCCGTCCGCCAGGCCCGTCAGCACCGCGCCGAGCGCGTCCCGCACCCCCTGCGCGTCCTGCCCCGGGCCGCGTCCCGCCAGCGCCTCCGCCTCCGCCGGGTACGGGCCGAGCAGCCCCCGCGGCAGCAGCGTCGCGATCGCCCCGGCGGCCAGGTACATGCCCGCGCCCGCCGCCAGGATCAGCGCCGTCCCCTGCTGGCCGCCGCCGAACAGCGCCCGCAGCAGGTAGCCGGCGCCGCCGCCGACGAACGCGATCACCGTCCCGCTCGTCACCGAGAACGCGTTCGCCGTCACCAGATGCTCGCGCCGCACGACGTGCGGCAGCGCCGCCGACAGCGCGGACAGGAAGAACCGGTTGACGCCGAGCACCACCAGCACGGCCAGGAAGAACCCGACGCCGTCCTGCCCGCTCGCGACCAGCGCCGCGACGACCAGCACGACCATGGCCCGCAGCACCGGCGTCCACACCAGGATCTGCCGCCGCTGCCACCGGTCGATGAACACCCCGGCGAACGGCCCGAGCGCCGAGTACGGCAGCAGCGTCACCGCGAACGCCGCGGCCGCCTTGCCCGCCGTCGCCTGCCGCTCCGGCGAGAAGAACACGTAGCCGGCCAGCGCGACCTGGAAGACCCCGTCGGTGAGCTGCGACGTCAGCCGCGTCGCGTACAGCCGGCGGAAGTCCCGGCCCCGCACGATCGCGCCCAGCTCACCCGCTTTCACCTGATCAAAGTACCCGCCGCCCCGACCCCCGCGGCCCCGCCGCCTCGCACCCCCGCACCCTTTTTGCCCGCCGGACACCGACCCGGGCCGCAGCCGCCCCGCCGGCGGCGCACTTGTGCCCAGCCGTCAGCGACCTCGACCGTTGCGATCGCGTCCGAAGGCGGATTCGAGCGAAGCGAGAATCCGATGCGCAGCGAGGCCCCCAGGGCCGAGTCGGAGCGATGCAGCGATCGCACGCAGGGCCCGTTGAAGGGAGGGCCCACAGAGCCCGGCCGCCGAGGGCACTGCTAAGACAACCAGAGCCTGGTGTAGTCGTAGCCGGCGGCGGTGGGGACGAAGACGGCGCCGTGGACGCGCGACGACCGGAAGATCGTGTGGGCGCGGTCGAGGAGCGGGACGATCGCGGCGTCCGCCATGATCAGCTGGTCGGCCTGGTGCCAGTAGCCGGCCGCGTGGGCGGCGTCGGGGGCGGTGAGGGCTCCGTCGATCAGGGCGTTGACCTGCGGGTTGTCGTAGCCGCCGTAGTCGGTGGAGTTCGGCCCGTAGGAGCGGCCGTCAAAGAGCGGCTGGATGATGGAGCGGCCGTTGTTGCCGTACCAGTCGGGCGTCCAGCCGGGCGCGGCGATGTCCCACTGGCCTTCGCGGGCGCGCGCGGGCGTGGCGATGGTGTCGGAGTAGAAGGAGCCGCCGGTGTCGGCGGTGAGCTCGGTCTTGACGCCGCAGGAGGAGAGGTTCTCGGCGATGGACTGGGCGATGAGCTTGTGGACGCTGTTGGTGCGGTACGGGAACTTCAGCGTGATCTTGCGGTGCCCGGTCTTGGCGAGGAGCTGCCGGCACTTGCCCGGGTCACCGGACTCGTTCGGCGTCGGGTAGGGGTCGGCGGCGGCGTAGCCGGAGTTGCCGGGCGGGATGACGGTGTGCAGCGGCTGCGCGACCGACGGCCCGCCGACGATCTTGATGAGGGCGCTGCGGTCGATCGCGTACTCCAGCGCCTGCCGGACGGCGCGGTCGCCGAGCGCGCCGCCGTTGTTCGGGCTGTGCAGGTTGAACACCAGGTAGGGGCTGTTGCTCGGGGTCTCCCGGATGGCGAAGCGCGGGTCGTCGCGCAGCCGCGGGATCGCGGCGGTGGGGACGGGCTGGTCCCAGGCGAGGTCGGCGGCGCCCTGCTCGATCTGCTGCTGGACGGTCTCCGGGGAGTCCTGGCCGAGGGTGATCTGGATGCGCTCGACGTGCCGTTCGCGGATGGGGTCGGTGTCCTGCCGCCAGGCGGGGTCGCGGGTCAGCAGGTAGGAGATCCCGGGACGGTACTCGGCGATCTGGTACGGCCCGTCGGAGATCATGTGCCGGCGCAGCTCGGGGCTGTCGGGCACGTACGCGTCGTACTCGCGGGGCGCGGCGGCGGTGAACGGCAGCGACAGCAGGTTGAGGAAGTCGCTGGCGGGGCGCTTCAGCCGGAACACCAGCGTGCGGTCGTCCTTGGCGCGGACGCCGTCGATGCCGTGGGCGCGCTGGTAGCCGGCCATCGCGGCGGCGTCCTTGCCGTCCACGGCGCCGAAGCCGCGGCAGAACCCGTCCATCCCCTTGATCGTGGAGATGTAGTAGCCCTTGCCGGCGGACGGGGACGCCGGGTTGCACAGGCGCTGGAACCCGCGGACGAAGTCCTGCGCGGTGACGGGCCGGGGCGGCGAGGCGTTCCACATGACGCCGTCGCGCAGCCGGATCGTGTAGGTGCGGCCGTCCTTGCTGACGTCGCCGTTCTCCTTGCTGGGCAGCCGCGCGGCGACGTCGGCCTGGACGGGGACGGTCTCGGCGAAGTCGTTGGACGCGCGGGTGGCGAACAGCGTCCGGGCGAAGGTGCGGACGAGCCCGTACCCGCCGACGCTGGCGACCGACGCGGTGTCCAGGTGCTCGACGTCGGACGAGCCGACGATCCGCAGCGTGTCGCCGTCGCGGGGCGGGCCGTCGGCGGAGGCGCCGTCGCCCCCTCCGCCGCACGCGGCCAGCCCGACCGCGAGCCCGGCGATCCCCGCCGTCAGCTTGACCACCTCGCGCGCCATCTCGTCCTCCAGTCCGGCACTCGGCAGCTGGTGTGCGATAACCGGCGGTGTCACAGTAGGGCCAGAGCGTGACAAAGGGCCGCTACATCACCGTTTTATGTAGAGAAGTAAGGACGCCCTGACAGTGGGATGTCCACTGTCAGGGCGTCCTGGGAGAGCTTTGTGACGAGACTCTCAGCGCCGCGAGGCGGGGGTCAGCGCTCGACCTCGCCGGCGATGAAGCGCTCGACGGCCTGGCGGGCCTGGTCGTCGTTGTACTGCTCCGGCGGCGACTTCATGAAGTAGGAGCTGGCCGACAGGATCGGGCCGCCGATGCCGCGGTCCTTGGCGATCTTCGCGGCGCGGACCGCGTCGATGATGACGCCGGCGGAGTTCGGGGAGTCCCAGACCTCCAGCTTGTACTCCAGGTTCAGCGGGGTGTCGCCGAAGGACTTGCCCTCGAGGCGGACGTAGGCCCACTTGCGGTCGTCCAGCCACGGCACGTGGTCGGACGGGCCGATGTGCACGTCGGCCTTCGCCATCTCGTGCGGGATCTGCGAGGTGACCGACTGCGTCTTGGAGATCTTCTTGGACTGGAGCCGCTTGCGCTCCAGCATGTTCATGAAGTCCATGTTGCCGCCGAAGTTGAGCTGGTACGTGCGCAGCAGCTCGACCCCGCGGTCCTCGAACAGCTTGGCCATGACGCGGTGCGTGATGGTCGCGCCGACCTGCGACTTGATGTCGTCGCCGACGATCGGCACGCCGGCCTCGGTGAACTTGGCGGCCCACTCGGGGTCGGAGGCGATGAACACCGGCAGCGCGTTCACGAACGCGACCTTGGCGTCGATGGCGCACTGGGCGTAGAAGCGGTCGGCCGCCTCCGAGCCCACCGGCAGGTACGACACCAGGACGTCGACCCGCGCGTCCTTCAGCGCCTGCACCACGTCGACCGGCTCGGCGTCGGACTCCTCGATGATGTCGAGGTAGTACTCGCCGAGGCCGTCGAAGGTGTGGCCGCGCTGGACGGTCACGCCGGTCGGCGGGACGTCGGCGAACTTGATGGTGTTGTTCTCGCTGGCGTGGATGGCCTCGGACAGGTCCATCCCGACCTTCTTGGCGTCCACGTCGAACGCGGCGACGAACTCGACGTCGCCGACGTGGTAGTCGCCGAACTGGACGTGCATGAGGCCGGGGACACGCGTCTCCGGGGAGGCGTCCTTGTAGAACTCGACACCCTGGACAAGCGAAGAGGCGCAGTTGCCCACACCCACGATGGCTACGCGCACGGAACCCATCCGATTGCTCCTTTAACTCTCTTGCGGTTGCGATCCTCGCCCGCCCCGGAGGGCGAACGCCACCACTGGCGGGACCTGAGGTGGAGTTCACCCGTCCCAGGTGGGGCCGCTCCTCAGCGGCCCTTGTCCCGAGGCATGTCGTTGTCTTTTTCGAAAGATCTGGCTTGCTGTTCCTGCTCGGCCCGCTCGCGCCCGATCAGCTCGTTGAGCCAGCGGACCTCGCGCTCGACCGACTCCAGCCCGTGGTTCTGCAGCTCCAGGGTGTAGGAGTCGACCCGTTCCCGGGTCCGGCCGAGGGCGGCGCGGACGCTCTCCAGGCGTTCCTCGAGCCGGCTGCGCCGGCCTTCGAGGATCCGGAGCCGGACGTCGGCGCGGGTGTGCGAGAAGAAGGCGAAGTGCACGCCGAACCCCTCGTCCTCCCAGGACGCCGGACCGGCCTCGGTCAGGAGGTTCTGGAGCCGCTCCTTGCCCTCGGCGGTGAGCTTGTAGACGATCTTCGACCGGCGGCTCTGCAGGGCCAGCGTCGCGTTCGGCTCCTCCGGCCGGTCCTCGATGATCAGCCCGTTGGCGAGGAGCTGCTTGAGGCACGGGTAGAGGGTTCCGTACGAGAAGGCGCGGAACATGCCGAGCAGGGTGTTGAGCCGCTTGCGCAGCTCGTACCCGTGCATCGGGGACTCGTGGAGCAGGCCGAGCACGGCGAGCTCCAGCACGCCCGCGCCCTTCTTGCCCGCCATCGCGAATCCCTCCGCAGAGTCGATGTCTCCGTTCGATGTATCGAGTGAATGTATCGGCTCGATACATCGCAAAGATACGTACCCCACCGCATCCTGGCAAGCCGCCCGCTGGAAACGGGCCGTTCGTGGTGATCGTCAAGGAGGCGTCCGGCGCATGCGGGACCGCGCGCCGGACGGGTGGAGGCGGGCGGGGAGGCGCCCTGGGGGACCGCGAATCCGGCGAATTCAGGGTGTATGTGGTGGAAGTGTGTCAAAGTTGCGGATGGCATCTGCCGACCGTGCCCTGCCTCCCCGGCCGCGGGGAACGGCGCCCCGGGCGGTGGCGAAGTGAGGAGGATCAGCCGACGAGAGGGCGTCCGACCAGCACGGACGGTGCTCCGCCATGCACCGCGCTCCCCCCGCTCACCAGCCCGCACAGTACTCTTCGGACGGCGCACGAGCCGCCGCGGCACCTGGAGCCCCTCCGGAACCCGCGGTGACCCGCCCGTCGTCGTCCCCTGTTGATGAGGTCGCGTGAGTAATCCAAGCCAGCCCCGACCGGAGTCCGGGTCGCCAGGGCCGGGCGGGCACCAGATCCCCCGTCTCGGCCGCACCGGTGAACCGGAGGTCCCGGACGCCCGTCCCGGCGACGCCGCCACCGGCGGGCCGACACCCCCGCCCGCGCCGGGCGCCCCCGGCCAGAGCCCCGGACCCCTCGGCTCCCCGCCGCCGCCCGTGGACGCCTCGGGGATCAGGCTCGACGCGACCGCCGTCTTCGGCACCCCCCCGTCCGGCTCCGGCACCCCCGCGCCGCCGCCCCCCTCCGGGGCGCCGCAGGGCCACGGCCCGGCCGGCCCGCCGGGCTCCGAACCGTCCGGCTTCGACGCCGAGCGCACGCAGAACATCGGCCCGTCCGCGCCGCAGCCGCCCGCCGCGCCGCCTGCGCCCGCGCCACCTGCGCCCCCGGGCGTGACCGGGCCGGTGAGCCCGCAGCCGAGCGCCGCCTTCCTGCCGGACGACCCGCTCGGCTCCTCCTTCATGGGCGGCGCCGCCCCGTCCGGCCCCTCGGCCGTGTCCGGGCCCGGCGCGGGCTCCGCAGGCCAGAACGACTTCGGCGGCGACCCGCTGGGACAGGGCCCGTCCTTCGGGTCCGCGTCGTCCTCGCCGCCCGCCGGGGACCCCCTGGGCCAGGGTCCGCTCGCCGGGCCGTCCCCGTCCGGTGGCCCCGGCTCGTCCCCCGGGCCGCTCGGCGCTCCGACCGGTGGCGACCCGGGTCCCATGACCATGCCCGACCTGCACGGCGCCGCCGTCTCCCCGCACCCGGGCTCCCCCGGCACCCCCGCGGGCCCCGGCGGCCAGGCCGGTCCGGGTGGCCCCGGCGGACCGAACGGCCCTGGTGGGCCCGCCGGTCCCGGCGGCCCGAACGGTTTCAATGGCCCGAGCGCTCCTCACGGTCAGGCCGGGCCGGGCGGCCCGAACGGCCCCGGTGGTCCCAATGGTCCCGGCGGTTTCGGTGGTCCGAACGGCCCCGGTGGCCCGGGCGGGCCTGGCGGGCCCAACGGTCCCGGTGGGCCCGGTGGTTTCGGTGGGCCCGGCGGGCCCGGGATGCGGGGCGGGCCGGCCGGGTTCGGGTCGGCGGGCGTGCCCGGCGGGGCCGGAGGCGCGGGCGCAGCCGGCGGTCCGGGGGCCGCGGTGAGCGCCGGCGTGACGGCGGCGCTCGGCGCGGTCAGCGGAGTGGTCGCCAAGTTCCGCAGCGGCGGCGCGTCCGGCGGTCCCGGCAAGCCCGGCGGTCCGGGCGGTCCTGGCGGCCCCGGAGGCCCGGGCGGTCCCGGTGGTCCGGGCGGGCCCGGCGGTCGGGGACGGCGGGCCGCGAAGAAGTCCTTCGTCGACCACCTGCGGTCGCGCAGCACGGGATGGCGGCGGTTCCTGCCGTCCTGGAAGCTCGTGACCGGTGTCCTGCTGCTCGGCGTCGCCGGCCTCGTCACGATGATCGGGGTGGCGTACGCGAACACGCCGACGCCGGCGGAGCCGACGGTGGCGGGCGTCGAGGACCAGGCGTCGATCTTCTACTACTCCGACGGCAAGACCGAGATCGGGCGGATCGGCAAGAAGCGGCAGAGCGTCGAGCTGAACAAGGTGCCGCCGTTCGTCCAGGACGCGGTGCTGGCCGCGGAGAACCGCAGCTTCCGCACCGACCCCGGGTTCTCGATCCGGGGCACGGGGCGCGCGGTGTGGGTGAACCTGACCGGCGGGCACGGCGGCGGGTCGACGATCACCCAGCAGCTGGCGAAGAACTACTACTCCGACCCGAACAACCGGACGATGAGCCGGAAGTTCAAGGAGCTGTTCATCGCGGTGAAGCTGGACAAGAGCCGGTCCAAGAACGAGATCCTCAAGCTGTACCTGAACACGATCTACTTCGGCCGCGACACCTACGGCATCCAGGCCGCGTCGCGCGAGTACTTCGGCGTGGACGTGTGGCAGCTCAAGCCGGACCAGGCGGCGCTGCTCGGCGGCATGATCCAGGACGCGAACAAGGACCCGGCGGACAAGGCCAACAAGGCGTACGTGCAGAGCCGGTACCAGTACACGCTCAAGGGCATGGTCGCGATGGGCAAGATGTCCAAGGCCGATGCCGACAAGTACATGCAGCACGTGCCGGCGGTGAAGAGCGCGGGCAGCGGCGACCAGCTGTACGGCGGGCAGCGCGGCTACATGCTGATGCGCGCGAAGGAGGAGCTGCGCCGGCAGGGCATCCAGCAGTCGGAGCTGACGACGAAGGGCCTGCGGGTCTACACGACGTTCAACCGCGAGCGGATGGCGATGGCGAAGAAGGCCGCCGAGCACACCGTCCCTCAGGTGAACCCGAAGAAGCTCGCGAAGCAGGGCATCCGGGTGGGGCTGGTGTCGGTGAACACCGCGAACGGCGAGGTCGTGGCGTTCTACGGCGGGCCGGGCTATCTGGAGCAGGCGTTCGACAACGTGTGGAGCGGCTCCGCGCAGGCGGGGTCGGCGATGAAGCCGTACGTGCTGGCGACGGCGCTGAAGCAGAACTACAGCCTCAAGAGCATGGTCGAGGGCAAGTCGAACACCCCGATCGACGCGGGCACCGGCAACGTCGTCCCGAAGGGGTCGCCGAACTCGGTGACGGTGCCGAACAGCCATGACGTCGCGCCGGCCGTCGACCTCGTGACGGCGCTGAAGGAGTCGGTGAACACCGCGTTCATCCAGCTGATCGCGAAGGTCGGCGTGCCGGAGACGATCGAGACGGCGGAGGACGCGGGGGTCTCCTCGGATCTGCTGGAGCCGTACAAGCACCAGCTGAACCTGGCGCTGGGCGTCAACGACATCCGGCCGGTCGAGCAGGCGGCGGGCTACCAGGCGTTCGCCAACGGCGGGGTGTTCCACGAGCCGCACGTGATCCGGATCGTCAAGCAGAGCGACAACAAGACGGTGCGGCTGAGGCCGAAGGTCCAGACGCGCCGGGTCTTCGACCCGAAGGTGGCGGCGGACGCGACGTACGCGCTGCAGCAGGTCATCAAGAGCGGTACGGCGACGGCGGCGGCGCTGCCGGACGGCCGTCCCGCCGCGGGCAAGACGGGGACGACCGACCGGAACGTCTCGTCGTGGTTCATCGGGTTCGTGCCGCAGGTGTCGACCGCGGTGACGATGTACAACGACAAGCTCGGGCCGGACCACAAGAAGAAGTCGGTGGTGCTGCCGCAGATCGGCGAGGTCGAGGGCGGGTCGATCCCGGCGCGCATCTGGCGCTCGTACATGGCGCAGGCGACCAGGGGCATGGAGGTCCAGCCGTTCCCGAACCCGGTGTGGGGCGGACTCGTGCAGAAGTGGGCGAAGCTGCCGCCCAAGAAGAAGAAGCACGACGACAGGCCGCCGTGGTGCAACTCCCCGATCGGCAAGTACGACCCGCGGTGCAAGGACGGCGGCGGTGGCGGCGGCGGTGGCGGCGGGCAGCCGTGCCAGTCGCCGTTCCAGACCGACTGCAACCCGAACAAGCCGCCGAGCGACCCGCCTCCGCGCTGGTGGTGCACGATGCACCGGGGCGACCCGGCATGCCGCAAGCAGCGGGGCGGCGGCGGCCCCAACCAGCCGAACGGCGCGGCGCTGGCGCCGCTGCTCACGCTCACGAGGCCGCCGGAATGAGCGCGCTCCAGGACGCGAACCGGCCCCGGCTGAACCGGCCGGGGCACCGGCGCGCGTATCCATGGCCGACGGCCTGGTCCCGCCCGCAGGGCGCCGGGACCCGGGCCGCCCCGGCCGCGTCCACCGTCCCCCTCGGCGGATCGGGGTGTGACATGAGCCATGTCCGTATGACGCCGTGCGGCGCGGCGGCGGACGTCGCACGTCCCGATGCGCCGGTGCAGGCCGCGGCACGGCGGGGCAGGTCGTCCCGCCGGAGCGGCCCCGTCCGCTACGGGTCCGGACATTCCGGTCTCGTCGGGCACGTTCCAGTGCGTCCGTCCGTGCCGGGGAGGGGCGTCGTTCCTCCCCCGCCCCCCGCGCCCGCGGGTGAGCAGTACGCTCGGACGACGCAAAGCCGTACCCCAGTTGATGAGGTCGCGTGAGCAACCCAAGCCGTTACGGACCCGAATACGGAGAGGGCCCCCCGCCCAGGAGGGGCTCCCCCCGCCCCGGCGCCCAGGGATCGTCCCAGGGCGCGCCGCGCGGGGGCCAGGGCGCGCCGCGCGGAGGCCAAGGGGCGCCGCGCGGATCGCAGATGGGCGCGCCGACGCCCGGCAGGGCCGCGCCGCGGCCCGGGTCCCGGCCGGGTCCCCGGCGGGGCACGGGTCCCGCGCGGGCCGGCGGGCCGGGCGGGCCGGGCGGTCCCGGCGGGCGCCGCCGCGCCGCGCCGCCGAACGCGATGCGCTCCGGTCCCGGCGGCCCGGGCGGTCCCGGTGGTCCGGGAGGTCCTGGGGGCCCCGGCGGGCCGGGCGGCCCCGGTGGTCCCGGCGGGGGCGGCGGCGGACGCAGCGGCCGGCGCGGACGGCGCAAGGACAAGCCGGAGAAGACCGGCTGGCGCAAGTACGTCCCGAACTGGAAGATCGTCACCGCGGTCATCACCGTGGGGATCCTGGGGACGGCGACGCTGATCGGGGTGGCCTACGCCAACACCCCGATCCCGACGGCGACGCAGGACGACGTGAAGAAGCAGGCGTCGGTCATCAGCTATGACGACGGCAAGACCACGATCGCGCGGGTCGGCATGAACCGCGAGATCCTCCCCCTGAAGGACATCCCGGACGTCGTTCAGCACGCGGTGCTCGCCGCGGAGGACCGGGAGTTCTTCAACGAGCCGGGCATCTCGCCGAGCGGCATCGCCGGCGCGCTGTACCGGGCCGCGACCGGCGGGGACGTCAACGGCGCCTCGACGATCACCCAGCAGCTCGCCCGCAACTACTACAAGGGCCTGAGCCAGAAGCGGACCGTGAGCCGCAAGCTGAAGGAGATCCTGATCTCCGTTCGGCTGGGCAACGAGAAGCAGAAGAAGTGGATCCTGGAGCAGTACCTCAACACCGTCTTCTTCGGCCGCGACGCCTACGGCGTCCAGGCCGCCTCGCGCGCCTACTTCCACAAGCCCGTCAAGGACATCAACGCCTCGCAGGCGGCGCTGCTGGCCGCGATGATCCAGCGTCCGACCTACTTCAAGTCCTTCGGCTCCGACTCCGACCCGGCGAAGCAGGCGCTCATCTCCCGCTGGAACTACGTCATGGCCGGCATGGAGAAGAAGCAGTGGATCACGCCTGACGAGAAGGCCAAGGCGAAGTTCCCGAAGACGTTCGAGAAGTGGAGCGACATCAAGGACACGGGGCAGTCCGGGTACCTCACCGACCGTGTCATCGCCGAGCTCAAGACGCTCGGCATCTCCAAGCAGAGCGTCCAGACGGCGGGGCTGCGGATCACGACCACGTTCGACAAGAATCTGCAGGACTACACCGCGGTGGCCGTCAAGCAGTTGAAGCAGGAGAAGAACTTCAACAGCAGCATCCACTTCGGTCTCACCGTGGTCGACCCTGCTACCGGCGGGGTGGTCGCCGCCTACGGCGGCCCGAGTTACAAGACCCAGCAGTTCGACGACTCCTTCCAGGGTGCGGTGCAGCCGGGTTCGTCGTTCAAGCCGATCGTGCTCGCGACCGCGCTGGACAACAACGTCAGCCTGAAGACGACGATGGACGGCCACTACCGGCGCGTCATCAACGGGACGGCGTTCACGAACGACAGCCACGCGGAGAACGGCGTCTTCGACCTGAAGGAGATGACGGCCAAGTCCATCAACACCGCCTATGTCGACCTCGGCCAGAAGGTCGGGCTGGACAAGGTGGTCGACATGGCCGAGAAGATGGGCATCCCGGCGAACACGCCGGGCCTCAACGCGACCTACACCTCGCTGCCCCTCGGTGTCATCGACGCGACGTCGGTCACGATGGCGGGCGTCTACCAGACGTTCGCCGCGAACGGGGTGCACCGGCCGCCGCACGTGATCCAGTCGATCACGGACGCGAACGGCAACCCGATCAGGAACGACGCGGGCAAGCCCATCAAGAAGAACCCGTGGGGCACGAAGGAGACGAAGGTCTTCGAGTCGGGGGTCGCGGCGGACGCCACGGAGGCGATGCGCGGTGTCGTCACGCACGGCACCGGTACCGGGGCGAGCCTCGGTTCCCGTCCGGTCGCCGGCAAGACCGGTACGTCGTCGCAGAACAAGTCGGCCTGGTTCGTGGGCTACACGCCGGAGTACGTGACTTCGGCGGCGATGTGGCGGCAGGACAAGAAGGGCAACCGCCAGTCCCTGGTCGGCGTCGGTGGGTACAGCCAGGTCTACGGTGGTACCGTCCCGGCCGAGCTGTTCAAGATGGTCATGACGAAGGCGCTCGAGGGCAAGGAGATCAAACCGTTCCCGCCCGCGGTCTACGGCGGTGAGGTCGCCCCGTGGGCGGCGGCCAAGCCGCAGCCGACCACGTCGCCGTCGAACACGCCGTCGCCGACCATCACCCCGTCGTGCGGGAACAACGGCCAGGGGCAGCAGCAGCCGCAGAACGGGCGGCCTTGCCACACCAAGTCACCGAACCCGACGACCACGTCGCCGACCCCGAACCCGGGGGTGCCGTGCAACGGCATGGGGATGCCGTTCGGCTGCGACCCGAACCTCCCGCCGACCGACCCGAACGACCTGAGGCGGTGGTGCAAGACGCACCCGAACAACCAGGCGTGCAGGGAGCAGGACCCGAACACCCCGAACGGAACGAACTGAGCGCGAGCGCGTGACCGGAACGGCCCGGAGCCAGGGAGGCTCCGGGCCGTTCCGCTTTCCTGAGGGTTTCCTGGACGTCCCGGTCCGCGGGCGGTGCGCCGACGCGTTCTTTGCGCGGGGACCAATAGTCTGCTGTCCATGTCGTCGTCTTTTGAGAGGGTCGCCATGGCCGGCGCCGCTGCCGGGACGGATCCGGCGGGCGAGCGCGGCCGGACGGCGCGGCTCGCGCCGGTCCTCGCCGGGGTCGCGGCCCTGGTGTGCGCGCTGGGCTGGCTGCAGAAGCAGCCGTGCGCGTCGGCGAAGTTCGACTTCATCAAGACGACGCAGCACGCCTGCTACACCGACGTGTACCCGCTGTACTACGTGCGGGGCCTGAACGACGGGAAGATCCCGTACTTCGACTCGTTCACCGGCTCCGACATCCACCACGTCGAGTACCCGGTGCTGAGCGGCGGCTTCATGCAGCTGGCCGCGTGGCTGGTCAAGCCGTTCGGGGTGGACGCGCGGGGGATGGCGTTCTACAACGTGACGGCGCTGCTGCTTGCGGTGCTGGCGATCGTCGCGGTGCTGGCGACGGCGTACGCGGCGGGGCGGCGGTCGCTGCGGGCCGGGCTGATGGTGGCGCTGTCGCCGTCGCTGCTGCTCACCGCGTACATCAACTGGGACCTGCTCGCGGTGGCGCTGGCGGCGCTGGCGCTGGCGGCGTGGTCGGCGCGGCGTCCGGCGCTGGCGGGCGCGATGCTGGGGCTGGCGATCGCGGCGAAGTTCTACCCGCTGCTGTTCCTCGGCCCGCTGGTGCTGCTGTGCGTCCGCGCGGGGCGGTGGCGGGCGATGGGGCGGATGCTGGCGGGCACCGCGGGCGCGTGGCTGGTCGTGAACGTGCCGGTGATGGTGTTCGCGTGGGACGGCTGGGTGGAGTTCTACAGCTTCAGCCAGAAGCGCGGCATCGACTGGGGTTCGGTCTTCTTCTTCCTGCAGGACCACGGGTTGTCCGGCCTGGCGTCCAACACCGACGAGCTGAACCTCGCGGGCACCGGGACGTTCCTGGTGCTCGCCGCGGGGATCGCGGTGCTCGCGCTCGCGGCGCCGCGGCGTCCGCGGCTGCCGCAGCTGATGTTCCTGGTGCTGGTCGCGTTCATGCTGCCGAACAAGGTGTGGTCGCCGCAGTACGTGCTGTGGCTGCTGCCGCTCGCGGTGCTGGCGCGCCCGAAGGTCCCGGCGTTCGTGGTCTGGCAGGTCGGCGAGATCATCTACTTCTTCGGCATCTGGTGGTACCTGATGTCGGTGTCGCTGCAGGTGCCGGGGGCGGACCTGTCGTCGACGCTGTCGGCGGTGGCGCACCTCGGCGCCCCGGAGGGCGGGATCGGCCACGACGTGTACGTCATCGCGCTGCTCGCCCGGTTCGTCACGGTGCTGGCGATGGCGGTGCTGGTGGTGTGGGACGTCCTGCGCCCGTCCGGCGACATCGTGCGGACGGGCGGCGAGGACGACCCGGCGGGCGGGGTGCTCGACGGCGCGGACGACGTGGTGTCGCTCCGCCGGTGGCGCGGCGCCCGGCACCTGGCGCCCCAGGCGACCTGACGCCGCGCCCCGCGTCGCGCCCGGTCAGTGGCGCAGCGCGGCGATGAACCACTCGAACACCGGGACCAGCGACGGCGGCACGGGCCAGCCGTTGATCACGGCGAGCAGCTGCCAGTACCGTTCGGCGCGGCGGTCGCCGCCGACCTCGAGCCGGTGCAGCAGCCGGGCGCGGAACTCCGGGCCGTCCTGCTCGCCGAGCGCGTCCGCGTAGGCGGCGGCGAGCTCGTCGACGACGGGACGGGCGGCCTCCGACGCGGGGTCGACGCCGTTCCCGGCGGCCTCGCCCGCCTTCCGGACCGTGATCTCGGTCAGTTCGGGCAGGCCCTCAGTGGCGGTGCCGCGCGCGGACTCCTCGGCCTGGAACTCCGCCATCCGCCGCACGGCGGCGCGGAAGCCGGGGTCGCCGACCAGCTCGGCGAGCTCGACCCACGCGTCGACCTGCTCGGGCGACGGGTCGTCGGGCAGCTCCGGCAGCGCCGCGCGCATCTTCGCCGCGAACTCGGGGTTCACCTCCAGGCCGGCGAACGTCTCGTCGAGGAAACCGGTGATGATCCGGTTGCGTTCCTCGTCGGACAGCCTGGCGAGCTTGTGCATCAGCTGGACCTCCTCAGGGGCGGAACCGCGTTTAGCCACCGCGCGCAGCACGGCCCGGCGCAGCCGGAGCGTGCGGATCTGCACGTCGAGCGCCTCGGCGTGCGCCGCCGCGACGTCCCCGACGGAGACCTCCCGGTCCAGCACGCGCCGGACGGTGCCGAGGTCGACGCCGAGGTCGACGCCGAGGTCGCGCAGCGTGCGGACGAGGTCGAGGCGGGTGGCGGCCGCGATGTCGTAGAGCCGGTAGCCGGCCGGCGACCGGTCGGTCGGCGGCACCACGCCGGCGTCGGAGTAGAACCGGATCGTCCGGACCGGCAGGCCGGTCCGGCGGGCCAGGTCCCCGATCGTGTACAGGGTGTCGCCGTCCATGTCCTCCACCTTGCGGGTTCCAGTCGGTGGAGACTCAAGCCCGTTCGCGCCGCCTTCTCGAATCCGCCACGCCGGGATGCGCAAGAGCGCGCGCGGGGAGCCCGCGCGCGCTCTCTGCAAGAGGTCGGTCAGCCTGTGTGGGACGGGTCGGCGACGGCCGGCGTGGTGCCCTCGAGGTGGGCGCGGCGCGCGTCCTGGAGGAACTCCTTGGTGAACAGCGCGGACAGCGTCGCGACGCCGCCGCGGTGGATGCGGATCTCGCCGTGCTTGATCTCGCCGGTGATCCGGATGCGGCGGCCGCCGCCGTTCGCGCCGGTCCAGTCCTTGACCCGGCCGCGGCCGGTGTAGCGCAGGTCCCAGTGGTCGATCTCGGCGTCCTGGGGGACGAGCAGCTTGACCATCGAGTGGTCGACGGCCACCTCGATCTCGATGTCGCCGTCGGGGATCCGCGGGGAGCGCAGGTCGAGGACGGCGGAGGCGCGGCGGGCGCGCACCTCGAAGCGGCGGGTCTGCGCCCAGTGGCCGAGCTTCTTGACGGCGCCGTAGTACGCCTGGACGCGGGTGGTGGCGGAGTCGGCGGGGGCGTCGGTGGTGGCCGGGGTGGTGGGCGTGGTGTTCATCTCTGTCTTCCTTCGCGGAATCGGGCAACTACCTCGCTTCGAGAGTCGCTCTCCTAAAGAGTCTCTCGATATAAGAGAGAATAGGGCAGGGGTCGGCCCGCGTCAACCATCGGGAAGGCCACAGTGGAGGCCGCAGTGGAGGCCCCAAGGAGGCCACAGGGGAGGCCGCCGGCGTCGAGCCGGGTCAGCCGGCGACGCGACGGGATCGCCGGGACGATTGCGGCGACTTGAGGATTTCGTAGGTGAATGCCGGGGATGATCGCGGCCGGTGGGGCGAGCGGCCCCGGGTGCCCCGCAGGCGCGGGGAGGACGACTGCCGGGAGACGACGTGAACGCGAATCGAGCACTGGACGAGCTGCTCGCCGGGCGGCTGCGGCCCGGCGTCTACCAGTGGCGGGCGCCCGCGGCCCCCGGTGCCGTCGGCGACACCGCCTGGACGGACCGGGCCGAGGAGGCGGGCTGGCAAGGCTTCCATCTCGACGGCCGCCGTGCCCGCGACAAGGACGCGTTCCTGCGGCTCTGCGCGGAGGTCTTCGAGCTGCCCGGCTGGTTCGGCGGCAACTGGGACGCCCTGCAGGACTGCCTCTCCGACCTGTCCTGGACGCCCGCCAAGAACGGTTACCTC
This sequence comes from Actinomadura violacea, assembly GCF_017573465.1. GTDB lineage: Bacteria > Actinomycetota > Actinomycetes > Streptosporangiales > Streptosporangiaceae > Spirillospora > Spirillospora violacea. The sequence goes on from NZ_JAGEPF010000017.1 coordinate 123,482, forward strand.
GTCCTCTACGAGTCGTGGGCGGAGCTCGCCGACACCGACCAGGGCGCGTTCCGGACCGTCCTCGATGTCTTCGGAACCGCGGTCAAGGCGTGGCGCGACACCCCCACGCCCATGGTGGTGCTGCTGGCGAGCGTGGGCGTGGAGGTCGCGGGCGTCCCCCGGCTGGCGTTCTAGTGCATCGGGCCGGGCCCCGCCAGGAGGCCGGCCCGGGCCCGGCTAGTACGTCGAACCGGTGGACGCGGCGCTGCCGAACATGATCGCCCACAGCCAGAGGTAGAAGATCCAGACGATCACCCACAGGCCGGTCACGATGTAGCCGAGGATGAGGCCGGCGGTGGCCATCCCCGCGCCCTCCTCGCGCGTCCGCCTGATCTGGCTCTGCGCGACGTGCCCGAAGATGATCGCCAGGATCGACGTCGTGCCGCAGCTGATGATGCCGACCAGGCCCAGGATCATCGCCGCGGTCGCCATGCCGTTGGTCCCGCGGGTGACCGGCGCGCCGCCGCCGTAGTAGTGGTGCTGGACGGCCGGCTGCGAGTACGGCTGGGGAGCGTAGGGGTCGTTCGAGCCGTAGCCGTAGGGATCGTACGGAGGCTGGGCCATGGGGGCTCCCGATCGGTTCGCGCGCCCGCCGCCGAGAGGACGCGCGTGCGCTGATGGGCTGGGGTTCCGGATTATGCCAGTGTGACGTGACATCGCGATTTTGTCGCCATGCCGCCGTCACCGAGGTTGGATGCCGCGCGCGCCGTCCGGGTTCCACGAATGGCCTGATCGTGCCACCGCGCCCGTCCGCCGCCCGGCGCCGGAACGTCCCCCCGGGCCCGCCTGCGCCGCCCCGGAGGCCCGGCCGATCAGAGGTTGTCGCGCAGCCAGGAGATGTCGGCGGCCTGGCCGGCGGCGGGCGTCTCCACCACGACCGGCGCGTCCGCCGCCCGCACCACGGTGAGGATCAGCTCGGGGTCGATGCTGCCGCTGCCGAGGTTGGCGTGCCGGTCGGCGCCGGACCCGAACGCGTCCCGGCTGTCGTTGCAGTGCACGAGGTCGATGCGGCCGGTAATGGCCTTGATCCGGTCGACCGCGTCGACGAGCTCCTCGCCGGCGGCGTGCGCGTGGCAGGTGTCGAGGCAGAAGCCGAGCTTGTCCTCCAGCCCGGGGACGCCCGACAGCACCTCCCACAACCGGGAGATCCGGTCGAACCTGCGGGCCATCGCGTTGCCGCCGCCCGCGGTGTTCTCGATGAGCACCGGGATCGGGCAGTCGGTGCGCTCGAACACCTTGCGCCAGTTCTCGAAGCCGGTCTCCGGGTCGTCGTCCTTCAGCACGTGCCCGCCGTGCACGATCAGCCCCTTCGCGCCGATCGACGCGGCCGCCTCCAGCTGCTGGGCGAGGTTCTTTCGGCTCGGGATGCGGATCCGGTTGTTGGACGTCGCCACGTTGATCGTGTACGGGGCGTGCACGTAGACGTCCACGCCGGAGCCCGCCAGCGCTTCGACGCCCTCCGGCAGGACGGGCTTCTTCCAGCCCTGCGGGTCGCCGAGGAAGAACTGGACGACGTCGGCTCCTACCGCGCGGGCGTTGTCGAGCGGGTCGGTCTGGTCGACGTGGGCTCCGATGCGCATGGCACCGAGGTTATCCGCGCCCTGCGACGTTTCGCTCCGCAACGCGCGCCGGCGGGGGTGCGGTGCGCCGGCGGAGGCGGTGCGCGGTCAGAGCGAGAAACCGCCGTGGCTGATCGCGAAGCCGGCGCCGACGAACGAGCCGACCATGCCGATGACGTTCAGCCAGCGCTCGTTGGTCGTCGCCGAGATCATCTGGGAGACGAGCGCGAGCGGCAGCCCGATGACGCCGACGACGAGGCCGACGAAGTGGGCCGACGGGATGCCCCCGCCGAGGACGAGCGCGGCGATCCCGAGGGTGAACGCCACGACGGCGAGGACGTCCTGCAACCGGTGGCTCTCGGGCTCCGCCCGGCTCTCCGCGGTCGCGTGCCGACTGCCGGCTACCTGGTCGGGCATCCGGACCTCCTCACTTCATGGTGCCCCGCGCGCGACGCGTGGTGGGCGCGGGACCGGACGGACCATGTGCGTAAAGGAATGCCCAGCCGATCGGAAGATCAACCGGCGGAGCCGCTCGAAATGTCGGCGCCAGGGGGTACGGTCGAACAAGGATTCGAGAACACGGCCGGGACCCGGGCGGACGCCGGGGTCCGGGAGGAGCGAACCGTGAGGGAGAGCGTGCCGGCCCGCGCGGGCCGGGGAGCGGAGGCGAGGCGATGAACTCCAGCGAACTCGTGGTCATCGGCGACGCGGAGCTCGTCGAGGAGCTGTCCATGCTGACGACCCAGACCGCCCGCATGCGGGCGCGGATGGCCGACATCATGGCCGAGCTCGAACGGCGGCGCCGCAGTACCCCGGGCCATCCGGCCGCGCGCCGCTGACCGCCCGCCGCGCCTCCGCGTCCGTCCCGCGCGCTCGACGGCCGGGCCCGGTACGCCCGGCGGCTCGGGTCGGGCAGGCCGGGCGGCCGGGTCCCGCGGGTCCGGCGGACCGGCCGGAACCGGCTCGTACGCTGCCAACTGTTGGTAGCCTGTACCGGTCCCGCGGCAGGCGCGCCCGGCGAATCCGGGTCCGGCGCGGCCGCGGGGGACGCAAGAGCCCTCCTGTCACGGAGAGACCGTGACCGCCAGTCCAGAGGAGGTAGGGACACAGCATGCGTCGATACGAACTGATGGCGATCCTCGAACCCGGCATCGACGAGCGCACCGCGAACGCGGCGCTCGACCCGTTCCTGAAGGTCGTCAAGGACGCCGGCGGCAGCGTCGAGAAGGTCGACGTCTGGGGCCGCAGGCGCCTGGCGTACGACATCCAGAAGAAGTCCGAAGGCATCTACGCGGTGGTCGACCTCTCGGCTGAGCCCGCCACGGTCAAGGAGCTCGACCGGCAGCTCAACCTGAGCGAGTCGATCCTGCGTACCAAGGTCATCCGCCCCGAGGTCCACTGAGCCCGGCTCAGTCCTCACACCAGCCGGAGCGAGCCCCATGGCAGGCGACACCGTAATCACGATCGTCGGGAACCTCGTCGAGGACCCGAATCTGCGCTTCACCTCCAGCGGCCAGGCGGTCGCGTCCTTCCGCATCGCGTCGACGCCGCGGTTCTTCGACCGCCAGAGCAACGACTGGAAGGACGGCGAGGCGCTCTTCCTGACCTGCAACGTCTGGCGGCAGGCCGCCGAGAACTGCGCCGAGACCCTGCAGCGCGGCATGCGGGTGATCGTGCAGGGCCGGCTGAAGCAGCGCTCGTACGAGACCCGCGAGGGTGAGAAGCGCACCGTCTTCGAGATCGAGGTCGACGAGGTCGGCCCCTCGCTGCGCAATGCCACCGCGAAGGTCAACAAGACCCAGCGGCAGGGCGGCGGTGGCGGCGGTTTCGGCGGCGGTGGCGGCCAGGGCGGCGGCGGCTTCGGCGGCGGCGGCCAGGGCGGCGGGTTCGGTGACGGCGGCCAGCAGGGCGGCGGCTTCGGCGGCGGCGGCCAGCAGGGCGGCCAGGCCAACGACCCCTGGGCGACCGGCGGCGGCGGTGGCGGCGGCGGCGGTTTCTCCGACGACCCGCCGTTCTAACCGCGCAGAACGACCTACGACACTTTCCACGTCCATTCCCGCGTGAGCGGGGCTCTCCCAAAGGAGCACCACGATGGCGAAGCCACCTCCCCGCAAGCCGAAGAAGAAGGTTTGCGTTTTCTGCCAGGAGAAGATCTCCTACGTCGACTACAAGGACACGGGCCTGCTGCGGAAGTTCATCTCCGACCGCGGCAAGATCCGTGCCCGGCGGGTGACCGGCAACTGCACCCAGCACCAGCGGGACGTCGCCACGGCGATCAAGAACGCCCGTGAGATGGCGCTGCTGCCGTACACCAGCACCGCGCGCTGAGGCAGGGGGTAACGAACATGAAGCTCATCCTGACCCAGCAGGTCTCCGGGCTCGGCGAGCCCGGTGACGTCATCGAGGTCCGCGACGGCTACGGCCGCAACTACCTGGTCCCGCGCGGGTTCGCGATCCAGTGGACCCGGGGCGCCGAGAAGCAGATCGACTCGATCAAGAAGGCGCGTTCGGCCCGCGAGATCGCGACCGTCGAGCACGCCAAGGAGGTCGCCGGCCAGCTGGCGGCGCTGCGCGTGACGCTGCGCACCCGCACCGGCAGCAACGGCCGGCTGTTCGGCGCGGTGACCGCCGCCGACATCGCCGACGCGGTGCGCGCGGCCGACGGCCCCGAGCTGGACCGCCGCCGGATCGAGATCGGCAACCCGATCAAGACGGTCGGCACCCACCGCGTCAGCGTGCGGCTGCACAGCGACGTGAACGCCACGATCGACGTCAACGTCGTCGAGGCCTGACCTGGACGTCCGCCGCCGCGGGTGACACCCGCGGAGACCGGACGTCACGGACGACCCTCGCGTCCCGGGAGCAACCCGGGCGCGGGGGTCGTTCCGCTTTCCGGCCGGTGGTCCGCTCCCGGTCCGCGTCGCCTCTCGTCCCTGCAATCTCTTGCACAAGAGCAGGGTCGACCCGTCCCGGATCTCTCTGGGTTTCATGTGAAACGTCCCTGAACCGCCCGGTGTTTGGGTGATCGTCTGAGCGGCCATGACGTTCCGTGATCAGATCATCGCGGGGCGAAGGGGGACGGTGTTGATCGCGCAATCGGGGGACGGCGCGGCCGGCCGGGAACGCGACGGGACGGCGCTGACGCGCCGGTCGGTGATCGGCGGCGTGGTGGGCGCGGGGCTGCTGGAGGCGCTGGCGTTCGGCTCGCCGTTCGGGGCGAGGGCGCTGGCGGACGGCCCTTCGGCGGGCCCTGACCTGGACGGCGTGACCGGCACGGTGCCGCCCGACCCGGCGGCCGGCCGCCTGCTCGACGAGCGGGCGCCCCTGTTCACGGCGGACGCGCCGCACATCTACACGCGCGCGCAGTGGAAGGCCCGTCCGCCCAAGCGTCCGGCCAAGGTCCTGGACCGCGCGCCGGACCACATCGTCGTGCACCACACCGACACGGGGAACTCCACCGACTACTCGGTCGCGCACGCGTTCGGGCTGTCGCGCTACATCCAGAACTTCCACATGGACAAGCGCGGCTGGGACGACAGCGGGCAGCAGCTCACGATCAGCCGGGGCGGCGCCGTGATGGAGGGCCGCAACCGGAGCCTGGCGTCCATCCGCGCCGGTGAGCTGGTGAAGGGCGCGCAGGTCCTGCACAACAACGACCACACCCTCGGGATCGAGAACGAGGGCAACTACATGAGGACGGCGGTCCCCGGCCGCCTGTGGGCCTCCCTGATGGAGGTGTGCGTGTGGCTGTGCCGGGAGTACGACCTGGATCCGGCGGAGGCGATCGTGGGGCACCGCGACTTCAACCAGACCTCGTGTCCGGGTGACGTGCTGTACTCGCGGCTGCCGGCGCTGCGCCGCGCCGTCGCGGACCGGCTGGAGGGCTCGTCGGAGCCGAAGCCGAAGAGCAAGCCCAAGGGCAAGCCCAAGGCGCCGCCGAAGCCCAAGCCGAAGCCGAGGCCGGACGACGGCGACGACGACCCGGGCAACCCGACGCAGTACTACCAGGGTGACGACGACTGGCCCGGGCTGCTGAACCTGAACTGGTGACGCCGGGCCGGGCGCGGGCGGGCGGTCACGTCTCGGGAGTGGTGTAGCGGGTGCGGCTGCGGGCGATCTCCGGGTCGATGCCCTCGACCAGCGACCAGATGCCGGCGACGCGTTCCACCAGCGTCTCCGGCGGCAGCCCGGCCAGGCCCTCCGCCGCGAGGTCGTCGATCGCCTGCGTGAGCCGGGCCATCCGCTCGCCGTGGGTGGAACACATGTTCGAATAGTAGCGAGTGGGGCGGAGGAGGCGCGTGCGCTTCCGGAAATCCCCCGCCTCCCCGCTCGCGCGGCCACGGCCCCGCACGCCGGCGGCGGCCGCTCAGGCCGCCGGCACCCGGGCGGCGCCGTACCAGCGGGTCAGCGCGTCCTCCAGCGGCGCCGCGTCACCCGACGTCCACGCGACGAACCCGTCCGCCCGCACCAGGATCGACGCGCCCGGCGCCAGGCCGGACGTCCCGGCCACCACGTCGACGCGGCCCGCCCAGCCCGCCGCGGCCGCGGCGTGCACCTCGTCCGCGGCGATGAGCACCCCTCGCCCGGACCGCTGCAGATCGGCGAGCCGTACCTCGCCGCCGGGCGTCCGGACGGCCGTGTCCGGCGCGTAGCAGCGGCCGACGATGTCCTGGGCCGAACCGAGGTCGTACCGGACGTCCGACCCGGTGATGACGCCGGTGAGGTACCGGTTCGCGTCGTCGTGGTCGAGCATCCGGGTGAAGATCTCGCGCAGCGCGTCCACGTGCGGGCCCGGCCGCAGCAGCGCCACCTGCGCGCGCGTGTTGTCGAGCACCCGCGCCGCGACCGGGCGCCTCTCCTCGGTGTAGGTGTCGAGCAGGGCGTCCGGCGCCTCGCCGCGCGCCACCAGCGCGAGTTTCCAGCCGAGGTTGGCGGCGTCGCCGAGGCCGAGGAGCAGGCCCTGCCCGCCGAACGGCGAGTGCACGTGCGCCGCGTCGCCCGCCAGCAGCACGCGGCCGTCGCGGTAGGTGTCGGCCAGCCGCGCGTTGTCGGTGAAGCGGGTTAGCGACGCCGCGGACTTCAGGGTGACCCGCGTGCCGGTGATGCGCCGCGCGGCGGCCTGCACCTCGGCCAGGGTGACGGGCGCGTCGCGGTCGGCCGGCGGGCCGTCGAACTCCACCATGAGCAGCCGTCCGGGTGTCGGGCCGTTGACCAGCAGGCCGCCGGGATAGCGGTTCCATCTGCGCGGCGCGAAGCCCGGGTCGTCGAGCTCGGCGAGGGCCTGGTAGCCGGTGATGATCCCGTCCGTGCCGGGGAACGCGAACCCGCCGAGCTTGCGGACCCGGCTGCGGCCGCCGTCGGCGCCGACCAGGTGCCCGGCGCGCAGCTCGTACCGCCCGTCCGGGCCGCCGACGGTCAGCGTGACACCGGCGCCGTCCTGCTCGTAGGCGTGCAGTTCGTGCTCGCGGCGGATCTCGGCGCCGAGCCCGGCGGCGTGCTCGGCGAGCAGCTCTTCCAGCCGGTCCTGCGGGATGATGGCGAGCCCGGCCGCCTCGTAGGGGGTCTCGCGCAGCGCCCAGATGCCGGCGAAGTGCCCGCGCGGCACCGATCCGCCGCGGAGTGCGGGCTTGGCCGCCGCCACCATGATCGACTCCTGGATCCGGGTAATGGCGTCGGTGAGCCCGCGCCGGTCGAGCATCTCGGCGGCGCGGCCGTGGACGGCGCCCGCCTTCACCCGCCGGTCGACCGCGGCGAGCCGCTCCAGGACGACCACCTCGACGCCGTGCAGCCGCAGCTCGACGGCCAGCGCGAGCCCGATCGGCCCCGCCCCCGACACGACGACCCCGGTGTGCTGCCGTTCCATCCCAGCCTCCTTAACGCCGTTAAATTTAACGGCGTTAAGTTTGCTTCGGCCTCGTTAGGCTGTCAACCCCGCGATCGAAGGGCGCCCGCATGAAACTGGAACGGGACGAGGTGGTCCGCACCGCCATCCGGCTGCTGGACGAGGTGGGTCTGGACGCCCTCAGCCTGCGCCGGCTGGCCCGCGAACTCGGCGTGCAGGCGCCCGCGCTCTACTGGCATTTCGCGAACAAGCAGGAGCTTCTCGACGAGATGGTCTCGATGATGGCCGCCGGGTCGCGGCGGCGGGAGACGCCGGCGCCCGGCCAGTCCTGGGACGACTGGCTCACCGCCCTCGCCCGCGACCTGCACGCCGGGTACCGGGCGCACCGCGACGCCGTCCGACTCGCCGCCGGGAGCCGCCCCACCGCAGACCGGGCACCCGCGATCGAGGGCATGCTCCGCGCTCTGTGCGACGCCGGGTTCACCCCCGGCGAGGCGCTGCTCAACATCCTCGCCCTCACCGACTACGTCGGCGGCGCCGCCCTCGAAGAACAGGCCGGGCGCGACCGCGAGGACGACGGGCTCGAGCGCCTCCAGGGCGCGCCGTCCGGCGAGGGTCTGCTGGGGCGGGCCGTCGCCGAGATCCAGAGCCCCGGCGCCGCCTTCGAACACGGGCTCGGGCTGCTCATCGACGGCATGCGCGCGCGCCTTGCCGCTAGCGGACGGCGCCCGTCACCATCCAGCGGTCACCGCGGGCCCGCAGCCCCAGCGTGACCATCCGCGTCGCCATCCACAGCCCGATCGCCGTCCACAGCCCCACCAGCCCGGCGTCCGCGCCGTAGAACAGCAGCGCCGCCGGGAGGAACACCACCGTCGCGACCAGCGTCGTCACCGCCAGGTAGGCGCCGTCGCCCGCGCCGATCAGGATCCCGTCCAGCACGAACACCACGCCCGCGATCGGCTGCAGCACCGCCACGAGCAGCAGCGACACCAGCAGCAGATGCCGGACGTCGCCGTCCGAGGTGAACAGGTCCGGCAGCCACGGCCGCACCGCCAGCACGGCCAGCCCGAACGCCACCCCGCACGCCACGCCCCAGCCCACCATCCGGCGGGTGACGGCCCGCGTTCCGGCCACGTCCGCCGCGCCGAGGTACCGTCCGGTGATCGCCTGGCCCGCGATCGCGATGGCGTCCAGCGCGAACGCCAGCAGCGTCCACACCTGGAACCCGACCTGGTACGCGGCGATCTCCGCGTCGCCCATCCGCGCGGCGATCGACGTCCCGACGATCAGCACGATCCGCAGCGCCGCCGTCCGCAGCAGGAGTCCGAAACCGGCCGTCGCGGACGTCCGCAACCCGGCCCAGTCGGGGCGGACCGGCGCGCCCTCCCGGCGTGCCGCCCGCAGCACCACCGCGACGTACACCGCCGCGCTGCCGGTCTGCGCGAGCACCGTGCCCCACGCCGACCCGGCGATCCCCCACCCGAGCACCAGTACGAACACCGCGTTGAGCAGCAGGTTCACGGTGAACCCGCCGATCGAGACGGCGAGCGGCGTCCGGGCGTCCTGCAGGCCGCGCAGCACGCCCGTCCCGGCCAGCACCACCAGCATCGACGGGATCCCGAACAGGCTGATCCGCAGGTAGGTCTCGGCGAACGGCGCCACCGCGGCGGACGCGCCGAACGCGTCCACGATCGGCGGAATCAGCGGCCAGCCCGCCGCGATCAGCACCGCGCCGATGGCGACCGCCAGCCACATCCCGTCGATGCCCTGCCGCACCGCCGCGCGCCGGTCCCCCGCGCCGATCCGCCGCGCGACGCCCGCGGTCGTGCCGTAGGCGAGGAAGACGCACAGGTAGACGAGCGTGTTCAGGGCCTGCCCGGCGACGCCGAGCCCGCCGAGCTGCGCCGTCCCCAGGTGCCCGACGATCGCCGAGTCCGACAGCAGGAACAGCGGCTCGGCCACGAGCGCGCCGAAGGCCGGCACCGCCAGGCGCAGGATCTCCCGGTCGTACCGGCCCGCCCGGAACCTCACCACACCGCCCCCGGACTCGGTAACTCTTCAAAGAAGTTCACACCTTACAGCACCCGGATCCGCGAACTTTCTCTCCCCCACACCCGGTGGACGGTGTTTTCCCAGCTCACGACGTGCCAGATGAAGCAACGAACGAACTTTCCCCAGAGTTGTCCACAGGTCGTGCACAACATGGCCCGCGTGTCTGCACAGGTATTCCACAGGTTCGTCCACACGTGCCTTTGCTCCCGCCCGCGTGGGCTCGGGAGAATGTCGGACGCCTGAGGTAGACGTGATGAGTAACGGCCGGCGATGGGCGGACGGGGCGCCCGGCGGCCGGGAGGAAGGGGGTGCGCAGGTGAGCGTGACCGAGCTCGGACCGCACGAGCAGGAGTTCGAACGCACCCCACCGCACGACATCGCGGCCGAGCAGGGCGTGATCGGCGGCATGCTGCTCTCCCAGGACGCCATCGCCGAGGTCGTCGAGGTGCTGCGCACGCAGGACTTCTACCGCCCCGCCCACCAGATCATCTACGACATCGTCCTCGACCTGTACGGCCGCGGCGACCCCGCCGACGCCGTCACCGTCGCCGGCGAGCTCACCAAGCGCGGCGAGATCGGCCGCATCGGCGGCGCCCCCTACCTGCACACGCTGATCTCCTCGGTGCCGACCGCCGCCAACGCCGGCTACTACGCCAAGATCGTGCACGAGCGCTCGGTGCTGCGCCGCCTCGTGGAGACCGGCACCCGCATCGTCCAGATGGGCTACGCCGCCGACGGCGCCGACGCCGACGAGGTCCTCGACCGCGCCCAGGCCGAGGTCTTCGCCATCGCCGAGAAGCGCGCCGGCGAGGACTACGTGCCGCTCAGCGAGATCATGCCCGGCGCCCTCGACGAGATCGAGGCGATCGGCAGCCGCGGCGGCCAGATGGTCGGCACCCCCACCGGCTTCGCCGACCTCGACGCCCTCACCAACGGCCTGCACCCCGGCCAGATGATCGTCGTCGCTGCCCGCCCCGCGATGGGCAAAGCTCTCAAATTGGACACACTGCTCCCGACCCCTACGGGCTGGACGACGATGGGCGAGGTCGCGGTCGGCGACCACCTGATCGGCGCCGACGGCAAGCCGACCCGCGTCGTCGCGGCCACCGAGGTCATGCACGGCCGCCCCTGCTACGAGGTCGAGTTCTCCGACGGCGAAGTGATCGTCGCCGACGCCCAGCATCAGTGGCGCACCATCACCGGCGACGGCGGCGACGACTCGCGTCCGTCCGCGACCACCGCATCGCGGCCTCTGCCAGGGGGCCCCGCGTCCGCGAACCGCACCGGCGACAACCGCTGCGGCGGCGCGCGCCGCCCGGCTCGCGGCACCGCGCCGAGCGGCGTGGACGACCTCGGTCCCCGGCCGCACCAGACGGCCGCCGTCGCCTCCCTCCTTTACAGCGGCAGGCTGGTCGGCGACCACGTCGGTCACGGCAAGACCGTCGAGGCGGGCCTCGCCCTGGCGGAGCTGATCCGGCGCGGCGACGTCCTCACCGATCGGACGGCCCCGGCCATCATCGACCGACCGCATCGTTCGATCTCCCCCCACCGTGCGCTGGCGCTCCGTACGCACACCGGCCGCGCCGCGCGGCCCTCCCACCGCGCATCCGCCGCCGCCCGGCACGAGGACGGCCGTCCGCTCGCCGGATCGTCCCGGATCCGGACGACCGAGGAGATCTTCGCCGACCTGCGCAGTGACGGGCTTCCCCGCCACGCCGTCGAGGTCGCCGCCGCGTTCGAGCTGCCCGACGCCGACCTGCCCGTCGACCCCTACGTCCTCGGCGTGTGGCTCGGCGCGGGGGAGGACGACGCCCGGATCACCTGCCTCGACGGCGCGGTGATCGCCCAGGTCGAGCTGGCCGGGCAGCCGGTCGTGCCCGAACTCCTCCCCGGCTGCTACCTGCTCCCCGGCCTGCACGGGGGGCTCGCCGCCCTGGGCCTGCTCGACGGCAAGCACGTCCCCGCCGCCTACCTGCGGGCGTCGGTCCCCCAACGGCGCGCGCTGCTGGCCGGCCTCCTCGACGCGTGCGGCAAGTCGTCCCCGGACGGCCGCGTCGACGCAACCCTCCCGTCCGCGCGGCTCGCCGAGGGGGTCCTCGAACTTGTTCACGGCCTCGGCCACCGCGCCGACCTCGACCCGCGCGACGAGCCGATCCACCACCTCTCCTTCACCCCGCACGAGACGGTGTTCCGCTCCCCGCGCAAGGCCGACCGGCAGCGTGCGGGCGGCCGTCCCGGCGCACGGGTGCGGTACATCGTGGACGTGCGGCCGGTCGCGAGCGTGCCGGTGCGGTGCGTCCAGGTCGACAACGCCGACCACATGTACCTCGCCGGGCGGTCCTGCATCCCGACGCACAACTCGACGCTGGCGCTCGACTTCGCCCGTGCCGCATCCATCAAGCACGGCCTGACCTCGGCGTTCTTCAGTCTGGAGATGGGCCGCAACGAGATCACGATGCGGCTGCTGTCGGCGGAGGCGCGGGTGGCGCTGCACGCGATGCGGTCCGGCACCATGCAGGACGAGGACTGGACGCGCCTCGCCCGCCGGATGAGCGAGGTCGCCGAGGCGCCGCTGTTCATCGACGACTCGCCGAACATGTCGATGATGGAGATCCGGGCCAAGTGCCGGCGGCTGAAGCAGCAGCACGACCTGCGCCTGGTGATCATCGACTACCTGCAGCTGATGACGTCCGGCAAGCGGGTCGAGAGCCGTCAGGTCGAGGTGTCGGAGTTCTCCCGTTCGCTGAAGCTGCTCGCCAAGGAGCTGGGCGTCCCGGTCATCGCGCTCTCCCAGCTGAACCGAGGTCCCGAGCAGCGCACCGACAAAAAGCCCATGGTGTCCGATCTACGCGAATCGGGATCCATTGAGCAGGATGCGGACATGGTGATCCTGCTGCACCGGGAGGACGCCTACGAGAAGGAGTCGCCGCGGGCCGGTGAGGCCGACCTGATCGTGGCGAAGCACCGTAACGGCCCGACCGCGACCGTCACGGTCGCCTTCCAGGGCCACTACAGCCGTTTTGTCGACATGGCCCAGTAGCTCCCGTCGCGGGACATAATGCCGATCATGGGGCGTCCTCCGCAGATCCTGGCGTGCTCGGGCATCGTCCATCCGCCCGAGGGCCTGCCGCCCGGCCGGCTGGGCGACCAGACCGGTCAGGCGCTGCGCCTGACCGGGGTCGCGCGCCCGCGGGCGTGCTACATCGCGACGGCCGTCGGCGACCAGCGTCCCTACATCGACCGCTGGTACGAGCGGGCCTCCCGGTACGGGCCGGCCGAGCTGACGCATCTGGAGCTGTTCGTCCGGCCGAACGTCCCGGACGTCGCCGCGCACCTGCTGAAGCAGGACGTGATCTTCGTGTCCGGCGGCAGCGTGGTGAACCTGCTGGCGGTCTGGCGCGCCCACCGGCTGGAGGAGATCCTGCGCGAGTGCTGGGAGAAGGGCGTCGTGCTCGCGGGGACGAGCGCGGGAAGCCTGTGCTGGCACAGCGGAGGAGTGACCGACTCCTTCGGCGACTCCCTGACGGTGTTGAACGACGGCCTGGGCTTCCTGCCCTTCAGCAACGGCGTCCACGACGACCTGGCAGACCAGCCGCGCCGGGCCCGCTATCGACAGGCCGTGGCGGACGGCCTCCTGGCCGCCGGACACGCCACCGAGGACGGCGTCGCCCTCCACTACGTCGGCACCCGGCTGCACCGGGCCGTGGCCGTGCTCCCCGACCGCCGCGCCTGGCGCGTCGAGCCCGACCAGGTCACGGCGATGGAACCGGACCTATGGCTTCCGTGAGCCACCACGAGGGGCTCCGGTGTCAGTGGCGGCTGCGACGCTGCGGACGTGTCCCCATGGAACCTGGAAGCCCTTGCCCAGGCGTTTCGAGCAAGCTGGGCCGCCGACACATGCTCGCCGGACGACCTCGCCCGCGCGGGCTGGCGGCCTGACAACCCCGCCTGGGGTCATTGCGACATCACGGCCCTGGTCGTCCACGACATCTTCGGCGGCGAGCTCGTCGTTGGCGAGGTCCACCGCGAGGGAGAGCAGCAGGGGTACCACTGGTGGAATCGGTTGAGCAGCGGGGTGGAGCTCGATCTGACGCGTGAGCAGTTCCGGGATGGCCAGATCGTCACGGTTGGGCGGGTCGTCGAGCGGCCGCCGGGGCCGTTGCAGCGGCGCCATGAGGAGTACCGGCTGCTGCGTGGGCGTGTTTCCGGACGTCTTGGCCGGCTGCCGGAACCACCAGGAGCCGCGCTTCAGTAGGGGACGTCGACTCCGGCGGCGTGCAGTACGGACAGTGCGAGGGAGAGGCACTGGTCGGCGTCGGCTCCGTCGGCGCGGATCCCGTGCGGCAAGGGGCCGCCGCTCGCCCCGAAGGACCAGGCGGGGCGTCCCTCCGCGAGGCGCTCGGCGTCCACTCTGAGGAAGGCGTTGACGCCCTGCTCGGCGAGCCATTCCAAGATGGGCAGGGCGGCGTCCTCGATGCCGTGCTGCGTCTTAGGCCTGTGCGTCGCCACGCGACGACTCTAGTGACCGGGCTTGGGGGAACTTGAGTGGATTCGGTGACGTCCATCTGAGGGTGCAGGGGAGTCGGTGGGCGTGCGTGGTGGTCGCCGTTGTGGCGGCCGTGGCGGGGGTCGTCGGGTTCGCGACGGCGGACCGGGGGATCGAGCGGCGGTCGGCGGTGGTGTCGGGGGTGCCGGTCGAGGTGGTGCGGCCGGACGGGGCGGCAGGACGGCGTCCCGGGGTGGTGGTCGCCCACGGGCTGTCGGCGAGCATGCAGCTCATGCGGGGGTTCGCGGACACGCTGGCGCGGCGCGGGTACGTGGTCGAGCTGGTGGATCTGGCGGGCGGCGGTGCGAACACCGAGCGGTTGCCGGACCTGGGCGACGGGCCCGCGGCGGACGCGCGGCTGGACCGGGACCTGGACGTCGCGGTCCGCCACCTGCGGGCGATGCCGGGGGTGGACGGGATCGGGCTTCTCGGGCATTCGATGGGCGCCGCCGCGGTGGTGCGGTACGCGGCCGCGCATCCGGACGTGGCGGCGACGGTGGCGATCTCGCAGGGGACGATGCCGTTCGGCGCGTCGGCGTCGAGCCCGCGGGACCTGCTGGCGATCGCGGGCGGGTTCGAGTTCGGCGACTACCGCGAGGGGGCGGTCGGAGCGGTGCGGGCGGCTTATCCACAGGGACGCGCCGGGGTGACGTATGGGGATCCGCGTGCGGGGACGGCGCGGCGGGCCGTCATCGTGGGCGGTGCCGAGCATGTCGGGGTCCTGTTCCAGCCGCGGACGCACCGGGAGGCCGCGGCCTGGTTCGATCGGGCCTTCGGCCGTTCGGGGGACGCGAGGGGTGTCGGGATCCGGCCGTTCCAGCGGGCGGGGTCGGCGTTGCTGCTGTATCTGGCGGCGGTGCTGAGCTTCGGCGCGGTCGCTTCGGCACTGCTGGGGCGGCGGTCCGGCGGTGAGGGCGGCGTGCAGGAGAGGCTCTCGCCGGCCGTTGCGTTGGGGGTGCCGGTGGCGGGGGTGCTCGCCGCGGTCGCGGCGGTGGCGGTGATTCCGCGCGGGGTGCTTCCGGTCGGGCCGGCGGGGCCGCTGGCCGGGTTCTTCGGTGTGATCGGTGTCCTGTGCGCCGCGTTTCCGCTGGTCAGACGAAGGAGTATTGGGCGGCCGGAGGTGCGGACCGTCGCGGCCGCCGTTGTCCTGGCGGTGCTGACCGTGGTGTCGTTCGCCGTGCCCGCGCAGCTCGGCTGGGCGCACGCCGTTCCGGTGGGGCCTCGGGTGTGGGCGCTGGTGCCGGTCGCCGTGTGCGCGATGGCGTTCTTCGCCGGGATCGAGTTGCTGTGCCGCGGATACAGCGCGCGCGCCGCCGCGCTGATCCACGCGTGGACGGCGGCGGGCGCGCTGGCCGGGCTGGGGGCCGCCGCCGTCCTCGGGCTGGTGTCGTGGTTCGTGCTGCTGGTGGCGCCGCTGATCGCCGGGCTGCTGGTGTGGCAGGGCGTGCAGGCGGCGGCGCTGCGGGCCGTCCGGGCGCCGGTGTGGGTGACGGCGCTGGTCGGGGGCGTCCTGCTGGCGTGGCCGATCGCCGTGACGATGCCGATCGGCTGATCGCGCCGGGGTCAGCGGGCGGGGCGCTCGAAGATGAGCTCGCGGCCGTCCCGCTCGTCCCACTGCTCGCCGACGTGGCGGAATCCGTTTCCGGCGAGCGTGGCCAGGGACGCGGCGTTGTCGGGTCTGATCGTCGCGCGGACGGTCCGGACGGACGGTTCGGCGGCGGCGCGGGCGAGGAGCGCGGCGAGCATGGCGGTGGCGTGGCCGCGGCGCCGGTGGGCGGGGGCGACGGAGTAGGAGATCTCGACCATGCCGTTCTCGTCGGGCGCGGAGTGGAAGCCGGTGTGGCCGACGACGGTGCCCTCGGGTTCGGCGACGGCGGCGCGGACGATCCAGGCGGCGTCCTCGGGGGACCGTTCCAGCTGGTCGAGCCGGTACCGCCACAGCCATTTCGCGTCGTCGGTGAGGAAGTACGCGGGGAGGGGGGCTCCGGCGAGGGCGGAGGCGGTCGCGAGGTCGCCGTCCAGCAGCGCGGTCATCACGGGGGGCGGCAGTTCGACGAGGCGGAGGGTCATGGGCGGCTCCTGGCGTGGTGGTCGGTGACGCGGGTGAGCATCTCGGTGAGCCGGGCGCGTTCGGGCGGGGACAGCGGGGCGAGCAGCTCGTCCTGGATGCCGGCGAGGACGGTGTCGAGTTCGTGCAGGTGGCGGCGGCCGGCGGGGGTGAGGGTGATGATGTTGCGGCGCCGGTCGGCGGGGTCGGGGGCGCGTTCGATGAGCTTCTTGTCGCCCATCTGGTTGAGCGCGGCGACGACGTCGCTGCGGTCGATGGCGGCGCGGCGGCCGAGGTCGGCCTGGCTGGCGGGGCCGTACTCCTCGAGCGTGGCGAGGAGCCGGTAGTGGTAGCCGCGGGCGCCGGCGGCGGCGAAGCCGTCGGCGACGAGCCGGTGGCTGTGCGCGGACGCCTGGTTGATCAGCCAGCTGGCGGCGTGCCGGAGCCGCGCGGGCTGCCGGGCGTCGTCGGTGATCATGGCGGCCAGTCTACTTGTTGGCATCACCAATGAATAGCTGTAATGTTGGCTCTACCAACGTTGGCAACGCCAACAAAAGGAGGGGTCATGGAACAGCGCGACCGCGACGAGCTCACCGACCTGATCGGGCGGCTCGGGCTGTGGCTCGACGGCAAGCGCTTCGACGACCCGCGCGCCGTCTTCACCGAGGACGCCGAGGTCACGACGCCCGGCGGGACGTCCAAAGGGGCCGGCGCGCTCGCCGCGCAGGCCCGCCGCAACCACACCGTCCCGACCCAGCACTTCGTCACCAACCCGCTCATCGAGGTCGACGGCGACCGGGCCGGGATCGGCGCGAACCTGCTGGTCGTCTTCGCGCACGAGGACGGCCCGCGCGTGGTCGGCGAGCGCTACGACCTCCAGGCCGCGCGGACGCCGGACGGCTGGCGCATCGCCGGCGTCCGCTCGAACGTGATCTGGGACCTGCGGGCCGCGTGACCCCCGGGTCAGGGGGACGTGAGCCGCTCGGACAGCTCGCGGAGGCGGGCGCGGGCCGCCGGGTCGTAGGCCTGGCCGTCCGCGCGGGACTCGCGCAGCCCGTCGAAGAACCGCCCGGAGACGTCGTCGAGGGCCGGGTCGGTGACGAGCCGGTGCGTCGCGCGGACGCCCTCCTCCAGCGTGCTGATCGGCGACGCGACCATCTTCGTCGGCATGTAGGTGGCGGGGTGCAGGGCGTTCGCGGTGACGCCCGTCCCGGCCAGCTCGTCCGCCAGGTCGACGGTGAACAGGATCTGCGCGAGCTTGCTCTGGCAGTACGCGCGGGTCCCGTTGTAGCCGCGGGTGATCATCGGGTCGTCGAAGTCGATGGCGGTCTGGCCGAGGCTGCTGACGTTGACGATCCGGGCCGGCGCCGAGGCGGTCAGCACGGGCAGCAGCAGCCGGGTGAGCAGGTACCCGGACAGGTAGTTGACCTGGAAGGTCAGCTCGTGGCCGTCGGCGCTCTCGCGGCGCGGCCCGGCGCTGCCGATGCCGGCGTTGTTGACCAGGACGTCCAGCCGGGGGTGGTCGGCGCGGACCCGCTCGGCGAGCGAGCGGGTCTCGGCGAGCGACGACAGGTCGGCCCGGTACCAGGCCGCCGTGCCGCCGATCTCCTTGAGGGTGTCCTCGCCGCGCCGGTCGTCGCGGCCGTGCACCAGCACCGTCGCGCCCTCGGCGGCGAGCTCGCCGGCCAGGGCGCGGCCGAGGCCGTCGGTGGCGCCGGTGATCAGGATGGTCTGCTGGTCGATGGGACGCATGGCCCCATCCTGCTCGACGCGCGGCGGCCGTAACCAGGGCTCGCCCAGCCTGGTACCCGCGACCACCAGGCTGGGCGGCGCGCGCCGGCGGTCACGGCCGGTCGAGGAAGTCCAGGACGAGCTTGGTGAACTCCTCGGGGCGCTCCGCCATCGCGACGTGCCCGGTGTCCAGCTCGGCGTACTCGCTGCCGGCGATGGCCGCGAACAGCTCCCGGTGGTTCTCGACGGGGATCGTCTGGTCGCGGGACGCGCCGACCACCAGCGTCGGCGCGGTGATCCTCGGCAGCAGGCCGCGGATGTCGAGCCGCCGGACGAGGTCGAGCTGCCGCAGCAGCCCGTCCGCCGGCTGCATGAACGCGTGCGACTCCTCGACCGCGTCGTGCCCGATCCGGTTGAGGAACGTGCGGCTGTAGGCGGTGAGCGTCGCGAACCGGCCGAAGGCGTCGGGGACCTCGGCGAGGCCCAGCCACGTGGTCATGTGCTGCCGGACGTACTCGTCGTCCGCGTTGGTCAGGCCCGCGACGGGCACGAGCCGCCGGACGAGGTCGGGCCGCAGCGCCGCCGCCGCGGCGGCGGTCGGGGCGCCGAGCGAGAACCCGACCACGTCGGCGGGGCCGCCGACCGCGTCCTCGATCACCGCGTTGACCTGCGCGGCGAGCGTCTCGATCGTCAGCGGGGCGCCGTCGTCCTCGGCCGGGAGGCTGCCGGACAGGTCGGGCAGGATCACGGTGCGGTGGCCGGTGAACCGGTCGAGGACGCCGTCCCACATGACCGAGCCGGGGCCGGCGCCGTGCACGAGGACGAGGGCGGGCCCGGAGCCCTCGGTGCGGTAGGGCACGCGGGCGTTCCCCACGGTGAGCGTCGTCATTTCCGGCCGTCCCTTCGGTGGTGGTCGATTCCGCCCGGATCGGTTCCGGACGTTCCCGACGCTGCCACCGCGGGTCCGCGATGAGGAGCGGACCGCTTTGGCTAGGACGAACGGTCCTAGCCTGAGCCGTTCTGGCCTGGGCCGCGGCACGCGAACATGGGGGCATGGAGATGGACCGCAGGGAGCTCGCTGACTTCCTCCGCCGCTCGCGGGAGCGGCTGCGCCCGCAGGAGGTCGGCCTGGCCGCCGGGCCGCGCCGCCGCACGCCGGGCCTGCGCCGCGAGGAGGTGTCGCAGCTCGCGGGCATGTCCGCGGACTACTACATGCGGCTGGAGCAGGCGCGCAGCCCGCAGCCGTCGGCGCAGCTGCTCGGCGCGCTCGCCCGCGCGCTCCGCCTCACCCTGGACGAGCGCGACCACCTCTACCTCCTCGCCGGGCACCGGCCGCCCGCCGGGCCGTTCGCGGGCGAGTACGTCCGGCCGGGGCTGCTCTACCTGCTGGACCGGTTGCACGAGACGCCCGCGCAGATCATCGGGGACCTCGGCGACCTGCTCGCGCAGAACGCCCTCGCCGAGGCGCTTTTCGGCTGCGTGTGCACGGTCGACGAGGGGGACCGCAACATCGTGTGGCGGTGGTTCGCCGACCCGTTCGTCCGGTCCGCGTATCCCGAGGAGGAGCACGAGCGGGTCGGCCGCCTGCACGTCGCGCACCTGCGCGCCGCGGTCGCCCGCCGTGGCAACGACGCCGCCGCGTCCGCGCTGGTCGAGCGGCTGCACGGGACCGGTGAGGAGTTCACCCGGCTGTGGGAGCGGCACGAGGTCGCCGTGCACCGCAGCAGCCGGATGAAGGTCGTGCACCCGGAGGTCGGCCTCATCGAGTTCGACACCGAGGCGCTGCTCACCCCCGCCGAGGACCAGCGGGTCTTCGTGTTCACGCCGCCGCCCGGCTCCGGCGCCATCGAGGCCCTCGAACTCCTGCGCGTCATCGGCCCCGAGACCGCGCACCGCAGCCACGTGTGACGGCTAGCGGGCGGGCATGAGGCGCCAGAGCGACGTCGTCTCGGCCGATCGGGCGGCGTGGAGCGGGTCGTCCCGGTCCGCGGCGCGCGGGTGCGCGGGCTTGGTGTCGAGGCGTCCGGCGACGGTCAGGCCGGACGACTCGAAGAGGCGCAGCAGGTCGTCGCGCGTGCGCAGGCCGAGGTGTTCGGCCAGGTCGGACAGGATCAGCCAGCCCTCGCCGCCCGGCTCCAGATGACCGGCGAGGCCGGCGAGGAAACCGCGCAGCATCCGGGCGTCCGGGTCGTAGACGGCGTGTTCGAGCGGCGTCGCCGGCTTCCCGGGGACCCACGGCGGGTTGCACACGATCAGCGGGGCGCGCCCGTCCGGGAACAGGTCGGCCTCGACGACCTCGACGCGCTCCGCCACGCCCAGCCGCTCGATGTTGTCCTGGGCGCAGGCAAGCGCGCGCGGGTCCTGGTCGGTCGCGACGATGCGCTGCACCCCGCGGCGAGCGAGCACTGCGGCGAGCACACCCGTCCCCGTACCGATGTCGAACGCGACCGTGGTCGAGGGCAGCGGCGCTTGCGCCACCAAGTCCACGTACTCGCCCCGCACAGGGGAGAACACTCCGTAGTGCGGGTGGATGTGGTCGCCCCCCAGCGCGGAGATCGGAACGCCTTTCTCGCGCCATTCGTGCGCACCGACGAGCCCGAGAAGCTCCCGCAACGAGGTCACATAGGGCTCGTCATCCGGCCCGTACGCCTCGGTGCACGCCTGCACCACGTCCGGTGCACGCCGCAAGGGGATCGTGTGACCGGGCTCGAACGGGATGAGCAGCATGCCGAGCGTACGGGCGCGCTGCGCGCGCGCCTGCCGGTACAGGTGGAACGCCTGCACCTGCGACGGCTCCGGCTTCTGCCGGTTCCGGCGGGGCGGCCGGTCGGCGCGCCGCGCCATCGCCTTGAGCAGCTGCCGCGCGTTCTGGAAGTCGCCGCGCCACAGCAGCGCCGTCCCCTCGCACGCCAGCCGGTACGCCTCGTCCGCGCGCGTCGCGTCGTCGGCGACCACCACGCGGCGGGGGCGGGCGGCGCCGCTCTCCGACCGCCACCGCGCCGAGCGGTCGCGGCCGTCCTCGCGCCAGCCGATCACGGTCCGCTCGTCCACAACGAGCAGGGTAGCGGCGGCGGCGAGCCCGATGCGAAGATCACCCCATGCGTCTACCAGGTCCGTTGCACGTCCTGAACGAGGGCCTGGCCTTCATCCTGGAGCTCGCCGCGCTCGCCGCGCTGGCGTGGTGGGGCTTCACCGCGGGCGGGAACGTGATCGTCCACATCGTCCTCGGCATCGGCACTCCGGTGGCGGCGATGGTGCTGTGGGGCATGTTCGCCGCGCCCCGCGCCCGCTTCAAGGTCGCGCTGCCGCTCGTCCTGCTGGTGAAGGCGGTCGTCTTCGGCGCCGGCGCCCTCGCGCTCTACGGCGTCGGACATCCCGCGCTCGCCGCCGCGTTCGCCGTCGTCGCGCTGCTCAACACCGCCCTCGCCACCCTCGACCGCGACGCAGCCTTCCGCGCCGCCGCCCAGTGAGCCAGTATTTCCAGGCCGGTGAGGACGTCCTGTGGAATCCCGCGACCGCCGTCGCGCGGCTCTTCACGGACACGGCCGAGGCGCTCGCCCGCCTGGTCGAGCGGCCGTCGGGGCTGGGCCCGATGGTGGCGGACGAGTGCCGGATCGACGTCCCGGCGTTCGCCGCGTTCGTCGACGCGCTGGTCCGCAGGTACGCGCGGTCCAACCACGACGTCCTGAAGGCGCTCATGGAGGGCTTCACCGGCACCGCGCTCGTCCTGGTGGAGCGCGCCGGTGCCGTCGTCCCGGCCTTGGCGGAGATGCCGGACGATCCGGGAGTGCTGCGGCTGGCCGAGATCAGCCGGCGGTTCGCGGGGATCGCTCGGTAGCGGCGGCGAGGTCGGCGCTGGAGAGGTGGCGGGACGTGTCGGCGAGCTTGCGGAGGGCGGCCTCCGAGGGCGAGCCGGGCTCGGCGGCGTAGAGCATCAGGCGGCTCAGCTCGGGGTCGCCGGGCAGGTGCAGGGTCTCGAACGGCAGGACGAGCCGTCCGACGTCGGGGTGGTCGATGCGGGCCTCGCCGTGCGTCAGGTCCGTGACGTGGTGCGCCGACCACAGCCGCACGAACTCCGGGCTGCGCGCGCGCAGGTCGTCGATGAGCGCGCGCAGGTGCGGGTCGTCAGGGTCCTGGCCCGAGCGGAACCGCAGGTAGGCGACGTTGCGGCGGGCGACCGTGGGCCAGTTGTCGCCGAGCCGCGCCCGGTAGTCGGCGTTGAGGTGGATCTGGTGCGACCAGGTGCGCTCGTCCGGCGGGATGTTCGCGAGGTCCACGAAGATCGCCGCGGTGAGCCGGTTCCACGCGACGACGTTGGTGTAGTGGCCGACGACGTACGCAGGCGCCTGCGTGATCGAGTCGAGCAGGTGCTGGAGCGGCGGACGCAGCCGGGCCGGCGCGTGCGGGCCGGAGCGCCGGGGCGGGTGCGCGAGGCGGTGCAGGTGGGCGTGCTCGTCGGCGTCCAGCCGCAGCGCGCGCGAGATCGCGTCGATGATCTCGGCGGACACGCCGTCCGCGGTGCCCTGCTCCAGCCGGATGTAGTAGGCGACGCTGACGCCGGCGAGCTGCGCCAGCTCCTCGCGCCGCAGACCGGGGACGCGGCGGCGCGTCCCGTAGGAGGCGACGCCGGCGTCCTCGGGCCGCAGCCGGGCCCGCCGGGACTTGAGGAACTCGCCGAGCTCGGTGTTGCGCGCCATGCCGGTGAGGCTATCCGCTGATCCTGCTACTGCCGGTGGTACGAATCGGCGGGGGCTGGGTGTGCGCGCGGGGCGGCGCCAGAGTCGCTGCCATGAGCGTTCTCACGAGCGCCGCGGTGACCGCCCCCGAGCGGATGTCGCCGCGGCACAAGCTGATCCTGACCCTGCTTCTCGGCGCGCAGTTCATGCTCGCCATCGACTTCTCCATCCTCAACGTGGCGCTTCCCGTGGTCGGCAAGGGCCTCGGCTTCGGACTCGGCCAGCTGCAGTGGATCGCGACGGCGTTCGCGCTGCCGGCCGCCGGGTTCACGCTGCTGTTCGGACGCGTCGCCGACCTCGCCGGACGCCGCCGGATGCTGCTCGCCGGGATGGCGCTGCTGGCCGCCGGCTCGCTGGTCGGCGGGCTCGCCGCCTCGCCCGCGATGCTGCTGGCCGGGCGCGTCCTGCAAGGGCTCGCGACCGCGATCGCGACGCCCGCGGCGCTGTCGCTGCTGACCACCTCGTTCCCCGAGGGGCCGATGCGGACGCGGGCGCTCGGGCTGAGCGGCGCGCTGATGTCCGCCGGGTTCACCGTCGGCGCGGTGCTCGGCGGCGTGCTCACCGACCTGCTGAGCTGGCGCTGGGCGTTCCTGGTCAACGTGCCGGTCGCGGTGCTGATCCTCGCGGTGACGCCGTCGCTGGTCGCCGAGAGCCGGGCGCGGGACGGCGCGCGGCTGGACGTCCCCGGCGCGGTCACCGTCACCGGCGGCCTCCTCGCCCTCGTCTACGGGATCACGACGGCCGGGCAGCACGGCTGGGGCGACCCGGTCGCGCTGGTCGCGCTGGCCGCCGCCGTCGTCCTGCTGGTGGCGTTCGTGCTGGTCGAGCGGCGGTCCCCGGCTCCGCTCGCGCCGCTGAACGTGCTGACCCGGCGCTCGGTGAGCTGGGGGAACGCGGGCGGCTTCGTGGCGTTCGCGACCGAGACGTCGCTGGTGTTCCTGATGACCCTCTACCTGCAGCAGGTCCTCGACTTCTCGCCGCTGACCACCGGCCTCGCGCTCGGCGTCCTCGGCGCCGGCACGTTCGCGGGCGGCGTCGCCGCACCCCGGATCATGGGCCGGTTCGGCGGCCGCGCGACGCTCGTCGGCGGGCTCGTCCTGCAGGCCGCCGCGACGGCCGCGCTGCTCGGCCTCGGCGCGGACCGCTCGGCGCTCCCGCTGCTGCTGGCCGCGACCGCGATCGGCGGGTTCGGGAACCTCGTCGCGATCGTCGCGTTCATGGGCACCGCGACGTCCGGGCTGCCGGACGGCGAGCAGGGCCTCGCGACCGGCCTCGCCACCATGACGCAGCAGGTCGCGATCACCCTCGGCATCCCGGTGATGAGCGCGATCGCCACCGCGCACGCCTCCGTCCTCGGCGGCGTGCACGCCGCGACCCTGGTCAACGCCCTGATCGCAGTCGCCGGCGGCGCCCTCGCCGGGCTGTTCCTGCGCCGCTCCTGAACCCGCAGAAGGGATCGATCCGATGGACCTCGAACTCGCCGGCAAGGTGATCATCGTCACCGGCGCGTCCGCCGGGATCGGCGCGGCGACCGCCCGGCTGCTCACCGAGGAGGGCGCGCACGTCGTCGGCGTCGCCCGCACCCCGGCCGGGGACGGCATCGCCGCCGACCTCACCGACCCGTCCGCCGCGCAGCGGATCGTGGACGCGGCGCTCGACCGGCACGGCCGCCTCGACGGCCTGGTCAACAACGCCGGAGCCCTCGACTCGCGGATCGGCTTCCTGGACGTCACCGACGACCAGTGGCACGCCGCGTTCGAGCTGAACCTCCACGCCGCCGTCCGGATGGCGCGCGCCGCGCTCCCCGCGCTGATCGACCAGGGCGCGGGCAGCCTGGTCCACGTGTCCAGCGAGGCGGCGCGGTTCCCCGACACGCCGCTGGTGGACTACGCGGCGGCCAAGACGGCGCTGCTGTCGGTGTCGAAGACGCTGGCGGGGGAGTTCGGCCGCTGCAGCGTCCGGTCCAACGTCGTCGCGCCGGGCCCGACACGCACCCGGCTGTGGGACGAGCCGGGCGGGTTCGCCGAGCAGCTGTCCGCGCAGTACGGGCTGCCGGTGGAGGACGCGGTCGACCGGTTCGTCCGGGAGGAGCGCCGGCTCCCGACCGGGCGGCTCGGCACGCCGCAGGACGTGGCGCGCGTCATCGCCTACCTGCTGTCGCCGCTGTCCGCGCAGGTCACGGGCGCCGAGTGGGCCGTGGACGGGGGAGCCCTCCGGCAGCTCTGAGCGGTGCCACGGGCCGGGCGCGGGGCGCCCGGCCCGTCCCCTTTCCTTCAGGCGGGGACCTTGTCGAGGAAGCCGGTCACGCGGTCGAAGCGGCCGTCGTCGTCGAAGGTCGCCACGTCGAAGCCGACCGCGAGCGCCTCGCCGCCCTCGGGCCCGAGCTCCCAGGTGAAGCGGGCCACGTTGTGGTGGGCGTCGACCGCGCCCGCCGCGCGGAACACCAGGCCGGGGAACTGGCCCTGGGCCGCGGCGATGAACGCGTCGATCGCGTCGCGGCCCTCGGCGACGCCGAGCGGGTCGACGTAGACGGGGTTCTCGGTCCACAGCGCGTCGATCGCGGCGCGGCGCGCGGCGGGGTCGGTCTCGTTCCAGGCGGCCAGGTACTGCTCGACCCGCTGCTGAACGTCGCTCATCTCGGTGCTCCTGTCGGTTCGTCCGGGCTCGTCCGTCCCGGTGGTCCCTACGGTGCCGTCCCGGCGGCCGGAGATCGATTACCTGGGACGTCATGCGAGGTCCGACCGGACTCGCCCCGCTTGATGCCGGATAGTGTCGGGCTGCGAACTCCCCCGGCGGCCACCCCTGCGGGGGACGGACCCGCACCGGGAAGGAACGTTCCAGCAGTGACCGCCGAGGCCCCCGCCCTGCACGCCCAGGCCGATGGAGGCGGACGCACGGGCGCCACCGCCTCCATCGGCCTGGCCGTGCTCGGCGCGCTGTTCTTCTCCGCCTCGTTCATCGCGAACCGGATGATGGCCGTCGGCGGCGGCGCCTGGGAGTGGACCGGCGCGCTGCGGTTCTTCTTCTCGCTGCCGATCTTCCTGGCGATCGTGGGGGCGCGCGGCGGCGTCCGGCCCGTCCTGCGGGCGCTGCGCGCCGACCCGCTCCCCTGGACGCTGTGGAGCACCGTCGGATTCGGGTTCTTCTACGCGCCGCTGTGCCTGGCCGCCGACCTCGCCCCCGGCTGGACGGTCGCCGCGACCTGGCAGGTCACGATCGTCTGCGGCATGCTCCTCGCGCCGCTGCTCTACGACGACGAGCGCGGCCGGATCCCCGGCCGCGCCGCCGCGCTGTCGCTGCTGATCCTCGCCGGGGTGTTCCTCAGCCAGTTCGGCGGGCACGGCGGGACGTCGGCGGGCATGGCGGGCGGCGTCGCGGTCGTGCTGGTCGCGGCCGTCGCCTACCCGGTCGGGAACCGCCGCACGATGGAGCTCGCCGGGACCGGCCTCGACACCTTCCAGCGGCTGCTGGCGATGTCGATCGGCAGCCTGCCGTTCTGGATCGTCGTCGCGGCCGCCGGCGGGGTCCGGGCGGGCGCGCCGACGTCGGGGCAGCTCGTCGCGAGCCTCGTCGTCGCGGTCAGCTCCGGCGTGATCGCGACGTCGCTGTTCTTCGCCGCGACGCACCGCGTCCGGCGGCACCCGCTGCGGCTCGCCGCCGTGGAGGCCACGCAGGCCGCCGAGGTCGTGTTCGTCGCGCTCCTGGAACCGCTGTTCACCGCCACGGACCCGCCCGGCGCCGTAGCATGGGCGGGCATCGCCGCGATCGCGCTCGGGGTCGTCCTCTACGCCTTCGCGGGCCGTCCCGCCCCGCGACGATGATGTCGGTTTTCCGCCAGTGAACATGCCTGACCATCGGTGATGCTGGAAGCATGCACGAGGACGTGGAAAGGTGCGTGCGGGCCGTCCGGTCGAAGGACGCCCGCTTCGACGGATGGTTCTTCACCGGGGTCGTGACCACCGGGATCTACTGCCGGCCGAGCTGCCCGGTCGTGCCGCCGAAGCCCGAGAACATGCGGTTCTACCCCAGCGCCGCCGCCGCGCAGCAGGCCGGGTTCCGCGCCTGCAAGCGCTGCCGGCCCGACACCAGCCCCGGCTCCCCTGAATGGAACCACCGCGCCGACGTCGTCGCCCGCGCGATGCGGCTGATCTCCGACGGCGTCGTCGACCGCGAGGGCGTCCCCGGCCTCGCCGGACGCCTCGGCTACAGCACCCGCCAGATCGAGCGGCAGCTCAACGCCGAACTCGGTGCGGGCCCGCTCGCGCTCGCGCGCGCGCAACGGGCCCAGACCGCGCGGCTGCTCATCGAAACGACGCCGCTGCCCATGGGCGACGTCGCGTTCGCGGCGGGATTCGCCAGTATCCGCGCGTTCAACGACACCGTCCGGGAGGTGTTCGCCCTGACGCCGACCGAGCTGCGGGACCGCGTCGCCAAGGGCCACCCGCCCGCCGGCTCGGGGACGCTGTCGCTGCGGCTCCCGTTCCGCGCGCCGCTGTGCCCCGACAACCTGTTCGGCCATCTCACCGCGACGGCCGTCCCGGGCGTCGAGGAGTGGCGGGACGGCACGTTCCGCCGCACCATGCGCCTCCCCCACGGGCACGGGATCGCCGCCCTGAGCCCGCGCCCTGACCATGTCGCCTGCACGCTGACGTTGAGCGACCTGCGCGACCTCACCATCGCGATCAGCCGGTGCCGCTGGATGCTCGATCTCGACGCCGATCCCGTGGCCGTGGACGACCTGCTGAGGGCCGACCCCGTCATGGCACCGCTTGTCGACAAATCACCCGGGCGCCGTGTCCCGCGCACCATGGACGCGCCGGAGTTCGCGGTGCGGGCCGTCCTCGGACAGCAGGTGTCGGTGGCCGCCGCGCGCACACACGCGGCACGCCTCGTCACCGCCTATGGCGACCCCATCACCGACCCGGGAGGCGGCCTCACCCACCTCTTCCCGACCCCCGCCGCGCTCGCGGAACTGGACCCCGAGGCGCTCGCCTTCCCCAAGACCCGCCGCACCACCCTCACCACCCTCGTCGACGCCCTCGCCAACGACGAGATCGACCTCGGCGTAGGGAGCGACTGGGACGAGGCCCGGACGCGCCTCTACGACCTCCCCGGCTTCGGCCCGTGGACCGTCGAGACCATCGCCATGCGCGCCCTGGGCGACCCCGACGCGTTCATACCGGGCGACCTCGGCATCAAGGTCGCCGCCAAGGCGCTGGGCCTCCCCGCCACGCCGGCCGCCCTCACCAAGCACGCCGCACAGTGGCGCCCATGGCGCGCCTACGCCGTGCAATACCTGTGGGCCACCAGCGACCACCCCATCAACCTTCTCCCCGCCAACTGACCAGGAGACATATCCATGGAACCGACACACGTCGTAGTGGACAGTCCCGTAGGGCCGCTCACCTTGGTGGCTCTAGACGGCGCCCTATGCGGCCTCTACATGGTGAACCAGCGGCACCGTCCGCCACAGGAGTCCTTCGGCACCCCCGGAGACCCCACAGCCGAACCCTTCGCCGTCACCACCGAGCAGCTCACCGCCTACTTCGCCGGGGAACTCACCGAGTTCGACCTGCCGCTCAACCTGCGCGGCACCCCGTTCCAAGGACGGGTCTGGGCCGCGCTCCAAGAGATCCCCTATGGCGAGACCACCACCTACGGCGAACTCGCGGTCGAACTCGGCAAGCCCAGCGCGTCCCGGGCCGTCGGCCTCGCCAACGGCAAGAACCCGGTCGGCGTCATCGTCCCGTGCCACCGCGTCGTCGGCTCCACCGGAAGCCTCACCGGCTACGGCGGCGGCCTCGACCGCAAGCGCTACCTCCTCGACTTCGAACGCAAGACCCACAGCGTCGAAGCGGCGCTCTTCTAAGTAACCGGCCCCGGCCGGAACCCCAGCCCCGCCAGGAAGAACAGGACCCAGCCCGCGAAGAGCCACGCGCCCGGCCGCCCGGGCTTCCCCCGCCGGGTCGTGGGGAACTCCCCCGTACGGGGGGATCACCGTTCTGTCAGAGCCGCGAGTTACCGTGCACGAAGAGCAAGCCGAACGTCGAAAGGCAGACCGAGGTGGAGTTCCGAGTCGACCGTCAGACCCTCGCCGAGGCCGTGGCGTGGGCGGCGCGGACGCTGCCCGCGCGCCCCGCGCTGCCCGTCCTCGCCGGGATGCTCGTCGAGGCCACCGCCGACGGCGGGCTCGCCCTCGCCGGCTTCGACTACGAGGTGTCCGCCCGCGCGCGGATCGACGCCGACGTCGCCGAGCCCGGCCGCGCCCTCGTCCCCGGCCGGCTGCTCGCCGAGATCGTCCGGAACCTGCCCGCGCAGCCCGTCGAGTTCGCCACCAAGGGCGCCGAGGTCGTCGTCCGCTGCGGGCCCGCCGAGTTCGGCCTGCTCACCCTGCCCGTCGAGGACTACCCGACGCTCCCCGAGGCGCCCGCCCGCGCCGGCACCGTCCCGGGTGAGCTGTTCGCCGCCGCCGTCGCGCAGGTCGTCCCCGCCGCCGGCCGCGACGACACCCTGCCCATGCTCACCGGCGTCCGCATCGACATCGACGGCGACACCATGTGGCTCGCCTGCACCGACCGGTACCGCATCGCCGCCCGCGAGCTGACCTGGTCGCCCACCGAGCCCGGCTTCACCGCCGGCGTCGTCGTGCCCGCCCGCACCCTCGCCGACACCGCCAAGGCGATCCGGCCCGGCGCCGAGGTCGCCCTCGACCTCACCGGCGCCGCCGACACCCTCATCGGCGTCTCGGGCGGCGGCCGCAGCATGACCAGCCGCCTCCTCGACGACCAGTACATCAACTACCGGTCCCGGCTCACCGGCGACTGGACGTCGGTCGCCGAGATCCGCACCGCCCCGTTCGTCGAGGCGATCAAGCGGGCCGCGCTGGTCACCGAGCGCGGCACCCCGATCCGGCTCGCGTTCACCGCCGGCGAGGTCCGCATCCGCGCCGCGTCCGGCGACTCCGCCCGCGCCAACGAGAGCCTCGGCGTCGAGCTGTCCGGCGACGACATCGACATCGCGTTCGCACCCCAGTACCTGCTGGACGGCCTCGCCGGCATCGACACCGAGTACGCCCGCCTCGAATGCACCGGCCCCACCAAGGCCGCCCTGCTCACCGGCATCCCCGACCGCAAGGACGGCGAGGACCCGGGTCCGGACGCCCCGTCCGACACCGGCTTCCGCTACCTGGCCATGCCCGTCCGCCTGACCAGCTGACCCTCACGTCCCGCCGTCGGTGGCGATGCGCTGAAGTGCGCGGGCCAGGTCGCGGCCGGTGGGGGCGCGGTCGGGGTCGATGAGGTACTGGGCCATGACCCCGGTGAGCAGGGCCTGGTAGAAGCCGCCGACCGCCCAGGCGGTGTCCGGGTCGGCGTCGGGGTCCAGACCGCCGAGCACCTGGGCCAGCCCGAGGCGTGCCTCGCTCAGGCCGGCGGCGAGCTGCTCGCGCAGCGAGGGGACGTGCGGCAACTGGCCGATGACGTCGAAGGTGGCGGTCCACAGCCGCTGGTGCTCGGCGAACGACCCGGTGATGTGGTTCCAGGCGACCTCGAAGCGTTCGGCCGCGGTGGCGCCCGGGCCGAGGGGCGCGGCGGCCAGGGCCTCACCGAGTTGCCGTCCCCACTCCCCGGACGCCTGGGCGAGCGCCTCGTTGAGCAGCGCCTCCTTGGAACCGAAGTGGTAGCCGATGGCCGCCATGCTGACGCCGCCGGCGGCGGCGGTGATGTCGCGGATGGTCGTGCGCGCGTACCCCTTCTCGTACAGGCAGCGCTTGGCTCCGGCGAGGAGGTCTTCGCGGTTTCCCATGGCCGGACATGCTAGCACCGGACTTGGGCATCCGCCTTAGGCAAACGACTTGGGCATGCGTCTTGCACGTTTGCCCAAATCGCGGTTAGTGTCCTCGCCATCGACCTTGATCAACGGGATGTGGGGCAGGCGAACATGCGCAAGGCACTGGGCACGGGACTGGCGGCGGCCGTGGGCGCGGCCGGGGTGACGGCGGCGCTGGCGGGTCCGCCGGCGGCCGCAGCGGGAGCCATGACCGCGGCGAGCGCGACCGTCCGCACCGACAAGGGCCTGGTACGTGGGGCCGTCGTAGGCGATCACCGGACTTTCCAAGGCATCCCGTACGCGGCTCCGCCGGTAGGGCGGTTGCGGTGGAGTTCACCCCGCCCGGCCACCGCCTGGAGCGGGGTGCGGGACGCGACCAAGCCCGGCGCGCTGTGCGCGCAGAGCGGGGACCACCTGGGCCAGGGCAGCGAGGCCGAGGACTGCCTCTACCTCAACGTCACCACCCCGGCCGCGGTCGCGTCCGGCAGGCGGCTGCCGGTGCTGGTGTGGATGCACGGGGGCAGCTTCAAGGACGGCGGCGGCAGCCTGTACGGCGCGCGGCGGCTGGCCGTCCAAGGCCAGGCCGTCGTGGTGACCATCAACTACCGGCTCGGCGTCTTCGGCTTCCTCGCCCACCCGTCCCTCGACCGGGGAAAGAACGCCTCGGGCGACTTCGGGCTCGAAGACCAGCAGGCCGCCCTGCGCTGGGTGCGCCGCAACGCGGCCGCGTTCGGCGGCGACTCCGGCAACGTCACCCTGGCCGGCGAGTCGTCCGGCGCCATCAGCACCTGCGCGCAACTGACCGCGCCCGGATCGGCCGGGCTGTTCGACCGCGCCATCACCCAGAGCGCGCCGTGCACCGCGCCGCAGGCGCCGTCGATGGCCCTGGCCAACAACCCCCGTCCCCGCGCGCAGGCCGAACGCGACGGCGAAGCGCTGGTCGGGCGGCTGGACCTCGGCGCCGAGCCCACCGCCGACCGGCTGCGCCGGGTTCCCGTCAAGGACCTGCTGAAGGCCGCCGCCGACCCCGCCCAGCCGGGGTTCGGGCCGGTCGTCGGCGGCCCGGTCCTGCCCGAGGACCCGGCCCGCGCCATCGCCGCCGGCCGCTTCCACCGCGTGCCGGTGCTCGCCGGGACCAACCACGACGAGGAACGCATGCACGTGTGGGGCCTGGAGATGGCCAAGTACGGCGGCCCCATCCCGGCCGGCGCCTACGACGACGAGGTCCGCGCCGCGTTCGGCGACCACGCCGCCAAGGTCCTGGCGCGCTACCCGCTGAACCGTTTTGCCTCCGCCGGCCAGGCGCTCGCCACCGCGCTGACCGACGCCGAGTACGCCAAGCCCGCCCTAGAGACGTACAAGGCCCTGTCCCGGCGGGTGCCGACCTACGCCTACGAGTTCGCCGACGCCGGCGCCCCCTGGTTCGCCGGTGTCGCCAAGCCCTACGCGATGGGCGCCTACCACAGTGCCGAGCTGCCCTACCTGTTCGAGACCACCGGCACCGAGCCCCTCACCGGTGCCCAGCCGCCCCTGTCCGACCAGATGATCGGCTACTGGACCCGCTTCGCCCGCACCGGCGACCCCAACGGCTCAGCCGCCCCGGCCTGGAAGCGCTCCGCCCCCACCCGCCCCTACGTCCAGTCCTTGGCCCCCGGCGAGCACGGCATCAAGCCCGCCGCCTTCGCCCGTGACCACGACTACGCCTTCTGGTCCTCACTGGACCGCTGACCCTCGCCCCACGCGCCGGGGCGGGCGGTCAGAGGTCGAGGACGGCGAGGACGAAGCGCAGGTCGTCGGCGGCGGCGTTGCCGTAGGAGTGCGGGCGGTCGCCGACGAACACCGCCGCGGTGCCCGCGTCGAGGAGGTCGGTGCGGCCGTCGACCCACAGCGTCAGCGTGCCCGCCTCCACGTAGACGATCTCCTTGGTGCCGGGGACGTGCGCGTCGCTCTCCCGGACCTCCCCGGGCCGCAGCTCCCACCGCCACAGCTCCAGCGACGGCCGCGGGTCGCTGCCGGCGAGCAGCGTGCCCGTCCCGCCGTTCGCGCCCTCCCACAGCACCACGTGCCGCTCCGGGCGGAACACCCGCACCGGCGGCTCCTCCTCCACCTGCACGAGGCGGGTCAGCGGGACGCCGAGCGCGTCGGAGATGCGGATGAGCGTGCCGAGGTTGGGGTTGCCGCGCCCCTGCTCCAGGCCGACCAGCACGCCCTTGCTGACGCCGGAGCGCCCGGCCAGCTCGTCCAGGCTCCAGCCGTGCCCCGCCCGCAGGGCCCGGACGGTCCGGGCGACGGCCTCGCCGATCGCCTCCTGCCCGCCCGACCCGGTCTCCTGCCCGCTCAACCCCGGCCTCCCGCCCGCACGGCCGCGCACGACCCGTGATCCGACGTCCCCCACGATCCCACCATCATCGGTGCCCGGAGTTCCGGCGGGCCTCCGGATCGCGCCGGCGTCGCGCCGTCAGGGGAGCCAGTGGCCGTCGCGCATCAGGTCCCGGCCGGGCAGCTCGTTCACCTCGCGCCAGGCCTGGACGCGGCGCGGGGTGACGCGGAACCAGCGGTACGCCCCCGGCGACGTGCGCGGGTCGAAGCCGGTGCGCTCGGCGAACAGGTCGGCGCGGTCGCTGGGCAGCGCGTCCAGGTCGATGGGCTCGACATCGCCGTCGATCATGGTGACGTCGCGGGTGGGGCCGAGGCCGAGCCGGACGGTGCGGGCGGCGGCGAGGTTCCGGCCGGTCGGGCTGCCCGCCGGGGTGGCCACGAGCAGCGCCTCCCCGTCCCAGTCGAAGGACAGCGGCACGAGGTACGGGACGCCGTCGGGCGAGGCGGTGGCCACCCAGACGTCCACGTCGCGGGCGAGGCGGTGCTCGGTGTCCCGGCGGCGCCGGGCGCGGGGGCGGGGCTCGGGAAGGGGCCGGGTCTCCTGCGCGGAAGGGCTGGTCATCGCTGCTCCGATGGTCGTGGGTCACGGGCCGGTCGCCGTGCTCACAGCCTGTCGCCGCGGGGGTGCGGGCCGCCTCCGTGCCGGTCACGGAATCCACCACGGATAATGAACCGGTGATCAGTCCGGCGGTCTCGGCCCGGGAGGCCGAAGTCCTCGCGCTCCTCGGCGAGCACCTCAGCAACGCGGAGATCGCCGCGCGGCTGGTCATCTCCGTGCGCACGGTCGAGTCGCACGTCTCGTCGCTGCTGCGCAAGCTGCAGGTGCCGGACCGGCGGGCGCTCGCCCGGCATGCCGCCGAGGTCGTCCGCGCCGAGGAGCCGCAGGCGGCGCTGCCCGCGCCGCTGACGGCGTTCATCGGGCGGGTGCGGGAGCGCGCGGAGCTGGCCGGGGCGGTGCGGGCGCAGCGGCTGGTGACGGTGGTCGGCCCGGGCGGGGTCGGCAAGACGCGGCTGGCGCTGGCGGTGGCGGCGGACGTGGCGGGCGACTTCCCCGACGGCGTGTGGTTCGTCGACCTGGTGCCGGTCACCGAGCCGGGACGGGTCGGGGCGGCGGTCGCGGCGGCCGTGGGCGTGGGCGAGCAGCCCGGGCGCGGCATCGACGACGCGGTGCCGGCCGCGCTGGCGGACCGCCGCGCGCTGCTGGTGCTGGACAACTGCGAGCACGTCCGCGACGGGGTGGCGCCGTTCCTGGAGCGGCTGCTGGCGGCGTGCCCGCGGCTGCGGGTGCTGGTGACGAGCCGGGCCCGGCTGATGGTGCCGTTCGAGCGGGTCGTGCCGGTGCCGCCGCTGTCGCGGGAGGGCGGCGACGAGTCGGACGCGGTCGCGCTGTTCATGGACCGCGCGGCGGCGGTCGGGTGGCCGCCGGGCCCGGGGGTGAGCGAGGGGGTCGTGGCGGTCTGCGAGCGGCTCGGCGGGATGGCGCTGGCGATCGAGCTGGCGGCGGCGCGGTGGGCGACGCTCGGGCTGGACGGCCTGGCCGCGGGCCTGTCGGACCAGCTGCGGATCCTCACCGGCGGGCCTCGCGCGGACGACCGGCACCGGTCGGTGCGGGCGGTGCTGGACTGGAGCCACGACCTGCTGGAGCCGCAGGACCGGGCGCTGCTGCGCCGGGTGTCGGTGTTCGTCGCGCCGTTCACCGCGGAGGCCGCCGCGGACGTGGCCGGGTTCGCGCCGCTGGATCCGGCGGCGGTCGTCGACGGCCTGGGCCGGCTCGCCGAGCAGAGCCTGCTGGCGGTGGCGCCGTCGGAGACCGGCACCCGCTACCAGGCGCTGGAGACGATCCGCCAGTACGGCGCGGAGCGGCTGGACGGCGCCGCCGAGGCGGAGGACGTCCGGTCGCGCCATCTGGCGTGGTGCCTGAACGCCGCGGACGCCCTGTCCGGTAAGCGCGGCGCGGACTGGCGGGTCCGGTTCGACGCCGTCGCCGAGGACATGCGCGCGGCCCTCACCTGGGCCGCAGGCCGGCCGGAGCACCGCGCGGACGCGTGCCGGCTCGCCTCGTCGATGGCGGAGCTGGCCTTCGCGCGGACCCTGCTCGGTGAGGCGCAGCAGCGGTTCGAGCAGGCCGCCGGGCTCGCGGGCGATGCCGAGGCCGCCGTCGCGCTGCGGCAGGCCGCCGCGGTCGCCGGGTGCCGCAGCGTGGACGGCGACATGTTCCGCCTGCACCAGGCCGCCGCGGACGCCGCCCGCCGGTCCGGCGACGCGACCGGCGCCGCCCGCGACCTGGCGATGGCCGCGACCGTCGCGTACCGGTTCTCCAGCTCGTTCGAGCGCATCCCGCCCGTGGACGAGGTGGCCGCCATGCTCGCGGAGGCGCGCGCGCTGTCCGGCGACGATCCGGTCGCCGGGGCGGCCGTGGCGCTGGCCGAGGCGGCGGTGCTTGCGGACGCGTTCGGCTCCGTCCAGGGCGATCCGGACAATCCCGCGCAGGAGACGGTCGGGGAGGCCGAACGGGCGGTGGAGCTGGCGCGGCGCGCGGGCGACGCGGTGGCGGAGTCCGCCGCCCTCGACGCGCTCTCCGGCGCCCTGAGCTGGGCCGGCGACTCCCATGGCGCCGCCGCGGCGGCCCGGCGCCGGATCGATCTGCTGCCGTCCGAGCCGTCCGGCCCGGCGGAGACGCACGAGCTGATGGACGCGCTCGCGATGGCCGCCGGGACCGCGATCGGCGTGGGCGGGCTGCCGGACGCGCGCCGGTTCGGCGGGCGCCTCGCCGGGCATCCGCTGCTCGCCGAGGCGGGCCACCACGCGACGTCCTGGCTGCTGGTCGCGGACGCGTTCGCCGGGAACGCCGGCGAGGTGCTCGCGAGCAGCCTGCGGTTCCACGACGCGTGGGAGCAGAGCGGGCGGCTGCGGACGCGCTCGCTCGGCCCCGCCGCCGCGTCCGTCGCTATGGTGCACGGCCTGCGCGGCGACGGCGCCGCCCGCGAGGAGTGGCTCGCGATCGTCGCCGAGGCCGGCCCCGAGGCGGACCACCGCCTCGGATACGGCGCGGTCTTCGACGCCATGGTCCTGCTGCACCACGGCGACGCCGGTGCGGCGCTCGACCGCGTCGCGCCGGAGCCGGACGAGGTGTGGAAGTGGGTCTGCTGGGTGTGGCTGCACTGGTACGCGGCGCTGCGGGCGGAGACGGCGGTCCTCGCCGGGCGCCCGGACGCCCGCGACCGGATCGCCGCCGCCCGTGCCCTGGTCGCCGGCAACCCGGTCGCCTCCGCCCAGGTGGACCGGGCGGAGGCGCTGCTCGTTGGCGACGTGCCCGGGCAGCTCGCGGCCGCCGCGGCGTTCGAGGCGGCGGGCTGCCGCTACCAGGCGGCCCGCACGCTGGTGCTCGCGGGCGGCGAGCACGCCGGCGCCGGGCAGGCGGCCCTCGACGGCCTCGGCCTCGCGCCCATGGCCGTCCGGTAGCGGCTCAGGAGACCGCCCGCTTCACCAGCTCGGCGACCCGGGCCTCGACCTCCTCGGTCACCTCGGTCAGCGCGAAACCGGCCGCCCACA
Source organism: Actinomadura violacea (assembly GCF_017573465.1). Classification (GTDB taxonomy): domain Bacteria; phylum Actinomycetota; class Actinomycetes; order Streptosporangiales; family Streptosporangiaceae; genus Spirillospora; species Spirillospora violacea. The sequence goes on from NZ_JAGEPF010000017.1 coordinate 159,792, forward strand.
TCGGGCCGTCGTCCAGCTTCGCCAGGTCGCTGAAGCCGAGCGTCGCGTAGCGCGCCTTGAACTTCTCGGCGCTCTGGAAGAAGCAGACGATCTTGCCGTCCAGCGCGTAGGCGGGCATCCCGTACCAGGTCTTCGGCGCGAGCTCCGGAGCGGTGGCCGTCACGACGGCGTGGATCCGCTCGGCCATCACCCGGTCCGAGTCCTGCATCGCGGCGATCTTCTCAAGGACGTCGCGCTCCGCCTCGGCCGCCTTCTCCGCCGCCGAGACGCGCTTCGCCGCCTTCTTCTGCTCCTTGGCGTGGTCCTTCATCGCGGCCCGCTCCTCGGCCGTGAAACCCTCGTAACCGCTGTCCTTGGTGGCAGCCATGGTCGCTCCTTTAGCCCGTTCTCCCGATCGCCGGTGTTCTCCCCGGCCGATCGCCGTGGTCATAGCCTCGCCCACCGGGAGTACGGGACGCCTCCGTGCTCACCACGGAAAGACCCTCGGTGCGGGCCCGTGGTCATCCGTGCCGTGGTCATCTGTGCCGAGGCGCCGCGGCGGCGGCCAGACCGTGCACCCAATCGAAGATCACCTCGTGCGCCTGCTGGAGCGCCCCGTTCTGGCAGTGCAGGTGCCCGCCGTCGGCCTCGGTGAAGGTGTGGACCCGCACCGAGCGCGCGCCGGTGAGCCGGTCGGCGAAGCCGCGGCCGAGCGCGGGGTCGTAGAAGTGCTCCCGCTCGGCCAGCAGGACGAGGGCGTCCGCGGTGATCCCGCCGGCCCATGCGCGGTCGTCGAACGGGCGCATCGCCTCGACCAGGTCGGGCAGCGTTTCGGCGCCGAACGTCCAGAGCGCGTTGCCGATCCCCCAGCGGGCCTGCGCGTCGAACCCGCCGTACAGGGGGACGGCGCGCCGCATCCACCACGGCATGCGCTCGAATGCGCGGCGCACCGGCCGGGGCACGTTGTGCAGGAACGCGGTGAGCATGCCGGGGAAGTAGTCGTACAGGACGATCCCGTCGTAGCGCGGCTCGAACGCGGCGGCCCGGGCGAGGAGGTGGCCGCCGAAACTGATGCCGGCGCCGACGAGGAGGCTGGGCTCGACGAGGCCGTCCAGCCAGTCGAGCACCGCCCGGGTGGGACGCTCCCACTCGGGCGTGAACGGCATGCCGTGCTCGCGCAGCGCCGACCCCTGGCCCGGGCCGGTGAACATCAGCACGCAGTGCCCTCGCCGGACGGCCGCCGCGCCGAGCATGAAGTACAGCTCTTCGAGCGTGGAGTCGAAGCCGCCCTGCACGACCAGCACCGTGCGGGCGTCCGGGTCCGCGGGGCGCAGGAACAGCGCCTCCAGGTCCGCGCCTTCGTAGGGGATGCGGGTGCGGGTGGCGTCGGTGCCGAGGGCGTCCAGCCCGGCGTCGAACAGGTCCCGGCCGGCCGTGGAGGACGCGGCGCGCCGCGGGTCCGCCGGGTCGAGGAAGAACTCGGCCTGCCGCTGGTAGTTGGCGGCCCTGAGCAGCGCTGTGCCCCGGGACACGGGCTCGCCGTATGCGCGTCCTCGTTCCGCGACCCGGTCCGCCATCGCGGACCATTCGCGGTACCAGGATGCGAAGTCGCCGCGGCGGACGCGCGCCATGACGGCGGCGACCTCGCCGAACTCGCCGCCGTCGTAGGCCGCGGTCCACAGCCCGCGCAGCGCCTCGAAGGCGAACGCCGGCGTCCGGGAGAACCTGATCGCGCGCATCCACGGCCCCATTTCCATGTCATGACACATATTTGCCCGGCGCCGAGCATATGCATGTCATGACACATAAAGCAATAGACTCCTCCCGTGGAGCCCGTACTCGAACTGCTCATGGCCCTCAAGACCGCGCAGCGGGAGGTCGAGCGGCGGTTCAATCACCTGCTACGCCCGCTCGGCGTCACCGCCGTCCAGGCCGAGGCGCTGCTGATCATCGCCGACGGGCAGCCGGTCTCCATCGCCGACCTCGGCGCCCGGATGGCCGCCGACCCCGGCCATCCCAGCCGGCTCACCGACCGGCTCGCCGCGGCCGGCTGGATCGACCGCACCCCCTCGCCGCACGACGGGCGCCGGACCGACCTCACCCTCACCCCGGCCGGGCGGGACCTCGTCGAGCGCATCGCCGAAGCCCGGCAACCCTTCTTCGACCGGGCGGCCGAAGCGCTCGCCGAAGCCGGGCTCATCGGCGTCCTCCCGGACGTCCGGCGTCTGCTCGACCTGGTCCGCGAGCTCCCCGACCCGGACTGAACCCGCCGGAGAACATCCGGCGGCGCCCGCGTGTTGGAGGAAACGGGTTCACCGGATCGCCCCTTCGGTCGGTATGCTGAACTTTGAAGTTCACTGAAATGACCGTCGAGGGGAGCAAGGGGATGCTGGAGCGGATCACCGTGGACGAGGCCGTGCGGGAGCTCCGTCCCGACTTCGCCGTGCTCGTCATGACCGCCGAGGGCCTGGCCAACGGCCCGAGCGACGCGGCGTCCGAGACCTGGCTGCGCGAGGCCGCCGGGCAGGCCGACGCCGCCGACCCGCACGTCGAGGCGTGGCGCGAGGCGTACCGGGCGTTCGGCGCCAAGCCGAAGCGGACCCGCCCCTCCGTGGACGCCCTGCTCCGCCGCGCCGACGCCCTCCCCGCGATCAACCGGGTCGTCGACGCCTACAACGCCGTCAGTGTCGCCCACGCGCTGCCGATCGGCGGCGAGGACCTCGACGCCTACCAGGGCCCCGCGCACCTGGTCAGGGCCTCCGGCGACGAGCCGTTCGACGTGATCGCCGCGGGCGAGCCCGCCGTCGAGCACCCCGAGCCCGGCGAGGTCGTCTGGCGCGACGACGCCGGCGTCACCTGCCGGCGCTGGAACTGGCGGCAGTGCGTCCGCACCCGGCTCACCGAGGACACCGAGAACGGCCTCTTCCTGCTGGAGCGCCTCGCGCCCTACCCCCTGGAGCGGCTGCAGGCCGCCGGCGACGAGCTCGCCGCCCGCCTGCGCGAGATCTCCCCGGACGTCCGGATCGAGAGCCGGCTCGTCGGCGGGGCGTGATGGTCACCGCCCTCGCCCTCGTCACCGCCGTCGCGTTCGGCGTCGCCGACTTCCTCGGCGGCGCCGTCTCGCGCCGGTCCACCGCGCTGAAGACCCTGGCGCTGTCCGCCCCGATGGGGCTCCTCGTCGTCGTCGTAGCCGCGCTGCTGGCCGGCGGCGCCCCCGCGCCCGGCCCGATCGCCCTGGGTTTCCTCGGCGGGCTCACCGGCGGCGTCGGCCTCATCACCTTCTACCGCGCGCTCGCCCGCGGCCCGATGAACGTCGTCGCGCCGGTGTCCGCGCTGGCCTCCGCGGTCCTGCCGGTCGGCGCCGGCGTCCTGCGCGGCGAGCGGATGGACGAGACGGCCCTGCTCGGCGTCCTGCTGTGCCTGGTCGCGATCGGCCTGGTCAGCATGGAGAAGGGCGGGGAGGGCGAGCCGTCCGGCGCCGCCTCCCTCCTCCGCCGGCCGCTGGACAGCGGCCCGCTGATGGCGCTGGTGTCCGGGTCCTGCTTCGGCGTCTTCTTCATCGTGCTGAAGGCGGTCGGGGACGGCGCCGGGCTCTGGCCGATCGCCGGCGCCCGCGTCGGCACGCTGACCGTCGTGTTCACAGCGCTGCTGATCGCCCTGCGGACCCGCGGCGGCGACCGGGGCCCGTGGGTGAGCGGCCGGGCGCTGATCGGCCTCGCGCTGCTGTCCGGCATCCTCGACTCCGGCGCCAACGCCCTGTACTACCTGGCCGTCCAGGACGGCCTGCTGAGCCTCGTCGCCGTCCTGACCTCGCTCTACCCGGCCATCACGGTGATGCTGGCGAGGGTCGCCTACAGCGAGCGGCTCCGCGCCGTGCAGCGCGTCGGGATGGCGGTCGCCGTCGCCGGCGTGGCCCTCGTCACCGTCGGCTGACGCCCGCCGCGAAGATCGGACGATCCTCCGAAACCCTCGGCGATCTTGGTGCGTCTCAGGAGGCAGCCGAGTCACCTCGGTAGCCCCCCGACCACAAGGAGTATCCAGGTGCCCGTTTCCCGCTGGATCGCCGGAGGCATCGCCGCCGTCACCGCCACCGCCGCCGTCGCGACCGGGATCGTCGTCTCGACGGCCGGCGACCGGGACGGCGGCCGGGCCGGTGTCGCCGGAGCCGCCCAGGCCCTGCCCACCCGGCCCGCCGCCATCCCGCAGGGCATGCCCTACGAGCCCGCGCCCGCACCCGCGAGCCGGCCCACCCTGCACCAGGCCGCGATCTCGCCCGGGTCGTACACCGTGAAGATCACCGGGCAGTACCAGAGCCGGAACAACTGGTGCGTGCCGACGTCGAGCTCGATCAGCCTGCGGACCCTCGGCATCAAGGTGAGCCAGACGACGCTCGCCAAGAAGATGAAGACCGCGGGCCCCGGCACCACGGCCAGGCAGGCGCTCCCGGTGCTCAACGCCTACGCCAAGCCCAAGCACCTCGCCTACCGGACAGGCGACGACATCAGCACCGGCACCAAACTGCTGGCCAAGGTCAGGTACGACGCGGGCGTGCTGCACCGGGCCACGGTCCTCGGCGTATGGGCCGACGATCTGCCCTGGAACGCCAAGCAGGGCTTCCCCAACCACACCGGGCACGCGATCGTCGTGTACGGCTACAACGCATCCAAGAAGACCATCGCCGTCTGGGACCCGTGGAAGGCGACCGGCGGCAGGCACACCATCAGCGCCGCCAAGCTCTCCGCCGTCTCCCAGAAGGGCGGGATGTTCGTCATCAACCGCACCCTCTGACCAGGCCGAACCGGGATGAGAGAAGCGCTGAGGACGGACCATGGGTCCCGCCCTCAGCGCATCCGGCCGGATCTTGTGCAGCCCGGTGGAGCAGACCACCAGGGATGCGGCGAACGTCGCCGGCGTCTCGGCCGCACGTCTTCGGAGACTTGCGGCCGACACGCACCGCTGAGACCTGGTACGGAACGCCTGAACTAATCGAAGTCCTGGCCGTCGAGCACCCAGGTCAGTCCGCTAAGCGGGTCCTCGATGGCCAGATGGATGAACCAGATCTCGTCGTCGGGTCGGCGCCAGGCCACGCAGCGCAGGCGGGCGACCACGCCCGCCAGGGCTCCGATGTCGACGGGTTCGGCGAGGCCGCCGATGCGAGCCAGGAGGCGCCAGACCGCAATGCGCCCGCGCGCCTCCGACCACTGTCCGTAGGCCGCGTTGCCTCCGGCCACGGCGAGCAGAGCCGGATACGCGTCGACGAAGTCGATCGGGGCGCCGTACTGATCAGCGGGCGATCCGGGAGCGGCGGCCATCACACGTGCCGCCGCTTCCCAGGCAGTGCCGTGCACGGTGATCGGTCCCTCGATCCAGTGGGAGTCCAGAATCCCCGCGACAGGCTCTGCCCGAAGCGGGGTGTCACCCGCGCTCACGATCGGCACGGTCAACTCCTGGGCATCGTCGGGGAAGTACGCCATCGTCCCGCCGCCGGAACCGCGCCATGAGAAGTCGCGCATGTGCTGGTCGGGTCGCCAGCATGCACGTTCCCACGGCTGCAGCGCGAACGGCACCCCGGCGAACACAGCGGTGTCGAGGCCGGCCACGCCGGACAGGTCCGCGCCGCGCAGGACCTGCGAGTGCGCGACCAGATGACGCAGTCCACGGTGGGTCAGGTGCTCATCGAGTTCGTCCCACCGCCTCATGGCCAGCGCCTCATGAAGATCCCGGGCTTCCCTGCGGCTCTCCTCGTACTCGCGGGTCACGATGTGCACGGCGTGCCGCGGAGTGCCGCGCTCGGCCATGAGGCGGCCGATCCAGGTCAAGGTGTAGCGCAGGTCGTAATCTCCTTGGACCTCCTCTTGAGACGCGGGCGGGTCCGTGCGGCCGTGTGCGTCATCGAGCCGGTCGTACAGGGCTCGGAGATCGTCCCAGCGCCGTCCATCGGCCAAGCGGTCGATGAGCCTGAAAAGTTCGTCGAGTTCACTATCCATAGGTCACAGTTCCCTGTTGACGGACACTTGGCAGGGGTACGGACGTTGCAGCCGCCGCAGCGAGCAGACCAGTACAAAGCGATGCTGAAGTCTGCCACTGGCCGGCGAACAGGTGACCGTGGCGTTCGGTGTTCGCCCCTCGTGGACCTGAGGCGGGACCGGTCCGGCCGGCCACTCCGGGCATGATGGGGCCATGGAGCATCAAACGCCCCTTGGACCCGGTGACGCTCAGGCGCCGATGAGCCGAGAGATTCTGCTCGATGAAGTGGTGGACCCGGTCAAGGCGACGGCCCGTATCCAGATCCGCCGCATCCGGATCGCCCCTGGCCATCCCGCCGGTCGGCACATTCACAACGGGCCCGTGTTCGGCAGCATCGAATCCGGCTCGGCCGTCTACCAGATCGCAGGCCAGGAGCCCTCGGTGCTTCGTCCCGGGGACGTTTTCCACGAACCCGGGGGCGCGGTGATCGAAAAGTTCGACGCCACCGAGGAAGGCGTCACCTTCCTGGGCTACTTCCCGCTGGCCGCCGGCGAGGAGCCGGCGATCGAACCGCCCGCCGACTCCTGACAAGGCCGGGACACGCCGCTCAGGCAACGTTCGCCCTGTTCGACGACGGTCCCTTGACGTGGCACGAGAAAGCACCGAGGGCGGGACCGCCGGTCCCGCCCTCTAGGTGTTCGGCCAGGTGAACGGCCGTTCGGCTGGCGGTGGTGGTGGGATTCGAACCCACGGAAGCTTGCACTTCACACGCTTTCGAGGCGTGCGCCCTCGTCCACTAGGCGACACCACCGCGGGGAAGCCTACCGGACTCTGCGGCGTACGAAGAACTCGGAGAGCAGCGCGCCGCACTCCGCCGCGAGCACGCCCGCGAGCACCTCGGGCCGGTGGTTGAGGCGGCGGTCCCGGACGACGTCCCACAGCGACCCGACCGCGCCCGCCTTCGCGTCGACCGCCCCGTACACGACCCGGTCCACCCGCGCCTGGACGGACGCCCCGGCGCACATCGTGCACGGCTCCAGCGTCACGACCAGCGTGCAGCCGGACAGCCGCCACTCCCCCCGCGCGCGGGCGGCCGCGCGCATCGCGACGATCTCGGCGTGCCCGGTCGGGTCGGTGCTGCGCTCCCGGTCGTTGCGGCCGGTCCCGATCACCGCGCCGGAGCCGTCCAGGACCACGGCGCCGACGGGGATCTCGCCGTCGCGGCCGGCGGCGCGCGCCTCGTCCAGCGCCAGCCGCATCGCCGCGCCGAACTCCTCGTCCAGGTCAGTCACGGAGGCGGTCGAACTCCTCGCCGAAACCGGCGCGCTCCGCGACCGTCAGCAGCGCGTCGCCGGGCAGCGCGCGCTCGCCGAGGTCGCTGAGCTGGTCGGGGCCGACGCCGAGGTCGGCCAGCAGAGCGGGGTCGCCGCCGGAGTCGCCGTCGGGGACCTCCCCGACGAGCTGGTGGAACAGCGCGGCGAGGCCGTCCTCCCGGACGGTCGACACGTACGCGCGGGGCTCGCCGTCGCCGTCCAGCCGGACGACCGCGAACCAGTCGTCGTCCTGCTCGACGAGCAGGACGACCGGGTCCCCGTAGGACTCGACGGCGGCCTCCCGCATCAGGTCGGCGACGTCGTCGACGTGCTCGGCCTCGGCGAGCACGGCCTCGGCCCCGACCCAGCCCTGCGGGCTCTGCGCGAACACGGCTGCGAAGTACGGCACACGCACATTGTGACCCACGGGGTTGCCGCGGTCACACCCTCCGCGCGCTTTCGGTCATGAGGATACTTCGGGTTTTGTCCCATGGTGGTCGGGTGCGGTTCTTCCCCTGGTGACCCGATGATCGTGATACTTCTCACCGGCCACGCGGCGGGAGGAGAACCATGGGCAAGGACGAACTGACGCGGCGCGGGTTCCTCGCGGGGACGGCGGGCGCCGCCGCGCTCATCGCGGCCAGCGGTGCCGGCGGGACGGCGGCGGACGCGGCGGCGACCGTCCGCGCCCCCGTCTCGGCCCTCCCCGAACCCGGCGACTCCGGCATCGACCACATCGTCGTCGTGATGATGGAGAACCGGTCGTTCGACCACTACATGGGCTGGGTGCCCGGCGCCGACGGCAAGCAGGCCGGCCTCACCTTCACCGACGCGCAGGGCGCCGCGCACGACACCCACCACCTCACGGTGCCCTACGGCTGCGGCTTCAACGACCCCGACCACTCCTACGAGGGCGGACGCACCGAGTACAACGGCGGCGCCTGCGACGGATGGCTGCGCGCGGGCGACAACGACGTCTTCTCCATCGGCTACTTCAAGGGGCCCGACCTCGGCTTCCACGGCCGCGCCGCCCTCGACTGGACGCTCTGCGACCGCTACTTCGCCGCCGTCATGTCATCGACGTTCCCGAACCGGATCTTCCAGCACGCCGGGCAGACCGACCGGATCTCCAACACCTTCACCTTCTCCGAGCTCACCACGATCTGGGACCGGTTGAAGGAGAAGAAGATCCCCGCGCACTACTACTTCAGCGACGTGCCGTTCACCGCGCTGTGGGGCCTCAAGCAGCTCGACATCAGCCGCCACATCAACTACTTCTACGACGACGCCAGGAAGGGCAACCTGCCGGCCGTCAGCTTCGTCGAGCCCGGCTTCGTCGGCGAGGCGCTGCCCGGCCTGTCCGAGGACGAGCACCCGCTCGCCGACATCCGGTTCGGCCAGAGCTTCCTGAACAAGGTCTACACGGCGATCATCGACTCGCCGAACTGGGCCCGCACCCTGCTGGTGATCAACTACGACGAGTGGGGCGGGTTCTTCGACCACGTCGCGCCGCCCGCCGGCCCCGACCCGCGCCCCGACCTCGGCACCGGCCTGCGCGGCTTCCGCGTCCCCTGCCTGCTGATCTCACCGCGCGCCCGGCGCGGCGCCGTCGCCCACGAGGTGTACGACCACACGTCCGTGCTCAAGGCGATCGAGTGGCGCTGGGGCCTCGAACCGCTGTCGGTGCGGGACGCGGGGGCCCGCAACATCGCCGAGGTCCTCGACTTCGACAGCGCACCGAAGCTGAAGGCGCCGCACTACGACGTCCCGCGCCCGCTCACCCTCGGCTGCATCGACCCGCAGCACACCCACGCCGGCGACGACTGGGCCCAACTCAACGCCTACGCCCTAACTCACGGCTTCAGATAACCCCAGGCCCCCGACGCCGCCATGCTCGAACCCCAGCCACCGCCCACGGGCAGGCACGCGGAGCGAGCGCTAGCGAGCGCAGCGGGCCTGCCCGACGACGGACGGGCCGTTTCGCGCGGAGCGCTAGCGGAGCGCGAAACGATCCGTCCGTCGCAACGGGGGTTCCAGGGGGTCGCCCCCCTGGGAAAGTCAAGAGTCCAGGGCGCGTTCGAAGGCGGGGGCGAAGCCGACGCGGCCCGCGATGCTGAGCAGCATCTCGTCCGGGTAGAGCTCCAGGTCGCCGGAGATCGCGCCGAGCTCCATCTCGTCCAGCCCGAGGTCGGCGAAGATCGACATGTCGCCGACGGGGAGCACCTGGTCGAGTTCCTCGTCGTCGGGGATCGGGATGTCCAGGTACTCCAGCACCTGCCCGGCGAGCGGCCAGTCCACCGAGGCGGTGACGTCCGACAGGAACACCATCACCTCGTCGCCGAGCAGCCGGATCGCCACGAAGAAGTCGTCGCCCACCGACACGAGCCCGACCGTCCCGCCCAGGCTCGGCTGCTGCCGCAGGGCATGGATCAGCCCGGCGAGATCCTCGGTCAGCGCCACCGGGAGGATCTCGGCCTCCCAGCGGTCGTCCTCGCGGTACACCACGACGGCGAAGTCCGTCGCGTCCACATCCGTCATTTCCACCCCACCGGCGCCGTTCCTGCCTGGGCATGGTCGCAGATGCGGCGCGCGCTCGCGTGCCCGACCGCTGAACTGGGCGCCGCACCGCCGCGTGAAGCGGGGAGTCAGCACCGCATTCCGGCGGCAACGGCACAACCTACCCGGTCCCCGCCGGCGCCCTGGGGAGGGGCCGGCGCCCGGGCGGTCAGTTGATGCGGAAGGTGCGGCGCCGCAGCGCCGCGTGGATCCGGGCGCGCCGCGACCTGTGCGGTGTCACCCGGCGGCGCAGTTCGCGCGCCTCCGCCAGCTCCCGCAGGAAGATCGCGCGGCGGCGCAGCCGCTCGCGGACCTGCTCCGGCGAGACGTCGCCCGCGCCCGCGCGGTAGCGGTCCGCTGTGACATCGCTCACCGCCTCGTCGACGTCCGCGGATTCGGCGGGGAACGGGACGGGTTCGGGCGGGGGGACGAGGGAGTCGGGGGCCGGGGGCGCGCCCTCCGCGGCGCCGGGGCCCGGCCCGGGCGGATCGGGCGCGGGCTCGCGCGCCCGATCCGGCCGCCGATCACTTTCGCTGCTCATAAGCCCATGGTGCCCAGCTCAGCGGCGTCCTATCCAAATCGCCGGCCCGGCCGCCGCGGGCGGGCGTTGGGCTACGGTGTGCGCATGCAGACCCTCGCCGTCGACCATCCGCTCGTCGCGCACAAGCTCACCACGCTGCGGGACGTCCGCACCGACTCCCCCACGTTCCGCCGCCTGGCGGACGAGCTCGTCACGCTGCTGGCCTACGAGGCCACCCGCGACGTCCGGGTCGCCCCGGTCACCGTGCGCACCCCGCTGGTGGAGACCGACGGCGTCCAGCTCGCCAGTCCGAAGCCGCTCGTGGTGCCGATCCTGCGGGCCGGGCTCGGCATGCTGGACGGGATGACCCGGCTGCTGCCGACGGCCGAGGTCGGCTTCCTCGGCATGATCCGCGACGAGGGCACCCTGCAGGCCCAGACGTACGCGACCCGTCTCCCCGACGACCTGTCCGGGCGGCAGTGCTACGTCCTGGACCCGATGCTCGCGACCGGCGGGACCCTCGCCGCCGCGATCAAGCTGCTGTTCGACCGCGGCGCCGACGACGTCACGGCGATCTGCCTGCTCGCCGCGCCGGAGGGCCTGAAGTACCTGGAGGACGCGTTCGCCGGGACGGCTGCGCCGATCCGGGTCGTCACCGCGGCGATCGACGCGCACCTCAACGAGCAGGGCTTCATCCTGCCGGGGCTCGGTGACGCCGGCGACCGGCTCTACGGCGTCGTCTGAGGGGCCGATTCCCCTGCGGGGGCGCTGTGGGGCGTGATCCGGATGCGCGGCGTGCTCCAGATGTTCGTTCCTGGTGGCAAGGGGTACGAACGCGCTACGGAACGTCAGTGCGCGTTCCCCTCCGCCGCCCCGGCACAGGGGACCTTCACGGACCGGGCGGCGCGAGCGAGGCCTAGGAGTCGCGATGACTCACCAAGGGGATGGCGACCTGCCGCGCTACGCCGCGATCGGCGAGCGGCTCGGCGAGGAGTTCGAAGGGGTGCACCAGGCCGACACCGTGGAACGGTGCGTGTCCGCCGCGCGGCACGGCGCGGACGAGGTGTGCGGGGGAGCGACCCCGGACCTCGTGGAGCGGATCGCGCGCCGGCACCTGGAGGTGCTCGCCACGGTGGCGGCGGAGAAGCGGCGCCAGGCGCGGCGCTCGTCTCTCGACAACGCGCCATAGCCCTTGCTTTGCCGGGGGTTGCGGCTGTGCGAGACTGAACCGGGGTCCGTGGGTCGACGCTCCGGGAGGCAGCCGTGCCCGCAAGCATGCAGATGACGAGGGCCGCAGCGGCCCCGCCGGGTGGGCGCCGCCGCTCCGGCCCGAGGCCGCGATGAGGCTGGTGACCCCGGGGGACTCGGCCCCGGCCTCGGTGAACAAGTACCTCCTCCCGCACGAGAACCAGGTGATCACGGTGCGCCGGCATCCGGCGGTGCTGATGGTCCCGGTCGGGCTCGTCCTCGGCGGCCTGATCGTCGCGGGCGTGCTGAGCAACACCGTCGCCAGCCAGGCGGGCACGGTGATCAGCTGGATCTGGTGGGCGTGGCTGATCCTGCTCGCCTGGTTCGTCTGGCGGGTCGCCGAATGGTCGGTCGACTACTTCGTGATCACCAACCAGCGGATGCTGCTGACCACCGGCCTGATCACCCGCAAGGTCGCGATGATGCCGCTGGCGAAGGTCACCGACATGAGCTTCAAGCGGACGATCGCGGGCCGGATGCTCGGCTACGGCGAGTTCGTGCTGGAGTCGGCGGGCCAGGAGCAGGCGCTGTCGAACGTGCCGTACCTGCCGTATCCGGAGCAGCTCTACCTCGAGGTCTGCGAAATGATCTTCCCGAACAAGAACGCCACCGCCGACGACTGACCCGGCGGCGTTCCGGGCGCTACGGTGCGGGCGTGGCCGGTTCCGCGCAGCGCCCGCTGCTGTTCCTCGATGTCGACGGTCCGCTCATTCCGTTCGGCTCGCCGGACCCGTACCCCCTTTATGGACCGGATCGTCCAGAAGACCCCACTTCCCATCCGCTGCTGCCCCGTCTGGACCCGGCGCACGGCCCCCGCCTGATGTCACTGCCCTGCGAGATGGTGTGGGCGACGACATGGGCCGCCGACGCGAACGAATGCATCGCGCCGCGGCTGGGCCTGCCGGACCTGGCGGTCGTCCCATGGCCCGAGCCGTCCGCCGACGACGAGCGGGACGAGCGCGCCGGCCTGCACTGGAAGACGCGGACGCTGGTCGGATGGGCCGCGGGACGTCCCTTCGCATGGGTCGACGACGAGATCTCCGATGCGGATCGCGGCTGGGTGGCCGCCCATCATGGGGGGCGGGCGCTGCTGCATCGCGTCGACGCGCGGTCGGGGCTGGGCGACGCGGATTACCGCGTGCTGGCCGCGTGGCTGCGTTCGGCGTAGTGGTGGTGGGGGAGCAATCTCGGCGGAATCGGCGATCTTGCGGGGATCGTCGGATAACGTCGGAGTGGACAGGTGCCGCGACGGTCGGGGGGTCCCGCTTCGTTACTCTCGATGTGCGATAACCCGCAATGTGCAATCATGTCGGCACCCCAGCCGCCTGATTACTTCCGCTAAGTGAGTCCACATGCCGGGTCCAGGCAATGTCGGCGAACGTGTCCGCAACCTGCGGCTCACCAGACGCCTGTCGCAGGCACAGCTCGCCGGTCACGACCTTTCCGACAGCTACATCTCATTGATCGAGTCCGGGAAGCGGACTCCGACGCCGACCGTCCTGCGCATGCTGGCGGAACGGCTCGGCTGCACGCCCGAGTACCTCGCCGAGGGCGTCGAGCCGGAGCAGCGCGCGCACCTGGAGGTGCGGGAGCGCCATGCGCACCTCGCGCTGCTGGGGGGCGACCCGGGCACCGCCGAGTCCGGCTTCGACGAGGTGATCGCGCGCAGCGACGATCCCGACCTGACGTCCCGCGCCCGCTGGGGCCGCGCCCGCGCCCTGGAGGAGCTCGGCCGCGCCGACCAGGCGATCGCGCTGTTCGAGGAGCTGCGCGAGCAGGCCGAGCGCGATCCGGGGCGGGCGAGCTGGCTGCCGCCGGTGATCGCGCTGGCGCGCTGCTACCACACGGTCGGCGACCTCGGGCAGGCGATCGCGCTCGGTGAGCGCGCGATGGACCGGCTCGGCAAGCTCGGGCTGGCCGCGGGGCAGGAGTACACCGAGGCGGGCAGGATCCTGCTGCTGGCCTATATAGACCGTTCCGACCCGGCGCGTGCGCACGAGCTCGGCAGGCGGCTCCTGCATCCGGAGGGTTCGGGGCAGGACGAGTCCACGAGCGTCCACTACCAGCGGGCGAGCATGCGAGCGCTGGAGGAGGGGACGATCGGCGACTCGCTGTACTTCGCCGACCAGGCCCTCGCCGCCCGCACCGACGCGACGCCCGTGCGGGCGCAGGCGCGTCTCGCCCTCGCCGCCGCCAAGGCGCTGCTACGAGGCGTCATGCCGTTCTCCGAGCCCGCGCCGGCCACGATGGCGGACGTCGTCTCGCCCGGCGAAGGCGTGCCCGGCATCGAGAAGCCCCGTGCGGAAGGTTCGCGCGAGGCCGCGCAGGAGGCGCTCGCACTGCTGGACGGGACGGACGCGCTCGAAGGCGCCGAGGCGACGGAGAGCACCATCGCCAAGGCGCGCGCGCTGGTCCTCGTGGGGGAGCTGGAAGAGGCGATCGCCGAACTGGAGCAGTTCCTCCAGACCGGGATGGCCCTTGCGGCGCCCGAGCAGGGACGTACCCTCACACCGCATCCCGGCAACGACCTGGCCGCGCGCACACAGAAGACCGTGCTGGCGCGCCTCGTCCTGGCCCGGGCGAGGGTGGCGCAGGGCGACCGCGCGGCCGCCAAGGTCGTGCTGCGCGCGGCGTCCGAGCAGCTGAGGACGCTGCCGGCCGGGCGCCCCGCCGCGCATCTGCTGCGCGAGCTGGGCGAGCTGTTCGAGCTGGTCCAGGACGTGGAGGCGGCCGCCGCCGCGTACCGGCAGGCGCTGGAGGCCGCGGGGCTGCACGCCGCGCCGTCCCAGGAGGCCAACCACGACCTCGGACGGGTCTGAACGCGCGGACTGCGTGCGAGATCACGGCGCCGCGGAATAAAAGCGGCGATGCGCCTGTCGTATCCTGGTGACGGAAACATGGGATGACTGGCTGACCGGATGTCGGCGTCCCGAGGTCGAGGAGGGACCATGACGTTGCGCACCGCCCGTCGCTCGTCGCTCGTCGACCAGGTGATCGAGCAGCTCAGGGGCGAGATCACCGGCGGCACCTGGCCGGTCGGCGGGAAGATCCCGCCGGAGCCGGTGCTGTCGGAGACGCTCGGCGTCGGCCGCAACACCGTCCGCGAGGCCGTCCGCGCCCTCACCCACGCGGGCCTGCTCGACAGCCGCCAGGGCGACGGCACCTACGTGCGGGCCACCAGCGAGCTGTCCAGCGCCGTCGCGCGCCGCCTGGAGCGCGCCGAGCTCGTCGAGATCCTCGAGGTGCGGCGCGGCCTGGAGGTGGAGGCGGCCCGGCTCGCCGCCGCGCGCCGCTCCGACGCCGACATCGCCGCGATCACCGAGGCACTCGGCCGCCGGGACGCGGCGTGGGCCGCGGGCGAGCACGCCGCGTTCGTGGAGGCCGACCTGGCGTTCCACACCGCCGTCGTGGAGGCGACCCACAACCAGGTCCTCACCGACCTCTACCGCGACTTCAGCACGGCGCTTCGGGCCAGCATCGGCGCGGCGGGCACCCTCCTGGAGCACGCGGACGTCCCGCACGGCCCCATCGCCGCCGCGGTGCAGGCGGGCGACGCGACCGCCGCCGCGCAGGCCACGCACGCCTGCCTGGACCAGATCCTCGCCTCCACCGGCCCGTGGAAGTCCGCGCCGCCGGCCTCGGAGGTCCCCGAGGCGCCGGAGGAGCGCGAGCCCTAGCGGCGGCATGCGTCCGGCATCACGCGGTTCTCCCCCGCGTCCCCATCAACGATCATCGGCGTGACCTGGCCCTCCGTGCCGCCGCGCCCTGCCCGAAACCGGTTCGACCGCGCCCGCGGGCGCATGACGAAGGCGACATGAACACCTCGGCAACGACCCCCGTCCCCCGTGCCCTGACCGCCTGGTCGCTCATCGGCCTGGTGCTGCTGACGATCAACCTGCGGGCCGCCATCACCGGGATCTCCCCGGTGCTCGGCGACCTGCGGGACGCGTTCGGCCTGTCCGGGGTCGAGGTCGGCGTCCTCACCACCCTCCCCGTCCTCTGCCTGGGCGTCTTCGCGTCGATGGCGCCGCTGGCCGCGCGCAGGCTCGGCACCGAGACCGCCATCGCCGGATCCCTCCTGCTGATCACCGCCGGGATCCTGCTGCGCGTCGTCGCGTCGCCGCTGCCGCTGTTCGCCGGCACCGTCCTGGCCGGCGCGGGCATCGCGATGGGCAACGTCCTCATGCCCGCGGTCATCAAGCGCGCGTTCCCGCGCCGCGTCGGGTCGCTGACCGGCCTCGCGATGATGCTGATGGCCGCCAGCGGCGCCATCGCCGCCGGGCTCGCCGTCCCGCTGAACGACGCGGGCGGCTGGCGGCTCGCCCTCGCCGTCTGGGCCGTCCCGTCGCTGATCGCGGCGCTCGCCTGGGGCCCGCTCGCGCTCCGCGGCCGCCGCTCCCCCGAGCCCGCGGCCGCCCCCGCCTCGGTGCCCGCCTCCGTTCCGGCCGCGCCGGAGGGGTCGCTGCTGCGCTCGCCCGTCGCCTGGTACGTCGCGGTGTTCATGGGCCTGGCGTCGCTGATGTTCTACGTGCTGATGTCGTGGCTGCCGGAGATCATGCAGGACGCCGGGTACGCGCCCGCCACCGCCGGGATGATGGTGTCCGCGATGATGGTCGTCGGCATCCCGCTCGGCTTCCTCGTGCCCGTGCTCGCCGCCCGGCTGCGCGACCAGCGCGTCGTCGTCGCCGGCGTCGTGCTCACCATGGTCGTCGGCATCGGCGGCCTGATGTTCGCGCCCGCCGCCGGCTGGGCGTGGACGGCCGTGCTCGGCATCGGCACCGGCAGCGCGTTCCCGCTCGCCTACACCCTGCTCAGCCTGCGCTCCCCGACGCCGTCCATCGCGGCGCGGCTGTCCGGCATGGCGCAGACCGGCGGGTATCTGCTCGCCGGGTTCGGGCCGCTCGCCATGGGCGTTCTGCACAGCGCGACGGGCGGCTGGCACGTCTCGCTGACGCTGCTGCTCGTCCTCGTGGTCCCGGAACTGGTCTTCGGGATGCTCGCCGCCCGGCCCGGCTTCGTCCGCCCGGTGGTGCGCTCCGGGGCGGCGGACGGCCGTCTCGTCGAGCCGAAGGGCCTGCCCGCGGCCGAGCCCGTCCGCACCTCGTAGCGGGGCGGGGCCCGGTCAGCCGATCATGTCGACGGCGTCCAGGTCCAGGACGCGGGCGTGCAGCACGAGCCGCTGGTGCAGCGCCGCCCGCAGCGCCCGGTGCAGGCCGTCCTCCAGGTACAGCTCGCCCTTCCACTGGACGACGTGGGGGAACAGGTCGCCGTAGAACGTGGAGTCCTTGGCCAGCAGCGACTGCAGGTCGAGCTCCCGCTTGGTGCTGACGAGCTGGTCGAGACGGACCTGGCGAGGGGGGATCTTGGCCCAGTCCCGGGACGACAGTCCGTGCTCGGGATAGGGCCTTCCCTCGCCCACCGCCTTGAAGATCACGCCCCGAGTCTACGTGCCCCGACTGACCCGGTCACCGCATTCCACCGATTGGTAAACCAGTTACACCGCAGCTCAGAGGCCCCGTGAGTAACCTCCGTCACCGGCCTGCGGCGCCCCGGGGCGGGCGCCCGGACGGCGGCCGTCGCCGGCGGACAGCCAGGTGACCGCCGCGTCCACGCGGCCGTGCACGCCGAGCTTCGGGTAGGCGTGCTCAAGGTGCTTCTCCACGGTCCGCGGGCTGATCGCCAGCCGCCGCGCGATCTGCCGGTCCGTGAGGCCCCGCGCCAGCAGGTCGAGGACCGCGGCCTCCCGCCGCGTCACCCGGTCCCGCGCGGGCGGGGCGAGCCGCCGCATCGCCCGCGCCAGCCGGGGCCGCAGCAGCTCGGCGGCGGCCCGGTCCGCGTCGCGGAAGTCGCCGCGCCGCCGGTTCACCGCCAGGCACACGCTGCGCGGCTCGTCCCCCGCCCATCCGGCCGGGAACGCCATCGCCAGCTGGTGCTCGGCGCCGAGCGGGCGGTACACGTCCGCGTAGGCGGCGAGCGCGTGGAACTCGGCGCGCGACTGCAGATCCGACCGGAGGACGGGCGTGCCGGGCCCGGTCGTCGTGTGGGCGACCAGCGGATCGGCGTCCCTGTCCCGTGCGAACGCGGCCAGCGCGTCCCGGGTCAGCAGCCCGCCCGGGACCGTGAGCGGCCCGCCGCCGTCGTACGGGCGCACCGACCACACGAGACTGTCGCCCGGCAGCACGTCGAGCAGCATCGGCAGCAGCGCCGGGAGCAGCGTCCGCTCGTCGCCGGCGTCGATCAGGAGATCGGCGACCGCCAGCGCCCGCCGCAGCCCGACCTCCGCGCAGCCGGTCATCCCTCCACTCTAAAATCCCTGGTCAGGTGGGACAAGGCGCCGATTCCAGGTCTTTGCCGGTACGGGATTTCCCGTATTCGCCCTGGGACGTCCGCCGTCCGACACTGGCAGGGAGGGGAGGTATCGACATGCGCAAGGTCGCCGACTGCAGGGACTACCCGAGCGAGATGAACTGCACGCTCACCATCGCCGGCGAGGAGCAGGAGGTGGTACGCGCGGCCGCCGAGCACGCGGTGTCCGTTCACGGGCACGCCGACAGCCCCGAACTGCGCGAGGAGATCCGCAAGGGACTGAAGGACGACGTGCCGCAGCACGCCTGAGAACCACGCTTGAGAACACGGCGTCCGGCGCGGCCCGGACGGACCCCGTCCCCGCCGCGTCCGGGCGCCGGTCGCTTGCTGTCAGCGCAGCTTGACGGCGCCGCCGTCAGCCATGACGGTCTGCCCGGTCATGTACTGCGCGTCGTCACAGGCCAGGAACGCGACGATCGGCGCGACGTCCCGCGCCGGGTCGCCGAACCGCCCCATCGGCACCTTCGCGGCCGACTGCGCGTACTGCTCCGGCCGCGCCTGCGCCCACTGCGCCACGCCGGGCGTCAACGCCATGGGGCAGACCACGTTCACCCGGATGCCGTACCTCGCCCACTCGTTCGCCGCGACCCGGCTCAGCCCGCGGATCGCCTCCTTCGCCGCGGCATAGGACGCCTGGTTCGGCTGGCCCTCCATCCCGGCCGCGGACCCGAAGTTCACGATCGACCCGCCGCCCGCCCTCTTCAGCTCCGGCAGCGCCGCCAGCATGAAGTTGCGCGTGGCGTACAGGCCGGTGTCCATCGCCAGCCGCCAGTCGTCGTCCGTCTGCTCCTCGATCGGCTTCTGCCGCGACGCGCTCGCATTGTTGATCAGCGTGTCGAGCCGTCCGAAGCGCTCCACGGCCGCGGCGACGGCGGCGTCCGCGACGGCCCGGTCCGAGACGTCCCCCTGCCGGAAGACGACCGCGTCACCCAGTTCCTTCGCCAGGGCGTCACCCGCGTCCCGCTGCAGATCCACCACGACGACCCGCGCGCCGCGCTCCACGAACAGCCGCGTCACCGCCCCGCCGATACCGGACGCGCCGCCGGTCACGACGGCCACCTTGCTCTCCAGGTTCCCCATGATCAGCCCCGTTCCCCGCCCGGCCGTGCGCCGGCGTCCCCCCACAGCTACCAGGCACGATGCGGCGTCCGGACGGCCGGTTCGACTCAGTGAGACCCCTCCGCGGGCGAGGGCGGCGGCACCGGGAAACGACGAAGGTCCCGGCCGCTGTGCGGTCGGGACCTTCGTTCGGCTCACGCCGGTGGCGGAGGATGCGAGATTCGAACTCGCGAGCGCTTGCACGCAACACGCTTTCCAAGCGTGCGCCCTAGGCCACTAGGCGAATCCTCCGCGGGAAAGCTTACCGGCTCTCCGGCAGTGACCTGACATCAATTACGGCGGAGACCGGGATCGGCCCGTACACGTGCGGGAAGACCTCGTCCCCCGCGGGCTCGTAGCGGACCGGCGCGTCCAGCCGCGCCACGTCGACGACCAGCAGCACCAGATCCGAGCGGGGGACGGCGCCGTAGAAGCGGCCGAGCACCCCGTCCACCTGCTCCAGGTCCGACGAGCAGTGGACGAAGCCCTCCTCGCCCAGCGTCCGCCCGAGCGTCGACATCGAGTACGACACACCCGAGTCCCGCGCGGATTCCCAGTGGCGGCGTTCGGCGATGTGCAGGAGCGTCTGCTGCGCGGCGTCGGTCATGGGCGGGAGAGTACGCCGCAACCGTGCCGAGCCTGGCCGCTGATGCCATAGACTCTGTGCAGACCCCTCGCACGGCGTCACCCTGTGAACCTCCCCAGGGCCGGAAGGCAGCAAGGATAAGCAGGCTCTGGCGGGTGTGCGGGGGGTCCCTTGCTTTCACCGCGCCACCGCGCCCGTGACGCTCTGCTTCTCGAGGGAGGGCGGACCCCCGATGAGTCTGGCTCTGTACCGCAAGTACCGGCCAGCGACCTTTGGCGAACTGAAGGGGCAGGAGCACGTCGCCGAGCCCCTCCAGCAGGCGCTGCGCAACGGCCGGATCAACCACGCGTACCTGTTCAGCGGCCCCCGCGGCTGCGGCAAGACCTCCAGCGCCCGCATCCTCGCCCGCTCCCTCAACTGCGAGCAGGGACCGACGCCCGACCCGTGCGGCAAGTGCGACTCCTGCGTCGCGCTCGGCCCGTCCGGCACCGGCCACATCGACGTCATCGAGATCGACGCCGCCTCGCACGGCGGCGTCGACGACGCCCGCGACCTGCGCGAACGCGCGTTCTTCGCGCCCGTGTCGGCGCGCTTCAAGGTGTACATCATCGACGAGGCGCACATGGTCACCCGCGAGGGCTTCAACGCGCTGCTGAAGCTCGTCGAGGAACCGCCGCCGCACCTGAAGTTCGTCTTCGCGACCACCGAGCCGGAGAAGGTCATCGGGACGATCCGGTCCCGCACACACCACTACCCGTTCCGGCTGATCCCGCCGGGCGTGCTGACGGAGCTCGTCGAGGAGATCCTCAAGTCGGAGGACGTCCCGTACGAGGCGTCCGCGCTGCCGCTCGCGGTGCGGGCCGGCGCCGGGTCCGCCCGCGACACCCTGTCGATCCTCGACCAGCTCCTCGCCGGGTCCGACGAGCAGGGCATCACCTACGCGCGGGCCGTCTCGCTGCTCGGCTACACCGACTCCACGCTGCTCGACGAGGTCATCGCCGCGTTCGCCGCCCGCGACGGGGCCGCCGTGTTCGCCGCGGTCGACCGGGTGATCGAGAGCGGCCAGGAACCCCGCCGGTTCACCGCGGACCTGCTGGAACGCGTCCGCGACCTGGTGATCCTGTCGAACGTCCCGGAGGCGGGCGGTTCGGGGCTGCTGAACGTCCCGCCGGACGAGCTGGAGCAGATGCGGCGGCAGGCGTCCTCGATGGGCCCGGGGGAGCTGACCCGGGCCGCGGACCTGCTGCACACCGGGCTCACGGAGATGCGCGGCGCCACGTCGCCGCGGCTGCTGCTGGAGCTGATCTGCGCCCGCATCCTGCTGCCCGCCGCGTACGAGGACGAGGCGTCGATGTTCGCGCGCCTCGACCGCCTCGAACGCCAGGCCGCCCAGATCCCGCAGGGCGGATTCGCGGCCGGGCCTGCCCCCGGCGACGGCATGGCACAAGCATTCGCGACCCAGGCCCCGAGCCCGGCTTCGGCCCCGGCCCCGGCCCCGGCCCCGGCCCCGGCCCCGGCCGCGGCTCCGGCCTCGTCCCCTGGATCGGCCTCAACCCCGGCCTCGTCCTCGGGCTCGGCGCCAACTCCGGCTCAGGCTCCGGCTCAGGCTCCGACCTCGGCTTCTGGGGCGGCGTCTTCCGAGTCCGGGGTGAGGCAGCCCCCGCCCGCCCAGGGGGGCGACCCCACTTCTAGTGTCAACTCCGGCCACGGTCCGGCGGAGGTGGAACGCGGTTCTGTGGATAACCGGCGCTCCGCCGGAACCGGAACCCCGTCGCGAAACCACGGCGCTTCGAGCGCCGCAGGTCAAGGCGCCGCAGGTCAAGGCCCCACTGGGCAGGGCGCCGGTGGGCAAGGCGCCGCAGGTCAAGGCGTCAGCGGGCAGGGCGTCAGCGGGCAGGGCCCCACT
Source organism: Actinomadura violacea (assembly GCF_017573465.1). Taxonomy (GTDB): domain Bacteria; phylum Actinomycetota; class Actinomycetes; order Streptosporangiales; family Streptosporangiaceae; genus Spirillospora; species Spirillospora violacea. The sequence continues at coordinate 181,331 of NZ_JAGEPF010000017.1, forward strand.
GGGCAAGGCGCCGGTGGGCAGGGCGCCGGTGGTGTGGACGTGGCGACGGTACAGCGGTACTGGCCGGACATCGTCGAGGCCGTCAAGCAGAAGAGCCGCGCGACCTGGATGGTCATCATGTCCGGCGTGCGGCCGGCGTCCCTGGAGGGGCGCGTGCTCACGCTCGCGTTCGACGCCGAGGGGAACCGCCTCGGGTTCGTCAACGGCAACCGCGACGTGATCCTCAGCGAGGTGCTGCGGGAGCGGATGGGCGTCGACTGGCGGATCGAGACGGTCTCCGGCGGCGCGGGCGGCGGACGCGGCCAGGGCGGTCCGGGGCCGAAGGCGGGCCCGGGCGGCGGACGGTCCGGCGCCGGCGGTGCAGGTGGCGGCGGGTTCGGATCCAACGGGCCCGGCGGTTCCGGCGGGTTCGGCTCCGCTCCGTCCGGTGGCTTCGGTTCGTCCTCCACGGGCGGCGCTCCGGCCGCCGGAGGGTTCGGGGCTTCCCCGCAAGGGAGCGGCTTCGGCGGCGGGACGGGCCAGAACGCGCAGGCGGGATCGCAGCAGGGTGGGACGAATCCGGTTCCGCGCCCCGCGTCCGGCGGGACCGGCGCGAACGGCGCGAATGGGGCCAACGGGGCGAGCCGGAGCAACGGGTTCGGCGCGGGCGCGGGCGCCGCCGGCGACCTGGGGCCGTTGCCGCCGCCTCCGGACGAGCCGCCCCCGCCCCCCGAGCCGTCTCCCATGGACGAGAGCGACGAGGTGGACCCGGAAGGGGACGCCGATGCCGACGGCACCGAGGCGGAGATGAGCGGTATGGCGCTCATCCAGCGCGAACTGGGCGGTCAGATCATCCGGGAGATCGACAACTCCTGAGGGGCCGGACGCCCGGGGCCGGGCAACGCGCCCGCAGCCCCGCGACGGACATCGCCCCCGCGGACGGTGTTCCCGGTCAGTGCGGGATGTCCGCGATCACGTCGCGGGCGCCCTTGCGCAGCAGATCAGCGGCCACGGACGCGCCGAGACCCTCGCCCTTCTCCGGCGGGGACGACTCCTGAGCGTGCACGAAGAGCGAACCGTCCTCCGTGAACACCATCCCGCGCAGGCTCAGCCGCCCATCGCGTTCGATCCGGGCGTGGCCGGCGATCGGGCTGTTGCAGTGCCCGTGGAGGCCGTGCAGCATCGCGCGTTCCGCGCTGACGCACCGCCGGGTCTCCGGGTGATCCAGCAGCCGCAGCAGTTCCACGACCTCGGTGTCCGCACGCCGGCAGTCCACCGCGAGTACCCCGGAGCCCACGGCGGGAAGGATGTCGAGGGCTTCGCCCGGCCGATCGATTCCCAGCCGCGTCAGGCCCGCCCTCGCCACCACGATGGCGTCGAGCTCCTCGCCCGCGTCGAGCCGCTCCAGCCGCGAGTCCACATTGCCGCGCAGGTACTCGATCCGCAGATCGGGCCGGATCCGTCTGAGCTGGGCGCGGCGCCGCACCGCCGACGTCCCCACCCGCGCCCCCGGCGGGAGATCGGCGAGGCTCTGGATCCCGCTCGACGCGGGGAACAGCATCACGTCGGCGACGTCGTCGCGCTCGACGTACGCGGCGAACACCAGCTCGTCCGGCCGGGGGACGTCGCCGGGCACGTCCTTGAGGCAGTGCACCGCGACATCGACGCGGCCCGTCAGCAGCGCCCGGTCGATCTCGCTCATGAACGCGCCCTTGCCGCCGAGTTCGCCGAGGTGCCCGCGGTGCCGGTCGCCGGCGGTCGAGATGCCGACCACGTCGACGGTCGCGTTCGCCGCCTCCCGCAGCCGGGCGGCCACTCCACGGGCCTGCACCATCGCCAGCGGCGAGGTCCGGGTGCCCAGCCGCAGCACCCCGCCCCCGCCGCCGCCCGCGTCGGCAGGCACCAGCGCCCCCGCTGCGGTGCCGTCCGCTGAGGCTTCCGCTTCGCCATCGCCCGGCATGTTGGTCCCTTCTGCCGCGTCCGCTGGGTTCCGCCGCGGCCGTCACGGCCGGCCGTCTCCCTCTCCGAAATTGAACCGTGCCGATTCCGCGGCCCAGCGGGGGCCTGGGGGTAGGCGGTCGGGCCCACGGAAGCGGGTCCTGCGACACCTGCCAAGCGACCGCGGCGGGATCCTCGATGACCTGCGGGTTCGGCGCTATCCTGCACGGACAGCGCAAGATCGACTACAGGCGGCGACGATGTCGCCGCTCCGGGAGTGGACGGATGCGGACACTGATCGGCGAACGTCGGCGAAATGCGGTCGAAGGCACGGGGCCGGCGGGGACGGACGACCGGTACGCCCGCGCGTCCCCGGGCTGAGCCCCCCTCTCACCCCTGTCACCCCCCTTCACGGACACGGCGCCTGGACCGCTCCGGCCGGCGCCGGCTTCCGAGTCCCCCACGCCGAGGTCGGCGACCAGAGGGGGACTCCACTTCTCCGAAAGGGATGTGCACCACTTCATGATCGAGAACCTCAAGCGCGGCCTGCTGGTCGCGGCTTCCATCGGCGGGGTCTTCTTCCTGGGGCAGGCCGCCGCCCAGGCGGTCGAGGACGGCCACGACGGCCACGGCCATGCGGGCGCCGGGTCCGGCAACCAGAGCGTCGCCGTCAGCGGCAAGACCGGGCACGGCGCCAAGGGAGGCGATGCGGCCAGCCAGAACGTCGCGGCCTCCGGGAAGACCGGCAACTCGGGCAACTCGGGTTCGACGGGAGGGAACAAGGCCGGCAACCTCTGCGTCATGGCGGACTGCGCGGCCTTCGCCACCTCCGGCAACTCCGGCAAGACGGGGAAGACCGGCAACAGCGGGAACGCCTGGAACAAGTCGCACACCACCGGCGGCCACGGCGGCCGCGGGGGCGACTCCGGGGAGAGCCTCGCGAAGGGCGAGTCGAACGCCGCCGCCGTCGCCTACGCGAAGGAGTACGGCGGGTGGCAGGGCGGCAGCACCGCCGGCGCCGCCTCCGGCAACAAGTCCCTGACGCAGAGCGGCGACACGGGCAACGGCGGCAAGGGCGGCAACGCCGACAGCAAGAACACCGCCGTCTCCGGTGAGACCGGCAAGTCCGGCGACTCCGGCTCCACGGGCGGCAACGCCGCCTACAACATCTGCGTGATGAGCAAGTGCGGGGCGGCGGCCACGTCCGGCAAGTCCGGCGACACCGGGAAGACCGGCGACTCGGGCGACGCCGGGAACATCTCGGCCACCGGCGGCGGCAACGGCGGCCGCGGCGGCGATTCCGGCAACGCCGGGGCCGAAGGCCACAGCAAGGCCCAGGCCGAGAGCGGCGCGAAGAGCGACGAGCGGTCGATGAGGGCGGGCTACCGGCTCGGGTCGCAGGACGGCGACGGCCGGGACGGCAACGGCTCGGCCGCCGCCGACTCGGGCGACCACACCGCCGCCGCGACGGGCGCCACGGGCAAGGGCGGCAAGGGCGGCAACGCCGAGAGCAAGAACTTCGCCCTGTCCGGCCAGACCGGCAACTCCGGCAACTCCGGCTCGACCGGCGGCAACGTCGCCGCCAACATCAGCCGTCCCCACGAGGGCGACGAGCACGGCGAGCAGGGTGAGCAGGGCGAGCGCGGCAAGGGCGACAAGGGCCGCGAGCACGCGCTGCTGGTGGCCTACGCCTCGTCCGGCGACTCCGGCAAGACGGGGAACACCGGCAACAGCGGGAACGCCTCGAACACCTCGTACACGGCCGGTGGCAACGGCGGCCGCGGCGGCGACTCCGGCAACGCCGGAGCCGAAGGCCACAGCGAGGCCCTCGCCGGCGTTCGCTGACCCGCGGTCGCCTCGGCGACCGAACGCCAGGTGGCGCCGCCGGCCGGCCCCGACGCGAGTACGGGGCCGGGCGGCGGTCCGCCCGGCCGACCCGACGAACGGCCTAGGCCCGTCCGAGTGAGATGGGCCACCGGGCCGGGAGGCGCGCGCCTTAGGGCGCGCGCCTTTGTCGTTCCCGGGGGCGGGGCGGCGGGCGGACGCGGCAGAGTGGGCGGGCCGCACGTACCGGATCGCGCCGGGACCCCGTAGTCTCGGGGGACGACGTCCGGTGGGCGGCGCGGTCGCGAGAGAAAGGCCCTTCCGAGGGGGCCGGAAGAGGGGTGCACCGTGGAACCCGGTGGTCAGTTGAACATGCAGGAGCTGCTGCAGCAGGCGCAGGCCATGCAGGAGCAGCTGTTCGCCGCGCAGCGGGAGCTGGCGGAGGCGGAGGTGAAGGGCACCGCGGGGGGCGGGCTCGTCACCGCGACGGTCAACGGCCAGGGCGAGGTCACCGGCCTGGCGATCGACCCGAAGGCGATCGACCCCGACGACCCGGCCGACACCGCGGAGACCATCGCCGACCTGGTGCTCGCCGCGATCCGCGACGCGGCCCGGGAGGCGGCGGAGCTGCAGCAGGAGAAGATGGGCCCGCTCGCGGCCGGTCTCGGCGGCGGTGGCGGCATCCCCGGCCTCGGCGGCGGCGGCGCGCCGGGCGGCGGCCTTCCGGGCGGCTTCCCCGGCCTCGGCGGCGGCGCCTGACCGGCGCCTGACGCGGCGGCCGGACGACGGCGGACAGCAGGAACAGGAACCGAAAGGAGGGGTCCGTTGTACGAAGGGGTGGTCCAGAACCTCATCGACGAGCTGGGCAGGCTGCCCGGCGTCGGCCCCAAGAGCGCGCAGCGGATCGCCTTCCACCTCCTCGCCGCCGATCCGGCCGACGTCGAGCGCCTCGGCAAGGCGCTCAAGGAGGTCAAGGACAAGGTCCGCTTCTGCCGGACGTGCGGGAACGTCGCGGAGGAGGAGGAGTGCCGGATCTGCCGGGACGCCCGCCGCGACCCGTCGGTCATCTGCGTGGTCGAGGAGTCCAAGGACGTCGTCGCGATCGAGAAGACGCGCGAGTTCCGCGGCCGCTACCACGTGCTGGGCGGCGCGATCAGCCCGATCGAGGGCGTCGGCCCCGACGACCTGCGGATCCGGGAGCTGATGCAGCGGCTCGCCGACGGCACGGTCACCGAGCTGATCCTCGCGACCGACCCGAACCTGGAGGGCGAGGCGACCGCGACGTACCTCGCCCGGCTGGTCAAGCCCATGGGCCTGACCGTCACCCGGCTCGCCAGCGGCCTGCCGGTGGGCGGTGACCTGGAGTACGCCGACGAGGTGACCCTGGGACGCGCATTCGAAGGACGGAGGCTGCTCGATGTCTGAAGCAAGCAGGTCTGAAGCCAACAGCCCGCAGGACTGGAACGCCCTCGCCGAGCGGGTGGCGTGCCATGTCGACAACTACCTGAACGGCCTGGAGGCCGTCGCCCGCGGCGACGGCGGCACCCACACGGTCCCGCTGCTGCTGCTGGAGGTGTCGCAGGTCATCCTGGCGGGCGCGCAGCTCGGCGCGAGCGCGGACGTGATCCTCCCGGACAACTGGGAGCCGGAGATCGGTGACGACCCGGACCTGGACGCGGTTCGCACGGGCCTGGCCGAGCGGCTCGGCGCCCTCGACGAGTACGTCGAGGTGTTCGACCCGTACAAGGACACCGAGCCGACGTCCTACCGCCTGTCGGACGACCTGGTCGACGTGGCGAGCGACCTCGTGCACGGGCTGCGCCACTACAACCAGGACCGTCCGCTCGAGGCGCTGTGGTGGTGGCAGTACTCGTACTTCAACCACTGGGGCAACCACGCGGGGGCGTCGCTGCGGGCGCTGCACGCGTTCGTCGCGAACGACCGGCTCGCCGTGGCGCAGGAGGCCGCCGTCGCCCAGTAGCGGGGGCGCGTGTCGGAGTGCTGCCCTACGGTGGGCGGCATGGATGATCTTCCGGTTCCGGACGAAGACGCCCTGATCCTCCCGGACGCGTGGCGGCGGCGGATGCTTCCGCGGCGCGGCGGCCGTCCCGGACCGGCGATCAAGATCGACCGGGACGCGGGTGCGTGGCTGCGCGAGCGGGTCCGGGTGATCGAGGCCGAGCGTCCGGTCCGGGAGTGGGACGGCGTCGGCCCGGACCTGGCCGCCGCGGCGGGCGAGTACCTGGACGGTGCCGCGAACCCGCTGGGCGCGGCCGTGGTCGCGGCGGTCGTCGCCGAGGACGCGCGGTGGGACCACACCGTCGGCCGGCTTGCGGCGCCGCTGGCGGACGCGTGGGTGACCGAGCACGGGCTGCCGTTCGCGGCGTGCGCGTTCGCGGAGCTGAGCCGGATCCGGTGGAGCGTCCCGGGGCTGCGCGCGGACGGGGCGGCGGAGGGTCCCGGCAGGTCGGTCGCGTCGACGTCCGCGTGGCGGATCGGCGCGCGGCTGCGGGCGATGCTGGCCGTCGCGGGCGACGACGAGTACGCGGAGGCGGTCGACGGTCTCGCGCGGTGCCGCCGCGGCGTGGCGCAGCGGACGGTGGTGTCGTTCCTGGTGCCGTCGCGGCTCGACTGGGTGGACGAGTGCTGCGCCGCGCCGCCGGACCGGTCCGAGGGCGTCTTCCTGTGGATGCTGCACTGCGCGCTGGGGGAGCCCCGCCATGTGGAGGCGCTGGCTTCGCACGGGCTCCTCTTTCCGCAGTGGGACCGGTCGTGCCTGGTCACGGTGCTGGACGGGGTGGGTGCGGCGGCCGTGCCGCTGTTCGCCGGGGTGTACGACGCGAACGACTGGGACACCGATCTCCGGAAGCTGATCCTGGAGATGCTCGCGATCACGCCCGGCGATGAGGCGTTCCAGGCGCTGGTGGATCGCGCCGGTCAGAAGCATGTGCGGCCCGCGCTGCTCGCGGCGATGAAGCGTTTCCCCGTACGGGCGCTGCGGCTGCTGGAGCCGGCGGCCGCGGATGCGCCGCATCTCGCCGAGCTGCTGGCGGGGCATGTGCGGTCCCATCCCGAGCTGGCCGCGGCGGCCGGGATGGTGGTGGACGACGAAGGCAGGCTGCCGGACGCTCCGGTGGACGCGCTGCCGAGGCCGCTGGCCGACCCGCCGTGGCTGCGCGGCACGAAGCCGGTGAAGCCCGTCGTGATCGAGGGTCTCGTACCGCCCGCCGGGCCGGCCGTGCGGTGGGAGCCGGGCGAGCAGGAGGAATGGGCGAGGACCGACGAGCGGCACCGCGTCCCGGCGAGCGACGACTGGGACGCGCTGGTCGAGGAGTTCCGCACCGGCCGCGCCCACGGGTACGGGTTCGGCGTCCTCACGCACGGGCCGGTGGAGAAGGTCCGGCCGTGGCTGGCGGACTGGAAGCCGCGGCTGTGGGAGGCCGAGATGTGGCTGCGGCCGGTCGTCGCCCGGTTCGGGGTGGACGCGCTGCCGGTCGCGCTGCGGATCGCGGAGGAGGACCCGGCGGGGCTCTCCGACCGGGCGCTGCCGTTCCTGGACGCCGGTGTGGCCCGGTTCATGGCCGGGGCACTGGGGCGTCCGAAGAAGGGGCGCAAGACCGCGCTCGCGTGGTTCGGCCGGCATGGCGTGGACGCGGTGCCGCTGCTGGTTCCGGCGGCGCTGGGCAAACCGGTCGGGCCGCGCCGGGAGGCAGAGGCGGCGCTGCGCCTGCTGGCCGAGAACCACGGGATCGACGAGGTCGTTGAGGCGGCGGCGCGCGCGCACGGCGATGAGGCGGCGGACGCCGTCCGCGCGTTTCTCGCGGTGGACCCTCTAGAGCTCCTGCCGAAACGCATTCCGGTGGTGGGCGAGTGGGCCGTCGCGGAGACGCTGCCGCAGATCCGGCTCCGTGGACGCGACGACGCACTGCCCGTCGAGGCCGTCCGGCACTTGCTGACGATGCTGGCCATGTCCAAGAACGACGAGGTGTATGCGGGCGTCGGGATCGTCAAGGACGCGTGCGATCCCGAGTCGCTCGCGGCGTTCGCGTGGGCGCTGTTCGAGCAGTGGCGGCGCAACGAGGCGCCCGCCAAGGACGGGTGGGCGCTGGCGCAGCTCGGCTGGCTCGGCGACGACGACACCGCGCGCCGGCTGACGCCCCTGATCCGCGCATGGCCGGGGGAGGACGGGCACTCCAAGGCCGTGGTGGGCCTGGACGTCCTCGCCGCCATCGGCACCGACATCGCGCTGATGCAGCTCTACGGGATCTCGCAGAAAGTGAAGTTCAAGGGGCTGAAGGCGCGCGCGCAGGACAAGGTCCAAGAGGTCGCCGACGGGCTGGGTCTGACGGCGGAGCAGCTCGGGGACCGGCTCGTCCCCGACTTCGGGCTGGACGCGGGTGGTGGGCTCGTCCTGGACTACGGGCCGCGCCGCTTCGTCGTCGGGTTCGACGAGCAGCTCAGGCCGCAGGTCGCCGACGAGGACGGCACCCGACGCAAGGCGCTGCCCAAGCCGGGCGCGAAGGACGACCCGGAGCTGGCGCCCGCCGCGTACAAGCGGTTCGCCGCGCTGAAGAAGGACGTGCGGACGGTCGCCGCCGACCAGATCCGGCGCCTGGAGGCCGCGATGGTCGCGCGGCGCCGCTGGACGGCCGGGGAGTTCCGCCGCCTGTTCGTGGAGCACCCGCTGATCGCGCACGTCGCGCGGCGGCTGGTGTGGGTCGCCGAGGACGGCGGCAAGGCGGCGTCGTTCCGCATCGCGGAGGACGGGACGTTCGCCGACGCCGCCGACGACGTCGTGGCCCTGCCGGAGTCGGCGGCCGTCGGCATCCCGCACCCCCTGGAGCTGGGCGGGTCGGTCGAGGCGTGGTCGGTGCTGTTCGCCGACTACGCGATCCTGCAGCCGTTCCCGCAGCTCGGCCGCGAGGTGCACACGCTGACCGAGGCGGAGCGCGCCGCCCGCCGGCTGGCCCGGTTCGAGGACGCGGGCGTCGATCCGTCCGCCGTCCTCGCGCTGGAGCGGCGCGGCTGGCGGCGCGGCGGCCCGATGGACGCCGGCATCCAGCACAGCGTGTACCGGGCGGCGCCGAGCGGCCTGTTCGTCAACGTCCACCTGAATCCCGGGCTCAGCATCTACCCGGAGCTGGCCGATGGGCAGCGGCTGGAGGTCATCTGGCTCGACGACCGCCCCGAGACGGGCGACTGGGTGGCCCGCGAGGGGCGGCGGCCCTTCACCGACCTGGACCCGGTCACCACCTCGGAGGTGCTCGCGGAGCTGGCCGCCGCGGTGTCCTGAAGTCATATCGAGGAACCGCGAAACGTCGAGGTAGAGTGGCCGGACCATGACGACGAACGCGGACCCCGCCGAGGACGTCCCGGCCGAGCTGCTGGACGTCTTCAAGGCGCTCGCCAACCCGGTGCGGCTCCAGCTGCTGCAGTGGCTGCGGGAGCCGGAGCTGCACTTCCCGGTCGAGCAGGCGATCGCGGACCCGGCCGAGGTCGGCATCTGCGTCAGCCATATCCAGGCGAAGGTCGGGCTGGCGCAGTCGACGGTCTCGGCGTACATGGCGGCGCTGGAGCGCGCCGGGCTCGTCCGGTCCACGCGGGTCGGGAAGTGGACGCACTACAGGCGGGACGAGGAGCGCATCGCCTGGTTCGTCGCCGCCCTCGGCCGCTCGCTCTGACCCTGCCGCACCCGTGCTCGCGATCCCCGGCACGTTGGCATTCATATCGAGATTCTGCGATACTTCGAATCATCGACGCGATCTTTGGGAGGCGGCATGGGCGCGATCGGCGGGACGGACCTCGGCCGGTTCGGCATCTGGACGTTCGACTTCGAGGACCGGCCCGCGGCCGCGATCCGCGACTCCGTCCAGGAGTTGGAGGAGCTCGGCTGGCCGGCGGTCTGGATCCCGGAACGCGACGGCCGTGAGGCGATGACGCACGCCGGGTTCCTGCTCGCGTCCACCGAGCGGATCAAGGTCGTCAACGGCATCGCGCGCATCTGGTCGCGCGGCGCGCGATGGACGCGGGGCGCCGCGGTGCTGCTCGCCGACGCCTACCCCGGCCGGCACGTGCTCGGCCTCGGCTTCGGCGGGAAGCCGCAGCCGGGGACGACGCCGCTGCGGGCGATGGAGGAGTACCTGACCGAGATGGACGCGGCGACCAGCGCCAACCCCGAGCCGCGGGTGCCGGTGCGGCGCATTCTCGCCGCCTACGGGCCGAAGATGCTGGAGATGGCCCGCGACCGGTCCGCGGGCGCGCACACCTACCACGTGACGGTCCGGCACACCGCGCAGGCGCGCGAGGTGCTCGGCGACGGCCCGTTCCTCGGCGTCGAGCAGCCGGTGCTCTTCGAGACCGACCCGGCGCGGGCCCGCGAGATCGCGCGCGAGCACCTGCACGGCTACTTCACCGAGAAGTACAACATCGCGAAGTTCCTCCGGCTCGGCTACACCGAGGACGACATCGCCGGGGGCCGCGGAAGCGACCGCATCGTCGACGACCTGGTCGTATGGGGCGACGTCGACACGGTCGCCGCGCGGCTGCACGAGCACCTCGACGCCGGCGCCGACCACGTCGGCGTCCAGGTCCTGCGCGCGGTTCCGGGCGAGCCGGCCATGCCGCACTGGCGCCGCCTCGCCGGGGCGCTCCTGCCCTAGTCCGGGCGGTGCGCAGTTACCTGCTCGTAATCCATTGGCGCGGTCTCGGTAGACTCGTCCGTCAGTACGCCTGACCCCGAACCGAGGAGCGCCCACCCGTGGCTCTTGTCGTGCAGAAGTACGGTGGCTCCTCCGTCGCCGACGCCGAGTGCGTCAAGCGGGTCGCCCAGCGCATCGTCGCGACGAAGAAGGCGGGGAACGACGTCGTCGTCGTGGTCTCCGCCATGGGTGACACGACGGATGATCTCATCGACATGGCCAAGCAGGTCAGCCCCCTGCCGCCGGCCCGTGAACTCGACATGCTGCTCACCGCCGGCGAGCGGATGTCGATGGCCCTGCTGGCCATGGCCATCGCCAACCTGGGCCACGAGGCCCGCTCGTTCACCGGCTCCCAGGCGGGGGTCATCACCGACGGCACCCACGGGAAAGCCAAGATCATCGACGTGACGCCGGGCCGGATCCGCACCGCGCTCGACGAGAACGCGGTGTGCATCGTGGCCGGCTTCCAGGGCGTCTCGCAGGGCACCAAGGACATCACCACGCTCGGCCGCGGCGGCTCCGACACCACCGCGGTCGCGCTCGCCGCCGCGCTGGACGCCGACGTCTGCGAGATCTACTCCGACGTGGACGGGGTCTTCACCGCCGACCCGCGCATCGTGCCCGCCGCCCGCAAGCTCCCGAAGATCTCCTACGAGGAGATGCTGGAGATGGCGGCGACCGGCGCGAAGATCCTGCACCTGCGCTGCGTGGAGTACGCGCGCCGCTACAACATCCCGATCCACGTGCGGTCCTCGTTCTCCCAGAAGGAGGGGACGTGGGTCGTCGACAGCAGCGAGATCGAAGGGCAGGACATGGAGCAGGCGATCATCTCCGGGGTCGCGCACGACCGGAGCGAGGCCAAGATCACCGTGGTCGGGGTGCCCGACAAGGTCGGTGAGGCCGCGACGATCTTCACGGTGCTGTCCGAGGCCGAGATCAACATCGACATGATCGTGCAGAACGTGTCGGCGGCGTCCACCGGGCGCACCGACATCTCCTTCACGCTGCCGGCGAGCGACGGCCAGTCCGCGCTGACCGCGCTGAACAAGCTGAAGGAGCGGATCGGGTTCGAGTCGCTGCGCTACGACGACCGGATCGGCAAGGTGTCGCTGATCGGCGCCGGGATGCGCTCGCACCCGGGCGTCACCGCGACGTTCTTCGCCGCGATCGCCGACTCCGGGGTGAACATCGAGATGATCTCCACCTCGGAGATCCGGATCTCCGTCGTCGTCGCGCAGGACGACGTGGACACCGCGGTCGCCGCCGCGCACCACGCGTTCGACCTCGACGCCGACCAGGTCGAGGCCGTCGTCTACGGCGGCACCGGCCGCTGACCCCGGCCTCTCGACGACCGGTGCGGGCCGCACGGGACCACCCGTGCGGCCCGCACCGTCGTTTCTGCGCCCTGTGCCGCAGAGCCGCGCGCCCGGACATGGCACCCTCGGGCCGGGAACCGCCCGCACGCCGCGGAAGTTGACGGAGTGCGGGCGCGCACGCGGCGTTCCGCGCGGACCCGGACGTCCCGCTGATCGTCCCCGAGGTCAACCCGGACCTGGTCCGGGACCGGCCGCGCGGCGTCCTCGCGGGCCCCGGCTGCACCACCCTGTCGATGATCGTCGCGCTCGGCGCGCTGCACGCCCGGTACGGGCTGCGGGAACTGGTCGTCGCGTCCTGCCAGGCCGCGTCCGGCGCGGGCCGCGAGGGCGCCGGCACCCTCTACGCGCAGCTGGAGAAGGTCGGCGACGACGGCTGGTGCTCGGAGGAGCTCGGCATCCGGGACGAGTGCCGCGAGGTGCTCGGCCTGCCGGAGCTGAAGGCGGCGGCGACGTGCGTGCGGGTCCCGGTCGTCACGGCGCACTCCGTCGCCGTCCACGCCGTCTTCGCCGCGCGCGTCGACCGGCGCGAGGCGCAGGACGTGCTGGCCCGCTCGCCCGGCGTCGTGCTCTGCGACAACCCCGAGATGCTGGAGTTCCCGGCCCCGTCCGACGCCGCCGGCACCGATCCGACGTGGGCGGGGCGGGTCCGCCGGTCCCCCGACGACCCGCGCGCCCTCGACCTGTTCCTGTGCGGCGACAACCTGCGCAAGGGCGCCGCGCTCAACACCGCGCAGATCGCCGAACCGGTCGCCGCCGACCTCACCCCGTGACGGCCCCGGCGGCCTCCGCGGCACCGAGCGCGTCGAGCACGGCGGCCGTGTCCAGGTAGAACGGCCGGAACTCGCGGACGAGCCCGTCCCGCACGGTGATCCACTGCTGCACGGACGTCTCCAGTTCGCGGCCGGTCGCGCGGGCCCGGAAGACGCAGCGGTTGAGGACCGCGACCGTCTCCCCGTCCACGGCGCGGTGCTGTTCGAGGAACGTCAGGCCCGTCCACGCCTCGCTCATCGCGGCCATGAACCGCTCCATGCCGTCGTGGCCGCGCCACGTCCCACCGTAGGGCAGGCTCGGCGCCTGGTGCATCACCACGTCCGGCGCCAGGTGCGCGGCCATCCCCGCGAAGTCGGCCTTGCCGGGGCCGCCCGCGGCCAGGTAGTCGGCCTCGGCGGCGTAGAAGCGCTCCAGTACGTCCCATGCGTTGGTCATGCCGGGAGAACACCGGCCGGGCCGGGCGGGTTGCGCCGGGCGGGTTGCGCCGCGCCGCCGGCGCGGAGACCTTTTCGGGCGCCGGGACAACCCGGGGCGCGCACGCGTGTCTCTTCAACATGATCGAAACCTTCGTGCACGATCGAGCGGGACCGGCCCGGACGAGGGGGCGCACCACGGTGGACGAGGCGTCCTTCACCGCGCTGTTCAACGCGCACTACGGCCCGCTGGTGCGGCTCGCCGGGCTGCTCGGCGCGGACGACCCCGAGGACATCGCGCAGGACGCGTTCGCCCGGTACTACCGCAGGCGCAGGCGGCTGCGGGACGACGCGGCGGCGTTCGCGTACCTGCGGTCGACCGTCTGCAACCTGACCCGCAACCGGCGCAGGCACCTCGGCGTGGTCCGCCGGGCGCTGCCGGTGCTGTTCGCGCGGACCGAGGAGGACGTGCCCGCCGACTTCACGGCGATGGTGCGCGAGGACCACCGGGAACTGCTGGCCGCCCTGGACGCGCTGCCGGCCAAGCAGCGCGAGGTGCTGGTGCTGCGCTACTGGATGGACCTGTCCGAGCGCGAGATCGGCAAGGTCATGGGCATTTCGGCGGGCACGGTCAAGTCGCACGCGCACCGGGCCGTCGCGGCGCTGCAGGGTTCGTTGAGGGAGAAGGCATGACGATGGTCGAGGACGACCTGCGCGAGGCGCTGCGCAGCAAGGCGGCGGTGTTCGGCACCGACCCGGAGGCGATGGGCCGGGTCGAGCGGCGGATCCGGCGGAACCGGAACCGGCGGGCCGCGACCGCCGCCGGCGCCGCGTTCGCGGTGGCCGCCGCCGCGGTCGCGGTCGGCGTGACCGGGCAGCACGATGACGGGCCGGCGGCGCGCGAGCTGCTGCTGACGGCCGCCGACGCGGCCGCGTCCGCGCCGGCGGGCACCGGGAGGTACTGGCACACCTCGGGGCTCAGCGAGGAGCTGATCCAGGTCGGCTCGCCCGGCCGCGGCACCTACCAGGTGCGCGAGCGGGCGCGGACCGACCTCTGGATGCCCCAGGACGCCGCCGCCCCCGCCTGGATCCGGACGAGCGGCCTCGGCGCCGCGCCCGCGACGAAGGCGGACGAGGCGGTCTGGCGCGCCCAGGGATCGCCCGCCACGTACCGCACGACCGAGAACGGTGACGTGAAGATCCCGGCCAAGCCTGACAAACCGCTCACCGAACGGATCAAGCCCGGCGGGTACGGCGAGCGGTTCGGCCAGGAGCTCACCCCCGAGGACGTCCGGACGCTCCCCGCCGACCCCGCCCGGCTCAGGACCGCGCTGCTGCGGCTGATCAAGCGCGCGTCGGCGGACGAGGGCGACGAGCAGCTCTTCGACTGGGGCGGGAGCCTCCTGCTGCGCTACCCCGCGTCGCCGCAGGTGCGCGCGGCGACGTACCGGATGCTGGCCGGCCTGCCCGGCATCAGGAAACTGGGCACGGTCACCGACCGGGCCGGGCGGACGGGCACCGCCGTCGGCCTGAACGCCGGCGTCGACGCCCAGGGGTCCCGGTTCACCGAGCGCCTCGTCCTCGACCCCAAGACCGGCAGGGCCCTGGCCTGGGAGTCCGTCATGACCGGCAAGGGCGGGAAGGCCGCCGGCACCGCGCGGGCCGGGCAGGTCGAGACGGCGCAGCTGACCCTGGAGTCCGGCTGGACCGGCGAGGGGCCGCCCGGCCGCTGACCCGGCCGAACGGCCCGGAGACCGGTGAGGCCGTGGACGCGCGCAGTGTTCCACGGCCTCCTGGGCCGTAGGGTGGCATGCGTGACCGAGACGAAGGCGGTGAAGTCCGAGCAGACGCGGGCACTGATCGTCCAGACCGCGCTGCGGCTGTTCCGGGAGCGCGGCTACGAGGCGACGACGATGCGCGCGATCGCCAAGGAGGCCGGGGTCTCGGTCGGCAACGCCTACTACTACTACGGGTCCAAGGAAGAACTGATCCAGGCGTACTACGACGAGCTCCAGGACGAGCACGTCGCCGCCTGCCGCGCCGTCCTCGACTCCGAGACCGCGTTCGCGGCCCGCCTCCTCGGCGTGCTGCGGGCCCGCGTCGACACGATGGTCCCCTACCACGAGTTCGCCGGGAAGTTCTTCAAGTTCGCCGCCGAGCCCACCAGCCCGCTCAACCCGTTCAGCGCCGAGTCCGGCCCCGCCCGCGACTCCGCCGTGGCGATCTACCGGGAGGTCGTCGAGGGCTCCGACCTCAAGATCGACAAGGAGTTCCGCAAGGAGCTGCCCGAGCTGCTGTGGATCTACTCGATGGGCATCGTCCTGTACTGGGTGCACGACAACTCGCCCGGCTGCCGCAAGACCTACCTGCTCGTCGAGCGGACCGTCCCGCTCGTCAACCGGATGGTCGCGATGTCCCGGCTGCCCGGCTTCAAGTCGGTGACCCGGGAGCTGGTCGGGATCATCCGCGAGGTCCGCGCCTAGGTCTTCTTCACGGGAACGTGATGTCCCAGTGGTCGCGCTCGCGGGCGAACAGCGCGCCGTCCGGCGACCGGTAGAGCCGCGCGCCGTCGCCCCGCACGCCCCGGTACGGGTAGCGGCGGATCGCCGTGTCGACGCAGCGGCCCGTCGCGATGTCGAGCTTGTGGCCGCTGCCGTGGCTGCGCGGCCCGCCCGCGTGGCCCGTCTCCGTCCCGCCGGTGATCGTGACCGGGCAGCCGCTCGCCGCCTGGAAGTCCAGCAGCCCCTTCAGCGTCCCCCAGCGCAGGCCGTCGAACGACGTGCAGGTGCGGCGCGCGCGGTCCGAGCAGCCGCCGGTGGACCGCCACCGGACGCCGTTCGCGCGCAGGAAGCCCTCCGCGACCTGCTGGGTCAGCCGCACCGACTTCGGCATGTCCGGCACCGCCGCCGTGAGCACGCCGGAGACCGCGCCGGCCGGATCATCGGCGGGCGGGTCGTCGGCGGGCGGGTCGGTCTCCGCGGCCGGAGGCGCGGGCTCACCGTCCGTCCCGGGGGCCGGATCGGTCTGCGGGACGGCGGTGTTCGGTGGCACGGCGGGGTTCGGCGCCGGGGGCGGTAGTAGGCCGCCTACCCCGGCGGCCGCGGCGGAGGGCGCGAGGCCCGCCAGCGTCCCGGGCAGCGGGCTCGGCGGGCCGCTCACAGCGGGCGCGGACGGTCCGCGAGGCGGCGGAGCGGCCTGCGTCCCGCCGTTCCCGGGATCCGCCGCGACCTCGGCGGCGGGCATCGTGACCGGTGCGACGCCGCCGTCGGCCGTCGGCGACAGGGCGGGCGCGCCGCCGGGGAGGGGCGCGGCCGCGGCGGGCTCCGGCGGCGGGGGCGTCGCGGCGGGCGGCGGGACGGTGGCGTCGGCCGGTGCCGCGTGGGTCGTCGCGACGAGCGCGGCGGCCGTCGCGAGCAGCGTGGTCAGCGCGGCGGACGCGGGTTTTCGATGCGGGCGCGGGCGCGGCTTCGGACAGGGCGCGGGCGTGCGGGCGGCATGCATCCGGTTCATGGCGGATCCCCCGGTTCGGCTCTCCGCGCGGAGAGCGGCGGACGAGCGCGTCGCCGCACGTGGCGGCGGCGCCCGGGGGGCCGCCGGTCGATGACCGGCCCTCTGACGTACCGGCCGCCCGGTGGCGGCCGATCGGAGGGATGCCCGGGTCCTCGATCATGTAAACGCGATCATGCGAACCGCGGTCAGGGGAACGCGGGGGCGGGCGGGGCGACGCCCGTCCCCGCGACTGCGCTATGCCATACCCAGATGTTTCCGGGCGAAGTCCATTTCGGCGGACATTTGCTTGATGCGCTCCTCGACGACGAGGGAGCCGTGACCCGCGTCGTAGCGGTACGTCTCGTGCGGCAGGCCCAGCTCACCGAGGCGCGCGAGGTAGTTGTCGATCTGCCGGATGGGGCAGCGCGGGTCGTTCTCCCCCGCGAGGATCAGCACCGGCGCCTTCACCTTCTCGACGTAGGTGATCGGCGACGACTCCCGGTACCGGTCGGGGACCTCCTCCGGCGACCCGCCGAACAGCGACCGGTCGAACGCCTGGAGGCCCTCCATCTCGTCCTCGTAGGCGGCGACGTAGTCCGCCACGGGGACCGACGCGACGCCGACGCTCCAGTCCTCCGGCTGGGTGCCGATGCCGAGCAGCGTGAGGAACCCGCCCCACGACCCGCCGGTCAGCACGAGCCGGTCCGGGTCGGCGAGCCCGGTGGCGACGGCCCAGTCGCGGACGGCCTTGACGTCCTCCAGCTCGGTGAGGCCGACGCGTCCCTCGATCGCATCGCGCCACTGCGAGCCGTAGCCGGTGGAGCCGCGGTAGTTGACGCGGACGACCGCGAACCCGTGGTCGACCCACGCGGCGGCGGCCGGGGCGAACGAGTCGTCGTCCTGCGCGGTCGGCCCGCCGTGCACGTCGAACACGGTCGGGAACGGCCGCTCGCCGCCCTCCGGCTTGCTGACCAGCGCGTGGATGCGGCCGCCGGGACCGTCCACCCACGCGTCCCCGACCGGCACGGACGGCGGGGCGGGCGGCCCGGGCGGGGTGAGCACCACCGCGCCGGACGCCGACCGGATCACCGGCGGCTCGGCGGCCGACGACCAGGAGAACTCCACCGTCCCGTCGGGCCGGACGTCGGCGCCGCCGATCACGCCGCGCGGCGTCTCCACCCGCGTCAGCGACCCGTCGCCGAGGTCGTGGCGGTACAGCTCGTCGCGCGCCTCGTGGTTGTGGGAGATCAGCAGCGCGGACCCGTCCGGGTACCAGCCGGCGCCGATCTCGCCGGGCAGGTCGAGGACGATCTCCCGCTCGGTGCCGGCGACCGGGTCCCAGACGAGGATCTCGTCGCGGCCGCGGCGCTCGTGCCCGACGAGCAGCCGGGTGTCGCCGGCGACGGGCGCGAAGCCCATGCCGTAGACGCCCTTGCCGGGCCCGTCCCACAGGTCGGCGACCGCGGAGCCGTCCGGGCGGACGACCCGCAGCGCCATGTGCCGGCTGTCGCCGTGCTCGCTGTGCCCGATCGCGATCAGCGACTCGTCCCGCGAGAGCGCGGCGACGTGCGCGTCCTCCGCGTGGTGGTACAGCACCTCCGGGGCGGCGCCGGGACGGCACAGGTGGACGGTGTTGCCGTCCTCGCCGGTGCGGCCGACGACGGCCAGCCCGCTCGCGCCGAGGGACAGCCCGGCCGGGTAGGACGGCTCCAGCCCGGGAACGGCCGGGGCGTCCTCGCCGCCGCCGAACGGGACGCGCCGCCACACGCCGAACTCGTCGCCGTCGGTGTCGGCGAACCACCACACCCACTCCCCGGTGGGGTCGACGGTGCCCATCCACGTGCCGTTGGGCCGGTCCGTCGTCTGCCGCTGCTCGCCGGTGCCGCGGTCCCAGGTGTAGATCTCCCAGGTGCCGGTGGCGTTGGACCGGTAGATGCTGCGGTTCGGGGCGTCGCGCGCCCAGCGGGGAAGGCTGATCCGGGCGGCGCGGAACCGCGCCTTCCAGCGTTCGTCGTCGACCATGACCCCAGTATCGCCCGCGATCATGCTTGCGGAGGGACGGAGCCGTCGGAGGTCTCGGCGGCGCCGCGGGGGAGGCCGCCGCGGATCGCGACGCGGGTGCCGGGCGCGAGGTCGCCGTGCACGGCGCGGGCGACGCGCTCGATCGTCCCGACGCCGTAGGCCATGGTCGGGGTGCCCTGGGTGAGGACGACGATCAGGTAGTCGCCGCCGCGGCCGGTGAACGCGCCGATGCTGTGCACGCGCCAGTCCTTGCCGTGCCGCGGCAGCCAGCCGTTCTTGACGTGCCAGGTGGTCCCGGCGGGCGTCCCGGCGGTGGTGCCCCAGCGCTGCGACGCGATGACGCGGTGCATGAGGCCGAGCTCGTAGGCGCGGGCCCTGCCGGTGAGGAGGGTGCCGTGCTCGGTGAGGCGCCGCAGGAGGGTGATCTCGTCGGCGGCGGTGATCCGGGTGAGGCCCCAGCGCCCGGCGGGGTCGAGCGTGGTGTGCGTCATCCCGGCCCGCTTGAGGAACCGGGCGAAGCGGGCGCGCCCGACGGAGCGCCACAGCGCGGACGCGGCGCGGTTGTCCGAGCGGGTGATCATCCTGGTGGCGAGGGCGTCCTCGGACGCGGTGAGGGCGCGGTGCTCGCCGGCGGTCTTCCACAGCAGCGCGGCGAGGATCGTCGCCTTGACGACGCTCGCCGAGTCGTAGTGCCGGCCGGCCAGGACGCCGCAGCGGACGCCGCGCCTCCGGTCGTAGACGGCGACGGACTCGGTGCCGGTGCGGCCCTTCAGCGCGGCGGTGATGCGGCGGCCGAGCCGGCGGGCGAGCGCGCGGTGCGCGGACGAGGCCGAGGTGCAGACCGGGCGGTCCGAGGCGCGGGCGGCGGCGGTAGGCACGGCGGTGGGCAGGGCGGCGGGCACGGCGCCGAGGGCGAGGACGGCACCGGCGGCGGCGCTCGCCGCCAGGGTCCGCGGAAGGAGTCCAGGCACCCGCCCACGCTAGTGATCGGCGGCGCGGCGGCCCGGTCGCGACACGCGACGGCGCGGCTCCGGTCCGTGGCTACGGCGAGGTCAGGCGGCCGAGCAGCTGGTCGATCGCGGCGCGGACCTGCCGGTCCATCGCGCGCGCGAACCCGGCCTCGACGGTGACCTGGGCGCCGGGCCGCAGCCGTGCGAGGGTCTCGGTGAGGTCGCCGAGGTCCTGCTCGCCGAAGTCCCCGACGACGTGGTCGGCGATCAGCCGGACGAACATCGCGGCCAGCTCGTCCATGCTCTCCTGCAGCCGCCGCCCGGCGGACAGCACCTCGGTGAGCGGCACCCCGGCGCGCACCAGCGTGACGGTCGCCTCCAGCTGGCGGCGGCTCCAGTGGGTGACGCGGTCGCCGTCGACCTCGATCACCCCGGACGACAGCGCCCGCTCGACGGACTCGGGCCCGACCTCGCCGGGGAACAGCGCGGCCAGCTCGTCCAGCGTCATCGTGACGGGGACCTCGGTGGACCACGGCGCCGTGGCGACCTTCTCCACGCCGAGGACGGTGCCGATGTCGCGGCCCTGCTCCCACGCCGACAGCAGCTCGCGGATGCCCTCCAGGGTGTGGCCGCGCTCCAGCAGGTTGCCGATCATGCGGAGCCGGGCGAGGTGGTCCTCGGAGTACAGGCCGATGCGGCCCGCGCGCCGGGGCGGCGGGAGCAGCTTGCGCTCCTGGTAGTAGCGCAGGGTCCGGACGGGGACGCCGGCGGCCCGGGCGAGCTCGCCGATCCGGTACTCGCGGCCCGCGTCCTCGCGTGTGCCCTCGCCCGTGTCCGGGGAGGGGGCGCCCTGGTCGTCCGCCGGCTGTTCGGTCACGGGAGAAGCATAGTTCGCCACGCCCCGCCACCGGCTCCGGCCCGTCCGGCGCGCACAACGGACGGAACGGGCGGCGCGCAGGCTGCGTCAGATACCCCGTCATCCCCCCGGAGCGAAAGGCCGACCATGTCGAAGACCCGTCCCGTACTGCTGGCGGCGACCGTGCTGCTCGCCGGTCTCGGGCTGACCGCCTGCGGCGGCGGCCACGATCACCACCACCACACCACCGTGGTGCACCACCACAAGACCAAGGTGAAGGTCAAGCACCACTAGGTGACGCGGCGGGCGGTCATGGCACGGCGTCTGCGGCGCCGGCGGCCGCCCTCGTCGAGCCGCTGCGCGGAGTCGGCGGCGATCAGGTCGCGGAGCGTGCGCGGGACGATGTCCTCGCGCCGGTCGGTGAAGCGGGTGCGCGGGGCGGTGGGGCGCGTGGAGCGCATGACGTCCCTCCCTGCTGTCGGTGCGGTTCCCCGCCCGGTGCCGGGCGGGGCGGTCAGGCGGCGGTCGTGAGGTCGCCGTAGGCGTCGTGGACGGTGTCGAGCGCCCACCGCATCCGGACCGCGAACGTGTCGGGGTGGTCGCCGGCCTCCTGGGCGACGCGGGCGGCGCAGGCGGACGGGTCGCCGCCGCAGGTGCGCGACAGGGCGTCCACGGCGGTGCGGACCTGCTCGGGCGTGGGGCTGTCGGAGGCCTGCAGGCCCGAGCTGAAGAGGATCTCGGCGAGGTCGGTGGCGGTCATCGAGGGATTGGGCGGCGTGTTCGACATCGTGTGCCTTCTTCCTACGAGGGGGCCTCGTCCCCCTGCTGCCGACTATGACTCTGCCGGAGCGGCGGAGTCATCGCCATCGGGGAGAACACCCATTCGGAGGTGCGGGTCACCCCTGGAACACCCGTAGGCGGCGGGCGTCCGGGGTCGGGGTTGTGGAAGTCTCAGGGAGCCGGCGTGGCGCGGCCCTGGTGCGGGCCCCCGCCGCCGGGCGTCTCCAGTTCGGTCGGGACGGCGCCTTCGGCCGGTGCCGTCGTGCGCGCGGCCTAGCCGCTCACCAGGACCCTTCCCTGGCGGCGCGCTTTATTCACTCCGGACCAGGCTAGTCGGCACGGGCAAATCCGGTACCCCCGGCGAGCGCGTCCCTGAAGGCGCGGACGGCGGGGTGCGCGCCGCCGCCGCGCCGGGTGGCGGTGAACAGCCGCCGGACGCGGCGCCCGGCGGGCAGCGGCGCCATCGCGACCGTGGGCGGGCGGCCCGTCCAGACGAGGCCGGGGAGCAGGGCGGCGGCGTGCCCGCGCTCGACGAGCCGCAGGTGCAGCAGCAGGTCGCTGGACTCGAACCGGACGTCGGGCTCGAATCCGGCGTCGCGGCACAGCCGGGTGGCCCAGGCGCGGGCCGCGGTCCCTGCGGGCTCCATCACCCACGGCAGTTCCGCGAGATCGGCCAGATCGGCGTCCGGCGGGACGGTGCCGGGCAGGGCGAGCCGCATCTCGTCCTCGCCCAGTTCCTCGTACTCGACGCCGGACGGCCGGGGGTGCGGTTCGCCCGGGTACTCCTCGGTGACGACGACGTCGAAGTCGCGGGCGAGCAGCGCGGGCAGGGCGCTCTCCGGCTCCCGCTGCGTGATCTCGACGCGCAGGCCGGGATGGGCGTCGCGCAGGGCGCTGAGCGCGCCCGGGACCAGCGCGAGCGCGGCGGTCTGGAACGCGGCGGCCCGCAGCACGCCGGTGATGTCGCGCAGGGACGCGGCGAGGTCGGCCTCCGCGCGTTCGAGGCGCTCCAGCACGGCCTCGGTGTGCGCGACGAGGATCTCGGCCTGCGCGGTCAGCCGGACGCGGCGCCCGACGGGCTCCAGCAGCCGTGCCCCGGCCTCCCGTTCCAGCACGGACAGCTGCTGCGAGATCGACGACGGGCTGTAGGAGAGCGCCTCGGCGACGGCGGCGAGCGTCCCGCGGTGCTTGAGCTCGCGCAGGAGCCGCAGCCGGTGCAGGTCGAGCATGGCGCTCCATTCGTCGGTTCCATTGATGATTATCGCTCGGAAACATTCGCTGGACCGATGGGTCGTGCCTGCGGGAGCGTGGCCCGCATGGCCGCTCCCGCCTCCGCCGTCCGCCCGTCCTGGTTCTCCCGTCCCGCCGCCAGGGACTGGAGGTGCCCGCCCGCGTCCCGCGACGTCGCCGCCTTCCACGCCGCGCTGCCGGGGTACGCGCCGACGCCGCTGGTCGAGATGCCCGCGCTCGCCGCCGGTCTCGGCGCCGGACGGGTGTTCGCCAAGGACGAGTCGTCCCGCCTCGGGCTGCCCGCGTTCAAGATCCTCGGCGCGTCGTGGGGCGTGTGCCGGGCGCTGTGCGACCGGCTCGGCGTCCCGGTCCCCGCGATCGACCCGATCGGCGTGCTGCGGTCCCGTGCCGGGGCGTTCCGGCTGGTCACCGCGACGGACGGCAACCACGGCCGGGCCGTCGCCGCGATGGCCCGGATGCTCGGGGCGGCCGCCGAGGTGTTCGTGCCGGACGGCGTGCATCCCGCCGCGCTCGCCGCGATCGAGGCCGAGGGGGCGCGCGTGGTGCGGGTCGCGGCGCCGTACGACGAGGCGGTGCGCAGGGCCGCGGAGTCCGCCGGAGGGGACGCGTCGGCGCTGCTCGTCCAGGACACCGCCTGGCCCGGCTACGAGCGCGTGCCGCAGTGGATCGTGGAGGGCTACTCGACGCTCTTCACCGAGATCGACGCGCAGTTGCGCGCCGCCGGGGCCGGGGCGCCCGGGGTGGTGGCGGTCCCGGTGGGGGTGGGGTCGCTCGCGCAGGCGGCCGTGATGCACTACCGATCAGGCGCGGCGGCGCCGACTCTGCTCACCGTGGAGCCGGACGCGGCGCCGTGCGTGCTGGCGAGCCTCGCCGAGGACCGCCTCGTCACCGTGGCGACGGGCGCGACGGCGATGGCGGGCCTGAACTGCGCCACGCCGTCCTCGTCGGCGTGGCCGTACCTGCGGGCGGGTGTGGACGCCGCCGTCAGCGTGACGGACGCGGGCGCCGCGCGGGCCGCGCGCGAGCTGGCCGGACTGGGCGTTTCCGCAGGTCCGTGCGGTGCGGCGGCGCTGGCGGGGGTGCGGGCCGCGCTGCCCGGCCTCGGTCTCGGGCCCGCGGACACCGTCGTCCTGCTGAGCACCGAGGGCGCGGCGGCGAACCCGCCGACCGCCTGACCGTCACAGCCGCTTGAGCAGGTCGGTGATCAGGTCGCGGCCGGCGTCCGGGGGCAGCGCGGCGGCGGCCAGCCGGTCCCAGGCGCCCGCGTAGGCGGTGACGTCGGCGCGTTTGTCCAGGTAGAGCGCGGTCGTGAGGAGCTCGAGGTAGACGACGTCGGGGAGCGCACCGCCGGCGAAGCTCAGGATCGAGAAGCCGTGCGCGAGCGGGAGCGCGCGCCCGCCCACCGGGACGATCCGCAGCTCGACGCGGCCGGTCCCGGCGAGCGCGGCCAGGTGCGCGAGCTGGTCGCGGATCAGCTCGGGGCCGCCGACGAAGCGGCGCAGCGCCGCCTCGTCCAGCACGGCGGTGAGGGTGCGGGCGGGGTCGTCGGCGAACAGCCGGCGGCGCAGCCGGCGGACGGCGGCGCGCTCGTCGATCTCGATGCGCCGGTCGCCCTCCCGGATCCCGTCGCGGATCGCCAGGCTCGCGCGCGTGTACTCCTCGGTCTGCAGCAGCTCGGGGATCTGGCACGGCTCGTAGGCGCGGACCTCGCGGGCGGTCTCCTCCAGGTCGAGGAAGCGGTGCGTCCAGGCCGGGATCAGCTCGCCGTGGCGGTACCACCAGGCGCGCTCGTTGGCCTCCCGGGCGAGCCGGAGCAGCTCCTCGCGCTCGGCGCCGCCGGGCAGCCCGTAGAGGGTGAGCAGGTCGGCGATGTCGCGGCGGGCGAAGGAGGTGCGGCCGAGCTCCATCCGGCTGATCTTGGACGCGCTGCCGCGGATCGCGTAGCCGGCCCGCTCGCGGCTGAGCCCGGCGCGTTCGCGCAGGCCGCGCAGCCGGGCGCCGACGAGCATGCGCCGCGCCGCCGGCCCCCGCACGGCCCCGTCCCCGGGTCCCGCCGCCTCCGGCTCCTGCCCTGCGCTCAACGCCGCTCCTCGGAGGGTGGGTTCCTGCTGGCCGGATAGTAGCGGCAAGTGCATATGCACGTGCAGTAGAAGCGGGAGTCGCAATGTGGCCAGCCGCGGCGCCGAGGGCGGCGCGGCCGGCCTACGCGTGAGTAACATGTTGCCACCGCGGACCCGCGGGACGGATAGACACGACGCACGGACCGACGCGGCACACCGGTGCACGCGAGACGGAGCCCCGAGGGGACGGCGCCATGAACCCCGTGACCGAACTGCTCGCCGAGCGGCTCGACGAGATCACCGCCGAGGTCGCCGGCGAGATCGCCGGCCGCGTCCCCGCCTACACCGGGCTGAGCGCCGCGATGATCCTCACCCTCGTCCGCGACGCGCTGACCGTCTACACCGGCGCGCAGGACCGCGGCGCCGCCCTCGACCACTTCCGCCGGCTCGGCGCGCACGAGGCCCGCGCCGGGCAGGACGTCCGGCACCTGGAGTCGGCGCTGCGCAGCGGCGCCCGCGTGCTCATCCGCCGCACCGCCAACGCCGCCGCCCGCGTCCACCCGCCGAACACCGAGTTCATCGCCGTCATGGAGAGCGCGTTCAGCGCGGAGGACCAGATCGTCGAGGCCGCCGTCGACGGCCACCACCGCGCCGCGCCGTCCGGCAGCGGCTCCCGCCTGTACCCGCTGGTCGCGCGCGGCCACCGCTACTCCGCGAACTGACCCCCTCCCGTCCGCGGCCTGCCGCCCGGCGTGGCCGCGTGAGGCCATTCCCCGATCTCCGTCCGAACCGGGCGGGCCTTTCCGGTGTCGAACGCGGATGGGAGCCCGCCCTTCGGGGGGCCGTGTGGTGGAGGAGTACGGGATGGGATCGGGGCCGTCCGTGCCGAGGCGCCGCTGGTACTGGCCGCTGGGAGTCACCGCCGCCATCGGCGTGTGCACCGGCCCGGCCACAGTGGCGAACTTCCTGCTCGGCGTCGGTGCGCTGTTCGGGCCGGGCGACTGCTTCGAGGACGAGCCGTGCGGCAACGCCCCCGGCCTGGCCGTCGCGTTCCTGCTGCTGTCCGCCGTCGCGGGGGCGATCACCGCGACGATCCTGTTCATCGAGAAGCCGACGTTCAGGAAGTACGCGTGGTGCGGCGCCGCCTTCGCGGCGCTCCTGGCCGCCGACCTGGTCGCCGTGCACGCGGCGCCCGGCTGGCTCGTGTGACCGCGGTCCGGGCGGCGGGCGGACGGCGCGCACGCCGCCCGCCCGCACCGGTCACCGCCCGTTCCGGCGTGTGCGCGGTGCTCAGCCGGTCGGGCCGGAGGGCAGGTGGACGGCGCGCTCGTTCGGGACGCAGTGCGTCATCTTCAGCCCGGCCACGTCCCGCGGGCCGTTGCGTCCGAGGCTGCCCATCCGCCGCCTGTCCTCGTCGGTGAGGTCCTGCCCGTTCAGCGGTTCGAGGTGCGCGACGTCCTCCGGCGCGATCCCGAGGCCCTTGCCGACCCGCAGGCCCAGGTCGTCCTCGACCATCAGGAAGTGCCACACCATCCGCTCCTGAATGGGCCGCTCGCACTGCGACAGCTGGTCGACGAAGTTGTCCACCAGGTCGTCGCGCTCCCAGTCCTCCATCAGCAGGTAGCGCTGCCCGGCCTGCGTGTAGTCGTTGGCGCGCGGGATCCGCTTGCGGGTGAGGCGGCCGCGGATCTCCGGGCCCTGGTCGTCGTGCGTCGGGTACCGGCCCTCCCGCAGCCCGCCGGTGATGGACGGCTCGTAGTTGACGTGCGGGTTCTCGCCGGCGCCGTCCACGTAGTAGGTCATCTGCCCGTCGCGCTGGTTGGAGCGGACCTGCGCGCCCTTCGCCTGGTTGACGGGCAGCTGCAGGTAGTTCGCGCCGACTCGGTACCGCTGGGTGTCGCTGTAGGAGAACGTCCGGCCGACGAGCATCTTGTCGTCGGAGAAGTCGAGGCCGTCGACGAGCACGCCGGTGCCGAACGCGATCTGCTCGTTCTCCGCGAAGTTGTTCGCGACGTTCTGGTCGAGGACGATCCGGCCGACCGGCCGCGGCGGGAAGTCGTTCTCCGGCCACACCTTGGTGTCGTCGAGCGGGTCGAAGTCCAGCTCGGGATGGTCGTCGTCGCTCATCATCTGGACGACGAGCTCCCACTCGGGGTAGTCGCCGCGGTCGATGGCGTCGTGCAGGTCCTTGGTCGCGTGCCCGAGGTCGCCGGCCTGCAGGGCCGCGGCGTCGGCGGCGGTCATGCTGCGGACGCCCTGCTTGGGGATCCAGTGGTACTTGACCAGGACGGTGTCCCCGGCCTCGTTCACCCACTTGTAGGTGTTGACGCCGAAGCCCTGCTGGTGCCGGTAGTCGGCGGGGATGCCGCGCGGGCTGAACACGTTGACGAGCATGTGCATCGTCTCCGGCGTCTGCGACATGAAGTCGAAGATCCGGTTCGGCTCCTGCCGGAACGTCACGGGGTCGGGCTTGAGGGCGTGGATGACGTCGGGGAACTTGATGGCGTCCCGGATGAAGAACACCGCGAGGTTGTTGCCGACGAGGTCCCAGTTGCCGTCCTCGGTGTAGAACTTGATCGCGAACCCGCGCGGGTCGCGGGCGGTCTCGGCGGAGTCGCGGCCGCCGATGACGGTGGAGAACCGCAGCGCGACCGCGGTGCGCTTGCCCGCCTCCTGGAAGAGCCTCGCCCGCGTGTACCGGGAGATCGGCTCGTCGCCCCACGTGCCGTACGCCTCGAAGTAGCCGAACGCGGTGGCGCCGCGCGCGTGCACGACCCGCTCGGGGACGCGCTCCCGGTCGAAGTGGCTGATCTTCTCCAGGAACTGGTAGTTCTCCAGCGTCGCGGGGCCGCGCGCCCCGACCGTCCGCTGGTTCTGGTTGTCGTAGACCGGATGGCCCTGCCGGTTCGTCAGCACCGGACGGTCGTCCCCCGGCTGGGCACCCCTGCTCGCAACGTCGGTCACGCTCGGTTCTCCCCCTCATGTGCGCTGTGGCCGGTCGGCGGGATGGCAGTACCCGCAAGCCGCGCCCCGGATGGTCCGGCGCCGGTAAAGCCCTCATGACCGGGGGGTTCAGGCGCTCCGGACGGACAGCGCGAGCGCCGGGCACATCTCGGCGGCCTGGACGGCGTCGCGCAGCAGCCGCGCGGGGACGGCGGCGCCGGCGATGACCGGGTAGCCGAACTCGTCGAGCCGGACGAGGTCCGGCAGCAGGTGGCGGCAGAGCCCGTGCCCGGCGCAGCGGGACCAGTCGACGGCGAGCCGGTGCGGGGACCGCTCGGCCTCGGCCGGCTCCTCGCCGCGGACGGGCAGGAACCGGCGGGTGGGGCGGCCGCAGCCGCCCCGGTCGAGGTGCGCGGCGACGTCCCGGTCGAAGGCGCGCAGCGCGGACAGCAGGAAGCGGGTCGTCCCGTCGGGGTGCTTGCAGGCGCCGCGGCCGCGGACGGTGGCGCTGCCGCGGCGGACGGCGGCGACGGCCTCGTCCCCGGCGGTGCCGGCGGCGAGCGCGGCGACGGAGCGGGCGATCGCGGGCAGGCCGAGCCGGCACGGGCCGCACTGCCCGGCGGACTCGGCGCCCATGTACGCGGCGACGCGGGCGATCTCGCCGAGCGGGCAGGTGTCGCGGGGCAGCGGGACGACGATCCCGGCGCCGAGCGCGCCGCCGGCCGCCGCCATCGACTCGCGCGACACCCTGACCTGCGCGGCCTGCTCGGGGGTGAGGCAGGCGCCGTGGTAGCCGCCGACGATGACGCCCTGCCCGGCGTCGGTGCCGCAGTGCCGGAGCACGTCGGCGAGCGGCACCCCGGCGGGGGTCTCGACGACCATGTGGCCGCCGTCGGGGAGGGTGACGGTGAGCAGGACGGTCCCGGGTTCGCGGGGCGTGCCGGCGGCGCGGTACCCGTCGGTGCCGAGTTCGGCGAGGACGGCGAGCTGCGCGAACGTCTCGGCGTTGGACAGCAGGGTGGGGAGCCGGTCGACGCCGCTGTCGGCGGCCCGGACCTTCTGGCCGGGCGGGATGGGCGTCTCGCCGTTGACGCCGCGGACGAGCGCGCCGCCCTCCCCGGTGATGAACCGCTCGGGCAGCCGGACGACGCGGGCGCGGTCGCGCAGCCGGGTCTCGGCGATGGCGAGGCGCAGCGACCGGGCGGCCAGGCCGTCGTCGGTGACGCCGATGACGAGGTCCCGCGCGCCGAGCGCCCGCACCGCGAGGAACGCGCCGTTCAGCACCAGGTGCGGGACGTGCGCGAGGAGGGCCTTGTCCTTGGAGCTGGCGGGCTCGCCCTCGGTGGCGTTGACGAGGACGACGCAGTCGCGTCCGGTGCGCTGCGCCGACCGGTGGACGGCGGCGAGCTTGCGCGCGAACGGGAACGCGGCGCCGCCGCGGCCGCGCAGGTCGGCGCTCTCGGCGAGCGCCGCGAGCTCGCGGAACGCGAGCCCGCGCGGCACCGGGTGGACGAGCCGGTGCGCGGCGGCGTCCAGCCGGGACGTCCGGTCGAGGCCGGCGAACAGGCGCGGCGGGCCGAGCGTGGTGAGCCGGTACGCGCGGTCGGTGGTGAAGGCGGTGCTCATGGGCGGCTCCTGGACCAGCGGCGCGCCTCGTCCTTGAGGTCCGCCCAGAACTGCTCGTCGGGGACGCGGGCCTCGGCGGCGGGCGCGGGCCGCCGGGCGGGGGGACGCGCCGCCGCGGCGGGACGGACCGGCCGGGGCCCGGTCGTGCGGCGGTGCCGGGACGCGATCGCCAGCCGCACCAGCACCAGCAGCACGAGCGCCGCCGCGCACAGCAGGTAGCTGTAGACCACCCAGCTCTTGGCGGCGCGCCCCGCCTGGAGGCCGTGGACGAGCGCGACCGGCCAGCACGCGTACACGGCGAGGTGCAGCAGCCGCCACGTCCAGGCGCGTCCGGCGCCGATGAACCGGCCGCGCGCGACGCCCGTCAGCACCGCGAGGACCATCAGGTCGCCCGCGACGGGCCCGAGGCTCACCATCAGCCCGTGGCCCTGGAACCCGGCGGCCGGGAGCACGGCGTCCAGCGCGGTCGCGTGCTTTTCCAGCACCTTCAGCACGATGTGGACGGCGAGGAAGGCGAGCGACAGTGTCGCGGCGGCGCGGTGCCCGGACTGCGCGAGGATCCGCAGCCGGATCGGCGTGAAGCGGGCCGCCGCGAGCAGCCCGAACACGACCGCGCCGGTCAGCCCGACCAGCGTGAACACGCCGGCGAAGAACTCCAGGAACGCGTGCGCGGCGGTGAGGGCGCGCGCCGCCCCGGCGGTCCGGCCGGCGAGCACCGCCGCCGCGATCCCCGCCGCCATCAGCACGATCTTCAGCGTCCGGTGGCCCGCGGGGACCCGGACGGGCGGCGGCGACGCGGCGGTCACGCGCGCCTCCCCGTCACGTCGCCGCCGGCGGCGGG
The DNA here is from genome assembly GCF_017573465.1 of Actinomadura violacea. GTDB lineage: Bacteria > Actinomycetota > Actinomycetes > Streptosporangiales > Streptosporangiaceae > Spirillospora > Spirillospora violacea. The sequence goes on from NZ_JAGEPF010000017.1 coordinate 211,148, forward strand.
GACGCCGACGGCGACGCGGGGGACGGCGACGGCGCGGGGGTGGGGGCCGCGCCGCCGCCAAGGATGGGCAGTGGATCGCCCTGCCGCACGCGCACCCCGGAGCGGGTCGCCGCGACGGCCCGGCCCGACGCCGCGACCTGCAGCGTCCAGCCGCCGATCCGCACCCCGTTCAGCGCCGCGGGGCGCCCGCCCGACAGCAGCCCGAACACCACGGACGCGGGCCCGGCCGCCTGGCCGGGGGAGCACGGCAGCCCGCGCCCGGTCGTCCCGAGGTAGGCGCCCGCCCGGACCGCGCCGCCGTCCTTCACCGCCGTCGGCGCCGACAGCCGCGAGAACGTCGAGGCCAGCCCGTTCGGGTGGATGAGCAGCAGCATCGCGTGCCCAGAGGAGCGGCTGCACAGCCGGTAGAGACGGCCGGGCCCGGGTGCGAGGACCCGGCCGTCCCCTCCCGCGAACGCGATCGCCCTCGGGTCGCCGGCGGGCCGCATCGTCCACGGCCTACCGGGCCCCAAGGGCAGCTCCAGTCCGGTGGCCGCCCCGCTCACGGCGGCCTTCCCGTACTTCGCGAGGAGCGCGCGTTCGCCGTCCGGCACGACGTCGGACGGGGCGCTCCGCGCGAACGCCGCGAACGCCGGCGCGCCCGTCACCGACACCTGCCAGCCGGTCTTCACATGCCGGGCGATGAACAGCGACGCGTCCGGCGGCGCGTCCACCCCGGCGGGCGGCGCGAGCACCGACGAGCCGAACGCCCAGCCCTTCGCCGCGTCCGCCCGCGACAGCAGCACGGTCGGCGCCGCCGGGGCGCGGCCGCCGAACTCGCGACGCGCGATCGCCGACCGCTGCCGGAGCACCGCGGTGCGCACCGTCCGGACCAGCGGCGCGGTCTTCGCGGTGGTCGTCGCGGGCTTGGCGCCCCGCGGCGGGCGCGCCGGGCGGGTCCGCTTCGACGCGGGCTCCGGCGCCGCCGCGGGGCGTCCCGGCGGCGACTGCACCGCCTGCGTCACCACCGCGCACAGCACGAGCAGGACGGCGCCCGCGCCGGCGCCGCCGAGCCGCACGATGCGGTTGGCCAGCGGCAGGACGGAGCCGCCGCCGGACCGCGGAGGGGACATCACCCGGCCAGGGTCGCGGCTCACCCGATAAGGCGGCGCTTCGGACGGGTTAAGAGTCGGCTAAGGCGCCCCGTCACGCGGCGGCACGCCGAAACGGACCATCACCCGCGCGCCCCCGGCCGGTGACTCGCCGAGCTGGAGGCTGCCGTGGCTCGCCTCCGCCGTCCGCCGCACGATGTCCAGCCCGAGCCCCGTCGACGACGCCGTGCTGACCCCGCGCCGCAGCAGGTGCCGCCCGCCGAAACCCGGGCCCGCGTCGTCCACGGTCAGGTACACCGCGCCGCTGCGCGCCTCCAGCGCGACCCCCATCCCGCCGCCCTCCGGCGTGTGCGCGAAGACGTTGCCGAGCAGCGCGTCCAGGCACGCCGACAGGTCCTCCGCACGCACCCCGACCTGCAACGGCCCGGACGGGATGCGCATGTCCATCCGCCGGTCCTGCTCGTCGGCGAGCACCGACCAGAACCGCACCCGCTCCGCCACGACCGCCGTCGCGTCGGTGCACGGCGCCTCCGCCCGCACCGGCCGCCGCGTCGTGTTGATCAGCTCGGTGACGGTCCGCTCCAGCACGTCGACCTGCTCGCCGATCCGGCCCGCCTCCGCCGGGTCGCGCAGCGTCTCCGCCTCCAGCCGCAGCACCGTCAGCGGCGTGCGGAGCCGGTGCGACAGGTCCGCGGCCTGCTCCCGCTCCCGCGACAGCAGCGCGTCGATCTGCCCCGCCAGCTCGTTCAGCCCCACCGTCACGTCGCGGATCTCCGGCGGGCCGCCCGGTTCGATCCGCGCGTCCCGGTCCCCGCTGGAGATGCCCTTGGCCAGCGCCGCCAGCCTGGTGATCCGGCGCACCAGCGACCGCGCCAGCCGGTCGGCGACCAGCACGCTCACCGCCAGCAGGCCCGCCGCCAGCCCCGCCAGGATCGCCCACGCCCGGCCGACGCCCGCGAACATCTGCCGGTCGGTGACGAACGCGCGGATCACCGCAGTCCCGCCCCGGCCGCCGAGTACCGCCACCAGGATCTCCCGGCCGCCCGGCGTGTCCACGGTCAGGCTCCGGCCCCGTTCCGCGAGCCGCACCCCGGCGTCCCGCCCGGCCGGCGCGCCACTGAACCTCCCGTCCGGCCACAGCACCGTCATCGGGTAGCCGCTCGACGCCGTCTGCTGCAGCGCCACCTCGACCGTCCCCCGGTCGCCCGCCGCCACCACCGGCGCGAGCGCCTGCGCCCGCACGTTCGCCGCCGCGAGGGTCCGCGTCCGCGCCACGTCCCGCACCAGCAGCGCCAGCGGGACGAGGAACGCCACCAGCACCAGCACCACCGTCGAGGCCACCAGCAGCGTGATGTGCCGCCTCACGACGGGTCGACGATCTTCACGCCGGAGCCGCGCACCGACCGCAGGTACCGCGGCTCCGAGGCCGACTCGCCCAGCTTGCGGCGCAGCCACGCCACGTGCACGTCGATCGTCTTGTTCGCCCCGCCGAGCGGCACGTGCCACACCTCGGTGAGCAGCTCCCGCTTCGACACCACCTGCCCCGGCCGCGACGCCAGGTAGAGCAGCAGGTCGAACTCCTTCGGCGACAGCTCCAGCGGCCGCCCGTCCAGCGCCGCCTCGCGCGCCGCCGCGTTCATCCGCAGCCCGCCCACCCGCACCTCGCGCGCCGCCGCGCCCGGGTCCTCCGCCCGGCGCAGCACCGCCCGCACCCGCGCGTCGAGCTGCCCCGCGCCGAACGGCTTCACCAGGTAGTCGTCCGCGCCCGCGTTCAGGATCCGCTCGATCTCCCGCTCGTCGTCGCGGGCCGTCGCGACGATCACCGGGACGGAGCTGACCGCGCGCAGCATCCGCAGCACCTCCGCGCCGTCCAGGTCGGGCAGCCCGAGGTCGAGGATCACCAGGTCCGGGCGGGCGCCCACCGCCCGGCGGATGCCGTCCATGCCCGTGGGCGCGGACGCGACCGCGTGCCCGCGCTCGCCCAGCGCGCGGACGAGCCTGCTGCGCACCTCGGCGTCGTCCTCCACCAGCAACAGTTGCGCCACGGCGCCACGCTAGACCGGGAAAGCGGCCGATAAGGGACCTATAGACGCCTTAATGGCGGCTTAACCGAACCTTAGCCATCGATCTGGAACAGTTCGCGCATGTCCAAGCACAGCGTGCTCGCCGCCGCGGTCTGGTCGGCGGCCGCGGTGCTCGGGGTCGGCGCCGGCATGGCGGCGATCTCCGCCGTCGGCACCGGGATCACCGAACGCGGCGTCGAGCCGATGACGCCCGGCCAGGTGGACGCCGCGCTCGCCGCACCGGCGACGCCGCCGGGCCCGCCGCCCGCGCCCGCGCCGTCCTCACCGCCGCCGCGCGACCCGCCCCGTCCCGCCCCGACCGTCACCGTGACCCGGCAGGTCACCACCGCGATCAGCGACCTCGCCTCCGAGGCCGGCGACGTCGTCGCCCGCTGCGAGCGCGGCGCCGCCTTCCTCGTCTCCTGGACGCCCGCGCAGAACTTCAGCGTCGGCGCCAGCAACCGCACGCCGCCCGGGCCGGTGTTCGTCCGGTTCCAGTCGTCCGCCCGGCTCGTCACGATGACCGTCACCTGCCACGCGGACCGCCCGTCCGCCGCCGTCAGCGTGGACCGCCGCGACGGCGACCACCGCACCCGGTACCCGCACCGCCATTACCCGGGCGGGGGCTAGGCGGCCGGGTCGCGCCGCAGCAGGACCAGCACGGACACCGCCGCGGCCAGCGCGATCGTGGCGACCTGGCACACGACCCCGGTGCCGAGACGGGCCGTCCCGTGCGGGTCGAACAGGTGCGTCCAGTCCTGCCAGTAGTGCACCGGCAGGACGCGCTGGACGGCGCGCAGCACCGGCGACCCGTTCAGGATGCTCGCCGCGACGACGAACGCGACGGCGGCGCCGAGCGCCTCGGCGCCGCGCGGCAGCAGCAGCCCCAGTGCGAACGCGATCGCGGCGATGCTGAGCATGCACAGCAGCGTGTATCCGGATGCCGCGAGCACCCGCCCGATCGCGTCGCCCATCGACAGATCGGGCGCGCCGATGATCCGGAACGGGTGCCAGCCGAACACCGCCAGCCCGATGACCATGCCCCCGGCCAGCACGAACGCGACCGAAGCGGCCGTGATGACCACCACCGCGCCGAACTTGCCCGCGAGCAGCCGCGCCCGGCCGACCGGCGCGACGTACAGGTAGCGCAGCGTCCCCCAGTCCCGGTCGGACGAGCCGATCGCACCCGCCAGCATCGCCACCACGATCGGCAGCAGCAGCGGGCCGATGAACTCCAGGCTCGCCATCGCGTGGTTCAGCGCCGAGAACCCCGACGCGCCGAACAGCCCGCCCTGGTTCCCGTTGCGGCGCCCGGCCCGCGACGCCGTCGCCAGCCCCGCGATGACCGGCACCGCGGCCAGGAACGCCAGCGCGACCAGCGTGCGGATCCGCAGCAGCTGGGTCCTCAGCTCAACGCGCAGCATGCTCGCCCTCCCCTTCGGTCATCGTCAGGAACGCCTCCTCCAGCGACCGGTCCGCCCGGGTCACCGACATGACGCCGACACCCGCCGTGACCAGCGCCTCCACGAGCGCGGCGGGCGGCGTCCCGGGCGCGGTCACCACCAGCCGCCCGTCCTGCACGGCGACCGAGGCGACGCGCCGCTCCGCCCGCAGCACCTCCGCCGCCCGCGCGGTGTCGTCCACCTCGACCCGGTAGGCGTCCTCGCCGCCGAGCAGCTCCTCCAGCGGGCCCGACGCGACGAGCCGCCCGCGGTTCATCACCACGATGTGCGTCGCGAGCTGCTGCACCTCCGCCAGCTGGTGGCTGGACACCAGCACCGCCGCGCCGTCCCGCGCCGCCTGCGCGAGCCGCTCGCGCAGCGCCCGCACCTCCGCCGGGTCCAGGCCGTTCGCCGGCTCGTCGAGGATCAGCACGTCCGGCGCGCGCATCAGCGCCTGCGCGAGCATCAGCCGCTGCTTCATCCCCATCGAGTAGCCCTTGACCTTCCGGTCGACCGCCGCGCCGAGGCCCGCGAGGCCGAGCGCGTCGTCCAGCGCGGGCGGCGGCCACGCCCGGCCCGTCGCCGCCCACAGCAGCTTCAGGTTCGCCGTCCCGGACAGGTGCGGGACGAACGCCGGGCCGTCGATCAGGACGCCGACCCGCCGCAGCACCGGCGCCCCGAGCCCGACCCGCTCGCCGAGGATCGTCGCGGTACCCGCGTCCGGCCTCGACAGCCCGAGCAGCATCCGCATCGTCGAGGTCTTCCCGGCGCCGTTCGGGCCGAGCAGCGCGCAGACCTGCCCGGACCCGACCGCGAAGCCGAGCCCGCCGACGGCCTGCCGCCGCCCGTACCGCTTGGACAGCCCGCTCGCACTGATCACCGTTGCCATTGCCTCCCCTTCGCCATGAACCTCGCCATGAGCAGAGCGCTCGTGGCGGCCGCGCCGGCGGCCCCGGCGCCGAGCGTGAGGACGGCCAGGTCCGCCACCGACGCCGAGGGCCACAGCTCGCCGTGGAACGCGACCGCGACCTGGACCGCGACGCATCCCGCCACCAGCGACGCCTCGCCGGCGCGCCGCGTCCGCGGCCGTTCCGGACGGGCGATGAACCCGGCGACCGCGTTGCCGATCACGCAGAACGCCAGGTTGGACGCGAACTCGACGGCGAACGCCCAGGCGATGAGGCCCGGGTCCGTCCAGTGCTCGCCGGCGACCATCCCGCCGACGATCCCCGCAGCGGCCAGGGCGCTGGCCAGCGCGAACACGGCCGTCGCGTGGTCGCGCACCCGGTCCGCGGCGGCCGGTGTCGCCCACCGCCGCAGCACGGGCAGGCGCTGCCCGACCAGCAGGACGTCGCCGAGCCAGTCGTGCCGCCACCGCTCCCGCGGCCGCGTCCCGCGGCACCGCGCGAGCATCACCGTCACGGCGACCGCGCACGCCGACATCACGGCGAGCCCGGCGACCATGGCCCACGTCCGCCCGGTCCACGACCGGCGCACCGCCGCGACGCCGGCCCACTCGGCGGCGAGCGTCAGCCCGACCAGCGCGGTCAGCGCGCCCGCCGCCCGGACCGTCTGGCGCTCCCGGTCCGGGCCGCCCGGCGCCCGCCACGCGAGCAGCCGCAGCGCGATCACCGCGGCGAGCATCGGCACCGCGAACTGGGCCAGCGATACAGCCGCGTTGTACGGGTCGTCCTGCCACGGGCTCGCCGCCCGGACTTCCCGGTCCTGCGTCTCCAGCACCGTCAGCGCCTCGAACAGGCAGGCCAGGGCGAGGCCCGCCAGTACGGCGCGCGGTGGTCGCGTCCGTTCCATGGCCGCCATAGTACGCGCCTCGTACTACGTGGCAAGTAGCAACGCGTCTCGTACTACAATCAGGAGCGTGCACAGCAACGACGCCCAGATGCTCGTCCTGACCGTCCTCGCCGACGGGCCCCTGCACGGCTACGCCATCAACGCCGCGATCGAGGAGCTCACCGGCCGCAAGCTCGGCCCCGGCAGCCTCTACGGCGCGCTGTCCCGGCTCGAGGCCCGCGAGCTGATCCGCCCGTCGGACGGCGCGTCCGAGGGGCGCCACCGCACCATGTGCATTACCGACGCCGGCCGCGCGGCGCTCCGCGCCGAACTGGAGCAGATGGCCCGCGTCTCCCAGGCGGGGCTCCGAGCGCTGGGCCCGGCATGAGGGCGTCCGCGCTCTACCCGCCGGCCGTCCGCGAACGCTGGGGCGCCGAGATCGACGACGCCCTCCGCGACACCGGCGCCCGCGCCTGGCCCGACACCCTCGCCGGCGCCGCCCGCCTCTGGCTCCACCCCACCGACTGGCCCGAGACCCGCGCCGGGCAGACGCGCCGCACCGTCGCCGTCGCCCTCTTCGCGATCCTCGCCCTGTCGACGCTGCTGCTGCGCGCCATCGAGCCGTCGCGCACGCTGACCGCCGACACCGCCCACCCCGCGACCAGCCTGTGGCTGGCCCCGATCCTCCTCGGCGCCGCCCTCGCCGCCCCGCTCCCGCCGCTGCGGTGGGAGCCGCTGCGCCGCCTCGCCGTCCAGACCGTCCGCACCCTGACCGCCCCCGCGGCGGCCGTACTGGCCCTGATCCTGACGGCCCGCAGCGGCGTGTTCGCCTCACCGTCCGCCCCGGTGGCCGTCGCGCTGCTCGCCTACTACTGGGCCACGCTCGCCTTCATCGCCCACCGCCTCTGCGCCCTCGTCGCCCGCGCCGGGACGGCCCCGTCCGCCCGCCGCCTGAGCGCCGCCCTGGCCCTCACCGGCACCGGGCTCGCCGCGGCGGCGGCGCAGAGCGCCACGACCGCCGTCCCCGCCACCCTCGCCCTGGCCGCCCTGGCGATCGCCGCCCTCGCCACAGCGCGCGACCTCGCCCGGGCCTAGGAGCCGTCAGGCGGCCGGGAACGGGCTGCCTTCCTCCGCGACGAGATCGGCCGCGGCCTGGCAGAAGGCCCGGATCCGGTTGGTCTCCGCGGCCGCCCGCCAGACCAGCCGCCACTCGAACGGCGGCCCGTCCGACATCGGGACGTACACGACGTCCGGCCGAGAGTCGTAAAGGCTCGCGTGCCGCGGCACCGGGAAGACGCCGCGCCCGGCCCCGACCAGGGCGAACATCTCCTGGACCGTGCCGAACTCCATCCCCCGCTCGATCGGCCTGCCGCCGGGCGTGCCCGCGGGCACCGACAGCGCGTCCAGTTCGGCCGGGATGCCGCGCGGACGCAGGACCTTGTCGCGCGCGAGATCCTCGACGGACACCGCGTCGCGGCGCGCGAACGGATGCCGCGCCGAGACGGCCAGCACCGGCGGCTCGCGGAACAGCACCGGGCTCGCCGCCAGGTCCGGACCGGACCCGGCGGCCGCGATGAGCAGGACGTCGACGACGTCGTCGTCCAGCAGGCCCGTCCCGTCGGCGTAGCGGCTCTCCTGGATCCGGACCTGGCACGCCGGATGCCGGGCCTGGAACACCTCCGCCACCCGCAGCACGAACTGCGCGACGGCCGTGCCGAGGAACCCCGCCCGCAGGACCCCGTCCACGCCCCGCCCCGCCGCGACCGCCCGCTCGAAACCGTCGAGTATCTGCTGGTGGGCGGGCCGCACGTCGTCGTAGAGCCGCCGCCCGATCGGGGTCAGCGCGACCCGGCGGCTGGTCCGGTCGAACAGCGCCGCGCCCACCGACCGCTCCAGCTTCTTGATCGTCTTGCTGACCATCGCCACCGAGACGTGCAGCCGCTCGGCGCTGCGGCCGAAGTGCAGCTCCTCGCCGACCGTCAGGAAGACCTCGATCTCGCGCCGCTCCACCCGCTCCCCCTTCGATAACCCACCGGTTAACGATCCTTGCGAGATCGGGCGTTGTTCGCGAATCGCCCAGGCGCGAGAGTCGAGACATGGCCGGGACGCCCCCGGCTCTCACTTCCGAATCAGAGGAAAAACCCTTGTGATCACACATGATATGACGCTCGTCCTAGGAGGGACAGGCCAGATCGGCCGCCGCATCGTGCAACGGCTGACCGGCCGCGACCTGCGCGTCCGGATCGGCTCTCGGTCGGGCGGCGTCCCCTTCGACTGGACGGACACCGCCACCTGGGCACCGGCGCTCGACGGCGTGCACGCCGCCTGCATCGCCGGCCGGCCCTCGATCGCCGCCCCCGCGGCGATCGGCGCGTTCGCCCGGCTCGCCGTCGCGTCCGACGCGCGCCGCCTCGTCCTGCTGTCCGCCCGCGGCGAGCCCGAAGCGCAGGCCCGCGAACGGGCGCTCGCCGCCTCCGGCGCCGACTGGACCGTGCTCCGCGCCGCCCTCCCCGCCCAGGACTTCAGCGAAGGCCCCCTGCTCGGCCCCGTCCTGAACGGCGAGGTCGTGCTGCCCGCCGGCGCCGCCGAACCGTTCGTGGACGCCGCCGACATCGCCGACGCCGCCGCCGCCGTCCTCACCGAGGACGGCCACCGCGGCCGCACCTACGACCTCACCGGACCCCGGCTCCTCACCTTCGCCGCCGCCGTCGCCGCCATCGCCGAGGCCACCGGCCGGCACATCGCGTTCGTCCCGGCGCCGGCGTCCTCCGGGCGCCGCACCCCGCTCGGCGACGGCGTCCGCCAGGTCCTCCGGCGCCCGCCCCGCGACTTCACCGACTACGCCCGCGACACCGCCGCCACCGGCATCTGGAACACGAAGGACGCAGCATGAAACTCCTGCAGACCGGCACCCTCCTTGCCGCCACCCTCTCCACCGGCCTCATGGCCGGCCTGTTCGCGGCCTTCGCCTACGCGGTCATGCCGGGCCTCGGACGGTCGTCCGACCGGACCCTCGTCGAGGCGATGCAGACCATCAACAAGGCCATCCTCAACCCCGCCTTCATGCTCCCCTTCATGGGCTCCATCCCGCTGATCGGCCTCGCCACGTTCCTCGCCTGGCGCGGCCACGGCCGCCCCGCCCTGCCCTGGCTGATCGCCGCCCTCGTCCTCTACCTGGTCGCCTTCGCGGTCACCAGCGGCGTCAACGTCCCCCTCAACGACCAGCTCGCCAAGGCCGGCGACCCCCACCACATCAAGCACCTCCACGCCGTCCGCGACCAGTTCGAGGGCCGGTGGGTGACCTGGAACATCGTCCGCGCCCTCCTCCACACCGCCGCGTTCGCCTGCCTCGCCGGAGCCCTGCTCGCCTACGGCACGCACCGCACCGCCGAGCCCCGCGCCGCCGCACAGATCAGCGACCAGCGGCACTGACCCGGCTGTGAAAACGCACCCCCATGAGCCTGCGGGAGAAACCGGACCCGCTCCACCGGCCTCCGCCACAGCGGCCTACTCGAGTAGCCGCGACCCATCACCGAGCTCCAAGCTCCACGAGTCGCCGGCCTCCGCCTCCAAGGTCAGATGCCACGAATTGGAAAAGACGATCCGCTGATCCCCGCCGTCGAAAACGACCCACGACAACGGCGAAGCCCCGACAAGCCCCGCCAACTCCTCATCTGAGAACTCCCCGAGCGACCGAGGAGCCGCAGATCCCTCCCCGCGAGGCCCGAGCGTATGAAGCACCGGCCCGCCGAACTCAAGAACCAATCCACCGGTGAGCCGAAGAAAGAACGCCGGAGCAGCCCTGACCTCGACGACCCGCGCACCCCGAACCCTGAGGATCTTCCGATCCTCCCACTCCTCATAAAGAGCCACGCTCTGAACCCTGCCGCCCAGGCCCCACCAGCACAACGCCCGAACTCCACGGCGGCCCCTTCGACCACAGGGGCCGCCGCGTCACACCCGGCGCAGCCTTACTGCGTCTCCCGAATGAGCGTGGCGGCCTGCCCGGAGAACTGCACGACGGCGTTGTGCGGCGCGGCCTGCACCCACTCGTCGAGCCCGTCGATCGAGCACTTGCTGTCGTCGGACGGAGTGCTGCCGTCCGGGCACGTCCCCCCGGCGACCTGCAGGACGGTGTCGTTGGCGACGAAGAAGCCGATGTTCCCGACGAGGAACTTGCCCGGCGCCAGGTAGCGCAGGGTTCCCCACTTCGACTTGACCTGCTGCCCGCCCGGCTGGGCGAGCGGCGTGTGCCGAACCACGGGAGCGCCCGTGCTCCTCGGCGCCGAGGGCTCGCTCGGCGTGGAGGCGCCCGGCGTCGAGGGGCCGTCCGGCGTCTGCGTGGGCTCGCTGGACGCGGTCGGCGAGCCGGCGGGCGAGGCCGGCGCCGCCGCGGCGCCGCCGCCGTTGCTCCCGCAGGCCGTCAGCCCCAGCGCCAGCGCCGCCGCCACCCCGCCGATCACGATCTTCCGCATGGGTCCCGCTCCCGTCCTCGCCGCGCAACCTCCCTGGTCGCGCTGTGCCAAGTGAGATGCGACCCCCACCACCCGAAGTTGTCTCCCGCCTCCGTGATCAATCCAACCCCCGACCCCCCGAACCCACCCCCAGAACCCAGCGTCAAGACGCCCGAACCCCCAAGAATGTTCGCGCCCACTGAAAGGGCGGGCCTCGCTCGGGGCCCATTCGCGGTGGCGGACCGCGCCGGCGCCTGTGTACTGTTCCGATCATGACGAACAGAATCGAGTGTTCCCCCGGCCGGTGAGCGTGGCCAACGAGCGCAGCGCGCTCGACCGCCCGGTTTCCCTGTACGAACACGCACGGCGGCTGTTTCGGCTGAACCCGGACGGCCCGCTGCCCGATGGCGGCCGTCCCTGGCCGGATCGCGGCGACCACCCCGAAGTCCGGGTCCGCGAGCGCAAGGCCGCCCTCGCCGCCGTCCTGCGAGAATTCATCGACGACCCGTCCTTGACGGCCGCAGATCTCCACGATCGATGCACCGGCCTGGCGGTCACCACCATGGATGCGACCGGCGTCCTTCACGAGCTCGCGCCAGAACCTTCGCAGCGGCTCGTTGATGCGGCCCGGTGGCTCGTCAGGAACGGCTGGGATCGTCGCGCGGTCATCGTCGGACTGAGCCTGCTGTGCGGAAATGCCGAACTGCACGATGTTCCGGTCGTCCAGACCGTCGGACTGCTGTCCTTCGCCGACCGTCTCGCCGTAGAGGTTCTGGCGAAGGTTCCCGGCGCTGAACACCACCTCATCTGGCTTACCGAACGCTCGCGAACCCGTATTCGGGTCGCGGCCGCCGAGGCGTTGTCCGGGAATGAGGATCCCGTGGTGCGGGACTGGGTGCTGTCGACGCCCAGGGAACTGCTGTCCAGCGAGCGCGCACGGAAGCTGGCCGAGTGGCACGGATTGGCCGAGAAACTCGGCCTGACGGCGGTGGACGACGCCCTCTGGGATCACGCGGCGAACCTCCTGCTCGCGATGACCAGCACCCACAACTACCAGTCCGAGATCAGCAGATACCGGGACGCCACCGTCGTCTATCAGCGGTGGGTCGAACTCGCGGACCGCCAACCGCCGACACTAGAGCGAGCCGCTTCACTGGCCATGGTCGCTCAGGACCTGTGCACGGGACCCGCGGCCCCGGTGGCCGGCACGCTTCGCCGAGGTCTCATCGAGACGATCAGCCGCGTGCTGCGCTCTCCGCAATGGGCGGAGATGCTGCACCACAGCGCGCGTTCGAGCGACCCGATCGAGGCCCGGCGCGCGACCTGGGTCCTCGGCGAACTGGCGAGCAACGACATCCCCGAAGAGAAGTTCGCGATCCGCGTCGTGGTGCCGGACCCGAACCCGGTCGGCTTCGCACAGGTCGAGGCCAGGGTCATGGTGGACGGGATGCCGGTCGTCGCGTCCGCGTTCGACAAGGGACCCGCTGAAAGCCCTGAAGGGCTCGTGCAGCTCAGGGCCACGAGCGAACCGAGGGAGGTCATGCTCGCCGAGGCGTACTGCACCGAGGGCTGCTGCGGTGGCCTCTACACCACCATCGTCCGCGAGGAGGCCGAGGTGGTCTGGAGGGATTGGCGCTCGTCCATGGCCGGCGACCCACCGCCGGACGTGCGGTTCGACGCGGCGGAGTACGACCGGGAGATCGCCCGAGCCGAGCAGGACCATGGCTGGGAATGGCCGGCCCGGACCGTGGCCCGCTTGGTGGAAGACGAACTCCGCGCCGACCCGACCATCCTTGGCCGGTGGGACTGTGCGCCAGGATGGTCCACTGCCTGGCTGCGAGATTTCGACACCGCCCGCCTGACGTTCGGCCACCCCGCACGCAGAGGCTCCTTCGAGGACCCCTCCATCCAGTTCGGCCTGGTCATCGACGTGAAGGATCGCGCCCCCGAAACCGTCGCGGCCGAGGTCATCGCCTCGATGCGGCACACCGACCCGAAGTCGGTCGCGGAGATGATCGGCGGCAGCAAGGACGGAGCGGAGAAGCTGGGACTCGTCTACAAGAAGCCCACCCGCTGGTAGAGGTGCAGTCCTGGGGGCCACGTCGCAACCGCCGCCTTACCACCAGCCGCGCACGCGGCCCCTCACCGCGTCTCCGCTGCCCGCCGAGTTGGCCAACTCGGCGGGCAGCCACGACCCGCCCCCGTCGGCCTTCAACACGCGCCCGCCGGACCTCGCCGCCACCGTCCGCATCTCCGGCCAGGCCGCCACCCGCATCCCCGAAACCCAGCAACGACCAGCAGCTCAGCGAACGAGACCGGAACCCACCGAACCTCGTAACCGGCGCAGAGGCGCTTGATTCCTCCTTGAATAGCCTGCCGAGTGAGAGATTCAAGGAGCCGAGATCGACCCACCCCCGACCGCTTGTCCACGATCTGGTCCGTACCAACCGCTGCTGCTGGAGCCGGGATTGCCCCCCTCACTCGTTCGGGACGGTCGGCGTCAGCACCGGCAGGACCGGTCGCCACGATGTAGGCGTTTCAGCCCCGCGGAGCATCTGCCACCTTGGAAGTCCGCCAGCTTGGCGTGAAGAGCACTGCTTCGCACATGCGACCGGCTGGCGAACCTCGTGTCCTTCCCGCGTGCATCCGAAGAAGATTGCAGAAGGGGAAGGCTTATCACCGGGAGGCAACGATGCTGTTCAGGCGAGAGGTCCTTGAGGGGATCGCGGGCGGGCGGATCGACCGGGTGTTCCGGGTTGTGGGCCGAGCCCCGCGTCCACGCGGGGAGCACGCAGCGCACCTGGGCGGGGATCATCGTCATCGACTCGGTCACGGCCGTCACCCCTGAGGAGATCACCGAAGAGGACGCCCTCCGCTCCGGCTTCCAAGATCGCGCTGCGCTGCTCACCGCCCTGTCCAAGAGCACCAAACAGGGCGGCTACCACCGCGTCATGCTCCATCTCGGCGGGCCCGACCCCCGATCGGAGCTGGCCGCCAACGCCGACCTGACCGACCAGGAACTGGCCGACCTCAAAGCCGCCCTGGACGCCATCGACACCCGCAGCCGCCGCGCCCCCTGGACCCGCGAGGTTCTCCGCCTCATCGAGGAACACCCCGGCCTTCGCGCCCTGGACCTGGCCGAACACCTGGGCCGCGACAAACTCCCTTTCAAGGCCGACGTCCGCCGCCTCAAAGCCCTCGGCCTCACCGAAAGCCTGGAGACCGGTTACCGCCTCTCCCCGCGCGGCAAGGCCCTCACGGCCTACCTACGCTCCTTGACCGAATGACCTACTTCGTAGGGTCCGCCCAAGCGACCGGGCTGTCCGACCTTGGGGGAGATACTAGAAGGACCATGGCCGTAAATGCGCAGAGACGGCTGACTGCGGCCTCGGGCCCGGCCGGCTCAGCTCATCCTGTATCTGTGCTGAACTAATCGGCTGTGCCGTCGAGGTCGCCGACGAGCGTGTCCGGCGCACGCATGCGCCAGGCGTCGGTGATGAGCTCTTCGAGACGGTCGAGGTCCACTTCGCCCAGCCACAGCATGACCAGAGGCATCCCGTCGTAGCCGGGCGTGGTGAAGAAGCGCTCCGGCTCACCGAGCAGCAACGCCTGCTTCTCTGCCTCGTCGCCGACGTACAGGACGGCGATGTCGGTCCGGATGACGCGCGGCTTACCCGGTCTGCGCTCGGGATAGGACCAGACGAACCCTTTGCCACCGACCCGGAAATCGAAGCCGTCGCTGTCGATCTCGACCACATGAGGCAGCGCAAGTGCCAACCGGCGAACGTCTTCGGCGTCAGCCATCCTGACCGCTCCCAGACACCGGTTTCTGCACACGAGCAGGCTATCGCCCCACAAACCGCAAGGGGGCTCGAGGGGTGATCGACGGCCCGGAGCCACTCCCATGCCGCCCTCCGCGCCCTGCCCCGCCGTCTCCCCTCGTGAGCGCGCGAACTGGATCCGTACGGTTCGCTGGCCCGCTGCGCTCCAAGTTGCTCAGAATCCCAGCTAGCCATCCGTGGCGTCGGGCGAAGCGAGGGCGACGTACGTTTGGCGGCATGAGGCCGAACCTGCCGGCTGGATGCGATCTGATCGCGTATGGCGGGAACGTTGAGGACCTCGTGCTCATGCGGGCCTTCGGTGACCGGCATTGTGGGTTCTTCCCGGACGTCGGTCCAGGAACCCGGTCCAGGGGCCGCTGACCAAGAACCTGGTGGATCGGCTTGGCTGGCACGGGTGAACATTGAGCCGCTGCCCGAGCGTTTCGAGAGATTGCGGGCTGCTCGGCCGGTGAAGTGATGTTGGCGTAGCGATCGGGGAGCAGCCTGCTGTGCCGAGCTTCTTGTCCTGGGCCAGGGAAGATATGCGGCGGTGGTCTGAGCACGCTCGACCGGCACGTACCGGCGCTGCACCTTGCCGATGGTTGACGGTGTGAGGAGCTACGCGTCGAGGTGCAGCGGCTGGAGTCGGTGCTGTCGGAGTACGCGCAGCCGGGATTCGATCTTTTGAAGGTGGACGTCGAGGGGCCCGAGGCGTCCGTATTGGCCTCGGCGGATCTGGCAGCGTGACGACCGCGGGCGATCGTGGTCGAAGCGATAGTGCCGTTGATATCGCGTCCCAGCCATCACGAGTGGGAGCCGGGAGTGTTCGCGGGCGGGTGTACGAATTGACGCTGTTCGACGGGCTGAATCACTTCTACGCGCGTGACGACAAGCCGGGGAGTGGTGGTATTTGAACCCACGACTTTTTCATCCCGAACCGATGATCTTGCACATACCAAGACGCGCGCCCAACACCGTTTCGCGGTAAAGTCCCAGGTGGATGGCCTGCCTCGTTGTCAGTGAGTGATGGCCAGGATCACGCCGTCACACATAGTCCGGGGTCAAATGAGGGTCAGATGATCAAGCCTGGGAGGTGCGAAGCCCCGTGGGGCAGACACGCAAAAGAGTAGGCAAGGACGGCAAGCCTCGCTACACGGCCTACTACGACGACATCCGGGGCCAGCGGAGATCGGCCGGAACCTATGCAAGCAAGAAGGAAGCCGAAAAAGCATGGCAACGCGCCGAAGTGAAGGTCTCAGAAGGAAGAACCGGAGAACCCGCACGCGGAAGACAGCGCTTCCAAGACTACGTCGAGAACACCTGGCTCCCGAACCATGAGATGGAGGCCAGCACCCGAGAGGGCTACACCTACACCATCTACAAGCACATCATGCCGGAGTTCGGCCGCATGCGGATGGTCGACATCCTCCCCGAGCACGTCCGAGCCTGGATCGCCAAGCTCAAGAAGCAGGGCATGAAGCCCGTGACCATCCGCTGCACCAAAATCATCCTCAGTGCCATCTTCACCACGGCACTGGAAGACCAGGTCACCTTCCTCCACCCCTGCCGCGGAGTGAAGGCCCCGCCCGTCGTCCGCAAGCCGCTCAAGATCGTCACACCGGAGCAGTTCGACGACATCTACAACGCCTTGCCCGACGGAACCTTCCGAATCCTCACCGAAACAGAGATCGAGAGCGGCCTCCGCTGGGGCGAGCTCAGCGAGCTGCGTCCCAAGGACCTCAACCTCAGAACCCGCATCCTCACGGTCAGCCGCACGGTGGTGGAGCTCAACCCGAAGTTCCACCCGGACGGCGGCCACTTCCTCGTCAAGGACTACCCGAAGGACAAGGAGTACCGCCGCTTCAAGCTCAGCGCCCAGATGGCCGAGAAGCTCGAAGACCACATCAGGGCGGCGCGCCTCACCAGAGACGACCTCCTCTTCCACATGCCGCCCCAGGACAAGCCCCGCGCCCGCATCACCGAGATCCCCGACCCGGCAACCCTCGGCCGCACCGAACCCAACGACAAGGGCCGCACCTACAACCACGGAACCCTCAGTGGCTACACCGCCGGCAGATGCCGCTGCGACTACTGCCGCGGAGCCTTCGCCCTCTACCGGGCCGCCCGCCGCGCCGGAGGCAAGGACAACCCGCGCCCCCTCCGCACGCGCATGACGGACGGCCACATCCCCAACGACTGGTTCCGCCGCAACATCTGGTACCCGGCCATCACCGCCGCCGGCCTCGACTTCAGACCGACCATGCGCGACCTACGCCACGCCCACGCCTCTTGGCTCCTCAACGGCGGCGCCGACCTCCAGATAGTCAAAGAACGCCTAGGCCACGCCTCCATCGCCACCACAGAGCGCTACCTACACACCCTCCCCGACGCCGACGAGACAGCCCTAGAAGCCCTAGCCAGAACTCGGAGCAGGTCAGGCACGTGATAGCCGCGACGGGACTGTCTGAAAGCTGATCAACAGCTCACCCACAGACTTTCAGGCAGTCCCGTCGGGAGGGCTGTCTACTTAGCTGGCCGCAGGGGTTCTCCCAATCGGCGCTGCCACCACCGACTTCGTCCATAAGATCGGGCACCAGAGTCCGTGGGTCCGACAACCTCAGCGCTCATGGCGCTGATCTAGTCCGTAATAAGTGGTTCCATCGGAGTCGGAGTTGACACATGGAGATGCGGGCGAACCGTTTCGAGGGTCCTACGCCCTGCTTTGGGGTATTCTCGACCGTCAAGTCCAAGTGCTGCTGCACATCAGTACCGTGACCGAGGCAAGCAGTTCCAGACCATGATGACCGTCCTCATGTCGAACTGGCGCGACTTGGAGCAGAGCGGGCAAATGGACGGAACCGCAGCTGGAATAGGAGGTGAAAGCATATGACCACGGTCATTGAGCACATTCAGAGCGTGGATAAGGCGATCTGTGGAAATATTGAATCGCTGACGGATCAACGAGCTCTATTGTCTCAGAACGTCCTTGCTCAGATCCGGAACCTGGTCGAAGGAGTCGCTGTTCGTCTACATGTGGGCAGGGATGACTCTGAGTACAAATACGCGGCAATCGATCCAGGACTCGAATTCGTCAAGGCCAGTGGCAAGCTGAACTTCCTCGGAAAATTCCACAAGCTCCTCCAGATCAGCGCGTCGCACTACACGCTGGATGGGGACTCCTCGGAGCGCCTGATGCTCAAGTATTATGAGTACCTTCTGCGCATCCGAACCTTGCTATGGGAAAGTTGCGGGATCGCCGTACTGGCAAACCTGGAGTCGTTCCCGGTTGATCTCGACCCGTCGCTGCGCGAGTACCACAAAAAGATCGCTGCCAGAATCGAGGCGCTCCGTTCGGCAGGATCGCGTAGCGGAGTGCGAGATCGCTACTACATCCACAAGACGCGCCCATTCTTCGTCAGCGGACGTATCTACTACGAGGTTACCTTCTACCGAGCCGTCAATCGAATCAGCAAGTTCGACCGCCTCATAGCATTCACCGACATCGACATGACCGATAAATACTCGGCCATGCTGACGCTCCAGCGTGACTCGATCGACGTCCTCGATCAGACGATGCCGATCACACTCATCCGTAAATGGGAGGTGTCAATCCGACCTTGCGAGTTCGATAACTTCGCGCGCCTCTTGGGCATCACCACCAACGTTCGAGCCAGTTCCGTCGAGTACGAGTACCTGATGCGCGGCCTCACAGCCGGCTCGGGAAACCTGCTCGACCTAATCGACATGCCCGACGACAAATACGCGGCGACTAAGGCCAAGGGCACAGCCGGTATCACCAACGCACAGATCTTCCCTGTGCTGGACGAGGCACGCCGCATCGTGCGATCGGCCGCTCCGGGACACAACGTCATCCGCTACCTGATGCTTCGGATGCACAACCGGATTCTCAGGCCGCAGTACGGCTGGGAGAGCTGCGACCCTCTTTCCGGGCTTAACCTGCTTTACGGCTGCATCCCGTTCGACCAAATGCCCTTCTGTACCTCGCTGCCAGGGCACAATCCGCGTTACTGGGACCTCGCTGAGAGCCTCGACTCGACCGGTCGGAATCACGAGCTGCTCGCCCGGCGAGTGCGAAACAACCTCGAACGCCACGGATCGCTTTACACACCCGCCACCGATCTTGAGGAATTCGGAGACGTCTCCAAGCTGATCGCCACCCACAACGACAAGCTTTACTACAAGCACACCGAGCGCGAGCTGTTGCAGGATAAAGGCCACGTCTTCATCCGCGGGTACGAGGACGACACAGTCGCCATCGTCGAGAAACTCCAGGAGTATGCCTCGAGTGGGATCGATGGCTACACGACGGCTGTCGAGCACTGGCTCGATGAAGCGCCTCGCGGCATCGATGACGAGGCCAAGAGAGACGCCCTCAAACTCCTCTTCGGTCAGTCGAAAGTGGCTCTAATCTACGGCGCGGCCGGCACGGGCAAGTCAACGATGGTCGACCACATCGCGAACTACTTCAATGACAAGACCAAGCTCTTCCTGGCTCACACCCACCCGGCGACCGACAACCTCAAGCGCAGGGTCACCGCTCAGGACTCGACCTTCCGGACGATCAGCAGCCAAATATATCGGACCGCCTCGGATCTGGAGTATGACCTTCTTGTCATCGATGAGTGCAGCACTGTAAGCAATTCTGACCTGCTCAAGGTGCTGGAGAAGACGTCCTTCAAGTTGCTCGTCCTCGTCGGTGACGTCTACCAGATCGAGTCGATCCAGTTCGGCAACTGGTTCAGCGTCATCCGTTCGTTTATCCCAAGCACCTCGGTGTTCGAGCTGACGACACCGTTCCGAACTAGGAGCGAGCAGCTCCTGGGCTTC
This sequence comes from Actinomadura violacea, assembly GCF_017573465.1. Classification (GTDB taxonomy): domain Bacteria; phylum Actinomycetota; class Actinomycetes; order Streptosporangiales; family Streptosporangiaceae; genus Spirillospora; species Spirillospora violacea. The sequence goes on from NZ_JAGEPF010000017.1 coordinate 230,658, forward strand.
TGGGGCAAGGTGCGTAACATCGAGGAAGATATCGCTGAGGTCATCGCCCGAAACCACTACTCAACCGTACTCGATAAGTCTCTATTCGAGGCTCAGCGTCAGGACGAGATCATCCTATGCCTGAACTATGACGGGCTATACGGCATCAACAATGTCAACCGATTCCTCCAGAGCAGTAACCCGAACCCAGCAACGACCTGGCGTGCCTCCACCTACAAGGTCGGCGATCCTGTCCTTTTTAATGAAATCGAACGATTTCGGCCGGTGATCTACAACAATCTGAAGGGTCGGATCGTCGACATTGACCACGATCGAGGCCAGATCCGGTTCGTAGTCGAGCTGGACCGACCCCTCACCGAGATCGACGTCTACGGCGGGGAGCTGGAGTGGGTCGAGGGCTCGACCGTGCGCTTCTCGGTCTACGACTACGACACCAGCAATGAAGACGACGATTCGCTTAATACCTCCGTGCCTTTCCAAGTCGCCTATGCGGTCTCGATCCATAAGGCTCAGGGCCTCGAGTACGACTCGGTGAAGATCGTCATCACCGATGCCAACGAGGACGACATCACGCACAGCATCTTCTACACGGCCATCACTCGGGCCCGGGAGAGGCTTAAGATTTTCTGGACACCAGAAACACAGCAATCTGTGCTTAAAAAGCTCAAGCGGGATGCGAGTGCAAAGGATGTTGCGCTTCTTTCGAACCGTCGTTCACTCACGCCCGTTGCCAAGTCACGGCGTTCTTCGTGAGTCGGGGGTATGGGGCAGGTAGAAGACTCCGAATGGCGGTGGTTCATGACGGGGATAGCCGTGCAATGTTTACCAGTGAGAACATCTGCTGCCGTGTATGGTCGGTCTAGTCTTGTGCCTGGATGTAAGCGAAGTGTCGCAGGTGCGGCGGGCATGTGGTGATGTACGTCCGATGGCTGCAAGAGGTGCGACGCTCGGTAATCGTACGGTGGACCGACGAAAAGGCGTGAGCAGCCCGGCATGACGGCATGCCTTGGGCGCCAACGGCCGTGTCATCGCCCTGCCCTTAAGGCTCATTGGAGAAGTTCATAGCGAGGTATCTAGATGTAGGCAGCTGCAACGTTGCGATCCTGACCATGCGGCCGGGATCGGCCACGAGAATGTCGCGCCCAGGTTCTCGTTCACCGGTAGGGTCTTGTCATGGGCGCACTAAACGACGAGCCCGTTGACGTCTTTTGCCGCCAAGCTCGGCGACGTTCCGACGAGCATCGGCAAGCTATGGCCGTAGCGGTGGAGCGTGACTGGCGGTCCATCGCCGTCGGAATTCTCCGGCAGGAGCTTGACTCCTTGATCCGTGTGCACTACCTGCTCGACCAGTCCGACGCTGACAGATCTCGCATCATCGCTGAGTCAGTGTCCGGCATGAGATGGCCTGCTTGGGATCGGCAGATGGTCCGTGCTGTGGAGAGCCAGTATGGTTGGGCCAGTATCGTGTACGACTTCGGATGCAGCTTCATCCACCTGACCCGGGCTCACGACTATTTGGTGCGTGATCCATTCCAGGCGCTTCCGCTCGATGACCGTAAGATCATCGCGGACTTCCTGAATAGGTATCACGGTGACGCTTCTCTTGAACCAATATCGACCGACTCAGCTTTTGATGACATCTACCCATATACTTCAGAAGTTCTGAAAAAAATTTCCACGAACCTTGAGCTTGCTCTGCAGAGGCTCCAGCAAGTAGTCCCCTCCTGACATCTTGCCGGGGCGAGGGCCTTCTTCGAGGGTGGACCGGCTGAGGTTCTCTCCGCCATGGAGTAGGCGCCGACACCTCTGCATCATCGGAGCGCTACTCATCCGTTTATGCCACGGTCTGTTCACTGCTCCTCCGCTTCGGGACGACTCTTCGTCAACGCGCCATTCCCAGCATCGGAAGCGTGATTTACTGGGTTTTGCGGATGGTGGACGAAGCCTCCAAGCACTTGGTGCCGAGACTCGAAGACAAAGGCACATCGATGCCCGTCTCCGAGAGGGCAGCGGTGTCTCCAGTGGTGAGCGGGGGAAGCGACTTAAAGCTGGATCGGTGCGTCGGCCACCCGCCTATCGCTTCGAGGCGCTCAGAGACTCGAAGCGACACATCAGCGCGGTGTGGGGCAAAACCGAGCGCGACGTACGCTTGGCGCTATGGGATCGAACCGCCCGCTGGTGCGGTCTGGTCGTGTATGGCGGGAACGCCGAGGACGTTGTGCTGATGCGGGCCTTCGGTGACCGGCCTGGTGGATTTTTCGTGGATGTGGGGGCCGGGGCCCCCGTTCAGGGGTCGCTGACCAAGAACTTGGTGGATCGGCTTGGATGGCGCGGGGTCAACATTGAGCCGCCGCCCGAGGGCTTCGAGAGCTTGCGGGCTGCCCGGCCGGGTGATGTGACGCCGGACGTAGCGATCGGGGAGCAGCCGGGTCCGGAGAGCTTCTTCCGAATCGTTCCCGGGGCCGGCGAAGACCAGTGGCGGTGGCCTGGGCACGCTGCCACGGGATGTGTTGGCGCTGCACCTTGCCGCTGGATGGCGTTGTGAGGAGCTGCGCGTCGAGGTAACGCGGCAGGCGACGGTGCTGCCGGATCACGCGCAGCCAGGGTTCGATCTGTTGAAGGTGGATGTCGAGGGGGCTGCGGCGTCCGTGTTGGCCTCGGTGGATCTGGCGGCGTGGCGGCCGCGGGCGATCGTGATCGAAGCGACGGTGCCCTTGACCTCGCGTCCCAGCCATAATGAGTGGGAGCCGGACGTGCTGGCGGCGGGGTGTGAGTTGGCGCTGTTCGATGGGCTGAACCGGTTCTACGCGCGTGACGACGAGCCTGAGCTCCGTGAGCGGTTCTCGGCGCCGGCCAACTACATCCCGTATCGGTGGGCGGTGCGGCTGAGCCTGGAGGTTTAGAGGTTCAGCTCGCCCTCCACGAGTGCCAGTACGTCGGGATGATTGTCGCGCAGGTAGCGGGCGATCCACTGACCGTCGGTGTCGGACAGGCCCAAGGGGACTGTGTCGACCAGGCGGCGCAACAGCATGAGCGGAAGCAGAGCTTTCAGGGCCACGTGGTCGACGTCGCCGTAGCCCTCGAGGAGCGGTTCGGTCGATCCGCCGTGTGGGAGGTCTACGGCGAGGGCCCAGGCCAGGTCGAGCATCGGCGGGCCCTGCTCGATGGCGCCGGGGTCCAGGATGCCGGTGAGGGTGTCGCCGTCGAACAGCGCGTTATGGCCGACGGCGAGGTCCCCGTGGATGGGTGTCATTGGCATCGCGTCGCATGCGTCGCTGAAGCGTTGGGCGAGGGCAGGGTAGGCGCGGGGGACAGCGTGACGTGCCCCGCCGAGCAGGACGCCGAGCGCGCCGGGATCGTCTAGGCGCAGGCCGGCGGCCGGGCTGTGGGAGTGCCACGCGCGCAGCGTGCGTCCGAGTGCGTGTTGCTGCTCGACGGTCGGGTGGTTGCTGTGCGTTCCTGGAAGCCGTTCGAGGATGGCCCACCAGGTGCCGCCAGGGTCGGTGCCGTGGTCGAGGAGGCGCGGGGCCGGGATGCCGGTCGCGGCGCGGAGCTGCTCCAGGTGCAGGGCGGTCTCTAGCCGCTCGTGGGTGCGGTGCTGGAGTTTGACGACGGTGCGTTCCCCGATGATGATCCCGTCGTCACCGGCTTGCTGGACGGGTGCCCCGTCGAAGGCCGGCGAGGTGGACGCCGACCGCGCAGCGCGATCGAGGGCGTCGTTGGGGAGCCGGTCGGTAGGAATGAACGCTTTTCGGTCTGCCACGTCGAGCGGTGCGCACGCACTGCGGGGCACGAGCCGGAGCCGGTCTAGGGGCTCTTTCCAGCGCTGTCGGGCGGTGTCGGTACCGTCCAGCAAACGCTGGCCCGAGTCCTCTGGGCCAGGGAGGCCAGCCCACCAGCTGGTCACTTGGACCCAGACGGGTAGGCACTCGGGTTGCGGGCCTTGGGCGGACGCGGCGAGGCGCGTGGCGATGGCGGCGGCTTGGTCGATGCGTCCGTCGGCGGCGTACTGCAGTACCCGGATGGCTTCCGCGGGGGTGAGCTCCCCGGTGGCGCCGAGCTCTTCGTATTGGCGGGCCGCGGCGTCCAAGAGGCTGGCAGCTTGGGTGTGCTCGCCGCGCAGGGCGTGGGCCATGGAGGCGGCCAGGTCGCACTGCGCCACACCAATCAGCTCCCCGACGGCGGAGTTGAGGTCACGAGCTCGAGGGACGAGGGCGAGGGTGCGGTCGGGGTCATACCACATCAGTGCGAGGGCCAAGTGCCGCAGGGCGCGGGCTTCCCACAGCGGCGTTCCCGCGGCCTGGGCGGCTTCCAGCGTGGTCTCGAAGAGACGGGAGGCTTCGGTGAAGCGGGCATTGTGGATGTAGGTGTGGCCGAGCATGTCGGCGACGCGGATGCGGTCGAGGCCCTCATCGGTGGCCTTGTCCATCAGGTCGGCGACGTGCCGGTAGTCGCCGCGGCGTAGCGCGTTGTCAGCCAGGCCGAACAATGCGCTCGCGCCGATCAGCGAGCCGTCGGTCGCGATCGCCGACAGGTGCTCGATCGCTTCGTCCAGCCGTCCGGCGACGTGGGCACGGGTGCCCAGTTCCCAGCGGTAGTAGTCGGCGAACGGGTCGGCGGACTCGGGCGTCGCGTGCTCGCCGACCAGCTCGTGCATCGCCTGGTAGCGGTCCTCGGCGTTGAGGTCGCCGCGAGTGGTCAGCCGGGCGACGGCAGACAGCCGCCCCAGTTCGGGTACCGCGTCCGGCGCAGGGAGGGACGCCAGGACCTGCCAATGGCCGGCGACGCTCAGGCTGTAGGCGAGATCGGCCAGCACCGGCGGCAGAACACCGTGCTCAATCGCAGCACGCAACAGCAGCAAGAACGCGGCGACGGTCCGGCGGCTCCGCTCGGCCAGCGAGTCCGACTCTTCCTCGTCCCAGATCGACAGCGCGACCTTCGCCAGGTGGCTGATGGCGCGCTCCAGATGTTCGTGGCGTTCGCTGAGCGTCCATCCATCGGGGGTGTGGGTGTCGCAGTCCAGGACGCTGCGGCGCAGATTCTCGTGCAGCCGGTATGCGGGCCACACCGACTCCTCATGCCGGATGAACGGGCGCGAGATGAACGCCTCGATACGTCGGCGGCGGATGCCCGGGAGCATCGCTTGCAGCAGGTCGGCATCGAAGGCTTCGAGCAGCGCGGCGGCGCGCAACAAGTCACGGTCGGTCTCCGAGAGGTCCCGCATCGTCCGCAGCACCAGCTCGGGGAACCCGAGCCCGAACGCCTCCGGGGGCGGCGTCTCGCCGCGCGCGAGGTACTGCGCGTACAGGCTCGCCGAGAGGTCCAGATACAGCGGTGACCCGGCGGATCCGGCGATCATCCGGTCCCGGACCGCCTCGTCGATCGCGGGACGGTCCTCCACGGTCAGCCGGGTCGTCAGGTAATCGTTTGCGGCCACTGGATCGAAGCCGTCGAGCCTGACCTGGACCGGCCCGGCGAGTTCGGGCCAGCGGTGCATGCCGCCGTAGGTCAACCCAAGGGAGCGGACCGGGTCGTGCCAGCCCAGCGGCAATCGGCTGGCCGCCAGGAACGCCACGTTCGGCATCAGGTACACCAACCGCGACACCAGGTCCTCCAGGCCACCGCGCTCGGACGGCAATCCTTGGACGATCTCCAGCGTGTCGAGAACGCACACCGCGAGCACGGGCTTCTTGGCGCGGGCACGTTCCAGGTCGGCCGACAGCAGGACGGGCATGTAGCCGAGCATCCGGTCGGGATCGGGCTCATCCAGGATGGGGTCGAGCGCGGGCAACTCGTTGCGCAGCGACTTCAGCTTGGCCTTCTGCGCGACGGTGCGTCCGAGCTTGTCCAGGACCTGGTAGGTGACGCTGATCGCGCCGAACCCGCCGAGGAGCTGGTCGACGGTCCCGCTGACCTGGTCCGCCGCACGCCGTCCGTCTGCCGACCCCTTGCCGAGGAAGGCGGCGAGCGACTCACCTGGATGCTTGCGCTCCCAGTAGAGGGCGAGCGCGACGTCGAATGCCGGCCAGCTACGCGCTAGACGCCCCAGCCCGGCCCGGACGCGCAGCAGCAACGACTCGAAACTGGAGGTGTCGGGGTCCGCGAAATCCAGGACGGCGCACGCCCGGTTCTTCGGCAGCCCGTCCAACTCTCCCCGAACCGCGAGGTCGGCAACGTGCCGCGTCAGCGTGGACTTGCCGATGCCGCCCTCTCCAGCCACCGCCAGGAGGTTGACCGCTGGCCGCTGGAAGTCCATCAGCGCCGGGACGGGCCACTCACGTGCGGAGTGCTCAATCAACCAGCGATGACACCGATCGATCTGCGCTTCCCGGTTGGTGAACACCTCATTGGTGGCAAACGGAGCGTTAGGCCCATAGCCGAAGAACTGGTCGATGCTCACCGGAACACCCGATCACACAGACCCACCCGATGACAACGCGCCCGTAGTCTGCCTCTCGCCCGGGTCGTCGCAAGCCAAGCCCTCGCCGGGCGTCGACCGTCCTCGTGTGCTGGAGCGTTTCTGATCGAAAAAGACATCCTGAAGGACGAGTTCGAGCCTGTCCGGATCATTGGAGCCATGCACAGCCGCGAAACCGGCGTTGCTCACGCCCTCGTATGCCGCCAAGGAGAGGAAGCTACGCACGCCTTCGGGCGCGAATGGACCAAATGTCAGGTCACTCTGCCTATCGCTGAGCGCTGAAGTCGAGCTCGTTCCTCTTCGCCCTGGCGACGAAGTCGGCGAAGCTGCCGATGGAAAGCGAGAGGTGCCCGCTGTCCGGGTCCTTGCTGTCTCGTAGGCCGATGGTGTCGTCGAACTGGGCGACCTCCACGCACTGGCCGCTCGTCCCATCGCTGGACCGGCTGCTCTTGCGCCAACGGGGGGAAGTCACGTCATGGTCTCCATCAGTTGCTTGATCAGGCTTCGACTGGAGTCTACGGGGAGAGCAACCGCACCAATACGGTCGAATCTCTCCAGCAGCCCGTCGACTTCGGCGGCCTCCGGGACGAGTCGTCCTCCGGTGGGCGCCTCGACGTAGCCGACCTGGCCCTCCTTAACCTTGATGACTTTGAACGGCCCGTCGAGGCCGGCGTTCGCGCCTGCCGTGTTCGGGACGATCCGAAGCATCACGTTCGGCAGTTCGGAAACCTCAAGGAGCTTCGCAAGCTGCTCCCGCATGACCGTCTTGCCACCCACTAGGCAAGCCATGGCCGTCTCCGCCAGCAGTACCCACAGGTCAGCCGGGCTTTCCTTGGTTAGGATCTGCTGCCGCGCCATCCGTGCCTCTACCAGGGCATCGATCCCCGGCTCCCGTCCCTCGATCAGGAGAGCGCGCGCGTAGGCGGGCGTCTGCAAGAGCGCGGGGATCAGTTGGCCGCTGTAGATCTTCAGGACGGTCGCGCGTCCCTCGGAGTCGGTGAAGGTCTTGAACCAGTTCGGATCGTGCCCGAGCCGCGCGTACCAGAGCATGACCGTGAACATGCCGCCGGTGTTCCACTCCGTGTCGAGGACGGACGCCTGGGCGTCGGTCAGCTTCGCCTCGCAGTTCTCCAGTCTGGAAATCGAGGAACGAGAGCAGTTGAGGAGCTCGGCCAGGGCATGGCCTGACATGCCGTGTTGCATGCGCTGAAACCGCAGGTGGTAGGCCATCCACGCCCACATCGACGATCGCGGGTCGGGGGCCTCGTTGATGTGCATGAAGTGTCCGTCCGTCAGTTGAATTCCCAGACGTTCCAGGGAACGGCGACACAGTAGCCCCCAAGGAGCACGCTTGTCGCGAGAACTGCGAGGTCAGAGCGGCAGAACAGGGAATCAGCATATGCCGGACAATTTGGAACAAGAACTGCATCTAAGGCGGCGTCATCACCTCCTGAGCTGGCTGGCGGACCAATTGCCGCACCACGAAGTGCGCCCTGAAGTCCTCGGTGCCGGCGAGAAGGCCGTCCTGCGCGTCACGAACCACCGCACGCGAAGGATCCACTTCGTCGCGTGCATCCCCGCGCCTCAGGCCGGTACGTGGGCATGGGTGTGGTCCTTCGACTGGGCCCTGATCACCGACCCTCGCGCCGTCCCAGCGATAGCCAAGGCGGTGACTCGATGACGACATGGATCATCCTCGGCCGCACGACCCTGCCCGCGATTCCCAAGAGCGTCGGCGAAGCCCGCCGGTTCGCCGCCGCGGTACTGGGCGGCAGCGAGCACACGGCCACGGCACAACTGCTGATCTCCGAAGCCTGCACGAACAGCGTGAAGCACTCCGACTCCCGCCACGGCGGCTCGTTCAACATCACGCTGTACGACTGCGGCGGCTGCCTGCGCTGCGAAGTCATCGACGCAGGCGCCGCCACCACCCCGACTCGCCGCAACGGCACCGAACTCCGCGACCATGGTCACGGCCTCGTCCTCATCGAGGCCCTCGCTGCCCGCTCCGGCTACGACACGGACAGCTCCGGTCGACTGACCACCTGGTTCGAGCTCACCTGACGTTCCCGCCCCGCGCCAACGCTCCCGCCTGCGTGAGCCTCAAAACGCGAATGGTGCGGGCAGCCGGACGGCTGCTTGAGGGGAGACGGCGTGGCGGCCATCAGATGGAGTTAGAACGTGACTGTCTGCCCATGTGCCCCGGGCAGCGGTCATGAGCTCATGACGAGCCTTGCCGTCGGCCCGTCGCCAATGCCATCGAGCGCCCTGGCTGGGGCGCCCCGCTCATCAGCGAAGAGCCTGCCGACATCGTGATCCACGATGCCCGTGGCCTTCCACCTGTACCCGTTGCTGCGGACATCGTCTCGCGAGGCTGCCAGCCGATGATCACGACTTTGGATTCGACGGCTGCGAGAGCATCACAAGGCTCGGGCTCCGCCTCGTGATGGGGAGGGATTTCGAGTGCCGCCTGTCGACAGTGAGGGATGCGTCCCCGCTTGTCCGCCGCTCGTCCGGCGCGGTCCCGTGCTCGTCCGCGTTGGTCCCCGGCTTGTCCGGCACTCGTCCGCGCTTGTCCGCCGTTTGTCCGCGCGGACGGACTGTCGTCCGTCCGCCGTCCGCCGGGGCGGACGGCGGACGGCAGGCGGACGGCGGCGGACGAGTTGCGGACGGACCGTCCGCCGCACAGCGGACGAAGCCGGGGCCGGGCTCGGCGGTCGGTGGTGCACGTCGACGCCTCCGGCGCAAGAGTTGCCCAGTGGGGGCTCATCATCGGCGGCATCTTGTACGTGAGCTGCCCTCGTACGCAATCGCCGCCGCGAGACCGGCATCGGTTCGCCGCTCGAACCCGCCGTGAGCGACTTGTCGACCTCCAAAGAAATTTAGAAGGAGGTAAGTGTCGCGGAGTCTCTCCGCGCGCGAAGTTCTATAGCGTGGCTCCTGTCAATTAAAGATCTGAACTGCCGGGTACTCAACGACACCGTTCGGCACGGATAAACGCTCTACGACTGAACGTGGCATCGGCCGGCAGAATCGCCGACGACCCCATTTAGAGGCTGCAAGGTAGGACCGTGTCGCGACACGCAATGGACCCGCGGCGGTCCATCACGTGCACACCCGGTTGGATAGACCGGGCGCGGTCGTGATCGATGTGATCGGAGTTGGAGCTACGGAAGACGAGCAGGTCAGCACACCACGCAAGCTGCAACGACGCTCGCAGCTCGGCGAAGGGCGCCGGCGGGACCGGGAGATGAGGTTCCGGGTCAGCGACGAGGAGTACAAGGAGATCTGCGAAGCAGCGCACCGAGCGGGAGCTGCCTACGGGACATTCATCGTCCACACCGTACAAGCGGCCAATCGTCAATACAGATCCGGACACGAACTGACACCGGATATCTGCGAGGAGCTACGCGGCATCGCACGACAGCTGAACCGGATCGGCGTGAACCTCAACCAGCTGGCCCGTATCGCGAACGCGACGGGACAGGTACCCTGCGAACTGCCCGCTGCGTTGGCTTACCTGCAGAACGTTCTTCGAAGAGTGGATGCCTCTTCCGTCGAGCTTGGCCGGCTCCAGCGTTGATCGGCAAAGTGACCCGAGGTGAGAGTGTCGCCCGGTTGCTGTCCTACCTCTACGGCCCCGGCCGGCGCAACGAACACGTCAATCCCCACCTCGTCGCGGGCTTCCGACTCCCCATGGCCCTGGAACCCGGACTGGACGTCAGAGGCGATCGGGACTTCCGGCATCTGGTCGGAGTCCTGACCTCCCCGCTCGACACTCTCCGACATACCCCGCTGACGTCTCCGATCTGGCAGTGCTCGGTCCGCGCCGCCCCCGCGGACCGGCGCCTCTCGGACGACGAATGGGCCGACATCGCCGAGGAGGTGATGCACCAGACCAGGTTCGCGCCACGAGGCGACGACGAAGCATGCCGCTGGATCGCAGTGCGACATGCCGACGACCACATCCACCTCGTCGCGGTCTTGGCGCGCGAGGACGGACGCAACCCCAACGTCCACCGCGACTACTTCAAGGTCGCCGACGCCTGCCACATCGTCGAGAAGCGTTACGAACTCACCCCGACCGCGTCCGCAGACCGGACAGCAGCCCCACGACCAACCCGAGCCGAGACAGAACTTGCCCACCGCAAGAACTGGCCCGAGCCGCCCCGCGCCACCCTCCGTCGGCACGTAGCTACCGCAGCAGCCGGAGCAGAGAACGAGGGCGACTTCTTCACTGCACTCGAACATGCCGGAGTGCTGGTCAAGATGCGCCACAGTGCCCGCACACCCGAGGAGATCACCGGTTACGCCGTTGCGCTCCCACATCACAACAACAAGGAGAACCAACCAGTCTGGTTCTCCGGCAAGAAGCTCGCGCCTAACCTGACGCTCCCCAAACTTCGCGAGCGCTGGTCGGCCCCGCACGAAAACAACCGCTTCGATCGTCGCCCCTTCGGCGGAGTGGAGCTGACCTACGAGGAACGATCCGCTGCCTACCAGCAGGCCGCCCGAGCCACCGCGACGGCCACCTGGCAGATGCGCCATATCCAGGACCCGGCCGTCCGCGCCGACGTAGCAGCCGCAACCTCCGACGTCCTACACGTGACCGCAGCCCTCACAGGAAACCGGGAACTCGCCCGTGCCGCCGACTTCTACGACCGCGCAGCCCGCGAACCCTACGGAGGCCAACCACCCTTGACTCCCTACGGCACGAACCTCCGCAGAGCTGCCAGAGCACTGGCTCTATCCGGTATCCGGGGACAACGCGGTAACCGTCCGAGCCTTGCCGGCGTCCTGGCCCACCTGGTCGTGCAACTCGTCGCCCTCATCGAGGCGATCGCGGAGTACCGGCAGCTGCAGCAACGCGCTGCCCAGGCAGCTGCCGCCCGCAAGGCTGCCGCCCAGCTCAGCAGACTCAGCCGACCAACTCCGCGGCCACCTTCCCCCACGCTGCCACGGACACCACCGAACTACACGGCGGAGCAGAACGCCGCGCGCCTCGCCGCCACAGCCTTCCCCGTACCCCTCAGCGACCAGCTCGCAGGCAGCCCTTACCGACCCAGCGCGCCCACACCGTCGCACCCCAGCCTTCACCGCCGCCGCAGCCCATCGCGGTAACCCGACTACGCATCCCCGGCGCCACGCCGTCCTGGTCCTGGCACAAAGATCAATGCCTCTGCATACTACGGAGCGTAAACAGCGCCAACAATGCGCAAGCCGTGCATCGCTGCAGCATCCGCGCCAGCAGAGCTGCACTACCTCACGACCACCACGCAAGAGAGGCGAGGCAATGACCGATCACAGCCCCCAGGCGGGCCCCGTATCTACAAGGACACATTCACATGACCGACCACAGGCAGGCTCCCGCTACCGCTCGTAGCGACGACCATACGGCCGACCTCGCAAGCAACCTCTACGAACACATCCGCCAGCTCAACCTCGCCACGGCCGGCCCTCCGAGCCTCACCCTCCCCGGCACCGCGTACACCATCCTGGGCAACCTCAGCGCAGCCACCTACGGCCTCGATCAGGTCCTCGACCAGATCAACCGCTTCTTCCTCCGGGAGCTGCAAGCCGACCGTCTCGGCCACGACCAGGCCGAAGACCTCGCCGACGTCCTGAGCCGCCACGGCCAAGCTCTAGCCGAAGCCAGACAGCACGCCCGAGCCCTCTGCGCGGCGCTCAGCGACGCCCAAGCGACCATCAACGCAGTCCACGGACGCGAAACGCCCCCAATCATCGAGGGCGAAACCCTCGTGGACGACGCCGGCGTGGCGGCGGCGGCGAACGACTTCCCCAGACCGATCACCGATCTGACGCTCCTCGCACCACCTCCCACCGGCGTACGGAACCGCTTCATCCACAGTCACCGCCCGAACACCCCGGAGGCCTGAGCATGGAGCCGATGACCCACGAGGAGCTCGCCGCCCTCCCCACCACAACGACCATCGAGACCGCCGCCCGAGCCCTCGGCCTCGGCCGAACCCGCGCCTACCAACTGGCCCGCGAAGACCGCTTCCCCTGCAAGGTCATCCGCATAGGCACCACCTATCGAGTGGTCACCGCCGACCTCCAACGCCTCGTGGCTGGCGCTGGTGACCGACCCTTCTAGACATGCGATTCCGGTGTGATCCGTAGACTGCGCGAGCAGGGTGAGGAGACTGCCCCAAATGAGCATCGGGACCGCCGCGGCGGCATTGCCGATGCTGCGGGCCCTCACCGCCGGGAAGGCCGGACGGTCCCAGAGCCGCCCAAACAGCCCGCGCACGTGGCACACGCCCTCGTAACCTCCAGGGCCGCCGGCACCGCAGCCGCTGGCCGAGCCAGCTGGAGGGCGGCGGGTGCAACTCGAACGACTACAGCCGCTGCCTCATTGATCTCGGCGAGCGACGACACCACTGATCCAAAAGGATGCATATCTCTCTGCATACCGTGGCCTGTCGCAGTGAGGTGCCGAGGCTCGTCCACCTCGGGGGCGGCCGGAAGGCTGAATATGGTGTACTGCCCAACTTTCGTTTCGATGTCCGGACTGTCCGAAGAAGCTGGCATAGTCGTGGCATGGTGTCGGCCGCGAAGCTTCGGTTCGGTGAGGTCTATCGCTATGCGGCCTCCAAAGACCCCGTGCCCCCGGCGGTCGACGGGTTCCCGAACTTCCATCACATCACGCAAACCCCAGGTGCTCCCAGAGTGCAGTTGGAAAGCGGCATCGACGTGCCGGCCCTGTGCGAAGGAGCGGACGGGAAGCGTCGACCGGTAGTGCTGATCCGCTCCAGTCCCTGGAAGGCCGGCAGCGAACAGACACCTTGGCACGACGTCTTCGACTTGGACAACGGGCACCTTCACTACTTCGGTGATCACAAGGCCGAGATCGACAAGCCGTTGGGCGGAAGTCCCGGCAACCGTGCGCTCCTTGAAGAGCAGCCGCTCCACCAGGCCCTGTCCGAGGCGGGACGGGCGCGTGCCACACCGCTTCTGATTTTTCGCTCGGTGACCAGGAGGAACCGGGTCAAGGGGCATGTGGAGTTCTGCGGTCTCGGTGTCATCGAGCGGGCCGAACGTGTGGTCCAGCGGGATCGGCATGGCCAGGTCTTCGTGAACTATGTGTTCGACATAGCTCTCCTGGATCTGCGGCAAGAGGAGGAGTGCATCGACTGGGGCTGGATCAACGCGCGCAGGGACGGGTCGCTCACTTTGAAGGAGACCCATCGGCTCGCCCCCGAATCCTGGCGACGGTGGATCAAAGAAGGGCATGCGGCGCTTCCGAAGCTGCGGCGCAGGGTGGCCGCCAAAGCCGTTCACAAGACCCGTGACCAGCGTCCGCTTCCGGGCAGCCGACAGGAGCGTGACCTCAAGCAGATCTATGAGTTCTTCGACGGGCGCAAGCACGATTTCGAGCACTTGGCTGCCGCGGTCGCTGCGCGTGTGATTCGGGGAAAAGGGGCCGAGTACCGAGAAGGATGGCTCACTCGTCCCTCGGCCGACGGTGGTGCGGACTTCGTCGGGCGTCTCGACATTGGCTCAGGGACGGCGATCGCCAAGTTGATCGTCCTGGGTCAGGCCAAATGCGTGCTCCCGAACACGACGATCTCGGCCGACCAGGTCGCTAGAGTGGTCGCTCGTCTTCAGCGCGGCTGGATCGGAGTATTCGTCACCACTGGAGTCTTCTCTGAATCCGCGCAGGCTGAGATCGTCGAGGATCGCTATCCGATCATCCTGGTCAACGGATTGCTCCTTGCCGAGCAGCTTCGTCACATGGCCAACGAGAGCCACGCCGGTGACCTCGTCGAGTGCATGACGAAGTTGGTGAGCTCGTCCCCCGCAGAGGTCATGCACCGTCGTCCGGAGGAGATCCTGCTCTTCTGAAGAGTCTCACTTACTGTTTACACGAGCTCGTACCTGCTCTGCGATCTGCAGCGCCGCCTTATCGGGTTCATCGTGCTCCCAAAACCTCAAGACGAGCCAACCGGCTTCGAAGAACAAGCGATCCGTTTCGGCGTCGCGCTCGCGATTCCGCCGTACCTTTTCGGCCCAGTAGCCCGCGTTCGTCGCGGACTTGGTGTGATGCTGGGGACAGCCATGCCAGAAACAGCCATCCATGAAAACGGCTACCCTTGCCCGGGTGAACACAAGGTCCGCCGTTCGGCGGACGGCAGGAAGTGGTCGAGTGGAAACCCGATAACGTAGGCCGAGTGCGTGAACCGCGCGACGCAGAGCCAACTCCGGCTTCGTGTCGCGTCCTTTGTTAGCCTGCATACTCTTGCGCACGCCCGGACTCGAAGCCTTCGTGGGTCGCTGAACACTCACACGCTCACCATAGCCCCCGAGTAGGAAGACCCAGCTGGTCACGCCCAGGGGCGAGCTGGACGACGCCCAAGCCCTGGGCGATGTGGCGGGCCAGGGCGCGCCCCAAGGCGATGGGGACGGCGTTGCCGATCTGCCGCGCGATCTCTAGTTTTGGGCCACACCACTCGAAGGTGTCGGGGAAGCCCTGCAAGCGAGCCGCCTCCAGGTGACTTAGAGCGCGATCTTGTTCGGGGTGCAGGTAACGCCCCTTCTCTGGCTTGAAGAACTCCGTCCGGATCGTCACTGAGGGGCGATCCCACACGAGTCGCCCCATCACGTCTCCGGACCCTGATGTGTGTTTGATCCAGCAGGGTGCCTTGAGTTCGTCCGGAAGATTAAAGCGATTTCCCCCGTAAGGGATGCGCTGGAAGCGCTTCCGTGACAGTGTGGTGTAATTCCTTGTTATATGGAGTTCATGTGCCATGTATTTCCCGGGCACTTCTCTTCCAAAAACTTGGAGGGTTCGACCTGCGGGAAGTTCTGTGCGATGCTGAGGAATCTCTTCCGTGAGCCCGTCGAACGCTGACTTGACTGTCAGCCAGTCTGCCTCCGAAATCTTGGGTTCCGGAAGAGGGATCGGAGTAAGATCCTTGCGCGTCCCGATCACTATGGCCCGGCGGCGCAGTTGGGCGGCGCCGAAGTCGGTGGCCCGCAGGATACCGGGAGTGATTTCGTAGTCCTGCAGCCTGCCGCCATCCAATTCGGCTTTCAGGGCGTCGAATTGGCGCGTTTTTAGAAAACGATCAACATTCTCCAGCACGAAGACCTTGGGATGAACTTTCGTCAAAGTCTCCACATAGCGATCCCAGAGTTCGTTGCGCTCGTCGTCCTCGCGCTTCGCTCCCAGATTGGAAAAGCCTTGACAAGGAGGGCCGCCGATGACGATGTCGGCTGCAGGCGGCTCGCTCTTGAGCCACTCGGCGATGTCACCCCAGTAGACGTGATCCTCACCAAAGTTCGCTGCGTACGTCGCGGCTGCGAAAAGGTCCTGCTCGACCGCTGCGACTGGGGTGAACAGACCTGTCTCGCGGAACCCCTGTGACAGCCCTCCGCAACCCGCGAAGAGATCAATCACGCGAAGGGGGGCGGACTCATCGTCCGACTCACGAGAAGCGGCCATTGCGCCCTGATACCACCCTCCGTGAGTGACAGGAACCGAGAGTGATTGATCCTGTGCTCGGTCGAACTCGTGTTCGGATCGTACCTCCATGTGGCGGTCAAGATCGAGAGGCTTGCCCGAACACGCTCCGAGATGTTACCCGTGATCGCCCCCGTGGTTCGGCTTCACGGCTTGTAGGGGCGTATTCCTCCGGATCCGCGCCCATGGCCCTGTACGGCGCATGACCTGGTGCTCTGGCCATCTGCAGCAGGAGGGCCGGCGTCGGGTTGTTGGTCGCTGACCCCTCGATCGTCGAGCTGCTCCAAGTCGGACGGGCGTTGCCGGATGTCGGTGAAATGTCGGACGCTGTGCGTAATATTCGATGCCTGCCGTGCCTTGGGGGCCAGCCCGGGTGTCGCATCCTGGGCGAACCGGACGGATGGCGGGTCGCCTCGCGGCATGATTCGGAAGACTCTGGTCTTGAGGTCCGTCACTCGTTGAGGTTATTTGGCATCACCTGCGAAGCCAGCCGGTCGGCCTGGGGGAGGAGATCGTATGAACGACGCATTTGAGGGCAACTACGACACATTCAAGGCTCTCCTCGACTCCTTCCCGCCCACCGAGGTCGTCAAGAGGCTGGAGCAGTTCGGCATCCCCGCCGACGTCATCCAGCGCATCCAAGAGCGACACGAAGCAGAGACGATCAAGATCAAGGAGATGGAGGAGCCTCAGGCGGTGGTCCTGGGGAACCGCGACACGTGGTATACCGGGCCGCGACCTGGTGACCGATGCTGGCCCGCGGTGGTCGATCTGCTACGTAAGGACGGGTGGCCGAAAGACCCCGCCATCGACAGCCTGGACACCTCTTCGACCCGGGTCATGTCACTCCTGAACCACCCCCAGGAGAAGAGCTTTTCGACACGTGGCCTCGTCGTCGGATACGTCCAGTCGGGCAAGACGACCAACTTCACCGCCGTGATGGCCAAGGCCGCGGATCGGGGATACAAGTTGTTCATCGTCCTGGCGGGAGTCCACAACGGATTGCGGAGGCAGACACAGGCAAGGCTTGTGCAGCAGCTCGTGCAGCCCAACCCGTCGCGATGGTCGCAGTTGACCGACCTGGCCAAGGACTTCACGCCGACGGCCAACGCCGCCGCATTCTTCGGCAAGTCCAACAAGACCCACGTCCTCTGCGTGGTGAAGAAGAACAAGATCGTGCTCGAAAAACTCGCCGGCTGGCTCGACAGCGCTTCGGCCTACCTTCTGGATTGTCCGGCGCTGATCGTCGACGACGAGGCCGACCAGGCTACCGTCGCGACCAAATCGATCAACCCGCTGATCCGTGCGTTACTGGCGAGCCTCCCCAAGTCGGCCTATGTGGGATACACGGCCTCACCCTTCGCCAACCTCCTCATCGATCCCACGGCCAAGGACCTCTATCCCGAACACTTCATCGTGAATCTCCCGAAGCCGCACGGTCACTTCGGCACCGAGGTCCTGTTCGGCCGGTACGCCCTCGATGGCGAGGACCCTGAGGACGTCGATGACGGTTACGACATGATCCGCGAAGTCCCAAAGGAGGACGTCGAATGCCTCCGACCGCCCAGGCGTACCGAAGTAGAAGATTTCGCCCCGGAGATCACCGAGACGCTGCAGGACTCGATCGACTACTTCTGGCTGAGCACCGCCGCGCGGCGTGTTCGTGGCAGGGGCAACCCCCACGCCACGATGCTGATCCACACAAGCGTCAACACGGCCGTGCACAACAGCTTTAAGGCACCACTGGAGCATCTCCGCGCGCGGTTGAGGACCTCACTGAACGAGCCCTCCATCCTCGAGGGGCTCCGAGTTCTCTGGGACAAGGAGACGGCGAGGGTTCCCGCTGGGGACTTCGGGGAGACGAAGGTCGAGTTCGATGATCTGGTTGGGGAACTGCCTGGCGTCCTGGACGACTGCCGCATCATCATGGACAACTCCAGCAGCGACGATCGACTGGACTATGAGAACGGACCGATCGTGGCGATCGCGGTCGGAGGGAACACGCTCTCCCGCGGCCTCACTCTTGAGGGACTCTCGGTCAGCTTCTTCGTTCGTGCTGTGTCCGCATACGACACGCTGCTCCAGATGGGGCGCTGGTTCGGCTACCGCAATGGTTACGCTGACTTGCCGCGGATCTGGATGACGGCCGAACTCAAGGACTGGTTCAGGCATCTCGCCACTGTTGAGACCGAGATGCGGCGCGACATCGACGTCTACATGACCGAGGACAAGGATCCGCTCACCTTTGCCGTCCGGATCCGAACCCACCCGGCCCTGCGGGTCACGCAGGCGGCCAAGATGAAAGACGCCGTCACGGCGGCCTCATCGTACGGCGGCCAACGTGTGCAGACACGCTATTTCCGGACAGACGAGGACTGGCTGCGGGAGAACCAGCAAGCAGCGAGGGGGCTCGTTGCAAGCGCCGTTCAACACGCGGCGAGGCGGGAGGACCGGCCGGAGGCGGGCCGGTTTGTATTCCGCGATGTCCCGTACAACGACGTCATCGACTTCCTCAAGAGCTACCAGTTCCACCCGAAGTCTCAGGAGTGTAACTCTCGCCTGCTCGTCGGCTACATCGAGAAACGCGCGCACAACGCAGGGTCGCTGCGTAGGTGGAATATCGCCATCGTCGGCAACCCTGTCACTTCCGACGAGGAGACCTTTGAGTTCGCTCCGGGAGTCTCGGTCGGGCGGATCACTCGTGCGCGCCTCATCACATCGGAGTTGGATTACGCCGACATCAAGACCTTGATGAGCCGCAGGGACGCCGCGATCGACTTGGCCGGCGAGACGTCCAAGCTACAAGAGAAGGAGATCACCGACGAGCGGCGCCGGCAGTTGCCTGACACCGGTCTGCTGGTGCTCTACCCGATCGACAAGGTCTCCCAGCCCAGTCCCGCCAAGAAGACGCGTACGGCACTCGACGTCCCCGAACACGTCGTCGGTGTGGGTCTGGTGTTCCCGCTCCCCCAAGGCAAGGACAGTGCCGTGGAGGACTACATCTCCGCGGACCTCTCCGGGATCGAGATCGAAGAGGAGGACTTCAGCGCCGTGGAGGCGGAGGACTCGGCATGAACGATTCTCTGAGGAAGCTCGTCGAGCGCCACTGGGTCGAGCTTGAGGCCGAGCCCGTCTCAGGGGAACGCAAGCTTCGTGTGGCGAACCTCCCCGGCGGCACCCGCTTGGCCGTCGCTGTGGACCATGAGGGGCATCGACACATCCTTGTCCCGGTCGGGAGCCACCAGAAGGTCCGCCGTGGCCTCGATGGGCCGGTCCTCCTTCTGCGCAAGCGCCCGCTCGAAGACTCGGAGAGCTATCAGCCGTACGCGGACCTGGCCTGCCTGCGTCCAGACCTCAACGACCTCTTCAGCGCCCTGTGCGCCGACGTCCTGGAGACGACCGAGTCCTTCGCCAGTACCTCCATCAAGGCCCTCTACCGTGTCCTGGACCGCTGGAAGGCGCTCTTCAGCGCTTCAGGCGCACCTCTCGGCCACGAGCAACTCGCCGGCCTCTTCGCCGAGTTAAAGGTCTTGGAGAAGCTGCTCCAGATCGACCCCAGCGCACATCGACTCTGGCGTGGGCCGTCGGGGCACCGCCACGACTTCACGTCGCTGACGCTGGCCGTCGAAGTAAAGGCGTCTCTGGCCGGGGGTGTCCGGCGTGCTCGCATCCATGGACTCGACCAGATGGATCCGCCACCGAACGGGGCGCTGTACCTCGCCTGGTACCGCCTGAGTCAAGACTCCACGCAGAGCGAGAGGTTCCTCGGCCTGGTCGATCGCATCCTTCGGCTCTGCGATGACGAGAGCGCGGTACTGACCCTGCTCGCAGAAGCCGGATATCGGATCGGCGATGCCGACCATTACCACGAAGTCCAATTCGTGATCAGTGAAGAGCGCTGGTACATCGCGGACTCCGCTTTCCCTGCCCTGCGAGAAAACGATCTGGTGACGACTGGCATCCCGATCAACGTCACGGACGTCACATACACGATCGATCTTTCAACGGAGCCACCGCACCCACAGGACAGCACCCACGTGAACGAGCACCTGAACGCCATGATCCAGGAGTCGCCGTGACCGACTTCTCCTGGTACTCCGAGCCCTTCCGTCCCGAAGGCGGAAGCGTGGCCGAAGGAATTCGCAAGCAACTCGGTCGTCCAGACCTTGATCTGCTGACGATCCTCGTGAGGGAGTCGGCACAGAACAGCTGGGACGCCCGGCTCGTGGATCACGGCGGGCCTGTGGACTACCGGATCGACCTTCGGACGGTCGGCCCTGCCCACCGCACCATCTGGAGGGAACTCCTCTCGAAGGGCGCTCCTCTTCCCGCCCACCTCCCGCTCCGAGAAGCTCTGAATCGCCCGACCATCCGGCTCATGTCGATCTCCGACCGGGGCACCAGCGGGCTGGGCGGGCCGACACGGGCCGACAAGGCCGTCACCAAGGATCTGGACTTCGTCTCCTTCGTCCGTAACATCGGCGCACCGCGCGATAGGGCACTCGGCGGAGGAACATATGGGTTCGGCAAGGGCATCTTCTATCGGGTCTCCAAGCCCGGCACGATCCTGCTGCACACTCGATGTCGTGTTGACGGCCGACTGGAAACGCGCCTGATTGGCTGCGCTCTCTGGGAGAACTACATCACCGAGGACGCCACTGGGGAACGGCCGTACACTGGCCGCCATTGGTGGGGTGATACTTCAGGCGATGTCGTCGAGCCGTTGATCGGGGATGCCGCAGACATGATGGCGAAGCGACTTGGGCTTGAGGCGTTCGCGCCGGGTGAGACGGGCACCACGGTCGTCATGCTCGACCCGTCCTTGGAAGGTCGGGAACCGACGAAGGCCGCCGACTATCTGGCCGAGACGATCGCCTGGCACCTGTGGCCGAAGATGCTAGATGCCGCCAGCGGCGCTCCGGCCATGCGCTTCTCGGTGACCTGTGACGGGATCGAGCATCCTGTGCCCGATCCGCGAGAGACCCGTCCGCTCAACCTGTTCGTCGCCGCGTACGAGAAGATGAAGGGGCAGCAGCGTAAGAGGCTCAAATGTCACAGGCCGAAGAAGGATCTCGGTGACCTCGGCCTGGTGAAGAGGGTCGTCCCGCCCTTCGAGGCCACCGACGCCTCAAGAATGGCGGGCATCGAGAACATGGTCCATCACGTCTGCCTCATGCGGCCTGCCGAACTCGTGGTCACCTATAGGCCAGGTCCGAAGCCGCCTAGCGAATTCCAGTCCTACGCCGGAGTCTTCCGCGGCGTTGATGAGATGGACGAGGTGTACGCTGCGGCCGAACCGCCGACCCATGACGCATGGAACCCCCAGTCCCTGGAGCATCCTGCGAGAACCTTCGTGAACACCACGTTCCTACGGATCTCCGATGAGCTCAACGGCCTGCTGGAATTGGGGGGAAACGTCCGTCCGGGCGCGGCGAACATCGCCCTCGGCGCGGCCAGCGCGAGGTTCGCATCCTTGCTCGGGGGCACGTGGGGGACCGGCGGCGCGACGGACTACGGCAAGCCTGGAGACACGAGGACGCCACCGACGGATTTCGATACCCGCCCCAGGGACACCGAGCCGACCGGACCATCCGCGGGCGGCGGTGCACAGGCCGGCGTCGGTCCTGTGGTTCCCCCAGAGGGAACGCTGGGCACGGGCGGCGACACGGGTCTAGGGGGTGAGGGCGACCGTGATCCTGCTGCCAGCGGTCCGGGGACCGGTGGGAACGATTTCGGAGAGACAGGAGCGGGCGCCGCGGGCAGGGGAGCAGGTGTAGGCCCGGTCCGGCGACCGCGAGTGGAATACGTGAGCGAACCGTACCTCGATGAACGATCCGAGGCTGCGGTCTTGATCCAGGAATTCCGGTTGCCTGTCCCAGGCGCCCAACGGGTGGGAATCGACCTCGCGGTGGCAATCACCGGCGCCGGCCGCGAGAGCGAACCGCCGCTCGGGGCCGCGATGCCCGGGCTGGTCGGCTGGGAGGACGAGGCCGGAAACCTGTTCGGTACCCCGACGTACGTCATCGAAGGCGGAGACGGGGCGATCTGGCGCGCGGTCGTGCGGCCGGCCCCGGACACGATGACCGAGATCGAAGTGCTAGTCGAAGCGGTCAACCGATGAAACGACTAGCACTCCCGTATCGCGTCCCTGCAGCCGATGTTGTGCAGGCTGAGGCATGGAGGCTCATCACGGAGGATGGCGAACTGGAGCTGCCGGAGGCGCTGCCTCACTGGGACTACCAGATGGACCTTCGGCTTCGCCGTTCCGTCCGTGTCGATCTCGACCGGGCTCACGCTGGCTCCGCGCTCGCCTCGGACGTTCCGCTCACGCTCGCGGCGGTCTGGACCTCCACTGGCTCCAACCTGCGCGGGCCCGCGCAGCGGATGCCCATTGAAGGATCCGGCATGGTTCCGGTCGAGTTCGATTTCCATCTGCGTGGCACAGAACTGGGTGGGGTCCTAAAACTGGACACGGCTTTGGTGCTGGCCGAAGAGAGGTCGAATGGGGCGTTCGCCGCGCCGCGGCGCGCGGGGTCGGTTCTCTGGAGCGACCGCCGATCGCTACGGCTGCAAGGGGACGCGGCGCTGTTCCCCATGGCGGTGATCGACTTCGGGAAAACCTCGTTTCCCGACCGTGCGGCATGGCACTTGCAGATCGGCGATAATTTGGAAGCGGCGACTATGGGCTCGTTGCTCCTTTTGATCAACGAGCGGAATGAGGTCGCGGCTACCGCGTTCAAGAACGCGGGCAACCCACGGCCCATCGACAAGGTCGTCTTGTCGGCCATCTATGGGGATGCGGCTCGCATCATGATCGAGAACGCGCTCCGCCACCACGAGTTGGGTGACGATGTCTCTTTTGGAGAGGACACCCTCGGGTCAACGCTCACGAGGTTGTGCAGCACGCTCTTTCCAGGGGACTCCATCAACGAGCTTCGGTTACGTCGGGACCAGTCCCCGAGCCTCTTCGCCTCGGAACTCCAGGCGGCTGTGAAGATCTGGGAGGTGGTGTGATGAGCTTCCTCTACCCTCGGCTCCTTGCGGGAGAGGCGCGACCTCTGTATGAGCGGTATCGGAACCTGAAGATCCATCAGCTGGCAGAACTCGCCGCTACGAGCCACGACTCCGCGGTTTACGTCGCCACGGGCGGCGACCGGATCTCCGAGCAGATGCTACGGGAGTTGCGAGAACAGGTCGTCGGTCTGGCGCAGCAGGCTGGGTTCCCCGGGAAGCTCAACCACGAGTTCCGAGGGGACTTCGACCTTCGTCTCGCGGCTGTCCTGCATTCGGGGATGGGTGTCGTCCCAGCCGAGGCCTCCTCCGGTGACGTCTGGGCGTTCCTGGCACTCGTGCTCTTGCCCGATGTGGCGTACTGGAGGTATCCGCGTTGGCCAGGGGACCGGGTGCTCGGCACCGACCTCACTCGACACGTGTTCGGGCGTATGTGGTGGAGGGCTCAACTCGTTCACGTCGCGGACGATCCCGAACCCTATGCGGCCCTCAGAGTTCTGGGCGAGGACGCCTTCGATCAGATCTACACGCGCCGGAAGGCGCTTGGTGGCAGCCCTCACCTTGTTAGGGCCATCCTGCGCGTCTGGACTGAACTCGATCTACGCTCGCTCAAGGAGCGTGATGTCTTCCGGAACTTCCTGATGCGTCTGCTCCGCCTTGGGCCCTTCATGTTGTTCGAGGCGCTCGATGAGCAATCACTCGACGCCGAACTGCGCGTTGCTGCCAGAGAGACCGTGCAAGCTCTGCTGAGTGCGGCTGGGGCCACGGATGAGGAACGCGAGCACAAGCTCAGGGAAGTCTTCGCCGGTGCGCGGTCATTCGTGGCTGCCCCACAGAACGGCCAGGGAGACGAGCTGGAGTCCGCTGCCGACCGCGCGTCTCCCAGCTTGGCGCCTCAACCGGTGGAGGTGGAGTCGGAAAGCACCTCCTTGCTGGCGGGAGGCGAGCGCGAATCCACCACCAAATTCCAGCCGTACACGTCCTACAACGGGCCAGGTTTCGGGGATCCTCGTGAGATCGGTCTACACGCCTGCGCGGAGTCGCTCGTGGCCGTGGTCGAGGCCGAAGGCCCGGTGAAGGCCACGCGTGTGTACCGGATCATCACGCAACTCGCGGACACCCGGCTGTGTGAAGCCGTGACCTCCGCGTTGGTTCAGGCGACCAGGTACGCGTTGCGGAGAGGGATGCTTCAGGTCGAAGGACAACGCGGGCGAGGCGAATTCTCCGGATCCACGCTTCGGGTCCCCGGTCAGCCGGACTGGATACTGCGAGTGCGAGGACCGCGCAAGGGCGAGGAGATTCCGGATCGCGAGATCGTTGCGGCGGCTGGCCTGATTCAGGCATCCGAGCCGACGATGGACCTCGACATCCTGGCCAAGAAGACGTCTCTGCTGTTCGGGTACGAGGAGATCGGCGACAACTTCAAGGAGACCCTGGTTCAGGCCCTCGAGAGGCACTCCAGCACTCCAGGTGTAGATCGCGATCTTCATGGTTGAGTGGGCTTGTGGGCGGTAGTGGCTGGGATCGAGGCCTTGTGACGGCGTCGCCAGTGGGACCAGTCGAGCCGATGAGCCCGGCTGTGGCCGGGCCGGATGACGAGCGCGGCGAACAGGCGTTGGATCTCGTTGCAGGTGAGTGGTACCAGCTCGTCCGATCTCGGGTGGCGTGCATGTTCGTCGGCGCGGACGACGGTGAGGAAGGCGTGGGCGAGCATGGTGAGGGTGACCCAGCGGTGCCAGGACGTCAAGCCTCTGACCTGGTGTTCGTCGAGTCCGGCCGGACCCTTGCCGGACTGGAAGGTCTCCTCGACCCTCCATCTGTGTCCGGTGACCCGCACCAGGGTAGGCAGCGGAACCCGGGTGGCTGAGTAGCAGCGGCAGAAGGCCAGTTCACCGGTGCGCCGGTTGCGGCGGACGAGGAGTTGGTGGTGGCCGGGGTGGTCGTCGGCGATGTCGGCCACCGCCAGGATGTGATGACGCCGACGTCCAGTGCGCGGCCGATCATGCAGGCGGCGAGGGCGGGCTTGGTGGCGAAGGCGACGCTGTCGGGGATCCCGGCGGCCGGCGGCGACCCACATCCTCGGTCCAGGAACGCGGGATATGAAGCTCCCGGTCGATCGCGGCGTGCCTGAGCGGCGTGCCTGAGCGGCGTGCCTGAGCGGCGTGCCTGAGCGGCGTGCCTGAGCGGCGTGCCTGAGCGGCGTGCCTGAGCGGCGTGCCTGAGCGGCGTGCCTGAGCGGCGTGCCTGAGCGGCGTGCC